>CP070683.1:1647749-1681075 GCA_020352645.1 Candidatus Bathyarchaeota archaeon | reverse complement strand
TTGAGCAATTCCAAGTCTCGGCTTACAAGAGGAGATTTCGTTTGGATTGTCACAGGCCAACTGTGTGCTGACAATGTCTCAAGACATTGTTGTGTGAGTCGATACTGCTTTTCAAGAGGTTGATATGGATCGCATGTTCCGCTTACCCACACTCGGCCGGTTTTCTTCTTTCTAATTTCATGCTGTAGTAATTCTGGCGCGTTTATCTTCACATCCACAAATTCGCCCCATTGTTCGGTGTGACCAGTGAAACGCTTCATGTACCGTGCATAGCAGTAGGTGCAGCCATGCTCACATCCGATATAGGGGTTAAGACTGTAATCCATGACTTTCGACGTTGATAGGATGCTTTTTGCAGTGATTTCTTTTACAATCATGGAATATCCACTATTTTCAGATGTGAGTTGCAGCGATCACTCTTTCAAAAGATCTTCCTTTATCTTGTCGGACAATGATTTCAGCTTTCCATGTTCTGTGAATCTGATCTTCGTGTCTAGGCTCACTCTTATGCCTAGCTTTCTAAAGAAAAGGTAGAGTTGTTCTCCTGTTACTTCCTTGAGTCTACCAGAGAGCGCCAATTTGATCAGTATAGGTGTTAACTTGCTCATTATGTCAGGATATTGAGACCTTGCGTTGTTGAAGATTTCCCATGCCCTGCCTCTAAAAATCGTGTCTAATACTCCATCAGCGTTGATCTGATCAACGCCGCCCAATTCGGTTTTTCTAGGTTTTGATGCTAATCTCCTCTGGAGTTCCCTCATTTTGTTTCGTCGTATGGCCTCCAACTCAGCATCATTCATGTGAAACATTAAAACTACACAACATCAAACTCATAAAGATATGCTGAATTCTCTACTAGCCTTCTAATGAAGTAAACTGCTACTTCACTCAATATCTCATTCCACTAGATTTAGAGTTTCTAGATCAAGGTTTCGACCGGAATTGACTATGACAACTTTTTCATCCGGTGTAAGGTCGATCTTTCCATTCATTACTGCTGCTACGCCAACAACTCCTGCGCCCTCAAGCAGTTGACTCTCATTCTTTAAGACCCACAGGATTGCACTCTTCAGCTTTTTCTCCTCAGCAAGCACTATCTCGTCGACATATCTAATTGAAAGATCCAGTGTTTTTTGAGAGATTCCTCCAGCAAGACCATCAGCTAGGGTAAATGGGACTGGAACATCGACTATTTCTTTTGCTTTGAAGCATTCATACATCGTAGAAGCAGATGTTGACTGGGCACCAATTACCTTTACGTTCGGAGCGACTGTTTTAGTCCACAGAGATATTCCTGAAATAAGCCCTCCTCCACCAACAGGTACAATGATAGTATCTGCTTCGGGCATTTCCTCCAGTATTTCACAGCCAATGGTCCCTTGGCCAGCAATTACTTTGTCGTCGTCGAAGGCGGATACATAGATTGAATCAATCGTTGAACACAGGGTCTCACAGTAAGCAAGGGATTCATCATAGTTGGCCCCTCGTAGAATCACTTTTGCTCCAAAAGCTTTGCATCTTTCCACCTTGACCCTAGGCGTATTCTCGGGCATTATCACTGTGGTCCTTGAGCCCACCTTTCGCCCCACAAAGGCTACCGCCATAGCGTGATTTCCAGATGATGCAGTGATGATTCCCCTGCTAAGCTCCTCTGTCGTCAGAGAAGTTATCTTGTTAAAGGCCCCACGTGGCTTGAAGGATCCAGTCTTTTGAAGACTTTCCCATTTCATGTGAATTTCAGCACCACATAGTGCGCTGAGATTCTTGGAATGTGTTAAGGGCGTGTGATAGATCAGCCCTTCCAGATTTTTCCTTGCCTTCAGAATCTCTACGGCAGTTAAAACCATGAGTTTTCCCGAATATCTTTACATTACAGCTTATTAAGATTAGAAACTTGTCTACGTCTTCAAAAAACCTGATTGTGCAGTGGCAGTTTCCCTCTTTCTTCTGCGGAGAGATGAAAAGTGACAAAAGAGTGATCATTGCTCTTAGCTAGAGTAGAACCTAGCTAAAGACTGGTTGGGCAAGATCGGCACCGATTCCTCTTCTCTTATTCTTCCTATGAATACACAAAAGAGATTTACCAACACAGGCTATAGTTACGTTCAGAATCTAACTGAGGAGTTGACACTTATGTCTAGGATTCTTGAGGAATGCCTGCAAACCACTGTCGCCAGCGAAGCAGACCTAGTGCAGCTTCGAAGGCAAAGCAGGACGATCACAACCTGTACTGTGAGGAATGGAATCGTGGAAGATTTCTCTAGTATGTCTCTGCGAGGTGTCGGCATAAGGACTCTTGTCGACAGCAAATCTTGGGGCTTCAGCTCGACAAACATCATTGATTCTGAAAGCCTAAGAAATGCTCTGAAGATTTCTCTGAAACTCGCTAAAGCATCAGCAAACGCAAGGAACGAAGAGATTCATCTTGAGCCTGCCAAAGCAAGAGTGGCAGACGTGTCCGCGACTGGCAAGAGACCACCGCTAAAGATGTCGCCTGACGAAATAGCTGAGATTCCATTAGAAGCCTACCGAGGCGCAAACGAAGTCAAGCAAGTTGTTGACGTAAAGGCCACTTATGTAAGCATAGAAGATGACAAGTACTTCCTAGATTCTGAAGAAGTCCAGATCCATCAAAAAACTAATCGAGTTCAATTGTTCGTCGACGTAATTGCTAAAGAGAATGGTCAGATGTGCCCAGCTTCAGAAAACATTGGCCATACAGGTGGCCTCGAGATTTTCGACACAGTTCCACCTTTTCACCTAGGCAGAAGTGTCGCGCAAGACGCTGCCAGACTCCTGAAGGCAAAAGCTCCACCATCAGGCAAATTCCAAGTAGTCATCCATCCCACTTTATGTGCTACTTTGCTACATGAAGCAATAGGACATCCATTAGAAGCAGACTTGGCAATGACAGGCGGCGGATTTGGCGAAAGAATCGGCCAGCTTGTTTCTTCGAAACTTATAACGATCTACGACGACGGGCGTGTAAAGAATGGTCTAGGTTACCTTCCTTTCGATGATGAAGGAGTTGAGTCGAAACGTACAGTCCTCATCGAAAAGGGTGTTCTCGAATCATTTATGCATGATAGAACAAGCGCTGCCCTATCTGGATCCACACCAAGCGGTAACTCTCATGCGTGGGATTATAGTGTGGAACCTTTGATCAGACAAACTAACATCGGAATCGAAGAAGGGGACTATTCGGAAGAGGAAATGTTGGAAGAGGTGAAAGAAGGGATATTTCTCGAAGGAACTTTCGGCGGTCAAGCAGATTCCAATGCGGATTTCACCTTCGGATTCCAGAAAGCTCAAAGTATCAAGCATGGAGAATTAGGTGAGGAGTTTCGAGGCGCAAATGTCGCTGGAAATGCTGTAGACGTTTTCAAGACGGTTGACGCCGTTGGCAAAGAGGCAGTTCTCCGCCCTGGAGCCTGTGGGAAATATCAGTTTGCTGTGCAAGGTCGTATCGTTCCTTCTATTCGCTGCGAGATCTTGGTCGGAGGATCGGGTGGCTGAACAATGAATTTAGACAAAAACTGGGCAATCCTCAAAGATTTCGTTGGCAAGGCTGTCCATCATATTGAAGCCAAGAGAAACGCTCAGGTTGAGGCATTTTACACAAGCACAACAAAGACAGAGGTCACCATTAGAAATGGCGACATTCTAACTCAGAACTTGATGGATGATTCCGGCGTTGGTTTTCGAGTGGCGACTTCCAAGGGCAAAGTTGGTTTCGCCTGCACAAACGCCATGGAAGAAAAAGCAGTACGAGTAGCTGCAGAAAAAGCATATGATGCCTCCAAAACCAGTTCAGAGATAGAGAACTTTGCCTTCGCAGGTCGTCGAAAGTTGCCAAGCGTTGCTGGATTGTTCGACAAGCGGGTTAACGAGGTCACTGTCGAGGACGCAGTGGACATAGCCAGAAGAGCAATGATAGCTGCTGAAGACGTGGACAAGAGAGTTATCGCAAAAGATGGTCATGTGATTTTCCAATCTAGGTGGCGTGGGATTCATAACACCTCAGGAGTAGACTTTGAAGAGCGAGAATCAAAATGCATTCTTTATCTTGTTGGAAGCGGAAAGCAGAATTGTGAAGTGACTCCAGGCTGTAGCGACTCAGTTTTCAGCCGCTCGTCGAAGCTAACTCCAGAGAAAGTTGGTCGAAATGTTGGAAAAATGGTTATAGAGATGCTCAAGCCGAAGCCTCTAAAGAGTTTTGAAGGAACGGCCATCTTCAGTCCAGAGGCTGTTTCTTATCAACCAGTCCATGTTTTGATTGATGCGTTGAAAGCCAGCTCCGTAATGGCTGGAAGATCACCTTGGACGAAGGAAGTCGGGAATCTTGTCGCCTCTTCGAATCTGACAATTATAGACAACTCAACACTTAGCGGTGGCTTTTCTTCTCGAAGTTTCGATGATGAAGGGTCTTCTTCCAGAGCCACAGTGTTGGTGGACAGAGGCAGATTGAGAAGCTTCCTTCACGACACAACCTCTGCAAACACGCTGAAGGCTGAGAATACTGCGAACGCGTCTCGTTCTGCTGGAGGATTTGATTTAGTTAAGATGATTATTGGAAGCGGATATAGAGCAAAGCCAGAAATTTACCCCTCAAACCTCTTGATTGAGGGGGGTCGCAAATGCAAAGAAGAATTGACAAGTGAATTGCAGAATGGAGTACTTGTAGAATCGATGTCTGGATTTCCTCAAGCAGGCTCTGGACTGGTGAGTGCGCAGCTTTCTCGTGCATTCTACGTGAAGAATGGTCAGATTGAACATCCCATAAAGAACGGCATGATTTCTGGAAACGCATTTGACTGGTTCAGACAAATTTCACAAGTAGGCAATGACGCCAAACAGTTCTCAAGCTCAGTTGTACCATCACTTCAAGTCGAACAAGTCAAAATGGTTGGCCTGTAACAACATGTGCTAACTGCTATGAAAGCCGCAACCTCGCGAACGACACAGCACTTGGTCCCGCCTTATAAGACTAGGGACATTTTTAATAGCTCAAGTAACAATGCTGGTGGTTGATGTGGCGTGCAGACCTTAACGTGGATATTGGTGTCAACGATTGCAGTGAGTGCCATTTCACTTGCCGGAGCCTTGCTTCTGGCTCTGAAAGAGCGGCTCCTAAAGAGGATACTAATTATGCTCGTCAGCTTCGCATCTGGGGGACTGCTTGGGGGAGCCTTCTTCCACTTGATCCCGGAGTCTTACTCAATGCTTGATGAAAGTGTCTCCATAACAGTTGTGCTCGGCTTAGTTGTGTTTTTCATCCTTGAAAAGAGCATCTGGCGTCATTGTCATCAAAGAGAGTGCCCTGTTCACGCCTTCGCATATCTCAACCTTCTAGGTGATGGTATACACAATCTTATCGATGGCATCGCTATAGCTGCAAGCTTCCTTTCTTCGCACTCTCTAGGAATAGTCACCACCGCAGCAGTTTTTCTGCATGAAGTGCCACAGGAGCTTGGCGACTTTGGAGTTCTTGTCTACGGAGGCTTTGAAAAGGCAAAGGCTCTCATGTTCAACTTCTTCACTGCACTCTTGGCCTTAGCCGGTGCTTTGCTCACCTATCTCTTTCTCCCTTATCTGCCAAGTCTAGGCTACATTTTGGCTTTCACAGCGGGCGGTTTCATATACGTGGCTACAACAGATCTAATCCCGGAACTTCACAAAGAGACGGATATTAGAAATTCCATCATTCAGATTCTGTTCTTACTCATGGGAGTCATGCTTATGATGCTTGTGAAATTCTGGACTGAAGATACATCATTTGAAGAGAAACTCAGATTCCTGCTTGCGATTTGGAGAAGGGGTAGCTGACTACTGTCTTGACATATTCAAGTGTTTGCACCTGACAAGGCCGTGGCCAATGCCTTAGATATTTTCTGCATTTCCTTCGTGATGCTTGAAAGAAAACTGATTCGATTTTCCAGCGTCTGTCTATAAGCTCTTGTGAGCTCGCCGAGCTTCGGCAACACATCTTCAGCAACGCTGATCATGAGATTAAGGTTCTCTGGATGTCCAAGATCTTTGAGTTCCATTTGTCCATTTTCATCGAGAATTAGTAGGTGTCCATGATGATCAATGCACGCTTTGATCACTTTCCCCCCGTTTCTTGGAAATACTTGAGATGAAACTGGTAACGTTTTGGTGAGAGGCCTCATGACTTTTGAGAGCGATTCGATAAATGCTGCTACCAGATTTCTCTCCTCAGAAGCTAGTTCGCAAATCTGTCCAATGTCACCGTGCATCATTCTTAGTGACGTGACAAGGTTTTGAAGGGTCTCTTGAGTTTCCTTAGTGTTTACCAAGCTACCTTCAACGGGAAACTGCACCTTCCCTTGAGTACTAGCTTCTTCACTCATAAGGAGCATTCCTTTGCCTAGTCTTCAATGTCGCGGAACTAAAAACTCTTGTATGTTGCAGCCCCTTACACACATTACCCATTCAATGACTGTGGAAGACAAACAGTCTTTGACGGTGGAGTTCCCAGATAAGAATAGCGTATCGCAAGTCGTAGTACGCAATATTTATATTTTCTCCATCAGTCAATATACGAATAGAGGCCTCAGATTTTGAGTTATGGACACCAAGGGTTAAGAGAAAAGGAAGAAGATAGCAGAATCCGAAAGGTCACCTCAATTCGAAGAGATAACTACAAAATAACGGTGTCCATAAACAAGGAACGCCCGATGTCTCAATCTCCCCTCTACAATCAGTATGACATTGGGAAATATGATCTTCATCCAAACTACAGTTTCGCACACCTTGCGGACATGATTCCCAAGAGCACTCCAAAATACATTGATAGTGGACAACACTATGTCGAGCGGATAGTCCGAGCGCTTTATTACTTCAAACAGTGTTCTCTGATAGGCCCTTCAGGAACTGGAAAAACCCATATTGTTTATCTTGTAGCGGAGCTCTGCGGACTGCCTGTTTGGGAAGTCAACTGTGGACTTCAGACATCTTCATATGATCTGATTGGACGCTTCATCGGACTCGGGAAAGAGAATTGGATTGACGGGATGGTTACTAGGTGGCTCAGACAAGGCGGTATAATGTATTTAGATGAAGCCAATATGATGAAGCAGGACGTAGCCACAAGGCTTAATCCAGTCCTCGACACTCGTGGTCATTTGGTGCTGAACGAGAAAGACAATGAGGTTGTTGAGAGACACAAGTATGGTTATCTAGTTATCAGCATGAACCCTTATTCAGCCGAGTTTGCTGGCACGAAGCCGCTGAACGCGGCAATGCGAAGGCGAATGGCGGTATGGATAAACTTCGATTACACGAGTGTTGGAGACAAAATCTCATCAGTCGAGGTTGAAATGCTAAGGAATCGCGCAAAGGTAAATGAAGACGTTGCCTACAAAATCGTTCAAGCAGGCGCTGAGCTCAGAAGGCAGTATAAATCAGGGGACATACCTTATGGACCTTCACTAGGGGATCTCATAAATTGGGCTACTCTAATCCATGATGGCAACACAGCCAATGTCGCTGCTGAAGAGACGATAATTGCTTTGACGAGTGACAATTCCGAAGTGCAAGATGACGTTAGGCGCATCATCGAATCCATCTTCCCCAAGCCCGAAGGAAACCAAAGCATGCGGTAGCTCAAATGGGATTTCTCGACTATGCCTGGGCTGTCTCGCTTCAGAAAGATAACAGGAATACCAAGATTCGTCTGAACCCCGATATACAGCAACCAATCCTCAGGCGAGAAAACAGTGGCTTCGAGATCATCCTACCATTGCCCAAGATGCAAGCGGATAAGCAGATATCTTTTCTGGGATACCTACTTCAAGAAGAGTCCGGGAAGGCTGAAGTCGGCAAACTATTTCGAGCCTGCGTCTTGCATCTGACCACGCACACCTTGATCCATGATGAAATGCATTGTGATCTTAAAGGAGAGCCCCCATTTGTGGAGAGGTTCTGTCAAACCTTGGTTACTGATGCATTGGCCAATGCTTACATTCTGGTAAACCAACCTGATAAGCTTCAGGATTTGGCTTTTGCAGATTCTCTGGCTTTTCTGAGGATGAAACCTAGTAAGCGCATCCTTAATCCTGCTACTAGAATTATGGCGTCCTTGTTAGCAAAGATCAACGTAGGCATCGCAAAGGGAAAACTTGAGCGAACTGAAGAGGCCGTAGTATCCAGGTTGGCAGCAATGGTGTTTTCGCTCAGGCAAGAATTTGCTGAAGCACTCAACGGTAAGGAAAAGCGCCTTGACGAAAAGGCTAGTGACACTACGGCGAGTCTAATCCATACTCTTGAATCTAATGGCCCAGTCTTAGAAGCTCCTTCCTTACCCCACACTGAATTGATTGGCCCTTCCAGTGTTTTCATTCAGGAATTCGAGCCACATGATAGTGGCGTTGAAGAGATTTTCAGAGAATCGATGAAAACCTTAGGCGGGAATGTGCCGAGAGGAAATATTGAATCTTGTTGGGGGAGAGAGGTAGATGCGGAAGCCATTCAAGCTTTTGATTCTTGGCTCCACAAGAAAGCGCGGAGGCAAAAAATCCTGAGCAAGATTCGCAGGCATCTCAAAGGCACAAGGTTTGAATCTGTTCTTTTCCCTGAAGAAGATTATACTCAGTATCTGAGAGCTAGAACTTTGTTGAGGGGAGGAAGCAGGCGTCTTCTGGACAGTTTGAGGGTAGCTCAAGATGCGTTAGACGAAGATCCGAGAAAGGAAAGAGGGCAGTTAGATCTCACAGAGGTTGTGCAAAAAATCGCTAGTAGAAGTCCACGAACAGATGTTTTTATGGAGAATGAGTATCTGAGCAGAAGCTATGCTTGGGGCCTCCTATTCGATGCAAGTGCAAGTATGAGAATCACAGGTGATTTGGGGCGAGCTTTGGCAATTTGCGTGGCTGAAGCAACAAAGGAATTGTTGATGGACCCGGGTTCATGGTCCTTCTATGCATTTAATGATTGCCTATATGTGTTGAAAGATTCATCGGAGGCGTATTCGGCAAGAGTTCGTGCCAGAATAGGCGGATTAGAATTCCAAGGGTTAACATATATGCCTGATGCTATTCGAGTCGCAGGAAGGATTCTCAATCAACGATTTGATGAACAGAAATTTCTGATTGTTCTCTCCGATGGAT
Source organism: Candidatus Bathyarchaeota archaeon (assembly GCA_020352645.1). Taxonomy (GTDB): domain Archaea; phylum Thermoproteota; class Bathyarchaeia; order Bathyarchaeales; family SOJC01. Next base: position 1,671,947 of record CP070683.1, on the reverse strand, counting down.
GGCCCTACGGTTACCCGAATATATCAGCCGAACTTAGGGAGACTGTGGACGCGATGAAGAAACGAGGTGTTCAGGTGATTGGGGTGGGTATTGAAAGCGAAAGGATGAACGAGTTCTTCAGAGAAGGCTGTGCTGTCTATAGCCAAAGGGACTTGATAAAGAAGTTTGCTAGAATTTTCATTAATACGTCAGCAGCTGCATTAGAGAATTAGAGGTCTTCATCAAACACTATAATATTCTAAAGGCCGCTTGCCTTTTCTGCGGATACGTTTGCTGGCTGTGGGGGAGCGCCTTCTTGCGATGCTGGAGTAGGCACTGGTTGCGGAGAATCCTCCCGCTTCCTGGATTCATAGCCTGCCACCATTTGTGCTGCTGGCTGCTCAGCAGATTGCTCGCTCGAAGAGAGTAAGTTTGGAGGAGGATATGGAGCGTCAATCAGAGTGGCGAGCAGATAGACTGACATGAACACATGCTGATACACCTTTGTGAAGACAAAAGGGATTTGAGTCTCAGGATTGACTTCCAGCATTTTCCTTATCTCTTCATCCTTGCCTTCGATAATCGCGGCACCCTGCACCGAATATTTAACAGCACTCGGCTTGGTTCCCACATTCAATTCGAAAGCCACGCTTATGTGCCCACTTCGCCGTTGTTGCTCTTCCATTTGCGCCTTTACATCAAAATTGATGGCCCTTCCTTCCCCTTGGTTTTCATCCAGTTTAGTCCCCAGCAGGCTTTTCACTCTGACGTTGACCGAAACGCTTGATGAAGCATTTGAAGGGCTGATTTCTGATTCCCCATTTTCACCCATATGATAAGTTCTATCGAGTCTAATAACCACTCACGACTAGGCGTTGACAATTTTCAGTTTGTGTGTAAACACTTGCTACAGACAATATGCAGTAGCACTCTCACACATACTACGCATCTTTCACAATAGAGAAGTCAGCCATGTACTGAAATTTCTTTTCGAATTCTTGGTCTTTTCTATGGCGAAGAACCACTTTCTCAGGTATTCCGTCACAGAAATATGCTATATATGTTATGTCGCCACCGAGTCTAGACCTCTCTAGCTCTAACAGAGAATCCTTGGCCTTTTCTAATCGATCTACCTTATTACTGAGGCTTTCTATGGCGTCGAAAAGTATTTCAGCTTCGCCCTGTTCAGACGCACTCAACATGATTTCTTTGAATTGAATCCAATGGTCACTCGACCATTGCTTGCTTCCCGACTTGCCCCTCTTCTTTGCTTTCTTGGTCTTCCTTCTGGATTTCGCTTTTCCTAGCTTCTCTAACGTTTTTCTCCATTCTTCATTTTCCTGAGCCACATCTGAATCTCGCAAGAATGAGCCAAGCCATTGGCTGTATTCTTCCACTATCCCTTTGTTTTGCAGGATATCCTCCTCGAGTGCTTCGCACATTTCTCTTATCGAATAGAAGCTGCGGATTTCTGTCGCTACATTTCCCAACTTTCCGACCCCTTATCGGTTTGATCTTTAACTTTGTTTGATATCGACGAACTCTGTACTCCGTTGCTTTCGGTTTGTTTAAGCTTCTCTTTCTCCCCATATGAGACCGCTTTCTGTAGACTCTTTAGCTCACTTTTTATTTTTTCTAGGAGTGTGACTCTTCTAGTGATGTTTTCGCGATATGATTCAACTGCTTTCTCGAGTTCCGGAACGACAGTGATCATAACGCTCAGGACTGTATCTGGAGAGTGTTCTGCTAGAAATCTTGAGTTCACACTATCATCCCGCCTAGTTATTCTCAAGTATCCTTCTGCGGTGAGCTCGATCTTTTTCGCCGGGCCGACTACGGTCAAATCACTGGGGGGAATATTGAAAGAAGTCTTGAGTCTTCTTAACACGTGAACCAGGAGGTTGCTTAGGTCCTGTGTTAGATTTCTTTCTTGCTGTATGTATTCGGCCAGCTTAGTCGTCTCTTCTCCAATCGCTCTTAGAGAGTTGTTGAGTTCGTTCTCATCCTCTTTATACTCTATTTGAGTTTCGTCAGTGTTCGGTGACTCGCTGGCGATGGAAGCACCAATGCCATTTTCTGAATGCTGGTGCTGCAGAACGTTATGAACCTGCGGTCTTTCTTCTACTCCATCAACCATGGTATAATTCACCACTTGTTGCCCATCTCTACGTTCATTCCGGGAGATAAGAGAATTTGTACGTTACAGAGTCTTACGCACCCGGAGATGTCTGTCAGTATTGTCTAGCTGGAGCTGCTCGATAGGTCGCTAAGCTCCGTGGCCTATATGGTTGGGAATCAGTGCGCGCATTGGAACTTGCATAAAGAAAGAGTCTAGGCACGTAGAGATGTGAGCCTCATTTAGGTTGATCTGTATTTCCTGTTGTGCTGAACGGTGCAATATAGTCAACCAAGCATTCTTTGAGATAGTCTCTCAAAGTCTCGCCTGGAACCACGCTTATGTCATAGTCTCTTGGATCTATCGAGTGCTTGTAGTTCTTCGCGGGAATTACCACCTTCTTGAAACCCCACGCTTCAGCAGCTCTGATCTTCTCATGAAGACCACCGATTGCAGTAACCGGAACGTCGCCGTCAACTCCGACATTAATCTCACCAGTCACTGCTACGTCTTGTCTGAGTGATTTGCCTTCTATCAATGAGCACAGAAGAATGGCCATCGTAACACCTGCACTCGGCCCGTCCACTCCATACGCTTGAGCAAAATCTATGTGAGTGAAGTAGTCTTGGGCGATATCTACACCATATTTCTGCAGAATTACACTTCGTACTTTCGCGACGCTATCTGTTATGAACCGTTCTTTCCTGCCTTTTGCGATTCCCGTTACTTTGTAGTATCCTTTCAGATGATTGTTGTTTCCGTTGTCCCTCTTGTCCAGAAACCCTTTAACGGTTAACACATTACCAGTCATTTCACCGCTAAAGGGATCAGAAACCACTGCTAGGCCATAAATCTGGCCGAGTCTGACACCTTCAGGTCTGATGTCAAGAAGCTTACCTCTTTCGCTTATCTGATGTTCAAGAATCTGCTTCTGAATTGTTTTACAGTGCTTCTCGATTGCCTCCTTTACGTGTCTTCTCTCAACCATTTTACAGCTTTCTTTGATAGCCAAGGTTGCGGCTGTTTTTACTATCGATATCATCGGTCTGAATCTTGTTGTCAGCCCATCCCTCTTGTTGCTTCGCCTACGTCCTTCATCCAGCACTTCCTCACAAGCTTCTCTGCTGAATGGTAGTAGATGGAATCGTGAAACTTCTTGGGCAATAAACTGAACATATCTCCTGCGATTCTCTACAGTATTTGGCATGTCGTTATTCATTCTCACGACTTTGCCATAACCATAAATCCTGTCCATAAGAGCTGGATGAACCTGTCCTATGCTGTCGAAGTTGCCTGCTCCTACTAGGAAGCACATGCATGGCACTGATTCAGTTGCCACAGCCATTGCAGCTGTATTTCCTTCATCCCATCGGCTTCTCAAGGTAATCGGCAGCTGTCCATCTTCCAGCACGGTCAGCAAAGTGACCGCTTCAGATGGTTTTAGATTTTTGATTTCGTCAATGAAAAGTATGCCGGAATGAGCTCTATGAACGTCGCCTGCGGACACTCTTTGATGTTCAGGGGTTCCCAAACCTCCAGTCTGCAGTGGATCCCAAGCAATGCTACCAAACAGCTGAGCTGAGCCATGGCCTGTTGCATCAATGAAGGGAGCCACTCTTTGTGTGTTGTCAACTATTAGTTTAGGAACGTTTGTCGCCTTCGCTCCGCCAACACCCTTTGCTCCTCCCATGATCCCAAAGCGTCCAAGCACAACGACTAGAATTAGGAACATCAGCATCATGCCTGCAGGTAAGAAGGTGGTTGTGCCTATCGAAACGAACGCGTCTAGCATGTACTTGGTGAAGTCTCCTCCATAGAACTCTTGTACTGGTTGTCCGAACGCCGTCAAAATATTAGCATCCCACTGTAGCTGCTGTTGCCACAGGTAATAGAAGCCTGCAAACATGAATACGGAAGCGACAACAATCATCAGATAGGTTAGAGCCTTTATTCCGGCTCTTTGGAGAAACAGTTTCTTAGTTTCTTTCAGTTTTTCTTTGAAAATGATTTTCTTTGCTTCCCCTGCTGGGTGAGAGGAGATTCTGGGCTCACTAGGTACAATATCATTTTGCCAGCAAATGACATCTTTGAGCTGAATCTTGTGCTGCTCATACAATTCCGTGAGGTGGGCTGCGAGAGCTCTCCCGATCAGAGATTTCCCAGTGCCTGGATCACCCAGCAGCAGAAGATAAGGTCCCGGAGGGGGTGCTTTAGTGGTGTTTGGCTTTTCTCCTTTCGCATCTTTCCACGCTTCATACCAATTCTCTTTTTCTAGATTCTTAAGTTTATGAACCCACTCTTCAAGGCACAGATAACACTCGTTCAAAGCCCGTTCTTGCCCTATTACCCAGTCGAGGAGATTATTGGATACAGGATACGTCTCTGTGGATCTGAAATTTCGCCAGTTCCACTTTTTCCCGCGTATGATTTCTGTTTCTTCTCCGAAATAAGCCATGATTCTCCCTCTGGGTTAGCCATCAGCAACGGATGGTAACTATGAAAAATATGTCTCCAGTCTTAATATACGGCTTATTTTACATCTGTTATTATGTCCCCTTCGGTAATATGTCTATAAGGTTCTGTAACGTTGATTTTCGATTCAGATTGTGAGTTCAGAAGTATAAAATAGAGGGTGAACAGACATTCAGAATCACTATCGCTAAGATTCAGATTTAGAATGTTTGAGAGTGGCTTAGTTTGGAGACGATTGTGGAAAAACCTCAAAAGGTTGTTAAGGTTTATGACGATAATGCGGGGACCTGGAAATATATCAGAAAAGATACGGGTCCGATCAAATCCATAGAGCTTGTTGAGAGCATGCTTCAGAAACTCGGTCTATCAAAGAATGAGATACGAGTTTATGTTTATCTTGCCCGCTCAAGGGAGAGGAAGGCTAGCGAGATTTCCGAAGCACTCAGCCTTCACAGAACTGAGACTTATCGAATATTGCGAGACTTAGAAAAAAGAGGTTTAGTCTCATCAGTCTTCGAGAAACCTCTCAAATTCATTGCCACACCTTTCGAAAAGGCGATTGAAGCTCTGATCGAAGCCAAGAAGCTTAGGATAAGGCAGCTGGAACGTAAGAAGAAGGATCTAATCGAAATCTGGCTCTCCCTCCCGCACCCTGAAATTGTGCATCAAAGGAAAGAGGTTTTCCAAATACTTGAGGGTGAGGAACAGGTAGACTTTAAGGCAAATGAGATTGTGCAAAAAGCTGAAACAAAAACAAGCATTTTCGCTTCTGAAGACGATCTTGCAAGATTGTATCATTCAGGCCTTATAGATAGACTTGAGAAACTATCTAAAAAGAAACTTGAAGTAAAGCTTCTCACTAAGAATTGTCGGAAGAGCCAGTTCTTTGTGCAGAAAATTAGGCTTCCTGATGTTCGGTATTCACTTTCGGATATCAAGGGTGTGCCAACCTTCATCTTAACAGATCAAGACGAGCTTCTCCTTTTCATTAGAAAGAGAAGCGAGCATTCTAATGATAAGGAAAAACGTATGAAGCTTGCTGCTCTATGGACAAACTATGAAGCGTTCGTCAATGCCTTCTCCAAACTCTTCTTTGAATTATGGAAAGCTGAGAAGCCTTTGGAGATCAGTCTTAGGTCTTAAAAACCACATCTTGCGATAGTATTGGAAAGAATAAGTGTCGGTTCTAATCGCAGAAACGCGTCTCATTTTGCTACACACAAATGAACATACTTCAGAGAGGCATATATCTTATCAATGATTGTCGAGGGAAGACAATGAAATCGCTTCTTGCAAGCAAAAGGGGACTTAGCACAGTTGTTACAACGCTGATCATTCTTGTGGTATCCGTTTTGCTCGCTACGGTGGTTACCTTCTATGCCATCAATGTCACGACTACAAGGGTTCAAGAAGAGAGCATACAATTGTACAAGCAGCATATTTGGCACAACGGCACATCATTCGCAGAGGCAGGTTTTCTCATAATAAACACAGGCGGAAGAGACATAGTCATGGATAAGATCACTGTTAGAGGACAAGAATGCGTATGGAACACCATCTACTATAACAAAACACAAGATACCATCAACGCCGATCTTTCATATGAACCAACCCTAACCGATGGCGGAAACGTGACCGTCGGCACCACAACATACACTATCACACAAGCCAGCGACGACCTAATCCTGAAATCAGGCTGGACCATGATAGTATACATCGCCAACCCAGACCACGTCTCAGTCAGCGACATCGGCGTCACAATAGGCGTAACCATCTTCACAGCCAACGCACAATACTACAAAGAATGCAATGTACAAGCATCAGCATAACCAAAAACCCCACCTTATTTTTTTCACTATAAACAACTCCCTGAAAGTCGACTACGCTGCCAACATATGTGTAGTTCTGTCCTACGCACAAATTATCTTATCTCATAGCGGGCAAACTGCCTTCGAAAATGGAGAGAAAACAATGAAAAGTCTTTTGAAGAGTAAGAGAGGACTCAGCACCGTAGTGACGACACTGATTATCTTGGTAGTCTCAGTGCTTCTAGCAACTGTTGTTACGTTCTACGCCATAAACGTAACCACAACTAGAGTCGAAGAAGAGAGCATACAAGTGACCAAGCTTCATACATGGCATAACGGAACGACTTTTGCCGAGACAGCCTTCTTGATCATCAACACCGGCGGCCGTGACTTGGTCATGGACAAGATCACTGTTAGAGGACAAGAATGCGTATGGACCACCGTCTACTACAACAAGACCCAAGACACCATCAACGCCGATCTTCCGTTCAATTCCACACTAGCCGATGGCGGCAGCATAACCGTTGGCACCACACCATTCACTTTCACACAAGCCAGCGACGACCTAATCCTGAAATCAGGCTGGACCATGATAGTATACATCGCCAACCCAGACCACGTCTCAGTCAATGACATCGGCGTCACAATAGGCATAACCGTCTTCACAGCCAACGCACAATACTACAAAGAGAGCAACGTCCAAGCATCTGCTTAGACAAAAATCAAAACTCTTTCTTTTTTTCCTTTTTTTTCGAATATACGGCGTTCTCTAATATGTACGCTGCATTCTGATGTGTAGTAGTCTTTTACACACAAATCGTATTATGACTTCGCTGAGAAGCAATGCTTGAAACTTCACGTAAGGTAAGTTATGAGGGCACTTCGCTTGCGTAGAGAGAATAAAAGAGAAAAGCTACAATTCTTGCTATCTCTAAGAGCTGCGGCACTGCCCGTTTCATTTCTCATGCTCTTTGTGTCACTAACATTGATCGTGTCTGCTACCTACTATGTCTCTGTTACGAAGATCCAAGCAAAAGGCAAGCTTCTTAATTTCACTGTGTCAAAACAGAACATGCAGTCATTCGAGAATGCGATTGAGTTCATCAAATGGTCTCCAGGATCATCTAGCGTCTACAACTTCGACGATTCAGGTGGAATATTCAGAATCTATCCAACAGCAAGGTCCCTATTGATCAATATCACTGATAACAATACATTTCACTCATCAGTCTTCAACAACAGCATTGGAAAAGCGGTTTACCAGCTACCCTCAGCTGATACAGCCACCTACACCTTTTACATGAAAGGAGACCGAAGAGCAATAATAAACGAGAGCATACACACAATGACCCAGCTTTATCTATCGGCGGGAGAGATTGCGCCTGAACTTACACTCACATATCGACCGTTGGCAACAGTAATCGAAACCGGAGTGAGTCAAGGGAAACCTCAGAACCTCCTAAGGATATATATAATCAATCTAAACGAATCATCCGAACTAGTCGCAAATGGCCAAGCAAGCATCAAAGCCAAATGTATAAGCGTGACCCCAGCCCTTCAAACTTACAACCTTTCCAACCCCACTGACACCCTCTTCGTGAGAGCGATTCTTGACGAAAGAAGCGATCAAGTCGAATTCAGAATTGCCAGCAACGCAAACGGGACAATTATCGATGTTGAGATTCTGGTCTGTAACATAGCACTCGAAAGGATTCAAGGAGATGTTTAAGTGCCTTCAATAACGCCGAGCCACATCTATTCTTTCTTCGCCCTAATCGCTGTTTCAAGCATCCTAATTTCTGCTTTTACTGCTTACACCGCAACTTTCCGAACCATTCCTGAATGGATCCAGCTAGAAAAAATCGTCGATTTGGTGGCATCCAGAGCCTACGAACTTGTCACGTTAGCGGCTGCTTCAGATTCATCTTCCACAATCTATCTGTCCCTACCTCCAGCTGTCGGCAACAACCAATACTGGATCCGACTACGCAATCAAGCCTCCAAAGCCTGGGTGGAAGGAGGTCTAGGACCAACAGCCGGAGCAGGCAAAGCTGTCAAAGAATACTTGCCGAACCAAGTTTCCGCCTCTGGAAACTACACGTGTGACTACTCTCGCGCGGTTCTTGAGTGCTCAATAATTGATTCTTCAGTCAGCCTGAGGCTCAAGATCTGGAGTGAAGACATATGAAGCTGAAGTTGAAGAAGAAAGGAAAAAGAGACACATTAAAGGATGAATCTGATTTCAGCGTATCAGAAGAGGCTCTAGCAGGGTTCCTAAACCTCAAGAGAGCCGCCGTACCTGAAGGATATGAAGAGGCAGAAAGTTATCCTCTCAACGCCCCATTTTCCTATGCATCTATAGTACAGAACGAGGACACTGGAACATTCCTATACATTGTCGACGAATTACTCCTGAGCAAAGACGAACGTGATCTCCTTCTGAGAATGAATAATATTCTGGAATACGAACTCCTAGCGCCAGAAGGAGATGAAACCTTAGGCGAGTCCTTTCACTCACAGATGCCTGAAATTCTTGACTCGCATCGGAAAATGGTCAGATTTGTTTCTCCAATCAGTTTGAGGAAAATATCATACTATCTAGAAAGGGACATTGTTGGTTACGGAAAAATAGATCCACTTATGTTTGATCCCTACGTCGAGGACATAAGCTGTAGCGGAATCAACAAGAATATCTTCCTTTGGCACAGAAGATACGAAAATATCAGAACAAACATTTCCTTCAAAGAAGAGCAGGAAATCGACGACTTCGTCATGAAAATGGTCCACAAAGCAGGAAAACACGTCAGCATTGCCTTTCCTATCGTCGACGTGACTTTGCCCGGACAACACCGCCTAGCAGTTTCGTACGGGAAAGAAACTACTCCTTCAGGAACAAGCTTTACAATACGCAAGTTTCGTGAAGACCCATTCACAATAATAGATCTTATCGAAAACGAGACAATAGATGAAAACATAGCGGCGTACCTGTGGCTTCTCATGGAAAACAAAATGTCAGTGATGATAATGGGGGCAACAGGCGCAGGGAAAACAACCGCACTAAATGCTATTGCTTGTCTTGTGAGACCAAACTTCAAGATCATTTCAGTGGAAGAGGTAGCTGAAATCAACCTGCCCCATGAGAACTGGACTGCGACGATTGCCAGATCAGGCTTCGGAGTGGAGAGCGAAGGAGAAATCACACTCTACGACTTGATAAAATCTGCTGTCAGACATAGACCAGATCTGATAATCGTGGGAGAAGTACGGGGAGAAGAAGCGTATGTACTCTTTCAAGCACTCGCAACAGGACATGGAGGCCTATGTACGATACATTCAGAAGACGTTGAAACTGCTATCAAAAGATTAACTCAACCTCCTATGAATATCCCCTCATCCATAATTCCACTGATGAACTGTGCAATCATCGTGAAACATGTGAGAACCCCCATCTTCTTAAGTGGTGAGAAAAGGCTTTCAAGCAGAAAATTCGTGCGAGTAACAGAGATAAAAAACGCCAACTCGACAAAAGACGTCTTCACCTGGAGTGCATCCACAGACACATTTCAGGAGGAATTGAACAATAGCTATCTAGTGACTAAGATCGCAAGAGAACTTGACGTCACTGTAGACCAAGTTTTGGATGATCTCGCGAAGAGGAAGAAAATGCTACTTCACATGGCTGAGCACAACATTCGAGACTATCGAGATGTTAACGATGCCCTGAGCAAATACTACTACAGTTCTGAGCCCCCAAGCAAGTCAGACGGGTGAGAGAAGTTGGCATCTTCGCTGAATCCTTTGAGACTACTCAACTCGCTACTCTCATTATTGTCCGGAAAACAGAAAGCGACAGAAGTGGACAAAGAACTCCCTTTCACCGTGATGCTGTTTACTCTGATGGCTGCAAGTGGAGTTGCAGTTTATGACGCTTGGAAGAAGATGTGTCGAATCAGCTTGTTACCGAAAACACAGAATGAAGCAAAAGAAGTTGTAAGGCAAGTGGAAGTTTTAGGTCGAGATCCGTTGACAGTAATGCGAAAAAAAGCAGAAGACGCTACTTCAAAGAATTACCGTGATTTTCTCGGAGGATACGTCTCTTCAGTCAAGAGCGGCATAAACGTGGTAAGCTTCTTGAGAACTAAGCTCCGTTCAGTTCTGGAAACCCAAAGCGCCGCTGCACTTAGATCAATTGAGAGACTAGGAACATTGGTCGAAGCATATGCTGTAATGCTTATTGTTACGTTGTGTGTATACATTTTGTACGTCGTTATCGGAACGACCTCAACCTTTGAGTATATGTCCGTTGGATTGTCCACTTCTGCTTCGGAGCCACTCATGTACGCACTCATGTTCCTGGCAACGCCTTTCATAACATTTGTCTTCATGGCGATAGCAAACCTTGCCCGCCAAAGCAACCTGCTATCTGTGAAGGAGGCTTATCGCATTGCGTTGCTTTCCGCTGGAGCCTCATTGGGCTTTCTCGGAGCAGTGATGTTTCTCCCACAATTAGGAGTTGTCATTGAAATCCTCACTCTGCCAGGATTGGTAGCCTTCTCTCTTCTGACAGCATCACTGGCTCCTGCATTTGTCTATTGGAAAATAGCAAGGACAAATCTTGCTGCAGAAGAGGCTATGCCTAGCTTCCTCAGAGATGTAACTGAGTCCAGAAAGATTGGGCTTTCCCCAATCAAGAGCATCATACATGCCACTAAGAGAACTGGATACGGATCATTCAGTGAAATCCTGAAGCTCATTCGCAGTCAAATCGAGTGGGGAGTTCCTCTCAGAAGAATTTTCAGCAACGTAAGAAGACGAATCCGAAGCTGGCCCGTGCTCGTTTATTTCTTAATCCTGATCGAGACAATAGAGTTTGGCGGAGGAGACGCAAACGCACTGGAGATTCTGTCAGAATACAGTGAGAAGAACAGAGATATCGAAGCAAACAAACGTTCGACCTTAAAACCATACGTCTTGCTAGCTTTCGTATGGAGCGTACTTATAGCTCTTACAACTTCCATAGTGGCAATAACTATCTTCGTTCTTACGCAAATCACCGCTCCTGGAGCGTCACCAGCAATGTTCGCCGCTATGGAGCAGCAAATTATGATGTTCTCAATAGGTATCATTTTTCAATGCTGGATGTCAGGATTCTTTATTGGAAAAATCAGCGAAGGAACCTTTGCTGCGGGCTTCAAGTATTCAGGAATGTTGGCTGTAACTGGCTATATCTCGCTTTTCTTCTCGCAGAACTACCTGCTGGGAATGGTTGGAGCTGCACCGATTTAAGGAGTTACTTGAATGCCAGCATCTTCAATTGACACCTTCTTTGCCTGCTCTCTCATGGTAATTCTCATTGCATCAGCCATGGTTGGCACAGCCAAAGTCGTCCAGCCCCACCTGAAGGACATGTCAAGCCTTGGAGGCCTTGACTACGCAGAAGGATTTACAGAATATTTGCTCTTAAGCACCGGAAATCCACCAGACTGGGGTAAGATAGTAAGTGTTGTTCCACAAGCTTTTGGTTTGGCCTCGACAAGTAGCCATCCTTATGCGTTGGATATCGACAAGGTTTCACGGCTGAATTCGGAGAATGTGTTCGCGATTTCCTACTCGGACATTGCTAAGGGAATAGGAATTGAACTCGTTCCTTCAAGCGTAGAGATTCGTTTCCTTTTTGAAGCATCCATAAGTCTAATCTCGTATGAGGCTTTAGAAAATGAAACCATCTACACTTTTCAGATCATCACAAATAAATCTGGATTTCCGATTTCTGCCTCACTTCAATCCTATTTCGTGACCGAAAACTACGTGGACAAAGTCTCATCTTCAACGAATTCCAGCGGCATAGGAATCATGAATGCCAGTCTGCCGAATGCGATAGAAGCAGCTGCCTCACTACTCGTCTTCGCAAAGGCTAGTACAAATCCTCAGATGATGGCATTCAGCACGTATTGCTTAGGTCATAACTCTGATCCCCCAGAACCGAACAAGACTTTTCTCAAACTAAGCCCTGCAAACCACATACTGAATGTTTCTCTCAGTCATCCCCAAGTAGACATTCTGAACGTATACATCTTCACGTACAACTATGGCTTCAACCTCACACGTAATGACATCGGGAACCAGACGGAAGAGTACAACATCCCATATCTTTTGGACGTGAGCCCTATGATCTTTGTACTCATAGGAAGCAACGGATCAACTTCATTCGCAGAATGGACCTCGTACCCTCAGTTACCGCTAGAAATAGGGGCCGATATGTGGGATTCGCCTGCAAGATCGAAAACCATTGCTCTAACCTACATAGTGAGCATAAACGCTGTGTTATATGAGGCCGTGATAAGCTGCAGGAATGCGGAAAACTATGATGAGTAATGAACGTGGGCAGATGAGAACTGTCGAGGCGTTTCTATCAATTCTCCTGCTGTTCTCAGCTTTTGCAGTGGCAACTTCAATCAGTCCTTCAACCGATCCTAGACCCGATGATTCATTGACATCTGTAGGTATGCAGGCGCTAATTTCATTGGATGGTAACGGTGAGCTAGGTAGACTCATTGATGATAGGAATTGGACTAGGTTGACTGAGACTGTAAGCGCACTATTGCCAGTTAGCATATGTTACAACCTCTCAATCTATGATGAAAACATGCAGCTTCTTAATGATGCTTGTATTTCAAATGGCGCGCTTATCGATCTATGGTTAGTCTCAACTCGGTATCCTTGCGCCAGCCCAAGCCCATCAGGCGATATTTATTCCATTCGATTGCAGTTGGCAACTGCTAGGTGAAGACAGTATGAGAGCGCTACGGAATCGTAATAGAGGCCAAATACTTGTGATCGCTGTGCTAGTCGTAAGTCTTATCATGCTATCAACACAGCTATACATCCTTGAGGCAGGCAGATCAGTTACAGGAGCCCAAACCCTGCGAGCAATTGACTTTGTGCTTGCTGTCAAGCTGGGCTCCAAACACATAGTTACAGGAAGCCTAGCTGAAATTTCAGTTGGAGAAGCCTACACAATTCTCAACGATGAATTGGAACAATGGATAGCTCTGATCAGAGGTATGTACGAGTTCGGTAGGCCAATGCTCAATTTCACGCTTGAAAACAACTCATCGTATACAAACGGAACTTGTCTATCATGGAACAACGAAGGCGTAGGAGCTTCAAGCTCCTCCGCAAATTTCAGTTTGTATCTTCTGGATAACGAAGTATATGTTGAGCTCTCTTATGCAGCAAACGTGAGCACCTCAATTACACTAAACGGAACATATAGAACAGTAGAAGGTGACACGAAGCAAGTCAATGTCACATGCAAAGTTTTGAACGAGGGAGAGCCTGCACTGGCAAAGAACACTAGTATTCTCTTTCAGAATTCCAGCAGCTGGTTGCCCGCGGAAACTCAAGATAACTATCTGTTGACAGACTATGGCAACGGAACCTACCTGGTATCCTTTGAGGCAAGCATCCCTCAAGCGAACATCAGTGTTTCCGCTCAAGCGTTTGATTTGAGAGAAATATACGTTCAGGCCAATAGTACATGTGTGGACTCAACGTGAATCTGGAAACTTCCGCCGTGAGCACTAAATGTGTCTACTCCGGAGATAGGATTAAATCCAATGTGTATGTCATAGGCTTTTGAAAGTGGTGCTGGTCGATGGATTTGCTTCAAGTGTATTTGCTGAATCTTGTTTTGACTCTTGGTATGTTTCTTATTCTCACATTCAGAGCTTGGGTTGAGCTTAAGAACTATAGGTTGATGTGGAAAGAACTGGAATGGCGTAAGACTCATAGTACTGTAGGTCGCATTTTGAAAGCGGAGAAGGAACTTTTCACAAAGATCGAGGGGGGAGAGGACCTGTATAATCTGCTGCTTGAGATGTTCAAGGCAAGAGAAGAATGAGTTTATAGAGAATGCCAATAATCAATCATTCTTCCAAGCTTCCCGGTTTTTTCTTTTCCGTAACGGATTGTAGGCTTGGTCAAGTGTCTCTGTGATCTTGGAGAGGCAATATAGAGTCCTGGTCTGATCCCTCTTTCCTCTTCAACCGCAATCTTTTTACTGACTGAGGAGTTGAAGCCGCAGCTCCAGCATTTGAAGCCTTGTTTCGCACCCTTTGATTTCATCCGTTTACCGCATTTGGGGCATTCAGGGTTGAGTAGCTTTAGCTTGGGTGCAAGTTTCAGTATTCTGATTTTCTCCAAGTTGACCGTGATAGGATTATCCTTTGAAGCTGGTCTTACCCCTCCACAAACCTCCACCTGATCGCTCGCTATAAGATTTCTTGCAATCTTTCGCAATGTACCAGTTGGCTCATATGCTGCACAATCTATTTCTCCTGATTCGTCTTTCAATGAGAAAATCCTGTGTCGTTTCGGAACCAGTCTGGGTGCTGAGGCCACGAATCCTCTTGCAATAACTGGCTTGTACGGCTTGATTTCTTTGATGTCTTTAGCCCTCTTTAGGTGAGCATCTGTCCCGTGATTCGTGCGGAACACAGCCCATCGCTCCACTGGCTCAGAAGACTCGATCATCTCGTGAGCTTTCACAACGGCCTCTGGAGTTTCTCCTCTGATTCCGTATAGGATAGGATCAGGGCCACGCGGTGTGATTAACACTCGTCGGCGCTCAGGATCAACATTGTTGAAGGTTAAGGCTCTCATTTTCTTGTCCATCTCTCTGACAGAGGTAGGATCTACTTGTCTGAATGTGCCCAGGTATTTCGGCGTTCGGTATGCTATTACCTCAAAAGTGTGATCACCTTCAAGAGTCTCGCCAACCGCGGCTAGGCTACCGATTAGGCCGTCTCGGCTGCCATAACCTAACGCTTCTGCACCAAACCTTCTCAGGAGTTTTAAGGCGTGCTTCAGTGTAACAATGCTTTG
Organism: Candidatus Bathyarchaeota archaeon; assembly: GCA_020352645.1. GTDB lineage: Archaea > Thermoproteota > Bathyarchaeia > Bathyarchaeales > SOJC01. The sequence continues at coordinate 1,656,686 of CP070683.1, read as the reverse complement.
AATTGTCTCTCTTGCAAAGATTCGGATCTCTCTTGGAATAGTATCTCCTCTCAGAAACACAACACCTGGATCTGTATTCTTGACTCCTAATTGTGAGTTTTTTTCCACGGTGTCCGTAACTATGTCGAATATTTCCTCAACCAGATCTGTATTGCATTCAATTCGTAGGCAAAGAGCCCCGTTGCCTCGAGTTTTCCAAGGCACATTAGGATTCAGCCGGACAAGATTAGGGTAGTCCTTGAAGATCACTCCCATCTTTTGAAGCTTCTCAACTAGCAATGCTGCGATGTATGTTGTGCACCCACCTGCTGGGGAATCAGTATCGTCGAAGCCAATATGGATAGTAGCCATCGAGCGTCAGTGGTCTTTTTCACGCACATTGTTAAAAAGCTATGCAGGTGAAAAAGGGAGGGTTTGCTATGTGCCAGGTTCTTCAACTACGATCATTGTTAGAGTTGAGCGAACTTTGTCAAGTCGTCTAACATGCCAAGTGACAATCTCCTTAAGCCTGTCCATAGTATCTGCCGTAATCTTTGCAACGACGTCGTATACGCCGTATACTGCATAGGCTTCTACAACTCCTTCGACGCCTTTCAATGTTTTGAGAACTTCGCTTTCCGAGCCAATCTCTGTGTTTATCAGTACAAATGCTACTGGCAATTTAGTCTCCTCAAGGTGTATGATTAGAATAGTGGACTAAAATACTTTGCTGCTGTAAAGCGTCGTTAATCAGAGAATTCGCGTGATACCTAGCTGGGCCATAATAGGCTTGTTAGTCTTGCGCGCATTCTTAGTTTACACGTACTCTTCTGATTAATCGAGGAGGTGTGAAGTTGAGTCCAGATCTTCGCAATTCCTCTTTGATATGTGCTGGCGAGCTAAGCAGCTTGCTGATGCCATTCACATGGGCAGCGCCGGTTAGAGCTAACATTGCAATATGCTTGTTCTTTATCAGTGCTTGTGTTACGATCCATGAGAGCCTTGCAGCCATTAGTGCATTTCTGTCGTCAATTAGAACTCTCCAAACATGGGGGGCTTTCATTTTCAGAATCTCCAATCTCTGATCATGTCTCTTGAGGACTTCGTTCTTCAATCCTTTTTCCCACAGATCCACTTCGTCATCTCTAGCCTCCCAGATGGGAAAACTCACAAAGGAGAACCACCACGATCCTGGTGATGGCGAGAAACGCTGTATTCTCTCAGCAATCTGCCTTTCAGACATGTCAATAAGCCATATGTTTGCATCTACGTTGCCAAGTGCATCGGTCGCTCCAATAAACTCGCATCTTCCAGAGCAGCGTTCACGCTGCGCGCAGGACAGACAGCTTCGATTCAAGAGCTGAAATCGCTGTAGGTCAAGCTCAATAGCCAAATCAGTGGGTTTCAATCTCTCAACAGCATCATATGCCTCTAACAGGCTCCTTCGGGTGAAGTGGGCCGTCCCAAGCAAGCTCACGTAATCGTTGTAGTTGATATCCAAGATCTCAGTCGGCAAGGCACATCAAGGCTCCTTCTAGTCAATCGCAATGCTGCGTCTTTCCGCATCCTTGCCAATCTTCTCGATCTTTGGAACGCTGATCTCGAGAACACCATTCTTGCATGTAGCGCTTGCCTTTTCCCGGTCAACACTTTCAGCTGGTAGCTGCACGCGTTTGAAGAAATCTTTGGCCTTCACCTCAATTGCATGGTCTGTAACATCAAGCTTGATCTCCTTCTTGTCAACGCCAGGCAACTCGATATAGATCCTTATTTTGTCCTTCTCATCAAAGATATCTGTAAGCGGTTCGCGTTTCTCGTTCAGAGCACTTTTGGGAATCTGCGTCGGTTCGTTACCAGTCTGAAACCGACCTCGCATCACATATCCTTTCATTCCAGGCTTGTCAATTTGATTGACCTTCCAATGTCCCTTCAGTTTTCCGCCTTGAATAGCAGTTTCGAAATCCTTCATTTCCTTGAACATGCGTTCGACAATACGTTTGTAGAAGCTGTCTATGTCTTGGAAAATCTCGTCATCCTCATAATGTTTCGTCAAAGTCTCTCACCTCCTTCTATTGTCTCAATAGCCTCTCGGAAACGTCTGAGAACAAGGCTCAGCATTAGAAACTCAGCCTTCCCTGAATCTGAGAAGCCGTACTTGCCATTTTCGCTCTTTGCCATTAAACCGCTAGCGCAGAGTTTCTTTGTGTTCTGCCAGACAATCTTGGGGTTCAGCCCCAAGTCCTTGATGAAGTCAGTAAAGCCAAGCGTGTTGTCATCCTGTTCACACAATCTCTTCACCATCCTCAGCCTAGTTTTGTGGGAGAGAGCATCAAAGAGCTTTGTAAATCGGTCAAACTCGCTCTCGAAAAAATCAAGCTCTCTCTGTAGAGTATCCTGCGGCCAAGCCTCAGCGGAAAGTGGTAGCTCCACTAGAACATTGCCATTCTCGACAAGTAACAGCTTCAAGGTCATGTTATTACCAAATGGTAATTACCAAATGGTAATATTTAAGCCTTCTGAAAAGCCATAAGTACAGAGATCGCAATAACTCCAACGTAGGATACCAACTTGACCCTTCAAGAAGCAATGCTTTACGAGACACTTGAGGAGAATAAAGTGCATTGCTATTTATGCAACCGTCACTGCAAAATAAATGACGGTCAAGTTGGGTTTTGCTCAGTCCGGAAAAATCTGCAAGGCAGACTCTATACCTTGAACTACGCAAAGGCGTCATCTGCCTGCGTTGACCCTATAACAAAGAAGCCTCTCTATCATTTCCATCCAGGAGCGCTTGTCATGTCAATAGCCACCGTAGGGTGCAACTTTCGCTGTCAATTCTGCGATAATTGGATGATAAGCCAAGAGAAGGAAGTTGCAGGACATGACTTCCCTCCCCAAGAAGTAATCAAGGCTACAAGAGACAATGGCTGCCATGGAATAAGCTACACTTATACTGAACCTACAATATTCTTTGAATACTCACTGGACACGGCAAAAATCGCTCATCCAGTGGGCTTCTTCAACACCTACGTAACCAACGGGTACATGACCCACGAATCCATTAAGACAATCGCTCCATATCTAGATGCCGCGACAGTGGACTTCAAAGGAGGCGCAGACCCCGAGTTTTATCTTAGGTTTTCCTCAGTCCCTTCAGTCGAACCCATCTTTGAGTCACTACTTGAGATGAAAAGAAACAACATCCACATAGAAATCACCAACCTCATCGTGCCAAAACTCGGTGATTCCATGGAAAGAATCAAGGAGCTTGCCAGATGGGTGCATGACAATTTAGGCCAAGACACTCCCTTCCATCTACTAAGATTCCACCCAGACTATAAGATGACTGGAACAACGACAACCCCAGTTTCAACAATGGAAGAAGCATTCAGAATAGTCAGCGAAGTAGGTCAGAACTATGTATATATGGGGAATGTGCCGGGTCACAGGTTTGAAAACACCTATTGTCCAAACTGTCATGAGCTGTTGATAAAACGTTTCAGCTTCGAAATTACGAAATGGAACCTTACAAAAGACATGCGTTGTCCCGCATGCGGACACAATATAGCCATAAAAGGCGAGCTGCACTCAGCTACCGTTGCCTACCCATATGCCTTGTTCTGATTCCAAAGAGTCACACGGAGAAGCTACCGTATAAATTCACGTTTGCCAATAACTCTTTCAGAGGAGCAACATTGTGGCAACCCTGAGGCCAGACGCAACTGCTGTGTTGAGGGACAAAGCCGTGCGCAGAAGCATGCCCAGATACTTCGCCGTTGTACAAAACGACAGACCAGCCAAGTTCACCATCGCAAGAAAAATCGCTTCATCATATAGCAAACAAGATTCGCTTGAAGAACTATGGAAAGTACACAAACAGCTCTTGACCAACTTCTCTCAGCTAGAGAAAAAGATCCACAATCGTCAGGAACCCATCGATAACCTAGAAACTCCTCTTCAGTCCTTCTTAGACCTGAAAATCGAGATTGCCAATCGCATTCTAGGCAACTGTCAGCTGTGCCGAAGACAATGTAAGATCAACAGAAACGAAGGAAAGCTTGGCTATTGCAAATGCGGTAAAGATCTTGCTGTGGCATCCATTTTCCAACACATGGGTGAAGAACCTGAACTTGTACCTTCTGGAACTATATTCACGTTAGGCTGCACGATGCGGTGCCGTCACTGCCAGAACTGGAGTATTTCTCAGTGGATGGAAACTGGTGAGATTTGCTCTATAAAGCATCTAGCAGGGAAAATTGAACAACTCCGAAGACAAGGATGCAGAAATGCTAACTTGGTTGGCGGAGATCCAACTCCTTGGCTGCCAAAATGGCTTCAAACATTCAAACACGTAAACACAAACGTGCCAGTTGTTTGGAACTCCAACGCATACTATAGTGACGCAACACGCAAACTTCTTGCGGGCTTTGTGGATCTCTATCTACTTGATTTCAAGTATGGAAACGACAAGTGCGCAACGCGAATATCTGAAGCTCCCAACTATTGGAAGACCTGCACCACCAATCACATGCATGCAAAGAGGTTCGGTGAATTGCTTGTTCGAATCCTAGTATTGCCAAGTCACCTAGATTGCTGTGTCAAACCGATATTAGAATGGATAAACAAGGAGATCGGACCCTCAACGCGAACAAATATCATGTTTCAATATAGACCAGAGTGGAGAGCACACGAAATCCCCGAGTTGAGAAGAAGGTTAACCACTGAAGAAAAGCGTAAGGCAACAGAATTAGCCAGAAAGGCTGGATTGGTAAACTTCATAACATGAAGCATGGCGGAACAGGTGAAGCCTGGAATTTCAACCATCATCTCCAAACCAAAAGCTATTTTTCTTTGAATCAACTCCTTATGTCAAGGAAGAAATCAAGAAGATGCCTTACTGTCCAGAATGTGGCGGCCAAATGCAATACATTTCCATGACAAAACACTATGCATGTAAGAGCTGTGGACTTTCAGTGACACAACAAGAGCTGTTTGAGCTTAGACAACAATTGCGTCCAGGGAGAGACACGGAAAGCGAAAAGCGCAAGAAGGCACAAAAAGAATACCTGAAATGGTGGCTGGCCAAGAAGAAATAGTTCATCGAAATGGAAGCCTTGGTCAGCGGTCTAGATAACTGGCTTTTTATTCTTTTTCTTCAACTATAGCTTGAGAGAGAAAATTGTGTCAGCGGAAAACAACGAGCCGAAAAAGAGGGTAGAGATAATCTCTATAGGCAACGAATTGCTCATAGGAAAAACTCCTAACACGAATGCACATTGGATATCGAAAAGAATAACCTCGCTTGGCCTGACTGTCAGCCTGATAACAATAGTTCAGGATGAAGTTGATGAAATATCAGCGGTAGTCAAAGCGGCAATCGCTCGAAATGCAGATTTCATAATAACCACTGGTGGACTAGGACCGACATTTGATGATAAGACGCTAGAAGGCATTGCAGAGGCATTCAAATCCAAGCTGCATACAAATGAAGACGCTTTGAAAATGGTTGAGAAGAAGTACCGTCAATATGCAGAGGAGATGGATCGTGAAAAGCTTGAGCTGACCCCGGCCAGAACTAAGATGGCCATGATTCCAGAGCTAGCTGAGCCTTTGCCAAACCCAGTCGGCACTGCTCCGGGAATTGCTCTTAAGAAAGGCAAGATTTTTCTTTTCGCACTACCTGGTGTCCCGTCAGAAATGAAGGCGATCTTCGAAAACTCGGTCGCACCGTCTTTGAAAGCTGCGGGAAGCAGATTCTTCTTCGAAACAAGCCTCTATGTTTCGGGGATAATGGAGTCAGAAATTGCTCCTCTCATCGATGAAGTCATGCACGATAATCCCTACATATACATTAAATCTCACCCTAAGGGCTCGGAAAAAAGGCCAAAAGTCGAATTGCACATTTCTACAATAGGAAAAGAGACTAATAGCGCGAAAAGACGGGTCGGCAGAGCGCTCGTTCAGATTTCGGAAGTGATCCACGCAAAAGGCGGCAAAGCCAGAATACGTAAAGCAGCAGACCCTTGAATCACGCAGAGGTAGTAGCCTTCCGTTAAAAGGAAATAGGCAAGAAACACACTTAACATCAGCTATATGCTGTGAATAGCAATGTACATCACCTTCATTGTAGGTACAGCAGGTTCAGGAAAGAGTTTCCTCACATACGCGTTTTCACAATGGTTGAGAACTTCAAAACAAAACGTAGCAACGATAAATTTGGATCCCGGTGTAGTGGTATTGCCATATACACCTGACCTTGATGTCAGAGACTATGTGGATATTTCCACCCTGATGAAAACACACCAATTAGGACCGAACGGGGCTCTGATCATGGCCGCTGATCTAATCGCTGAACAATCAGAAGCACTAAGCAGCGAAATTCAAGACTTGAAGGCGGATCTAGTGTTAGTTGACACCCCAGGACAAATGGAGCTTTTCGCCTTCAGAGCCAGTGGACCTTACATTGTAGCAGAACTGACCAAGGAGCTAAAATCCATTGTCTACCTTTTTGACGCGATTTTTTCTCTCAACCCCCTAAACTATGTATCTAACCTTTTTCTTTCTGCTGCTGTATACAACCGATTTCTCATCCCCCAAGTTCATATACTGTCCAAGTGTGATGTTTTGCCACAAGAAGATGTTGACAGCATAGTAGACTGGTCTTCGAAGCCTGACACCCTAGAGACTGCTATCAACGAGAAACTGAAAGGCGCCAAGCGCTTGCTCAGCCGTGACATAATGCAGGCTGTATATAGACTCGGACTCCGTTTCCCCCTCACGCCTGTTTCAGCAAGAACAAACGAAGGGATGACGAATCTAAATATGGTTATGGAGCGCATCTTTGCTGGAGGAGACAAATTTACATATTAAGCAATAGCACTCGAGTTTCCACGATTCATGATTTTTTCTTTCTCTTGACAGAAATATAGAACATTCGTGGAAAACTTCTATTCACAAAAACAGGATGCTCCTGAGAAAGAACACAAACTTAAAAAACGTTGACTTTGGCTTTTAACTGTGAATTCAGGTGGGCCCGTAGCTCAGCAAGGATAGCGCTAAACGTCTAAAGCACCGGGCTTTTAACCCGGGGGCCTCGGGTTCAATTCCCGACGGGCCCGCCAAGGTTTTTCTGGCAGGAAAAATGTAATAGCTTTCTGTGGATAAGAAGCCTGGTGATCATCGCTGAGAGGGTTGGAGGGATAGGAGAGGAACCTTCCCTCTCAGCTCCAGAACGCCTCCTCCTTTCTCATTTGCTGAGTGGTAATAGTACTAGGTTGTTTCTTTCAATAAATCGGTTGCTACGGAAGCGACAATATATCTTGTTTGGATTATTCTCAGAGTTGCTAGCATTTCAATAGAGGAATTTCGCTTTTAGGACTCCAAGCTCACATTTCTGTTGATGAGCTATGTTTGAAGAGGTTAGTGTCTCTGCTGCCCACATGGTCATAGTTATGTTTTGGGCGAGCATATCTTTCATGATCATCTGGGGAACCTTGTGGATGCGCTCTCTCCGGCGCTCAAAATGAAACGAATGAGAGCTGTATCCTATAGGAAAGCCAGTAGATTCCTGCTATTCTAGGTGCATTTTGGGATATCGCTCCCCACCCCTTAAACACAAAATTCTCTCCATGCCTAAATCATCAATTCTATGAATGTAAGCACACGCAATTCCGACAACACACATATTTGCTTGTGAAAAAACCATAAGAACAAACTTATTAGAGCCCTCATTGCTTATGGAATCGAAAGCCCTGGTAGTATAGTCCGGTCTAGTATAAGCGGCTGTCGCCCGCTCGACCCGGGTTCAAATCCCGGCCAGGGCGCTTTTTCAATTTAAGACCAAGATCTGAGTTATTTTCATAAATACAGTCTACAATGATAGTTTTTTCGCATTTAAAGGCGGAAAGTGGGCATTTGGGATATTCCGCTTCGCGCGCGCATCAATCTCCCTCTTCATGAACTGATCGACTCTGGATGTATGAACCATGCCAGTTATGGTACCAGACGGCTCCATCGAAGCCATTGACACTGAGCATTCCATATATTTCTCCATCTTTAATGACGTGAATGGTGTAGTATCCGTAGAATTGATGTAGATCCTCTGCTATTGTTCCTGGGTAAGAAACGTCAAGAAACTCTTGCGCTATCAATATAGCTTCATTATGATCAAAGGACATTTGCCCTGACGGAGTTTGGCTCCAGCCTCCCATCATGCCTCCATGACCATATTTCACGTTCCACATCATATTTGGGCCGTACTCGGGAAAGATACGTCCCGAACCTTTGTCGATGAGCATCTCAAAGGCCCCGACTCCTGTGGATTCTTCGTGATATGTCACATAGAAATTCTGCTTGAACTCCATAATCTCTCCAATAGCTAAATCACGCATGTTCAGCGATATCAAATACCTCTCACTTATGGCAAAGGTATCATCCATACGGTAAACTTTGGGTTGAAAGAAGACTAGTGTTAAGCCAATTATCCCCACAGAGACTAGCACTAGTCCTAAGATCCACCGATTCCGAATCACTATTCCAGCTCCTTCCGCATAGTCAAAAACTGATCTTTTGTAATCTCGCCCCTCGCGTATCGCTCTTTGAGTATCTCAAGAGCTCTCCCACCACGATTTAATGTTGATTTATCTCGCTTTATTGATCCTGTTACGAGGTAGTATACTCCGACAGCTATAGCACCAGAAACGCAATAGGAATCAGACCCATGGAGCTCCACCCATATCCCATCATGCCCATCATCCCCGACATATACCCGCCACCTAGCCCCCACATCATCACTATCACGACACTTATCAAAGCAATCAGAAAAACGAAAATCCAGAGTATATCTCGATTCTTTTCAGACATTCCTGTTCATCCTTATTTATTGTAGCACATGGGTAATATTTAAATATATCTGCAGACAATATATTTGTGGATGATATATGATGTTCGACGAAGATG
>CP070683.1:1640693-1647649 GCA_020352645.1 Candidatus Bathyarchaeota archaeon | reverse complement strand
CTGTTCCGCTTGCTCCTATCTTGTATTTGTCAACTGTGAGATCTGCGGTTCCAGTGTTCTTGACTGTTATTGTTACAGTGTTTGTGGAATTGCCACTTGTTCCGCTAAATGCTGCTCCTTGAACTTCTAGTTGTTCTGTTTGCATGAATGTGAAGGTCAAAGCTCCCATCCAAGCAGCGACTGCGATTGATACTGCAACTGTCACGGCGATTAGGATGATTGCAGCGACAACTGGGCTCAAAGCTTTTCTGCTTTTAAGAAGTCTCTTCATTCGGCTTTTATCCCTCCTTTTTAGGTTCACAAGAAATAAACCGCGTATTGAGATTTAAGTCTTACTAATTAAGACACCATATTCCTATTGTGTCTTACAGCCAAACCAAACAGTCAGAAACCGAATAAATCAAAGCTGGAATCTGTGCTATTCACCAAACTCCAAACATTTCCACCTATTTACTATCCGGAAACATCCGCGTTTCCATGTAGTGAAGCACCTGCAAAGTGACCAATATCTACCTCACTCTTGAATGCGCGCTTTTAGCCTCTTGACTCACTTTCCTATCACACTAGCAGCCAGCCACGCATCTGCATTCAGCAGTATCTAATGCATTACAGCTTGAGCAGCTTTGCAGCATTCTCTCCAAGTATCTTCGGACGCCAATCGACAGGATAACCAAAACCAACTATATCCTCAATGGAGTTCCTTTGGCCGTTTCCGGGGAAATCGCTGCCGAATAGCAAACGATCTGGGCCCAGCAGCTTAGTTATCCAAAGAAACTGCTCCTGGAAAGGCGAATTCCTGAAAATAGAGCAACTACTGGTTAGATCGAAATAAACATCCGTTTTGAAGAGGGGCGTACCTTTCAAGAAGCCAAAGATGAAATAATCCATAAAACGATGCAAGCCAACATGAGCAAAGCAAATCTTAGTATCAGGGCAAGCCAAAGCAATATTGAGGAATTTCGTATTCTGGGTGGCATCTCGAGCATCGCAAGAGTCTATGAGAACCGGAACATCTAGCTCAGCTGCCTTCTTGAATATGTCCGTCACAATAGGCTCTCCTACATCGAAATCTTGAACAAATGGGTGAAACTTGAAACCTTTCAGCCGCAGATCTCTAACACAACGCTCCATCTCTTCAAGCACAAATTCCCCATCCAGTGGATGGACTGAACCGAAACCCACGAGCCGATTCTCTCCCTCACAAACAACTGCAAGTCGATCATTCATTTTTCTGGTTTCATCCAACTCTCCCTTCAAAGCCATGAGGATAAGAACTGAATAGTCAACTCCTGCCTCGTCCATTGATTTCAAGATGACTTTCTCGTGAACGAATTCCGACTTGCCAATCAGGATCGCGTCAAGTTTCTGTGCATGAACATGGAAATCTACAACTACCATAAACCTCGTCTCCACGCTCCTATGTCAATCTCTTCAACATATACTTCTGCTCTGCTTTGAAACCTTGCTTAATGTACAACTTCTCAGCTGGTTGATTGTTTATGGCAACCATAAGAAGCATTTCGGTATATCCTGTCTCTCTGCAATAGCTTTCAGCCTTTTCCATAAGTATCATTCCAACACCCTTTCGTCTATGCTCCTCTTTGACGAATACGTCGTAGATGTATCCATGCCTCGTTCCAGTCATCAGGTTGCTTCTTTCTCCTACCCACACATACCCGAGAAAAGATTGGTTTTCATCTTCGGCAACGAATACTCTATGACCCTCCTTGATCGCCATGTCAAAGAGGCCACCTAGGCGTTGGCTCCATTTCTCCTTATCCAGCTTCCTTCTTTGGTCTTCAGAGAATCTCTCCCAAACAGTTCTAATGCTGATTTCTTTGACCAATGGAATTTCAGCGTCTGTGGCTGCTCTTGTGTGGATTCTTATGTTCTACACCCTAACAAAAGAATGTATGGACACTCTAGTTTAACGTGCTGGAAAAAAGTGGTCAGAAGCGTGGTCACCGCTCAAGAACTACATTGCAGAGTTCACTTGTGATGTAAGAGGCACTGACCGAGAGTTTTGAAGTAGTTTTCTCTGAATCATCAGTTCTTTATTCTTGGAATTAGCATTGGCACGCTGTTCCTGTATAGTTCATATTCGTTTCCAAACTCTCTTGCTAGCTCCTGTTCCTCTTTCTTCGAGATGAGATAGACAAGTGCAAGCATTAGTGGAGTGAAGAGCATAGAATACCACGCAGACAGCAGAAGGGAAACTCCTAGATGTGACAATAGTCCTCCAAGATACTGCGGATGTCTAACCACAGAATAGATTCCTGTGGTAACAATCTGCTCTGTCCTATGCGTTTCTGCCACTCTCAAGGTTGTTGCTCTTACAGCCTTGACTGCAATCCATGCACCAGGGATGAGGAAAGGGATGCACATCATCAGGTGAACCATGGGAATTGACAGATTGACAATTGGAAGTAAAACTGACAACTCCAATGGAAATGCAACATAAAATCTTGGCTGGGGAGAAATCCAGATTCCTGCCCAAAGAAGGAAGAATCCCCATCCTGAAATAAGACCAAGAATGTCACCAATTATGACCCCTTTTTCCTTCCCATATCTCCTTTGAAGCTTCAGGTGTTCAAGTGACAAGAAATAAACGGGTAGTATAGCAATCAAACCCACCATGGAAAGGATAAATGAAATACACATCCCAACATCATGCTGTTTCAGATGGAATAGTTCGTATATCAATGTTCCATCGATTCTTAGCAAGATTCCTTTGCTTGAAAGCTTAGCTAATGGTCAAGTTATCTCCCGAGACCCCCTTCTCTGCGAAATCTCCATATGCTCCTAGAAAACTAGTTTTAATATTACTGCATCGTCACCCGCACCAAAATAGTCCTGAAGGAATCCAATGATTCTGAAACTATTCTTATAATAGAACGGAATCGCTCCTGCATTTTTGTAGTGCACCTCTGCAAAAACCATCTTTGAACCTCTTTTCTTCAAAGCTGTCAACTCTGTCTTCAGCAATTGCTGGCCAATTCCCATGCCCTGATATTCCTTTGCGACGGCGATGTCTTCAAGAGTTGTCTTTGAGCCTCGGGTATCTCCTTGTACATAGCCCACAACTCTATCTTTGTCAACAGCGACAAAAGCTAAGTCGGGGTTCTCCTCCAACTCATCGACAATATGCTCTCGATACTTGTCTTCTTTTGCATATGGATTCGCGAGCATAGCGAGTTCTGAAACAGCCCCAATATCCTTCTTATGCATAGGGCGAATCGTGAAATTGGACAAATCTCTTCGAGCCATACACCTGGACCGTTCAGATTTAAGTCTTCTCTGCCATCTAGGCTACTTACCAATACTAAACGCGTGAGTGCATCAAAGTTGAGAGGAGGCATCTTAATGTAAGGACTGCTTAAACTTTGAAAGATGCTTGTGAATTAGCTGAGACTGGCTTTGAATACTTCACAATAATTGACGAGGTCCAGATCTTTCAGAAACGCAAATAGGTACCCTATAAGTCCGAAAAGATACTCGATAAAGGTTTATATGGAGTGAGGAAATGCTTACTATTTCACCTCGAAAGGCTTTAGCCTATGAAATCGAGGTATTTTCATGAGAAAGACAAGAGTAGTAATCATGGGTGCAGCCGGCAGAGACTTTCACAATTTCAATGTCTATTTTCGAGACAACAACTCATACGAGGTGGTTGCTTTCACAGCTACGCAGATTCCTGGAATAGAGAAGCGCAACTATCCGTCAGAATTAACTGGACCAGGCTACCCTCAAGGGATACCCATTTATCCAGAGGAGAAACTGCCTGAACTCGTGGCTAAGCATGAAGTGGATCAAGTTGTTTTCGCCTACAGTGACGTTTCTCATGAGTATGTCATGCACAAAGCTTCACTTGCCTTGGCTTGTGGCGCAGACTTCAGATTGATGGGGCCTTCAACGACAATGGTGAAATCGAAGGTTCCCGTGGTTTCGGTTTGTGCCGTTAGAACTGGCTCGGGAAAGAGCCAGACCTCAAGAAAGGTAGCGCTTCTTCTGAAGCAAATGGGCTTTCGAGTGGCAGTAATTAGACACCCGATGCCTTATGGGGACTTGGCCAAGCAGATTTGGCAGAGGTTTGCTTCCTATGAAGATCTTGACACGCATAATTGCACTATAGAAGAGCGAGAGGAGTATGAGCCACACATCGCCAATGATATAATTGTGTTTGCAGGTGTAGATTACGAGAGAATTCTGAGGGAAGCCGAGAAGGAGGCAGACATAATTGTTTGGGACGGCGGGAACAACGATATTCCTTTCTATCATTCTGATCTGCACATTGTAGTTGTTGATCCTCACAGACCAGGGCACGAATTGAGATACTATCCTGGAGAGGTTAACCTGCGAATGGCTGATGTCACTATAATAAATAAGGTTGACACTGCCAGCCCGGAAAATGCTGAGATAGTTGAAAAGAACATCAGAAAGGTAAATGGTGATGCATTGATTATCAAAGCAGCTTCACCAGTTACGGTGGACAATCCTGACATGATTAAGGGCAAGAAGGTGTTGGTTGTCGAAGATGGCCCAACATTGACGCATGGCAACATGGCCTACGGGGCAGGAGTTATCGCGGCTAGGCAGCTGGGTGCTGGTGAGATTGTTGATCCAAGACCTTATGCGGTGGGTTCTATAGCTGCAACCTTCGACAAATACAGCCATCTTGCCGATCTACTTCCAGCTGTTGGGTATGGTAAAGAGCAGATTGAAGAGCTGGAGAAAACCATCAACAAGGTTCCATGTGATCTTGTGTTGATCGGTACGCCTATAGATTTGAGGAAGGTCTTGAACATTAACAAGCCTGCAGTGAGGGTGAAATACGATCTTGAGGAATTGACGTCGCCCAGCTTGGAGCAACTGTTGGAGAAGCATTTCCACAAGTGAAGGATATGACTGAGCCAAGCATTTCGCGTATACCGATAAAGTTTGTTGTTGAGGAGGTTGGGGAAGCTGACGGTGAACTAATTCGTCATCTTGCCCCAAGAACTGTTGATGCGATAATAAAGATGTTCCCAATTGAGGGTAGAGCAGCGTTGTGGAAGGAAGAAGTTTATTTTGAGATTCCAGTTAAGATGGGAGATGAGAAAGCCAAGCCACAGGTTGAAAAGGGCACAATTGCCTACTGGCCCATGGGAACGGCTCTCTGCATCTTCTATGGTACTTCGCAGCCTTACAGCCCAGTTAACATAGTGGGGAAAATAACTGAGAACTTGCAGATTTTCAGCGACGCGAAGAGTGGAACAAGGATAAAGGTGAAAAGAAGATAGACTAGAAAACAAAGGTGCTTTCAGCCCATTCTTTCAGTATTTTTTTGCATTCAGCTCTCACACGATTGTCCTTTGACTTTGTTTCAAGAGCTTTCAAGAACTCAATACGCTTTTCAACACTTCTCGCTTCAGCTGTTCCACCATAATACAGTTTGCCCTGCAAGTATTCCTTCATCTGGGATGCTTTCTGAATGAAGAAGCCTGCTGCATCAACAGGATTCATCAACAGTTGCGTGTTACTCCAAATGGCTGCGTCAGCTTCGCGAAGTTGGCTGAATCCCTCGATCTCGACAATTCGCCTTATATAGGTTCTCAGGAAGCGGTAGTATCCCGCGGTCTTAATGTGATCTACGGCTTTCTTCGCTTCTCTCATGAAATCTGCAGATCCCTCTAAACTGAGTTTATGCTTGTACCCGGATTCCACAAGTTTCCTAGCTTCACTTACCTCCTCTTCGGTGTACACACGCTCAGGAAATCGAGTCATTATCGATTCCCGTCATAAAGCAGATTGATAATCCTGTCAGTCAGCGGGCTTGTATATCTTCAGGTTTCTGCTTCTGGACACGAAAGTTATGAGTCCTTTCCGCTCCAGATCTTTGAGAAAGCTTCTGGCAACGCTCAAGCGCAGATTGAAGCGAGCCGCAACAGAAGATGGTGTGAGGACTTTCATCTTCTTGAGTTGGCTGGTAACCTTGTCATCGTCGAATTTAGGCGGAGTGATTCCAGGAACAGACTTTCTATCGCCTGATTTTTCAGTTTTCTCCTTTTGGCTGCTTTTCTGCTTTTTGGTCTGTGCTTTTTGCAGCTGTCTCAGAGATTGCTTCTTTTTTCCTCCCATGATGATGCCTCTTTCGTCTGAAGAGAAGCGAGCCGCTCTTATAGGCTTTTTCGATCAAGCAGCAACTGTGATTTCTTTTTCATGGCTCTTTTTCCACTGATCCAGTGGAATGCCTAGATTCTTCTCGATTTCCTGCCTGTGGATGCTATTCATTGTGCAGAAAGGTATTATGCGGCCATCCGGTACAGCGTAGTGGATACAGCAGCTCTGCACTCTTTCCAAGTCGAAGTTATATGGATCCATAAAATGCATCGAAGATAGCAGTATGGTCTTTCGCTGAAGATCTCCAAGAGCCTCGTAACTTCCCTTCCTCAAAATAGGTAATAGATGCTTTCTCAGCAAGCCGAATTTCGCATGTCTTAGTGCGCCGACTAAGTGCATTTTCGCGCGGGTCTCATGTTCTTTTTGAGCTTCCGCGTAGACCTTCTCCATGGTCTTAACGAATCTGTCTACGTTTCCGTAATGTGTAATCGGGATCATTTCCTCATTCTCAATGAAAAGATAGGTCGCCATGCCACAGTGAGGGTGTGCTGTGAACTCTACGTATCGTTTGTGTTTGATGGCTCCTATTGCTTGGGCAATCGGCACAACTGTGGGAACTGGATAGAAATCGTTCGTCTTGATTTTTCCTTCGGTTTGTTCCTCGCACAGACGCATGAAATCTGGGATTGTTATCCGCATCTTTGCTCTTTCTTCTTCCGGCAGGCGCCCGCAGAGGCTTACTGGCTGAACGTTTATGCATCGTATGACGTCGAAGTTGTCAACTGCGAAACGTATTATATCTCCAAGCTGGTGATCGTTAACCCCCTTGACAAGTGTCACTACAAGTACCAAGCTGT
>CP070683.1:1622941-1640593 GCA_020352645.1 Candidatus Bathyarchaeota archaeon | reverse complement strand
GAACGTTCTGAAAGGCAAAAAAGAACTCTCCGTGAGTCGACGCCACTGCTGCTAATGTGGCAGCAATTCCAGCTAGACCCATTGCTAGAACGAATAGAAAGGGAAGCAGCACAAGTGCGCTCCAAATGGCACTGGCAGGTAGGACCACAAGTGCGATCAACAATAGCGAGCTAGCGTATACCAAGGCAGCTGCACCTCCAGCAAGGAGATATGCCAGCACAAGACCATGGGTGCTAACTGGAAGTGAAAGCTCGTATTGAATCACGCCTTCACGGAGAGCCAGCCAAATTCTCCTGCCGGTATCCAGTGAAGCCGCAAAGAGTCCCATGACTATAACTGCTGGTACGAAATATGAGAAATAGTCTATGCTCATCATTCTCTCATAGACAAGAGCAACAACAAGCATATCGGATAGGTTTAAGCTTAGAAGTATTGCCATCAGCCATTTTGTTCTGAAAAAGTAAGAGAAGTCGTTTCGCGCAATAGCAAGTATTACTTGAATTTCGCTCATGCGCTCTTGACTCCTTCCACTAGTCTTTGAACAAGAACTGCGCCAAGCCCCAAAGTGCTGACCGCAAGGGCAGTCAAAACCACTACGGCATAGTAAGGATTGAGAAGAATGCCGGGATCAAAACCCAGAATGAACCTTACCAAATCCGACCCATAAGTTAGCGGACTAAAAGCTGCTGCTGAAGCATATTGTGGCGGCAGCACGATGAAAGGGTATAAGACAGTGCTGAAACGAATGATGATTGCACTCAAGCCAGTGACGATCGCTGTATAAAGATCTGAAGATTTGAAAGCAATGAAAGACAAAGCCAACATCAGTCCAGCGACACCGAATCCAAGCCAAAACAGGGTGAGAACGCACGCAGCAACTGAGACTAATGTCAAGTTCCCTATGATTAGCAATGTAATTGTAAGAGGCACTGCAAGCATCAGAGCCAGTTCCGCTCCTCCCTGAAGCGCAATAGTCAAGAAGAGCTGCGTTCGTGAGATCGGGAGACTAAGCAAGTAAGGCAATCTTCCCTCGTGAGCGTGCTCCACAAAGTGTCGTCCCGTATGCGATCCCATGTCGAATGTAATCATTATTAGCAAGCCCACAGCAAAGAACTGTCTGTAATCGCCTACCAAGGGGTTGTTCACAAGTTGCGTGATTATTGCCCCGTACACGCCCACCTGTACGAGGAACACCACCCATTCCATTATTATCCACACGGGGGGCTTTAGATCTGGTTTCAGGTCAAACCAGACAAGGCGAACTATATTGCTCATCAGCTGTCCTCTCTCAAAGCTCGGCCTGTGAAGTGCAGGAAAACGTCATCAAGAGATGGCTCAGTGATCCTAATTGAAGAGATTCGAGCCTTGTTTTGATAACATACATCTGTCATTTTAGGGACCCAAGATTCTGCCATAGAAACGTATGCTTTAAACCGATTTCCGCCACGATTTGTCACTTTAACAGTACCCTCTAGCTCAGTCAGCGCTTTCTCCAAGATCTGCGGCTCTGTAACTTCGACTTCAAGCTCAACAATGTCGCCGCCAGTGATGCTGTCCTTAAGCTGTCTGACAGTGTCACAGACAACCTTTCGCCCTTCATCGAGTACGGTCACGCGATCAGCCAAATACTCAGCTTCACGGACTTCGTTTGTAGCCACAAGTATTGTTGAGCCTTCTTTCCGCAACTTCAGAATTTGTGCCCAGATCTTGCGCTTTCCTCTCAAGTCTACTTGGCTTGTAGGTTCATCAATTATCGCGAATTTTGGGCGTTGAACGAAAACCTTCGCAACTTCCAAGCGCTTTGCTTGTCCCCCTGAAAGGTGCATAAAAAGCTTGTTGCGAGCGTCCCAAAGTTCAAGATCTTTGAGAAGGCTTTCAATTAGGGTGTCACGCTCCGCCTTTGGCACACCGCATACATTCGCGTGAAATCTCAGTATGTCAGCAGGCTTGTGGCGCCAGAATCCTCTCGCTTCTTGAAATGAGATTCCCAGTATCCGTCGAACCCGTGTCGGTTGAGCAGTGACATCTAGACTCATCACCTTTGCGTAACCTGATGATGGTTTAAGAACAGTGGCTAGAATGAGCAGGAGAGTGGTTTTTCCCGAGCCATTTGGCCCGAGAAGCACCATAATCTCGTTCTCATTTATGGTGAAGTCTAGGTTTCTAAGGGCAAAGACTTTGCCATACTGCTTTGTCAAACCTGCTGTTTCCACAGCGTGCATTAAGATATTCCTTCGATGCAAATTTCATGAAAGGCTAGAAGCCTATTAAGAGTCTCAGAGATAAGTTTACTGGTATCTCAGCTGGCGTACATACAGCGCAGCTTTAAATTCATGATTTCTTGGAAGTGAAGAAGTGAGATTCATCTATGGAAGCGCGACAGCGCTATCTCCTGTACCTCTTGTTCCTTTCCTGCTTCTGCGCTTTCCGACGCCATTCCTTCTTCTTCTGCGTCTTTATGAATGACCGGCGATATCTTGAGTCCTGAGAAGATCCTGCTGAACGATATTGGTTTATGCTC
Organism: Candidatus Bathyarchaeota archaeon; assembly: GCA_020352645.1. Taxonomy (GTDB): domain Archaea; phylum Thermoproteota; class Bathyarchaeia; order Bathyarchaeales; family SOJC01. The sequence goes on along the minus strand of CP070683.1, from coordinate 1,638,072 downwards.
TCGTAAAACGCGGCGTAGTCCATTTGGTTCTCTTGAAGGGCTTTGATATTATGATTCAGCAGCTTTCTGCTTTCAGATTCAGTTACTCTATCGAAAATCTCAGAGTAGACCATATAAGCAGCGTGAAACTGGAAGTCAGAGGGATTGTCGATGAGTAGTTTCTCAGGCATGGGGGAATCGCTTGCTGGCTCTTCTGTCATGGTTCTCCAAGCTTTTGTGATAGATTGGTGAGCTTCCTTTTATAGATAACGCTCAGCTTTAGAGCATAAAGAAGGAAGCCTTTGCGATTAATCGGAAATGAATGCAGTTGCCTAGAAAACTCAGGAATACGAGATGGAACTCAGCATCAGATTTTTATGACTCCAATCGCTCTCCTCTACCGTTAATGTCCAACAGAGAATTCTTCTTACATCGTTACGAAGAAATGGGCTGGGAATTTCGAGATATTAGGCTCAAGCAGTCAATCAGAGTTCATACGTCTAATGCAAGAGAGAAACATGTCATCCAAAGACTAGAATCTCGAGGAGTGGCATTGGAGAGAATACCTTTTCTCGAGAACGGCTACTGGGTTCAGCAATCAAGATTCTCTGTTGGCGCAACCGTTGAATATCTCCTGGGATTTTACTCTATACAGGAAGCAGCCGCTCAGATACCTGCGACGCTTTTTAATGAGCCGAGGAATGGAGTGATTCTCGATGCGTGTGCAGCCCCTGGCATGAAGACGGTTCAGCTGGCTGATTTGATGAACAATACGGGGATAATAGTCGCCTTGGATGCACGGAGAAGAAGATTGAGGGCTTTGTCAAATCAACTGGAAAGGTGCCGCGTTAGAAACACCATAGTCTACTGGAAGGACGCGAGAAAGGCCTCACAATTGGATCTGAAGTTTGGCTGTATACTCTTGGATGTTCCGTGCTCAGGCAATTTTCTCCTTGAAGAAAACTGGTTTGAAAAGAGAAGCCTCAGAGACATCGAAAGAAACGTGAGGCTTCAGAGACAGATATTAACAGAAGCATCGATATCTCTCAAGGATGATGGTGAGATCATCTATTCAACCTGTTCTCTTGAACCAGAGGAGAATGAATTCAACATTGACTGGGCGGTTAAGAATCTGAACCTGAAGGTTGAGAACATAGATTGCTACGGAAGGGAAGCTCCGACTGAGGTTTTCGGGAAGCAACTGGATGAATCCATAAGAGATTGCGTGAGGATCTGGCCAGAGCAGACTCAAGGATTCTTCATATGCAAGCTCAAGAAGCGGCTGTGCATTCTATGAAATCCATAGATGATTTCGTCAGTAGATTCAATTCGGATTTGAAGCTGTGCGCTAGCCTTATTGTGGAAAGAGGCGGTAGGCACTATCTTCTAGAAGAGAAGATGAAGGAATTGCTGCGAAGCGAATTCTACTATGCAGGGACTTACCTGGGGAAGGTTCGAAGAAAGCGGTTTTTCCCAAGTTTCGCCTTTCTAGCGATGATTGGTAAAGGAAGGAGTAACAAAATAACAGTAAGCAGAAGGACTGAGTGGCTCTTCGTCTGCGGTAGAGACATTTTCAAGCAAGGCATACTGAAAGTAGAAGGCTCTGGAAAAAGAGGAGATTACACCCTCGTCTTGAACCAAGATGATGAGTGTCTTGGCTTCGGCAAGATAGTCGATGATTTATTTGAAGGGAAACATGAAAGAAAATTGGCTGTGGAGAACATATCAGATATTGGAGACTTCTTGAGACGAGAGAGATAGCTCAGAGCAGGGATGTTATGCGTTTCGGTCTATGGAAACAAGGTAGGCAAAGCTAGTTTGAAGCTTTCCTATAGACTTTCGAAGCGTATAGTAAGGGGTAAGGCTGAGCCTTTTCATAATGTGTATTTTTTTCCACGTTTGATTTTCCTGGCGTTGCTGCTTATTTCCCCAAATAAGGGTTGATTCTCTGTGTGGACGGGAAAGATTTCCTTTGGTTTGATGTTTTTGATCATACTAGTTATCTGATCTCTGTTCATATGGCCAGAGGCATGCAGCTGATGGAACTTCATTCCGAAGTGGGTTAGCCAGTTATGCATCACCTTGTCTTCAAGGTCTTCTTCGCTGTAGGGTTCACTCATGCTGTGGATGAAGCAGCAGCCTGGATCTGGCCTGATATCGATCAGTTCTGCAAACTGGTAGAAGTCCAAGTCCATGATAAGTTTCTTTTGGTTTTTGCGGATAAACTCATGCGTCACCATCTTATCCATGAATTCTCGTTCCCAAACGTAATAGTCCCTTTCATCGAAGCCTCCGGACTTTTTCCGCTTGTAGTAAACCATAATGTTTTCATCCTTTAAGGGATCAGGAAGATCAAGCCGGTGATCATCTACAAGTCTACTCAGTAGATGAGCTGTCTTGGGAAATACCACGATTTTTCGGTCATTGTTCTTGGCCACGTTATAGAAGCTTCTGAATCTGTCCATGTCCCTACTATAGCGAGTCACAAAAACGATTTTTTCCGTTGAAGAAACTACTCTTTCACTGAGGATCTGAACCTGATCCTCGGAATAGTTCTTTCTCCTCTCTGTCTCAACCATTCTCGTGCCTTCGCATATTATTCCCGCGGGCTCTGACTCAGAGGCTTTCTTGACAAATTCCTCAGTCAAGTCCTTTCTCGGACCATGAGCTCTAAGATCACCAGTATATACAATAGTGCCTCGAGATGTGTGAATTAAGAAGCCGTATGCTGCTGGAATAGAATGATCAACATGAATAGGCTCCACTATAATGTTGCCGATCTTGATTCTATCTCCAGTCCGGAATGTCTTATGGCAATGCCCTCCATAATTGCAGGAGCTGCTGGTCCTCTCCATTGCCTCCAAGAAAAGCTTGGTGCCAACGCCAAGATATACCGGAATTTCTGGATCTAAGAATTGAATGTGATTCACATGATCAAAGTGAGCGTGCGATAAAAATACAGCGTCAACCTTTGGCCTAGTGTAGGGAATACTAGTAGAAGCCAGTTGTTCCTTGGCGTAAACGCCTTTTAGCTTCGGCAGCAAGCCGAATTCCAGATAATCTCCTAAACCATTGATTTTTCTGGGGGAAAGCCAACCTTTGAAGAAGTCACAGCCCATCTTGAAAGGTTGACCGAAATCAAGCAAAACTCTTGAATTGCCATCTTCCAGAAGGATTTTGTTTCCACCAATCTCGTCTACTCCGCCATAAAACGTCAAACCCACCATTCTAAGCAGCAACCGTGAATGCTCACTAGTCTCAATTGATGGAACAAGTAGGATAATTAGTTTGAGTGTCTCAAGCCTAGAAACTAGCCACAAGCAAGCTTACAGTCTAGGGCTTGAAAGCTTCGCGCATGCTCAGGAGGCCACTCCAACAAAAACAATATGTGCGCCAGCCCAAAGCATATTAGTCATTTTCGGAATAACGCAGTTGATGTTAGAAATGAAATGTCTGTTTAATCCCAAAAAGGAATGCACCGCTTTTGATTCTCTTAAAGAATTGGTGGATCACCCTGATCCGTACAGGATTCTTGAATATGCTTGCCCCCTCTGTCCAAACCGCCCTTTCCCAGAGAGACCCTTTCCAAAGCGCCCCTTTCCAAAACGTCCAGAAAGACCCTTATAACAAAATAGCGGTGGATTCCGGAAGCAAAACTTCACGAGGTTGATCGTTCCCATCCTCAAAGAGCCTGAAACCAATCCCCGTCGGTTTCAAATGGGAACCATGGGTTTCTCGGAATATTGCACCTAGTACAAGTGGTATTACTGGTTCCGAGCCCAAAAGATGGTGGGGCTGGCCGGATTTGAACCGGTGATCTTTGCCCGAAACTACGTCAGTGCATAGTATCTACGGGTTTCTCTAGCTGTCACCGCTCCAGAAAATCGTCATTCCACCTCAGTGGTCAGCAAACCCGTTGCTTGCTTCTGGAGCCCGTCGTCATGCCTGGCTAGACTACAGCCCCGTCACAACCAAGAACAGACAAGATAGAATATATGCCTTATGTTAAGCGTAAGCATGCTTTTTACCTCAGAGCTTCAGTATGCGTGCGCTTCGTCAATTCCATCCGAAATCTCGGCCCAAGTATTCGTACAGTCTTTTGTTGTGGGAATTGAAATAACTACTCAAGTGTTTTCTCATCGCTGCTGGCATCTTCGGATAATCGCCCACGTTGAATTCCTTGAAGTTTCCTAATTGCCAAGCTGGCAAGCCAAAGAATTTCACAGTCTCATTATACACTGTTCGTGGATCATTATGAAAATCCTCGCTTTTCAGTATCAAAATCTGATTCTTGGGGAAGAGGTTCATCCATGCTCTAATTTGATCAACATATATCCCTCTAGAGAGATAGGAGTAGTGCTGGTGATTGAAGCTATGATACTTTTCATCCCTGATCATCCTTTCTAGCTCTCCTTCCAGTCTTTCCTCTTCTCTTCTTATCGCTTCTTCGAAGGACAAAGCTTCAAATCCAAGTCTTCTTTCATGATGATAGTGCGAATATGCTCTGTCTACCGGATTTCTCAATATCACGATCAACTTGACTTGGGGAGCTGTCTCCAGAATCCTGTTGGGAACATGGGGGTGGAAAAGATAGTAAGGGCTTGATTCCCCAGTGATAGTGTCTTGCCCCTGAACTCGACGAGAGTAATACTTGTGCAAGAATGAAGGAAAGTGAGCTCGATACCAAGCTAGGCCTTTCCCAAAGTTGTAATCGAAGAAGTGAACCTCTTTGTTGGAGGCTGGAGCGATCCATGGATGCTGTATCAAATAATTGTATAGAGAAGTCGTGCCGCATCTCTGTGCGCCAATTATTATGAAGTCAGGCATTAGTCTAAGAGAACTCGTGAGCAACCTCGTAAGCAACAGACCCTTGCGAAGCACTTTTCGTACCGACCTATGCCAGATTACGAGAAACCGAATATTAAGCGTGGCGATAAAGCGTGTACAGAGAACCAGAAAGCAAACCGCACACACATCATCACCCGGCTCTTCACACTCACCAATCAAGCTCATCAGTCGTCGAATGAATTTTGGAAACTGAATCCTGAATTCATATTGCTTAAATGAATTCGAGTAGAATCACTCGACAAATCGGAGTCAAGTCGGATATGGAAGTCACTGAGAAAGCCACGAAGAGCGCCAACGACTATCGGGCATATGTAGGTCCCATGGACACGTACGATCTGGTCGCAGCGACACAGTTCAACCTACTCACATCGCTTGGCTTAAGGGAACACCATTATTTGCTGGACATAGGCTGCGGCTCATTGAGAGCAGGTAGACTATTCATTCCATACTTGCAGCCAGAACATTACTGCGGCATAGAGCCAAACTCCTGGCTAATCAAAGAAGGAATCCAGAACGAATGCGGATATGACCTAATCGCTCTGAAAAAACCATCATTCGACAGCAACTATGAATTCCAGTCAACAATGTTTAGACGCAAATTCGACTTTGTCTTGATACATTCCATATTCACTCACGCCACCCAGAAACAGATCACCAATTGCTTGTCCGAGACTGTGAGAGTGATAAAGCCAAACACAGTTTTTGCTATAACTTTCATTGAAGGGAGTGAAGATTACGAAGGCGACGAGTGGGTCTATCCAAATGTCGTGGCCTACAAGATGTCCACAATGCAAGCCCTGATGGAGAGATTTGATCTGTGTTTCCAGCCTTTTGACTGGCCACACCCTAACAAGCATACTTGGCTGCTGATGTCTCCAACTAAAGAAAGCATTCCAACTTGCCCTGACACAGCTAGCTCAGCTAGGATGATAAGCGAACTTGAATATTACAAGCGTAGAGTCGAAAAACTGGAAAGTAGTCTTTATGTCAAAATCGGCATAAAAGCGAAAAAGCTGATTCGAAAACTCAAAAGCTAGGTTTCTCAGCAACAAGCGAAAAGGCATGTGAGACTACATTCAGCAAAGAAACTGCTGTCCCACGATGCCACGAAGAGGAGATATGTGGCTGTACCAACGTACTTCTATGCACGACAGGCCTCCAGGTCTACTTGGTGTGCGTTTGTAAAAGCTGAAATACCGAGCTGAATAACACTCAACCACGAGGGAAGAAGGTGACAAAAGTCCTCATAATCTATGATTCACAAACCGGGAACACAGAAAAGATGGCTCTCCAAGTTCTAAAAGGTGTAAAGGAAGTCACCAACGCGAAACCCGTCCTGAAGAAAGTTGATCAGGCCACGCTTGAGGATCTGGAAACTGCTGACGCGATAATTATGGGTTCGCCAACTTACTATGGCCAAATGTCCGGAAAACTCAAGACATTCATAGACAGTTCAAACAAGATTCATGGTAAACTTGCAGGAAAAGCGGGAGGAGCCTTCACAAGTTCAGGCGGAGCCGCATGCGGTGCCGAGACCACCCTGATCTCAATTCTAAACGCAATGCTGGTTCATGGAATGATAGTTCAAGGCATTCGTGAATACAACCACTATGGACCTGCCGCGGTCGGCGCCCCTGGAGAGCGGGAGACCAAGCTCTGCAGACTGCTTGGCAAAAGAGTTGCGGAACTAGCAGCGAGACTTGTCTCCTAGAGAAAAGCTTGAAAAACTCATCAGACATTGGGTCGCCCGCATTCCAAGCTGTCGCAAGCTGAGCAAACAGAAAATCACATTCTAGAACTTCATCAAACATGATCAGAGCCTAGCAGAGAACAAGCGTTGAAAGCTAGGTTTAATGTAGGATTTTCCTCCTGGCATGCTTGTCAAATTACAATTATTGGACTTTCATAATGGTTGACTCTGCGTGCCACAAGTTGGAATGAATAAGCCTACAATATCCTTTCAAGGCTTTGCAGATTGAGATTCGTGTTAGCACATCCATTCTTTGTCAGGAAAACGCCTTGCCCAGGTATGCCTAGTTTCTTGAGAGGTCTAAGGCCCATCTTCAATTCCATGCCGCAAGCCACGCCTACAACTCCATCATACTTCTTTACCTTCAGTATTTTTTCGACGCAAGCTCCGCCTGGAATAACGTATACGTCATAGCCCCTCTTCTTGCCAAGAGCAGTAGCCTTGTTGATCAGGCAGCCATCTCGACAACCTTGACAGTTATATGTGGGAACGTCATCGTCGAAATCTGCCATGCACCGCTTATCCATACGAGCTCTTGCACAGTGAGGAAGAAGCAACGCTTTGCAGTCCGCCTTCTCAAAACTCTGCCTTTGAAGCGCGTTTGCCACCTGCACCTCGACAAGATCTTCAACAAGCGTTATCGCGTCAGCAAGGTTAAGCCCGGTAGCTTCATCAATCTTGAAGGTTTGAACAAGCTTCTTTGTATGACGGCCGATAACCTTATGCAGCCTAGCTTCGTAGGCTGACTCAAACACCTGCTTCAGTACACCTTGCGAAAGTCGAGTTAAATCGTAGATAAAGCTGTAAGGCATCCATCACTCTCTCCTTGGCAAACCAGCATGTTTCTTCCAGATCACTTCAAACTTGTGTGTCCGACTGTGTGCCCTTCCTACTTAAGCGTTGCTCAGATTTGACAATCAAATTACCAGAAAGCTCAGGGCAACTACTGCATTTCACACAGCGGTTTCTTTCGACAGATCCATTCACTTCTAGTTCCGTTTGTGCGTGGACTGCCATGGGGCGACAAATAGCAAAGACTGCATTCGAACAGACCACAAAGAAGATTATCAGAAATCGCATAGCGTAGTCCCTCAAGGCTAAAGATCCATTCTTACTAGGCAAAGCACCTGCGATTTTCGCCCAACCGCTTGGTTCGCATATCACTTACCCGCGCTTCGAAACTGATTTGAAGTTAGGTTTGAACCTTGCCTAATGCTTGTCACTGTAACACTCAAGCTATTTAGCTTCAACTGGCCACTATGTAGTGATGGCAATGGATGAATTCTCACCGTTGACGCTACTTGGGATTCTTCTAATCGTTATTGGAGTGGTATTGGTGGCACTTCCGTTGATTGCGAAACACATTCCAAATCTTGAGCATATTCCTTGGATAATAGTATGGGTATATCGCTCAGATGGTTTCGTGTTCGCCACGTCACCTATACTCATAATCGTTTCCGTCATATCCGTGATCATACATTTTGCCACACGTCTGAAGACGCTTTGAAACGCTAAGCGGTGCGCTCCACATGATAAGACGCGAAGCGTTGATTCTACCTTAGGCTGTTTATTCCATTGGCTGCCTTATGTTTTCTCCAACGCTGTAGAGGAAGATCCGTGCTGAGGAGGGGCCCACTCGACTGAACTTGCTGCCAAGTTCTTCTATAGCCAAGGCGTAATTGTTAGATTTGTCTAAGCTTTCCAGATACTGATGGAAAGACCCATATTTTCCTCTGATGTTTTGGAATTGCACTGCGTTTCTGACTGTAGCGGCTATTTTCGCCTTGTTCCTAACTATACCCTTATTGTTCATCAACCGCTGAATTTCGTTTGCACCAAACTTGGCTACTTCGTCAACTGAGAAATTTACAAAGGCTTTTCTGAAGTGTGACCATTTCTCACTAATCATTCTCCAATTCAATCCGGCCATAAAGATCACTCGGATCATATTCTCGAAATAAGAATCGTCACTTGGAGGTTTTCTGTCTCTATACATCCATTTAGGAGGGCTCCAGTTTCCCTCACCCAACCATTTCACCAAAGAGAGAGCTACCACTCAGAACATATAAGATTACAGCCAGCATAATCTTGTGGAAGTCCACATAGCTAGCAAAGAGGGATAATCGACGGAAATAGTGATTGGCAAAGCCAAGGTTCAGCTCGTCAGAGGAGACATCACCGATCAAGAATCTGATGTAATTGTGAACGCTGCGAATCCCAGCCTTATGGGTGGAGGTGGTGTGGATGGAGCAATCCATCGAAGAGGAGGACCTGAGATACTTGAAGAATGCAAGAAGATACGAGCTGCAGAATGGCCTGGCGGTCTCCCAACAGGAAAGGCGGTTGTCACTTCAGGAGGTAACCTGAAGGCTCGATACGTTATCCACACAGTGGGACCTATATGGCGGGGAGGGAGAAGTCGAGAATCTGATCTGCTAGCCAACGCTTTCCAGAACTCACTTAGATTAGCAGTGTCTAAGAGCTTGAGGAAAATATCCTTTCCTTCAATCAGCACAGGTGCATACGGATACCCAATCGAGAAGGCAAGCCGAATCGCCCTGTCCACAGTGAAGAAATTCTTGGAGAAAGAGGACAGATTGGACAAAGTCACATTCGTGCTTTTCAGCCAGCATGACCTAGAAACCTATAAACAAGCAGCCAGAGAAGTTTTCGCGCACACTTAGCTGGTGACCAGTGGACTAGACTTAGCAGGATCGATACTTCATAGCTTCTAAAGGGGATCGACGCTTGTTCCGAACTGTCTGCGGCTGCTTGTGAGCGTATTCAGAATCTTATGGTTCGTCTGCTGCAGTTCTAATGCGGATCCACCATGGGCACCTCCGTAAGCCATAAAAGCGGAGGTAGTCGGAATTGTGGTGAGGTGATAGTGTGGGAAAGAGAGAAAAGAGCGAAGCTGAAGATGTAGCTGAGAAGACAGGGGAAGCAGTTGGCAAAGGGGTTAAGAAGGGCTGGGGCATAACCAAGAGCATCGGCAAAGGTTTTGCAAAGGGTGTCAGAGGAGAAGAAAAGAAGAAGAAATGAGCTAGTCAATACAAGCTGATCTCTTCTTGTCTATGAGGGCGTAAACCTCCCATCTCTATGATTGACAGTGTTCGCATCAATTCCGGCGCAAGGATGACTTACTTTTTTCTTAACCGCTTGCTTAATACGATCCGCTTGATTTGAGTGAGCTTCTCTCGCTCTTTCCCAAGCTAAAGATGATCTTCTATAATGAGGATACTGTACACGACTTGAAGAAGCGAGATTCTCGTTATCACTTCATTCTAGAGTATCTGGGACAGCGCGTTCACTAGGTGTGTTTGGGTTCAGCTGGGATTCAGACTGTAAACACACACAAAGATTATCTGTGGGATTGTATTGAACTCGAGTTATGGCTAGAAAGATTGCCTATTTGACTATTGATGATTGCCCGTCAGACGACATGAGGAGGAAAGTTGATTTTCTTCTTCGCAATGACATTCCTGCTATTTGGTTTTGCAGGGGCGAATTTCTGGAGCAGCGACCGGAACCGATTGTCTACGCAATCAAAAACGGCTTCGTGATGGGAAACCACTCGTACGACCATTCGCTTTTTTCGAGGATTTCGTTGGGAGAGTGTTCCAAACAGATTATGAGGACCGATGAATTGATAGAAGAGGCATATGAAAAGGCTGGAATCGAAAGGCCAGCGAAAGTGTTCAGATTTCCTTGGGGAGACAAGGGCGGCGGACTTGATATTGAGAAAAGAGGATTCATCCCAAGAAAGGAAAATGCTGACCACATAGAAGCCGTGCAAGACTTGTTGAAAAAGCTGGGCTACAGACAACCAAAATTCAAAGGGATCAGTTATGACTGGTACATCGAAGCAGGTTTTCTCCATGACGTCGACGTCTACTTGACCTTTGACACAATGGACTGGGCATGTATGAATCCCCGGTTCGGTATCAGCGGATTAGAAGATATTCTGAAAAGAATGGATGAAGATGTCCCTGAGGATGGAAGAGGGCTGAATTTTGCAGGCTCCAACGAGATCATTCTCATTCATGATTTGTCGGAAACATCACAATTGTTTGAACCAATTATCGAGAGACTTGTCGGCAAAGGATTGAGATTCAGTTTGGCTGAGTTTTCATAAGAAAGAAGAAACCAACTGCGCGCCCACTCTTCTATTCGAGAAAGTGGATGTTGTCAAAGCCTTTGCTTGCTTTTTCCTTCTGCTCTTTCAGCCAGTTCTCATATCCTATCTGACCTATTCTGACGTGGCTATCGTCTATCCTGTAGGTTGTCTTTTGATAACAGAGCTTCTCGCATTTCTCGAAATCCGGGCAGAAATAGCAGTTTCTGAAACCCTTCTCTCTACAGCAAGTCCTGACCTCGCAATCAGGCACTCCACCATCTTGAGGACAACCATTGCAGCTCGTTTCAGCAAACCAATTCAATCCTTTCATGAAATCCCCAAATCTGAAGTCTTGTGTCACATGCGCTATCCAATCGCTATACTTGTAGGCTTGGACAAATCGCCTCAGCTCCTCTGCCATCTTGGGAATGCGTGAATGCATCCCACAGTGGTTACAGCAAACTCCACAGTAACCTACTGTTAGGTCCAGCTCATTCATCTCCACCATAGTCTTTGAGAGTTCTCCAAATACGTTTTTCTGTCTGTTCTACGCCCGTTGTTGATCAAGCTACGAATGACAATGTACATGCGCCAGCTATCTATTTGAGCGAAAAATCATCTATCCACGCACGTGCGTTGAAAATCCTTTTAGACACATTATCCGTTTATTAAGCACGTCAATTGAGGGAAAGGCGATTGAGAAGAAGTCACAACAGCAAATCGATCGCCCCTTGCGGTCTATACTGTGGAGCTTGTATTGATTATTTGGTCTATAAGAACTGTCATGGATGTGGTTGTGGTTGTGGAACGTGTGCTGCTTCAGACCATCATAAGAGGTGTGAACTCTACAAATGCTGTGTTGCACAGAGACAACTTGAGACTTGCGCAGAGTGCGCAGAATTTCCTTGTTCAACCCTCATTCAGTTCTGCTACAGTCCTGTCTGGCTTCATCACCTGCCTGTGATAGAGAACCTCCGCAGGCAGAGAGCCGTAGGGAGCAAAGAATGGTTGAAGGAGCAGCAAGACATCTGGAAGAGTGAATGGTATCTTCAAAGATGGCTTTGGCTTCAAAAAGAGTGTGAGAATAAACTAGAAAGATCACGAGAAGAATCAAACGAACTCAGGCCTTCTCGACCATAAATCCGATCAACCGATAAATAGATTATAGAAGAACGAACTGTGAAGATTGCCACATAAGATATAATTGGTCCCTCTTTCTATTCTCTTTGGGGAAAGAAGTGAGAAGAGTTGCTTCTGCAGTCATGGTCACTTTGCTTCTTGTCTACGTGCTAACATTGACCTTTGACATTCAGTCAGGTAAAGCGGAACCAGAGGTTTATTTGCTGCTAGAAACTGACAAGTCAGTCTACAAGCTGGGAGAAAATGTTACAATTACACTTGCAAACAACAGCGATGAAACCATACCTTGGACTGGCAGATTCCCAGCCCCTTGGGACATATTCACTTATCCAGAGAATAAATGTGTATTTGCAGCCTCTCCATGCTTTTGCATATTTGAGTTAGCTTCTGGAGAGAATGTAACCTATACATGGAATCAGTCTGATTGGTATACTATTAGCCCAGTTGAACCTGGAACTTATGAGGTAAGAGATAACCAAGCATGGGGATTATCCGAATATTTCAAGATAGTAGATGCAGAGGTAGTTGTTCCAGATAACTATCCAACGATTCAAGACGCCATCAATGCAGCCAATGAAGGAGACACGATATTCGTCAGAAATGGAACCTACGATGAGTATCTCAATGTGACTCAGAGCCTAGCAGTCCTAGGTGAGGACGCTCAATGCACGACGGCAATCGGATTCGAGATATATGCGGACAACGTTGTACTATCAGGTTTTACGATGAATGCAGGATCAGACGTTGGAGTAGTTCTCTCTAATTCTTCTCAGTGCAACGTAAGCAACAACATTGTCTCCTTCGCGGCTTTCTACGCAATTTGCCTGTATCAATATTCCTCAAACAACCATATTATGAACAATCGCATCCTTAGTTCGGTCGCTGGATTTGGAATATCCTTGATGGTTGGCTGCAACAACAACACAATCCGTCGCAACAGCATCTCTCAGCAGCAAGCTGCCATCTACATTCTTGACTCACATAACAACACAATAGATGGAAACGAGCTGACCGACAACGAAGGAGCGGCATACATTGATGGGTCATTCAACCATATCTATCGCAATAACTTTGTCAACAGCGGAGAAGTTGCGGACTGGGGCGAAAACACTTGGGACAATGGTTGTGAAGGCAATTACTGGAGCAACTACAACGGAACGGACTCTGATAATGATGGCGTCGGAGACACCTACCTTCCGTGGGAAGGAGTTGACAACTATCCCTTAATGAACCCCTACTGGAATCCTGGGGATATCGATCACGACTTGGATGTGGACATATTCGATGTTGTCAGGTGTGGAAGCGCCTACGGCTCCACTCCTTCATCCCCTAATTGGAATCCCCACTGTGACATAGCTGAACCCTATGGAATCGTTGACATATTAGACATAGTTCTCGTGGCAGGCAACTACGGAGAAAGCTGGTAGCTTGGTCCTGTTAGCAGCGCGAGACCGGGGGCATCTCCCATATAAACCCCTTTTTCGAGTGTGCTCATCGCGCTAATTAGACTTTTAATACTATTTCACCGTTTGTTTACATGGTCTCGATTCTTGTGACAGGGCGGGACTGTATGGTCAGGATTGGCTTGGTTCAAATGCTCTGCGAAAAGGGAGCGATCGCTGAGAACCTGGAAAGCACAGCGCACTACCTGGACGATGCCTTTGCTCATGGCATAGACATTGTATGTTTCCCAGAAATGAGCATCACAGGTTACGCTGACCCTACAAAGCATCCAGAGGCAATAACCCGCTTAGATGGACCAGAGATAAACCAGTTGCTTGAAATGACTCGCGGGAACCCAACTACTGTTCTCGCAGGATTGATTGAAGAGAATCCATATCGTAAACCATTTATCACTCAAGTAGTGGTTCGAGATGGAGAATTGCTGGGCTTTTACCGCAAGATGCGAATTGTGGATGAAGAGGCAGACTGGTTTTCTCCCGGAGATTTCATACCAGTTTTCATGCGTGGTGAGTTGTCGTTTGGGATTGCGCTCTGTGCTGACATAGGCAGTCATGAGGTTTTTGCTGAATGTGCACGCCAGGGCGCAAAGATTGTCTTTGAGGCTGCTGCGCCAGGACTACACGGTGAGCAAGCTACACGAGATTGGCGAGCAGGTTTCGAGTGGTGGGAAGCGGAATGCAAGAAGTATCTGAGTCGATACGCGAAGAAGTATAGTATGTGGGTGGCTGTGGCGACTCAGGCAGGTCGCACTGTGGACGAAGACTTTCCTGGTGGTGGATACGTGTTCGCCCCAGATGGACAACGTCTCTACGCCACGCCTAACTGGTCACCGAGAGCGGTGTATCTTGACATGAATTTTAGTGAGTGCAGTGTCATTCAGCTATAGAGAATGTGACATGGAACCGAGAATGGCTGCTTACTGATAACAGTGTACGTGTGAGCATAGCTTTCGTTTTGCAAAACATTATTATTCAGATTGCCAATTCCACAACTTTTATGGAAATACTCGATTTCATAGTTACCGTTGTTCTCGTGACCGCGTCAGGTGCATTAGCCCCAGGACCTCTATTTGTTGTCAACCTCACAAAAGGTTCTAGATTGGGAGCCAGAGGCGGCATTGTGTTCTCCGTAGCACACACTTTAGCTGAGTTCACTCTTGTTATGCTACTAACATTTGGGCTACTGTTGCTCACGAGCGAGTTGGTCAAGATTGTGATCGGAGTCGCTGGAGGTGCTTTCTTAGTTGCTTTTGGAGTGATGCAAATCTATGGGGCCCTCAAGCCCAAGTCGGAAGGCCTTCGAGGAATCAATGAGACAAATTCTCGGCACTTACTCGTCATAGGTCTGGCTTTTACCGGTTTGAACCCCTTCTTCATTATTTGGTGGCTGACTGCTGGAGCCCAGCTTATTGTTGTTTCATTAGAGTTTGCTTCTCTAGCTGGCGTTTTGCTGATGTATGTTTGCCATGTTTGGATGGATTATGCCTGGCTTATAACAACCGCCCATCTTAGCAAGAAGGGGATGAATGTCGTTGGAGTTAAATGGTACAGAATCTTAATAGCCTTTTTTGGCGCAGTCCTAATCTACTTCGGACTCGCTTTTCTGACCAGCTCGATTTGAATAGATGGACATACTGAGAAAAAAAGGCGGTTGGTATGAGCTCGCGGGGGATGTATTCGTCTACATAGATGTCTACCTCATCACATAACCCTCTCATTTCTTCACGAGCGGACAGCCATCTAAGTGTGAATACGTGCGCGCGCTATCGGTTTGTTGCTAAAATATTTCGAGAGAAAAAAAGCTCTTTACATACCGCGTTTTGACGTTCTTACT
>CP070683.1:1616479-1622841 GCA_020352645.1 Candidatus Bathyarchaeota archaeon | reverse complement strand
TTCTCGGACAATTGGTGGGGTCAGGCGATAGCTTTCTCAAAGTGAATCTCTTGCTTAGGATAATCTATGGTCACTCTGTAGTCTTTCACGAAGTTGTAGCCTATTATTCCGCCGAACTCTTCTAAGCAACTGCACTTCATCAGATTCGACAAGTCCAATACACCTACAAGGAGATCTCTAGCTTCAACATCGCCAACCTTCTTTGATTTATCAGTTGCCATAGATGAAGAAAGAGCGCCACCAGCCCCCAGAGCTTCTCGCGTGGCACCTACCTTTTCACTGAGACCAAGTTTTGCAGCTGTTTGTTTCTCAATGACGGTCACTGAAGCACCAGTGTCAAAAACGAAATCAAAGGGGCCCTTCTCATTCACTGTAGCCTTGAGAGTGATTATTGGTCTTTCAGGATTTGCAATGTAGAATCTCATCAGTCAACTCACCACCTTTGGAGGTTTTGTCGCTGAAACAGTGATGCTTGCAGTGGATTCCAAAATTTGCCTTACTATATCTCTAGTCTTTCCTTCAAGCTCAGAGACAACTTTCAATTCCTCAGATTTCTTTTCAGGGTTGGCGACTAAGACCTTCGCGTTAGGATCACTAGCAACATCCTCGAAAGATTCTTGTTTTTCTTCAAGGATTTCCACATTTCTGAACCCGACTTCTCTCAGGCTTTTGAGATATTCTTCCTTGGCTATCGCCCCACGTACGCAGCTAGCTGGATGTGCTCCTGCCCTTATTGCCTCGGGAATCTCTTTAAGCAGAACTATATCGGAAACCATCAGTCTTCCCCCAGGTTTAAGTGCTCGATATGCTTCCTCAAACACTCTCGTTTTGCTGGGTGAGAGGTTGATTACGCAGTTTGACATGACTAGGTCTGCAGTGTTGTCTGCAACTGGTAGGTTCTCGATTTCCCCTAGTCTGAACTCGACATTCTTGTAATTGCTTTTTCTCGCATTCTTTCTTGCTTTGTCAATCATCTCAGGGGTCATGTCTATTCCGATGACTTTGCCTTTTGCTCCTACTTTCTTTGCGGCAAGGAAGCAGTCTAATCCAGCTCCTGATCCGAGATCGACAACTGTTTCACCTTCATTCAGCGATGCAAGGGCTACGGGATTTCCGCAACCAAGATTGAGATTTGCGCCGTCAGGTACAGAATGCAAGTCCTCCGCGGTGTAGCCGATTTTCATGCCTTGTTCTTCTGCGGCTTCAGAGTTGCAGCAGCAAGAACTTGAGAGACCTGAGGGTAATCCTTTCTTAGCGATTTTAGCGTATCCTTCTCTGACCTCTTTCCTTACATCTTCTTTCACATTAATCATCTCTCTGCGTCTATTTGCCGAGCGATCGCTTGGCTTGTTCCTTTAGTTCCCTGATCTTGTCCACAGTTGGCAAGACCTTTTTGAATAGATCGCCACGAGCTTGGATTCCTTCTTTGATGAAGAAGGCGGCTGCCTCAGATCTGCTCTTGAATACCTCTACCTCAACTAGTGCGTCGATACTCCTCAGGTCATCGTCACCAAGACGAGTCATAACAACGTTGCTTCGACCCTCTAGGCCCTCCTGCAGTTTCAGTAGGACTTTGTCCTTGATCTCATCTGCGTCTTCTCCTTCCGGACAACACATAGCCATAACGACTTTCCCCTTTTTCTCGGCTTTCTTCTCGGCTTTTTTCTCGGTTTCGCTTTTATTCATTATCTCAACCTCACGTAACTCGGAAATGTGTATCATGTAATTAGTAAGTGTAATACTTAAGTTTTGCTAAAACCTCCTGAAATGATTGTCGAGAATCGTGGCTGCAAGCAATCTCCCGTGCAAAGGTAACCAACTCGTTTCCGCTTCTATTGCTACCCTATTTCCAAGCAATCTCTTCTTTGTTTAATGCAAACTTTCCTCCAGCTTTCCAGAGATTCCTTCAAGCTAGTCACTCGTCCACGCGTGCCGTTCGAAGAAAGCTTATAAATGCACAACTAGGGAGTAGTTGTTATCGGAGGAACAACCTTGGTCTACTGCTCTAAGTGCGGCTTCAAGAACGAGGAAGGCGCTGAAGTCTGCTCCAAATGCAAAGCCTCCTTAGAGGTTTCACGCCCCATAAGAAGATCTAGGAGACACAGACGCATGGAAGACGAATGTTTCGGTCTGCCTCAGGGTAGAACAATTGTAGGTCTTCTTATCGGTATCATAGTGATATTGTGGGGGATTTCTCAAGTGCCAGGAATATTCCCAGAAGGCTTCGAATTTTGGTGGCTGATACTAATCGTAATTGGAGCGCTGATGATTGCAGGATCTATCTACAGGTTTGGTCGAGGAAGATAGAAGGCACTTCTAGAAATCCCAGATAAGCAAGCAGTCACTTTTACACAAAACTAGAGTTTCTCTCCGCATTCTGAGCAGAAACTCGATTCAGGGGCAGTAGGCGCACCGCAATGCGGGCAAACCGTTACGTCTGTTGGTTTTTCCTTGCTGTCAACTGCATCAACTAGTCCTTTGCCGAAGCTTTTCATGACGCTCCAAGTCTTACGTACGCCTTTTCCGATGATTGCGCCAGTTTCTTCAGCAGCATCCTCAAGCTTCACAGGTTCATCTTCTTTTTTGGCTTCTGACTCTCGCTCAGGCAACTAGTTTTCCTCAACTCTGGGCTTGTTGAACGATTTCTTGTGGCTTGTGCCACCGCAGCTTGCGCAGTCTGTGAAAGCTGCTTTCCGCATCTCTTGCAGTACAATGCTTCTCCCGTGTTTCTTGCTCCACAATTGGAGCAGTAAAGACCATTGGATGCGGTGATCCTGGCTAGTCGTGCTTCTTGCTCAAAGTAGTCTGTCAACAGCAGAGCTCCTTGAATTATCAGAAACAGTCCCACTATCCACACGAGCAGGCTTGGAAAAACAATCACCGTTACACCGAAGATCATGCAGATCACTGCTAGAACAGGCTTCGAAATCGTTATTCCCATTTTCCTGAGTCCTTCGTCTACGTAATTCGCCACAGGATATACTCTCCAGAAGGAACTAGCGATAGCAGTTTCTTAATGATTATGAAACTAGAATCTGTATTGATATATCTGAGAGTTGGACCTTGCAGCAGCTGAAGCAACGTTGCTTTGACAGCCAGAGTTTTGGACGTGAAAAGTGACCCCCCCCTCCCCCCTCTGGCGACGCATCTGGAAGCTACCGGACACGCATATCATCGTCTCAAGTCGTCTTTCAACGAGAAACCTGCTGCTACCTGAAGGCGCAAACGGAGGTCAAAGCTGAAATGTGAGATATGCTGAAGATATTCAAGTCAATAGTCTGAGATTGTGTGGTGAAAAGGAGAGAAAAGATATGGAGTGTACTAAGTGTGGCGGGAAAATGGCGGAGGGTACAAAGGCTATCTTTGGTGAGGTGTTTGGTTGCACCAGGCGGGATCCAGAGAAACTGGAAGAACTCAATTTGGACAGAGTCCAGCCTTACTATTGCACAGAATGCGGCTATGTTGAGTTCTTCATGGAAAAGAGGAAAGGATAGACTCGCTGAACCGCTCATCACCCATCCGGCTGGTGCTGTAACTGTGAATAGGAACTCAGAAGAACTAGAAACATGAGGGGAAGAATCAAGCGGATAAAAGAAGACTGCAGTTGTATTCCGCCTTCATCAAGTAGATTGCAGTAGGTGCTAGGTTGGGTTGGACATGTGGTATTTACTTTTTCTGCTTGGCTTTAAGTAGATCTCTTGCCCTTTTCAGAATGCTCTTTTCTAATGGATAGGTCAAGAGCGCAAGAGCTCTGGAAACAGGGAACCATTTCGATTTATCCACTTCAGAGTCATGATCACGCACTGATCCACCAACATGTCTTAGCAGGTAGAAGTGAACTGTCTTAAAATAGTGCTTTTCCCGGATGAAATCATAACGGATTTTGCCGATCTTCTTGACCACTTCACCGGCCAAACCCGTTTCTTCCCTGACCTCTCTCAGGGCTGCATCTTCAACAGTTTCATCTGGCTCAATCAAGCCCTTTGGCAGAAACCAGCGGTTTCCCTTAGAAATGAGGGCGACCTCAAGCTTCTCATTATTCACCCTGAAAATTACTCCACCCGATGCTGATACGTCTTCTGTCTCCACTCCAGTATTCTCCTCTGCTAGGCCGAAGTAGATACTGCCACACTATTAAGCAATTTCGACTAATCAAGACATTATCGATCTAGTTATCATGCTACCAAGATCAATCGCCTGCGCTAAACTGACTCGAATAAGCGTTTGGTATATTTCGAAGCTTCTTCCATAACTTATAAACTCGGAGAGTTAGTGCCTATGAGAGTGACCTGAATTGTCAGCCAAGAGAGGATGGAACACAATCTCCAAAGCTTATCAGAAAAACGTCAAGATCTCTCTTGAAGATATACATTACGGCCCGATTTCTCCTGGCGAGAGAGATCTGAAGCTACTTGGAAACGTGGAAGGTAAAGATGTTTTGGAGATGGGTTGCGGAGGAGGGCAGAATGCTATAGTGTTGGCGAAATGGGGTGCAAAATCCGCTGGCGTAGACATCTCAGAAGAGCAGATTAAGCATGCTCGGAATCTTGCACAGCAACAGAACATTGAAGTTCCCTTCCATGTAGGAAGCATGGAAAAGATGGAGATGTTTTCTGATGAGATCTTCGACATCGTCCTTTCTTCCTGTGCTATAGGTTACTCAGAAGATTATGAACAAACATTTCGTGAAGCTTTCAGAGTATTGAGGAAGAACGGATTGTTTGTCTTCTGCGTTGTTCATCCGATCGCCAATAGAGGAAGAACCGTAAAAAGAGGAAAGAGGAAACTGTGGGGTCTAGGGAATTACTTCGACAGACGAAGACGAACTTGGACGTGGAAGTACGATGATACAACAATTGCCAAGTTCGACGGGTACCATAGAACACTTCAAGATTATTTCAACTCAATAGTATCGGCTGGCTTCATTATTGAGAGAATCCTTGAGCCTGAGCCATATCCACTCAACAAGATGACTGACGAAGAAAAGCGGATGATTCCTTACTACTGGAAAGGGTCAGAAAGGGAGTATGACGTATGGAGAAGAATCCCCTACACACTGCTTTTCAAGACTAGAAAGCCTTGAAGAATGTGTAGACTGCAGAAGACAGAGTCAGTTGCAGGAAAAAGCTCGTCTTGCATAAGTTATAAGAGCTGTTTTCAACGTAATGAAAGTTGAAAAAACCGGAGGAAATTAACTTGCCAACATGGATTTGCACTGAGTGCAAGACCGAATACATGGGTAGATGTAGACAGGCAACATGTGCGAAGTGTGGAGCACCCAAGGAAAAGCACGAGAAGAAGGCGTGACAATGGGCAAATCAATCTGCCACCTAGAAATACCCACCACAGATCTGCACAAAGCGGGCGAATTCTACAAGAAACTGTTCGGCTGGGAAATAGATTACAGCTGGGGACCCGACATGGCAATGTTCAAAGCCGCAAAGAGTGAGCTGAGTGGAGGAGGATTTGATCGAAAAGACAAGATCACTCCAGGCGTAGTCATCTACGTCGAAGTTGACGACATAAATGCTGCAATCACCAAGGCTGTTGAACTAGGTGGCGAGAAGGTTCAAGGGAAAACAGAGATTCCGAGAGACATTGGCTGGTTTGGGCTCTTCAAAGATCTAGATGGAAACACAATAGGCTTGTTCACTCCAAAACAATGAGCACCAACCAAGCCCTTGCTCAGTCTAACGTCCTTCAAGCAGCTGCTTCTCACGAGGAAGAGTACCTTAGGTTTTGCCAGAAGTATGGGGGGTGATCGATCTGGCGGCGTTTGAGATCAGAGAGTATTCCTCGTCAGATCTTTCACAGATCAAGAAGCTCATCTTGGAAGCTGAGAATTTCGGTGACCCATTTCTGGAAACAGAGATTCTGAACATCAAAAAGAACGTTGAGCTAGGGTTAGGTCAGGTTTTTGTGGCAGTCCAGGGAGACAACATCATAGGCTACATTTCATTAGGCAGAAGGGTCTTCGCGTTGATGATAGATTCCATCATAGTTGGCCGAGTTCATCAAAGGAAGGGTGTCGGCACAAAGCTAGTGGAGAAGGCGAAGGCATATGCAAAGTCACATGGTTTCCGCTTGCTCAGAACCGACACTGGAACCTTCATGGACTATGCCATTCAATTCTATCTGGCTTGCGGTTTCGAACCGTGCGGCTACGTAGAACATGATTTCAGCCTAGGATCGAAGCAAGTACATTTCTACCTTGATCTTACAAAGGAATCCTCTTAGTGCCCTAGCAAGCCCAAATTCATAAGTTTGTATTGAAAAAGCCTGCTTTTTCGAGAATTGAGCTCCTAACACTGTGTTTCATGCACAAGTGATAAAAGCCAAAGGCCCTTCATACAACGAGCAAG
>CP070683.1:1602000-1616379 GCA_020352645.1 Candidatus Bathyarchaeota archaeon | reverse complement strand
GAGGCTCTGGAACGCTTCAGAAAGTCTGCTGATGCAGCGTTCAAAAAAGGGTTTGATCGTTTTGGAGTCAGCGCCTTAGAGTACGCTGTAGACTGCTACAAAGCATTGAAGAAGGACAAAAGCAAAGAAGTAGCAGAATTGCGCAAGAAAATCAAAGAAATCAAAGACAAACTGGCAACACAGCTCTTCTAGAATGCTGATCAAGCACATCCGCTATCATTCCTCCGTAAGAAAGCGATGTGAATGCCAACTCTATTTCGAGAATTGGCGAAGCTGTGCGAACAATTAGGGTCAACCACAAAACGAACCACCAAA
This sequence comes from Candidatus Bathyarchaeota archaeon, assembly GCA_020352645.1. Taxonomy (GTDB): domain Archaea; phylum Thermoproteota; class Bathyarchaeia; order Bathyarchaeales; family SOJC01. The sequence goes on along the minus strand of CP070683.1, from coordinate 1,616,064 downwards.
CTCAGATGGGTTGCTTCATTCATACTGCAGCTTGATCTGAACGAAGTAGAACCAGCTGTCACAATGCTGACAGGAAGAGCGTTCCCAAAGCGGGAGAAGAGAGTTCTAGACGTAAGTTGGATGACTATCAACACTCTAATACGAAGAATGGTTGATGCAGACAACAGGGTGCTTTCTAAAGCATACAGCCAAGCTAAGGACATAGGCGAAGCTGCTAAAATCATATTCGAGATCGGAAAGATGCGCAAGCAAGCTCTGCTCTCGGAGAAAATAATGACGATCCTGGAAGTGCGGCAAATGCTCACAACGATTGCAGAAGCAACTGGGTCTGGCTCCAGGGAAAAGAAAGAAAGATTACTTGAGACATTGTTCAGCTCATCATCACCACTTGAAACAAAATACCTTGTGAAAATCCTAACTGGGGAGATGAGGACGGGCTTTGACGAAGGTTTGATGGAAGTTGCCATAGCAGAAGCTTTCAAGCTTCCCCTAACACTGGTAAGAACAGCAAACATGTTGCGAGGTGACATCGGAGAAATCGCATATTTGGCAAGGAGCCAAGGAAAAGAAGGCTTGAAAAGACTGAGATTCACCATTTTTAGACCAGTCAAGCCCATGTTGGCTCAGATGGCTTCATCAGTGACAGAGGCTCTGACCAAACATGAAGGATCAACCGCGCTAGAGTATAAGCTAGATGGCGCTCGCGTCCAAATCCACAAGTCGATGAGTGATGTGAGAATCTTCAGCAGAAGACTCACAGACGTGACTGAAAGCTTTCCCGAGATAGTGCAACTAGTTCGGGATGAAGTTGATGCTGACGAAGCGATCTTGGAAGGCGAACTGATTGCTACTGCAGAGAACGGCAGGCCGCGTCCCTTTCAACATCTAATGCGCAGGTTCAAGAGAATCCGCGAAATCGAAGCCATGGCAAAGAAAATCACAGTCCAGCTTTATCTCTTTGACGCACTATTCATTAACGATGAGAGCTTAATTCGAAACCCCTATCAAGCTCGAAGAAAGGCGCTGAAACAAATCGCTGGCTCTATTCCTCTAACTAAGCAGATTGTTCCCCTGAAGGCGAGCATTGCGGAGGGATTTTTGAAGGAGGCTTTAGAGGATGGGCATGAGGGTCTAGTTGCAAAGAGACTCGACAGTCCCTACACACCTGGTGTCCGCGGGAAAGGGTGGCTCAAGATTAAGAGGATACTAGAACCGCTTGACTTGGTAATAGTAGCGGCAGAGTATGGATATGGACGAAGACACGGTTGGCTGTCAAACTACGACCTTGCAGCTAGAGATGAGGAAAGTGGAGAATTCTTGACTATTGGAAAAACCTTCAAAGGCTTAACTGATACTGAAATCGTCAACATGACAAAACGGCTGAAGCGATTGAAGATAAAAGAAGAAAGAGGCAGAGTATCGGTTTTGCCCAGGATCATCGTCGAAGTAGCATACAACGAAATCCAGAAGAGCCGAAAATACGAATGCGGTATGGCTCTGCGCTTCGCCAGAATCACAAGAATTCGTGATGACAAGAGCTTGGAAGAAACAGACACAATCCAGAAAGTGAGGGAAATTTACGCAGGACAGTTCAAGCGACACCACTGAGGTAACGATTGGGGGGAAAACCGATGCGAGAACACGGGAAAGTGCCATGGCTGAGCGCGTGTGCCCAAAACACAAGCCTTATAAAGCGCCATGTTCTTTCAATCCGAATTCATTGCCCAGTGAGGTGACGTATTTTTGAACAGTCAGAAGCTAAAGCGTCGCGCATTTCACCTACGTCAACGAATAGATTCTCTGAAAGACGGCAGACAAAGAAGAAAGCTCATTCAAGACTATGTAGAAGTTATTTGGCTACTCCAGAAGATCTGATAACTGGAATTTCATCTTGTTGCTTCGAAGAAACACGAAGCTTATATTAGGATCCCAGCAAAACCGATGAGTCCAGCCAACAAGGAATGAACACCCATTGATATTCCTTTAGCTGACTTTAGACGGCATTCTAATTCGTGAAATCCTCAGAGTCGCACGTCGCTCTTCGCAAAATTCCTATCGAAATCTCTCGTCGATTAGACGCTTTGACATGATAGGCTGCAGAAACAACGCCTGAAGCCAAGCGTTTGTCAATCTTTGTGTAACTTTAGGACCTTCGGCCTAGCCTTGGCTCTCAAAAGCGGAACGAACTAGTTTGTTTGCCATCAGCAAGCTGCTTAAAATCATTCTCCAATGATTTGGATGATTACCCTTCTATGCCTAGGATGGACATCGGTCTCAACATAGAGAATCGACTGCCACGTACCTAGAACAAGTTTGCCTTCAATTATGGGCAGCGTCCTGTCAGGAGGTAAAAAAATCGACCTCAAGTGCGAGTGAGCATTAGAAGGATGCTTATATGTTCCTCTCTTTGGCATAAGCTTCTCCAAGACACTCTTGATGTCTTGCAGAAGGTTCCAATCGTATTCAGTAAGGACAATTATGCCTGTAGCGTGCGGAGCAAAAATGTGAACTAGCCCATTCCTAACTTCTGACTCAGCAACAGCTCTCTGCACCTTCTCGGTCAGATCCGTGAAATCTATCTCTCCTTTAGTTGAGAACTCCAGGCTTTGATTGAGAACCCTCAAGAACAATACCTCACAAAGAGTCTTACGAAGAATGAATAAAACAGTTGCTACTAGTCAGATGAAACTATAGAAATCAAGAGAATACAGACGCTTGCCTTGTCAACGCTTACTTCCTATATCGAATGCATCTGTAAACCGGCGTATGGGCTTTGCAGAGACATTGAACTTGAATCAACTCGCACTTCGCGCTGAAGCTCATTTCACGTCCACCTCAAAGTCACAAGCTCTCTTGCCTCCAAACTGCACATCCATCATGACCGTGCCTGCTACTGAGAATCCTAACCGTGCATAATCTTCGACTAAGCTATCACACGTCTGATGTTTCATCGTGCGATATCTTGAGGTGTTCTAGTCATGTAGAAAACACTTGAAGTGTCGACTAACCAAGAGCAAGGAATTGTGCGATGATGGGCCAAAGGATTTTGTGGATCACGACCGTGCGAGCACAGAGACTTTGGCAGTTCTGGTTATACTTGTGTATCCACCTTACGCGTGCACCAGCTGCAATAGCTCTGTGCTGGGGCGAGACCTCGTGATATCGAGATAAAATCTAGCTGGAAAACCCCCACCAGCCGCATCCATTTTCACAAATCCACCTTGCGAAAGCACATTTTCGCCAACCAGGCCAGGTGGAACTGGCCAAAGCTAAGCATTTGCACGGTATGTTCTGGAATAATTAGTGACCTTGGTGGTATACAAGAGACTATGCTAGAATTACATCACCAAACGCCTGCAATTAGGCTGGGTAATGAACTACCCTTGAAGAATCACATACTGAAAATGAAATGAGACGTTGATTACTGGAGCAGCTTGCGGTATATATAACTTGCATAGTCCTGGGATTTGGAGCAAGCCAACCTGGATCTGAGCATAAAGGGAAAAGGCCCCGACGCTAACTTGGATACAAAAGCATAACCAGAGAGCAAGTTGCGGTGATGTAACTCGTATCCTACTCAGTTTTCTAGCCTTGAAAGCACCTTCTTCGCTGTCTTGAGATTCTAGCAGAAAAAGCGCCTACTTGGAAGCTGAGGGAACGCATGATGATGCCCTTTTCTGGAGATCGAGTAATGCATCAAGTTGGTTCTTCAGTTTAGCGCGAACTCAGCGTGGTTGGCGCCGAGTTGAGTCCCTATGGCCAGTCTGGGATAAAAGCTCAATGGCAAAGTAGTTGTAGCACTATGATATTGATCGCCCGCAAAGGGGCTCCCTTACCCAAAGAGCAGTTTTTTCACCAAATACCCCGGCCTAACTGTCTCAATTTTGTCGATTGTTCCCATAGCGCGCGGAATGATTTCCTGCAAGCAGCGGTTTTACGCTATCTCCCCGCTTTTGCGCCATTCTCACCGGATTCCGCAGGTTGTGCGTACGTTCGCGCGAAATCGGGATTTTGTGGTGAACACCGTGGATTTTCGCTACTATATTTTAGGAGGACGCGAAAAACGCTGGAAAAACTTAAACGTTAATATTAACTATGTTAATCATATAATACTGCATAATAGAGTGTAAATAGTATGAATAAGGAGTTCACTACTATCAAAATCAGAAAAGACACTAGAGACACTCTGAAAAGCATCGGAAAGAAGGGTGAGACCTATGATGACATTCTCAACAGGCTCTTAGACCGAGTCTTGAGAAGGAAAAGACAAACCGAGTCTTAAACCTGTGAAGCTGAGTTTGCTCAAGGTTCTAGCGTTCCTTTTCAGGGCTCGAGCGAAATACTTGTCCACCTCGAAAGCCCAGTTTCCATCTGACGCTAGAGTCAGGGATTCCGATAGGCTTATGAGCCTCACGTATCAAGGGAAAATATGGGCCGCCACCACTCTACGTCAGCAATCGTACTTGCCGGAGGAGTCTCAAGGAGACTCGGGCGGAACAAAGGACTAGTTAAACTTGCTGGGAGACCATTGATCTCCCATGTGCTAAGCCGACTAAAAGACGTAGTTGATGAAGTCGTTATCGTCGTTAGTTCACAGACACAGAAGGAAAAGATAGGCCTAGCAATCAATGGTGGAGTCGATATTGTAGTTGACGAAGGCGAAATCCAGACGCCTCTAGTCGGTGCGCTCAGAGGTTTCACCTCTGTTCAAAGCAGCTATTCACTACTGCTTCCGTGTGATACACCTCTGTTGTCCACTGAGATTCTGAGCTTCCTACTAGAAATCTGCGTCGGTAAATCAGCGGCAATCCCGCGGTGGCCTAATGGCAACATTGAACCTTTGCACTCCGCTTACAACGCATTGGCTGCAGCCAAAGCTGCGGAGAGAGCTCTGCAGGAGCAAAGGTTTGACATGCGCGCCATGATATCAAATATGAATTACACCCGCTATGTCTCCACCACAGCGCTTCAGATCTTCGACCCACAGCTCACCTCCTTTCTCAATGTTAACACCCAGTTTGACCTCAAGAGGGTTGAAACTGCAGTTGGAAGCCAACTGCCTGCCCCGACTACAAGATGTTGAGCGTAGTGAAATCCAAAAAAGCGAACACAATAGTGTCGACTCTAGCCCTCTGTTCTTATATTCGTAAGAACACATTTAGGTTTGACAATGGATGTGGTTTCAATGGTTGTGCAGGTAATTCCTCTGAGAGGGCTGCCAATTGTTGGTGTCGGAGATAAGATATCTCAGCTAATATGCGACGCCGCCGAAAGCCAGAATACGCCTGTTCAAGATGATGACGTCATCGTGGTCACTCACGTTCTGGTTTCTCGTGCGGAAGGTAATGTTGTGGATCTAGAAACCGTAGATCCGTCAGAATTCGCGAAAACGATCGCTAGACGAAGCGACAAGGATCCTGCTCTTGTAGAAGTCGTCTTAAGGGAGTCTGAGGGAATAGTCCGAATGCGCAATGGAAGTATCATAACGTTGACCAAGCATGGTTTGATATGTGCCAATTCTGGGATTGACAAAAGCAATGTGCCAGGAACGAGAACTGTTGCTTTGCTGCCCCGGGATCCAGACAAATCAGCCAGGCAAATCAGGGAAGGCATCAAGGATCACACTGGAAAGACAGTTGCCGTGATTATTTCCGACACTCATGGAAGACCTCTTAGAGATGGCGAAATCAACATAGCCATAGGTGTTGCTGGCTTGGTTCCTCTAAGAGATAGAAGAGGCGAAAAGGATCTGTTCAGCTACGTTCTCACGATCAAGCGAACTGCAATTGCAGATGAGCTTGCTTCAGCTGCTGAGCTGGTTATTGGACAAGCAGATGAAGCAATCCCTGTCGCTATAATTAGAGGGTACACTTACCAGAAATCTGAAACAGCAACAGCGAAAGATATGCTTAGGCCTCTTGAGAAAGAACTGTTTCTTTAACCCACTATCCCCTCTTTGCATATTTTTGAACTTCATTAAGCAGCCTGTCCAAGTCCTCACCGGAATGTGCGCTGCTAATAGCACCCATCTTCCGTGGCAAGAAGAAAACTCCATTCGTCATGAGTGCATGATGAAAATCGTTGAGTTTTTCTCGATCAGCGTCAAAAGCCGCATTTACACTATTCACTCTATCTTTCGTGAAGTGTGTGTGAAACAGCGAACCCGCACGATTAACTTGGGCATCTACATTCGCCCTATCGAAAATGTCTTGAAGAGCTACTTGGACTCTCCTGCCCTCATCATTGAGTTGGTTGATAATCCGGCCATTCTCCAAGGTCTTGAGCATCTCCAACCCAGCTGTCAGCGTAACAGGATTGGCAGTGAAGGTCCCACCTTGGAATGAGAAATCAGGTCTTTCATGGAGTAATGGATCCATCAATTCCATAACGTCACGCCTACCAGCTATGGCGCCTACTGGGAAGCCCCCACCTAAGATCTTACCCAAAATGGTGAGATCAGGTTCGATACTGTAGTACTGCTGCCCTCCGCCAGGTGACAAACGAAACCCTGTTATGATTTCATCAAACAACAGTAAAGCATCCTTGCTGACGCAGAGCTCCCTCAGACCTTTGAGAAATTCCCTCTCAGCTGGTATGCAACCCCCGGCGCCGAGAACTGGCTCTACGATGACTGCTGCGATCTCGATGTTCCGGAGTCTCTCTACGGTTTCATCCAGGTCATTGAAGGGCGCAACTACCGTGTCTGCCAAAGCACTTGTTGTTATTCCATTAGATTCAGGCACGTGGAAAGGTGGTGAAACCGCTGTATGTAGGGCGTCATATCCGCCATGCCAACCACCCTCAAATTTCACTAGCTTTGCTTTTCCAGTAAACGCTCGTGCCAGCCTAACAGCATACATTGCGGCCTCAGTACCGGAATTGCAGAAGCGAACCATTTGGGCACTTGGTACCATCTTGACAATCTGCTCTGCCATGCTGATCTCCAGTTCGTGGCAAACTCCGTAGTGTGATCCACGTTCGATTTGCTTCCTCACTTCCATGACGATGTTGGCAGGGCTGTGTCCGAGAATGTGAGTGTAGTGTCCCATCCAAAAATCAATGTACGAGTTCCCATCAACATCTCTTATGCTGCTTCCTTTTGCCTGGCTAATGTAGAATGGATATGGTTCGAAATATCTGATAAAATAGGAAACGCCCGCAGGCAAGACATGCTTAGCCCTTTCATGAAGTCGCTTCGAACTTGAAGTTCTTGATGTGAAATCTGTTTCCAGATCGCTCAAGATCTCTCCCAACAGGTTCTAAGACTTGTTGATTTAAATGCTTGATGGATATAGAATCTGCATGCATCAATTGTACGAACAAATAACTGCTGAAGTGACACTCCTTGTGCGTTTAGAACGATAGCTTCAATAATCTTCAGTAGAAGATAATTGCTTCTCAGTATCCTGAGGGATCAAATGAGCAATTTGCGCGTAATAAGGCGTAAGATTTTTCTCCAGAAGAATAAGACATTTCTAATATGATCCTAATATGACGAATGTCGAACTAGAAGTCCTCATAGCCTTGCTTAAACTGACAAAAGATAGCCCAGCGGATTGTTCGCTGGTTGGAAAGACTGCTAGGGCAGCGTCTGAAGTCACTGAAAGAATCCTGGAGAGATTGTCAGACGCCTCTCTCATCAAGAAGCACGGGAGCGTCTTGGAATCTTCGACCGAAGATCGTGTTAGACTCGGAATCTACGCCTTAGAGATGGGAGCTGACTTCGAGCGGGTTTGCAGGTATCTGGGATGGAGAGAGTTTGAGAGCATTGTCACTCGCACATTTGAAGAGTATAATTACAGAGTGTTCAAGAATCTTAGATTTAAAGAAAGTGATGGCAAGAATTGGGAAATAGATGTGTTGGCCTGTAAGTCTCCTCGGGTGATCTCAGTCGACTGCAAGCAGTGGAGAAAGAACTGGACCAAGACACCTATCGTGAGAATAGTTGAAAAGCACGTGGAAAGAACGAGAGCCTTGACTGAGCAATTGCCCCATCTGAAGAAGAAGCTCAACATAAATGAGTGGCGATATGCCACTGTATTCCCTCTAATACTATCACTTTTTCCAAGCCCGTTTAAGTTTCACAGTAAAACACCTTTGGTCCCCGCCTTAAGATTGCAGAGCTTTTTAAATGAACTGCCAGCTTATACCCATTCGTTGACACATTTCACTAAATATCTAGAACTCAGCTCTTCTGACTCGATTTAATGCTGTTAAAACAGTTTAGTCAAGCTTGCCTTCCAAGCCGTTTTTTAAATAATTTTGTTAAGCCCAACCTTCACAGACTAGAATGCCATAATGAATTTAACAAAATTGGTGCACAACCTCTTCTCCTTGATAAATCAATCGACGCATATCAATGGATCCAGAAACCAGAGAGCTCAGCTGAACACAATATAGCATTACTAATGCTTAAGCTCTTATCGCATGATTTTCTCACTCTGGAACCAATCTGAAGTTGCCCTTGTCACGTTTCTTTATTCGTTCTTGTTCTAGCAAACCATCTCTTTCCCAAGCTTCCCACGGTACTTGACGGAAGATCCACTTTTTTCCAAGATGGGCAGCTAGTACGGCGTGCTTTAATTCCTTTGGAGTCGGTATGAGTTCATCAAGAAATCTGAAAAGCTTAACGATTTGTTTCTTTGGAAAGTATGCGTAGTAGCTGGCATTCTTCACCTCAAAAGCGTAGACGTGCTGCTCCCTTCGAGCTATAACATCTGGAAGTGGATGAAGGCTCGGATTGCTCACAGGGACTCTTACAGCATTGAAGCCGTTCTTCTGAAGTTTTTTCACGAGCGCTTTCTCACTATAAAATCCTCTTCTTCGCCATTTCCTCAGATCAGAAAGTTCTTGCTGTTTCTTCATAAGAAACGCACCCAATAGTAGTTCGCATTTTTGCGAATTATGCTTTTCCGGACATGTCTAAGCGTTAGCTCGATCACGCTTGTTACATACGGTCAGATAGCTAAGTGCAGCAGACCGACAGCTTGCATCGATCAGTTCAAACATAGTGTGGATCTTAACGTGCGCGGTTAAGTCGGCCGCATATGTTCAGAATCATTTCTAACGGTTTTCAGAACTTTTCCATCTTTGCTGCAATGTCTTCAAGATGTTTTGTGAAGGGATGATCAGGTTCATCTCTGGAAAATACCGTGATTCCTCCTGAGCGCAAAACATCACAAAAGCATGGAATTACCTTCAAGATAGGCAAGGTGTGAACGGTTTCGAAGCGTTTGTAAACGCCATCTTTGCCTATGGAGCTAGATAGAAACTCAACTGGGACCTTGTTCATCAAGATTGCCGTCTTCTTTTCAAACAGATCGTACAATTCCTGCGTCATTCTCCTAGTGCCTTCAATGTCTGATGTATCAATCGTGCTGATCACGAGAACCAGGTCCGCACTTACTATCGCATTAATTGACGAATATTGCAGTCCGGGACTTGTGTCAAACAAGAGGTAGTCCAGTTCCATATCATTGAGGAGTGTGTTCTTCAAAGACAGTAGCCTTCCGAGAGCGCGCATCTCCCACTTGCGGTCTTTTGAAGACATGTCTCGCAGAGCTTCGGTTGCGGGGTTCGCCAAACCAACGAATATTTCTCCTCCGCAATTGCATTGGGATGTGTAGTCGATCAGAACCTTCTTGATGTCACATGTGCCATTCAAATAGTCGTTCAGCCAGTATTCGGAGCCGTCTAGTTGTAGAATTGATTGTAGGCTTGGTGCACGAAAGTCCATGTCAAGAACACAGACTCTCTTCTCCATTTTTGCGTAGGTGGCAGCAAGGTTGAGAGTTAGAAGTGTCTTGCCCGTTCCGCCTTTGTAACTGTGAATAGCTATAATCTTACCCAAACCTCTTCCCTTCCTCACTTCTCAACGAAAAAGTATGCTTTCCTCCCTTTCCTCTCCTTCTTCAGATATCCCATCAGAACAAGCTGATTCAGATAACCGCTCTCTACAGCTCTTGCCCTCTTTGTATGCTCAGAAACCTCCTCGGCAGTAGCGCGGCCAAGTTTGCATATTGCCACAGCTGTTTTTCGCAGGTGATCCGGAAGTGAAAGGAGGGTCATCACATCGAGCGCCTCAGGCAGATCCTGCATCACAAAATTCTGTTTCTGCCCCTGCTTCTGGATCTCGATAAACACTTCCATTTTTTCGTTCAGCGCATCTAGGTTTTCCTTTATCTTTCTCAAAAGCACTGTAGAGCTCTCACCAAATGACTTACTCATCCCGGCGCCACCATACTGAGGTTCTAGTAATCACATCTACAGTAAGAGAGAGCTACATGTTTATTAAATCTTACGACATAATTTTACAGATTACTACAGCTTGTCTTAGACTAGAACTTCATAAGAAATAAGAGAATTGTTGGGAGTTAATGTGACTGCTTTCGAAGATGAGGGAGAGCTAGAGTATAGCTGGAAGGCGTCTTGAATCCTCGACTATGGGGAGGACTGTTTTGAGTTCTCGGAAGTACTTAAGAACAGTGATGCCTCGCTGAGTTATTGCGTAAACCACACGTTTCTTGCCGACAGTTCGTTCTTCTACAAGGCCTTGTTTTATCAGAAAGGTCAAGTACTGCTTGAGAACGCTGCAATTAACGTTTGCCTTATACATAATGTGAGTAAGCTTGAGAGGTCCACGTTGTGAAAGGACTTTAAGAATATCGATGTACATCTCAAGTTTGGAACGTCGCATGCTGAAACCTCTTTAGCGAGTGTTTCCCTCTTTTCGATATAAATGATTTATGTATTTGGAATCAGTGTCTGTCTCCATAGATTAGCCACTTTTTGCCTTGGCTTTGGAGAGCACAATTAACCTGTTTTGTAGAGCTGTAACTAGATCATCGCACAAGATTTGCTGCATTTCTGTCGAAAGTGGCTGGATTTCTGTCTTCAGTGTTCGCATCAACTTGTTCTGCAATTGCACACGCTTTCTTGGAGACATAACTTTTAGATTGCTCATTTCTGCCTTCAGTTCCCCCATTGTTTTGTGGACTCCGTCTATCGTTTCTGACCTTAACTGCTTTATGAAGAGCAGATACTTATTGAAGATATGCAGGTGAGTGAAATGACCGCTCTCAACTGCTGTGATTGGAGTTAGAAGAGTCCAGATATGGAGTTAGAAGAGTCCCGATATGGCACGCTAAATTGGAAGAGCGGTGCTTGCATCCAGAAGATCAGTGAGTAGCCTTGAATATTCCCTTCCTGTTGCGGATTCGTGGCTTAAGTAGATCCTCTACAATCTTGAACTGTCGCTTGTAAATGTGGCAGTTCTTGGAGTGAAGAATCAGCTTTCCTGTTCCCAGGTGGAGGTTTCCTTTCTTGTTTATTTCAGACACAAACGCTTCGTTGAACAACTGAATGCCTGCAATGTTCGCCGGTAGCCCAGCATATGCATCCCATGATCTAAAATAGCACGTCATATGTACTTGCTGCTGCAGGACCTCGGTATCGATGAGGCTCAGGCATGGTGGTTCATGCTTGTAGCGGTCGACTTTCTTGATGATGTCCTGAGGTAATCGCACTGTTAATGTGATCTGTCTGTCCCCGAGTTCCTCAACGTATCGTCTGATAGCTTCCTCGATTTGATCCACAGGTTTTCTCAGTCGGCTTCCATAGGTGTACGTTTCGTCTTCGATTACGCCTGACCACAGATATTTCAAGGCGTACCACTGAACGTATTTCATATCACATGGTGCCTTGTCACCGACGAGCGGTCTCGTTTCTGGCTTGGTGATTTCTATTGTAACACTCAGTTTCTTCGTTCTTGCACGCTCAGATCCGTAACATACTTCAAATGGGTCACCATTGTTCCAGATGGCTTCAAGCGTCTTATACCAAGCATCTGGACAGTCAAATGCAGTTATCTTTTCGTGTTCCATTATGTTCATCCAAGTGCGCTTTTTACTAATCGCGATGGTTGTCTATAAAGCTGCTCTTGTCGCAAGCTTGCGTGGAGATTCCGTATAGTTATCCTTCACGACTCTCTTGAAGTGGGAAGGATAGGTGCGCTTCCAATCACTGTTTCCGGCTCCTGTTATGAGTGGCTTTGTTTTGTGCAAACAATATATATTCTGGGTGTAAATTGTTAGCGATATTGGGGAAGTGTGTTGGGAAGGCTTCACTCAGGTCTCTTGACTTTAGGAGCTACATTGATTATCGTAGCAGTGTGGATAGCTGCTTGGATCTTTGCAGTCGTTGATCTCGAGGACATTGTACCATTAGTTATTTTGTGCGTTGGAGCGTGGAACGTTGTTGCTGCTGCCGTTAGAGCATCAAGATCATCTGATGGTTGGGGGGCTTTTGGCACGTTTGGGTGGGGACTGCTTTTCGTAGTTCTTGGCAGCTCCTTCTACATGGTTAATAAAGGTTTCAACCCAGCTTTTGTTCTTGTACTATTGCTGGTACTGTTTGGTCTATTAGCCATTATCGCAGCTCTTCGGTCAAGTAGATGACAGAACACCTTTGCTTCTAGCATTCAACGGTTCCAAATAGTTCAAATGATGATGCTGAAATCCTATTTATGATTGTAGTTTTGAATGGTCATATATTCTATTAAAGGCAATGGAGACAACACGCTGGCGTTCTTATCCATAGTGCCAATATCTAATCAGCAAGTCTTCAGCTTCGTCAGCGTTCTGCCTTAGCCTAAGCTGCAGATCCTCATCTTTGTAAGATCTCAGCTTCTTAATCATGCTATCAACGACTGACTTTGGGAAGACACCTTCAGCTTCATATAATCCTCTATCGCTTTGAAGGCATTCCGCTGCTTCAACACATGAGAGTGGCAGAACCTTGTAATCTTCATCATTAACGGTATCACAATTGAGACTGTCAGCGATATCTATTGCCTTTTCACTATTCTCCAGTCCATATTTCACAGCTACGGTTATTCCAGCAAGAAGTAGATGGCTATTCGTTGAAAGATCTGGTGCTCGGTATTCAAACGTGGCTGTGCAGTGATCGTCCTTGGCTAGGTCTTGCATAGGATTCCACCAAAGAGGTATGCGGATAAGGGCTGCACGGTCTCTATTCCCCCAGCAGATGTGTAGAGGCGATTCTTGCCGGGAAGCCAATCGAAGATATGAAGGGGGTATTGTGTTTCCAAGGGCCGTAAGACTCGAGGCCATAGTAAGTATTCCTCCAATCATCAGTTTTGCATCGGTTGTCAGAGACTTTTTTGAGTTGGCAACTACATTTCTGCTATTTCTGAGTCCGCATAGATGAAGGTGCATTCCGTTTCCTGGGTGAAGCAGACTGGGTTTTGGTGAGAAAGTGACCGATAAATTATGTTTAGCACAGACATTTCTCACAACCCACTTGGAGATGGCTATCGCTTCAGCCATTCTTCCTAGATTTTGAGGTAGGATCTCCACTTCATGCTGCTCCATTAGAAAGCCCTGTTTTGAATGAAACTGGCCAACCTCTGCATGAGCGTATTTAGTTGGTATTCCAATTCCATCAAGAGTGACTAGAATCTCGTTTCTGACATCTCCGAACGCGGTGAAAGGGGAAGATTGATGATAATTGTTGTTTATTCTAGTTGGATAGAGCGGTGGCCGCTGAGAAGCTATGTAGAATTCGATCTCAGCGAGAGCCATGAGGACGATTTGCGTGCGAGAGTAAAGCCTGTCTTCCGCCTTTGAAAGAATCGCTTGCGGGGCGACATCTAAGGGCATTCCGTCTTCAGCAAGGTATTCGCACATAATGTTCGTTGTCGAGATCGAACTAAAAGGATCGGTGAATGAAGATTCCAGCCTCGGAGCAATGTATATGTCACTCTTACTAGGTTCTAGAAAAGAAAACAGGCTTGAACCGTCAACGCGCTCTCCGAATTCCAAGACATCTCGTAGCTTCTCAATGCTTCTTACTGTGAAACTAAGAGATCTTAAGGAGCCGTCTTCGGGGATGTGGCAAAGATTGACGATTTTCGTGTTAGTCTTGTGAAGATTTCTCACAAATTCATCTGTTGAAAGATCTTCCATGGTGCAGCACCTTCATGGTTGGTGAAGAAGATATCTGTAGACCATTATTTTAACTCTCTTTTACATTCTGGAGGATTTC
>CP070683.1:1572865-1601900 GCA_020352645.1 Candidatus Bathyarchaeota archaeon | reverse complement strand
GGCAGAGCTAGGAGCATAATAACGCAGCTTCCCGAAAGCGACAGGATTATCGTGGAAGTAGGAACACCTCTCTTGAAGAAATATGGTGTCAAGGTAATCAGAGATCTCCGTGAAGATGCTAAAGACGTATTCATCATTGCAGACTTGAAGACCTTGGATGTTGGAAAAGTCGAGGTCGATCTAGCTTTTGAAGAGACGGCGGATGCTGTGGTTGCAGCTGGAGTTGCAGCGAATGAAACTCTTGACGGATTCATTTATGAAGCTAAGAAGATGGGAATCTACGCTGTCGTAGACATGATGAATGTAGAGGATCCTGTGCAGAAACTGCGGACTCTTAAAGAACTCCCCGATGTAGTGATTCTGCATCGTGGTATCGATGCGGAAACTGGGAGGAGCTTGGGGCTTGAAAGGATTGAGTTGCTGAAGCAGGCTTTCACCGGGCAAAGATTGTTGGTAGCTGTTGCAGGTGGCATCATTCCAGAGACAGCGAGAGAAGCTTTGTCAAAAGGTGCTGACATTCTTATTGTAGGGCGATATGTTACTCAGTCAAAGGATGTAAAACGGGCAGCAAGGGAATTTCTGGAGCTAACGAGGCTTATGCGGGAGGATGTCGATCTATATAGAGTTCATGTTGAATAGGCTGCTGTCTCTGTGGCAACCGCTAAACTGTTAAGAGCTGTTGTGTCATAGTTCAGGTTCGCTGTCTGAGGTTGTGGTTATGGCTGATGCTATAGCGATTTTCTCAATAGTGTGCGCCATAATCATAATAGGTTTCTTGGCGAACCTGCTTTTCAAACGAGTGGGGCTTTCATCCCATCTATTCTTGATAGCAATTGGAATAGTTCTTGGTCCTGTAACCAATTTGTTTTCCCCAGTTGATGTTGATCCAATTACCCCTTTCCTGACGACTCTCACACTGATGATGATACTTTTCGAAGGCGGCCTCAACATGGATATATATAAGGTGATTTCACAGAGCTTTAGAGCGGCTGTTCTTGCAGTTCTGTATGTAGCTTCAGCTGCGGCATTTGTGACCTTGTTCAGCTATTTCTTGCTCGGATTTGGATGGTTTGAAGCACTAATGCTGGGTCCCATAACTGCTGGGACAAGTTCAGTTGTTATCATCCCTCTTGTGTCGAGGATGGAGGTCAACAAAGATGTCGGAGTGACTCTATCCTTAGAATCGACGATAACTGACGTGATGAACATTGTTCTAGTACTGGCTATCCTACAGACTTACGTTGGCGGACTTCTTGATATTCAGCAAACCTTGCTCAGAATATTTGGCAAGTTTGCCATTGGTGCAGCTATAGGCGCTGTTGCAGGCATACTCTGGATTAGAGCCTTATACTTGGTTAGAAGGGAAGAGTATACATATGTGCTCACATTAGGTGTTCTTCTAGGTTGCTACGCGTCTTCTGAGACTTTAGGAGGTAGTGGCGCTCTCACAGCCCTTCTATTTGGGCTCATGCTTGGTAATGATCGAGAGATCTTCAAGATGCTTAAGGCGAAACTTGACTTAGGTTACTTAGGTGAGATCAAGACCTTCATGAAGAGAAGCCAAGCAGAGCTCGCCTTTCTAATACGAGCATTCTTCTTTGTCTTTCTAGGACTGATTTTCGGGTTAGGTACGGAAAATTTCCCGATATGGTTAGGAATTCTCATCGCGCTGATGATTGTTTCAGTCAACTTGGTGTTTCGTAACGCAGCAGCAACAATTGCCACTTGGAAAAGCGAAATGTTCGGTTATCGTTGGTTTATGACTTCAATGTGTGGAATAGGCTTGGCCAACGCTACTCTCAGCATCCTCTTATACCGAGAGTTGGCCCCCACGTTATCCTACGCTTATCTCTATCCGGTCATAGTCACTAACATCATTATTGTGACAAACATAATTACTTCAATTGCGCCCTTTCTCATAAGAATCAGGAAGAGGCATTGAAGCGACGATGATGAGTAGAATCCAAGCTTTCGCAAGATTGATTCGGCCTGCTAATTGCATAATGATGGGGGTTGCTGTAATCGTAGGCGCTGCCTTGGTATCCAAGGAAATGCTGTCGGACCAGCTTGGCAACCTCGTTTTAGGTTTTACCACTGGTTTCTTGATGACCGGCGCGGCAATGGCAATAAATGACTATTATGATAGGGAGATTGACGCGATAAATGAACCTCTGAGGCCAGTCCCGAGTGGAGAGATTAGACCCATTGAGGCGTTGATATTTTCTGCTCTTTTAGCCATCTTTGGGCTTGCTGGCTCTCTACTGACAAGCCCAGCCCCTAACTGGCTCTGCTTAATCGTGGCCTCTGTCTCCCTGATCTTCGTCATCTTATATGTAACAATAGGAAAAGGCACAGGTTTGCCTGGAAATATGTTAGTGAGTATATGCATCGTGGTGCCATTTCTGTATGGTGGACTTGTGATCGGAAGAAGCGTACTTCCAGCAACAATTATCGTTATCGTCATCGTTTTCGTTTTCAACACAAGTCGAGAAATTACCAAAGGAATTGTCGATGTCCAAGGCGATAGAAAGAACAACGTAAAAACACTAGCGGTACGCTACGGCGAACAGAATGCAGCGATCCTTGCTGCACTACTTAACGTATCTGCTGTATTGCTGACGCCTCTGCCATGGCTTATGGGAATCGTCAATTTCTGGTTCATTCCTTTCGCGGTCTTGGCAGATGTGGGACTGCTGTTTACTGCTGTCTTACTCGCTTTGAATCCATCTAGGGAAAACGCACGAAAAACAAAGAATCGCAACTTGATCTGGTTTCTAATGGGATTACTAGCATTTATTCTGGGCGCCAACTGAGAAGGGTGGCACTGAACCGTAAGTATATAGGTTAGGATTCCAAAAGATTGAGAAACAGAGACTGCGATGTCGATCACACCTATCCAAGAAATACTTGCAGGCAGATTCGAAGGTCAAGAAGTCAACGTTCGCGGATGGATTTATAGAAAAAGGACAAGCAAGAAAACAATCTTCTTGTTGATACGTGATGCCACAGGAGTCATACAATCGACGGTGAAAGCAAAAACCCTAGCTTGGAGGGAAGCTGAGAAAATCACAATTGAATCGTCCACCGTTCTTCGAGGAACAGTGAAGAAAGACAAGCGCGCTCCAGGCGGATACGAAATATCAACAAACGAGCTAGCAATAATGGGTCTGGCCGAGACATTTCCAATAGCTAAAGACTTAAGCGAAGAGTTCCTTCGAGACATCAGGCATCTGTGGCTGCGTGGTAGGAAAATGAACATAGTGCTGAGGATTAGGAGCGAAGTGCTGTGGCTCATGCACAAGTTCTTCAGGGACCGAGGCTTCACAGAGATCTCCCCTCCCATGTTCATAACAAGCGCATGTGAGGGAGGTGCAACCCTCTTCAGTGCGAGATACTTCGATCAAGATCTATATCTCACACAAAGTGCTCAGCTGTATTCGGAAGTTCTGATCTATTCGCTAGAGAAAGTCTATACTTGTGCGCCTTCCTTCAGAGCCGAAAAGAGCCGAACGATTCGTCATCTCTGTGAATACTGGCACGTTGAGCCCGAATGGGCCTTCGCCGACATAAATGATGTCATGAAGATTGAAGAAGAACTAGTTAGCTTCGTCTGTCAAGCAGTGGCAAAACAGTGCAAACCAGACTTAAAGGAGCTGGGGCGGGACCCTAATGAACTGAGGAAGGTCAAGCCTCCGTTCCCAAAGATAACCTATGAGGACGGAGTTGCTAGATTGCGGGAAAAAGGTTTCAAAACGAAGTGGGGGGAAGACATGGGTTATAATCAGGAGAAGGCCCTGGCAAAAGACTTCGCAGGTCCTTTCTTTATTTACGATTATCCAAAGGAGACCAGAGCATTTTACTGCAAGACATATCGAGATAGACCAGACATAGCGATGTCCGTGGACATGTTGGTTCCGAAAGTTGGAGAGCTAACAACAGGTGGGGCCCGGGAAGATGACAAAGATCAGCTAATCAAGAAGATAAATGAGGCAGGTCTGCATGTCCAGGATTACGAATGGTATATAGACATGCGAAGATACGGTACAGTACCTCACGTAGGGTTCGGACTAGGCGTTGAAAGACTTCTGATGTGGATGCTAGATCTGGAAAACATAATTGATGCTATACCGTTCCCTCGAAGTATGCGAAGAAGCTACCCGTAGAAATTCATCATGGAATTGGCACGTTGAGCTCAACTTTCCTTTTAAATAGCCTCGCGTATTTTGCAGTAAGTGTGCTGACGTGAAGCGCCCATTCGGCAGAACAAAGAAAATTGCAAAGAAGAAAACCAATCTTTCGATATTTGATGTTATTGACAAGCCAACACTGGTTAACGAGCTCAAGAGAAATGTTGACTTGTGGACCACAAGACAGAATCCTACAGGTTTGTGCGTGGCCTGCAAAGGCTCACGAATGTTATGTGGGAAGACTCGCTGCCCAGTCTTGGTGCGCATCAACTCATTCATCCGAACCTTTCCTCTCATCAAGAACGTGAACATCGATGGAGCTTCACCACCGAGTGTTTTCGTGGGCCGAATTGGATATCCCTATGTTTATGCAGGTCCATTGGTGCCCCCTATTCACGAGGATACAAGTCATTATGATTTGCCAGAACTGTGGTTTGGCAAACCAATAGATGAAATCGTGAATTTTCGATCCATGCTTGTCCGCGGAAAACAGCGAATCCATGTTAATCGATTCCACGAAGCTGGCAAGATAATTGATAGGACCCGAGAGTTGGCCTTGGCTTCATCAGCCATAGACGTAGAGCTGTCGCTGAAAAGGCCTCCACGCGGTTGTCTCGTTTTCAGTGATGGTGTCCAGCCCTTTGGTCCCTCTGCACCCATACGAGATCTGCGAGTTGGGTCATCACGCTGGGATCATAATATCGAAAAGGCGTACTACGACACAGACTTAAAGGCTAGGCCAGCAGTATTGGAGCTATACGAAAAGGGAGTACTAGTAACAAGAATCCAACGAGCTTTCAGCGTAGGAGCTCTTGGCGTAGGGCAACAAAGGCGACTCGTCCCAACTCGTTGGAGCATCACAGCCGTTGACAGTACAGTCTCCAAGGGATTAATGAAGCAAGTCAGAACTTTTCCTTTGGTTGGCGAATATCGCCTATACGAATCATCCTATCTGTCAAACCAGTTTGAGATCCTGATGATTCCAGACGCTTGGAGCTATGAAGCCATTGAAGCTTGGTATCCAGGAACCGTCTGGAACCCATCTGGCAGAAAAGTAGTAATGTATGGTGATTCGGAGGGCTATGAAGGAAGGACAACATACGCCAGCATTGGTGGGTGTTACTACGCTGCAAGATTGGCTGTATGCGAACTCCTCGTTAAAGAGCAACGTCAGGCCACCATTGTGGTATTACGGGAAGCCAGACCTGGCTACATCATGCCTGTCGGTGTATGGCAAGTTAGAGAGAATGTACGAAATGCAATGAAAAACAGACCATTAAAGTTCAACACTTTAGCTGAAGCACTGCAAAGAATAGCAGCTCAGTTTAGGATACCTCTTAAACAGTGGGAAAGCAAAAGCACGCTTATAACTCGTGCTAGATTGCAGAGAAAACTGACGCAGTATACTTAGCCATCCCTACCTCTAAGATCCTTCCCACAGCTGTGGCAGAATCGCGATCCAGCGGGGTTATTCTCTCCACAACTTGAGCAAACATCTGGTTGCTTGCTCGTAGTTTCTCCAATCCTTTCTCTTACAGTCTCGAAAGCCTTTTCCATCTCTTTACCAGCCGTAGTTAGCGCTTTTTCTATTTCCTCGCCCATCTTGGTAAAAGCATGTCTCAAATCCTCCCAAGGAGTGATGTCTGCAGGTACATCTTCTTCGGTCTGCATACCGCACCGAGAGCAGAAATATGCTTTCTCAGGAAGCTTTTTTCCACAGTTCGCACAGAACGTCACATAACCAACTCGCTACTGGAGCGATAGAGAATTTAGATATATAGCTTTCCTATTTCAGCGTTCTTGCGCGCACGTTAATCTTCTTCCCACATCTCCTGCAATATCCAGAGTGTTTCGTTATCCTGGTGCCGCATCGAGGACATTCATTTACAGATGTTGTCTTCTGTGCTTCCTTCATTAGAGATCTAAGAGTTTTTGCGTATTGCCATCTCATAGCAGTGAAGAAGGAAGTTATTGCTGTGCAAGTGATGAAAATGGCATAGCCCAATATTAGAAGAGCATCTAGAGAAAGAAGTATTCCTAATATGATAAGTGGTGCACTGAGAATCAATCCTGCAAGTGCAGCTCTTCTATAGCGATCTGCTTCAGAGATCTTGTGTTGAAGCTCTTTCTTGGCCTTTCTCGCCATCTGATTTTTCACGCCTGAAAACGATGAATTCTCCGGAACCTTTCTTCAGATGGGTATTATTAAAGATTCCAGGTCTCTTGGATAGTAGGTTATCATTTGCGGCCCATGTTCAGTGATCAGAACTGTGTCAGAATGCCTAAAACCTCCAAAACCAGACTCATAAATGCCCGGCTCGCAACTTACAACCATTCCAGGTTGTAAGATGGAGTCGTTTCCAACATCTAACCATGGTCTCTCATGACCTTCAAGGCCCAAGCCATGGCCTGTGTGATGTCTCATCAAGTTGGCGAACCCACTTTTTCTCAGAAGCTTTGATGCTGCCAAATCAACACTGCTGCATTTTGCATTCGGCGTCAATGCCTTGAAGGCTTCATCCTGAGCTCTGGTCATAGCTTTGAAATATCTCTGTTGTTTGGGTGTAGGCTCACCGAGAAACATGGTGCGTTCAAGCTCGCAGCTATAGCCTCCTACCTCAGCTCCAGCGCCTGTTACAAGCACATCGCCTTCACGCAGTGGTCGCTTAGCGCTTATTGAATGAGGAATCGCTGACATTTTCCCAACTTGTCCGCGAAAGCCTGCGCTAGCAGGAGACCTGCCCCAACGTTGTACTTCATAGCCTGACCCAAGAGTCTTCTTCATAATGGTTGACGCCTCATAGCTTGCAGCGCCTGAGACTTCGAAATCCCACAATCTTGGTTGAGTGTATTCCTGCAGCAGGGTGTGTGCCAAGTTTGCCCATTTGGAGCTTTCTCTAATCAACCTGATTTCCTCTTTAGATTTGATCAGACGCATGTTTTCGATTATATCCCTTGCAAGAACGAACTTGGCTTCTGGAAGTTTCTTCGTCAGTGGAGGTCCAGCATATCCCCAGATACCAGCGGCACCGGACATATTGTCGGTTCCTAAGGATTTATCCTGCAAGTTCATGTCTCGGAGAAAACCTGCAAAGTGCTCAATGGGGTGCTTCTTTCCAGGATAATCGAAGTAGGTTCTGATATTCTCTATCAGGCGTGTCTTTAGCGGGATGTGATCAATTTCTAGATGTGGCCCCATAAAGGTAGTTTCATTTTCCAAAGGAATCACTAGGGCTGCTGGCCTCTCCGTCGCGATATGGGAGTATCCTGTCATGTAAAAGATGCTGACGCTATTTGTAATATAGAGTGCGTCAAGCTGTCTTTTGCTGAGCGTTCTTCTAACCTTCTCAATCCGCTGCTTATACTCGCTTTCGTCAATAGACAGTCTTACCATTGTCCCAAGTAAGCACTCTTCGATGAATCTCATAAGACTTTGCTATCGATCTTGCCTGAAGAACTTAGTCAGCTCACAGGTTTGAGGCTTCTGGAGGATTTGGGCGCACTTCTTTGGATCCAGAGACTTGAATGATAGTCCTAACGTGAATAACATTCTTTGGGCGCCCTTTGCAAGAGTGGGAGCAACCAGAACTCCTCTTACGTCACGATTGACGGTTTTTTGAACAGCTTTTACGTACTTCGAAAGTTGAAGAACTGCAGTACGCCCAGCGGGTTTGCGTTTGATCTCCACCACAACAAATCTATTTTGCCTGTCAATTCCATAGACATCTACAAAGCCTGGCTCGACTTTTTTCTCGAAATCAACCGGTACAAGGCCTTCCTCAATGATTGAAGGCTTAAGCAGGATTGCCTTCTGCATATCCTCTTCGCTTGCATGAAGAGAGAACCTGCCATGATCCCTTAATCTCATTATCGCAAGAATGTAGATTGAATCAAAGTAAACGTGGATCGACTCAACGGGCTTGCGTCGCATTGCAGAGACTGTCAATTCACGTTTTTCCACGTTGACGTAAAATATGCATCCAGGAGGTTGCCAGTTCACAGCCTCGTATCCTCTTGGTCGATGAACAAGAACTGATCCGTCTTCTTTCAGGATAACAATCCGTTCTCCAGATTCAAGTTCGCTTGAAGCTCTGCCTTTGTATCCAACCCGGCATTCTCCGACAAGAATAATCATCTTGCGCTGGCTAATTGCGTCTTTCAGCGCTCTTTCTGCTTCATGATTCTCCGGGTTTTCTAGAACAAGAACATGTTCATTGTCAGGCAAGTAACTCGCCATCACACTTCAATGAGAGCATTTTACATAAAAACCTTCAAATCGGCATAGGCTCTGACCAACGTTCCTATTATCTCGTGCGAAGGTAGAAGAGAATATAAAGCTGGTTCAAGGCCAATCTTTTGATTTGTGATGAGCGTGTGGAACCAAAAGCGTCAACACATGCGTTATTACAACAATATTGCCCGCTTTTACGATGAAGTGTATGGTGAAGAACAAGAGCTTAAGATTCAAGCAGCTATAGAAAGCCTACAACTCCCTATTGGAAGTTTTGTTCTCGATCTAGGCTGTGGAACAGGGCTCCTGATCCCGAAGCTCATGAGGATAGCTGAATGCATAGTATGTATAGACATGTCGAGAACAATGATTGAACGGGTGGATCTGAAAACAAGAAGATTGGAAAATGTGCATATGATATTAGCTGATGCAGATCACACTCCACTTCGACAAGGCGATTTCGACGTCATCTTTGCGATTACGCTACTGCAGAATATGCCAGATCCAAATCGCACGCTTAGAGAGATAAGATATAATGCGAAGCCTGAAGCCCTAATAGTGGTAACTGGTTTGAAGAAACACTTCTCAAGAAAAGATTTCCTGAAGCTTCTCAAAGAAGCAAGGCTCGAAACTAAGTCTCCGGAGTCTGATAACATCCTGAACTGTCATGTTGCGACGTGCACAAAACACTAAGTCAAGGTTTCCCATAGATAACTAGGTGTTCGAATAGTCTTCAAGCGTGTTTTCGAGGGATTCTCTATAGCAGATGACACGCAAAGTTTAATACATTTTTGGCAAATCATCAATGAAACATCTCAAATGAGCGATGATCACCATGCCAAATGAAGACGAGATGGTTGTGACCCCCTGGGAAGTCAGAGGCAGAGTTGACTATGAAAAACTTATCCGAGAATTCGGAACCCAGCCAATAACAGAAGAACTACTTGAACAGCTTAAGAAGCATCTTGGGGAACTTCACTTGCAGCTTCGGCGAAGACTCTTCTTTTCTCACAGAGATCTTGATCTGATTCTACAACTTTACGAGCAAGGAAAGAAATTCACTCTATACACTGGTAGGGGGCCATCAGGCCACGTTCACGTAGGTCATCTTGTTCCATGGATTTTTACTAAATATCTCCAAGATAATTTTGACACAAGGCTATATTTCCAAATGACTGACGATGAGAAGTTTGTGATTGAAGAAAACCTGGAATTGCGGGAAACAAAGGAGTTCGCTTATGAAAACGCTCTAGACTTGATTGCTTTAGGATTCAAACCTGAAAACACCTTCATCATTTTCGATGTACAAGACATAGGCTTGCTTTATGACATTGCATTGGAGGTGTCCAAGCGTGTTACCTTCTCAACAGCAAGAGCAGTCTTCGGTTTCCAAGACAGTACTAATATTGGATGGATTTTTTGGCCCGCGATACAGGCTGTCCCATGCTTCATCCATTCAAAGCTCACTGGCGAAAACGTGCCCAGTCTTATCCCAGCAGCCATCGATCAAGACCCGTACTGGCGAGTCACTCGTGACGTGGCCCAAAAG
Source organism: Candidatus Bathyarchaeota archaeon (assembly GCA_020352645.1). Lineage (GTDB taxonomy): Archaea > Thermoproteota > Bathyarchaeia > Bathyarchaeales > SOJC01. Next base: position 1,591,933 of record CP070683.1, on the reverse strand, counting down.
CTCGGATACTTTAAACCAGCTCAGATTCACTGCCGCTTTGTGCCTGGTCTTGGCAAGGGAGGTAAGATGAGCGCTTCAGAGCCAGAAACGTGTATATTCACAACAGATACACCTCACGACATCAAGACAAAGATATGGAACGCTTTCACCGGAGGTAGACCTACTGTCAAAGAGCAGAGGAAGCTTGGCGGTGAGCCTGATATCTGCACCGTCTACCAATATTTTCTCTATCTTTTCGAAGACAACGATGACAAGCTTGCTGAGCGACAGGGAGACTGCAGAACAGGTAGGATTGTGTGCGGTGACTGCAAAGCAGTACTCACTGAGAGAGTGACGGAGTTCCTTTTAGATCACCAGCGGAAAAGAGAAAGGGCGAGAGATACTGTAGAGGATTTCTTCATAACACGCTGAGATGGAATCTTACGTTAAACGGTGAGAAGTACCACTTCCGCAGCAATGATGGATTATTTAGCATGCCTCGACATATCTCACTGTAAACTTTTTTAACCTTCAACGGTCAAAAGAAAATGCGTGCTCCATTATGAGTCTTCGGAATGAGGTCTTCGAGAAATACGAAATTGCAGGGAAAATCGCACGAGAAGTACGTGAAGAAGTCGGGCAGCTCGTGCACCCTGGAACTTCGGTGATAGGAATCTGCGAGAAAACAGAGGCGTTGATACGTCAGAAGGGTGCACGTCCAGCCTTTCCCTGCAATGTCTCTATCAACCATGTTGCAGCGCACTACACTTCTCCCCCGAATGACAGAAGCATAATTCCGACGAAGGCTCTAGTGAAAGTAGATATCGGTGTACACCTTGATGGATACATTGCCGATACAGCGATCACGGTATGCTCTGATCCGGAGTATGAAAACCTCGTTCATGCGTCTAAAGAGGCTCTTGAGGTTGCTGTCGATACAATCGTTGCAGATATTTCAACAGCTAAACTTGGTCGAGCAATCCAGAAAAAAATCAAGTCATTTGGATGCAAGCCTGTCTCAAATCTAACTGGCCATCAGATAGGGAGATATTTGATTCACACTGGAAAATCAATCCCAAATGTGTCACATATTGTTGGTTCCAAGATAAGGGAAGGCGATATAATTGCTGTGGAACCTTTTGTGACATTGGATAATGCTGCTGGAAAAGTGCGAGAAGGTGATATATCAACGATTTTCAGGTTTGTGAAACGCAGATCGGTGAAGAAAGCCAGCGCAATGCAGCTTCTTCGCTACATAGAAGAAAACTTCAAGACCTTGCCTTTTTCGGAGCGCTGGCTTGGTTCATTCCCGGAGAAGGAGCGAAGAGCGGATTTTCGTGACCTTCTTCGCTCGAAGTGTCTGATGGCCTATCCTATCTTCGTTGAAGCTAGTGGAAAACCTGTGTCTCAAGCAGAGCATACAGTTCTTGTGACAAAAGAAGGCTGCTTAGTTCTAACTTAGGGATAGAGTTTTTCTTCTTTTCTTTTCTCGGGAACTTCGCGGTATATTGCAGTGATCATCATTGTACCTTCACATTTTGAGCAAGTCCCAAGATCTTTTAGAATGTAGTCGCCTCTTTCGAAGTTTCTCACATTTTTGAACTCACATTTCGGACAAACGATTATGGTCGTAATTGGTGGTGTCTCCAATGTGAATCTTTTGATTCTTCTTCTGGTCTGAAGGAGCATATAAGTAGATAGTGCCAGGCCTACAAAGCCTATGAGCAGATAGTATCCACCCGTCAAATCGCCTGCTTGGATTGCTTCCCATGCTTGGTACAAGGCCGTAAGAGACAGGGCAAGCACCACGATTATGACAATCAGCACGATTGAGGAAAATCTTCTTGCGCCCGCTTGTCCCACTTTACTCATCTCATTGTCCAACTCCAATTGTGTTGCCTATCCCTGCGATTATCACTGCGTCTCCTTCCTTGGTCTTCTCCTTGATTAAGCGATTGACTCGTGCGACTGCTTCTTCGGTTGCGTCGAAAATCTCCTTTCTCATAGGTGAGACAGCGTCGCCTATGTCTTCTTTGATTATCACAGCGTTTATTGGAATCTTGTATTTCAGAATACTCTCTTCGATTTTGTATGCTTCAGTTCCAGGTCCACCGATCGCAGCCCCTATCCCCTCAGCAACAGCACCAGGTTTCTCACCTTCAAGTTTCAGTGCTGCATCAATCATAATGACAGTTGCGATTTTTCCGTCATATTCCTCAATCACGTGTTTTATTGCTTCGCCCGGTTTTCCTACATTCCCACCAGGGCCTTCAGCTTTTATAACATACGCAGTGCGTCCGTCCAGGGGAACCTTCGCAACTACACAATCCTTCTCAATCTTCTTCTTTCTGTGGCCGTGCATCAATTTGGCCGCAACCAGTGCTCCAGCACCGTCCCCTATTGGTTGACCATGCGAGAAAGCCTTGAGAGCACTAGCATATGCTTCTGCTTCTCTCATTATTAGAGGAAGCAACATCTGGATCTGCATTATTATGTATAGACTAAGTGTCTTCTTGCCCAATATGTAGAAGTGGCGTATCACTTTGTAAATCACGTTCAGAGCTGCAGCTGCTTCCAGAGTGTTCTCGAGATTATTGACGTTGGTGGCATCAGCTGCTGGTGCCATAAGCTTGATCTCATCTTTGAATCGATCATCCCGAATGTCGAGTATGTGCTCAAGTTTCCATACGACCCCCGCTGGATCCATACTTTCGGGCGGAATCGTCACGTATTCCATGAATTGATCTACTCGGTCTGATGGATCAGTCTTTGGCGCCCCGATTTCCTTAATCGTGTCTATCGCAATCTTTCGACCTTCGTCGCGAATGAACTTCAAGCGAAGAAGCGAGCCTTCGATCTCCCTCACCATAATGTACATCTGAATCCTCTGCCCGTAAAAGACGAAGACCACAAACAGGAGCGTAAAAATTATCTGGAAGATCCAGCTGAGACTGTCCTGCCCTGGAAACAATTGCGCCAATATAGCTTCTAGTTGAACCAATGCCGCCACAGATTCAAAAAACTGTATTCACTGAGTTATAAGTGTTAGGATACTTCGCGGATGCTTAATAGGGCTGCCAGCTTTTCTGGCTTCACGTGGCCGAGGACCACACTAACACCGGAAACGGAGCGCGGTTTAACTTCCGAGTTCGGAATGGGATCGGGTGGGTCCCGCACCCTATGGCCGGCAACCCCAGATAGAACCTGCTCTTGAGCTCATTAACTTTTCGCTTGGTGCATTGCGTCTTTGTTCTGTTGATTGTTTTCCAAAGAGCGGTGTTAGCACGCATTTCCCAGATCATTAGTCCTGAACACGCGAACTATGCTCGGATTATCAACCATTGCTGAGCCCACTCGAGTGATGGATTGCACAGCGTCTGGTTTCCATCATGGTTTCAGTACAGATAAGAGTGTTACATAGCGTGTAAAACTTGCTGGCACTAGCGCCGGGCCTCAAGCCCCTCACTTCATAGCAGAGGGGGTAATTGCGAAGAAAAACCCTTGATAAAGCCCTAGGATCGAGCTGTTACTCTTCTAGCTATCCCTAGGAATCTATTGTAATATAGGAAAGCGCGGCGATGCGTACATAAGGCGTGAGCCAAATCATATCAAAAGAAAATCCGCATGCCCTAGAAGGTGGAGGAAAGAGCTTTCCAGCCGGCGTTAATGGTGTCTTCTTTCTCAGACTACACTAATTCTCTCGAAGATAAGAGAACAAGCACAATATCCTTGTAAGTCAGTTCGGTTAGTAGAGTGCTTGGGAACGATCTCCAAGCTGAGCATCAATATACTGATCGCTTGAAGTTTCTAGAAGAATCTTCGTTTCTTCTTGGATTCCTCAGGCTTTGGGCTAGCCTCAGCTTCCAAGTCTGGCTCAACCACCACAACTTCTTCTTGCTGGGGTGCCTCGTTTGCCTCTGGGCTTTCTATTGCAGGCTGCTCTTGGGCTTCGACTACGGCTTCTTGAGCGTCGGCACGATGCTTCATTTTATCTTCAAGCTCCTTGATTCTGACTTCGAATTGACCGATTTTCTCTTGTTTTGCCTTGACTTTCCATTCCAACTCATGGATTTCCCATTCTTGTTCAAGCGTCTTGACTTTCTCATCTAAGGACTTTTCTTTCTCTTCTAGCGACCGCAGCTCGTTCTCCAGATCGTTTTTCTTGGCTTGTACTTCCTCTAAGTTCGGACTCATATTCTATCTCACTTGTAGTGTCCCTACGAACGCTGGAGATAAGTAAGTTATGAAGACAGAATCAGTATCATAGATACGTCAGTAGGCTGGACCCACTGAAGGCAGATCAACTGAACCATCTCTACATGGACATTTAGCTTCTGTATTATTAGTAGAAATATTACTACCAGAAAATATTACTCAAAAAATGTTATAGAAGATACGACAAATAACGCTTAATTAAGGCGCTGTTACGATTATTTACATGAGAAGGCTCTGGGAAGAATAGTCAATGAACTTTCTTGAGCTACTGCTGTCGCAGTGCTTGAAAAATCATAATCCTCTTCTTGACTTACAAGCCTCAGATAGGCGAGTCCTGCAAATCGCATCAGAGGATTTGATTAACTTCTTAAAAGTGCACTGGAACCTCATTACTCAAGAACATGGAGACTGCGATTTAATCGAGAAGATTCACGAATATTATGAGAAAAACTCTGAAGAGTTCTCGCAGTTTGTAAGTATATGGTCAGGCCTTTGGATTAAGAAATGGAATGAGAGAGTCAAGCTGCTTATAGGCGAGCAGGGTTCTCCTCAATGGTCTAGAGTGAATAAGCAGTTGAAAAATTCGGAGCGCTTGTGGCGCAAGCTTAGTTGTCGTGGAGAGATGAAAGACGTTATAGTGCAGTCATTAATCCGGAATGGTGAGATCTGCGGAACCTCTATAATGGCGGAGAACTTGCTGAAGCTAGAACTCGGATCACACGAAGAGCGATGCTGGAGTAGTGAGCAAGAAAAGCTTCTGAATGTTGTGAACACAACACTGCGGAAGGCAAGGCAGTTGTCCCATAGCAGAGGCCCTCTTATATTCGTGAAGATTGACAAGAAGTACTTTGCCTATAATTGACAATAGCTTGTTTCTAAGCAATCCACAAAAGTCATGCATAACTGGCTGTTTTACCTAGTTCGTTCTCCCTGAATGGTCTTAGTCCGCCACGAATGACTTTTCATGTTTGAAGTGCCTCCGTAGCCGCACGCGGCACATCTTTTTTTCCTCACGTGGTAAGCTCTTCTACCACACCTTCTACATTTGATATGTACAATTTTCTTGGCATGCTTTCCAAAGGAAGCTGTGCCCTTACCCACGGCTTTCACCTTGGAGGCGGTGAGATTATTATTACGTTGTCGCCTCTGACAATCAAGATGCCTAGTTTCTTCACGTCTTCCGCGTTTGTTGTGTCTTCAGTTTCTTCAAGTACCAAATTGAGATGCTGATCAAACCCTTTCAGTTTTCCCCGTAGACTTTTTCCGCTTTTTAGCCGAACAAGCACGGCCTTTCCTAGGCTTTCTTCAAGAATCTGGGTTGTCATTTCACTCAAATTTCGCCCTCCAACCAATGTTTGCCTTTAATGGATGAATCCATTTAAATGTATCTATATTCACTCTTAAGGCATGTGTTCCTTACTAGTATGGCCACTGCTGAACGTTGTGCCATTGTCTCATCGAACAAACTGTCTTGCAGTGAGAGAAACTGTAAGATTGATATCTTGGCAAAGCAGATATAGGATTCTTGCTATAGAGGATTAAACATCAGGGAGACGTAATTCGATGGCCCAAATGCAAGGTTCAATTTCCTCTTCGAAGAAAGACCGATATTCAGGTTCCCCTACGCCCTTCTTGTTCTTTATAGCTTCGTTCGTTCTATTCCTAGCGTTAACAGCTTTCACTTTTCCTAACATCATGTCTGCGATCTTTGCAATTGTTGCTTTTGTCTCTCTAGGCTTCCTGCCTGCTTGCATTGCGATTAACAAGGAGTGGGAAGAAGCCATAGTACTTCGACTTGGCAAGTTTCAGAGATTAGTGGGTCCTGGCTTCTTCTTCAAGTGGCCTTTGGCAGAGACATTTCTGAAGCAGGATAGGAGAATCATAACTTTGGATGTTTCTCGACAAGAAGTGATGACTAAAGACAACATCAGTGTGAGTATTGATGCTGTTGTATTCATGAAGGTATCTAACACCAAGGACAGCTTGACCAACATACAGAACGTTTGGAACAGTGTCATGAGATACGCGCAGACAACGATGAGAGATGTCGTGGGAAATGTTGAGTTGGACGAATTGCTGTCTATGCGAGAGCAAATTGCGGTAAGAATCGCAAAGATAGTAGAAAGAGAAACACAAGATTGGGGCGTAGACATTATCTCAGTCAACCTGCAAAAGCTGGAACTCCCAGAAGATATGAAACGTGTGATTGCTCGCCAAGCCGAAGCAGAACGCGAGAAACGCGCTGTAATAATCAAAAGTGAGGGTGAGCTAACAGCTGCTGAAAACTTGGAGAAAGCAGTTCAGCAAATGAGTAATCGAGCCATGTATCTGCGTACCTTGTCGAGTCTAGAGGATATCAGTTACGATCAAAGCAATACAATAGTCTTCGCAATTCCTATGGAAATGGTCAAAGGTGAGATACTCGGATTATCAGCATTCGCGGGAGCGGCCAAAAAGGAAAAGGTTCTCAAATAAAGCGAAGGGGAAGGATGACATCTACGCGTCCGTAGATATGAATAAGAGCACTCGACCGGCATAAGAAGACGGACACACTCGCACACTGCTTTGTGCACATGTACAAACTGGGGAGTGAGGTAGGAAGAACAGGGATGACTTTCTCATTTAGCTTCATAAAAAAGCTTCATGGACAGCTTTGACGGTCATCTCGATTGACCGGTACGTTCCCTCTCAAGTCTTCGAAGATTTGGGAGCAGCACTGAGAAGAGAAAGATATGTCATACCCGAGCGAAATGGCTAGGTTCACGGCTTCTTCTGTTGCAAAAGCAATTGCATTCACTCCTGACCTGACGGCTAAAACATCAGTTAGTTCTCTGTGTGACCCTGTGGGTCTCATGCAGCCTAATGCTATAGGCGTTGAAGGCATCATAAACCTAGCTGCTAGCAATATCTTGCCAATCTCTAGGGGACTAGGTGGTGAAATGTCTTCCATCGAAGTTCCACGTATAGGCATGAACGCAATTATGATCAGAGCTGATGGGCTGTAATTGGATATAATCTTTAAGGCCTCAATCTCGCCCTTTATTTTGCCATAGTGAAGACCGACCAGTACATGCGGGACAGTGGGAATGTGAGCATCTTGCAGAGCCATCAGAGACTTTTCGAAGTCTTCTACCGTAACATCAAGATTGTAGATCTCTCTTATTGTTTCATCGGAGCCAATTATGTCTATTAAGGCCGCATCAACACTCGCTCTACTCAATTCCTCAGCTAGTTCAATGCTAACGACGCCAGTGTGAACCAATACGGTTAGTCCAAGATCTCTCTTAATTTCAGCTATTGCATCAACGAATTTTCCTAAGGGCACTGACCCATCATATGAACACCCGCCGCTGATTAGGCATCCTTTGGCTCCCTTGCTCGTCAAGTCTCTGCACAATTCAACAAGCGCCTTCCCTGACACGGCTGGATACATAGAACGCAAGACCCTACCTTCACAATGTTTGCATTTTAGTGAACAAGATGAGCCAGTAACAGAAATCGACGGAAAAGCATTCGGTGAGGGAATGTAATGATCTGTCTTATAGTGAAGAAAGCTGGGAGAATAAAACTGAATTCTTTTACCGAAATGGTTCCAGCTGATCGCTCTTGCTTTATCGAAGAGATTTTCACATTGCTTGGCATCTGCTTTCAATAGCATTTCATAGTTCAACGTGAGACCCAATCGGTAGTGACTTAGCCTGGATCATTGATTTATATAATTCGCTCTCTAAACGTCACTCAAGCTCCAGTACATTCTCCTTGAAGAAGGGATTATTGCTGAAGATTGTCATACTTTTAAAGGGGCTCATGCAATAGAATCTCTATGAAACAGGAGAAGCTTCTAAGGTTACTGAGAGAGATGCTCAGGAACTCCAAAAGAAGCGATAGAGAGATAGCAAAACAGCTTGGAGTATCACAGCCAACGATTACTAGGACCCGAGCCCGGTTAGAAAGAGAATACATAGAAACATACACACTCATTCCTAATTTCTCCAAGTTAGGATACCAGATCCTAGCTTTCACTTTCATGAAGATGCAGTCCTATCCATCAGCTAAAGATGCTGAGAAGATAGCTCAAAGAGCTACAGAATGGACGAACAAGCATTCAAACATCATTTTTGCCGCTGATGGCGAGGGCTTAGGAAAAGATGTCATCATGATGTCATTTCACAAGAGCTACTCGAAATATAGTGATTTCATGAGGAATTTTGCTTTGAGTTGGGGAGAGATAATAGGCGAACTCAGCTCTTTTCTCGTGAGCATCGGATCAGGATTCAAATTCAAGCCTTTCAACCTCAAGTACTTGGCAGACGATCTGTAGGACTTGGCCTGTGTCGAGGAACACTGTCAACTCAATGCTTATTCAGAATGGTGTGTTTCCATCTAAGGTTCGTGTCTCATCCGGATCAGCGATTACATTGGGTTTGGTAGAAGGATTTTTGAGTGCCAAGCCCAGAACCGCCTATCTGCTTACACACACTAATGGCAAGTGTAATGCCAACTGCAGATTTTGCTCTCAAGCGAGGGAGAGCAAAAGCCCAAGAAGCCTGCTTTCCAGAGTAGCTTGGCCAACCTTCAGCACTGAAAAGGTGATCTCTAGCCTTAAGAATCCTGCTCACCACGATGAAATAAGACGTGTTTGCATCCAAGCCTTGAATTACCCAGAGGTTGTAGAGCATCTTTTAGCTATAGTTGGAAACATAAAGGCTCAGAAAATTGAGATTCCTATATCAATTTCATGTCAACCCCTGATGAGAGAGAGCATGCATAAGCTTGCAGATGCAGGTGTTGAAAGAATCGGCATATCTCTGGATGCAGCAACTGAGAGTCTTTTTGAAAGGATCAAAGGAAGTCGCGCCGGGGGGCCTTATAATTGGGAAAGGCAACGGCTGGCCTTGCTTGAGGCTGTTGAGGTGTTTGGAAAACATAAGGTGAGCACTCACCTTATTGTTGGCTTAGGTGAGACGGAGAGAGAGATGCTAAGAATCATCCAATGGAGCGTAGACAATCATGTATGTCCATCGCTTTTCGCGTTTACACCTATCTCAGGAACTGCTTTGGAACATTTCCATCCACCGGGAATTAATTCCTACAGAAGAGTTCAGCTAGCACGCCACCTAATAGTGGAAGAAAAGACAAGGTTCAAATTGATGGAATTTAACGGGAGAGGTAGGATTAGCAGTTTCGGTGTCTCGCTGAAGATACTGGAGGAAGCGGTTAAAAGCGGCAGACCATTCATGACCTCTGGATGTCCAGGATGCAACCGTCCTTATTATAACGAAAAGCCTAGCGGCCCCTTCTATAATTTCCCAAGGCAGCCAGACCAGAAAGAAATCGCTGAAATCAGTGTCCATATCCAACTGAGTTAGGAGGACTGGCGGGTCATCTTGCTGCTAGTATTCTAAGTTCCTGCTTCTTTCTTGTGGAGGATCAAGGTGTGACCTCTAACGTCCATAAGGAGGGAGTCTGTTTGCTCGGCGATTGTGGCGCCTATTGTTCTGACGCCAGCTTGTTTCAACGCGGTCTTCAAGATTCTTACTTTGATCATTCTCTTCTTGTCTAAGCGGGTGGTTATTTCAGCTAGAGCTGCTTGAGTCACCCCGTTTTTCCCAATCCATACAACTGAATTCGAGGTTTTGGTCCTGAATTTTCTCTCATTTCTTGCTGTTCTTGAAACCATAGAATCCTGCTCCTCGATTCCTTGTCGGAAAACGATTGTGTTTACCGCAATATCCACAAGTAACAACGATGTGTGGTTCTCTTTGCCCTTGAAGTCTTATTCGGCAGCTGATACCAGGTATGATGAACCTCTTGCAGCCTCTGCAGATCTTCGAACTGTATTCCCTGGGCATACGTGCTTTGATTGCCATAGAAATCCTCCGTGCTATCGCGACGTAGCGCTGTGCCAACTCTTGGTCTTGGCCAACCGTTAATCTAGCCAGCTCTAGGAGCTTGTGAATTCGCTCCAACCCGATTTTCTTACTGGGTGTGGTCAACCTTTGCGTTTTCCTTGGACTGTTCTCCTGTAAATTACCACAACAGCAATTGAAATAGCTTCTCTTTGCAGGCACACTCTTGGTGTTCGAATTCCCTAGTCTTGGGGATTTGATCAACTTGTGCGATTTGTTTTTATATTTGAACCTATGTCATGAGAAAGCGATTAACATTGGGTTTGAGATCATTTCTTCAATCTGTGAGTCGGTTGCTTAGGCTAGCTACAAAGCCGGGCCGATCAGAGCTTTGGCAATCACTCAAGATCTGTTTTCTAGGCATTGCGGTAGTGGGCGTAGTTGGTTTTGTGATCAAGCTGATATCTTTCGTTCTTCAAGGTCTTTGATGAGAGGGGATCCAAGGAATGTCAGCGGAAAACACTATTCCAACTTCCGTTTTCGCGGTGCGAACTACAGCTGGCCAAGAGAAAAACGTTGCAAACCTAATTGCTCTGAGAATTGAAAGCAGCAAGCTGCCCATAAAAGCAATCTTGGTCCCCGAGTTGCTTAAGGGCTACGTATTTGTGGAAGCTGAAGGCCCGCATTCAGTGGAAGAAGCAATAGCTGGAATCAAGCATGTTAGATCTAGAGTTCCAGGAATCGTAAGTTTCTCTGAGATAGAGAAGTATGTTGTGGTGAAACCAGTTATTGAGGAGCTGGATGTGGACGATGTGGTTGAAGTCATTAGTGGCCCCTTTAAGAGTATGAGAGCGAAGATTACTCGAATAGACAAGACAAAGAGCGAAGTAACCCTTGAACTCTTGGAAGCTACTTTCACGCTTCCCATAACTGTTCATGCGGATTATGTTAAGATTGTTGAGAAAGCAAAGAAGGTAGAATAAAGATGGCTGAAAAGAAGACCATAGACGCTTTGGTGAGCGGCGGACAGGCAACTGCTGGACCCCCCTTAGGTCCTGCCTTGGGTCCATTAGGCGTCAACGTGGTGGCAATAGTAAACAGAATAAACGATTTGACAAAGGGCTTTGCTGGAATGAAAGTGCCCGTGAAAATAGCTGTAGATGTTGAAACAAAAGAATTCGAAGTAATTGTGGGCACTCCAACTACTTCAGCATTGATTGTAAGCACCCTCAAGATTGAGAAAGGCTCAGGAAGCCCAAAAGAGGAGAAAGTGGGCGATTTGACTTTGGAGCAAGTTGTAGATATAGCCAGAAAGAAACAATCTCAGTTGCTTGCGAAATCACTCAAGCTGGCAGCAAAAGAAGTCATTGGCAGTTGCGTTAGCATGGGTGTAACCATCAATGGAGAAGATCCCAAGAAAATTCAAACAGAAATAGATGAAGGCAAATACGATAGCGCTTTTGAGAATGGCAAGTAACAATGTTTTTATAAAGGATTTCGTTACGAGATTGGCGCGAGACCTCAACTATGTCCCTGGATGCAAAGATCGTTGAAGATGCGGTAAAGCAAGCTAAAGAAAGCTCTGGAAAGAGGAAATTCAGTCAGACCATAGAACTAATAGTCAACCTTCGCGATGTCGATGTCAAGAAACCTGACGGAAGAATTCAGGAAGCGATTGAACTGCCTTATACGCCAAGCAAAAAGGCTAAGGTCTGTGTGATCGCCACTAGGGAACTTGCTCTAAAGGCAAAGAAGGCAGGCGCTGAACTGATCGTAGGAAGTGAAGAGTTGGAAGCCTTGGCAACTGACAAGAAACGCCAAAAAAAGCTAGCTGAGGAGCATGATATCTTTATAGCAGAAGCTCCGCTAATGCCATCGGTGGGGAGATTTCTAGGGGCAATTCTCGGACCCCGAGACAAAATGCCGAAACCAGTTCCTCCAAACGCAGACATAAAAGCACAAATCGAGAGGCAGAAGAGGACAATTACTATACGCACGCGTGGGCAGCCAGTTCTTCAATGCGCCATTGGCACTGAGGACATGGAGGACGAAGAGATTGTGGAAAACGTGATGACCATAATGCGAAGATTGGAAGGAAGGCTTAAGAGAGGTCTTAAAAACATTACAGCGATTCACTTAAAAACTTCAATGGGTCCAATAGTGAAAGTCAAAATGTGAAAGTGATGGAGCTTGTCGCAGCAACACGCAGTATTGGAAAGCAAAGCCAAAGAGGTTGATGAACTAGAACGTGTGATAGAGCAGTGCAAAGTCATTGCACTAGCTGACCTGCACAAAGTACGTGCTGCTCAGCTCCAAGAGTTGAGGAAGAAGCTGAAACAAGATGCCCATCTCCGAGTCATCAAGAACACGCTTATGAAACGTGCAATCTCCAGCGTAAAAGGCAAGCCTGGTTTGGAAAAGCTTGGGGATCATTTGACAGGTTCTACAATCTACCTTTTCACAAACCTCAATCCGTTCAAACTCGTTTTGCTGCTGAAGAAAAGCAAAGTCAAGACTACCGCGAAGTCAGGTGATCTAGCCGCCTTCGACGTCATTGTTCCTGCCGGAAACACTGGACAGGCGCCCGGGCCAATAATCAGCCAGCTTGGCGCAGTCGGCCTGAAGACTCGAATAGAGTCTGGAAGTGTGTGGATAAATAAAGACACATTAGTGGTGAAGAAAGGCGAAGTCATATCCCAACGACTGGCTGCAGTACTGTCCAAATTGGGTTTGAAGCCCGTTGAAGCGGGACTCACCCTGAAGGCAGTGTACGATGATGGAATGGTAATTGGTATGGATATGCTGCAGTTAGATGTGGAAACCACAAGGAAAGATGTTGAAGATGCTAGCAGACTTGCTCTGCATCTCAGTATAGTGAGCGCTTACACCATGCCGGCGAACATCGAATTCATACTTCAGAAGGCCCATAACGATAGCTTCAGCTTAAGTGTAAGCGGAGGGATATTCACGGAAGAAACGATCTCACACATCGTGAAGAGAGCTCACTCGCAAATGCTAAGCTTAAAAAGCAGATTGGACATGGTTAAGCAGAACGCTAAGAAAGCATGAATAGGAATGGAAGAAGAAAAGAAAGAGGTGGAAAAAAGGATGGAATATGTCTACGCTGCGTTGCTCTTGCACAATGCTGGAAAGGAAATTAGTGAGGAAAATGTGGCGAAACTACTCAAGGCAGCTGGCGTTGAGGCTGACACAGTGAGAGTAAAGGCTCTTGTTGCTTCCTTGGAAGGAATCAACATTGAAGAAGCCATAAAAACAGCCCCAGCAATGATGACTGCAATGCCTGCTACTTCTACACCTGCCACCGAAGAAAAGCCTGCGGCTGAGAAAAAGGAAGAGAAAAAAGAAGAAGAGAAGAAGAAGGAAGAAGCAGCGCTGGAAGGACTTGGAGCTCTATTCGGCTAGAAGACGCTCAGTTTCCTTTTTCTTCATTTGAAGCAGCTAGAGAACATACTGCATTGTTCTCCTCACACATAGTTTAAATGGCTCCAGAAACCTTAATGACGATTGTCAAGTGCTTTTCATCCTGAGGGACTAGTTTGAGCAAGAAACTCTTTTCTGAAAATGAATACCATGTCCCTTTTTTTGACGAATTAGGATACATCAGAAAACTATGCCCTAAGTGCCGGGAATACTTCTGGACATTAATCCCAGAGGCCCAGACTTGTGGAGAAGCAACTTCTAAAGGATGCGCCAGATACACCTTTATAAATGACCCGCCTACTCGAAGAGCATATAACCTTCGGGAAATGCGACAAGCATTCCTGTCTTTCTTCGGAAACCAGAATCATGAAATACTCAAGCCCTATCCAGTGGTTGCCCGATGGCGAAATGATCTATACCTTACTAGTGCAAGCATAGTGGATTTCCAGCCTTACGTCACAAACGGAATTGTAGCACCACCAGCAAATCCTCTTGTAATCAGTCAGCCCTGTATTCGACTTGTCGATCTCAATAACACGGGTCCAACATTTGGCAGACATCTTACGATCTTCGAAATGGGTGGGCACCACGCTTTCAACTACCCAGAAAAAGAAATTTACTGGAAGGACGCAACCGTCCGGTATCATCATAAGTTTGCAACCAAAGAACTGGGGATTGCTTCCGAAGAAGTGGTTTATAAGGAAGACGTGTGGAGCGGCGGTGGAAATGCCGGACCAGATTTGGAAACCGTTGTTCGAGGGCTTGAATTAGCAACTTTAGTATTCATGAAGTTCAAAGTTGAAGATGATAAGTTTGTCGAACTACCTATCAGAACAGTTGATACTGGATATGGCCTAGAAAGGTATACTTGGATATCACAGGGAGCAATAAGCGGGTTTCACGCAATCTATGAAGCAATCCTCAACAAGATTTTTGAGATGACAGGAATAAGCTTCATTGACACCGAGTTGCTAGCCAAAGTGGCAATGCACTCAGGTCAATTCGACTTCGAAAAATACACTAGCAAAGACTACTTCGGAAAGATCGCGAAAAAGTTGGGTATCAGCGCTTCTGAGTTGCTTAAGACCCTCCAACCTGTGGAGCACGCTTTTGCAGTAGCAGACCACACAAAAAGCCTTGCGTTTCTAATGGCCGAGGGAGTTGTGCCCTCCAATGCTCAAGAAGGATATTTGACTCGCTTGCTGATCCGGCGTACACACCGCTTGCTGAAAGACTTAGGAATCGAGAAAAGGTTAGATGAGATCATCGACCTTCAAATTGGCGATTGGTCAAGTGATTTCCCGCATCTGGGTGACATGCGGGATGAGATTCTAGAAATGGTTGCAGTCGAAACAGAAAAGTTCAGAAATACCATGAAAAGGGGAAGAGCCTTAGTAACAAGAATTGCACATGACTTGAAATCGAAAGGGAAACGAAAGATTCCCGTAGAAACACTGCTGGAACTCTATGATTCTCATGGGGTCCCGCCTGAAATGGTTCAGGATGCTGCAAAGGACATACGACTTGAAGTGCCAGATCCACAGAACTTTTACAAACTAGTTACAGAAAGACACACACAGGCACCTTTGAAGGAGGAAGAAATCACAGATTCCAGACTACCGCAAATTGAGGATCTGCCAGAAACTCTCGCGCTATACTATGAGAATCCTTATATGACAACTTTTGAATCCCGTGTTCTGCGGGTCGTAGATGGTAATCAGGTGGTTTTAGATCGAACCATATTCTACCCTGAAGGTGGAGGACAGCCAGCGGACAAAGGTTACTTGGAGTTTGAAAGGAAGAAATCACTAGTCACTAGTGTGCAGAAAGTTGGAAGGGTGATAATTCACATCTTAGAGGATGATGCGCCAAAAGAAGGGGCAAAAGTCCGCGGACACATAGACTGGCACAGACGAAACTACCTCATGAGAGCTCACACCGCTACTCACATAGTAATGGGAGCCGCGCGAAGGGTCTTAGGCCAACATGCTTGGCAATCAGGCACTCAGAAAAACGTTAACCAGACACGACTCGACATATCTCATTACAAGCGGTTGACTCAAGAAGAAGTCAACAAGATCGAAGCGTTAGCAAATCAAGCAGTACTTGCCATGATTCCAGTTGAGGCACACTGGCTCCCCAGAGACGAGGCTGAAGCAAAATATGGTTTCAGACTCTACCAAGGCGGCGCCGTTCCAGGGAAAAAAGTCCGTGTCGTCAAGGTGGGAGATTGGGAAGTTCAAGCGTGCGCAGGCACCCATCTTAGAAACACAAGTGAGCTTGGATACATCAAGATACTTCACACCGAAAGAGTTCAAGACGGTGTGGAACGAATAACCTATAGCACAGGATGCTACGCAGTTGAGGATGGCCAAGAGAAAGAGAAGCTTCTTCAAGAACTCTCGGAAATCTTGAATTCCCCTATTGAGAAACTGCTGCTAACCACGAAGCGCCTACTGAAAGAGCGGAAGAACACGCGTAAGGAGAACCGACGCCTAATCGAGGACATAGCAAGACTTGAAAGCAGTGAAGAAAAGAGAAAAACACATACAATTAAGGACATTGACGGAGTTGGGCTCATAACACAGGAAATCTCTCCGATCAACATCGACCGAATGATAAAAACCGCAAGAAATCTAGTCGACAAAGAAGACTCTGCTGTCGCCATCATATATGGCAAAAGCCAAACGACCGTGCGCTTTGTAGTAATGCTGGGAAACAGAGCAGTCAACAGAGGAATCCGAGCAAATGAGATCGCAGAAGCCACTGCATCAGCAGTTGCCGGTGGAGGCAGCGGTAGAGCAGATTTCGCACAAGGTGGCGGTACAAGAATCGATGGAATTCCAGAAGCAATAGAAAACGCGGAGAAAATCATACGACTTCAGCTAGGAGCAAAACACAATAAATAAAAAGCACCACCTGTACTCTGTAGGATGGTGCAAGAAATGAGGGATCGATACCTCAATATCAACTAACAAAGCCTTTTATACGAAACAACCTTATCCAAAGACTTTCATGAAGCTTTTGCGTCACATCGAAGCGAAATGGCAACAAGCCTGGAAAAGAGCAAGAATCTTCGAAGCGAACCCAGATCCAGATCGGGAGAAACTCTTCATTACATTTCCCTACTCCTATGCAAACGGACCTCTTCACGTAGGGCATGCGTTCACAGCTGCAAGAGTCGACGCTTACGCACGTTTCAAGCGCATGCAAGGATACAACGTGTTGTTCCCGTGGGCATGGCATTGGACCGGACAGACAATAGCGGGCGCGAGTGAACGTGTCAAACTAGGAGATCCGGAGCTACTCAAAGCGCTAAAGGAAATCGACGGTGTACCCGATGAAGAGCTTCAGAAATTCGCAAACCCCGTGTACATGGCTACATACTACACTAATGAAAACAGAGATACAATCCGCAAAGCTGGGTTCTCCATCGACTGGCGACGAGAGTTCCACACAACATCACCCGCTTTCAGCAAGTTCATCGAATGGCAGTACAAGAAACTCCGACAACTAGGATACGTTGTCAAAGGAACTCACCCCGTGGTCTGGTGTCCACGTTGTGAAAGTCCGACCGGTGACCACGACCGCCAAGAGGGTGAAGGAGTAGCCCCAGAAGAATATACCCTCATAAAGTTCAAGTACGGGGACAGTTTTCTACCAGCCGCCACATTTAGACCAGAGACAATATTTGGCGCAACAAACATCTGGCTCAACCCAAACGCAGACTATGTAGAAGTCGAGATAGACCAAGAAAAATGGATAGTAAGTGAGGCCGCAGCAAGAAAGCTGAAAGAACAAAGACGAAATAACACCGTACTTCATCGCTTCAAAGGAGAAGAATTAGTCGGCGAGAAGGTGACCAATCTTGTCGACCAAAGAGAATTGCTTATACTGCCAGCTCCGTTCGTCAGTCCTGAAAACGCGACGGGAGTCGTCTACAGCGTTCCTGCCCACGCGCCAGTTGATTGGCTGGCACTAAGGGACTTGCAGCAAGACCCAACACGTCTTGAAAGATTCAACATCAAGCTGGATGTAGTGAAGAACATCAAACCGATCTCAATGATTCATCTCGAGGGCTTCGGCGAATATCCAGCAATCGAACTTGTTGATCAAATGGGTGTAGAAGACCAATGTGACCCCAAGGCCGAAGAAGCAACAAAACTACTGTACAAGAAAGAGTTTCACAGCGGAACCTTGAAAGAGATTTGCGGCCCTTACGCCAAGAAGATGATTCAAGAAGTCAAAGAACCATTTACGAAACACTTGAAGAAGAAAGGAATCGCAGACACCATATACGATTTACCGCAGACAGTTGTTTGCAGATGCCTCACACCCTGCACAGTGAAGGTCTTAGAGGACCAGTGGTTCCTGAAGTATGGTGATCCCAAATGGAAGAAAAAAACTAAAGATGCTCTAGAACAAGCAGTTGTATATCCCAAAACAGCCAAATCATGGTTTCTCAGCGTAATTGACTGGCTAAATGACTGGGCCTGTGCCCGCAAAAGCGGATTAGGCACCCGTTTACCTTGGAACAAGGAGTGGATAATAGAAACACTAAGTGACTCCACAGTTTACATGGCGTTCTACACCATTAACAAACACATCAAACAGAACAATCTGCACCCAGATCAGCTAACTCCGGAATTCTTCGAATACATATTCTTTGGCAAAGGAGGATTGGCCACGACAGCTGCCAAATCTAACGTGGAAGAAAACACCCTGCAATCTATGCGGCAGGAATTCCTATATTGGTACCCAGTAGACATGCGAAACTCAGCCAAGGAGCTAATACCTAACCATCTGACATTCTTCCTGTTCCAACACGTAGCATTGTTCCCTCGGAAACACTGGCCAAAAGCTATCGGAGCCAACGGCATGCTGATGATTGGAGGAAAGAAGATGTCGAAATCCAAAGGCAACTTTGCAACTTTCAAAAAGGCAATTAAACACTACGGAGCGGACTCTACGCGCTGTGCATTACTCTTAGCCGCTGAAGGCTTGGATGATCCTGACTGGAGAAATGAAAATGTCAGGGACATCCAAGGCAAGCTTGAATCATTCCATCGACTGGCATCCTCAATAATCTCACAAGCAAAGAACCCGGACTCAACACATCTGGAAAACTGGCTAATCAGCGTACTGCAACACAGAATACGCATAATCACCGAAAGCATTCAAACAATGAAAACTCGAACAGCCACAGAAAACGCTCTATTTGAAATCTGGAACGACTTCCGATGGTACATTAGAAGAAAAGGCAATGTTGACGCGAAAGCCTTGATCGAAGCAGTTGAGATATGGATTCGCCTACTAACGCCTTTTACACCTCACCTGTCCGAGGAAATCTGGAGCAAGATCGGCAGAACTTCCTTTATATCTACCTCCAAATGGCCGGAATTCGATCAAGAGAAGATCAATCCAGCGGCTGAGGAAAGCGAAAACCTCGTCAAGTTGACGCTTGAGGACACGCTGAGCATTGTACGAGCGACAAAACTGAAGCCTGAAAAGATATACTATTACACCGCTGCTCAATGGAAGTGGGAAGTATATCGAGAAGCACTCATGATGTTGAAAGAAAATG
>CP070683.1:1560896-1572765 GCA_020352645.1 Candidatus Bathyarchaeota archaeon | reverse complement strand
GTCACGTACCATACGAATTCTGCTTCGCCTTCACAACCGCAGTTCGCTTTGTCCCAGTTCTGGCCGAAGAGGCACAGACGATAATGGATGCTCAGAAAGCGCGAGGACTGGAACTTGAAAAGGGGAATTTTCTCAAAAGAATAAGAAACTACATTCCAATTCTCATTCCTCTGATAATCAACGCAATTCGAAGAAGTCTTGAACTGGCAGAGGCAATGGAATCAAGAGCATGGGGTGCCATTGAAAAGCGAACAAATCTTTACACTCTCAGAATAAGAAAAGCTGACTACCTCCTGATTGCTGCATCTGTCTCGATACTAATGATAGGCGCTTATGTGTGGATTTACGTGCCTATCCCCTCAATAACGCAGTTTCTAGGGCTGTGAAGATCAAGGACAGTTATTTGCTGAGTTGATCAACCACAACACTTTTAAAAGCAAGAGAGCATTGGCTCACTCAGCGATTTCACTTAAGGACGTTCGCGTTTCTTCACTATCATGCTGAAGAGCACGCGCACTGTTTAAGTAAGACCATTGACGAAGTGAGGCGAAGTCCTACTAGAATTGAGTAGAGGGCAGGTCTGGATGCGCGCTAAGTGGAAAAAGAAAAGAATGAGAAGAGAGAAGAAAAAGAGACAGCGACGGCAGAAGAGATACAAGTGATAATCATCACTACGCTACTGTAGCGAGACAAAATGTGTTCTCTCTAGATCGTGCAAGAACCTTAACATGTATTTCTTGTCAACTTCGTCATATTCAATTGACACTGCAACTGCGATATCATAGGCCGTGTGCTTTCCATCCATGAAGTTGAATATCTCGTAGGTTTTCTTTCCTAAGTTCCTATCTTTCTTACGCATTCGCTCGTACCACTCGTATTCCAGCTCACCTAACCTTTTCTTGAAGGTTTCCCAACTGAAGGTGCCTTTAAACAATCGCTTCGGGATTATAGATCTCGCCTTTTCGTCCACTTCCGTTTTTTCCGTTTTTTCCTGTGGTGTGGAAGTGTATACATCAACCGATTTCCTGAGGCGATCTAGTGTTTCTTTGAAGCGTCTCACTTCAAGTTGGCTGCAGCGGTCGATATCACCAATATATGATTTTATAAGTCTATTCAGTCCAGAATCTGCTCCCAGTCTTTTCACCGACTCAATGGCTCTTTGCTCTCTTCTGGTCACATGTCTCATTCTGCTCTCGAAATCTGAGAGCATTTCTGCAAGCCTATGTGCAATTTCTGAATGGTCAGGGTCTACTGCTTGTTTGTGCAAAGCCTTGAGCGCCCCTTCACTTGTCGAGTGTAGTCGGCTCATCCCTCTCAACCTTGTCAGATTCGCCACGTGTGCAGCGTCGTCGACCCGAGCATTTGCAAGAGTGATGGCGGCAACCGTAGCGATCCAGCCTACACGCTTCAAGCTATCTGTGCTGACTTTATCCAATGTATCAAATGATGAGTGATAGAACAAATCTGGCCATTGAACTAACATGACACATGGAATGCTGAAGGTGGAGTCATTGAATTCCGCATGATCACTTCCACCACTGAAAGCGTTGACATTGTGTCGAAATGTTGATGCGGAACCATATGCTGTTTCGCAGTCAAACTCCTCCTTTAGGCTGCTGAACAGAGTCGAAATGTAGTCGTTGAGGAAAGAGGGGTTTGAATCCGGAGTTTTGTCGAGATTTAGTGTGGATCTGCAAAGTTCCTGATTCTGTCCAACCATGTCCAGATTTATCCCGGCAACCAGCTTTGAAGCCCAATCCTGATCATGCAACAAGAGTGCAAGTGTGCCGTAATTTTCCGGCACCCATAAGAAGCGTATCGTTCTACCCAGTGGTCCAATGCTGCCATTTCTAATCAGAGTTTGTATTGTTCTAGCTATTTCCAGTAGGAGGCCACTGCCAGATGCATTATCGTTCGCGCTAGGTTTTGGGTGGCAAAGGTGGGCAACAAGGAAAATCTCTTCTTCTGGTTTAGAGCTGCCAGGAATTCTAGCAGTGACTACGTCCAAGTTGCCTGGAAACAGTCTTGCGTCAACCATCGCTTTCAGTGTCACAGATTGGTTATTCCTGAGCATTCCGCGGAGATGGTTTCCTTGCCTCTTACTGATTGAGAAGCCAAAAGCGACTTTGTCCATCTCATCTCCTGTTGGCCATATGGATTGATAGGCATGAGCATCGGGGATGTCAACGCTTTCTCGGACATGTTTCATTTCATGAGTCAAACTGTCTGTGATCACTCCGGCCGCTCCGTACTTGTAGACTGCTTGCTCATGAACTTGCCTTGCTTTGCCGGTTGCTAGTACAAGTTTGCCCTGCACATCTTTCCCGTTGTAATGTTCTGGCTTGGTTCCTTCACCTACATCGATTAGTTCTGCCGTTATGCCTTCTGGGGGGGTAGCGTTGCTATATGTGTGCAGGCATGTTGGCACATCTGTATATCTAACGACTAGCTCATGATGGGGTTTGACCAAGCTCAGTGTTGCTTCTCTAGCCTCCCATCCTATTGGAGAAATGTGAGTGCCATACTCCACCTGTCCATCAGACGCAAATTGCTCGATTCTTACGTCGGAGCAACCGAGATTCTTGATCGTGTCTCGCAAATATTCAGCTGCTTCATGGAACATCGTGGAGGCTTGAACTCTGTGGAATCTTGTGATTTGAGCCACATATGATTTGGCAGTTTCTCCTGAAAGCTCCTCTTTGACTGTTCTCCCAAGTGTTGCTCTCACAAAGACGCTTCCATCTCTTCGAATGTGATGTAGAGGTGGTGGAGACTGCTACTTCGGTCTTGTCATTTGTATGTCTTTTACAAGGACGTAGGGTGATAGTGACGGGGGGTCAGCTTCAAGCCACCAATGTACTTGCTGCCTTTCCTTTGAGATTCCTGCAATGTTGCCCATTAACTTGAGGATATTGTCGCTTAGCCGGAGATCTTTCCACGATTGCTTGATTTCGCCATTTTCTATCAGGAATATTCCATCTCTAGGAATCGTTGAGAAGTCTCCTGTTGCATAGTTTTGGAATCGAGTGTACCAGGTGTTTGTAAGATAAAGGCCATTTTTCATCTCGTCGAAAAGCTGATCCTTGCTCAAATGACCAGCGTCCATTTCGATACTCCAAGGCTGTGGCTGAACCAGCCCGGCGTTTCCTGTAGTGTTGGTTTTGAAGATTTTCGCTGTAGAGGTGTTATGCAAGTAGGTTTTGAGAATGCCTCGTTCTATGAACAGGTTTTCCTGTATAGGAAAGCCCTCATCGTCGAAAATTCTGTTGTTGACTGAGTACTCGGCGGGTTTGTCCCGTAGCGTCACCGCTTCGGGTGCAACTTTTTGGCCGAGTTTGTCTACGAAGACTGATAGTTTGATCATAATGGAGTATGCAGATACCATTTGGGCCCATGTGCTGAGCATTGATCCGAAGAACAAAGGATCAAAGATTATATCGTATTTTCCTTCTTTCGCTTGTTTTGGATTCTTTGCCATCCTCGCGATTTTGCCAGCTTTCTCTCCTGCTCTGGAAGGCTTGAAGTTTCCTAATGATGAGCAGCACTCTACGCCATGACCTGAAGCATCGATTTGTGAAAATGCGCGTATAGATAATTCAACCGCTGATCTAGCGTCTCTTCCAACTGGCCCTTCTGAAGATACCAAATATACATCTTCATACTTTGAGAAAAGTATGCCGCCAGCCTTAACCTCTGATCCAGCTTCCTTTTGCGCTGCTTCTACAGCTTCGAAAACATACTGAGAGGGATTTTCGAGCTCTTGGAGTTTTCTATCTGCGGTGGGCTTTGAGTATGTGAATTTGCCGGATGCTATTCCGCCGTAATTGGGGTTCTCTTTTGACACCTTTGCTAGCTTGAACAGCTGTTCAGCAATTTTTGCTGAATTCTGGAAATTCCGTATTTGAGTTGCTACAAGCCGTTTGTTCCATGAGAGAGTTAAGTCGGTCACGTAGTCGTTCCAAGCAGTTGTGATATCTATCTGGTTGTTACTGAACCGCGTCTGTCTATATCGCCCAAATACAGTTGTGGCGAGTACTTCGTCTGCTCCAAGTGCCTTGCCTTTCTTGACAATTGCCTCAGTCTTCTCCAGAATGTCGCTCATTTTACATACACCTCTTTCAAGCGGATGACTGGCCCGCCTGTGTACACTGGAATGCCCTGCATGGGATCGCCTTTTCCACATGTTGCTGCGTCAAAGTCTATCTTTTTCGATATTGCGTCAACAGTGCTCCACCAGGTCTTGGTGGACGTTTCTATTGTTGGTCGAGTCACTTGTGTTGTGAGCTCTCCATTCTCGATCATGTAGGCTTCTCTGCCCACATATCTCTGGTTGAATCGTCTATCATCTATGTTCCACTCTGTAAAGGACTTCATGTAGATTCCATGCTTCACGTCTGCAATGATCTCCTCTTCAGTCCAGTCACCTGGCAACAGAAAGGTACTTGCCATTCGAACAATTGCTTCCCGATCGTAATTTGTCGATCTTGAAGAACCGTTGCTTCTCGTTCCGAGTTTTGCAGCGGTTTCTCTGTTGTGCAAGAACTCGTGTATTTTGCCGTTTTTGTAGAGAAAACGGCGTCTGGCACCTATTCCTTCATCGTCATACTTGTAATAGCCATAACTATTCTTCACAGTTGGATCATCCACTATTGTTACAATGTCACTTCCGATTTGACTCCCTATCCAATAAGGGCCGCCCTGATAAATGAAAGAGCGACCGGCCTGACTCATCTCACGTCCCAGTATTCGATCAGCCTCGATGGGGTGCCCGCAAGACTCGTGTGAAGCGATTCCTGTGACTTCGGTTCCACAAACTAAATCCATTTTTCCAGGCTTGACACTTTTCCCTTCCTTAATTAGTCTCTGCAACACGTTTGCTTCGTGCAAGAGGGTTTCAGTCATCTTCCACTCCTCGAAGGCTTCCCACCCTCCGCTGCGTCCAAACTGCTTGAATGCTTGTTCAGGTTTTCCATTCTCAACGACGGTGATGAAAGCAAAGGCTGCGATTTTGGGCAAGAATGAGGAAATCTCTGAACCCTCAGAATTCACGAAGTACTTTTCAGCCATATCTATTTCGCAAACACTGATTCTTCCAGGGATCTTGATTTCCTGAGTCGCCAAAGACTTGTCAACTCCCATCAACTCATCTATTTTCTCTTCTGGTGACACGTCTTCAATTTTCTTCTTCTGCTCTACATCCCATTTGATCTTGACACCTTTCTCCTCTGCAAAAGCAATCTCATCCTGGCGTCTCGCGAGTTTGGCGGATTTATAGGCCATGTCGACAATCGCTCTCACTTCATCTTTACTCAGTTTGTTTGTCGACGCGAATCCAAGACCTCCCTCTGCCAGTATTCTTACGCACAATCCGCTGTCTACTGTTGAAACATATGCATCTAAAATTCCATTCTTGACTACGATTTCTTCGTGTTTTGTATTCTGTGCTCTGGCTTCAGCATAGTCGACTGCTTTGCTTTGAGCATAGTCCAAAGCAAAGTTAACAATGTCCTTTTCCAATGGTCTTCACCCTACGCTTACCTTACCAGCTTGGGAAAATTAAATACCTTTCTGTAGGATGTTGGATCACAGTTTTATTCGGAATACTTACTCGACTTTCATAACAATTATTCCGTTCAGAGCCTAGCTAGAAGCAGAGTTGCATCCTGCGAAGGAGCAATCCTGTTGCTGAAAAAAGCTGGAACGATGTCGCTAGTGCTGTTACTTGCTTTTGCGCCAGTGTCAACGATGGTGGTTGCAGTATCAAGCTTGTCCTTTACAGAGGATTGGATACTCACATTCATTGAAGAGAGTCCATATGGCAATTGGAGTTTGATCCAGAAGCCAGTGAGCCCTGTGAGGATTAACTCTTCACAAATTCCTGTTGGTGGTAACTGGACCTATGTATATCAACTGGAGGCGAATCACACTTATCACGTATACTGTTACGGCGATTGGATAAACAACGGATCAACACCAGCAACTGATTACGATATTTTCCTCTTCGACCCTCTTGGAGATCAAGTTGGCTATCACACCGAGGCTGCGGGGTTGCCTGAACATCTCGGCACTAGCGTTGACCAACCCTTCTTCACTCCTAGATTTTCTGGCAACTACAGTTTCCTCGTCGTGAATGATGCTCGTGAAAGCCAAGCGTCTCACGCTGCAACTTTGATGGTTATAGAACACATTGAAACCAACAGTTGGCACACTTGCTACATTGAGGGAAAGACAGGCAACATCAGCGTATTAAGAACCGGCTGGGCATATGAGTTCATGGCAAACAGTGAAAACATCGAAATTCAGACGAAAGTCCCTAGCACACTCGACATGTATGAGGTCAGGCTCTACGCAATGGCCAATCCATCCTCAAACAAAGGTGAACTCTTGAATGGTGTCCCCCTGGCTTGGGAGGAGGGACTTTATGGGCTTGCAGATCAACTCTTCGGAGGATATAACTTGGACAGTAAAGGTTTCAGGGGCAACGCATTTGCTAGCTGTGAATATTTTGGACAAGACATGCTCATCAACTATTCTGCCCCAACTTCAGGAGCAAGCCTATATCACCTCGCCTTCATAGGTGAAGCTGGATTTGGAAATGTGAGTTTCCGAGTCAAAACGAACTTCGGCGATTCACTTATGGAGCTGGCACAGCCAATTCAAAGAGTTTATCCTGACCACGAAACGGTTATAACATCGGTATCTAGCAACTCCTCGGTCCACAACGCATCTCTTCACTACACTATTGACAACTGGAACACTTCCTCCGTCTTGGACATGCTGGCCAACGATCGCATCTGCAATGGAACAATCCCAGGACAAGAAGCAGGAGTCAAAGTAAACTATCGCATCGAGGCCTTTGACTTTCTAGATAACCTAATGGCTCTCAACGGAAGTTACCATGTCAAACACCCATCAAACATAAGTTTCACACTAAGTGGCGAAACCATAACAATCGGGAATAATATCACAATCACCGGCTCGATAAGTCCCAACTTAACCGCTGGAGACACTCAGGTAGAGATGATTTTTACCAGCCAAAATGGATCCAAACTCGAGCTCTATACAGCCCTGCAAAACAGCAGCTTCTCCGCTAACTTCAGGCCACCGTTCCTAGGCACGTGGAGTGTGCAGCTGCACTTTGTAGAAGATGAACTGAGACATGGAGCTAGCACCAATGTCACCCGCTTTCGAGTGATAGAACCCACTTTCTTCGTCAAGTACTCAACATCCATCTATGCAGGGTTCGCCTGCATTGTAGTAGCAGCAATCATCACAGTCATACTTCGAAGAAGACAGTAGCAAAGCACAGCTCTTTCTTGTCATTTCTCTTGCGCTCAACCGTGCGGACAAACCTTTAAACTAAAGGTTGTTACAACAGAACCAGAGGTGCCCCAAGTGGCTGGACACTTGTCATCAGGTACACATTTTCTGCAAGGAAACGAAGCCATAGCTGAAGCTGCAATGATCGCAGGATGTCGATTCTTTGCTGGTTATCCAATTACCCCAGCTAGCGAGATATCCGAATACTTGGCAACACATCTTCCCAAAATAGGTGGCATCATGATCCAGATGGAAGATGAAATCGCTTCAATAGGCGCTATAATCGGAGCGAGTTGGGCAGGCGCGAAGGCTATGACGGCAACTTCAGGTCCTGGATTCAGTCTGATGCAAGAAAATATTGGATATGCATTCATGACTGAAACGCCATGCGTCGTAGTTGATGTGCAGAGGTCAGGACCATCCACTGGACAAGCCACAAAATGCGCTCAAGGAGATGTTATGCAATCCCGCTGGGGAACGCATGGAGACTATGCTTCAATAGTGCTTTCTCCGAATTCAGTGGAGGAGATGTTTTACCTAACGATTCACGCCTTCAACCTAGCTGAACAATACCGTACACCAGTCATTTTGCTGGCCGACGAAATAGTAGCTCACATGAGAGAACAGATACATATACCACCAGCTGAGTCCATAGACATTGTCAACCGAAGGAAACCAAAAACACAAGAAGAACGATTCTTTGGAGGCGAAGAAGTTCCTCCTATGCCCAGTATTGGAGAAGGCCACAACGTTGCAGTAACAGGCTCAACACACGACGAGTTCGGGAGGCGTTTCACGGCAGACCCTGGGGTCCATCAAAACCTTGTAACTCGACTGGTTGGGAAAATCAGAAACAACGCTGAGTTAGTCATGGATTTCGAAGCTTACAATGCCACTGATTGCGAGATAGGTTTCATCACTTACGGCTGCACCTCCCGTGCAGCCTATGAAGCAATAGAAATGGCGAGAAATAATGGAATCAACGCTGGACTGATCAGATTGAAAACCCTGTGGCCGTTTCCTGAAAGAATTGTTCAATCTATGGCAAGAAATGCCAAGAAAATCATCGTCCCTGAGATGAACGTGCAACAGCTTTTCTTTGAGGTGGAAAGAGCAACGAAAGGTGCAACAGAGGTAATCCCCGTGAACAAGATTGGCGGTGGAGAAATGCTAACCCCTGAAGAACTGTATTCCCAACTTAAGGGGAGCGAGAACTGAGATGGAGATGCCCTTTTCATCCGGAAATTATCTAAGAGGAGTACCATTCCCCTTTTGCGCAGGCTGCGGGGGCACTACAGTCGCCAATGTTTTTCTTAGAGCGGTTCATGAGCTCGGGCATAGGAATCTCCAAGGATTCGTTTTCTGTAGTGGCATTGGATGTTCTTCGTGGATACCATCGCCACACTTCAAGGCAGATTCCATCCACACGACTCATGGACGAAGCATACCAGTTGCTACTGGTGTAAAACTCATGCGGCCTAACCTGAATGTTGTGGTTTTTGGTGGGGACGGCGACATTGTGGGAATAGGACTTGGCCACTTGATTCATGCAGCAAGAAGAAACCTTGATGTTACTGTGATAATGGTGAACAACATGATCTATGGAATGACTGGTGGACAGGTAGCACCAACTACTCCTCAAGAGGTGAAGACCTCAACTACACCCTACGGAGGGTTTGAGCGTCCGCTTGATGCTGTTTCCCTTGTTGCATCTGCTGGTGCTTCTTACGCAGCTCGCGTAACTACAGCACACATTCAACAATTAAAGGGAACTATAAAGAAGGCGTTGAAGACAAAGGGCTTCAGCTTCATCGAAGTAGTGAGTCAGTGCCCTACAGCTTATGGTCGGCGTGCTGGCTTCAAAAACGCGGGGGAAATGCTGCATTGGATGAGAGATCACAGCATTAGCATCAGAGAAGCACAGAAACTAAGCGAGAATGAAGTCAAAGGCAAGATAGTGATTGGCGACTTCGTCGATAGAAAGTTACCAACCTTGACTGAAAGAATCCAATCAACTATCAAGAAGGCGAGTAAAGATGGGCCGGATTGAAGTCAGGATTTGCGGACTCGGAGGACAAGGAGTTGTGTTGGCAGGGCAGATCCTTGGAAGAGCTGCTGTTATAGATGGAATGAACGTTGTTCAGACGCAAAGCTACGGGGCTGAAGCCAGAGGAAGCGCTGCAAAAAGTGAAGTGATAGTATCAGACAAGCAGATTGGCTTTCCTCATGTGAGAAAATGCGACGTACTTGTGGCCCTGAGTCAGAGCGCTCTTGATGCACACTGCAAAGACCTGAAAGAGAGCGGAATACTATTGGTCGATGGGGATCTGGTCTCCCGTGTACCAGAGAGAATAGACCAGGTGTACAAACTCCCAGCATCCAGAGTCGCTGAGACCCGCTTCAAATCTCGAATGTATGCGAATGTGGTGATGCTAGGAGCCTTGACAATAATTGCTGGAATCGCTAGCAAGAAAGCTATGAAGGAAGCAATTGAAGCCAGTGTCAAGCGAGAGACACAAGAAGCAAATCTGCAGGCCTTTGAAGCAGGGCTAGACCTCCAAGCCTGAGCAAATCCCTCTAATTCAGGACCAAAGAGTTCGCCTTCTCTCCAACTCAAGGATGAGTCTTTGAGTAGATTCTTGTTCGGCGATGTTTCTATGGCGTATATTTGAATGGATGCTTAGATCTGTCCTTGTTTTCCACCACCTCGTCGGCTGAAGGCCTTTCTTCAATCGCCCTGCGAATCGCATGGCGCATAGCTTTGTAATTGTTGATATACACCCGTTGCCTGTCAACCGCTGATGGATGAACAAAAACGTTTGCGATAATCACTATGTCCTCAATCCCGCCCCTAGGGATGCTGCCATCTGCAACACTATCTGCCACTGCTTTCGCCACTCCTGCTTGAGCGGGACCGTAAACCATGCTTGCCTGTCGCATGTTCTTAATCAGTACGGTGGGCACCATGAGCGTGACTGGCTTCACCAAGACGTTAGGTTCCAATATCGCAACCAATGGTTCGTGACCAGGAGTCGGCGTAGCCTTCGCTCTTGCATAAGCGTCACCGACAGGGCCCTCTTTGACTCCAACCATAAGATCAATATGCGCAACTTCTGCGCCATCACCAGCCAAAGCTTCGCCGACACGCAGCTTAAAGTCGCGGATCACATCAGGTGTGATGCTTACAGCGTGAAACCTCTCCTCCAAAATCCTCTCCTCGATCTCAAACCTGACGCGCTTAGGTTTTATCTTTCCGATTTTCTCCAGATCCAGCCTTAGCTCTTCGCGAGCTTCATAGGTAAGCTCACCTCCGACGCTAAGCGGAAGTCTTACGGGGCCAACCTCAATCCCGATCATCTTAAGCGCCTCTTTAGTACCAACTGCACCGCTTGCCACCGTAATTCGAGCAATCTTCTGCACAGAGTATTGAAGTTCCCGTGCTCTCTGCAGGTTGCCATTCTTCACACTATTGTACATTTCAACCCAGATATCTGGGATAAAATTCGCACTTGCCAGAATTGCTCCATTGGCCCCTGCTGCTAAGGCCGCCATTACCACTTCGTCATGTCCACACATCACATCTATCTTGTCGCGGACTTTTTCCAGTATTGTCAGAATCAGGCTCAGCTGTCCGCTGCTGTCTTTGATACCCACTATACCAGGTACATGAGCTAAATCCTCCACCATTTGCCATGGTGTTGGCAACCCTGTACACTGCGGTATGTTATATAGAATTATTGGCAGGTCAACGTTACTGGCGATCTTGTAATAGTGTTCGTAAAGCCCTCTGTTGGTAGGCTTCAGGTAATATGGAGTGACGACAAGAGCTGCGTCTGCTCCTGCATCCCTTGCGTATTGCACCATATCAAGTGCTTGATCAGTTCCACTTGCTCCAGCCCCTGCAACAACTGGTACTCTCCCATTAACTTCATCAACAACCACATCTATGACTCTTCGCCGCTCCTCGACGGTCATGTTCACGAATTCTCCTGTTGTACCACATGGAACAACGCCGTGAACGCCTGATTCTAGGCAATAATTGACAAGTGAACGCATACATTCTTCATCAAACTGGTCTCCGTTTTTCTTGAATGGTGTAACCAAAGCAGGCATGATTCCTTTAGGCTTGAACATCTGTTCATGCTCCTTGCATTCTATCGCGCTTTCTGCACATTTAAGCGCTTCATATCTGTGAAGAACTGATCGCATGTGCCACCAGCTATTCTTATAAATCCACAAACACTAGTAAGGCCCATTGGATTGTCAAGGAAGTCTGTTTCTGATGAATGATTTGAGACAAGAACTGGAGATTCCTCTGAATAATCTGAAGGCGATCAACGATTTCATCTTGAGCGAAGACAATCCTCTTGTAGATGATCTTCTGGAAATCGTAGAGAAGTATGGTGGCGTTGACGAAATCAATCGTAAGGCACAAGAGGCACGGAAAATCGAGAATGTGATGTCTCGGCTGAAGGCAAAAGGTTCACATTTTGTTGAAGATCTGGAATGGCTTATGAACCAACGCGATAGGGCAGCTTTCATAAGCATA
>CP070683.1:1556843-1560796 GCA_020352645.1 Candidatus Bathyarchaeota archaeon | reverse complement strand
TCCAATAAAAGGCAGACCGACAAGTTTCTCAACAGGTGCATGCTTAAGATTAGCTATCGTCTTAAAGCCTGAATTGAAAAGAACACGAGCACGAGCCCTACCCACGCTCTCCAAACGTACAAGGGGCAAAAGCTCTGCCTTTACACCCTTGGCTGTTCGCTCCCTTAGGATATTCAATTGTGGCACCAAATCCCTCTGTTTTAGTAAGCCTGAGAGCTCTCGAGAAGCAAAAAGCAGCCATTCAGCAGAGTTAATAATTCTGTATAAATCTCCGGGTTGCACCCGAAACCGCTCAATCATCTGGTCCTCCGAAGCTTCTTCAATCCATGACTGCATCACCCAAGCTAGCTTAGCTTCGCCTAGAAACTCTTCATAATCTAGATGGTCATCAAGCTCGCTGGGAACATCCAACATGAACTCGTCTTTATGTTCATCCACGAACAATGCAAGCTCATCGATCTCTCCAGAGTATGGGCGTAATTTAGGGAACATGTCTGGTGTATGAGCTATCATATGAAGAAAACTAAGGTCGGTTATAAGACGTGCTCGAGAATACAAGGAGTTACGGATGAACACGGCTGATACAGGGTCAATATAGAGCTCTGAAACTCGACGTCCGAATTTGGTCGCAACAACATCTCGACCACTCGCATCTATCATCTGCTCATCATAAAGAAATTTGAGTATCTTCGTAATCACCAGTTTGATTGCCTTAGGGTCATATTGGTAGGCGTAGAAAGTCTTGCCAAAAAAATCGTAGATACCTTGCTCAGTTTGTGCATATTGTGCTGCAATAGTCGATAGGACATGAGGGCGTAAGATTCTTTCAACTGCAAGCTTTGACCAGATTCGTTCAGGCTCCGCTAGGACGTAGCTTTCCAGTAGATAATCTTGCTCATCACCTGTCTTAGCTATCAAAATTGCCTCTCCCACTTTATCATATTTTGGTCGCCCCGCTCTACCCGCCATCTGTTTGTATTCAAGTACAGTAATTGGATAATAGCCGTAGCCCACTTCATATCGTCGATAATCATGGAGGATCACCATCCTTGCTGGCAAGTTAACTCCGAAGGCTAGAGTAGGTGTAGCTGCTATGATTTTTATTCTGCCTTGTCGAAAAGCGTCTTCAAGCAGCTTTCTATGGGCTCCTCCTAATCCAGCATGATGGAATGATGCTCCACACTTAACGAGGTCGGCTAGGAGATTACTGATTCTTGTCCTTTCGCCAGTTGTTAATATTCTTTCACTAAGCAATTTTAAAGAGCGTTTTGTGGTTTTTGTCAGAAAATTGCTTAGTTCGGCTGCAGCTTTTTTTGCCAGTGACACGGAGTTCTTTCGGGTGGATGCAAAGATCAGTGCCTGACCACCCGATTTAACGATGTGGAGGGCGAGGTTTAAAGCTGGATTTTTTGAGTGTTTTCCTATTTTCGTAGCTCCGCCATTTTTGAATTGGATTTCTTGGTTTAACAAAACCCCTTCATTTAATTTGACAGGTCTCCATTCAGTTGTAACATATTGAGCTTTAAGCCAGTCTGCTAGTTCTTCCACATTTTTTATTGTTGCGCTCAGAGCCAAGACCTGGATTTCCGGGTTGACCTGCATCAGTCTAGCTAAAACAACCTCTAGTGTCGGACCTCGCTCAGAATCGTTTATCAAGTGAACCTCATCAGCGACCACAAGGGATATTTCATCAATCCACTTTGTCCTATGCCTCAATAGCGAATCTGCTTTCTCATTGGTGGAGATAATTATGTCGTACCTTTCCAACCACGGATCATTGCTGTCATAGTCACCGGTGCTGATGCCAACCTGGACACGTCTTCTATCAGGTTTTAGAACGCTACTATATTTCTTGAATTCTTGATATTTCTCGCTAGCCAATGCTCTCAGAGGAGTCAAATATAAGACCTTTCCACTGTGCTCAACGACATGTTTGAGAGCACAAAGCTCAGCTGTGAGTGTTTTTCCAGAAGCCGTGGGACTTGCTAAAACAAGGTCTTTTCCTTTCAGGGCTCCCGCTTTGATGGCTTCCTCCTGCGGAGGGTAAAGCTTAGAAATTCCAGATTTTATGATAACCTCTTTTGCTTGTTCAGGTATAGGTAGCTCTGCAACTTTCAATCCGAAAACCCTGGTTACACCTTCTTTAAGAAGCCAGGTCGTGGTTCATATATCGTTCCATCTTTTATCATTCTTCCAATCAGCTTCTGAGCGTCTAGGATTTGAATTTTGTGCTTGTCCTCAAGCTCTTCGAAAAGTAGCTTCTTTTCAATCATGCCTGTCTCTCTTGATAACTCCACAATCTCAGTAAGGATGATCCTCAATTTGTCTTGCATACTCTTAGGTTTGCCGACCATGATTATGTCGATGTCTCGCATGTGAGTAGAGATATCGATGCCAACCTCTTCCAATGATTTGTTCATGATGACAATGGCGGCTTCGGCGTCTTCAGGGGTAATCTGTTTTCGAAGTGCTATTCGAGCTCTTGCCTCCGCGAGTCTGACCAGTGACTCCAACTGTCTGGCAGTGATGGCAATGGGTGATCCTTCAACCTTTTCTGTCACCGCTCTCATCTCTAGGTAGAAGGCTTTGAGCCGTTGCATTGCGTCATCGGTTAGCACTGGTTTTATGTTCTTTGCATAACTGATGTACTTCCGGAGTAAGTCTGATGGGACGGGTGTTTCTATAGGCACGGTGCCCTTCCTATGTATCTCTAGAATGTGGGTTGACATTTTTTCATCTAGTTCTTTTTCAGGCACGTCCTTGAGTACAAAAATTAAATCGAATCTTGAGAGGATGGTGACGGGCAAGTTGATGTTTTCGGTCACCGTTTTGTAAGCGTCGTACCTTCCTAGAGAGGGGTTGGCGGCTGCAAGAATAGCTGTTCTGGCGTTTAGAGTTGCTACGATGCCTCCCTTTGCCACTGATACAGTGTGTTGTTCCATGGCTTCGTGAATCGCCACTCTGTCCTCGGGGCGCATTTTGTCAATCTCATCAATGCATGCAACTCCTTTATCTGCTAAAACAAGGGCTCCAGCTTCAAGAGTCATTCCTCCTCCTCGTTCACGCAACACTGCGGCAGTCAAGCCTGCCGCAGTTGTTCCACGACCGGAAGTGTATAGCCCTCTGGGAGCAATTGCAGCAATGTATTGAAGCAGTTGGGACTTGGCGGTTCCTGGGTCGCCAACGAGCAGGATGTTTAATTCACCTCTTATGGAGATGTCCGCCAATTGCTTTGGAACACCACCGAATACAAGGTACATTATGGCTTCTTTGATGGATTCGTAGCCATAGATTGAGGGAGCAATAGAACGCATTACATTTCTGTGAACCCATGGGTCTTCGGCAAGCTCTAGGATTCTTTTCTCATCTTCATGTGAGATGAGGGCAGTTTCTGGCTCCTTGCTCTCTATGTCTAAGAAATTAGCTTCAACATGAAGCCGGAAAACGCGAAGCTTTCCAGCTGTAGGAAAAACAGGCGCCACCGCACGAACGATTCCTGTTATCGCAACATGGTCGCCGGGTCTAGCCTTATCAACAAGATCTCGGCTTACGAGCTTTACATTCAAAGTTCTAGGAAGTTGACCTGGAGGTAAATCCTCAGGGCGTTCTTGTATTCGAATCTCTTGGTAATCGATAAAAGTGGAGCCCTCTTGAACAAACTCGAATGGTCCTTTGCTTTCACAGGTGGGATTGATACATCGCAGAGGGGTCTTTAGAAACGGACCCGCCTGGTCCAGGTAGGAAATTGTCTCACATCTTTTGCATTTAAAAGCTGCTCGCAATACTTGAGGCTGCACTGGTGTAGCGCGAACGATGATGCCTTCGACCATCACAAGCTTGCCAATGTTCGCTGCTCCCAGCATGCGCAAGTGCGTAGGTACAGGCAAACCTCTGAAACGAACTGTGACAGCTTCTATCTTTGATGCATATTCGCTATCTTCTGTCTCTAATTG
>CP070683.1:1544263-1556743 GCA_020352645.1 Candidatus Bathyarchaeota archaeon | reverse complement strand
GAACTAACTGAATTTGGTGGTTGGATCGTTCTTTTGTCTGATGACCATAAGTTTCACGAATACCTAACTCTTTAATCCATCCTGGAACAATGGTACTATACGTCAAGCAGTTGCTGGGACATAAACGCATTGAGGCAACACTCATCTACACTCAACTCATAAACTTTGAAAGCGACGACTATCATGTAAAAGTATCCAGCACGCTAGAAGAAGCTTGCGAGTTGATAGAAGCAGGGTTTGAGTACGTTACCGACATGGAAGACAAGAAGATCTTTCGCAAGAGGAAATAGATGCCTGCAAAGTATGGGGTAAAGCCGAAAAACTATACCATAAATTCTATATTGCCACGTAATATGTAGATAACATGCCAAGGTGATTGTGTGAAGCTTGTTACAGTTCTGCTGCCTGAAGCGTATTTGGAAGGACTGGATGAACTTGTCAGGGGGAACATGTATCCTAGTCGGAGTTCCGCGATACGTTCAGCAGTCAGAGACTTGTTGAAGAAAGAGCTCTGGGGCAGAGAGGAGAGGCGTTAGGAAACAGCAATGTCGAGACGCCGTTTTGCTTCATGACAGACATGTCTGAGCAGCAAGCTTTATTCCCTCGGCGGTTTTGGATGGGTCTTGAGAAAGAGTTATGGTTCTGCCTACAATCAAGTATTTTGCACCGTTTTTCAATGCAGCCTCAATGATGCCGCCTTGAGTTCCAATGCCAGGTGAATAGATGGGGACTTCATTCTTTAAGGTTAACTGCACTTCTTGAATCTTACTCGGGTACGTAGAGCCGACTACCACGCCGTCCGCCTTCCACTCCAGCGCTTTCTCGGCGAAAATCCTATGCTGTGGAATAATCTCGCCAGTATTTTCATTGAAAACTTTCTGTCCATAGCCTTCCCAAGCTCCTCTGTGGCTCATGTAGACGAGAAGGATCACACCATGTTGCATTTTTTCGGCTACCTCGAAAACCGGCTGCAATCCATCTTGCCATCCGACGAGTGGATTGGCTGTCACAGCGTCGAAACCCGCCTTGAAGTAGTGCTCCGCAATCGTTCGATTAGTGTTTCCAATGTCGTTGATCTTGCAATCCATGATCAGAGGCAGATCATATTTTTTTGCCTGATCTACAAGCCTTTGCACGTCATTGTACAAACCTAAAGGCAGAATGAGATGGCGATTAAATTTCACAGCGCAGATATGCATGTGTACGGCACCAAGAATTTTCTGAGCCTTCTTAAGAAGAGTCTCCGGATTGTCCGGTTGTAGATCAAGGGCGAGAATCACTCGGGAGTTCTTCCGCTTCGAGATCTGTTCCATCACGAGCTTGAATGGCAAACTGAACACCTAACTATCGTCCTTCTAACAGGAGAAATAACTTTCGGCTTTACAGCAGCATTTCACAAATGCAAGCTTCCTTAGGCTTGAATGCAAACTCCATTACGTTGCAAGGTCATTTATCAGAACACAAAGGTTTACTAGATTACTGTGCCAACACGTTCAATGAAGCGAATTGGAGCGGAGCCGAAGAATCTCAGTAGAATCACTCTGCGGCGAGGGATATAGAGACATCATCTGCTATCCAAGATATGAGATTGAGGAATTGCAGAATCGCCTCACTGAGTTGAGAGAATTAGGAATTGAATCAGTCGAATTCACAGGGAATAAGATAGTTCGAAACATCCCCGTGTTGGGAAAGGGCAACGTGGGATTAGTAGTCATTGCATACGGAAAGATGGGAAAAGCAGCCCTAAAAATCCGAAGAGTCGACGCAGACAGATTCACTATGCAGCACGAAGCACAAATGCTGCAGATGGCAAACGAGGTAAACGTTGGGCCCCGTCTGCTTGGATTAACACCGAATTTTCTGCTGATGGCATACATCAAAGGATCATCTTTTCATGATTGGATGACCGCGTTGAGCGGGGGAAAGGCGAAGAGAAGACTCCAGAACACCCTGAGTTCAATCCTTGAGCAAGCGTGGAAACTAGACCATAAAGGAGTTGATCATGGACAGCTCAGCAATGCAGAGAAACACGTCATTGTTGATCCAAATGACATTCCCCAAATTGTGGATTTCGAGACTGCCAGCACCTCGCGGCAAGTGTCCAACCTCACTTCTATCTGCAATTATCTATTTTTGCGAGACCAGATTGCAGAACCTGTACAAGAGAGAATAGGATGGATAAACAGAAACAGTCTGATAACGGCTTTGAGAGCGTACAAATCCAACAGAAGCCGCGAGAGCTTTGTGCAGATCCTGGAGACGTGCACGCTTTTCGAAGCTCCGTCTCAAACTAGTGACACAATCGCGTAAGAAAGAGAGTAAATTACAATGAAGAACACTCCTGATCTTCTATCTATCTTCCTCCTCGCGGCGACAACCGATATGACAATGGCTGAAGCAAGAATTGCAAATAGTACGAGGGATATTGACTTTCCAGGAGCTTGGACAAAAACAGGCGTAGGAAACAGAAACTGTCCTATTGAAATGGAAACAGTTGCGTCGACTATGCAGCTTCCGATGATGTCTCCCAATGCAAGCTGATACTGTCTTTTCCGGACAGCTGTGAAATCCACTACGAGCTCAGGAAGTGATGTGCCAATTCCAACAGCGAAGAAACTGATGAGAAACTCAGGTACTCCTAACTCACTAGATAGCAATATCACTGATTGAACAACAGCTAATGCTCCTATCGCGATCCCAACGAAACCTAAAGAAGCCATGACCAAATGGAAGGCATAGTGTCTCCCTGCTTGAGATTTCACAACTTGACGCTTCCTAGATATGTCTGCTGCCGTGAGCCTCCTTATGACAAATATGAAGACGGGCCAACTTGCTATCAGCAGAAATGCTTTCTCCCTTGAGAAACCGGTTAAAGCAACCGCAAAGGACAAGAATAGTGCTAAGACTTCAAAAGCACCTAGAATCAAGATCTCTTTCCTGCTGACCTTGAAACTTCTTCCAAACAACGCGATAAGTCCGAGAACCAACGTAATTTGAGTCAAGATGGATCCAAAAGAGTCCCCAACGTCAATGTCCCCATGTCCACTCCAACAAGCAATTATTGAGTTTGCGATTTCCGGGAGATCAGTGCCAAGAGAGACAAGTATCAAACCTATCATCAAAGAAGAAAACCCCATAGCATACGCAACTTGCACTGAGTGCTCAACTGCTTTGTCACTCGAGAGAGCTAAGAGGACAATTCCGGAGACAAGGACTGCAATCGCAAACGTTACGCTGAGAACCAAAAAACCTCACTGAGTACGTTTTCTTGCATTGTTTTACCGTTGTTTATAAATGTGGCGGGCTAGAGCAACCGTTCTGCAGGCGAAGAACTTTCCACTCAGCACGTTTCTTGCTGTAAGATGTGTTATATGAAGCTGGTGGACAACCTGTGTAATCGACGGTGGCAACTAGCCTTTTCTAAGGGGGGCGCCTAGTTCACGAGCTCTTGTTTCTATGAATTCTGCAACTTTCTCTTGGCTGTATTGTTTTGCTTCTTCCTGTTTCTTCAAATGCTCCTTTATAGTGTTCAGGGCTTTTTCTACATTGAATGGTTTTATGATGTATGCATCTGCGCCCTTGTTTACAGCCTCGACAGCGTTGTGGAGGGATGGAAATCCTGTGACTATTATTCTGATCATTCCTGGGCTGGTCTGTTTCATATCGCTTAACAGTTTTGTGCCCTGCATGTCTGGGAGCCGAATGTCAATGAGGGCTAAGTTGTAGAAGTTTTCATAGGATTTCGTGATTGCTTCTTTTCCGTTTCTTGCTGTGTCGACAGAGTACCCTTTCTCTTCTAGTATTGATGCTAGCACTTTTCTTATGCTTTCATCATCGTCGACAACGAGTATTCTCGCGCTTGAATCCAGTCTTCTTCACCTCCTTTTAGTTGCGGTCTTAGTGGAACAGATATCGTTAAGGTCGTTCCTTTCCCGGCTTTGCTGTGCACAAGAATCTTTCCTTTGTGAGCGTCAGTTATGCGTCGGCAGATGGCTAATCCTAGTCCCATTCCTTTTGCCTTTGTGGTGAAAAGCGTTGTCCATATCTTTTCTAAGGTTTCATCTGACATGCCTATCCCGGTGTCAGCTATGGAAATCTTGATGTTTCTGTTTGACCGTTTGCTCTTAATTGTTATTTCTCCGCCTTCGGGCATGGCTTCAATTGCATTCTTGACAACATTCAAGAGCGCTCTCCTCATTTTCTCAACATCAACACAGATTCGCGGTGTGTCTCGAGTCAGGTCGGTTAGTTTTATGTTTTTCGGGATTCTTATTATTGACAAAGCCTTTTCGCAGATCGCCTTGGGTGTGGTCCAGGTGAGTTCTAGTTGCATTTCTCTTGAGTATTCCAATAGGTCATCGATAATTTTGTTCGCGTATTCCACGTTTCCTTCAATGAGAAGAAGCATATCCTTGGTTTTCTTGTTGCCCTTATTGTCCAGTTTAGTTCTTAGGTAGTATGTCGCACCAGCGATTCCTGTTAGGGGATTGCGTAGATCATGACCAATCATTCCCGCAAGTTCACCTATTGCTGCAAGTCTTTGGGTTTTGAGCAGTTGTTGCTGAGATCTCCTCAGTTCTTCAGTTCTTTCTTCAACCTTAAGCTCTAGGAGTTCAGCATCAGACCTCAGCTGTTCTTTCGCCCTATTGAGGCGCAGAATTAGCTGAGCGTTCTCAATTGCTACAGCTGCTTGATGCAAAAATAGTTCCATTGGAGATAGTGATTCTTTGGTTGGACGTTTTCCTTCTATAGGATCATCTATGCTTAATATCCCCACAATTCGGCCGTCTGCTAGGCGGAGTGGAGCGTATAGAAGATCTTGTGGGTTCCAGTCAACCATCTCTTCTGACGGAAGGTTGCTTGGAATTGTGCTGTCAGCAAATTTCTTTCTAACCCAAGGATCACTCCATGGAAGATGGTAAAACTCGCCGATTCGGAATCGGTCATATTCGGACCCAAATCTTTCCTTCCAGACGTGACCTGGCGGCCTTTTTTCCCATAAGAATTCTCGATCGCTGTCTGACAACCCTGCTGTGACTATATCCTCACGACTCGCGATTTCCATTTTCTGGTCTCTTACCGAGATGACTACGCGGCGCCATCCAAGCTCCGTAATTGCGTCGGCAATTGTTTGCAGCCGCTGATGCAGGTTCGCAGAGCCAATCATTTTGGTTGAGCTCTTCATCAGTGAGGCTAGCTGGGCTGATCGTATTTCGATCTCTTTTCGCTTTCTCAAGCTGGAGATTGCAGTTGCAGCGTGTGATGCCAGAGTCTGAAGCAGCTGCATGTCTCTTATGTCGAAGGCTCCAGTTTTGCTGCTCTCCACGTTCAAGACGCCGAGTGTGCAGCCATCTTTCTCTAGCGGTACAGCCAACTCTGATCTGATACCTGCGATGCCCTCAACATAATCTCTGTCTTTCTCAGTGTCAGGAACAAGAATTGGAGTGTGGGTTCTCGCTGCTCTAACAGTTATTCCCTTGCTGGAGCCATCCAGAGGTAACTCCATGAGAAGAGGTGTAGGGTAACCTCGCTGTCGTGCAACTTTGAGGCTGTTCCTATCCACAATCATGAATGCTGCGTGTTCAAAGCCTAACGTTTTCTCCATACAGTTCAGAGTCAAAGTGAAGATTTCATCTAGGGTTCTCGCCATGTTCAGACTTTGAGCATATGTGTTGAGTGCAGAAAGGCAATCTTCAAACCGAGCGCGATTTTCTTCCATCTTTTTTTGTTCAGTGATGTCTAGCAAGTGGGCAACAGTCAACAACTTGTGTTGACTGTTACTTAGCGTTGAGGCCTTGATTTCAACAATCCTTCTTTCCCCGTTTTTCCTGATTATAGTAGCCTCATATCTAGATGGCGCTTCCTCTCCTCTCTGCCTGCGGGTGTTCAGCTCTTGCACTAGTGATTTACTGCCCTGATCTAAGAATCGTCTGAGATCCTCCCCGACGATTTCTTTTCCTGAGTAGCCAAGAATATTGCTTAGTTCTCCATTTGCATAGATGAATCTGAAGTTATCATCCACTATTAGAAACCCGTCGAGAGAATTCTCCACCATCAACTGAAACTGGCAATCGATTTCATCCAGCTCCTTCCCGGTTTCCTGGAGTTCTGTTTTGGCTGAGTCATGAGTTTTGCGTCTCGTCAAGATTTCACCAACCGACCTCCAGAAGCTGCCAATCAGTTCTTTGATTGCAGAATGTTACGTAGATCCTAGGATTCTGTTGCATTGAGCATCTCCCTTGTCATCTTTCTAACTGAAGAATGAAGATTCAATCGGTTCTTAGCTGCGTATATGTACTCCAAAAAGGTGAGATCGTCGAGTTCACCCGCCTTAAAGGGGGCTCCGATTTTCACATGAAGGCGTTTCATTATTAGAATCTCGAGGTAGTCTGCTCCCACTCCGAAGATTTTCTCGATTGCTTCTGAAAAAACTTCAATCTTTTGGGGGATCTCCTCTCTTTTGACGTTGAAATGTTGCTCAACATAGAAATAAACCGAAGCCTTGCAGGATTCTCCGAGTGCTAACAATCCTTCATCCACAGCTTCAAGCAAAATGCTTTCGAAGTCACTCTCCTGCACCGTTACTTCCTCGAGGAAATGGTAATGAATCCGAGAAAACATCTGACAGAACTGTATAAATCTATTATGAACACTTGATTTAGATTCAAAATTTTTGAAGTGCAAGCTTGGAGAATCTGCACGACAGCAGTAAAAAGAGCACAACTACCAGCGTTGGATGACTCAATTGAGTCAGATAGACTACAATCTATCCGCATCATAGGTTTGCTAAGCCAAAAGAGAGCTTGAGCATGCTAATCCTTCAATCTTCAACTGGCGGTTGGACTAGGATGATTTTTCTTCGGATTTGTTTCTACAGGTGTGTTGCTTATCCTCCGGCTTCAGCAGTCGTCCTTCGCGGTCAATTTCAAAGTGCCGGATTCTTGTGGTGCTGATTGGATTGCTGTTCTCAGCCAGTATCATTCTGACAACTATTATTCTCAAGGGCTGAAGCTTCCTCTTCCTGCGCTCAGCGTTTATTTCTGACGCCACTGATTCTGTTTCTTCACTCACCACAATTGCTTCAATATCTTTGCTTGTTGCCGCAACCCCATAAGAATCGTGAAGAGCCACTATTTCTGCACGCTCAACCCAACCCTGTTTTCTAAGGAAACTCTTGAGCTCCTCATATCTCACCGCGAATGGCGTTATTTCGTGTGTTTTCTGCATTCTTTCAGCAAAGCTGTCAGTGCTCAAGCCAATGAGAACTCTTTCTCCCGCTTCAAAGGCTTGTAAAAGTAGGGCTTTGTGGCCTCTATGAAATTCATCGAATGTGCCACCAACAGCGACTAGTCTGTTTTTTCTCATTTACGACACCAAAGGAGCTGATCTAGTTGTCACGGAATGTATCAGCTTGTCAGGCTGGTCTGCCCGTGTCGATTGCAACTCCATTCCTCTTCTGTTACAGATATTGCTCTCCAAGAATGTTCTGTCCTGTAAAGAGGGTAGTGCTGTGCTTGTGCGCTGGGTTACTTGCCCTCCACTCCTCGATGAATTCGCGTACGGTGTCGTATCTCTGAAATCAGATAAGAATTGTGTATGATTTGTATGTACGTATCCAAATGGGTCACACCCTCGTTGCGCACACCCGATAATTATGATCTACGCAGTCCGTAATTCTGCGCTGCGATAACAATGTCAAAGATGCTAATTTTGCCATCGTCGTTTAAATCACAGGCTTCAATGTATTCCGGATCTCCCATGTCAGAACCATAGCAGTTCACAATGATTATGATGTCAAAGATGTCGACATCAGAATCTCCGTCCACATCTCCGGGCAAAGGTTGATCGGGATTTCTTGGCAATCTCATCTGTACAGCCGGGTTTCCAATAAGATTCTGGTCGAAGCAAGCCCATCTAATAGCGCCGTTGCTCTGATTTCTTAGCCAGTCACAATCTCTGATTGCATCAAATAACATGTCTCCCAACCTTGCGTGGCCTTCGTTAAAATACGAGTCAAAGAATTCTCGACCGATGTATTGTGATGTTGAGTGAAGGTTGTTATATGATCCCCAGCCATATCCGGAATTCATTATAGATGCAAAGGCTCCGTGTTCATCATTAACGAAGACCTCTGAAAGGCAATCACCAGTGTCCCATTGACCCGAAAGGCATGGAAGAGCTCCGTAAACAAGTGGATAGAAGCTGTTTTCTAACGTGCTCACATCAATAGTGTCCCACGTGTCTCCATAACCGTTGTTGTGCCATTGCGTAGGACTACCATGCCCACACTGATACCAGATATGGATGCCCTCATTGAACACAGATCGTACAGTGTCGTCCAAGTACTCTAAATGATCGTCTGGATGGACAGGATTAGCGTTGACGTAAATGTATTGATAGATTGAGCGGTCAAACCCATAAGTAACATGATTCCAGTCAGAGCAGCTTCTATTGGCAAGTTGTTCAGCGAAGTTGATTCCCCATTCAGCTGCCTCGCCAAAACCTAGATGATGCCCTGCCAGAGCCACCTTGCGTAACCGACTGTCTTGGCTAGAGGTTTCCATGTAAGCAATTGTTTTTCGTACAATGTTGCTTAATTCCTCAGTATCGTCAGGAGTTATGCGACCTACAGCCACTTCGTAGTTCCAATCGACCTCGTCAAAATTATGATCATTGTTATGAGTTGCATTCTCTCCCCATCCTGAAACCTCGTTTGAGTCGGTGTTAAAGTCCTCGTCATCGTTAAAGGTCCCATCCAAACAGGCATAATAGAGGTGGCTAGGCACATTTGCGTAATAGATGAGATCCATGATGTCTGCAGGAGCGCCATAACCATCAGCTGTTAATCTCCTTGTCGGAATTTCTTCTTCGTCACCGACCAACAGAACATATCTCACGTTGAGTTTGCAATTCGCATATCTGATGTAGTTACGAATAATCGCTTGTGTGTCATTGAATAAACCAAGGTTCGTGATTGGATCTTCTTCTGGCCTCCAGAATGGATTGGAAACATTACCATCTCCCCAGAAACCGTCTACATGGAACGATGAGTTCATCAGAACTGCGGTGGTATTTTCGATGTAAGCAACTACTGTGTCATTTTCGTTATGCCAATCCCGTAGCCTCTCCAAGCTCCATATATTCATTGTGTCCACGAAGTTAGGATGCGCGATTATCGCTAGTTTGTCTGGTGTGTCAGAAGGAACATCAGAACTTATTATGAGGTTTATAGAAAGAGATGAGATCAAAAGAAGCGCCACTGTGGCAACGAAAGCTCTCTTGCACACTGTATGCGATGCCTGTGTATTCAAGTTGATTCTCGAACCATAGGTGAACCACTTCTCTTATTGGTTGCGGGAAAAAAGAAGAGTGTCCTGCATACGCATAGAGACATCCCCTCCCTCAGGGGAAAAGTTTAAGGCTTCTCTGGGCGATGTCTTTCAATAATCGGTGACGGTGACAGGTTTGGGTAAAAAGGCAGATTT
The DNA here is from genome assembly GCA_020352645.1 of Candidatus Bathyarchaeota archaeon. Lineage (GTDB taxonomy): Archaea > Thermoproteota > Bathyarchaeia > Bathyarchaeales > SOJC01. The sequence continues at coordinate 1,547,258 of CP070683.1, read as the reverse complement.
GACTGTTGAGGAGAAGAGAACAGCCGTTCTAATCAAACTAAGAGGCTACAAGCTTGCTCGAAAGAAGGAATACAAGAACGCCACAGGATACTTTGTTAAAACGCCAGAGGGAAAGGGACTAGTTTATAGCATTCCCTCTCAAGGCACCGTGGGCGTCGCGTATATCAACACGTTGGCAAAGATAATGGAGGAAGAGAAAATCGAGATTGGTTTCGTTGTGACAAGCGGACGATACACTCAAGCCGCTAAGAAGAAAGCTTTGATAAATGGTATAGAACTCATACCAAGAATATTCCCCGTTTTTGACATATTTGGTCATGAGCTTGTGCCAAAACATGAGATCCTTCCGCTTGAGGAGAGGGAAAAACTGCTTGCAGAGTACCGTGTTCAACCGTACCAGCTGCCTAGAATAAAGTCTTCTGATCCCGCTGTAAAGGCGATTGGCGCAAAAGCTGGAGACATAGTTAAGATCTCAAGGAAGAGCGATACAGCTGGCAAGTATACCGCTTACAGATACGTTGTGGGCGACTAGCTCCTTTGAGTCAAGCGACTGCCACTTCTTGGGACATGTGAACCTGACCGAAACCTATATCTGAAAAGGCTCTGCCCTAACACCCAGCTGCAAAACGCGTTTTGGAGCTGCAAATAGTGAATGTCGAAGCTGTCATCTTTGATCTCGATGGGACTCTTGCAGAATTCAACCTCGACTACAAGACTGTTCGAGCAGAGGTCATGGAGCTTATGCGGAACCACGGTTTGCCAGACTCCATATTCTCGATGCGTGAAAGCATACATGAAACACTGAAGAAAGCTGAAATCTACATGAGAAACAACGGCAGGATTGACGAGGAATTGCTCGCTATTCGAAAACGGGCTTTGTCAATAGCTAGCCAACATGAGATGAAGGCTGCTCGCGAAACTTCGCTCTTACCAGGTGTTCTTGAGACAGTAAAGACTCTGAATGGGATGGGCCTAAAGCTCGGGATTTTCACCATTAATGGAATGAGATCTACCAACTTCATCCTTGACAACCTGGGTTTGCATCAATTCTTCGACGCCATAGTGACACGGGAAGATGTTCAGGAAGTGAAGCCAGATCCATCTCACCTAGCTAAAGCACTAAAGACTCTCAACACGGATCCAGAACGCACAATCGTGGTTGGAGACAGCATTACAGACATGAAGAGCGCTAAATCTTTAGGTGTGACTGCTGTGGGCGTTGCGACGTCAGAGGGCACCAAGAGAAAACTGAATACTGCTGGAGCTACAGAAACAATCAAATCCGTAGCTGATCTACCAGCTCTAATAAAGGAACTGAACAAGAGCTAGAGCTGTAAAGTTGCGAAAGATTGTGAATCAATGAATATCCATCTTCTCAGAAATGGCTGTTTTACCATAGCTAAGAACTTCCTTGTCTATGGCAAGTATCGAACAGAGATCTACAAAGCAGCATTAAAACCCATGCTCGTGATGACCCGCAAAGAGAAAATCCTGGTGGACACAGGAATAGGCGAGCTGCCACCGCATTATGGAAAACGTCATCAGCTGGAAAGAAGTGAAGACCAGACAATGCAGGCGCAGTTATCTGGCTTCGGTTTGAAGCCGGAAGACATCACAATCGTGATCAACACGCACCTGCATTTTGACCATTGCGGGAGAAACAGGCTTTTCCGAAAGGCACGTTTCTACGTTCAAGCAGATGAGTTACGGTATGCCTATAGGCCTGACCGCTTTCAGAAAGCTGCTTACCTACGAGACTTCTTTGATGTTGATGTCGATTATGAATCGGTTAGAGGACGATACAGGATCACCGATGACGTGACGATTTTACCCACACCCGGACATTCTATTGGCCACCAATCGGTCATAGTCAAGAAAGATGCTGGAAACTTGGTCTACTGTGGCGATGCGGCACCTCTTAGAGAAAATCTGGCAAAACGTAATATTCCCGGCGTCCTTTATCGAGCCGACGAAGCTCTGCAATCTATCGACAGGCTGCGCACGATTAGCAATGCTTCTTACATTTTCTCCCATGACAACGAGCAACGCAGCCTCTAATGATAGCATGTAGGTGGTTTGGAGCACGCATGGCATGGGCATAACGCTTATCGAATAGAGTGTGCACATACTTATTGGGGCTTAGGAAGTGAGTGTTTTTCCTCAGTGGCGCAACGAGGCGCTTCAAGCTCTGGTTTACCGGGTTAAGTGTCGTGTGCGCGCAATATTGCATTGTCGATATTGCGGAACGAGAAACGTTAGAACAGCCATCCTCTGCAAGAAATGTGGTAGAAAGCTGGTCTCAGCAAGAGACGTGTAAAAAACACATCCGTTGACCTGCCACGTGTTCCCAGCAACATTCTGTGATCTATGCTTGATTCACGTTCGCTGGTGCTCTGCGCAAAGAGAGCAACCTCATAATTCGATGTGCAGTGCTTGTCTTCCAGGTTTCTTATACAGGATCTTGACAGGATAGAGTTCGATGAGAGAATAAGCTGGATCTGACGGGGCCTTGAAGTAATCTTTCATCCATGATATTTCGTCATAGACGTGGGATTTAATGGTTTTGTCATCTACGATTTGCGCTGAGCACTCTATTCTAAGCTGGTAGAACCCATCTTTCCTTTTCGTCAGGAGACAGAATTCAGACTTCGGATTGCTTCCAATCTGCGTAACTTTGTCATCTTGTGCATGTGCAGCGATGAAATATCTATCCTTCAGGTGGATCACTGTTACCGTTCTTACTCTGGGCTGATCTCCATCCAGTGTCGCGAAGGAAACAAGCTGTTGAGTATCAATGGTGGAGAGAGCTTCTTTCCTAACATCTCGGTTGACTTCCAATATTGACGCTTCCCTACAGTTATGTGCATTTGTCGGGTTTGTTAGCGGTTTCAATTGCTATAAGCTTTGACAAGCGCCGAGAATGATTACTTCTTAATATAGAGTTCATTATTCTAAGTAGTGAGATGAGTGTGTCATGATTACTGCAATCAGCTTG
>CP070683.1:1520583-1544163 GCA_020352645.1 Candidatus Bathyarchaeota archaeon | reverse complement strand
CGGCTTCCAGGTTCCTCCACCAGGTGAATGGTGGTATGAGCCTGATTGGCCTGGCGAACTTGAAGGATGGTGGGCACTAGGCTACTTTGGCGGCCCATTCAATTGGCCTGCTGGCTCGGACTGGTGGGTAAACTACACTGCATGCTCTGTGATTGACGTGGACTACAACACTGACCCATTCTCCACCTATGTGGACTACGATGGCTCGTATGCAGACTTTCTGGCACTCAGCGATCCAACAAACACGATTTGGAACGAGGTCCTACCTATGCCATGGCAAAGCTATAATTGGACGGCGTGGACAGACGGCGATACCAGTGGAAACATGACAGTGGGTGACTTCCTTGAAGCACCGGGCAACATAATATACCGAGTTGATGGCATCTCAACAGATCTCAGTCTTATGAGAAAACCATGGATAGTGGAATCGGATCCAACCGCTCCGTTCTTTGGCACCAAACCACTTGTAACCCTTGCAAGCTTTCCGCATCCAGAACGGGCTGAGAGCCCATGGCTAAACAATCCGTTTTCCGTACCGTTGCCGCATAAAGTGGAAAATGCAACATATACTCCTGCGATTGCGATGCAACCGCCTGTGGCTGACTTCACGTTCTCTCCAACCACACCGATGGAGCTTGAACTTGTACCATTTGATGCTTCCGGCAGTTTCGATGCCGATGGCACCATTGTCAGCTACTTCTGGGATTTCGACGACGGAACCAACGCGACAGGTATGCTTGTCAACCACGCGTTCAGCGCAGCTGGAACATTCAACGTAACTCTTACAGTAACTGACAATAGCAATATGACAAACACCTACTGGGAATTAATCACAGTAATTGAACGCACAGAGTACATAATAGTAAATATTGACGTTGGTGAAATTCACTTTGCAGGCGAAACCAACGCTGAATTCTACATCCTTGTTGATCACTTAGGAGTACCAGTTGACGCAACCACACTCAGCGCCACACTCTACTACAATGGCTCAGCAATAGCAGCATACACAGCGTTAGACATGATGGTTGTTGACACAGGCCTCTACTTGCTGCGCTATGACATACCTGCCAACGCAGAACCAGGCGAATACGAGCTACATGTAGTGGCTACATACGGCAGCTTGCAAGGAACCAACATAGAAGGATTCTTGATCAGCTCAACGCTTACAGACTGGCACGCTAGACTGATAAACATTGAAAGCAACACAGCCGCAATTATGACAGATCTAGGCCTCATCCATGTCAGACTTGACGACTTGAACGCCACACTACTAACCATCCAAGGAAACACAGCTACCATAATTACAAACTTAGGCGCACTGCAAACAGACGTGAATACGATAAACGCGATGCTAATCAGCATTGATGTAACAGTTGCAATGATTAACTCCACGCTTGGCGTAGTGCAGATGGATGTGGACACGATAAAGGCGATGGTGATTAGCATTGATGGAACAGTTGCTATGATCAACTCCACGCTTGGCGTAGTGCAGATGGATGTGGACACCATAAAAGCTATGGTGATCAGCATTGATGGAACAGTTGCAATGATTAACTCCACGCTTGGGACACTTGAAACCAACCTGATGGCCATAAACGCGACACTGACAGATCTGGTGGTTGACAACGGTGTATTACTCGCTGAGATACAGACGACACTAGGCACGATAACCACGACTCTTGACACCATAGATACAGAAGTAACTAACATCGCGGGAGATGTAGTGACATTGCAGACAACTCTAGGCGGGATAGAGACATCTATCGGAGATCTACAGGCATCAGTTGACGGAATCGCCTCAACAATGACTATAGGCTTAGCGGCCGCATCAATACTCTCTGCTATAGCAGCAATTGTAGCTATCTTAATCTTCCTACGCAGACGATAGCTTCAAACCCCTCTTTTTATTTTTCTGTTCACGAAAATTTCAGCCAATGCTATAGCCGATCTAAACCTTTCTTTTCCTCTGCCAACCCCACACGGCTATGGCTGCTGACACGACCAAAATAGCGGTAACAACAGCACCCGTGACCAAGAATGGGGCTTCGCCGCTGTCACGAGCAACAACATGAACGTCCATAGACGTGACGTTTTCATTTCCAGCCACATCTGTCACCGTCAAGATAACAGTGAAATTCCCAGGATTTTCATATCGATGATCGACAGTTAGACCAGACCCTAAGGTCCCATCTCCGAAATTCCAGTCATAACTCACAATCGCGTTTTTTCCAACTGAGTCACTGGTGCTAGAAGCGTCAAGGTTCAGTGTCTCATTTTCGAAGAGTGGTGAAGGCGAAAATGTGAAAGCAGCGATTGGTGGCTTAGTGTCTACGCGAAGATAAATCTCATTGACATAAGGACGTATGAGTGGATAAGCATCTTCTTGTTGGCTTTCTTCATCTACAGTGAAAGGAGCATCACCTATTCCATCTCCGTCAGAGTCTGTTCCAGCGTAATCTTCCCAATAGTTCCCATGTGATTCATGATTCCACGAATTCGTTGGGTTGCTGCTGGCGACTTGCTTGCCGTTGCTGAAGAAGTTGTTGCTGTAGATTAGATTTTTATCACTCTGATAGTCAACCACCATGCCAAATAGACGGTTCTCACTCACAGTGTTCCCAACAACCTCAGAAGAAGTTGATGAAAAGAATCCGATGCCGTCAAAATAGTTGTTTATAGCGGCATTATCCTTAACCAAGACACGTTCGGAAGCATTGACATTCAATCCATATCCTTGCCAGGTACCTTCTACGTAATTGTCAAGCACGGTGCAGTTTTGACTCATACTTATGATAATGCCCCTGTCTTTATTGTTTCGCACATTGTTACTTTGTACCGTGCAGTTGAAGGCTTTGGTGACGTAGACACCGTTTCCACTGTTGGCCAATGTGAATCCCTGAACTACAATGTTGCTGGCATTCACAGATACGGCCGTGCCTTCTCCACTTCCATTAATGATCGTCGTACTGCTGTTTTCTCCTATCAGTGAAACTGATTTTTGGACAACAACATGCTCATAATAGGTTCCTGCCATGACCCTGACTGTGTCACCTTCAGAGGCTGCTTCTATAGCGTCCTGTATTCTGCTGAAGCCGCCGATATTGTTGCTGTTAACAATCCAGACCGTAGCTGCGTTGACATGCGTGGTTGTTAATCTTGTCATGGATACGAATATCAAGAGTGAGAGTAGTGCCAGTGCGGTTCTTCCTTTCATCACTAGTCTCTCAACTTCAAAGCTTGATCAAGGACGCAGTACTTCTTTCCTCTCCGGGTTCCCTTGCTGCTTCCTTCCTCTAAAGAAGACAATGAAGCCAAGGGCTACTGCAGCAGCCAGCAACACTATACCTAAGATATAGAGGGTGTAATCAGTTCCGGCAGCTGCTACCGTGAAGGCAGCATCTCCACTTGAGCCTGCGTATATTTCGAATCCGTTGAAGACAGCTCTCAAGCTGAAGGCTCCCTCGTTCTCTGAAACAAGCTGGAAGAGCGCAACGCCGCTTTGGTTGGTTTCCGATGAGCCCAGAAGCTTCCATCCTTCACCATCATATAGATGGAATTCCACTAGCACTTCTGGCAGCGGGGCTTCTCTTTCATCCTTAAGGGTTGCGTAGACATTAGTTGCTTGGTTCTGAATCACGGTATCAGGGACCAGTAAAACAAGGGTTGAACTCAGATGGCTAACGGTTAGGGATACAGCTGTGCTGATGCTTTCCACATAATCACTGCTACCATGGTACTCCGCGACAATCTGATATTCTCCAACCTCGGTCAACCAGAAAGTTGCTGTTTCTATTCCACTACTGTTTGTTGTGGAATTCTTTGAAGAAACAGAACCATCTTCGTAGATGAAGAACCGGATCAGTTCGCCCTGAAGACCCTTTCCGGAGTGGCCATCCGTAAGACTCGCCATGACAGAAAAGTTCTCGTCGACCTTAACGTTCTCCGCAGCTATCACAGTCAATTCTGTCCCTGCTTTAGCGACAGGAACGAGACGTTGCGTGGAGTCTGAATAGCCCTCGTGATCCAATACAGTAAGGTTAACTTTGTAACGTTGCCCCGCTGCAGGAGTATGCTGAAAGGCATGATTCACCACTGGTGACGATGTGTTCATAGCAGAGCCATCCCCGAAAGTCCAGCGATACTCCTCAATCCCTCCATCATAGTCAATGCTTGCTGAAGCGTTGAACTCTACCTCTAATCCAACAAAAGGCTCATCCGGGGAGAACGAGAAGTCTGCGGAAGGATACAGGTTGACTACTCTGACCAGTTGAGAGACCGAATCAACGAGTGTGTTATTGTCTTTCACGGTCAGAGTGACGTTGAAATCTGCTTTGCTAAGGAAATTATGCCTCACAAAAGTTTCGTTTGTCTCCAGGAGGCTTCCGTCTCCAAAGTTCCATTGTCTCCACATTATTTGGGCGTCTTCTCCGGGAACAGAAATATCTGTGAAGTTGACAGGTTCAATTATTGACGCTGGACTTGGGGTGAAGCTAAACGCGGCAGTTGGTGGAATGAATGTTGCTACTCTTATTCTTACTCTGTTATCTGACATCGTTGATCCTAGGGTGTAGGTGAAGGATAGTAGTGTGGAGTTTTCGACGCTAGCATTCACGTAAGCTATCGAGTTGCTGCTGAACATAACTATCCATTTCTCTGAGGAATTCTCAGGGATCCAGAGATCTTCAGGAATTGAGACTGTACAATAGCCGTCTGAACCTGAAGGTCCAGTGATATAGAAACTCACCTGCCTTAATGATTCGTTGAATCCGAATGAGGCCACAGTGAAGTTACAATGCACTATAACTTGGTGAGAATCAGCAGGATAAGTTCTAGTCTCATTCCAAGGCTCAACAAGAGGATTGTAATCTACTCCTTGATGAGGGAGATATTCGTCTCCAATTCCGTCACCTGCAGGTCTACCTCCATCCCCGTTATCTAATCCTTTGTAGTCAACCCAGAAGTTTCCCTCCGCTCCGTTGTCCCATGTAGTGGGCGAGGGCGGAAAGATGTTTACCTGAAGCGTGTTGTTAAGGTAGTTGCGATAGAAGACATTTTCTTCACTGTAAGACTGTATTTCTATCCCATTCGGGTTGTCTACTATTGAGTTCCACACAATCTCGTTATAGCTGCTCTTGCCCCAAAGCACAACTCCAGTATTGTGGCAATCCGCCACAATGCCCCTAGTGATCCTGCAGTTCGTGGAATTGTTGAGCGAGATACCGTAGAATGCTCTTCTAACGATGTAATCTTGGAAAGTGATGTTTGAGGCTCTGTAAGTTGAGATACCATAAGAGCCGAGCATGGCAGCGGTGTTCTGAAAAGTGAAGTTGGCAACCGTGATGTCAGAAGTGTTAGAAAGGTGAAGTATCGGACCTGTCGATCCTATTCCATCAACAATAGTAGTTAAGGGGTCTTGCCCCACAAGTGAGACTTTTTTGTCCTCAATCAAGATTGGCTGGCTGACACTGTAAGTCCCGTTGTAGACGAAAACAACATCTCCATTTTGAGAAGCATCCACAGCCTCTTGAATAGTTGCGTATTCGGTTGGCACCTTTCGAACCGTGGAGGCTGCGTCCACAGAAGCAACTCGGAGGACTGAGCCTATCATACCGATTAAGAGAAGCGTTAACACGACTGAAGAAGCAAGTCTTTTCATCAACCCTTTGTTCCCACCTGGTGGCTTTCAAGATTTCCTTATCAACGGTCTATAAAAAGGGTTTTCCGCGGAGGTAATCTCTTAGAAATCGACACTGGAAAAAGAGAAAGCCACGTACAATGCATTGCTAATCCACCAACGATAACCTTAAAAAGACATCGTTGTCTCTGTAACAAAAAGGTGGAAATCATGGCGAAACAACTACTGCTAAAGTTGCTGCTAGTCACGCTTCTTTCAACAAACATATTTGCAGGTGCTGCAGTCATAATGCCTGGAAGCCACAATCCAATCACGCAGAATTCACCGCGACAAGCAACGAAGATAGTGATCGACCCGGCTAATGTCACTGCTGATGTTGGACAGAACATCACGATCACCGTCAAGATTGTTGATGTTGCCAACCTCAAGGGCTTCACTATAGGGCTACGATGGGGCACAGCGGTTCTAGGGTATGTAGATCACACTGTGATGGTGGGCTTGACAGGCGGCGTCTTTGAGGGCGATTCAGTGTTTGAATTGGCTAACCTTGTGATGGAGAACGCCTCCATATCTGGCGCAGCCCCCGGATCTACATATTGGATGGCCTATTTGACTTTGGCAGCTGAACCTTTCGATGGCAACGGAACCGCATTCGACATGACGTTTGAAGTTCTCAGAGATGGAGAATGCGAGATTCAGTTCACATTTACCCAGATGGGTGATGACTCTCAGCCTAGCCAAGACATTGTTCACACTTCAGAGGGAAGCTACTTCTATAGGCCAGGGTTAGGTAATCTGCCGGTAGCGGATTACACGTTTTCGCCTGATCCTGTCATTGCGAACAAAACTGCTGCTTTTGATGCCACAACAAGCTATGATCCTGACGGAGGAAGCATCACACGATACTTCTGGAATTTCATGGATGGAACTTCCCTGGAGAACACGACGTCACCAATGATATTCCATAACTTCACGACGCCTGGAACCTACCAGGTGGAACTCACCACATTGGATGATCAAGGCGGGGGTTCACAGAGTACACCAAAACATGTCGCTGTTAAGGTTGTGCACGCGAAACCTGTAGCTAACTTCACAGTTTGGCCTGATGATCTTGTGACGGTCATAAACAAGGAGACTGCTTTTGATGCCTCTGCAAGCTATGATCCTGATCCCGGCGGAAGCATCGTTGAGTATCGCTGGACTTTCGGGGATGGCTCTGCGATGAACACATCCTCACCGCTGATAAATTACACCTATACCTCGATACCTGAAGAGACCTTTGGAGTTTATCTGGTTGTTGTAGATGACACTGACGGTCTTGAGAGCGACCCTAAGCTGGAGAGAATTGAGGTGGTTGAGCGCAGAGACATTGAGACAACAACCGTTTCATTATCTCCGAATACTGTGAAGCAAGGAGAAAACGTTGCAATCGACGTAACAGTTACCAATAGGGGGCAAGCAAAGGAAGCCTTCAATTTGACACTCTACTATAATGCGACAGGAAGCGAATGGGCTAAAGTCGGAGAAATAGTGGTTTCAGAATTTCCAAAACAGAAAGTGCCAACTCTGGAATTCGTGTCATCTCAGAGCTCAGCCAACACTATAGATCAAGTTCTTCGATCACTCACAACTGGAATAGGGCCAGTCAGCGACAGTACAAAGGTCAACATTGGCACTGACACAGGGTTCTGGACTGTTAACCCGGGAAGGACGAACAACGATGCCTACTCATCAAGCTTGATTCTTGGAACTCCCTTGTCGACAGGAGGATGGCTGAATGGCACTGGCGGAGATCCGTTGAAGATAAATGGCGATTTCGCTGCTGGAAATTGGGCCTTCAAGCTAAGATTATACTCATCGCAAGACAATGTTACCGCAACCGTTTGGACACGCATCCTTAAGAGTGACAACCCGGACCCTCACGCAGCGGGAGCAACAGTGACAATAGTGAAAGACTGGACATCACTGTTCCCAGCTTCCGTGCTTAACACTACAGCGACATCTATCGATTCTACTATACTGGTGCCAGCGGCCGACTTCTCTGAAGAATATCTTTACTTCGAATTCCAGCTTGAGGTAACTGAAAACCTAGCGGCAAGTGATGCTGATATTGTCTTCCAAGTCGGTGGCCCCTATGCCGAGAAACCTCGGATAGCCTGTCCAGCCTTCAGCAAGAAGGATCAATACACTATTATCTGGAACACAGAGTTTGCCACACTAGGAAAACACGTTGTCAGAGCAGAAGCAAGCAGAATCCCACACGAGGCAAACATCACGAATAATGTTCTGTTGAGCAACCCTGTTCAGGTGACGGCACGTTCTGATATACCTCCTCTGGAAGTTGTGGCTGATGTTGGGCCAATCCACTTTGGTGGAGAAAACGCAAGCTTCCATGTGCTTGTGTCAAGCTCAGGCAAACGAGTTGATGCCTCACTCACTGCATTCATTGTGTTCGAACTCAGCGTCACTGAAGTTAACCAGACACAAATCGAGCAGATTCAAACAGGGCTCTACTTGGTGCATCATGCAATCCCAGTAAATGCTTCCTCGGGGACATACTCACTTGTCCTAGATGCGGAGCGATTCATCATTGAAGAAAATGTCACTCAGCACGGTACAACTCTTAAAAGCTTTCTGGTGAGCCACACGTTTGATGGCTGGAACGCTATGTTAACGATGATAGAAAATAACACTGCCACAATACTCACTGACGTGGGAATAGTTCAATTAGATCTTGCAACGATCAATGCCACGCTCACAAGCGTAATACTTGGAGGTCATGACGCCATTCTTACACAAATGACCAGTGCTAAGGATGAGGTCCTAGCTGAAATAAGCACCGATCTTGGCTCAATCATGACAACACTTAGCAGCATCAACGCCACAATCATAGATGTCAAGGGAAACACAGCAGCCATTAGTAGCGCACTTGGAGACGTGCAGACCTCTTTAGGCGCTGTCGAGTCCAACCTGTCTATAGGAATAGCTGCTGCATCGATACTTTCCGGTCTCGCCGCAATCCTAGCAGTCCTGATATTTATGCGAGTCAGAAGGTCAAGTGGATAAACCCCCACCCCTTTTTTTTCGAATATCTGCATTATTTCAGAAATCTTCATGGAAGCCCATGCTAGAGACAGTTAAATTCTAAAGGCCAGAGCTAACAATGTGAATAAGCAGACGGAGACTCTAGCATTGGAAGACGATCGAGAAGACGCAGACTCAGATCAGAAATCTAAGTTGAACCGCTACTCAATAGTTGCAGCTTTTCTCGGGCTACTTGGGGCACTGAACTTGTTCTTGATATCCTTCTATGTGCTTGCAGTGTACCTGCTTCTCTCGAGAATTGATCCCATGGGACAGCTATTCTTTCAAGTATACTTGTCAACAGCTTTAGCGATAAGTTCAGCGGTAGCATTGATTTATGGAAGCATAATCATACTGAAGTCAAGAATGCGGAAAGGCGGATTGATCAACCTTTTATCAGGCACACTGGTACCCGTTCCCACATACTTTTATTTCGGAGTTATCTCAGAACCACGCTTGCTGGGCTGGCTGGGCATCCAAGGCTACTTTCTGCTGATACCAGCTATAATGAGCGGGGCGATTAGCATTCTACTTGCACGATATAAGTAGCCCCAACTTTTAACTGCAAAAAAAACGGAGAAATGCTGGAACTTTTCTTGCTTTAACGGTTGAGTACTCAACGTGAGCGTCGGCGAAGATATAACACAAGTGCAATGATGACGATGATCACTATGACTATCAACGCGATGTTTTCCAGGTTGAAGAATCCTAGACCTCCGGCTTCTCCTACGTCAAGTTTCTTGGTTTTCACGTAGGCTGCTGTGGCAGTTCTCATCAGTTCACCGTCAGGCAAGAGTTTCTGTCCAGTTTTAGGCTCTGCAGTTATGCCAAAGCTGTCCTCAACGATGAGAAGCACAGTCCAATTCCCGAATTTCGTCACCGCAGAAGGGACCTTATACTGGAAGGTGTCTTCTCCAGCACTCGCGTTGCCGTTGTAGCTTTCTCTTGGTGCAGTTTCCTCCGGTGCCCAAATGCTCCATTTATACCAGAGTATCTGGCCGTTAGGATCGTTGTGTGTGCTACCTGAGGCACTGAAGGTTAGAGTCTCCCCTGCTTTTATGGTGTCTGGTCCCTGAATTACTAGTGATGGGATCCCAACTACGGTTATGGATGCAGATACTTCATCTGAAAATGTCGTCGCGCCATGAAGAATTTCCGCTTCGGCTGTAAAGCTGTGAGATCCTAAGCCGAGGTTAGATATTTCATGTGTGAAGCTCTTGTTTTCTCCAGCGTCCAAGGTCTCATCAATCCACTCTGCGATTTCATTCGTCCCATCAAACAATGTGAGGTTGTATGTGTCTGTTAGTGCTCCATCGTTAACCATTGTGGTTTCTATTGTAGTTGTCTCTCCTGAGATCACTGGATCATAGAAGGTGTCGTCAAAGTATGCTCCAGCTTTGACTGATTCGATACGTGTAAGTAGTTCGCTCGTTTGGAATTGTCCGTCTCTAACCCAATGGGGGATTTCGTCCTGGAGAAAAGTCGTGAACAAGTGAACGAAGTCATTAACAAGGTCGCTTTGGTCAATTCTGAGGTAGGATTTTCCCCGCTTTATCACATTGAATGTCATGTTGAAAACCGTCGCGTTTGCACCTGGCAAATTGAAAGCTAACGCTGGATGTTGACTTTGCATTGAGAGTCTGTACTTCCCCTCGCTCGCAGTAACGTTGTCTTCGACCGTTATCACTCCAGGATCATGAAGTATTCCACCAGGATAACTTTCAACAGGAACTGTGGCAGTATGATCAACGTATTCCAGAACAGTGGGATCCCAGCTGAACTGAAACGTGAAACCATAAAGGTAGCCTGTAGAGTAGTTGTATCTTCCACCTATTCCTGGGAATGGATCTCCGGGCAGCCACTGATCATCGGTCATGCGGAAGTTAGCAGAAAGGTTGAAGATTCTGAGACTGATGACGATTTGGTCGTCTGGGTCGGCTGTTCTGTTCTGCGGATCAATGAATACAACAGGCATGTCGGATTCGAGCGATTCAGCTTTGGCGAAGTTTGATGGAATAATAATCGTTCCTATAATGGCGAGGTCTAGAAGCGCTAGAACTACTATGAGAAACGCTGCTGCTTTCTTAAGCATAATCATTAAACACTCCTTTCATTTGGTTGCTTCTATAACCATAGATTCCTATTTATGCTTTTACCTGCAGGTAAATGCAGCTGTCAGGCTCTGCTCATTTGCCACATAGATAGCTAGACCTTGTCGATTTTGAAACTGAATTCTAGTTAGAAATCTGTCTTCTGAAACGTTTGAACCTTGTCTTCTTCACTGTAGGTTTAAGCAAGTGGCGAGGGGAAAGCCAAGTCAAACTGCGTGTGAGAAACTGTCTGGAATACCAGCAGTTGGAACGTCGGACGAAGCAGATGACGCGAGCAGAATGTATCCACTAGTACACACTTTTCGAGGAATCGATCACTGAGGGTTTATCACCATTCTGGTGAAGGCTCCAACCACAGCGCCGATGAGAATGAAGGTTATTCCCAACGGGATCATAAACCTGAAAACGTTAATAATCGCCATAAAAAGCACCCACTCCCAGCCGTAAGGAAGTTGGGCGAAGACTTGATCCAGCTGTAGTATGAACCAGATATAAAGAAACGTGTAGAAGACTGAGAGTAAGAAGGAGAGGGTTATTGAAGCGAAATAACCCAGAATGATGCTTTTGAATTTTGATACAGAAATGGCGACAAAAAAGCTTACGACGGTTATGAGCAGCAGATCAAGCTCAGAAAACACTGGACCGTCATAAGTGAGAAAACCAACCTGTCTCTTGAGAAACCTTTCGTTGGTTAAGTAGAAGATTTGATGCGTCTTCACAATGATCAACGTTATTGCAATCGTCCATCCAAGGATCACCAAAAGGTCTTTCTTATTCCTTGAAATTCGCCATTTGAGCTCGCTGATGCCGCTACGTATCAAAGTTTCTGACTTCTGAGTTTCATTTGACATGAGAATCACTGTGGACGATGCTCTGAACTACTACACCTTCGATTTATTTAACATTTGGTTTTCTAGAAGCTGTTAATCATCTGAGATAGCCGAAAATGTGGCTGGGGGCAGAATCACAGGCATCGAGACCAATGTTCGCCACATTTGGACTTGGTCAATGACAAGATGAGTTCACCATCAGCCTAGTTAATGCAGCAAGACATCTGAGGCGTTCTGTGTGGTAATCTCGGCGATTTCACCCAGAGGTATACCTCTGAGGATTCCAAGCTTATTTGCTATGAATGGAAGATATGCAGGCTCGTTTCGTTTTCCTCTGAACTCTTGTGGTGTAAGCCACGGACAATCTGTTTCGACAAGGACCTTACGCAGATCTATCCATCTGACAACATCCTGCAGTTGACTAGCGCTTGGAAACGTGATTGTTCCAGCAAAACTGATGTAAAAGTTGAGCGAGATCGCCTTCATAGCAGTTTCTCTGCTTCCTGAGAAACAGTGCATCACACCCTTTCTTCTCGGTCTATGCATTGACAAAATTTCAAGCACATCTGCATGCGCGTCTCTGTCATGTACCACTACAGGAAGATCCAGCTCTTCCGCTAGGGTAAGTTGTCTTGTGAATGCCTGTTTCTGAATATGCCTTGGCGAGAGATACCGATAGTAATCCAGCCCGATTTCACCAATAGCTACTACACTACGATCCGTTGAAAGCTGTTTCAACTCTTGCAAGGCGTCTTCTGTCAATTCCTTTGCACTGTGAGGATGGATGCCGACAGTGGCACAAACGCCGGGGTTTTCCTGAGCCAACTTAACAGCTTTCCTGCTACCCTTCAAATTAAAGCCTACTGTCACAATCTTCTGCACGCCAGCCTTCATGGCACGTTTTATGACAGCCTTTCTGTCTCTGTCAAAGCTTGCCCATTGAAGGTGAGTATGGCTATCAATTAACATGGATTGTTCCTTCGTCGTGAAGAAAACTATCGCCCGCTCCTATAGGCTCGACCATTGCCGGAACAGGAAATCAATGTAGGCAACGTCCGCTAGTAGACTCAGCTCTCCTTATGCACTAATTCTCTTGCTGTGAAGCTGCAGAAAAGTTTGGATTTCCCAGATTCCTCCCGAGATTGTACGCTTCTTCCAACTTTTGTTTGCAGTTTGAAACATGTACGTCCTTCTTGCTAGTCGGGTCTAGAGAGCAGTATATTATTGTGTGTAGCTTGACATCATCGTAGTAATCAGCTATTGCACGCTTGAAAAAGGCGACTAGAGTCTGGTAATGATGCCAGCAAGTGATTATCACAACAAATGCTTTGCCCCCGAAATATCTGTTTGAGGCGATTGCTTCCATCCTGTCTAATATCGCCTTTAACTGAGCTGTCATGTAGCCCCAGATTATAGGCGTCGCGAAGACTACAACATCTGCCTCCGCAAACGCAGGATAGATCTCCTCCATATCATCCCTGATTACGCAGTTGTTTGGGGCAAGCTTAACCCGCTCGGGTTTACTGCACGATTCACACATCTGACATGGTTTGATACACAGATCATTTGCGTAGAACTCCTTGATCTCACCATTTCCATTAGCTCTCAATCCATCAACAAAGGATTTAGCAAGAGTGTCCGAATTCCCATCTTTCCGTGGACTGCCATGAAACACAACTGTCTTCATATTAGCATTCACCTCCCATTACTCTGATTGTGACACAGCTAAACCTTTCCCACACTGCCTGGGATCAGGTGAAAAGTGGTCGAATATGAAAAGTGCAGAAACAGGAAAAGGAAAAGAAAGAAGAAAAAGAAAAAGAGACTAGAACGTGGAATTTAGCATGTGAGCTTAATATCTTCTAGATCTTCTTTGAGGTCTCCGCTTACGATAACAATCTCGACAATAGACTGGCCTACTTGGATCAGGCTCGAATGGAACTTCGCATTCTTGACCGCAATCAGCACAAGTTGCTTTATGCATCTCGCGTGTTTCCCTATATGACACCGCACTACACCTCCATTTTGATATTGACGAAAAACTAGCATTCTCTTGGAATTCTAATTCTCGCTTGTTTTACCAGTTTACCCATTGACTATTTAAACCTATGGGAGCATGAATATGCCCACACAAGATTCATCTGGAGCTTGCAGGAAACGTTGGACAACCTGACTTAATGTTTTTCATCACGTGGAGATTCGTAGTGCCTCAAGAACTTCCTCTCTAATTGTGAATCCTCCGATGTGAAGAATTGGCTCCTTCAGCTCTGGATCGACAGCCATTGTTGCAGTGCAAGGATAGCTGTGATGAGCTTTAGCAATGGCATCATACAAGACGTCTTCTTTCGTATCCACCCCGATAAGTTTCCTTGCTACGTACCAGGTGGAGCCACATGGAGCGCTTCTGTCAACTGTAGTTGACTCTATGATTTCACGTCCATGTCTTCTTTCAAGAGAGATTCTAAGTTTAGGCCTGCCAATTCTCAACTCAGTTACAAGTCTTGAAATCGCTGGAGTTTCCTCAGATGGTGTCAGTGAGCAGAATGGTTTAGGAAAGGCGCACTCTAGACCTAGATCCTCGCACGCACTCGTCATTTGCTTTCTCAATCCAGCCGGTACTTCAATGAAATCCTCTATTGGTACAATCATTCCCTTTATGCCAGCCTTGTGGATTCTGGATGGTAGATCAAGCAGCAGGTCTTTGTGTATTCCTGATGAAATGCACAAGTCCGCACGTGGAATTTTTTCTGGTAGATATTGCTCAGGATTGTCGATGAAAGCTGGAAGCTCATGTAGAGGGGCCAATTGTATTGCTGCTCTTACGCTGCCAACATAGCTATAAACACTGTATTTGCACTGATCACATAGAAGGCTGCAAGATTTGCAGAAGCTAATATCATTTATCAGATTCCTGATCACTCGCTCCGCGAATTCTCCACTGTAGATGAAGACAAGCTTCAAAGCCAGTTTCTTGTTATTTCTCAAATCAGCTGCTCAATCCTCAATCAGAAGAACAAATCGGACTGATGTCTAGTGCCAGTCGAGTAAGCGTTTTTCTCCTTCGATTTCCTTGATCTCGGTTATGTCCTGAGTGACTTCTAAGCAACCTAAATATTCTCTTTTCTCATTCCTAACTGGGAAATATCGGATGTAGATCAGTCTGCCCTCGAGATTTATCCAGAAATCCGCTGGGTCTTTGCCACCTCTCTTGAACGCATCCAAAATCTGGTTTACCTTGTGAACACTTTTTTGTGGGTGGCACTGCTGAACTTTTCGTCCTATGATTGCTTTCGTTCTAACGAATATTCTCTCTTTTCCTTGGCTGAAGTATCTGACTACGTCATTCTTGTCTATGAAAGTTATATCCACAGGTAAAGTGTTTAGAACTGCCGTCAATTCAGCTTCTGAGAATGATCCTGTTTCAAACTGCACGGTGTCTTCCGCCTTACCTTCTGAAATATGTGTTCTCACTTTTTTACTTTCGGGGGCTCCTGCAGACTCCGGAGTGAAGCAGCAGTATCCAACTTCATCAAACTGCTTCCTAATTTCGGTCCACTCAGCTGTTTCTATCACTTCCAGAGCGGCTTGAAAGAGAATATGGTTCTCCTTGTAGAAATGGTTTGACAATGTTTCAGATAGAATCAGTGAGATGTTTTCCAGCTGTTCTGCAAGGTTTTGAAGCGCAGCTCCACCTTTGCCAGTGTCAACTGTCTTATAGAGGTCTTTCTCTATCTTTCTTATGTTGTCGTGCTCTGTCCACATCACCGCTGGCGGCTGTGTAATCCCATGCTTTTCGAGATAGGGGAACAAGACGTTTTCTTCCCTTAGATAGTGGCTTTCTGACTCCTTGAGATGCTTGATTATGTGATTGAGCTGTTCTTCGTCTTCAGACATCGCAGTAGAACGTGCGCCTTTGATCTTTCTTGAAAATTCAACTAGTTCGGTGGAGAATCTCAACAAGATCTTATGTTCTTCCATAAGTGTGTGAATTGGGTGTCCAGAAGGTGCTATGGTCTTTTCCTTCTCCATTGATTCCTTGAAGATAGCGAGGTGTATATCACATAACCTTCTGATTTCTCCCCTGGGCATTCCTTCTGCGATTAGTTCTTCTTCAGCTTGGGAAATTATGGCTGGAGAGACGTCTTTCAGCACATTCCTAAACTCTTCCTTTATTTCTTCTACGTCTGCTCCATCATGCAGTTTCCTAATCAGGCTTTTCAGAAAATCCTTGTTGTTCACTGGCTTGTTGGACATGCTCTCACTATGACTTTGTGCCACCATAATTCAGCCTTTAAAGCTTTGCCCGCAGCCACTTTCATGGCAATCACTTGATTCCGAGAGAAAGCAAGCAATAATAATCATGACAAAGGCACTGCTGCCGCAGGGTGCGGCAAAAAACGCTCCATGCATGTCACTCATGCTGATAGGAAAAAAAAGAAAATGTGTAAATTGGAACTGATGATTAAGCTGTTAGACTTAATATCTTCTTGGTGGTCTTCGTTTTGAATAGCATTCCCGGCAGTACACGGGTCTGGTTCCATCAGGCTTGAATGGAACTTCACATTCCTGACCGCACTCTGCGCATACAGCCTTATGCATTTCTCGTCTTTCTCTATATGACAATCGACTTACACCTCCATGCAACACTCAACGAAAAACTAGTTTTCTCACCGAATACTAATCCTCGCATGCTCTGTCTGTTGAGATAATGATGTATTTAAACCTGTCTGCCTAAGTCTCCAGCTCAAAGTTTTCCTAGCAACCCGTTTCAGCCGTTCGTCTTTAGACAGGCTTTAGGAGAACATTATTGTGAACAAGCTTTGATCAAGAAGCAGCAGTATTCCTTGAATGATACAGGTCAACCCTAAAATCGTTGCTACTGGACGCGACGCGAGGATTCCTCCAAGCAGCTTCATCAGATCTTCTGCAAACTTGAAAGCAAGATATGCAAAGAGAGCGGGAATAAGAAATATTGCCAAATATATCCAAAGGGACGAAGCATTGAAGACAGTTTCTGGGAGTGGGAAGTAGAGGTAGACAAAAGCGACGCATAAGATGCCTATCACCAGACCACCGAAAGCAGCCCATGGGATGTCCCTTAGAAGCTTCAAGACTAAGGCCAAGCCTGTGACAATGAGCAGATATCTAGTACCAGGATCCCAAGCCTGTGCTGACCATACTCCTGCGCCGGTTGCCAACAACAAAATACCAACAAGAAACCCCAGAGCATCCAATATCTTCAGCGTGCCACTTGCAGGAGTCCCAACAACGGGAGCAGGTTCTGCAAGTCTGGCGAACAGCCACGAAACTGCTGCAACTCCACCTAACACTAGAATAATGGGAGTTAAGCTAACAAGCAAAGTAAGATCCACTTTTCACTCACGTCCTTAGTTTCCTCGATTTGATTCTTATTTTTTTTCCTCAATTGTGTGTTCCCCTTTTCAAGAGTCCTGCCACGAAGGCGCGTCAGCTCTTCATTTGTGCAGGTGATGAGTTTCGCAAGCGTTCTTCACATGCTTCGTAAGCATGCCTCGCCGTGTTCACTTGGATGCTCGCAATTAGAACTTTAACCAAAGGTTTATTCTAAGTTGTGCATATTTCCACTTGTGATCAAGAATTGGGTATGGGAAAGGGCTCTAAGAAGAAACCGATGACGAAGAAAGAGAGAGAAGAAAGAAGGAAGAGGCGCAAAGAGAAGCGTTCGAGATAGCAGAACGTTGCGCAGTCAATCGGCAGCCCAAGGCAATTATACATCAGGGCTTCCCTTTGAAGAAGAGGATTGAGAAAGCGTGTGAGGAATTACCTAACAATATCTGTTGATGAGTGAGTTTTCAGGAGTGAGCCTGAAGAGAGTGATCGATGCGCCTGTTCATGTTGAGTAGACTATAACCGATGTATGCGCTTCATGTTGAGGTAACGATAGCCCAATCTTCAGCTGTTGATATGGAGATCGATGCTTCTGGCAGCAATTCTTTGATGTGATTTTCTATGACAGCGTGTATTTTTTTTCTCATCTTCTCATCGCTGGAAGGACGTACTCTTCGTATTCTTCTGGCGAGTTCAGAGTCACCGATAGTCTTCTCAATCCAGTTTTGGAAGTCTCTTCTCTGAAGGTGAAATCTTAAGCTCTCCAGCTTTACAGTTCTTATCTTCCCTGCGAAGTCGAGAAGACTTGAAGCTCTTTCCCCCGTTGGTTCTCCGAAAGCTGAGTAGAAATAGAAAGCTTCCTTATCTCCCACTCTTCTTAAGATTCGTGCTTCTGCTCTGTCACACTTTGTGCTGCGTTTTTTCTTCATGGGTTTTCTATTCATACACTCGTCCCGCTGTGCTCTATATTAAGATTTACGAAACTTATGATGGCTCGTGACGCCTTATAAACATTGGTGCGTATCTGTACTACATCAATACATTTCTCCATAGTTTCACCCCATTTCGATGTAGGATGAAGCCAGAATCCTATTTGAGGTGAAAAGACTTTTGGAAGCCGCTTCGTTCCACAATTAATGGAAACCCTCTTTAAACTCGCAGGCCGTATTGTTTCTCGCTGGGACTTCACATGAACGTAAAATCCTATGACGAAATGATTCGAGAAAGAAGAATGATGCTAAAATCTGAGGAGAACGTTGAACGTGATGAATGGGCACCCCATCAGATCAAAGGTATCCCTCCCCCTCCATTGGAGAAGCCCTATCCAGAAGACGGCGTCTTAGTTGGGTTGGGCAGCCCAAATTGTGCGGACCTCGGAAAAATCCCGTTAGCCAAGGCGATAGTTCAACGGAGAAGTCGGCGAAAGTACTCCTCAAAGGCTTTGAAGCTTGAAGAGCTTTCGTTCCTGTTGTACGCAACGCAGCGCGTCAAACATGTGGATGAAGACGGGGTGCGATCAAAACGTGTTGTACCTTCAGGTGGCGCCCGGCATCCTTTTGAAACGTATCTGATTGTGAACCGAGTGGAAGACCTTGAGCCAGGTGTATATAGGTATCTCGCTATTGAACACAAGCTCCTCGTGGTAGACAGAGGTGGATTGCTTTCTGACAAGATATCAAAAGCATGTCGGGGTCAGGCCTTCATAGGAGAGTCTGCAGTCGTCTTCGTGTGGGCTGCGATTCCCTACCGCACCGAGTGGCGCTATAGTGTGATAGCTTATAAGGACATTTTGATAGAAGCAGGCCACATATGCCAGAATCTATACCTTGCATGCGAAGCGATCAGAGCTGGTACCTGTGCGATTGCAGCATACGATCAGAAAGCTATAGATTCGCTGATAGGAGTTGACGGGACAGATGAATTCACAGTTTACCTAGCGCCGGTAGGTAAGGTCTAGCCTGTCAGCCCTTCATAGAAAACTTGAGCACGAAGAGATTGCAGCTGATCTTTCAAAGGCGCACAAGATCTTTGCACAATTTTGGAAGTGTGTTCGATAATGCGTAGGAGGCAGGATTCGAATCTGACAGGCGGCTTTGTTCTCACACTTGAGCCCTTTCTTATGGTTCCATGCCTTGTTAGGCAACTCTAGAGAGATGTGGAATTCTCTTCCGATATTGAATGTCCTGCTATTTTGCAGGCGTGGACGACCACCTGATGCTGTCGTTCGTTGAGCAAGTGTCTAACGTCTTGAGCTGCAGCAGCATACAGTTGAAGCGCTGCATCACATGTATCTTCGAAGCTCTGGTTGCCTGTCCCTAAGGCGGCGCTCTGTAATTCTGCCCATTTACCTCCCATTCTTTTGGAGACTAAGTTCCACAAGTGGTTTTCCGTATCGTAGAAGATTCGGTGGTGTACTGCAAGTATCGGCGCCATCTTGATCGCTAAGACAGATCGCTGAATTGCTGCAACGTTTCTATGCCCTTTCTGCAGGTTACCCACTAGTCTGTGGACCTCTTCAGCCCAACCAGTGATCTCTTCAGCAACCCAGTTATCTGCTCTCCTACTCAATGATTTCCATTGCCACCTTTGGGCGTCTCGCTTGAGGATTTCCGCAATTCCCCGTGGGTCATGGATTACTAGCGCATTTCTCCACGCCGGAATTATGCCCCCAACTTGACTGGGATCCTTGAATGCTTTGCGGTGTTGGTTGAAGGTCGACCAAGATATTGAGACTAAGAATCCCTCACATCGCTGAAGGGCGTAATGGGCCCCTTTGCCTACGGCATGGATGTCGAGATCTGATTCTGCATAAGCGTCGCCTCGCACCCAGCTACCGAAAAGAACCACCGCTTTCGCTCCTTGCTCTACTAGTCTGCGAGAAACAGCTCGACTTACCTGCCGTGCTCTTCTATCCATCAAACCAACCTCATATCACGCTGACATCCCGAGAGATTTAATCCTTTTTAGAGAAACTCTAGAGGGTGTTCTGCTTAGACAGCCGTATTGACGACAGGCTTTTACGCGTGCTGGCTATGCTCTTTCTCTATTATGGTGTTCAACGTTGAGTTTCCCTTTAAATAAATGGAGATTTCTGATAGGCGTTTGGAAGTTTGGAAGTTTGGAAGGGAAGGACCGAGAATGAGTTTGGAGAGGAAGGGATCATTGAAAGCATTCATGTGTTTTCTGAAGAGCTTGGAGGAAAGTTCATCACAGGAAAACACGAGGCTTAGAATGCAGGGAAGCCTGTACCCAAGGCTGCTTCTTTCCTCTATTACGATCCCGGAATGACAGGTTCAGGCGAAAGGAATCTGTACGTATGGATTCGTCAATAACGAAGTGGAATACACTCGTAATGAAAGTGAAATCGCGTTCAATGTTGTATCTGGACCTTCTCCTAAGCAGTTTGACGGAATACGTTGGCGTTCTTACATCGGGAAGATCTCCCGTTGACAGAATAGCCATGGGTCTGGAATGGGCAAAAGAGGAAGCGAAATTCGAATCATTTGGAGAGACAATAGCCACGAGGGAGCGTTAGCAAACAAAGCAGAAGTCGGTCATGTGCCAGGTCTTTCCTTTCACGTTCCAATTCTGCGCAACGATTAAATACTTAAACTTACTAATAGGTTATTTAAAAGCATTGAAGTGTGAGTTGAAATCATTGAAGGAACCTGAACCACAATACGAGTTCTTCGTCGAATGGAAAGTGAGACGTATTCCAGAACCACCCAAAGAACCGAAAGCAACTTACAACCAGCGCATCCAAGAATGGGTTCTTTCCTCTATCGGTGTCGAAGGGACAACAAGAGATGTATTCGGATATATTGAAGATTCGGATGCAGCAACTATAGAGGATCTAAAAGAACATTTCCAGTGCACCGTTGATGAAACGCAGGATCACGTTGATCAACTTTATTCTTTGGGGCTCATCGATCATATTGGCAAAGCCTACTTCGTTAGGGATTCGGTGTCATCATCGATTGTGAAGCGGTTGATTCCCAGAATCACAGAAAATCTGCGAAGTATAGCTAAAGCGGAATCAAGATCCCGTTCAGACTCCGGGTATTACCAGAAGATGAGGGGAAGATCATTCAGCGATGTTGGAAGTGCCATTGCCGCGTGCAAGGAAATCGCTCGATTAGGAAGAGCGCCGATAGCGCGAGCTATTGGAGTGCATAGCTTCAATAGCGAGACGATTGAGGTGGAAGGACCAGTGTCAAACTATGGTTACAGTCCTCAACATCTAGTGATCATCTCAGAGAGCGGAGAGAAAGTGATAGTAGGAAATAAAAACAGTAAAGGCGCAGATGTGCAGGCTCACTCAATAATAGTTAAAGGTGACAAAAATGAGTGAAACAAGAAAGGGAAAACCGGAAGAAGAAGAAAGAGAGGATAGACCAGCGGATTTTGAAGTACTCGCAGAATGGACAGTTCGCAGGTTAAGGCCCTTACAGGATGTCTCAGAAGAGGAGCATACTGAGAATGCGAAACGCTGGGTCCTATTTGCGTTGGGTCTAGATAGACTCCACCAAGATATCTTCCTATACCTCGAAGAGAACTATAGATCTACTACAACCGATATCGCAAGCAAGTTCGACATCTCACCAAACACCGCACGCAAATACCTTGACGAACTGCACACAGTGGGTCTTGTTGACTACATTGGAAGAGAGTACACGCTCACTTATGAATCGTTGTCACGAGCCATCGAACTCATGCTCATCCCGCGGATCACAGACACGTTACGAACGATTGCCAGAGGGGCTTCAAATGCAGATTACTACCGTTCGCAGCCATTTGGAGCCGTGGATGCGCAAGAAGTAATCGTTGAAAGTGGCGTGACACTGATAAACAAACAACTTCTCGACTCATGGTACGGCCAAGGGAAAAAAGTGCGTGTGAAAAGCTACGCCAGCCTGACAGTTAAAGAAGATGTTGATCCAGAGCTCTTTGACGCAGTCATAGACCAGCTTAGGTGTTTGGGAGGCTTGAAGATCCCGACAGAAGTCTACACTCGAGTAGCCCATAAGATTAGATGCTACGGTGGAGTCGAGACCTACTAAGCCAGTGACGTGCGCGGAAATGCTTAGTGCAGCGCGATGTGGTGGTGGTACTCCTCTGGAGGCACAAGAGACCTGAAGGCCCTTTCCACTACCTCGTTCAGAGCAGGATGAATATGCATACCATGAGTTATCGGCCTTGCACTTTGTTCAGCGGTGTACATCAGGTTTACTATCTCTTGTATGAGAACAGAGGCATGTGGTCCAATGATGTGTGCCCCTAAGATCTTCATGTTTTCTTTCTCAACGATTACTTTGACAAAGTAATCTTTTACACCCATAGCTTCTCCCTTTGCTGTATTCTCGTATCGATACATCCCAACTAGCACCTTTTCCTCTCCGTATTTCTCAATTGCTTCCTTCTGTCCAAGCCCGACACCTCCAATCTCGGGATACGTGAAAACAGCGTGGGGGATCGCGTGGTAGTCCGCCTCTATCTTCTTCTTCAGTACGGCGTTATAGTAGACCACTGTTGATTCGTAGTTTGCCGCGTGCTTGAAG
This sequence comes from Candidatus Bathyarchaeota archaeon, assembly GCA_020352645.1. Taxonomy (GTDB): domain Archaea; phylum Thermoproteota; class Bathyarchaeia; order Bathyarchaeales; family SOJC01. The sequence goes on along the minus strand of CP070683.1, from coordinate 1,521,578 downwards.
AGGTGTCTGCCGTTCGCATCTCCGAAGGCCCATATGTTGGGTTGTGACGTCTCAAGATATTCGTCAACGACAATCCATCCCTTCTTGTCAGTTTCTATTCCCGCTTTCTCGGGGTGAAGAATGTCTGTATTCGGGCCTCTTCCAGTCGCTACTAATATTTCGTCGGCTGTTGTTGCTGTTTCTTCTCCATTCCCTCTGTTAACGGCAATAAGCCTCTTCTTACCAATCGGAGCTTTTTCTACCTTACGGACCTCGTGGTTGGTAAGAATAGTCATGTGCTTTTCTAACTCTCTCTTAGCCAGCGCTGAAACTTCCGGTTCTTCTTGTTTGAGAAATTGTGGATTTCTGCCGATTATGATGACCTTCGATCCCATTGCTGAAAAGAAGTGACCGTATTCTGCGGCTATGTATCCCCCACCCACTATTGCTATGCTTTCAGGTAGTCGGTTCATCTCGAGAACTGTATCGCTGGTAAGATACTCCACTTCCTCCAGCCCTTTTATCGGAGGTATTATAGGCTTTGTTCCTGTGCACAGGAAAATCATCTTTGACGTGATTGTTTCATTGCCAACCTTAAGCGTGTAGGAACTTACGAATTCGGCAACAGCCGGGTAGTAATCTATGTTTTTTGACTGGGAAAGTCCATGGCGTATCATGTTTATGTCTTTATGGATAATGGTCCTCATTCTTTCCATAACGTCTCTAAAATTGATCTTCTTGATGTCAGCGTTTATTCCAAACTCCAGTGACCTCTCAATTGTTCTTACCAACTCCGCGGGGTAAAGGAGCATCTTTGATGGAATACAACCTCGGGTTAAGCAAATTCCCCCAGGTTCGTCCTTGTCTATGACCGCCACTTTGATTTGTGGATTCTCTTGAACCATAACACTTACAATGTTCATGGCTGAGCCTGAACCTATTGATATCAGATCGTACTCCTTCATGTCAAACACAGTGGTAGTTGGCGGGTAAAGCTCTAAATTTTGTGGTTGCAC
>CP070683.1:1513345-1520483 GCA_020352645.1 Candidatus Bathyarchaeota archaeon | reverse complement strand
AGGATGGCTGCTTCTGAGCCTACCTCCCCGCTGTCTTAGGCTGATGACGCCTTTCAGTTTAACACTTAGCCAGCATTTAGGGACCTTAACCTTAGTCTGGGTTGTTCCCCTTTCGGCCTTGGGGGCTTACCCCACCAGAACCCGTTTCCCGAGATCTACGGCGCCGATAGATTCGGAGTTTGAAAACGAAGCGGGACCTTTCGGCCCCTCACTTCCTAATCAGTGCTCTACCCTGTCGGCTGCCTCACTCAAGACTGGGCTACGACCCACTTCGGAGGGAACTAGCTATCACCAGGCTAGATTGGTCTTTCGCCCCTAGCCCCAGGTCAGAAGAGCAAATTGCACGTTAGCACCTTTTCGGGCCTCCACCAGGCTTTCGCCTGGCTTCACCCTGCCCAGGGCTAGATCGCCTGGTTTCTAGTCTCAAAGCTATGACTTCGCGCCCTTTCAGACGCCGCACCTCACCAGTCAAACTGGTTGTGCACCTGTCGGTTTCCCTTCGCATTCAGGTTTCTCACCCTTAAGCTTGCCATAACTATGAACTCCCCGGCCCGTGTTTCTAGACGGAGCATGCAACCCTAGTCCCCCATTCTCGTACTACTGCATTACTACAGTTTCCTTCGAATGGGATCTGTCCTTCCGGGCTGCATACGTCCTTAACCGTCTGGTTTCAGACTCTTTTCAGCTCCCTTCCGGGATGCTTTTCAACTTTCTGTCACCGTACTAGTGCGCTATCGGTCTTGAGACGTATTTAGTCTTGGAAGTTGATGGCTCCCAATTCCCACACCCAAGTCAGGGTATGGTACTCTGGGACTCCAGCCTTTTTCTTTCCAGCTTGTACTTACGGGGCTTTCACCCTCTCTGGCAGGTCGTTCCAGACCACTTCAGCTTCGCAGGTGAAGATATAGCTGGGCCCTTAACCCCACATTTCTCGTGAGTTTCCTCACAAGATTCAGTTTGGACTTTTTCCGTTTCGCTCGCCGCTACTAAGGAAATCCTGGTTAGTTTCTTTTCCTCCTCCTACTATGATGCTTCAGTTCAGAGGGTTCCTTCTCCATGCTGGAGTTTCACGGTTCCCAAAGGAGCCGTAATGAGAAGTCTCATTTGGGCATCCTCGGTTCTACAGCTGCGTGCGCTTACCCGAGGCGTTTCGCTGCTTGCCGCGCCCTTCTTCAGCGCTCAAGCCTGGCCATTCACCAGACGGCGTGGCATGTCCGGCTTTCTTGGCGTGTAGGTGAATAGGTGTTTGTTTGGTGTAGGTTTGTTGGCAATCTCTGTCTACTATGTGATGTTCATTGTGAGCTGAATCCTTCTGTTACGGCTCACTCCCTCTTCGCCTTCCAATCATTCGATTAAAGGCTGCATCTGATTTTTTGGCCAGTGAACATTGGCCAAATAATTGTACGGTGGAATCATGTGATATAAGGCTTACTGTGTCGTACATGGCTTCTTCTGCTCTGATGGAATTACACGTTTCCCCAGGTTTTTGACAGTTACTTGTCAATCTCGGAGCGTTGTTTAGCCACTCTCACTGAGTGAATGAAGTTATGCACGTCGATGAGTTTATGTGATTGTTGCACATTGGGTTTGTGGAGATTTCAAATGGTAGAGAGTGAACAGGTTACGATGACTCATGGTGCTGGCGGCGTAGTGATGGCGAAACTAATCGAAGAATATGTTTTGCCCTATCTTGGTGGCTTCAAGGCAGAAGTTGGCTTAGAGGTTTTGGACGATGCAGCTGTGGTGAATGGAATCGTTTTCAAGAGTGACTCCCACGCTGTTCGACCAGTTTTCTTTCCAGGCGGAGATATTGGCAAGTTGGCCATTTCTGGTACAGTGAATGACATAGCAGTCTTGGGAGCAGAGCCGTTGGCCTTAGCTTGCGGTTTTGTGCTCGAGGAAGGGCTGCCCTTCAGAGAATTGAAGCAGGTTTTGTCTAGTATGAAAGCTGTCTGTGAACAGGCTGGAGTCTTTGTAGTGACGGGAGACACCAAAGTAGTGGAGAAAGGGAAGCTTGGCGGATTAGTCGTCAACGTTAGCGGCATTGGCTGCAGAAGCAAAGCTTTGGATCACAATTTGGCAATGGTTAGGAAATACAGAAGTAGTTTCGACTCTCGATGGATTCTGGACAGAAATCTCAAAGCAGGCGACCAAATAATCTTATCAGGAACTGTCGGAGATCACGGTTTAGCTGTACTCTCCGCGCAGGAGGGAGTTGCTTTCGGAAGCAGCATCAAATCGGACGTTAAGCCGTTGAATCATATGATTACTAAGGCAATGGAAATCGGCGGAATAGTGTCTATGAAAGACCCGACTAGAGGCGGATTAGCAAATGCTCTGAATGAGTGGAGTGAAAAATCGAAGGTTGGGATTCTAGTGCATGAGGATAAGATACCAATCAGGGAAGACGTGAAGGTTGCATCTGAAATGTTAGGAGTTGATCCGTTAGAGGTGGGTAATGAAGGAAAAATAATTCTGGGAGTCATTAGAGAGATGGCAGAAGACGTTTTGAAAGCCATGAAAAACACTTCAGAGGGAAGAGATGCAGAGGTGATAGGTGAAGCTTCGAACTCGCTTGATCTTGTAGCATTGAAGACTCTCGTCGGAGGTAAACGGATTCTGCCGATGCCAATTGGTGACCCGGTTCCAAGGATATGTTGAAACGAAACGAGACAAAACTCTTTTTGCGTCATACATATACCTGAGAGCATTTGGCAAGTAAGGGGGAATATAATGATTGAGTCGATTGTTATTCAGGTGTTGATTCTCATCTCATCATTGATAGCTTTAGCTTGGGCAAGCCACATCACGATACAGTCGATTGAAGAAGCGATTGAAGTCACCGGTCTAAGTGAAGCATCAGCAGGCTTCGTGATTTTATCCGTTATGACCACTTTGCCTGAGATGACAGTAGCGGTTTTCGCTGTGTTACAGGGCACACCTGGAATATCTATAGGTGATGTGCTTGGGTCACACATCTTCAACATAGGTATCGCAATAGGCGTGCTAGCCGTCATAGGCTCTCTAAAGGCCTGTTGCACCGATCTTTTGGTTGAGTTGGTTGATATCTTGTTTCTAGCATCAATTATTCCTCTTCTTTTAATTGTCTCGCGGGTCACTGTGGTGGTTCCTATGTTGGGAAGTCAACTTGTTGGTGTTGTTCTTTTGGCTATTTTCGGCTTCAGCTTGTACGAAATGGCTAAAAAGAAGAGCCCAGCTTTGGCTGATCTTGTCGAGCGTTCTCCAAGAGGGAGGATTCGAAGGAAGACGGTTTTCTCGATCCTTTTTGGTGCTGCTATCGTAGTTGCGGCTTCTCGCTTAACTGTATATTCAGCATCGGAAATCGCTTACTCCCTTGAGATTCTGCCTGTTCTGCTTGGCGCAAGAATCGTTGCAATAGGCACATCACTGCCTGAACTTGCCTTCGGGCTGACTGCAGTAAGAAGAGGAAGAGTGCATCTTGCGTTGGGAGACGCGATTGGAGCAAATCTCACAACAATAACCCTAGTGTTGGGCTTCGTCTTACTTGTGTCCCCTTTTGCAGTCGATGTTGCCGCTTTTGCGGAGATTTTGCTCTTCGTGTTAGCAACAAACCTTGTCTTGTGGCGATACCTAGTTAAGGGCGGAGTTTCACAATTCGGAGGAGTAATATTGATATTGATCTATGTTTTCTTCCAAACTGTGGTTTGATGCCAATTCAGTCTAGCTATGACAATTGCCTCCAGAGATCCGGTACTTTTGCTGCCTTCACCAATCTCCACTTCCCTAGCAAGTCCTTCTTGTAAAAATGGTATAGCCCACACTGAGTACACTGTAAGATACGTCTTCCTTGTTTCAGATCCAGCATGTACAGCTCCAAGACTTCTCCACAGTCAATACATTGACCTTTATGTTTGCGTTGGGTCTCATCCTTGAAAATGCCAGTCATACCATCTCTCCACGATATTACGGAATTGCTTCTTATGATTTATAAAAGATTCTTCACCAAATGATGTAGTTACATCTGCGCAGTTTGATTTTTAGAGCTCACTTTGCAAACGATACAAGTCAACTGAACTTTATATTCACAATACGGATAGCTGGCTATTCATATGGATACTGTTTTCCAATGCACTACGTTTATCTGCAATGTACACAATAGATAATTCGAAGACATCGCGGGGAGAAATCCGAATCCAATGGTGAAAAAATCTCCTTCAAAAGACGAAGCTTTAGAAGCACTAGACTTCATAATAAACGTCCTCAGAGAACACGAGAAGGACTTAGACCGTCTCATCGGAGAATTAAGCACCATAACGTCTTCCTTAGGTAAGACAGATGAGATGGCGGATAAGATGGAAAAAGTTGAAGGACGCCTCTCCACCCTTCAAAACGACATTACAGGATTGGCTGATACTCTCTCCTCTTCTCCCCGTCCACGGCCTTCCACACCGGCCAGAGCAAGCAGCTTGAGAGGTCCACCAGTAATAGTTCGATGCAGACAGTGGGAAGACTTCAAAGCTTTGGCAAAAGCTGCTGACACTGTATCTTTCCTTTTCAGAGAGACTGAGAAGGGCTTCCAAGCAGATGCGTTGAAAAACGGGCGTGTGATAACCTACAGCGGAGATCTACCGAAAAACTCGAAATTGCTTAAGTTCTGGCTGGCGAAAGAGTTGGAAGTGGAAGAAGAGAATATTCTTGAGGGCATTCTCGCCATAGGATAGTATCAACTCGCCACAGGAATCTTTCAGCGGCAGGTTTGCTATAACTGAACTCTTGCAGTAACCTACCTATGGCAATCTTCGATGCCTAGAAAAAGCTGGTTCAGTTTTATATACAAAAGGTGTTAATGTTGTCGAAGGGAAGACTATGGCAATCAAGGTTGCGATTGCAGGCGTTGGAAACTGTGCGTCTGCCTTGATTCAAGGTGTTGAATTCTACAAGAACGCCAGTGATGATACAGCAGTGCCAGGTTTGATGCATGTGAATTTCGGAGGATATCATGTCAGGGACATTGAGTTCGTGGCAGCTTTCGAAGTCAATCGAAGAAAGATCGGTAAGGATTTAGCTGAGGCAATATGGATTGAACCCAATGTTTGTGCTAGATTTGCCGAAGTTCCCACGTTAGGAGTTGAAGTGGTTGCAGGACCCGTTCTAGATGGTGTAGCACCGCACATGAAAGAGCCATTCTGCACCCATAAAGACGAGAAAATGCTGGACTCTGAAGTGGCTCAAGTGCTTGAGGATGCAGAAGCAGACATGTTGGTGAATTTTCTACCAGTAGGAAGCCACGATGCGACCGTAAGCTATGCTAAGGCTTGTCTTGAGGCGAAGTGCGCCTTCGTCAATTGCATCCCGGAATTCATCGCTTCTAACACGGAATGGGCTGAAGATTTCGAGAAGAAAGGTTTGCCTGTAGCAGGAGACGACATAAAGAGCCAGCTGGGCGCTACAATCCTGCACCGCAACCTAGTGAATCTATGTGTTGATCGTGGCATTAAGATTGAGGAAACTTATCAGCTCAATCTCGGTGGGAACACGGATTTCCTGAACATGACTATGGAAGAGAGACTTAAGTCCAAGCGAATCAGCAAAACCGAAGCTGTCACCAGTCTTGTTCCCTATGAGGTCCCGACGCGTATAGGCCCTTCTGACTATGTTCCATTTCTCGGCGATAACAAGATCTGCTATCTATACATTCAGGGAAGGAAGTTCGGAGATCAGCCAATCACAGTCAGAGCCAAACTGGAAGTGGAGGACTCTCCTAACAGCGCGGGGGTAACAATAGACGTCATAAGGGCAGTGAAGCTGGCTCAAGATAGAGGAATCGCTGGTCCGCTAATCAGCATATCGTCATACGCTTTTAAGCATCCACCAGTACAGGTCCCCGATGATCTCGCAAAAGAATGGGTCGAAGATTTCATCCAAGGAAAACGTGAACGATGAATACGATTATGACTTGATCTGTTCACGTGCAAAACCGTATTCTGCACTTTGATTCATGATTAGGGGGCCAAGTAGACATAGCATGGAAACTCAGATAGTAACCGATGTAAGAGATCTTTGCTTTAAGAAATCCTCCAAGAGTCGTGCTGCCTCTTCGAATGGTCGCATTTTTGGTGGACGTTTGAAGGCGTAGGCTGACAGACCATCAAGAGCGCCCTTGTCTCCATTTTCAAGGGCCACCTTCACAGCTCTTACAACGTCGAGTAGAACTGAACCAGCGTTTGGACCGTCAACTGTGCTGAGTCGCAGTTCGATCTCCAGAGGTGTTCTTCCAAAATAGAAACCGCTTAACCACATGTAACTGTCTCTTCTGTTCTGTAGAAAGTCTACATAGTCCGTAGTTCCCGCCACCACTTCAGCCTCATAGGGCAAGACTGATTTCACTGTAGTTGTCTTGACGATCCTTTTGGTGTCCCGGCTTCTTTCCAGTGTATTCAACGACTCTGCGCCGCCGCCAACGTCAAGCTGGTAAGTCTTTGATATGCGAACGCCTGCTTCAGAGAGTAGGCGAATCAAGGTCTTATGCAGAGCTGTGGCTCCTACTTGATCCATCAAATCGTCGCCTACAATTGGTAGTCCTGCTTTCCTGAATCTTTCAGACCATGAGGGATCACTAGCCAAGCTGACTGGGGTGGCATTGACAAAGGCGCATCCAGCTTTCATTGCTTGTTCAGCATACCACTGTGATGCTTTCACTGCACCGCTCGGCAAGAGATCTATGAGTATCTCTGCACCGCTTCTGCTTAAGTCAGCTGCCACGTCAGCAGAAGGAGAGGAATCAATCTTCACAATGCCTTTTAGGTAGTTCCCTACACCGTCTAAGACTTGCCCTTTCTTTACTGGAACACCAATTTCAGGAACTTCAGCAAATTTCGTGGTGTTGTTTGGCTTCGAAAATATGGCCTGTGACAGATCTTTGTTCACTTTTCTTGAGTCGATGTCGAATGCTGCAACAATCTCGACATTTTTCGGTTCATAGCCAGCAATAATTGCGTTTTTTAATCCTATGATGCTTTTGGTTCTGCAGTTTCTATAGTAGTGCAATCCTTGCACAAAGGCAGACGCACAGTTTCCAACGCCTGCAATCGCAACCTTGATTGCCATAGTCTTCCCTTCGACAACATTAACACCTTTTGTATATAAAACTGAACCA
>CP070683.1:1476219-1513245 GCA_020352645.1 Candidatus Bathyarchaeota archaeon | reverse complement strand
CCATCTGGCATCATTCAACGGAATAATTCGGCCGAAGTTATCGACCCACCCTTGAAAAATGTGGTGAGGAAATAGACGAACTCAGCCTTATGGTTCACATAGAGGACGTCTGCAACAATTCGCTAAGGTATGTGAGTGTCTCATGATGACACTACGTATGACGAAGAATGTCATGTCGTCAAAACAATTACCGAGACATCATTAACATTCGTTCCGGTAGGGCCCGTGAAAATCAAATCGCCAAGTCTCGAAAAGAAATTATACGAGTCATTCTGTGCCAAGAAGCCTTTCGCGTTCATTCCTTGTTTCTCAGAGCGCGCAAGGGTTTTTCCATCAGCTACAGCACCTGCAGCGTTCGTTGGACCGTCTATGCCATCTGTGTTAAATGAAGCCACTGCAACGCCCTCAATCCCGTGAATTCTCATAGCAGAGCTCAGCACAATCTCTTGGTTTCGTCCTCCTTTTCCGCTGCCGGAAACCGCAACAGTAGTTTCCCCGCCCACCACGATCCCACAAGGTCTTGGCAATGGATGTCCTGAATTCTCAACTTCAACAGCAATCGATCCAAGAACAGTGCCAACATGTCTTGCCTCGCCTTCCACCGATGAAGTTAGAAGGATACAGTTCAAGCCCGCATCTTGAAGATTTGCATAAGCCCCTGAAGTTGACACGCGATTGTTCCCCACAAGCACGTTATAGGCATTTCCAAAAGCCTCATCATTCTCCTTGGGCGTTTCAGGAACCAGCCCCTTCTCTCCCATGAGAAGCAGATTCTTAACAGCTGGCGGAGTCTTTCGCCACAGCCCGTGCAGTTTCAAGACTCTTATGGCGTCAGAGAAAGTAGTTGAGTCAGGAACAGTGGGACCAGACGCAATAAACTCCAAAGGGTCCCCAACAACATCTGAGAGGATGAGGTTAATGATGGTAGCGGGGAACGCGGTCTTCGCCAGCCAGCCTCCTTTTAGCCCGGAAATATGCTTTCGCACAGTATTGATTTCGTTTATCGGCGCTCCTGATCTCAACAGAGCATCGGTGATCCACTGTTTGTCGTCCAACGTTACTTCACCACGGGGAAGAGGCATCAGGCTTGACCCACCACCAGACACTAAGCACAAAACTAGATCGCTTTCCTTCAGATGACTCAGAACATCCAGCATCTCTCTTGCTCCTTCCATTCCTGAAATGTCAGGGATCGGGTGGCCCGCTTCGTTAATCTTGATTGCACGGGTCCTATAGGGACCGCTATTACGAGGAACGTTAACGATTCCACGGGATATCTGAGAGCCCAAAATGGATTCCAGAGTTTCCGCCATCTTTCCGCTTGCTTTTCCACCGCCAACAACGTAGATACCAGTGAGTTTCTTCAAATCAAACTCGCGGAGGCCAACCCTCAAAGCGCTGCCATCTAGTGTTATCCTCGATTTCAAGGCTTTCTGTGGCTCTGCAGCTTCCAAGGCTGCTTCAAGAGCCTCAAGCGAAAGCTTTCGAGCTTTCTTATCAGCTTGAGACATGCCGTTATCAATGATAGACCCTTTTGATCTTATCTTTGGCATTCTTACGCCGACCCTGTAAGGCTTTTCCATTACATGTAATAAGATTATGGATTAGCTAGGAAACATAAGGTTCACCAAGGCAAAGTCATAACTATCTTCTCTCTCGGGGTTATCGTGAACGAGCAGCTTTTGAAGGAGGAAAATATAATAGATTCACTCGTTCAATTGAAGAGCATTCGGAGAGTCATGTTATGCAGAAACCGAAGGTCTATGTAACTCGTGAGCTGCCTGAAAGAGGATTAAGCCTAATCAAAGAACGATTTCAAGCAGAAGTGTGGCCGGAATATCCAGCTCCACCGAAAGAAGTGATCATTGAAAAGGTAGCTCATGTTGACGGCTTGGTGACCCTTCTATCGGATAGGATAGACTCAGAGGTATTCGATGCAGCGCCGAATTTGAGAATTGTTTCTCAATTCGCTGTTGGATTTGACAACATCGACATCAAGGAGGCTACAAGCCGAGGAATCTACGTTACTAATACTCCAGGAGTCCTTACCGAGACAACCGCTGATTTCGCTTGGACTCTGCTAATGGCAGTGGCAAGAAAGGTGGTTGAGGCTGACAAATATGTTCGAGGAGGACAATGGCGCGTAGGGTGGCATCCGACAATGCTACAAGGCAGAGACATCTATGGCGCGACTTTGGGAATAGTTGGAATGGGAAGAATTGGCTCAGCCATCGCGAGAAGGGCGAAGGGCTTTGAGATGAAGGTTCTTTATCATGATGTCATCCGAAGAAAGGATTTAGAAGAACAACAAGGAATTGAGTTTACGGACATTGAAACCCTACTGCGAAAATCAGATTTCGTCACAATAAATGTTCCCCTTCTCAAGGACACGCACCATCTTATAGACGAGAGACATCTCCGATTGATGAAGAAGAACGCCATTTTAATTAACAATTCGAGAGGTCCAGTGATTGATGAAGCTGCACTCTACAGGGCTTTGAAGGAAAACTGGATTTCTGGAGCTGGTCTAGATGTTTTCGAAAAAGAGCCCACAGCTATAAGCAACCCTCTATTAACCCTTGAAAACCTGGTTGTTGCTCCTCACATATCGAGTGCCAGCTTTGAGACTCGATCAAAGATGGCTGCGATTGTGGCAACGAACCTTACGGCGTTCTTCGAAGGAAAGATTCCCCCCAATCTTGTGAACAAGATGGTCGTCGAAACCAAGAAACCTATCTAGCAAACTGGAAAAAAGAGGGGCCTTCTACTTTAGTATTTTGTAAACAGTATCGCCCTGTCGAACCCGATCATCAACCTTCATCCCGATACTCTTTCCTTCATCCGCTTTCTTTATGTTCGCGTGTTCTATCTGCATAGAGCTAACAATCTGCTCGACATTCGTTGTCATGCCTTTTATTAGGATCCGGTCTCCCACACAGAGTGTATCGTTGAGATCAATAACAGCTACACCAATCTTTGTGAAATAATGAGCCACAATGCCGACTTCCTTGAGTTCGCGTTCACTCATGCTATTCGCCTCTAAGACAGCCACTACTACAAAGTAATCATAACTAAATATAGCTTTATGGACTTTCTAAGGGGCTTCTCCCTGTCTGGTTTAACCACCTAGCTAGGCATCTTGCTGATCCAGTCCGGCTTATGCCATTCTGAACATATACGTTATATATACTTCCTCTTTCAGTAGTTGTTTCCGGTGAGAGGAATTATGCCTTCGATTTTTGCAGGAAGAATGCAAGGGCTTGGAACAGAAACTGCTTTTGAAGCACTCGCAAAGGCGAAAGACTTGGAAAAGCAAGGCCGTGACATAGTTCACTTGGAAATTGGGGAACCAGACTTCGACACTCCAAAAAACATACGAGATGCAGCAGCAAAAGCAATTCATTCCGGTTATACACATTATGTTCCAGCCTCTGGGATTCCAGAGCTCAAAGAAGCTGTAGCAGAACACATTTCAGAAACAAGAAATATCGATGTTTCTCCTCAAGAAGTGGTCGTAACGCCCGGTGCCAAGCCAATCATATTCTTCAGTTTGCTAGCGTGCGTCGAACTTGGAGATGAAGTGATGTACCCAGACCCTGGATTCCCGGTATACGAATCCATGATCAAATTCGTTGGTGGAACGCCTGTTTCAATGCCTTTGAAGGAGGAAAACAACTTCTCCATAGACACGCAAAGCACCGTTGACAAAATCTCGGACAAGACGAAGATGATCGTTTTGAATTTTCCAGAAAATCCTACAGGTGGAGTTCTAACCAAGGAAAACCTTGAGGCCATAGCTGACAAGACAAGGAACAGAGATGATCTCATCATAGTTTCCGATGAGGTTTACAGCAGAATAATATATGATGGAGAACACAGAAGCATATCTTCTCTTCCGGGAATGAAGGAGAGGACAGTAATAGTAGACGGATTTTCCAAGACGTACGCGATGACAGGGTGGAGACTAGGCTATGGGGTCATGCGAAAAGATTTGGCGGGAAAAATAGCTCAGTTGATGATAAACTCTGCTTCCTGCACCGCAGCTTTCACACAGATGGCCGGGGTGGAAGCTCTTCGTGGACCGCAGAACGAAGTTGCAAAGATGGTTGAGGAATTCAAGCGGAGACGTGAGGTGATAGTGTCTGGATTGAACAGAATCGATGGCATAGCCTGCATGAATCCAAAAGCAACTTTCTACGTATTTCCAAATGTAAGGGGACTAGGAATAGATGGCGAACAACTTCCAAATTTCCTACTGAATAAGGCTGGTGTAGCAGCCTTGTCTGGGACGTCTTTCGGAGAACTTGGTAATGGCTATATACGCTTTTCCTTCGCCAATTCCGTTGCAAACATCGAGAAAGCTCTGATGCGTATGGAAGAGGCTCTCGAAACATTGTGAGTGGCCGGTTCGTTTAAGTCTCTCTGTGGTGAAGGTTGCGTGCTAGAAAACAGTCAGGGGGTTATGCTCACCGTAGACTTGCTGGAGCCTGCCACATATTTCGCCTATTGTGGCATATTCCTTCACGGCACTCAAGATTGGTGGAACGAGGTTCTCCTCTCCATCCATCGCCATCTTGTATACTCTATCGAGAGCTTTCTCTACACGGACGTTATCTCTGTTTCTTCTTAGTTGCTTCATTTGGTCAACCACCTTTCGCTCGACATTTGGGTCAACTCGCAGATGCTTGATAGCTGCTTCTTTGCTCCTGAACGAGTTCACGCCTACAACTATCCGCTCTCCGCTCTCCACTTCCTTCTGGTATCGGTAGGCGCTTTCCGTTATTTCACGTTGCATGTAGCCTTTTTCTATAGCGCTTACAGCGCCCCCTTGACTATCGATTTTCTCAATGTAGTGCATCGCCTCTTCCTCAACTTGCCTTGTTAAGGCCTCGATGCAGTAGCTTCCAGCAAGAGGATCCACTGTATCTATGACCCCGCTTTCATGCGCGATTATCTGCTGTGTACGCAAGGCTATTGTTACTGCCTCTTGACTGGGCAGAGCATAAGCCTCGTCAAAGCTATTTGTGTGAAGGCTCTGTGTTCCACCGAGGGCTGCTGCAAGAGCCTGAATTGTGACGCGAACAATGTTGCTGTGCGGCTGCTGCGCAGTCAGTGCGACTCCACTTGTCTGAGTATGGAATCGCATCTGCCATGAGGAAGCCTTCTTAGCTCCGAATTTTTCTTTCATTATTCTAGCCCACAAGCGTCGGGCTGCTCTGAATTTAGCGATCTCTTCAAGGAGGTTGTTATGGCAGGCGAAGAAGAAGGATAGCCGTCTAGCGAAGGCATCCAAATCCAGGCCACGTTGAATTGCAGCTTGGACGTATGCTATTCCATTTGCCAAGGTGAAGGCAACTTCCTGTACGGCAGTTGCACCAGCTTCCCGCATATGATAACCGCTGATGCTTATTATGTTCCATCTCGGCATGTGCTTGCTGCAGTACTCAAATATGTCGGTGACAAGCTTCATGCTTGGCTTAGGAGGGTAAATGTACATACCACGCGCTACGTATTCTTTGAGAATGTCATTCTGTGTTGTACCTCCCAGGACAGATTGTACTATTCCTTGCTTCTGGGCTATTGCTATGTACATGGCCAATAATACTGCGGCAGGTGCGTTTATGGTCATGCTTGTTGTTATTTCATGGAGAGGGATTTGCTCAAACAATGTTTCCATTTCTTTGAGGCTTCCCACACTTACGCCTACTTTTCCCACCTCTCCCATTGCAAGGGGCTGATCACAATCTAGACCAATCTGTGTGGGGAAATCAAAAGCAATGCTAAGGCCCGTTTGTCCTTGCTCAAGTAGGTATCTGAAACGCTGATTTGTCTGCTCAGCTGTACCGTAGCCAGCGTATTGACGCATTGTCCAAAGCCTTCCTCGGTACATCGTAGCATAAACACCGCGTGTGTACGGGTATTTCCCTGGAAACCCCAAGTCTCTGATGTAATCAAGGTCTTCCACGTCAATGGGTGAATAAATCCTTTCCAAAGGAAGACCCGCGTCAGTGACGAATGTGTCCTTCCGTTCTCTGGAGCGTGAGAGAGCCTTGTCCAACGTTTCTCTCTTCCATCTTTCTTTTTCCCATTTCAGAGATTGCGGTTTTGTCAAGCTTATCCATCCACCCAGATCTAAACATCAATAACTAAGACTTTGGATCAATCGTTTATTGCTCCGCAACATCCGTTTTAATGTGTTTCGGTTTGCTCTTCTCGCGTTTCGAAGCCAATTCTTTAGAAAGATCTTGTCCGGCAGCTCTTGCTACCTCGTTTTTAGGCAGCAGTTTCTTCTCGTTTCACGATTTGCCGAGCGGCTACAACTCCTGAGACAGATGCTTGGACCAAGCCCCGAGTTAATCCTGCTCCATCCCCAATCGTGAAAAGATTCTTTATAGGTGTTTCCAAGCAATCATTCAATGGCAACCTCGACGAGTAAAATTTCACTTCAACTCCATATAGCAGCGAATCTCTCGAATGCAGTCCAGGGGCTATCTTGTCAAGAGCCTCTAGCATCTCTCTTATGTCGGTCAAATATCTATATGGCAAGACGAAGCTCAGGTCGCCGGGCGTTGCACTCTTTAACGTAGGCACTACAGTGCCGCGGTTAATTCGTTCCTCAGTTGATCTTCGACCGGCCTCCAAGTCCCCTAACCTTTGAACTATTACTCCGCCACTCAGCAAGTTTGTCAAGCGTGCTATGTACTTACCGTAGGCAATTGGTTCCTTAAAGGGCTCTGTAAAAGAGGTGCTCACCAAAACTGCGAGATTGGTGTTTCTTGTCTTTCTCTCTGCATAGCTTTGTCCATTAACCGTCAGAACGCCATTGTAAGACTCAGTGATAACCTCTCCATAAGGGGCCACGCAAAATGTTCTTACGATGTCGTCGAAGAACCTTGAATAATAGATTAGCTTCGGTTCGTACAAGACCTTTGTTAGTTTCTCAAGAATCTGAGCTTGAACCTCAACGCGAACTCCAACGTCAACTGGGTTGCTTAGGGTCTTCAAACCTAGAACTTGCGCCTCAGCTTTGAGCCACTCAGCACCGCTGCGTCCTGGGGCGACAATGATATACTCAGCGAAAACTTTGGAGCCATCAACGGTTTCTACGCCTTTAACTTTTCTCCCTTCAACGATGAGTCCTTTCACTTCACTTCTCATCTTCGTCTCTAGTTTACCGTCTAAGTAGCGTTGCATCTTGCGAAGTGTTTCAGCACATTTCTCAGTCCCCATGTGGCGAACCCTCTGACGGATCAGCTTCAAACCTGCGAGAGCAGCCTTTCTCTCTACGTCCTCAACCATATCGATGTCGTCACCATACACATTGTCTGGGGCTCCGAATCTCGTGTAGATCTTATCCACATAAGTTACGAGCTTTTGAAGTTCGGTTGTCTTAATTTATTCACCAAGCCAACCCCCAACTTCTGTTGAAAGAGTCAGCTTTCCATCACTGTAAGCCCCTGCTCCTCCCCACCCATGGAGGACATTGCATGGATCACAATTAAGGCATCCTAATCCTCTGCTGGCTGGGCATTTGCGTTTGTTAATGTCTGCACCTTTGTCCAAGATCAGTATTCTTAGCGAGGTGTTTTCCACAAGTTCTAGAGCCGAGAATATGCCAGCAGGGCCTGCACCTACGATTATGACGTCGTATTTCAAGAGGCACGCACCAAGCCTCTACCAGAAGGGACTAACTCCAATATATCTCTACCGTACGCCCTCGAGAAAGCTTTTCAACTAGCAAAAGAGGCGAACAAGCGTTTCTTAGGCACACAATTTCATTAAGAGTCGCGATCCACTAATCCTTGATGGCTTCCAACAAGCTCATCACGTTCCAAAGCTTCACACGTGTATAAGGTGGCATATTCGGGTCTTGAAGAATGTCATCTAGAATTGAAATAGCGTTTGAGGCTTTCACAGCGTGAGTTAGATCAGTAGTTTGAAGAACATCGATAGATTCTTTTGCCGCTCGTCTAATATTGCGTGGAGTTGTCGTATCCTCGGAAATCTGGTTGAGCACAGCCATAGCTTGTCCCATTCGCTCTTCGTATTCTTTCAGTTTTTTCTTGCTCACCATAAGACAGCACCTGACAGGAAAACTAACAGCAATCCTCAAATTGTCTAGCCCTATTATTAAATGGTTTGAGGTTTTAAGCTTGTCTGAGGAATCAAAGGACATCCAAAGCATGGTCGCTATGCTGAAACAAGGTGCAACGCTGACTGAATTCGCTTGCCCAGCATGCTCCTCACCATTGTTTAGAGTGAGAAGTGGCGACTTACGGTGTGCAAAGTGTGACAAACAGGTGATTATAGTAAAAGAAGGTGAAGATGCAGAAACTGTGGCGAGTCGGGCAAGTCTCATGGCTCTTCAAAACACAATAATCGCAAAGATACAGGCCATTGAAAAGAGAATAAGAAACGAAGAAAACGCTGAGAAATTGCAGCAGCTCAGCACAACGCTGGCCTCCCTTCTCGAGAACCTGGATCGATTGAAGAAAATGGGACAAGCCTAAATGTCAGGCTTATCAAGAACATATGAGGGTTTTCCAGATATTATCCATGGTCACGCTCATCTTGCCCGTGACATTAACGTGGCCCTTGAAGAATTCAGGTTGAAGACTTAATCGATTTCATATCTGTAAGGCTGAACAACAACTTGCAGAAACAACACTCTGTCATGCTGGAACTCATAACTAAGTGCACAACCTAGTGGCCTTCCACAAGCGGGAGCACGAGATCGTTCACAGCCTTCGCCACACACTCGATTGAGTTGTTTCCATCAATGATCTTCACCCGGGAGGATCCAACAAGATTCAAGTAGACTTCTCTAACTTTCTCCTGAGTTCTTAGTGTCTCCATTACCGACTTCTGTCTGCGGATTCGTTTAATCACTATTTCAGGCGGCAAGTCGATGTATATCACCAAATGTGGCTCGATTGCGTGTCTGTTGATCTTCTCTATCCATTGAATATCAAGTTTGGCCGCTCCTTGGTAGGCAATTGAAGAGTAAACATATCGATCACAGACAACTATTTTTCCTTTGTCAAGAAGAGGTCTTATTGTGCTCTGAATGTGGTCAAATCGATCGACTGCGAAAAGTACTGTTTCTATAACTGCCGGGATTCTTAGATCACCTTGAAGGACTCTCTTTCTTATGATTTCGCCATAGATTCCATCGCTTGGTTCCGTTGTATAAGCTGGATCATAGCCTCTTTCCCTCAACGCATGAATGAGAAGACGTGCTTGAGTAGTCTTTCCGCTGCCATCTAAACCTTCAATACAAATGAAGACCCCATCGGTTCTACCTGTCATCAATTCCTCGGCCTTTTCCCGTACGCGTGCTTTGAATAAGCCATAGGTCTTATAAAAGAAATTTCGAGAATCACCAAAACATGCAGTAACATCAAGCAAACGTATGCGAAAACATCCTTATATATAAGTAAATGCTTCCTGCGCTACCTATCAAGCCACCAGCTTCGGCTCGCTTCTTTTAGGAATCTCACAAAATCCATGCATATATCTGCACTCGCGGAACCATGCAAGGTATGCTCTCTTGTGTGCTTGCGAAACTCTCATAGGAATGCGTTCCTTTTCAGCCCTGTACATATGGAAGGGAACACTGTGCCTGATTACGCTGTGACTCTTACACACGAAGCAGGGACTTGCCCAGTATATGACAGCAAGGCCATGAAAGAGTTTCAGGAGCTATCTGAAAAGAGAGAAGAAGCTGCGAAGAAACTTAAGGTCAGGATCATAAGCAAGTGGAGCCCCACTAGGATACATCAGACATACTGGATCATAGAAGCTCCATCCAGAGAGGTAGCAGAGGAATATTTCAAGGCAGTGGGATTGTCAATCTGGAACAAAGTCGAAGTTCAAGAAGTCAAACTGGTCTAATGAGAAATCGCATTCCTGTAACGACATGTGGCTCGCCAGAGTACTTATTTTCATCGAATACGAATACTCGGCATAGAAAACACTCTCTTACGCATTTCTTGCTCTCTTTTTTTCTTGAGAAACCTCGCAAAAACTCCATTCTTAGATGAGAGGGGAGAGGACGACTTCTGCGCGTTCGTCACAGCCCAATCAAATATGTAACCACACGGAAAGGATTGAGATTCGCAGAAGGGTGCAGCAGATTGGCAAGACTTCTGGTGAAATCTTCAGATGCTCTTGAAAGCGCTCATTAAAAGCCTTGACGTCCAGCTCAACAAAAAACGCTATCGGGGGGTTTGAAAGCTTTCCCCCATCATCGTGTCACGTGGTTGACCTTATCCCTCTCTCTAAGTAGAACTTTGTTTCTGAAGGTTTTTATTATTCTTCTGTTAGATTGCCGGGATTTGAGCGCTTGAATGTTACCTTTTATGCGTGCAACCTGATAATTTGTGATCTACGATGTGCACCTTTAGCTTAAGATTTTCTCGACCTCTTCCTTGTCCGCATCCATAACATAGTTAATTCCCGATACCTTCACAGCTTCAGGAGTTAGGGCAGCGATGTCATCTCGTGCAATATGTTGAAGCGCGAATTTCCGGGCTCCACACATCAACTGCTTAAGTCCGTGGATCAACCGTTGATTGTATGTGTATAGGCCAATTGCTCCTGTAGGTAAGCTTCTGAATTTTTCTCTAAACCTGCTTTTCAACCTAGATGCTTCAACAAAGATCGCGTCGATGGTGTTTCCATATCTTGCATAGTAAACTGGAAGATTGTCTTCGTTGATTCTACCCCCAACATTTTTGCCTATCATAGCTGCAGTGAGGGGGGCTCTTGCCATGCCTATCGCCTTGACATAGGATGCACCTAGCGCCAATGCTTTAAAGATATGGTCTTCCATAGTAATGCCTCCAGCGAATGCTACGCTAGGTACGTAGTCTCCTCTCTTGGCTAGTCTATCGATATATCGATATGTTAAGGACCAAATCTCGACGCTGGGTACCCCCCACTCATTCATCATGCGCCAAGGACTCATCCCTGTTCCGCCACCTGCACCGTCGACTGTGAGTAGGTCAATCTTGGCCTTTGACGAGAATTTCACAGCTCTTGCCACATCAGCTGGTCTGTAAGCTCCTGTCTTTAGAAAAACATACTTGGCGCCCAGGTCTCTGAGTTCTTTCACTCTGTTCACGAAAGATTCTTCTGTAATCATGCCAACCCGAGAGTGTCTTTCGAATTCTTTGAAATGCTTTTTCTTGAACGCTTCAATAATGTCGGGATTCTCAGGATCGGGGATAACCACGTATCCTCTTTTCTTCAGAAGTTGCGCCTTGTCTAGATCTCTAATCTTAACTTCGCCGCCAATATCTTTGGCTCCTTGACCCCACTTTATCTCAACGGCGTCTACTTCTAAATCTGATATTGCATATTCAAGAACGCCAAGCTTCGTATCTTCTATATTGGATTGAACAACAATGGCACCATAACCTTCCTCTCTCCATTCCTTGTAGGTTTTCACTCGCCATTCCAATTCGGGAGAATGAGCCACTTTTCCATTGTTGAATTTCGACTCAACATCCATGCCACACACATTTTCCCCAATTACTTGCATTGTTCCTGAGATTGCTGCGCCAATAGCCAGTTCTCTCCAGTTATCTTTGGCGATTTTTGTCGACCCAAGTCCACAGGTGAACCATGGAACCTTTAGTTTTATACCTTCGCCTTGACCTATCTTGGTTTCTACGTCAACGTTGGGAAATATGGCTTTATCACTGTCGGCATTGATGCCAGTGGCCCCCACGGTTGTCCCCATGATGTTGAAGTGCGAAAGGTTGACGGGATAGTTCTTTTCGGATCCAGTAGTTATTATGCCGAAAGGGGCGGGGTAAATGACTTCGCTACCTCTTATGGCGGACTTGGCAACTTCGCATGGACCAGGACATCCATCTATGCAAGTAACGCAAAGCCCACTTACTGGACATGGATCGGTTCTGTTTTTGGTTAGGGTTGCTGAGCTCCTATTTGGTTTTGAAAAGGTCATATACTATTTTTCCTCCTTTTGTACACAGGCTCCGCATGAGTCTAGAGTACACATGACTTGGTCATACTTGTCTACACAGTGCGGGGTTATGACAAGACAGGAGTTACAGAGTTCTCTTGGAGATTTTACTCCTCGGCACTGCAGTTCTACTACAGGGCAAATATACATGCAGGCTCCGCAATTGCGGCATATTTCGCTGGGCACACGGAAGGGGGTAACTACCTCTCTCTCTTGTCCTCTACCCACAAAATCTATCGCCCCGCTTCCCATTTGTTCAGTACACATCCTTACACATAGCCCGCAAAGGATGCAGTCTTTGTCTTCCATCTTGAATCTTACCTGTTCCAATCCCATTTTGGAAGCCAGGTCTTGCAGGGTTTTCGAGTTGGGGCATCTGGCGATTAACAACTCCAATATCAGCTTCCGTCCCTTTACTACTCTCTGCGAATGCGTTTTCACCTGTATTCCTTCCTTGGCAGGGTACAGGCAAGAGGTCACTAGTCTGATTCTTCTTCCATCGTGAACCTCTACCACACATAAACGACAGGCGCCATAGGGAGTCAACTCCTCGTGGTAGCACAAGGTTGGGATGTTGAACCCGTAGAATCTAGCCACTTCAAGTATAGTGGAACCTTCTTCTGCTTGAACTTTTACTCCGTCAATTGTGAGGGTTACCATATAGTCACTTCCTACTTCACCATTATCGCTTCAAATGGACAAGCATCTCGGCAAACGCCGCATCTAAAACATTTGCTGGGGTCTATGGTGTGAGGATTCTTTGGCCTGCCTCTTATAGCCTGTTGAGGACAGAGTTTCAAACAGGCACCACATCCTGTGCATTTGTTTTCAAGAATAAAATACTCAATGAGGTCTTTGCAGACACCTGCAGTGCACTTCTTGTCTTTTACGTGAGCTCGATATTCATCTTGGAAATACTTCAAAGTTGACAGGACAGTGTTTGGAGATGTCCGACCAAGACCACACAGAGAAAAATCCTTTACCATCTCCGCCAATTCTTGAAGAAGCTCCAATTTTTCCTTTTCGGCACGGCCCGCGGTAATGTCGGTTATGATCTCAAGCATCCGTTTGACTCCTTCGCGGCAAGGAACACACTTGCCACAAGATTCGTACTGCAAGAAGTCGAGGAAATACCGTGCTACATCAACCATACATGTGGCTTCATCCATTACGATCATACCGCCAGATCCCATCATTGAGCCAGCTTCCGTCAACCTGTCGAAATCTACTGGAAGGTCGAGCAGCTCTTCAGGTATACATCCACCGGAAGGGCCACCTGTTTGAACAGCCTTGAACTTCTTGCCTTCAAGTATCCCTCCACCTATGTCGTATATGATCTGCTTAAGTGAAGTTCCCATTGGAACCTCAATGAGACCTGTATTGTTAACTTTTCCAACAAGAGAGAAGATTGCTGTTCCTTTACATTTCTCTGTTCCCATTTTCGCATACCAATCCGCACCATTATTCACAATTAAAGGGATGCAAGCCCATGTCTTTACGTTATTTAGGTTAGTTGGTTTGTTCCATAAACCTCGCTCAACTGTATGGATGTATTTTGTTCGTGGCTCACCCACTTTGCCTTCTATGGAAGCGACTAATGCAGAAGATTCGCCACACACGAATGCGCCTCCCCCACGGATTATATCGATGTCCAGGTCGAATTCCGCTCCAAATATAGCGTCTCCTAAAAACCCATATTCTTTTGCTTGGTCTATTGCTATCTGAAGATGTTTCAATGCCAGAGGATACTCGCTACGAACATAAAGGTAACCTTGCTTCGCTCCTATAGCGTAGGCTCCTATGATCAAGCCTTCCAGAATGCTGTGGGGATTCGCTTCCATGAGGCTTCTGTCACTGAAGGCTCCAGGATCGCCTTCATCACCATTTCCAATCACGAACCTAATGTCTCCCTCAGCTTCTCGACACGATCTCCATTTTCGTCCAGTGGGGAAACCTCCTCCGCCGAGTCCTCGTAGCCCCGATTTTTCAACAGTGTGAATAATCTTCTCACAAGACATTGTTGTAATGGCTTTCGCGAGAGCCTGATAACCTCCAACAGTGATGTAATCAAGTATGTTTGTGGGATCAATTCGTCCGTTGTTAGCCAGAATCCGTCTTGTCTGCATTCTGTAGAAAGGCACTTCAGTTTCACAAAGAACCTTTTGGTTCGTTGCAGGGTCTAGATATAACAGTCTGTCAACGACTTCTCCTTTGTGTAGTGTTTTCGAAACGACTTCAGGAACATCATATGGCTTTACTCCTTGGTAGAAAATTTCCTTGGGCCCTATTACAACCACCGGGCCTCTTTCGCAGAAGCCATGACACCCTGTTTGCTTGATGTCCACATCGATTCCAGAGCCTTGCTTCATGACCTCCTCGCGAAAAGCCTCGAGAACATCTAAACTGCCACGCGCTCGGCACCCGGTACTGACGCATACTCTTACACAAGGCTTATTCGGATCCTTGTTTTCCAGCAAAGAGTTACGCAGAGCTACAAGCACTTGGTTAGTTCTAATTTTCATTTTTTTCCTGTATCCGTTTCAACACACTATTGATTTTCGTCGGGGTCATCTTGTCAAAGTAAAACTCATCAATGATCATAACGGGCGATAACGCGCAGGCACCAAGACACCTGACGGATTGAATGCTAAACTCCAGGTCAGGCGTTGTCTCGCCATCTTTTATGCCTAACTCTCTCTCTAGAGCCTCAAGAATCCGAGTTGAGCCTCTCAAATAGCATGCCGTTCCAAGACAAACACGTATAAGGTGTTTACCACGGGGTGTCAGGTGGAATGCGTCATAGAAGGAAGCGACACCATAGACTTGAGTCAGAGGAAGTTCGAGTTTCTCAGAAACTTGTCTCAATGCCCAAGCTGGAAGATAACCATATGAGCTTTCAATCTCTTGTAGCACAGCAATCAATGGTGACTTCTCGCGAGAATAACCTTCAATGATCTTGTTGACTTTATTTTGCTCAGAAGTGTTTTCTATCAAACTTCACAACGCCCAACGGGTCAACCATCTACTCTCCATATCGCCGGAGCGGGGTCACTTATGAGGCCTTGGCATCTGTGTTTCTGGTGATTTTTTTTATGCCCTTGAAGCTTAGTGGCACTTTTTCAGAAATTCCCTGAGCAGACATTATGTCATAGACATCTTTTGAGCCACATTCTCGACATTCCAGAGGTCTGTATCTGCAAGTTTGGCAATTATCGGATTCCAAACCAACTCGAAGACAAAGATCCTCTGCCCCTTCTTTTTGTCCAACGATCAATCCAACCAGCTCAACCCACGTGGTTCCGCAGTGAGCACAAGCGACCCTTTTCCTACCCAACTCTCCTGTTTTCCTCCTTTCGTCAATCTCTTTGATGACTTCTGCTATCTGCAACCGACATCACACATCCTAAGACCAGAAGCCCAATATTTATTCCTTTTGTATGAAACCATAGTGCGCTTCTCGACATCTTAAGACTTAAAGGTGGGGTAGTGGCGGAAGTGTAGAATAGTCCCAAGCTATAGGCGTTGCATTCGACACCGTAAGATTTTTCGACAAGAATAGTATGCTTTATTAGCTCTAGGTACGAATTTCTCAAAAGGGGACATTCTCATGACTCGTGGGACACAAATTGATGAAACTGACGCGAATATTCTTCGGGCTCTCCAAAGAGATGCACGTCATAATTTCGCTGACATCGCGAGAAAATGCAGTGTTTCAACTGATACGATAAGCAAAAGATTCAGAAAAATGAAAAAAGCTGGAATTATCAGGGGAACAACTATACTATTGAATCCCAAAAGCTTCGGATACGACTGCGTTGCGAGCATAGGTGTAGATGTAAGCTATCCACGTCTCAACGAAGTTGTGGAGCTAATCCAAACGATTCCGGAAATTGTGTTCTTCGCTACTTCCATAGGCAGAGAAGACATTTTTTGCATTGCAGTTCTCAGAAACGTCGGTAAGCTCAGCCAAATAAAAGACCTAATAAAGGGACATCCTCTGGTTAGAAATGTAACTACCAGCATCTGGGTTGACGAAATATTGCTATGCCCTGAAAATTTTGAATTCGGGCATCTTCGAAAGTAGTGATTCTGATGGATGAAATCGACCTACATATAATCGAGAAACTGACCAATGATGCTCGTTTGTCTTTCCGAAAAATCGCCGAGGAACTCAAAATATCTCCTGACACGGTGATAAACAGGTATCGAAAATTACAGAAGAAGGGGGTAGTTCGAGGATCAACTGTAGTGATTAATCCGAAGAAGGTTGGGTATCATTGCATGGCCGCATTTCTTGTTGATGCATCTTCCATGCATATACTAGGAAACGAGACTAATCCAGTCGATTCGTCACTGATTCTACACAAACTGATTTCAATGCCAAACATAATTCTTGCTACAAAAACTGTCGGGGATCATGACTTGCTAGCTATCGGAGTGGCAAGGGATTTCGAGCATTTGATACACATGACCAGTGAGATCTCCCGAATACCCGGTGTGAAGGATATTCAGGTTTCCTTTTGGGTCGAGAAATCCTCCCTTTGCCCCAAATACTTCATAGTTTAGGATGCATGCATTTCGCAACCGCCTAAGCATACGAAAAGGATGGTTTGCGGAGAATTCGAGGATCTCCTACAGCATTCATTTGACAAGTGTTTTGCAATTTACCCTGAATTGCATATTTATATATAAACAAGTATCACAGAAAAAGGGGCGTCAAAACCGATGACTCAACGCTGGGGTGAGATAAAGGACCCCGTCTATGGCTACGTGAATGTAACTTCAACCGAAAAGAACGTTATAGACTCTTTCCCAATGCAGCGCCTTCACCGTCTTCGCCAGCTGGCTGGAGCTGAATTCGTGTATCCTGGAGCCAACCACACGCGTTTTGAACACTCCATTGGAACAATGTATCTCGCTCAACATATAGTCACTAACCCAAATATCTCACGCTACTTGTCCACAGAAGAAGCCTGCATGATCCGCCTTGCTGCTCTGCTCCACGATGTTGGGCACGGCCCCTTTTCTCACGTCTATGAGCACCTTCTGGAGAAGTTTCTTGACAAAACACATGAAGAAATCACTGTCTGGATGATTGAGGAAAGCGAACTGAATGATATTATGAGAAGAGAAGGCTACGATTCTGCAAAAATCTCGAGGCTAGCTACAGGTTCCCTCAAACGGAAAGGGAAAATGTTTCTAGATCAAATCATACAAAGCGCCGTGGATGTGGACAAGCTGGACTTCATCACCAGAGACACATACCACACCGGTGCCAAATATGGAAACATAGATGTTTTCCGCCTCATCCACATGCTGGACGTGCTGGAAGATAACCTTGCCGTAGACGCAGGCGCACTTTCAGCTCTAGAATCATTTATACTTGCGCGCATTGAATCTTTCAAAAGTATCTATTTCCATCGCGTAAGCAGAGCCGCTCAAATAATGCTTGCGGATGCTATGGAAAGGGCAAAGGACGACATAGGACTCGTGAACTTCAAAACACCCGAAGAATACCTGAGTCTCAATGACTACACCGTTTGGACAATGCTGAAACTCTGCGAAAAATCGCGAAAGATCATGGAAAACTTGGAACGGAGACGGCTTCTGAAATGCGTCTATGATCAGACCTTCCACGTTAAAGACCAGACCATATCTAAGCTGTTCAGCGCTGAGGAAATCCGCAATGAAATGCGGGATAAGATCGCGGAGAAGGCAAAAGTGAACCCCAAATCTGTAGTTATAGATGTACCGACATTGCCATCCGTTCCATATCACCATTCAGCCCTTATGGAGCCCATGGAGATACCTATCTTCAGCAAGACCAAAGAAGGGAAGAAAACTCAACTCCGCCTTAGCGAAGTCTCGAAAATATTCGAAGCCTTGAAAGGTTTCATAAACGTCATACGCGTCTACACCGACCAAAAATACAGAACAAAAGTGAGCGACGCCGCAGCAGCAGTATTAGGAGAGCTTCCCTATTCTGCAAGGATATCATATTAGGAAGAATGAGATGCAATCAACTGAAAACACACTCAGGGAAACAAGCACGATCTCTGGGCGCTGCAAGGGAACAGCGCTAGCCCCTGTATATGAATGCGTAGTAGCCTGCAAGTGAAGGAGGTGACACAAAACATGGGAGTAGATAAAGTTGGAGAAAAATACCGCTGCAATATCTGCGGAAACGAAGTTGAAGTAACAAAGGCCGGTGGTGGAGTGCTGGTGTGCTGCGGCCAACCTATGGAGCTCATAGAGTAGCCTTGGCACATTCCCTGCACTCCGCAACACTATGCTGCTACGAATACTTTTTTAGAAGGTTTGTTCAAGAGAACCTTTAACCTAACTAATGCTCCGAGAATGGGCTCCGGTAGAAGCATACTGTCTGCCGACTATAGCCCGGCTAAGTATTCCGGCCTTTCGAGCCGGAGACCCGGGTTCAAATCCCGGCCGGAGCACCAATTTGCTGGCGTGCGCACAGGAAACTAATGCTTGTTCTCGTTCCTTTTCGAAACAAACGTTAACGCTGTGATAACCAGGATTAACGCAACGACCATTACTGGTGTGTAAAATGAGAAGGCATTGGTTGTATCATTGTTGATATCATGTGCATCATCATAGAAGGTGCTGCGCTTTCTTTCGCTGGTGTTGCGAGCATGAACGTCTATTCCTCCTTTTGTTGTCCCTAGACATTGCCCGATGTCAACTAGAAGTATGATGGAAACTGCGATGGCAATCAAACCGATATAACAGTGCTTTCTTGCTTGCTGCATGATTAAACAAAGGTGGAACCATGACATAAAAGTTGCTTCGTCATATGACGTGTGCACCTTGTGTGGCTATCTCTTCCCTCAAGCCAAGGTCTTGTATTTGAGAGGGACTGAGAAGTTCATCATCTTATTCGTATCGTTTCAGGTATAATGGTTTTCTTGCTTCTTGCATGCGTTCCTTCTGAGTCATATTCTTGACGCGAATTTTTGTTGCAATGTCTGTCCAGTCAACCAGGTTGGTGTCTGCTTCTATTTCTTCTTGGATTTTTGTTAGCAGTTCTGTGCTTGTTTTCTTTTCTCGCAATTAATTCGCCCCTTATTGAATAGAATGGTGTGTACTGATTTTTCTTTCATGGTGTAAAATGCTTTGTGTGTCTTTGATGTGACCGACTGGTAAGTCGGTGTCATACTAGATTTCGTCTTCAGGAGAGCCCCCTGTTCTTGTTGAGAGCAGTGGTGCGACTTCATATGCCTCTTCAATCGTCGGCAGGATTTTTCTGAGTCTGTGGAAGTATTTCTGCGCTTGCAGAGTCTTGAAAACTGCTAGTCCCCTCTCTGTGATTGCGTAAGTGTCTTTGTTCTTTTTTGAAGATCGTGCTTCGACGAGCTTGTGAGACATCAAGAAGTCTAAACACTGGTTCAGTGCCCTGCACTCGATACTTGTTATATAAGAGAGTTTCTCAAGTCTTTGTGGGGCCGGAACAAGGTTCTCAAGTATGCTCAGGTATTTTTCCAGCTTTGATCGAGGCATAGTGTAGTCTCACTTATCTTAGTGATATTGCTGTGAATAAATCTGTTAAGAAATCCAAGTATCTATTCGAGATTCATAGGTTAAATACACCTATGCACGCTTGAACATTGAAGGCACCACATGATGTTGAAAGCGATTGAGTGTCGCTCAACTGTGTTTTGCAGGGGCGATTCTTGATATGTTAAATTTAATTCGCGATACTGCTGTCTGGAAAGTGTTGTACCTAGATCAGCCTTGGATATTAGCCAGATATCTGTGTGAGAAGCCAGCTTGCTTCTGCCTTTTCGTGGTCCGCTGCATCCATCTTAGCGATGGCAGTAGTATGCAGTAACCAAGTGCTTCTCGTTGCTGTCTATTCTTACAAACCCGAATCTTTCGAATTGCACTATTGTGTCTGCTTCTAGTTCTGCACAGCTGTCTTCGGCAAGTCCCTCTAAAACATGTGCCGTGGGCAGTACGACTCGGCACTTTAGGTTCATATATTCAGGAATCCAGTGAATTAAGGGTGCTTTAAGTTCTCTAGCTTCTCTAAGCTGCTTACTGTGGAAGACTGTTTCTACGCTGTTCTCTTCTATGTCACCTATCTTGACGTTGAACGCTCCCATCAGCCTGACAACTTGGCCTGGTTCGAAGTTATTGACATCTTTTGAGGAAACCCAGGCTCTGGCGACCCCATGATCAGGCTCAATCACGAATTGTCGAAACCCCCTTTCAGGGTGGTCTGGATGAAGAGCGACCTTTGCTGAGAGGGATTTCGGTATGTTTCTTACAATCATCTTCAGGGGGTTGCCGATGAAGAAGTAGCGGTTCGCAATCGGCTCAACCAGTTTCCTATTGTGTGCGTAGAGATTCTCCCAGCTAAGCGTTAGATCTTGTGATTTCGGTCCTACATCAATGATTAATTGTCTTATTGCTTCTGGTTTGATGCCTCTGCGCCGGAGAGCTGCGAACGTTGCCAGTCGCGGGTCATCCCAGCTTTGATAGATTCCTTCCTGCATTCCTTGCACGATTTTGGATTTGCTCAAGGATGCACCGGCGATCTTCATTCTTCCGTAGTGAATTGCCTCGGGGTATTTCCACCCGAAATACTTGTACATGTACTCCTGCCGAGTCTGATTTGTTAAGTGCTCCTTTCCGCGTATAATGTGTGTTATGCCAAGTAGGTGATCATCTATTCCGCATGCTAGGTTGTATAGTGGCCAGACCCGATATTTGCTGCCGACACGTGGGTGGGGATGTTTCTGTGTGTTGATTATGCGCATTGCAGGCCAATCTCTCACTGCAGGATTGGGATGAGCGAGGTCGGTTTTAACACGTACAACGACTTCCCTTTCCTTGTACGTTCCATCTTGCATCTTTTGCCATCTCCTCATTTGTTCCTTAGGTGATAGATTGCGGCATGGGCATGCTGTCTGAGCCACAATCAGCTCCTTGAATTTGTGAGGTCTGCAGTGGCAGATGTAAGCATTTCCTTGAGTAATCAGCTTCTCTGTATACGCGTAGTAGATTGGCAGACGATCGCTTTGAAAATAGTATTCGTCAGGCTTGCAGTCAAGCCAACCTAAGTCCTCTTCTATCATGTCGTAGAAGGGCAATTTTGGCTGTTTTAATTTAGGATCAGTGTCTTCAAAGCGAACGAGGAACTTTCCGCTATACATCTTTGCATATTCATGACAGAGGATTATGGCTCTTGCAGAACCTAAATGAATGGGTGCGTCTGGATTTGGGGAAAACCTTGTCACAACTGTTTCGTATTTCCCTGTGTTTGGCAAGGCGGGCAGTCTTCTCTCTTTGTCCTCTTTACCCTTCGAGGAGGCTTTTAGCCAGAGATCACCGGCAAGTTTCTTCTGGTCTTCAAGACTTAGCTTGTTGACTTCCTCAATGATTTCTGCCACCAATGGGATTATCTCTTTGACTTTCGCTCTCAGACTGGCCGTTTCGGCTAGGATTTTGCCAATTACCGGATCTTGCTGGGCCTTGCCTGCATGGCTAATCGCATTGATCAAAGCTATCTGTCTTATTCTTTTCCTGTGTTCTTTAGACAAGAGCTTCACACATGTCTTAGAGTTTTCTTTCTACAAGGTACTTTGCGAAGGCTCTTAGTCTTTCTTTTGCAGACGATTCAGCCAGCTCCAAGTCGATTTCACACCATGATGTATTGACGATTTCGCGAGCTCGATTCGCTGCGTAGTCTATGGACCCGCATTTCTTCATAATTGATATCGCTTCATCTCGGAGATTCTGGTTTTCTGTGTGCATTTTCAAGATTTCTTCAAGCCGAATTCTGATGTTGGGTGTTGCCTTGGCAAGAGTGTGAATGACAATTAATGTTCTTTTTCCTTCTGTTATGTCCATACCCCGGGCGCCTTTCTTTTCAGTGAATTGGTTTTCGGTCAAGTCCAAGATGTCGTCTTGTATCTGAAATGCAACACCGATGGCTTCCGCGAAGTTCCCTAGCTTATGGGTCAACTCATCACTAGCTCCGCACAGAATCGCAGCAAGCTTTGCTGACATTCTAGCCAGAGTACCAGTCTTGTAAGCACACATTTGCAGATAAGCTGCTTCATCTACTCTGCCAGCGGTTGGCAGATTCTTGTGCCATGCGATGTCCATGGCTTGTCCAAAACTGAGATTGATCATTTCTTGCACGTAAACTTCATAAATCATGTTTAGAGTCGCTGCTGGGATTCGCTTCCTGTTTGCGATTAGAGGTAAGAGAGGGAGGTAGTACATTGCGTTGCCAGCGTTTATCGCTATGTCCAAACCGAAGACCTTGTAAGTGCAGGGTTTGCCTCTGCGATGTTTTGATTGATCTTCTATGTCATCTATCATCAGTGTTCCATTGTGGATAATCTCAGGTATTATTGCATATTCCAAGTATTCCTTTGGATTTCTTCCCAATGCCTCGCATATCAGAAGGAACAAGCTAGGTCTCCAGCGTTTTCCACCGCGCTCTAGGAATTCCCATATGGGCTCGGCGATTGCTTTGTTCAAGGCGTCAGTGTTGTACCTATATTTAGGTGGGCCGAGTTTGAAGACAATAGCTTCCTCATCAAATTCTTTTGGGATGTATTTTTGAATAGCTCTGTCAATAAGATCGACTTGTTTTCCTAGAAATTCTTCAATTGTCATTTTTTGCGCCTCGCATAAGCTTCGGGGTTGAATCCGCGTTGTCGTAGCCACGCGGCTGTTTTTCCTAGCAGAACTGCTGGAGTCTTCTTCAGTGCATCTACGGTTTCTGAACCTGTAAGAAACATGGTGTTCCTTAGCTCTTCAATGATGAAGGCTAGCGTTTTCTTTACTTCCCTTGAGCTTTTCGTGGCTGGAAGTAGCAGAGGTGTGGACATGCTTGCCAAGCTTGCGCCTAAGGCTAATGCTTTTGCAGCGTCTATACCGTTTGCTATTCCACCTGAAGCTATCAGTGTGAGCTTGGATGATTGGCTTGCTTCAACTAGACTTGCTGCTGTTGGTATTCCCCAATCCCAGAAATCCTCACCTAGCTGCTGATGAAAAGAATCCTGTGCGTTCTTTGCTCTGTAAAACTCTACGGCTGCCCAACTTATCCCTCCAGCGCCGGATACGTCTATACCTTTTACTCCCACTTCTTCGAGTTTTTCTGCAACCTCAGCGGATATCCCCGCTCCAGTTTCCTTAACAATTAATGGGATTGCTAGTTTTTCTGCAATCTCCTCGATCTTCAGGAGAACACCTTTAAACCGTGTTTCACCTTCTAGCTGAATCGCCTCTTGAAGGGGGTTTAAGTGAATTGCTAAAGCATCCGCCTCTATCATGCTAACAGCTTTCTCAGCTTCTTCCAGACCATATCCCTTTGCAAGCTGAGGCGCCCCGATATTCGCGATTACGAAGGACGTTGGGGCTTTTTCTCTAACAATCTTATATGTAGATTCCAGTTTCGGATTTTCAAGTGCAGCCCGCTGGCTTCCAACACCCATTCCCAGACCCAGCTTTTCAACTGCTTCGGCAATTGCTCCATTGATTGTTTCGGCTTTCCGTGTACCTCCGGTCATTGCACCAGCAAGAATCGGCGCAGAGAAGTCGTGGCCAAAAGCTTTCGTCGCAAGTTGGATCTTGCCTCTGTCAAGTTCTGGGAGGGAGTTGTGTACAAGGAAAGTGTCTTCGAAACCTGTGGTGGCGAATTTAGCCCCCACGTCTTTCTCTAGTGGAATCCGTATGTGATCGGCCTTCCTATTCTCTGTGGAATCTGACATTTTGAATCACTTTTTTCTTATTAGTGTGCCAACTACTGTTTCTCCTTTTAGCGCTTTGTATACGTTGTCTTGCTTCGATGCGTTTACGATTAGGGCTTGCACGTCGCAGGTGATTGCTGGAATCAGCTCCGAAATTTTGCCTAGCATACCTCCTGTGACGTCGACTGTTTTCGCCCGGCCAATGTCCACCATCATATTTTTCAGCTTCCTTAGTGTTATCTGTTCTATCAGCCCCTTGCTGGAACCAGTCTTTGGGTCCCGGGGATAGAGTCCGTCTACATCGACGCCCAACACTATTTTGTCGGCGTTGAATCTTGTCGCTAAAGCTGATACAAGCTGATCGCCTGAAAGTATGGTGAAACCGATTTCTGTGTCTAAGATTGCATCGCCGAAGAGCACTGGCACACATCCCATGGCTAGCAGTTTAGCTAGCGGGCTGTTGTAGAAGATTTTTATTCGGCCAGCTTCTGTGATGATGCAGGATGAGGGGGAGATTGCGAAAGCTGGAATGCCTTGACGTATGAAAGCATCGACAACTAGCTTGTTCAATTCCAGCATTGCTTGATGGGTTAATGAAAAGCCTTCAATCTGAGTTTTCTTCTTAAAGCCTTCCTTAATGCTGTATTGATCTGCCAGAGGGTGCCCGAAACTCCCTCCACCGTGCACAACTATCAGGTTTCGGATCTTTGCTCTTATGATTTCATTAGCCAAGCGTTGAATCGCTTGTATGTTGGGTGTCTTCGGGTTTTCTTTTACGGTTATCACTGATCCGCCAAGCTTTAAAACCGTGAGTTTGCGTTCTAACCTACTTCTCGATTTGCGCTCCGATGCAGGTTTTTCGAGCGACAAAAGTTTTTCCGCCAGCTCTTTTTATAGCTCTCTGACGCGCTTTAAGTTATTTGGTTTAGCCAGAGCTATTATTCAGCCATCTCCACACGCTCTCCCCAGATCTTTGCGAGATTCTGGTCAGCACATTGTATACAAGGAAGCTTTCGTCGAACAAAAGTTTTTCAACAGGAGAAGGGGCGGTGATGGCTAAGGCTGTAATTCACCCTACTTTGTGAAAGCCATCGAGGCGTATCCTACTACGGACGAGTAATCTCTGGTGATGTCGCCACTTGTTTTGTAGGAAAGAATCTCGCCTTTTCCTGCACCTAGAATTTTCACTGCTGTAACCAGCGCCACCACTGGACCATAACCGCATGCAGTAATACGGTGGGTTTCAATTGTTGAAAAGAACTGTTTTTCATCCAACCTTTCCAAAGCAGTCAATGCTTTCAGATCTTTCTCCCTAGCCTTCTCATGAGGTTCATAGTGAGTCATGTCTGTCGAGGCAATAATTACTGCGTCTTTTCCGTCCAACGCCTTGGCAATCGCATGACCAACCTCAACGCTAGATTTGAAATCTTGAATGAGGAAACTTAATGGCACAAACGTGAACTTCGACCCATAGAGGAATTGAAGAAATGGAAGTTGAACTTCAATTGAGTGTTCATACCAGTGAGCAAGTTTATCCACATCGATAATTCTGGACCTTTCAATAATCTCAGATGCCACTCTTGTGTCGATCTGTACATCACCCAATGGTGTTCGCCAGCCTCCCTCTTTCATAATCGAGAGAATGCTGCCTTGTCCCGTGTGGTTAGGACCGAGTACAACGAAAACTGCGGGTTTGCCATCAGCGGCTAATCTATGGTAAGAGTGAGCAGCTATTGGGCCAGAGTACATGTATCCTGCGTGGGGGCATATTAGTCCCAATATTCTCCGAGCGCCTGTTGCAGGTATAGGCGCTTTTCCAGGGCCAAGTTCGTGCTCGAAACAACTCTCGATTTGGCCTCTCAACGCTCTAGGAGTGCCTGCGTAGAAGCTTCCTGCTTGGCAGGGTCTCCTTATCTCCATTATCATGTCTCCGAAGCTAGTCTTCTCTGGATACCTTAGCTTCAAAATCATCAATTGATGAGGTCATATCTTGATCTGGTGATAACTCTCCCTTTTCGCGAAGTATCTGCCTGGCCAGCATCCAGTAGATGACTGCTAAGGCTCTTCTGCCCTTGTTGTTCGTTGGAATCATGAAATCTACGCCTGAAGAATCATTATCAGTGCTGCAAAAGGCCAGAACAGGTATTCCCATGTCTCCAGCTTCTTTCACAGCCTGCGCGTCTGCCTTAGGGTCAGAAACCACAATGATTTTTGGTTCCTGATGATTCCTGTATAGTGGGTTTGAAAGTAGTCCAGGAACAAATCGTCCTATTACAGGAGTTGACTTTGTGACTTCGCAGAATTTCTTCGCGGGGTGACGTGCGTAAAGGCGAGCGGCGACTATTGTAATCTTTGTGGATTCAAATCTTGAAAGAAACTTGGCTGCGGTTCGAATCCGTTCATCTGTCTTTTTGACATCTAAGACGAAGAGGCCGTCAGGTCTGACTCGATAGATGAATTCATTCATGTCTTTCGTTCTCATTCGAGTTCCGATGTGAATGCCTGCTGAGAGTAGCGTGTCACGAGGTAGCAATAGTTCTTCTTCGAAAATCTCATATTCTTCTTCGTCTCCCTCCTCTGGGAGACTGATCTCTTCAGTTTCTTCAATGTCTTCTTTTTCTGACAAAAATGCTCTCCTCCTTTATGGGAATTTCCGCCATTCTTGCTCGTTTGCCTAGCGTGTCTTCTATTCTAATAAGTTCATCGATTTTTGCTATTCGAGCACCCTCAATTACACCTGTTTTTATGATTGGGGCGTGAAAGGCCACTGCTAAATGTGCAATCTCTGCGTTCACAGTGTCTCCTGATCTGTGGGAAACTACTGGAGCATAAAGTGCCTCTCTAGCGGCTTTTGCAGTCTCCCAAGCATCAGTGAGTGTTCCGATTTGATTTGGCTTTATTATCACTGAATTGGCCGCGGCTGCCTTAATTCCACGCTTCAAACGTTCAACATTTGTCACGAATAAGTCGTCTCCACAAACAAGACAGTTGCTCGCGGTCTCAGTTAGCCAGGCAAAATTGCTGAAATCCTCTTCATGAAACGGGTCTTCTATGTAAATCAAGTCGTAATTCTCAATTAGCCGCAGAATGTATTCTACCTGCTCTTCCGATGTTCTCTTGATTTTTCTATGGGAATAGTTGTAAACTTGCTTTCGCGAGTCCCAGAGCGTTGACGCTGCGACGTCTAACCCTACTCTGCATTCAAATCCTATTTCTTCTGAAACCTCTCTACACGCCTGCGCCATTATTTCAAGTGCTTCATCATTGTTCACATCAGCAATCCATGCACCTTCGTCACTTCTCCCACTTGTGAAGGTTTTTTTGGCCTTTCTGAGAATCTCACCGACTTTGTTATGAAAGATCACGTTGGCTTTCGCTGCTTCCCAGAAGGACTTGGCATTAATCGGTAGCACTAAAAATTCTTGGAAGTCAGGGGCTCTTCCATGAGCGTGTCTGCCTCCGCTTAGAACATTGCCAAGAGGAAAGGGGGTTTCATAAGCTAAGTAGCCGCCTAGATACTCGTATAGAAGCACTTTGTATGAGTCTGCTGTTGCTTTTGCAGCGCACAGAGAAATTGCGTATGCAGTATTCCCGCCTATTTTTTCGAAGGTCTCCGTTCCATCGATTTCGTGAAGAAGAAAGTCTATTTCTTCCTGCTTTTTAGCGTCCATGCCAGCTAGTTTAGGAGAAATCGATTTCTCGACAATTCTCACGGCGGCATCAACCCCACCTTTTGGGTAGTAGGTTACTTCAGCGAGGCCTTTGCTTGCTCCAGCTGGAGCAGCTGCTCTTCCGAAGCCAGATTTGGTTTCCATGTCTACTTCTATAGTTTCCTCTCCTCGGCTGTTGAAAATCTTCCGAGCTACGACGTTCCTTATTCGAGTGGACAGATCCCAATGCTCCTTACGAGGGTTTCATCTGCTTTGTCTCTCTAGCTTCATAAAACTTGATTATCTCATCGATGATCTCTATATGGGAAAGAAGCATCCTTCGACAGCAATAGCGTTCAACGCCAAGATCATCCAATACTCTACCAGCATCTTCCCCTTCCTTCACGCGAGTGGCGAAGTTTTCCCATTTGTCTCCAATCACTTTGCCGCATGTGAAGCAGCGAACTGGGACAATCATCTTGTTCTTCCCTACTATCTGTAGCTCTTCTGGCGTCGAGCTCGGGCTCCTCGGCCTCCGAATTTCTTCGATTCTTTGCGTCTAGGGTCTCCTGCGAACATTGTTCTGTCATAGTCGGCGAAACGTTTTTGAAGATGTTTACTTTTTGTCCATCGTAACAGGCTTCTTGTCGTCGCCATTCTTGCGGCTTCAGCTTGTCCCATGAAACCTCCACCGGAAACTCTGACGTCCAAATCGATTTGATTCAGCGTCTTGTCGTCGACTTGAAGAAGAGGCTCCATGATTTTCAGCCGGGAAATCTCTGGTTCGAAAACCTCTATAGGGACATTGTTGATGCGTATTCTTCCTTTTCCAGCTCTTATCGTTGCCCTAGCTATCGCGGTTTTCCTTTTTCCGCTTACTGTAATGACTTTTTTCGAGCTTGACATTTTACTCGCCAGTTTGAGACCATCCGATTTCCTTTACAAGATCCGCTACAGTAATATAAGGACATTTAAGTTTCTCAGCTCTTGCTTCCCTTATTGTCTCAAGATTCTTCTCGTTATACGAAGAGGGAATTCCTACGAAGACACGCAGTCTTTTGTATGCTTCTTTTCCTTTATTCTTCTGTCGAGGCAGCATTCCTCGAATGGTGCGCTTAACGTATCGATCCGGTCTCCTTGGGAAAAAAGGACCTTTTCGAGGGTGGCCAATCTCTAGTTTTTCTTTAGCTTGTTTGACTATGCTAAGTCTTCTTCCAGATACGACTGCTTTTTCTGCATTTAGTATGGTGATCCTCTCTCCTTTAAGTAGGCGTTTTGCTACTATAGACGCTGTTCGGCCAAGTATCAGGTTGTTTGCGTCAAGAATTGAGACTTGTTCTTTTTGCGGCGTCATATTTCACCCAACAATTTTGACGTTCGAGCCTTTAGGGTTTTTTCTCATCAGCTCACCGAATGTCATGCATCTTCCTTTGGATTTCTTTATTTTTGCAGCTGCGGCTGCGGAAAATGAGAAGGCTGCAATTGTAACGGGATGATCAAGCGTTCCTGACCCTAGGACTTTTCCTGGAACTGCTACTGTCTGTCCTTTTGCAGCATGTCTGTTTAT
Source organism: Candidatus Bathyarchaeota archaeon (assembly GCA_020352645.1). Taxonomy (GTDB): domain Archaea; phylum Thermoproteota; class Bathyarchaeia; order Bathyarchaeales; family SOJC01. The sequence continues at coordinate 1,484,310 of CP070683.1, read as the reverse complement.
GCGGCTCAGATTTACAGACACACGTCTGCATCTGGCTTTTGCCAGATTCTCTGCGATGGCGCTCCATATTTTTGCATCGTTCTCCCTCGCAGTCTTTCTCAAGGTTCTGATGAGATCCAGTAGCTGCGGGTTTTTTGCTCTCAGCTTTCTCATTTCTTATTTTCCCTTTAGCTGACTTTGCAGGTCTGTCAGCTTTTCGTCGAGAATGTTGAGGGCTTCTGACACGATTCGTTTCGGCGTGAGGGCACCAGTGGACTCCAAGCGGAATATAAACGTGTTCTCGTCCCATTTCACTTCTATTGCCTTAGGCGTCTTCTGACATGCATCAACGCAGTCTTGGCATATTGTGCAATCGGTTGTGTTACGGACTTCAAGTTTTTCTCCCTTTTTGACCAAGATGTTCCTTGGGCACATCTTGATGCAGTCGCCACATAAGTCGCACAGTTTTGTGTTGACTGTGATGATTGGCATGTATTTGTAAGCGCACATGGACACCGGCTGCCATCTGGCGTGTTCCTTGCCCTTGCCTAATCGTGCGTAAGCTTCCAGTCTTATTTTCTGCGAAGGAGCTAGCTTTGCGAGTGGTATCTTCTCGCTGACTGGAGTTATTGAGGGGTTTTCGGACTTGAAATCTCCTGAATATGTAGTGATAGTGTGATTCTCAGCCTCGACGTCCAATATCAGTGATGCTCGGCATAGATTGCATCCAAACTCGCTTTTGCATGCGCAGTTTTCGGGTAGGTTGTAAGTGTCTAGATCTGTCTTGAGTGGCATTAGTCCGATTCGGTGAGCTAAGAATTCGTCTTGTAGTGCAGAAGAGTTTTCTATAATTACGACGTCGTCTACAGCCATAGTCGGTACTTCCGAGATTATTATCCTGCGTAGTGCGTTCATGAAAGCCGCGTTAGAGCCTTCGATAAGCAAACGCACAGAAACATCGTTCTTGTCTAAGATTTGGACTTTCACTGTGTTACACTCCTGTCAGAGCAATCTTCAGGCACAGCTTCTCATCTGCTATACTCGTCGACCTCTCCGTCCACCTCTTCTTCGTGTACCGTCATGAGGTATAGGTGTTGTTTCTTCAATTCGACCTATGCGAAATCCTGCTCTTGCGATGGCTCGTATTGCAGCTTGTGCTCCAGGGCCAGGTGTTCTAGCTGCCGAGCCGCCTGGCGCCCGCACCTTTATGTGTATAGCTGTTATGCCTTTGTCAAGCGCGGTTGACGCGGCTACCGACGCGGCACGCATCGCAGCATATGGTGAGGATTCAAGTCGGGAGGCCTTCACAAACATGCCTCCGCTCGTTCTCGATATAGTCTCTGCTCCAGAAATGTCTGTTATATGTATGATTGTGTTATTGTATGAGCTGTAGATGTGAACGACGCCCCACCTTTCAGGTTTCTTGCTCATTGACCTCTCTCCTTCTGGGTAGGTACGTTCTCGCTTGTGGCTTCATTTCGTGGAGGTATGGCAACAAGTGTTTGGCGGAGTGGGTGCTGGGGATCCACCATGGGGCTTTTGACAGCGTAGCCGAGTTGTGCTTCTTCATCTCTTAGTACAAGGTAACTGGGGGAGGTCACTTTTCTGCTTTGGATGGCTATGTGACCATGCGTGATTAGTTGGCGAGCTTGATGTATGGATTTGGTCAAACCTTTCCGAAAGACAAGAGACTGCAGTCTCCTTTCTAGGAGATCTTCGATAGCTAGATCCAGAACGTTGTCTAAGACGGCGGTCTCTGGGAGAACTCCAAGCCTCATGAGCCTATCTAGTAACTGCTTTTTCAGTTTCTCTCCTTCGGTCTCCGACATGCCCAAGGTTAAACGTGCTGTGCTTCGAAGCTTGGATAGCATTGTTTTGTGCCGCCACAGCTCCTTCTTGTTGCGTAGGCCATACTGACCAATGAGCCTAAGTTCAGACTGTAGCACATCAGGTTGCCACGGAAATCTAGGGGTTTCGTATTTTCTTCTCTGTTTCTTCGGATCTCCCATAGTTATCTACCTCCTGCAGTTGGCGGTCTCTTCTTCTTGACTCCTATCGCCTTTCCTTTTCGACCAGTTGTTTTCGTTCGTTGACCTCTGACTTTTAGCCCATATGAATGGCGGTAGCCCTTCCAGGATTTTGTAGCCTTCATAAGATCAATGTCTGTTTTAGTCTGCAAGACTAAATCAGAGCCTGAAAGATGCACATTCTTTCCACTCTCAAGGTCTTTCTGTCTGTTGAATAGCCATGATGGTAAGTTGTATTTAGCTGGGTTCTTCATGATGTCTTCAAGCTTTTCCAAATCTTGTTCTGAAAGGAATCCTAGTCGACATTCCGGGTCTACTCCGCCTTTTTCAACTATGGCCCTAGCCATGCTAGCTCCTATTCCCCTGACTTTGGAGAGTGCATAGGCCACTTTCAGCGAGCCATCTAAATCAGTTTCAGCTATTCGCGTTATGTGGCGATACTCTGTTGACATTATTAGTCTCCGTAATTTGAAGCTAACTACCGAAAAGGATGCGCAATTTATATAAACTTTCCTTCGGTTAAACCCGAACCCAACATACTTGCATAAGGCGACAGCACGATGTGCCCAGTTACTTATTTCCCAGAGAGATTTCGGACTATATCGAGGGTGGGCGCGACTCTTAAATATCTCAGCATGTTCAGTATATTCTGGGGAAAGGATAGAGAAGAATCAAAAGACTGCGCAAGCTGCAATGATATTCTCGGTTTCAAATGCTTTGTTAGTTCTTTTCGTATCAATGATTCCTGTGGCCTCTGTTCAAATCACTACTGTCCGATTTCTCCCCGCAACGGTTGATGTTTATGCTCAGGGTCAAACAGTAACTGTAGCTTGTGTGGTAGAGGAGGTAACTGATCTTACTGCCCTTGTCTTGGAGCTTGCTTGGGATCAATCAAAGCTTGAATACCAAAGCCACACTACAACTATTCCCGTCGAATCTTGCTCATGCCCGATTCCGCCAAGTCCTTATGCCGGTACTCTTGTGGGAAGTGTATTTTGGCTTAACGATACTGTGGATCAGCTGGGAGGAAAGTACAGCATGCATGTGGCCTCGCTTCCTTCTACACGCTTCAACGGCAGCGGGGCGATCGTCGTCATCACATTCAAGGCGATTTGGACACCAAGCTTCGACAATCCTGCCGAATACCTTGAAACTCTCATAACGGCTACACGTGTAACCCTTGTAAGCTTCGACAGTACAGAGATCCCGTACACTTTCATGCCCTGTGTGGTGCAACTCCATAAGGAAGAAATCACGTATCCTCCATTGCCCCTTTTGATTGTGGATCCTCAGATCTACGAGGCGAGAGCGCTAGGTGAGATTTTTCCAATGGACGTGTGGTTATTGGGAGACGGCTACACGGGTCTGGATCCCTTCTGGGACGTTCTGGGAATCGACGTATACGTGAACTTCAACGCAACGTTGATGGCAGCGATTGATGTCACTTTAGACCCTGATGGAACCTTTGGAGGATTCTGGCTAAACAGCCTTCACAATCTAATCGGACTCGAAGGCTTCGAAATCGATAACACAGAAGGGTGGATACACGTAGCCTTCACAGGATCGCCCGGATCTGACGGCCACCATACACCTCCATCGGGAACTGTAAGGATGTTCAGCGTGAGCTTCAGGGCAATTGTTGAATCTGCGACTTATCCGCCCCCTTCTACACCAATCACCCTGAAGAATCCGATGTCTACCAGCCAGTGGTTGTGTGAAGAGTGCCCCAGCGATCCATACTTCGGCTGGGCACCTTTGGTAAGTATCTTTGGTTTTCCGCACCCTGAACGTGACTTTTGCCCATGGCATGGTCACGACTATCCAGTAGATCTTCCTCACGCGGTAGAAGGAGGAGAGCATGTCGCTTCCTACAAACCTGCTGGGGGATATGTAGATCTCTACACGCAGTATCCGTACCCTTTCGGCGGACAAGGGCCGCATCGGCCCAGCGATATGTTCTGGCCTCAGAAGAGCTTGGTTCTCTGCGCGAATGTCAGTTACAATGAGTGGTCAGAATGCTCAAGAGATGTCACTTTCCAAGTCATCGATCCGCACGGTGTAACTTGGGGCATATACGTCAATAGACCATGTTGTGATAGTGTTGCATGCGTATTTGTGCGTATGCCATGGCCTGATGACTCTGGATATTACTTCGGAGTCTGGGAAGTCGTAGCTACGGTAGAAGTAGCTGGCGTAGTAGTCAACGATACTCTCACTTTCAAGTACGATTACAGGGTGAACATTTGGGATGTCCAGGTTGACGATCCGGTATATGACCCAAGAGGGTTCAAGCATGGGGAAGACATCAGCGTCGCAATACAGTATGGAACCTATGCGATGCAAAATTTTGACATAACATTCACCGTCACCGCCGTTGACGCTTCAGGTGTGGCATTCGATTTCAGCTTTGTGCAGGTCACTATCGGAGGAGCAGAATACTGCACATACAAGAACGGCACAGTTGAACTTGACATACATGTTGAAGAATGGGCTCGCCCACCAGACGGAACGATATATGCTGGCGCTCTCAGCGACTTTCCTCAAAACGGCGGTTCAGCAGAAACACCAGCGTTTGAACTGAGAATAGCGATACTTGCAGGGTAGGCTCTCGGTTTCCTATAGGCTTAAAATCGCACTATCTTAGAAAGGTATGGATCGTGTTTCTGAGCGTTTTGGTTACTTCCCTGTCCAGGTCACTTTTTCTAGGGATTCTTGAGTCGGGTCGTTCCGAATCTAGGCCGCGCCACTGTACTTCAAAGCCTGTGGTAATTTGGCTACACGCTGTGATTTTCATTCGCTCAGGCTGAAGGGGACCATCAGGATTTTCTCAGCCTTCAGAGTATTTTGGAAAAAGAAAGGGAAGAGAAGAGAGCTTGCGGAATGGTGATGTTGCGATATAAGTTAGCCATGAAATATTCAAGGGAAGTCCTGGGGTAGACGTTGTGAATCTCATTAGTAGGATAGCTGACGCTAATCAAGGAATCATATGAGTCATTGATAACCAGATTAGAGAAACCTAGTTCCAGCAAGCGTCTTTTTGAAGAGATGCATACAAAGTGTTAGTTAGAAGACTCCGATAGCTCGTGCATTTATTCTCTTTTGATTCTTGTTATCAGAGCCCAAAGAGCAATTGTCACTACTACTGCTATTAAGCCTAGAAAACGAAAGTAGTAACCTAGATTGACTTGAAAGGGAAGAAGGTACCAAGTTAGGAATAAGACTAGCATAATCAATACCGTCAGCATGAACATCTTAGTTCTTGGCGACATTTCTATCCCAATTAGATCCACGCACACACGTTGGCATTCGCTCAAGCTCTAGTAGTACATATTAACATTTCGCCAATTTCATGGAATTGGCAAGGTTGAGAGCTGGAATGTGATTCTATATTGGATCACACAGGAAGATGCTTGAAGGCAGATCGTTGCCAGGGACCACGATTTGGCCTTCTGAATACAAACATTGAAATCCCCACATAAGTACGGTTGTGTTTCGGTTTACCTGAGGAGAATTCGAGCCCTTCTAAGCAGATTTGCATTTGTCACAACAGTGACTGAGCTTGTCGCCATCGCAATCTCTGCTAAGACTGGGTGAGCCAAGCCTAGCATTGCCAATGGTATGGCAGCAGCATTGTAAAAAAAAGCCCAGAAAAGGTTCTGCTTGATCTTTCTGAAAGTAGCTCGTGAAAGCTTTACAGCAGTGACTACACTGGATAGTTTTCCTCTGACTAACGTGACGTCAGCAGATTCAATGGCAATATCTGTGCCAGTTCCTATGGCGACTCCAACATTTGCCGCTGTCAAAGCTGGAGCGTCATTTATCCCATCACCAACCATAGCAACTATTTCCCCATCTTCCTGCAGTCTTTGAATTTCCTTCACCTTTTGGTCAGGGAGAACCTCAGCCAAGACTCTGGATATCCCAACCTTATGGGCAATAGCCATACCCTTGATAGTGCGCGTCTATCGTAAGAAGTGAATGTGCCCCAACTTCAATCACCAACTAACTAGATAGGACCACTTTTGCGGATGCATGGCGATCCAAGGTATTGTTTCAAGCTGCAAAGCCCTTGTTATCCACAAAAGGGCATGGCACTTGATTGCTCGCTAGATAGCCTGTAATTGTGCAAACCTTGAGAAAAACCTTAAACGAGTCTTTCCAATATTCCTTTAGCCGCTCCCAGAACAAGAGAGTAATGAACTTGCGTGGGCGGGTAGATCAGCCTGGAATGATCGCCACGTTGGCATCGTGGAGGCCGCGGGTTCAAATCCCGCCCTGTCCACCACGCTATTCCTAAGAGAATTATGAGCTTGATAGTTATTTTCTATGCGTATATGCATATTAGGTTAGAAAGATGCAACCATAATTATGAAACCACAAGGAACTGTACAAGGCACAACCATCAATGTCTATGTTAAGCCAAACTCAAGGCAGTTTCAAGTTATGATCAAAGATGATGTTTATATCGTGTATTGCCGAGAAGCTCCTGTGAAGGGCAAAGTCAATAGAGAGCTGATAAAAGAGCTGTCAAGACTTTTTGGGAAAAAAGTTGAAATCCTTTCAGGACTTACCTCCAGAAATAAGAAGATTCTAGTCAAAAACGCCGACGAAGCCTACTTGAGCACATTCAAATCTGCTTTGTCGTAGATCTCCTTCAGCTTTCGGAATTTGGTAGCTACTAAGTGCAAAAAAAGGAAAGACTGAGACTGCTGAAGACGAAGTTGACAAGGTTGATGAGTATTTCCGCAGTCAACGAGAAGTGTTCACATTGGAGAGCTATGAGAAATTGCAGAATGAGGTTCTCCGCGAATCCGGTTTCTTAGATAAATTGAAAGAGAAACACATGAAAGAGAAAAGGAGGAAAAAGGGCTAGGGTTTGTCTGAGCTTTCTTGGGATTAGCTATGCTGGCGGAATGACTACAGAGTCACTGATAGATGCTAGTTGATTACCGCCCCAGTATACGTTAATCGTGAAGTCCATTACGGAACCTATTAGAGCATGCTGCAGTGTTATATCCATGGGCACGTCCCTAAGCGCGTCGAACCAATAATCATGCACAACACTATTAATCGACCATTGAACATTGACCTGCTGAGGCCCAATTTCCTGTCCAGGGGGTGGTCGCATTAGATTTTCGTAATGCAGCAAGAACGCACCGAACCCTTCTTTCGTCTCACCATCAGGCGGTGGCTGATGTGCACCTCTAACCCTCACAAAGCACACGTCCTTGACTCTTTCAACTTCAACAGGTATCTCAACAGCGGAAATATTAAACGCCAGCAAGCCAAAACAGAGAAATAATGTAACTACTCCGAGAATTCCCATTTTCATAGAATCACCTCCTCTCTCACTTCAAAAGAGTAACCGATTTGGTGGAAGACCCATAAAAGCCTTCAGAAACAAAGTTCTATTCAGAAGAGCGTCAGGCTAGCTACGCAATACGATGATGGAAGAAGAGGCGATGGATGGTTGCTGGATGTTCAGGTGCGTCGTCTTCGGTAGGCTAAGGCTGCGAGCAGCGATAGAATCATGAATAGTGGTAGGATAATTAGTGTTGGAAACTCTGAAATTACTGTGTATTGGTATTCGTATCCCAAGTCGCTGGTTGTGCTGGTGTTGTTAAGGTTGTCTTCTGCCAGAATCATGTAGGTGACGTCTGTGTTGTATGGAAACTGTGGTATGGTGCCATTGTAAAGGTTTCCTTCAAGATTTGTCATTTCCACTGTAAACATTGTTCCGTTGCTCAGGGTGACGTTTAATGCCACACGTTTCACTCCGCTCACGTTGTCTGTAACGTTGGCGTACACTTGAACGCTGTCAACTGGATTCACGCTTTCTTCAGGGGGCAGTTGATGTACATTCTCGATTAGTGGCGATGCGCTATCTTCAACCACCGCGATTTCATGTGTTGAGTGGGGATAGGCAAGGTATATCCATCTGTGAGAGCCGTTGTCGTAGAGTTCAGAGTTTGGAAACAACAGCTGTACTGTTCCACTGTCAACAGTGAGCCATAGCTTGTTCGGGTTCATGAGAGTGTGTGGTATGATTACTCGGCAGAATCCATGCGTCTGGCTAGCCGTCATG
>CP070683.1:1471644-1476119 GCA_020352645.1 Candidatus Bathyarchaeota archaeon | reverse complement strand
CTGGAGCTGTCACGTAGGCTCCGTGACATATAGCAGCCACAGCAGAATCTCTCACAACAATCTTTGGAAGCAGTTCCAGAGCTTTCTCCATTGGAAAGAACAACTTCCTAAGGCTCTCCATATCCCCGCTTTCTCCACCACTGTTTGCATGGCTTAGTAGATCATACAGCGTCACTAACCTCTCGCTTTCTTTGAAAGGCCCTGCACGAGTTCGACGAAGTTCCTGCATGTGAGCGCCGCAACCAAGCGCTTCCCCAATGTCATAGCAGAGTTTGCGGATGTATGTCCCGCTTTCGCATCCCACCTTTAATAAGACGTTTTTCTCCTCCACCTCCAAGCAGTCAAGGTAGTAGATAGTCCGCGTTCTAAGTCTCCGTTTAACAGAAGATCGAATCGGAGGCCTCTGATAGATTACTCCGTGGAATTCCTCCAGAACACCCTTAATCCTATTTTCAGGAAATTCTTGATGAAGTCGCATCACACAGATGTATTCCTTGCCGCTCAATAGTAGTACCTGTATCACCTTTGTTGCATCTTCGATGGCGACAGGTAAGACACCAGTCACCTTGGGATTTCCTTGGCTCGCCTGCGTGTGTCAGGCAGCCTCTAAGGTCCCGCCGTGACCAGCATTCTTCACACCTAGTAAGCGCTTAACCCAGGCCGTAACCTCGTGGCTGGAAGGCCCTGCTGTCTTATCTAGGTTTACCATTCCATGATTGATGTATTCTTCGGCAGGGCGTTCTTCAGGAATACATCCATACTTAGGATCGGCTTCTTCTTCTGCTTTGACCAATAGTTCCCGTTTGACTTCCCACGGTGGTTGTGTACTCTGCATTCTACCTTTCCCTAACGCACAAATATGCGTCGACGATTAAAAGGTTAGCCTGCTCAGTAGCTTCTCACACATCGATAGCAGATAGCTTAAGAACTAAGAATATGCCTGCGTTTTTCGCGGTATTAAGTTGAAAAAGACGGACTAACGATCTCCTTCATCTGTTCAGTTTTCCCTTCAGCTTCCAAGGCCTTTGCAACAGCATCATCACCTGCTCCTCTTTCAACCTCGACCCTTTCACTCGTTGGTTCTATATGACCCATGTTGGCTCTCCTGCGCCTAACTCCCGTGATCCCCTTTGGACCTGTCACAAGGACGAAGTTCTTATCGATGACGTCAACAACCACACACTTGTGTCCGGCCTCTCGACCGGTTATTTTCACGCATATTGTGCCAACTTCTATTGCAGTCATTGATATTTCTCCAGCAGCGTTCAAACAGATACAACAACTAATATTTATTAGTACCCGTTTTTCGCAACGAGGTCATAGTTTGGCGCCCAGCAACGTTCTCCTATTCTACCTTCTCGCTAAGTTTCAATGCGGCTTCAGGGATTACATCTTAAACATGCTTCTAGTTCGCTCTGTGGCTTCCGTTGCCCTCACTGCAAACCGTTCTACCTTGGCCATTTATGCGCGCAGGAGACCGAAGTGGTAGCATACACAACATCGCTCGAAAAAGATCTATCATTAGGACTTGCAAGGACATAGCGTCACTTCAAGCGTGTCCTTCCAATGTGCTTCAATTTCCTAGATAACTATCTTGGGCATGGTTATTATGCCGCCTTGATTGAGTCTTGCATAGAACTCTTCGCTGGAATCTGACCTGCGGCTTATAACAATGACTCGAAATATCTCACCGGAGTCAAGCTTATGCTTCCAGCGAATCAGTACAGGGACCTGAATGCGGTTGCCTTTCTGAAGTTTCGCCAAGAAAGACTCAGATTTAGTCAGAGGCATACTTACTCCGCCTTTTTCAACCTTTTGAGGTCCTTTCATGACCTTGTGAGACGTTGGCTAAAACACTTTTGCCTTTCTTTTTCGAAAAGCAGCTTGAAATGAGCATATCAACCTGCAGGGGGAAAGGGGGGAAAGTAGACTATGAGAGCTTCACTGGACAAGTGTGTGTGCTTTTTACTCATTGTCAGATCTCTATGTAGATCGGCGGAAATATAGGAGATGAATGAAGTATTGCGAGCTATTTAAGCGAGTCTTTTGAAACTTAATATTTTGATATATACATCGCAAATATCTTGAAAAGCTTCTGTTTAGGCTTTTCTGTCAAATATACGGGTGCTTGTTACCCCTTATTGTCAAAGTTGCCTATCAAAAGGTTATCTTGAGTTTTGGCGTTAACTGAAGCAAGGTGTCAGATATTGATTTCGTGGAAATTCTCATTAGAGAAGATAAATGGCGAATTGGAACTTGCAAGGAAGAAAAGGCAAGCTCTTGACAAATTGCTTAATGAAGGAAAAGTTTCGCAACCCACCTACGAGTCATTCACCAGCGAGATCTCCAACGCAATTGCTGAAATCGAGCAGAGACAGAACTCTCTCATTGAGAAGATGAAGGCTAAGATTGACGAGTTGGAACAACAGATGAAGACAATGGAATTCCTCTTGGTAAACTCGGAGATTCGTCACGTATCCGGAGAAATCGAAGAAGAATCATACAATAACGAGTGCAAAGTGCTTTCACTCGGACTAGAGACGACTAGAAAGGAGCTGACTGAAATCAGAGAAGCCATCGCCAGCCTAACGGAACATGACGTTGAATCCATGCCACCACAAGAACCTCAAACTAACGAGGGGATTGAGCAAACCGAACCTGATGCTGAAGAAAGACTCGAAATTGTAATGGACACTGAAACAACAACATCAATTGAGGTGCCTGTTGAGGAGTCGCCTGTTGAGGAAACGCCGATTGCGGGCGATGTTGAGCAGGAAGACACTGGGACGAAAACTGAAGAGGCTGAGGAGTACTTTCGTCGAGAAGACTCGACGTCAACCGAAGAAGAGAATACAGAGGAAGCCGAAATCGGAGAGGAAACAGAGGAAGCGCAAGAATAGGGCTGAAAAACTAAATCCTTCCTTTTTCATCTAGCTTTTTCTTTCCAGAACTCTTTTCATGACGTATGTTTTGATAATGCAAAGAAGTGATTTGTTGCGTGTTGGAATAGCGTTTCACGAAAAGTACAAACAATATGACTTCGGGCCTGGGCATCCCTTTCGAGGAGATCGATTCACAAACGCTCTCAAGTGTTTTGAGGAGCAGGGACTGCTAAATCTGCCACATGTTCAGATCCTGAAACCCAACATTGCAAAATTGAAGGACCTACTGAGAGTTCACAACAAGAGCTACGTTGACCTGATCTTCGATTTCGCAGAGAAAGGTAGACCTTACGATCTTGACACACCATTATCAACGAGAATTCTTGAGGGAGCGCTGCATATAATGGGTGGAGCATTGAAAATCGGCGAATCTCTATATGATGGGAAAATTGAACGTGGGATATCACTCGGCGGCGGACTTCATCATGCTGGAGAGGATTTTGGCGGTGGATTCTGCATTTTCAACGATGTCGCGATATTGACGAGATATCTCCAGCAGGAAAGAGCCGTTAAACGAGTTCTAATTCTAGACTATGACGTGCACGCTGGAAATGGCACAAGCGACATATTCTATTCTGATCCTTCAGTGCTGTTTATTTCTATACATCAAGATCCTAAGACTCTTTTCCCTGGAACAGGATTTACGAGTCAAATCGGCAGAGGCGAGGGAGAAGGTTTCAATGTTAATGTGCCCTTACCGCCAGGAACAGGAAATGAGACATATTTCTTCGCCTTGAAGGAGGTTTTCATTCCTCTGACGCGCGAGTTCAAGCCCGACATTATCCTAGCCAATGGAGGAAGTGATCCTCATTTTGCCGACATCTTGGGAAGCCTTGGACTCACTGTGAGTGGATTTTTCGATTTGTCCAGACTGATAATTGAGACCGCAAATGAAGCCTGCAGCCGGCGCACAATCTTGCTCGTGGGAAGCGGATACAACCCGACAGTTTTACCCTCTTGTTGGTATGCGCTTGCAGCAGGTGTTTCTGAGGTTGAAGAGATCAAAGTAAATGATCCTTCAGCACCGCCTGTTGAACCCCCTTGGTGTCGTCAACGTGTGAAAGCCACAATTAGCGAACTAAGAAGGAACCTGCGAAACCATTGGAAATGCTTCCGGTAAGTTCAAGTGCTCCTCATCAAACCGAGCAACCTCCATAAATCATAAGTCCCACACGTGAAGGCTCACGCTACAGTTCAAAAAGCATAAGCCTCAATGTGACATCCATTACCTAGGATAAAAATGATAGACGTTAACAAGATACGTGAGAATTTCCCTATCACGCGAAGCAAGGTCTTTCTAAATCACTCAGCGTATTCGCCACTGCCACAGAGTGTGGCCGATACTATGAAAAAGTACAATGAGGATCTGTGCTGTTTCGAAATCGATGAAACAAAATACAGTCTTGGACAGGAAGCTTTCGCGCAGCTAATCGGTGCACACAAAGATGAAATCGCCCTGGTTCAAAACACTTCTACAGGTCTAAACATTGTAGCAGATATGCTCGACTGTCCCAACGGCGGTAACGTTGTGAC
>CP070683.1:1437221-1471544 GCA_020352645.1 Candidatus Bathyarchaeota archaeon | reverse complement strand
GCCCTCTACAGGCATCTTTCAGCGGGGCAACCTTTCTGTTTTCGTAATATTGATGTGTGTAAACACTTGCTTATATCGTAATATAGGTTAAATCTTTTAAGCCCTAAGAACATACACAAGTAAAAGTATAAGGTAGGCGAGACTTCATTGGGAGAAAAATCGAAGAAGCAGCTCGAAGATCAGATTACCCACATACTTACAACATCTGAATTTGCCGCGGTCAAGACTATGCTTGAGAAAGATCACGCTATTGATTGCCTGTTCCTGCTGATCTTAGACAAAGGCAAATGGAAGAAAGCCAAGACCTACATGAACAATCACAATCTTACTCTTAGCGACGGCACGTACCGATCACGGATGATCGAGATAACACAGAAAGGCTTCGCGAAGGCTGAGGCCTTAGATCCCCTCAAGAAGCAATACAAAATCACTAAGAAAGGCGAAAAGCTCGCTTTGGCATTGCTTACGCTGCTGGAAAACGTCTAGCTGAATACAACCTATTGCTTAGCAGCTTGACATTTCTATGGTTTAACAGCCATGCCTGACTCTTCTTCTTGAACCCTCAACCCAACATTCTATATTGTATATCTATGTCTGTCCTTAAATTCCTGGACTTTCCCTGCGTTCCACCCTCGCAACTGCTGATAGTATCCTGTTATCCTTGACCAGTGTTCCAGATCTTCTTGACCTGCTCCACAACGACTGCATTTGACCTGTAAGTTGCCCTCAACGTTATTGCAGCGTCGACAAATCGTCATGTCCCTCGTGAAAGCGAAGTAGGCCGCCAGCGACTGCGTTGCAATCCGCCGGATCAAGGTCCAAACTGACTCATTCGTTGGATCGTTCTCGCCAAGCCATACATGCAGGATTGCTCCGCCTTTGGTCAACGGATGAAAACTTGACTCTATCTGTATCCGATCCAGTAAAGGAATGCCCGCTGCTGGACGCACATGGGAGCTATTAGTGTAATATATGCTGCCGTTACCAGCGTCACCCTGTATTACTGCTCGATCTCCAAACATTCTCTTGTCAACCAAAGCCAGTCTGTGTGCACAGCTTTCTGCAGGGGTTTGAATGCATCCGAAACGGTAGCCTGTTTCCGTGGCGTATTCATTGACTCTATCGACCATATGTTTTATCACTTTCAATCCGAAGCGCCACGCATTTGGATCTTCATGTAGTTCAACGCTTAGATGAGCCTTAAGCAATTCGTTCAGGCCAACAAACCCTACGTTCAACACCTGCTTATCCAAATTCAGGTATGAATCGCCGAAACAATCCATTGAACAGAAAGGCAAAGCCCCACCTTTCATCCTGTCCCGAACTACGTCTCGCTTTATCATAAGTACTTCCCTAGCTAAATCCATTCGTTCGTCCAGAAGCTCATACAGAAGTTTATCGTTTCCGTTCGCTTCGTAAGCCAACCTTGGCAAGTTTATTGTCACAACTTGCAAACTGCCCATTCTCATGGCGCCTTTGTGGAACTCCTCCAGCTCTTCGCTATCAGGCGTAAAAATCAACCGGCAGCACTGGCTGTTTACGATGTCTGGCATATAGTCCGGGCAGAGATTTAGGAAGTAAGGAGTGCCGAACTTTGACGCAAGAGCAGCTACTTTCAAGTATTCATCTTCGAAAGCATCCAAGTACTCAGGACGCAGTTTCACCTCGCATTTTGGGAAGTTGAATGGTTTTCCAAGGTAGTCACCGGCCATGTATACGTCAAGAATTGCGTTAAAGAAGGTGTTCGCCTCATCATAATAGTCCACGTAGGTCTCTGACCTGCTAGCTTCCCCACCTGGCAGAACTGCAGGTACATCCCAGATAATCTTAGGTACAGCACATTCTAGGGCAATTGAGGAAAAAACTGTCTGACCCCCTCGAGCAACATACATTTGGGACATCTCGTAGATGAACATCTGAGCCAATTGCTTCATGCGCGCATATGACATGCCTCGAACGAAAGGCGCAAGCCATACATTGAAGAAGTCATAGCCTTGTCCGCCTGCCCAATTTGTCTGAGCAGCCGCTAAGGCCTTTGCCGCATGCAATATCGCGACTTCGGGATGTTTGGCTGGGCCTGCAACAGCAGTGTGGACACCCTGCCCGTCAACTATCAATCCTTTCTTCAAGAAGAAACGCAGGTCATGCTCTTGGCAGAAGGGTCTTGTTGCGAAGTATTCCAGGTCGTGTATGTGAATGGCGCCAGCTATATGTGCATCTGCCAGATGAGCTGGTAGGCAGTTGAGCAACGCGTACTGATCAAAGATGGTATCGGCTGCAAGCTTGTGAATGGTTTCCGGATTGTGTTGAAGATTAGCATTCTCTTTGTCACCTGCGTGAATCAGTTTGTCAACGTCAAAAAGCGGAAGGCCAAGCCTTGTGTATTGTGCTCTCTCTTTCTCAAAGTTGTTTTCTAACAATGCGACGCAGACGAACTCACGAATCAGTGGACCTGATAGGAAATCCAAATCCAGAGTGTTGATTCGATCTGCAATGTCCAGAGCGATCTTATCTGCCACTTCACTTGATAGACCAGTTTCCTTCACTAGTGAGTTTCTTATTCTTAGAGAGCTGAAATCCTCGAACATTATCCTGGATGTTCTGACTCTTGGGAAGTATTTGAGCGAATCTACAGTGTACTCTTTTTGGCTCGTGGAAAAACCCCCGCAGCAGAACACAATAAGCTCGTTTAGCTCTTAGACCTTTCAATGCATGGATCAGCTTAAAACACGTTGTGTGGGCTTACTTAGTCATGGTTTCTTTAACATAAAAGTATGAATTTCCCGTGTACTGCAGAGGACTTAAAAGTTTTAGAAAGAACTGTATAAAATTCTGTAGTTCATTCTTTCGAAATTGACATGAAGTGTCAACAGCTGGAAGGATGGATTTTCCGCAGTTGATTGTTAGTTCTTAAAGGATACGATGTTTGTGGAACCACATTCAGGGCATTTCAGATGAGTCCCAGATGACGTTTTCTTACAATGACTGCAGAACGTCAGAGAAAGCTTGTAACAGAATAGACCTAGTTCGCTCGCTGCAAGTCGGCGTGTCCTGACTTGAAGATCCTCTACTGATAGCTCTGCCTGTTCATTCTCCACTATGGCTAGGTGACCTCCAGGGGTCAGTTGATGTATTCTCTCCTCAATATGAAGTTGCTCCATTCTATCGAGGCTTACAGTGCTTATATCTGAATAGTGGGGGTGTTCTTTTGTTCCCCGCGTCTTGGCAATTCCCCACCCATATCTTTCAACATCTAGTTCTGCGAGTCTCTCCGCCGTAGATCCGAGGTTGACTATCGCAGAAGTTAGTCGAGTCTGAGGTTTCCTAGTATGTTTGGATGTATATTGGTTTATATATTCAAGAATACTAACAGCCAGACTGGAAGTTTCTGCGTTTCCTTCTGATTCTTCCTTCCCCGCCAACAATGCATTGACTGCTTCCTTTAGCCCAGAAATAACCACCGTTCTGGTTGCATTTTTCAACCTGAAATATTCATCCCCGTTAGTCTTTTGTGTCAGACGGGGCAACAGGTCTTGTTCAATGCGCTTCTTCATAGTTTTGAATTTGATCTCCAGAGCTTGCTTGGCAATGTTGAGCTGGCTCTCTAGAAGTTCAAAGAACCTGCTTTCGTCGCCCTTCGCTTCGAAGGAAATCCTTGGCAGGTTGATTGCAATTGTGTCAAGGTTTCCTGTTCTCTGTGTGTCAAGCTCCCGGTCTCCGTACCAGTCATCCGAAAGTCTTAGGCCTGAAGACGTGTATGTTGCATTCGCTTGATTCTTGGGGCACAAGTTGGCGAAATACACAAGAAGGCTTGTTGCGGCGAGTTTGTGTACTTCGTGAAAGAGCGGTTCTATCTCGGTAGTTTTCCCTTGTTCTTGCCTTACTTTGATTATCACTTTAGGGTTTTGCAGAGGGTGTGCTCGATTTTCTTCCATCAATGCTTCCAACAATAGTAATGTCAGTCGGAATGTTTCGGAGGAATAAGGATCGTTCTCTTCAGGCGAGAACTCTAAACTCATGGTTATAGGGATGGGTGATACTTGGTTCATGGCTTGGATAAAGAGTCTCAATAGCTCTTTGATCTTGCTTGGAGGAGTATCTTTTCCATATGGAGCTAAATGGCTGATGAATTTCTCAAGGTTTTGCTGCCCGGAGGTTTCTTTCGCGAAATCTTGGATTGTTCTGTTTGTGATAGTCAGAGCTGCCTCGAACGACTTGGGTTTTTGATCTTGGAAGAAATATTGAAGATTATGCGTGATTTCATTCGGTTTTAACACCCAAGTTCCTAGGTTGTGGAGGTTGATGCTTCCGTTCAGGTGAGCATCCGAGACATTTCTGGGCAGTATACTTAGAAGTGCGTATTCCTCCATGACTGCGTTTCCTGCTTCTTTGTGAATAGCTTCCACCGTTGGTAGGCGCGTTTCGATTAGTTGTGTGACGTCATAAACGGGTAAGCCTAGCCGAGTGAGTCTGTGGCGATAGTCTTCATAATGCTTCTCAAGAAGAATAGCGTTCACAATTTCTCGAATAAGAGGGGCGGTCAGGTATTTGGTTTTGAACCTTTGCAATCTCTTCTCTGTCTCACGAGCAACTTTCTGTGCTAAATCGGTGGGGACATTAGCTTCTCTTACTAGAGATTGGCTGATTCTGTTTCGGTCAAATTCCTCCATAGTGAAGCGGGATGTTCGAACCAGCATTTTTCTGCGTTTGTAAGTCTTTCTCTCTATTTCGTCTGTAATCTCGATGATGCGTCTGCCCAGATCAGTCAGACGATATTTCTTGGTTTCTGAGTCTGGCTCAATGAGATCTGCACCTAGCAGGAATTTCAGATGATATGCAAAACGCCCTGCATCACGCGTCACATTGAGCTTCAAGAAATTCATTATTTCAGTGTAGGACATGGCACCTCGTTCCAGAAGGAGACTAAGTATCTGTATTCGAATGGATGCGGAAATCGCTTTCAGTACTCGAATGCCTGCCTTGTGTATAGTTGGAAGCTTTGGTTTCGACATGGAGCTAAGCCTTTTGTGTGGCTATTCTTTATGGGATTTAGCTGTTTAAATGTTCGGTACATGCAGAAAACCATATTTGGCGCGTCAATTCCTTGAGATGTGTACGTTGTGCATCTAGCTAGTGCAGATAATCTGTTGGTAACCCTTAAATTTCGTAGGTTGGTAGTTGGGGTCTGTAGCGGCGGTAGCCAAGCCCGGTCAAACTCCACAGGATTACAGGCGAAGGACTCAAGATCCTTTCCCGCAGGGGTTCGCCGGTTCAAATCCGGCCCGCCGCACCATAGCCTTGGGAATACACGTTATTCCTCTTGGCGGAAAAACTGCATAGGTTCAGGAAATATCCTGGATCAATCATCTAGGTTTTCAGATCTGCTTTTTCTTGGGCGTTAGACTGGTCAGAATTGAAGTGATTCTTCAGAGATCCCATCCTTGGTTACTATCAAAAAGTCAACTCCGTTGCCGCTCATGGAGTCTCGGCTTATCGCTGACTTCATTGCGCGGACAGCCATCTCTTTCGCCTCTTCTAAGCCCATGTCCTCCCTGTAGTTTTCTTCAAGCACACCTACAGCTATCTCTGCGCCAGTGCCTACTGCGGCATATTTGTCTGGAAGCACTGAGCCTAAGACGTCTAATACGTAAATCGATGCACCTTCCTCATCTACTCCACCTACAATAGTTTGCGTAATCAGCGGAAAATATCGTCTGCCAAAGAGAAGATTTGACATGACTTTGGCGGCTGATCTCACAGAGATCTTCCGACGAGCATCCAGAGAAAAGAGGTTGGCATAGGCTTCAATCTCTCTGATGAGAACCTGCATGTCAGAAACAAGGCCTGCACATGCTGCACCTATATGATTAGTGATCTTAAACACCTTCTTTCCAGCTTTGCTGGTAACGAAGTATCCATACGTAACTCGTTTTTCGGAGGTCAGCAGAACGCCTTCAGAAAACACCAAGCCAAGCGTTGTAGCGCCAGGCATCATGAAGTAACGAGATTGCTGATCATTTTCAACCAAGGTTACTTACCTCCTAGATTTGCATGATAATAGATTGCCTGTAATTTAAACTTAGCCATGTGAGGCTGAAATATATCAAAGATGTTGTCTCTGATGGGGGCACAAGGATAATTCAAGCCGATCATTCAACACGTATCATCAGAAGTCTCTCTTGCCATCACATTCTAGCTGTTCATATGAAAAATGTGTTGTTTCCACTCTGGACAGCGCTAACTATTTTTAAGCTATGCACCTAGTATGCATTTGAGAAGTGATTGTCCTTGTCCAAGGGACTTTATATAGGCAGGTTTCAGCCCTTTCATCTGGGTCACCTTCACGCCATAAAATACGTTTTGTCCGAACTTGAAGAGATTGTTGTGGTTATAGGTAGTGCCCAATACAGCCATCGACTGGACAATCCTTTCACAGCTGGCGAAAGACTTACGATGATTCGCAACGCTCTCGATGAGGCACAGATATCTCCACGGAGATATTGGATCATACCGATCAGAGACATGCATGTGCATATGATGTGGGTAGCAGAAGTGAAAGGATACACACCGAAATTCGAATCCGTCTACTCGAATGAGCCGCTTACACGTCGCTTGTTCATGGAAGCTGGATTCCCAGTTAAGTCAATACCTTTCGCCAAACGTTCCCTCTATCTGGCGACGGAGGTCAGGAAAAGAATGCTGAAAGACGGAGATTGGTTAGACCTCGTACCAACACCCGTTTCAGAGTTCATCAGAGAAATCGATGGGGTTGGAAGACTAAAGGATCTGTCAAAAACGGACAAAATCTAATAGGGGTTTCCTATCGTTCAAGTCTAATTGGATCGCCAGCTTTTGCCTCAAACTCTCTCGCTGCATTGCCTTGGTTGATTGAAATCTCTAGAAAGCTATGGCTGCCGAGAATTGCAAGTGGCTTGCCTTTTGAGACGTTACCATAAGCTGGAAGAAGGTCTAAAGCAACGGATCGTTTGCCAATCATGCATTTGAGAGTTTCACTTTTACGAAAAGCAATCCTGTCCAACATGCCTGCTGATATATTCGTTACTATGTTGCCGAAACCATCAGTGTAAATCACTTCTCCGCAGATGCTGTTCTTCATCAATGAAGGTTGTGCAAAACTAGGCATAACATAACTGCTGGTTTCCCGTCCCATCTCCGAAGCAGAGCGCCCTCTAGCTAGATAGGCTGCAGCAGGTGCAAAGATGTCCCTTCCGTGAAAAGTGGATGAAACATTGGGGAGCATGAACTTTCGATTTTCAATGATGTAGACGCGAGGCTTTTCGCGTTGTGAAGCAGCTAACATGAGCACTCCATTGTCAGGTCCCACAAAACGGAAGCGCTCGTCTTCTACAATTATTGGACATCTCTCAGTGCCAACACCTGGGTCTATAACTGCGACATGAATAGTGCCCGTCGGAAAGTATGGTGCTGCCGATGCAAGAAGAAAAGCCCCCATATGTACGTCAAACTTCTCGATTTCGTGGCTGATATCAACAATCTTTGCTTCAGAGCAGATGTTCAGTATCACTCCTTTCATTTCAGCAACATATGGATCTCGCAGCCCGAAGTCGGATAAGAGGGTGATTAATCTGTTTTCCACAGCGGTCCGCCATAGACTGCTCTGTAGATGACGTATTTAAGCCAGCGCCATCTTGAATCGTCGTTCAAAACGACCCTCTTCACCCAGCGCTTATATATAGCCACTTGGATTTCTCTCGAAGACACAGGTGGAAATCGATGGCGGATATAACAGAATACATGAGAAAAAAAATCGCTGAGTTTCGCTTTGGCAGATTTATCGGAGAGATTTTCGGAGCTCTCGGCTCCTGCGCAGCGATTGTGGGACTACTGCTCAAGACTGATCTACTAGCAATTCTGGGTTTTACCTTCCTGTTTTCAGGGCTAATCATAAGTGTTCACTACGAGCTTCAACGCTTGGACTACACACATGCCTTGGAACACTTCGCTCATAGAGAGAGACAGTAGGCTCCACATGGAAAGCTCAGTGTCGCACAAAGGATAACTGTGTGCACTACAATTCAGCATCACTCTTCTTGCGTTCGTTTGGCGCACAATGCTCAAATTGAGCCAAGGTCATTCGCCACGGCTGTTTTCTTTAAATGTTTCAAGACTTTTCAGAACTTCTTCAGACACATCTGTAATAAGAATCGTCTTCTTTCAAGAGCGAACCCCCGTGTGATCTCGATCTGCGTTCCGAGCGCCATGACAGTTTCTTGACAACCTCTGTGTTCGCTTTTCCCCCAGTCGGCGGCTGCCTGCAAAACACCAAAATTTCATCGTCAACTTTAACATCAAAGCCCTTTGATCTGGATCTGACGAGAATATCAACCAATATGCCATCCTTCGTCCTCTTTAGTCTCATTCACTCACCTGTTCCTGGGGAATGTGATGACAGTAGCATCTTGCGTTTGTAAAGAGAATTACACACACTGCCTTATTAGAGACAGCCCATCAGACTGTAAGAGTTATAGGTGACGTGCTAGATGGCGATAGCTCGTGAGCAAATAGCCCCAGCAATGACCCAAAGGGCTACTCAAGAGGTCAAACCTCTTAACGCTCAGCAGGTCACCTCTATAGCCTTCACGTTCTTGAAATCACTTGGACACAAAAGAGGAATCAAGCCGAAACGTGTCTTCGTTGAAAATCAACGCTATGCTGTTGAAGCAGAAATCGGGAAGCAATTGGTTGCAAAGGTGCAAGTTGACATGATTACAAGCGAAATAAAGGAGTATTCCATCGAAAAAAAGGCTGAAGAGGCCCCAGTTAGCTTGCCTGTGGAACCTAAGGCCATGTTATTAATGTTTAGCATCTCAGTTCTAGTGTCGTTAACATTTGCAGCGCTAGACGTTGGAGCTTTTCTCGCGAGTTTCTTTTAGATATCATTTCACAAGCAAAGCCAAACGCCTTCTGTACAATCACCCCAGCTATCTAGACAGGTGTGTCAATGGACAAGGCAGAAAACCTAGAATGCATCATGGTTAGCATCGCAGAGTTTTGTGAAACCATAGGATTCTCAATCAAGATAGTTCTGCCTCAGGTATGATCCACTTCAGTCGACGTTTCTACCACTGATCTGTCAAGACGACAGAGAACGCTGTTAGCGAAGCCTAGGGCGCTTAGTGCTCGGCTCGGTGCTCGCAGCTCCCATGTTCGTAGCAGCACTACCCATCGGCAGTTATACTTCTGTTACTGCGACGGTAGATCCGGGGGATTCTTTGCTCCGCCGCGGAAACATTAGATTGCGGCAGGAGGTGCGGGTGGCAGGGGCGGCTGATTTTCCGATTCAGGCGCTTTTTTCTTTCCTTTTCTTCTTATGATGATTATAGATATGGCTGCTATTGTACCTCCGACAAGGGCAAGAACTAGTAAGCCTCCTAGATTAGGACCAACTGCCGTCTCAGCAGTTAAAGCAAAGTAAACCGTGTAGACTGGGTCATGTACGATTCTGTAGCCACTATAGTTGGGATAGGAGATTGTGTACAAGTAATCTGCTCTAGTCATGTTGGTTATGGTCAGCTTTGCTCTTTGGTAAAGCTGTGGATACATGTGGACAAGTGCTAGTGGCAAGTATTTCGCGAAGGTTCTGTGGAAAGAGAATAGGTTTTTGTTTTTTGCATAGCCTTCGATTCTAGCCGTTCTTGTGGACGCATTATAAGTTGTGGATTCTGTTTCTGTAGGGTATTCGGTATAATTGAATAGTTTGTAGGTTTCCTTCGCTCCGAAATCTGCGTCGAATATTCTTTCACCATTTTCTGCATATGTTGAAATCGAGGAGCTACTCACAAGGACGTCATTGTCGGTAACATTCTGACCATTCTTTGAAGTGCAATATGTTTCGTTGTCAATCATTAATGACGTCTGGAAGTTCACGATGCTCATTTTTACGTTGTTCCTGCTGAGGAATTGATAGATCGTTTCGTCACTTACCTTGTTCCCCAGCCAGTAGCATCCAGTGCCGTTGTAATGATTCCACAACCATCCCCAGAATGTCCAGAGATCACGCATCTTGCCTATTACGTGATCCTGATGTATGGTTGCCATGTTATTATCGGGGTCTATGGAGAGTGTATAGTTGAAGGTTAATTCGTCATAGGTAGCTAGTCCCCACGGTTTGCTGGTGTCAGTTTCGTTTTCATCTGTGATGAATGTTGTGATCCAGAGAGCTGTGAGGTTTATGTATCTCATTCCCCACTTCCATGTCAGCTTGTCATCGGATGGGGTCAATGGAAAGATCTCGCATTTTGTATTTAGCGATGGCAGGTCAGCGTTTGGAAAAATCTGTCGAAGATTCACGCCGAAGCTGAAAGATGCCCAAAGGGTGTCATTTCTGTCGGGCGAGTCTCGATAGATTGATGTTGCAGTGTCGTTGAATCCCATTATCATCAGAAAGGAAGATGCGACAAGAGCGTCTTGGTTAAGATCTTCCGTCTTGTAATGCAATAGAATAGTCTGCATCGGTATTGTGAGGTAAGCCTTGTCGACCAGGCTAATGTTGGATAGACCAGCGTACAACATCTGCAGGCCCATCTTGTTCACATATGTCATGTATACGTTGGCGTGCCAATAGTCTGGTGGTTTAGGGAGACCGTGTAGAAGTGCGTATGCTCTTGCATAGTCAAAGTAGTCCACTGTCTTAGCGAAGCTTTCTCCTTCAAAATCAGATTTCAGAACAGTGTCTGCTGAAACTTGAGCTGGAAAGCCTATCAGCTGAGTTGATAGGAAGGCGACAAGTATTGCTCCTAACAAAATCTTAGCATTCAAGTATGATCACACTCTAAGCTTTTGAAGTGGAGCTAGTTGCGCTTAGAAAAAAGACTTATGAATCCTAGCTTAGAACCTGCGATTCACGTTGTATTTTATACATGCCCACGCATGCAATGAGTGTCCTCGTCGTCTAGCAAGCCTCCGAAGGCTGATCTGAACAACCTACAGAGAATCGAAATATGTGATAGTCCGCAGTAGTCAGGTCTTGTCAACTTACACGAATGTATTTGAGAATCGTCATGATAATCAGCGACAGTATGCTTTTCAAGGTGTGTGGACAACTAGTTTCTTGTATGAAAGATGAATGCTGCCTTTGCGGCAGAGTGTTATCCCTTTATTCGTTGAGGCGTTGTTCAAGATGTAGAAAACTCTACTGTAGAAGCTGCATGATCAAAGATTCGTGGAGTGACCAGAGAGATCTCATATGCCTGAACTGTGCAAGGAGAATTGTGGCGCCCAGACGCAGCCGTTCAAAGTATGGACCGCTTAGAGAATACTTGTGGCGAAGAGGGAATTTCACAAGGATCGTTACGCTAAGCTTCTCGAGAATAGAGGGAATAATCAAGACAGACTTGCCGCTCAGTGCTTTGAGGAGTGAGGACTGGTGGAGAAAGAACGAAACCACTGCCCAAGGCTACGCATGGAGAATTGCGGGTTGGAATGTTCAAAGCGTGGACTTGAAAGAGCGGACGGTTACTTTCAAAAAGATTTCGGCCGCGAGGCTTTCAGCTCCTAGAAGGCGACCAAGAAAAAAGGCTGTGCAAAGGGCTTTCACACCGGTTCCTCCCAGGCCGCGAAGACCTCGAAAGCCTTCAAAGACAAGAGTTTCACGAGTTTTGGCGAGAGCTAGAAACGTGCAGAGAAAGAGGATAACCACATCTTATTCTGGCAAACTTAAGAAGAAGTCTGTTTACGAAAAAAGGCTCTACAAATCGGACGCTAAACCTTCTGTTGAGGATTGAGGCAGAATCAATGTTCTTAATGAGCAAAAATTTAAAACCCAGATGATTTAACTATATTGAGCGTTCTGAGATGATAAGAAGGCTTGTCCTTGACGTCCTAAAGCCCCACAAGCCAACCGTGGTTGAGATTTCTGTTGCCCTGAGCGATTTGGAAGGCGTAGAGGGCGTAAACGTGATCATCTACGAGATTGACCAGCAAGTTGAAAACGCCAAGATCACAATCGCAGGTAACAACATCAGCTTCGAGAATGTCAAGAAGAAGCTGGAGGAGATGGGAGCAACCATTCACTCGGTTGACGAGGTCGCTGCTGGCAAGAGAGTCGTTGAAGAAGCGAAAACACCTCAAGATAGATCTGCCCGGATTTAGACTGATTAAGCCCTTGTGAATCTAACAGATCTGTTTTTATTCTTCTCAGAGAAGGATGTGACCATCGGTTAGCCTTGAACATCTGCGAAAGTTATCAGGTGCACTGAAAGGGGTTTTTTGACAACTTCGGAAACTCGTGCCGCCACCAGATATTTGATCTTCTTTTGGCTGGCAACATCCACCAATCGTTGCGTTATTACACCATCGAAAACGACGGTATCTATGTCTTTGGTCTGCTGGAGCTTCTCGGCAAGTTCGCTTACTGGAAGTTGCTCCACTTTTCCCATTTTCTCATTCAGCAATACAGCCTCAAGGGTGCCTTCTAGCTCCTTAGCTATTCCAGATATTTGCTTTGGAACTAAGATCTTGGGCTTTTCCTTTCTAGCCTTCGTCTGGTTTATTGCAATCTTGTTTTTGAGGGCTGTCGCAATTTCCTTGCAAGTCAAATCCTCTACTTCTTTGCCTTGGGGTGCTCTTGCGATATATTTTGCATTTGTCACCTGCATGAGTTCTTTATGTATCAAGTCTCCTCCTCGATCGCCATCCAAGAATGCTGTTACCTCTTTTTTCTTGCAGAGCTTGATTATTGTTTCTGGTATTTTTGCTCCTTCAAGGGCGATTATGTTGAGCATCCCACACTTCAGAAGGTTAAGCACGTCTGCTCGCCCTTCAACAACTATTATGTCTTTTGCATCGTCTACATCCGGGCCGGCAGTTAGTTTGTCTTTACCATATTTGTCGACCTTAGCAGTTCTCAGCGTTTCTGAGACTTCCCTGAAAATCTCATCAGTGCTCGGTATGGATTCGATGTTCCATTTCTGGAGAATCACCTTTGCGCGTTCTATTATGAGTTTGCGTCTGGAATCACGGATGTCTTCGACTTTTTCCAGTGTTACCTTTGAGCTGCATGGCCCTACACGATTAATGCTTTCCAAGCTAGCTGCGAGTATTGCTGTTGATACTCGATCAAGGCTTGTGGGTATTGTGATTGTTCCATTCGTCTTGTCTTGCTTCGACTGAAGGTTTATCTCTATTCTTCCGATTCTTCCAGATTTCTGCAGTTCTCGAAGATCTAGCTCAGCTCCGAAGAGGCCTTCTGTCTGGCCAAAAACTGCCCCGATGACATCGGGTTTCTCTACAACACCATCGATTTCGAATTTCGCGCGGATTACATACTTTACTGTAACAGTTTGTGATGATCCCATTAACGTCACCTCCAAGTGATATATGAAAGGGGGTTAACATCACTAATTATGTGATTAGTGTAAACTGAGTATTCGCTTACAGTCTACTCTCTATTATAGTTTGCGAATCTCCACTCTTCTTCTTCAGGGTATGCAGATAAGGCAGCAAGCTTTCGATATCTTTTGCGTCGCGACTTACAAGGCTGCGTAGCTCTTGCCAGAAACGAATGTTCGGTCTTACATTTGTCTGCTCGAGATATTTTGTCGCTCTTTTGGTCCATTCTCTGCCGCGTCTGTCAAAATCCAACAGAAGTATGACTTCTTCTACTTCCAGTTTTTCTATCTCAGTCATCATAGCTAGGAAAGACTTTCTTGTTTTTGCAGCGATAATCTCACCTGATATTGCTAGTTTGCGCAACGTGTCAACATCTTTCTGTCCTTCAACAACAATCAGGATTCCCTTTGTTGATTGGATTGCCAGTCTTTCAAGAAGCTCTTCGATCTTCTCTATTCTCTCGCGTAAGTGTGTGGACAAGTCTCTTACCTCGTAATCTGGATTCTCCTCATTCTCTCCAGTCTTTCTGGATGCTTCTTGAAGTGGTTTCGAACTGGCTCTAATATTCGTATTAGGGCATCGGCGACAGCGTTTTTCAAGTCTAAGGGATGGATTCTGCCTTGTCTATACTCTTTCTCGAGCTCAGCGTGGTTCGAAAAGCATACGTTGCCACCATATTTAGCCGGCCGTGTAATTGTCATTTCTGTTGTGTTTGGGAAAATGGCATATTTCGCTTCTTCCAAGACGGGATTGTCCGTCACTTGTTTTGCGGGGCAATAGGCATCCTTCAACTTGGCCTTAATGTCTTGAGGCGAATCATGGACGAAGATGCATGTTTTCGGCTTGCTTTTCGCCATCTTTGAGGTGATTTGCAGGTTCAGAGTTGAATCTTCATCTAGCTTCTTATCGCTCTTTGAGGGGCCTTGCAGGCCCATCAGCAAAGGTGTATGGATGCAGATTGGTTTCCGCCAGTGACGTTTTTCGGCTATGTCACGTGCGAGCATGTGAGCTTTGCGCTGGTCTATTCCTGCGCATGCGACGTCAAGGTTCATTTGGAAGATGTCTGCAGCCTGCATGGAAGGGTAAAGCAGCCATGCTGTTTCGACGTCGGAAAGATCCATCTCTCTTCCCATTATTGGGAGAGCCCTCCATATGCGTTGAACTGAGGCGCTTTTCGCAATTCTCACGATTTTTTCCCAGTAGCTGATGTCTTGGGCCAAGTCGGCAGCCCATAAGTACTCCATGCTCTCTATGCCTAGGGCTGTGAAACACTCTTTGAAATATTCGCCACAAAGACGTATGTTTTCCATCTTGCCTCCAAGCTTGTTGTTAATCCACGAGTGCCAATCTGCAAGAAAAATGATGAAGTGGAAGCCAGCTGCAACCATGTCTTTGATTTTTGATCCGCATACTAGGCCCAGGCCTATGTGCATGAATCCGCTTGATTCGAATCCCCAGTAACTGCGTGGTTTTGCGTTGGTTTCAACGAGGGATCGTAGCTCACTATCCGTTATGATTTCGACGGCGTTTCGTTCTATCAGGTCGATTTTTGTTTCGAAGTCCACTATTATAGCCTTCCGGCTGGTCTAAGAGATTCACACCTTGTAAACTTAAAGATTCGCCTTCTCGCGGGTGTTGTGTCCCACGTCACCTAACACTCAACCTCATGGCTGGAGCCAACGCTCTTCTCGGCTAAGCTCTCTCTGGCGTGGGAGTTTGGCACCCGCGCCCACCGTGTCTCGTGCTTGGGTTAGCTTTTCGTCACAAGCAAGCATTCGAGAGCAAGCTTCTGTCAAGTCCGTCTTCACGAGCCCTCTCGGAGGGTGTCGGTGGGATTATGTTGCTCATTTCATCGCTAACGGTAATAGCGATAAGGCATAGGAAAAAGCTTTTCTGAATTATGCTATCTCCTCAAGATCTATTTCGAAAGCTGTTGTGGGGTTTTCCAGCGCGAAGTTATTCAATACCTCAGGGTGAATTTCGCCCACCATTCCTATCGTCTCACTTCTGAGCCGAATGTTTGCTGCCCTTCCATTGATGAAGCTTGGATGTTTCGCGACGCCTATTTTCCAAAGCTTCAGGCTTAGATTTGCCAGCAGGGCTTCTGTCACAGATTTCATTTCGGTGAAGTTAGAGGTTGGATGAGATGAGACTGCAGCGACATGAAGTCTTCTTTGACATCCTGTGTCTAGCTGATTGTTTATCCACACGACATCTGAAACTTCAAAGAGCTTTTGTGGAAAGCTCTCGTGTTTGTTGTCGGCAAGGTTCTTCATTAAACTTGGAAGCAAGTCGTGTCTCATGATGGTATATTCTGTTGATACTGGATTAGCTAGCTTGACAGAAGCGGCAGGTTTTCTTCTCATCTTTGTGTAGTGCCAGGCCTCATTTGTAAGTGTGAAGTTCATGGCCTCTGTGAAACCGAAGCCTATCATGATTTGCCTCGCGATGTTAGCTTTCATCTGGGCGGGGTGCTGCTTGCCGATTGTGACTGAAGACGGCAGTGTTGGCTTGAGGTTGTAATATCCATATCCGATTGCTACTTCTTCTACCAGATCTATTTCGTGTAGAATGTCGATTCGATAGGGTGGCACTAGCACATCAATGTGGCTTCTGCTGGCGCTCTTAGCGCCTAACCTACATTTTTCCAAGAACTCTATAACCTGTGGATCTGTGAGGCTAAGGCCGAGTAGCTTGTTAGCAAAGGTTGTTCTTAGATGCATCATCTGAGGATCTAGATTGGGCGATTCCACCATAGATCCCGGATATTTCACGAGCACTCTCTCAATTGTACCTCCCATACCTGCGAAGGCTGTTGACAGGACATTGAGGCTGTTCTTAACGGCGTTATAATCTGTGCCTGTTACATCGAGGAAGAGCGCCTTGGTCTTCTCTGTGACTCTTGTTAACTCTCCATTTATTATAGGTGGCATTGAAAGCACGTTGCCATGCTTGTCTTCAAGAAGTGGATACTTGGGTGACCAATCTACCAAGTGTCTGTAGCCCTTTCCTTTCTCGTGTTTTTCAAGAATTTCCTTAAGGCTCATCTTTTCCGCCTTGTCTAAAGGAACGAATTTCACGCTTTCTGGCTCAACAGCGGTGAAGGTGAATGGGGGTTCGACCACATCTAGATTATGGACTCCGATAGACGCTTTTTTGCGGTCTCTACCTATGCCCCAGTGCAGATCTTCTTGCATTTCCATCAGATCGATAACGTCATCTTCCTCAAGCTTCAGGCCACGCACAACAGCTGCGAGCATAAAAGGTCTCACTTCTGATACAGCTGACTCAACATTGAGCAGTGTCTCACCAGTTTTGACATCGTATTCAGGAAGGCCAGTCTCCCAACCTCTCAGTCCCTTGAAAGCCCTTGCTACTCCGGCGTAACTGCTGAAATCGATGCGGTTAGGATTGAACTCCACCTTAACCTTGTCTTCTCCAACCTCTTCTAGGTCGAAGCCAAGCCAGGGCAGCCAATCCGCCATTTCATCAGAGGTTACTTCTTTGCCTACATATTTGGAGAAGCGTTGCCGGTCAAGGTTGATCACTGGCATAGTGGAGTCCTCCTTATCCAGTCCAATCTGTTTCCATAAAGCAGTCGTATATCGTTTAGACCCAGTTCAAGCATGGCTATCCGTTCAAGGCCTCCTCCCCAAGCTAGAACCGGGTATTCTATGCCCATTGGAGCTAGGACTTCTGGCCTAAACATTCCCATGCCACAGAGCTCCATCCAATGGTTGAGTTCTGGAACGAAGACCATTGCTTGGGCAGAAGGTTCTGTGTATGGGAAATAGCATGGCCAGAACTTGACCTTCTTCAGCCTAAATCTGCTATAGAATGTCTGGAGTGTGCCCATCAAATCGCGCAATGTGACTCCTTTGTCGACCACTATGCCTTCTATTTGGTAGAACTCGGCAGTGTGTATGGAAGTCAGTTGTTCATTTCGATATACTCTGTCAACAGAGAAGACCTTGATAGGGGGTTCTTTGTGTTTCGAAAGATACTTGATTGTTTCTGCGGTTGTGTGGGTTCTCAGAACAAGTCGTTTGGCTTCTTCCATGCTCCATTTGTATCCCCAGCCTTTCGAGCCTGTTGTCCATCCGTTTTCATGTGTTTCTGCTACTGACTTCACGATGTCCTTTGTGGGAAGCTTTCCAGCTTTTGGATTAGACAAGTAAAACGTGTCCATCATCTCTCTTGCTGGATGATCTTGAGGCTGGAATAATGCGTCGAAATTCCAGAATGCTGTTTCGACTAGAGGTCCTCGAATTTCAGTGAATCCTAAGTTTAGGAAAATCCGTCTTGCGCGTTCTATGATTTGCCGTAAGGGGTGAATCTTGCCAGGGAATATTAATGGGCCTGGGGCGGTTACGTTGAATTTTCGGATTTTCTTTTCTCGCCACCTTCGTGACACAATCAGTTCCGGAGTCAACTGACTTATGCCGTCTATGATTTCTACTCCTTTTTCAAGAGCTTCCTTACCTTTGGGGGTGATCTCCACTGTTCGGCTTGTTGTCTCTCTGGTTTCAAGGAGCTTGCGATTTCGCAGTGCCATGATCGCTTTTCTCTTGTCGTCGTTCAACTGCTCAATGACAGGGGAGGCTCCTTCTGCCAAGTCTTTGAGTATTTCTTCATCTGTTCCCGTGGGCGGCTGCCTTGAAGCTTTCAATAGTTTTGTTTTTCCTTCAATGGTAGCCCATCTTTTCTTCCGTAGCCAACCGAGAGCTATTGGTGTAAGCTTCGGCTCTAGCTTTGCATGTTGAGCCGCTTTTCGGATTTCTGCTTTGCCACCTAGCTGGATCAGTGACTTGATTAGTACACGTTCAGGGAGTCCATTCACTGAATAAGACGCCCCTTCTTCAGTCAACTTCACATGCGTTTGTGTTTCTTCATGTATCTGAATGAAGTTTTCTTCTGAAAGTTTCAGTAGTGAACGCATTATTGCTGAGTGAGCCAATTGGCTGGCTTCAGAAATCTTCTCCACGCTTGTTCTGTTTCCTAGTTTCTGAACAGCTTCCAGTGTTTTCAGTTCGCTGTTGCTGAGTTCAACCATCACTGTCCCTTCGGATTTCTGTTGAGTTTGCACTGTAGTTAGGTGGTGTCTGAATAAAAATCCGCTGCGTGTCCAAGTCGATTTTATGATTCGCCAAGTTGACTGTTAGAAGAGTTTTGCTGGATTCTACGTAAATTGGCGGGACATCACTTCGCACCTTGGATCACAAATAACGAGGGATTTATTTATGTCTTATTCTGCGATTGTGGTGCCTACCTTTTTGCCTTTTAAAGCGTCGTCGATGTTTTGTGGATCAAAGCCGTTCACGACTTTCACTGTCATATTCTCTTTCTCAAGAATTTTCACTGCGGTTGGATCTAGAATCTGGTGTATTCCAGCTTTGTGTCGATCTTTCTCGAGAAACGTGGTCAGTTCTTTGTAGGACAGATTGAAGAGTTTCTTGGTTGATGGAAATTTTCTTGGGTCTTTTGTGTAGACTCCATCTTGATCCGTGGCTTTTACCAGGATTTTTGCGCCCATTTGCTTCGCGACGTGGGCAGCTACTGTGTCCGTTGTCATTCCTGGCTTCAATCCTCCGACAACCACTATTCTTCCCTGATTCAGAGCTTCTTTGATCTCCTTTATAGATGAAGGTACGTGTCCAATTCCTTCATCACCTAGCTTGAGCGAGAGCGCCAATGCATAGAGTCTTGACACATAGATTGCTAGCCAATCTTGATCTTCTTCGCTCAATTCAAGTTGATTGCCTATTTTGATGAACTTTCTGGCTAAAGCTCCACCACCAACGACAGCTGCGATTTCAAAGCCTTCGGTCTTCAATCTTGTTAGAAGACTTGAGTATTCACTTATTAGTGAAATGTTAGTTGGCGAGGCTATCACTGAGCCTCCGATACGGATTACTACGCGCATCCTCTAGATTCCGTCCTTTCTGGGTAACTTTACCAGCTTGATATAATAAAGCTAATGAACCTCAGCGGAACTATCTCGTTGAAGGAGGCTGATTTTGGGTCAAGTGAAAGTTGTCTTTCTGGGAAGCGGAGGAGGGAGATTCGCCATGGTTACTCAGAAGAGGCGTACTGCTGGAATCCGCTTTCTAGGAGACAGCTTTGACGTACATCTGGATCCTGGACCGGGAGCGCTCGTACATTCTTGGGGAGCTGGATTGGATCCTCGGAAAATTAACGGAGTCTTGGTTTCACATGCTCATCCTGATCATTACACTGATGCTGAGGTTTTGGTTGAAGCTATGACTGCCGGAGCAACTAGACGTAGAGGTGTTTTGGCCGCTGCAAAAAGCGTCTTGAAAGGAAGTGAGAGCATTGATCCAGTGATTTCGAGATATCACCAAAGCTTACCGAGGCTCACTGTAGATGTTGAGGGTGGAACAAAGTTCGAGATTGGCAAGATCGCAATCTTTGGAGCTGAGGCCAGACACTCAGATGTGGGAACAGTTGGGTTCCGCATTGAGACGGATGTGGGATCAATTGGGTATACCAGTGATTCAGAGTTCTATGAGGACGTTTGCCGTTCTCATAGAGACGTTCGCGTCTTGATTCTGTGCGTCCTGCGGCCTAGTGGCGAGCCTTGGCGCGGACACATGACCACTGACGACGCTATTGAGATTGTAAACGACGCTAAGCCAGAGCTTGCGGTTTTGACGCATTTCGGAATGAAGATGATTCTTCGTGGTCCAGATGATGAGGCGAGAAGAGTGAACAAGGAAACAGGCGTCGACGTCATCGCTGCAAGTGATGGGATGAGGATGATTTTAGATGACACAATCGGAATTAGCCAGCCCAAGATTCAGAATAGGCGGCTTGGCTTAGACAGGTATCTCGGAAATGATGGATAAGTTTGTGTGATTCGGCTAGACACTAAGCGAGTGTCGAAACCACGTATTGTGACATCTACGGGAAATTATAAATACAAAGTGAGAAACTGATATCGTCATCAAGCGTGTTGCACATGGGAAAACTTGACAAACCCACCTTGGAGCTGCTTAGAAATTCTCCACAACCATTGACTCTTGTTGAGATAGCTCAAAGACTTGACAAGTCAGAGAAAGCCGTCTACAGAACATTGAAGAGGCTTTTCGAGAAAGGCCAGATTGATAGTAAAGGCCGGAAATACTCAGCTACCTGAGTACGGCAGGCGCTCTCTATGTCTGCGCTCGCAATTCATGAAGACTCTATCTAACTGAACCGATCTCATTTGTCTTTCTTCTTAGGTCTCATGATCAGGTGAACCCGTTCTATTGTTTGAGGTTTGCTCATGCAAGGAAGCAGCGAAATGGTAATCGTTATTTATCTCCATTGAGTATTTGCTTAAAAGACCGTTTGCTCGATGAGAGATCAAAACATGAGGGCTCTTCCAAAGAAAATTGACTTACTCGCCAATGAAGAAAAATGGCAGCACAAATGGGAAGAGTGGGGTATATACAATTTTGACTGGAGCGACCGTTCGAGACCCACGTTTTGCATCGATACCCCCCCTCCTTACCCTAGTGGCGAGTTCCACATGGGAAATGTTCTCAACTGGACTTACTTTGACATTGTAGCACGCTACAAGCGTATGAATGGCTTCAATGTCTACTTCCCTCAAGGCTGGGATTGTCATGGCTTGCCAACTGAAGTGGAAGCTGAAAAAGAGTACAAGATCCGCAAAAGCGAACTCGATCCTCAAAAATTCAGAGAGCTATGCGAAAACGTGACGAACAAGTACATCACCATAATGAAAACTGCCATAAAGCGGTTAGGCTGCAGTAATGACTGGACAACTGAATACAAGACGATGAATCCTGATTACTGGAGACGAACTCAACTAAGCTTCATCATGTTGAACGAAAAAGGCTACATCTATCAGGGCACATACCCGGTTAACTGGTGTCCGCGTTGTGAAACTGCCATAGCGGACGCTGAGGTAGAACATGCAACACGACAAGGAAGACTTAACTATATTCGCTTCATGCTGAAGAATCGATCCTACCTCACCATTGCAACTACGAGACCTGAGCTCTTGCCTGCATGTGTTACAGTTGCGGTAAACCCCAATGACACGCGTTATCAGAAGTTTGTCGGACACAGCATAACAGTTCCCATTGCCAATCGAGAAGTGAAGATTGTAGCAGACGAAATGGCGGATCCTGAGTTCGGCACCGGCGTCGTGATGATATGCACTTATGGAGACAAAGCTGACGTAAAATTTGTACAGAAGCACCACCTTCCCGTAATCATGACAATTACTGAAACCGGCAAGCTCAACGAGCAAGCGGGAAAATACGTTGATTTGGACATAGTGGAAGCCAAGAAAGCCATAACCCAAGATCTTCAAACACAGGGCTTTCTAGAAAAAACCGAACCAGTAACTCAAGAAGTGGGAATGTGCTGGCGCTGCCAAACACCTATCGAAATACTAGAACGAAAGCAATGGTTCATGAAGACTCTACAGTTAACTGACGAAATAGTGAAGAAGGCAGAGGAAGTTTCATGGTATCCACGCTACGCCAAGAATCGCCTGATTGACTGGGCGAAATCCCTTGATTGGGACTGGGTAATAAGCCGCCAACGAATCTTCGCAACTCCTATTCCTGTGTGGTACTGCAGCGATTGCGGCGAATCAATAATGGCTAGAGAGGAGTGGCTTCCGATAGACCCGAAAGCAGCCTCGCCCAAAATCAGGAAATGTCCAAAATGTGGGCATTATGGAGACTTCATTCCAGAAACTGACGTCTTTGACACATGGATGGATTCTTCAATCACCTGTGCAGTTCATGCAGGTTGGCCTGACAAACCTGCAAAGGAATGGTTAAGACTGTTTCCAGCAGACCTCCACCCATCTGGAGTAGACATCATCCGAACGTGGGCATACTATCTGATGGCTCGCCATCTCGCCTTATTCAACAAGAAACCGTATGAAAGCTGCCTCATCAATGGCATGGTTCTTGGAACTGACGGAAGAATGATGCACAAATCCCTTGGCAACTACGTCGCTACAAATGAAGTCTTCCAGAAGTACGGAGCTGACGCATCAAGACAATGGGCTGCCGGTGGAGGCACCACAGGCTCAGACGTGCCTTTCCGATGGCCAGACGTAGAGTACGCTTGGCGCTTTCTCATAAAGCTGTGGAATGCATCCCGCTTCGCCAGTTCAATGCTGGAAGATTACGTGCCCGTGAAGGCACCCACACTGACACCTCTGGATCAATGGCTTCTAGCCAAAATGGATCTGGCAACGATAAAAGTCACCTTAGCTCTTGAGAAATGCCAATTCAACATAGCCATGGAAGAGATCAGGAACTTTGCCTGGCGCGATCTATGTGATAACTACATAGAAGCAGCGAAGCACAGACTATACAAAGAGGAAAAATATGGTAAAGAAAAGCGTACAGGCGCTCAATACACACTTTATACGGCACTCTACCGTCTCTTGCAACTATTTGCTCCTCTAGCTCCCCACATCACCGAGGAGATCTACCAAAGCATGTTTTTCGAAGACGTTAAGCACAGAAGTATACATCTGTCCCAATGGCCAAGGGTAGATGAGAAGAGCATGGATAATGAATCAGCTCAAAGAGGAGATCTTGTAGTTGCAGTAATTAGCCAAATAAGGCGCGAGAAAGCCAGAAAGCGAATGCCTCTAAACTCATCGATAAAGAGACTAGTCATCCACAGCGGAACAAAAGAATACGCAGAGATATTGTCCGAATCTTCAGAAGACATTACAGGCACCTGCAAAATCGATGATATCAGCATTTCTCCAAGTATTGGCGAAGGCGTTCCAGTCGACGGCTACCCGAAGATTAAGCTCGTCGGGATCTGATCTCGAATGCTGGAATGTCCGCAAGAGATTTTTCGAAGTTCTCCACGATGTACTTCTTGCCTCTTTGGATTACGTTGTGCCCTTCACTTTCCAAAAGCAGTCTTTGGGCTTGCACTCCACCTGGATACTTCGGGTTGATTTCCCCCTCTTTCTTTAGTGTACGCCAATAAGGCGTGACATCTCTCTTTCCCTGTTCCTTCTCTTCTTCAGCAGCATTAGCTGCAACCCAGGCGAAGATTCCTGTTGTGAGTGGACAGGCTATTGTTGCTCCATGCTTCTCGGCCAGTGCCATCCGGATGTCTCCGATCGTTATCAGCTTTCCTTTGGGGATTTTCTTCATGATTTCATCAACTTCTCTCGGTGCGGGAATTACCACTGTTCCGGATCCCCATCTTCTAGTCATTTTGCCACTAATCTTCTCAACTCTCGGTAAATCCTTGCTGTCTCTAAGCTTTTCACACCAGCTTTTTCTCTTTGGCAACTTTTCCGAGACTAAGTGTTGGGGTCTCAGAAAATAAGTGTTTAAACTTGGTTTTTCCTTCTCTTAATGTGCATAAAAACACTCATGTCCTTTTCGCTAGTCGGGCTTTTCGGATGAGCAACCATCCGCTTTGGCCTTCCCAAATCTTTTCAGTTTCCACCAACTCTATCTTCCTCTCGAAAAAAGGAGCATTCAATACAAGCGTTTCATATTCACCGCCTTCACCTACAGGGGAAATCTGGTATTTGCGATTGAGTTCGATAAGATCACATATCGCGGAGATATCTATGCTTCTTCCTAGCCATTTCTCGTCGAAACCTTGAGCGTATACGCCAGTTATGATGGTCTCAAAGCCTGATGCTACAAGTTCTCTTAGGAGGTCAGTCTGATTTTCCATCCAAAGCGGGGTCAAGAGTTTTAGGCCTAATTCTTCAGAAAGTTCTTGCAGTCTCTGTTTCTGATATTGCGACGCTATTACACCGGCAACGATGCCATCTACATCTAGCGTCTTGAGCAGATTCTTCAGGTCTTCGGTTTCCTGTTCTTTGATTCCTGATGTCTCAGCTTTCGCTAGTCTTATTCCTGTAGCCTTGGCAAACAGTGTGGTCAGCCGAATGTTAGGATAGTGAAACATCCAACTATCATCTCTTTGAGGTATCATAGCTACCAGAGATTCTACACTGTACTTCTGCTGCAGAATGCGGTAGAGCGCTAGAGCTGAGTCCTTTCCACCGCTGATCAGAACTGCGACACGCGCTATCAGTGAACTTGAGCTCCTGTGAAGGCTGCGGCTATTTTTCGAGTTTCTCGGTTATTTTTTTCATTAAGCTTCTGGTTTCTATCCTCCACTTCTCAAGACCCTTTAGTGTTGTTGGGTATCTTTTGTATTGTGCTCTAATCTCTCTCATCAGTTTCGCTGCAGCTCTGAGCTTAAGAAGTATGCTGAATCTCCGTATTCCTTTAAACGCTCTTCGAGCCTTTTCGGTAATGGAGAAGTATGTATTTCCGCCCATGCTGGCTTTCAGAACATCTTCTTCGGTTAGCAGCCTGTATTGCATGCCATAATTGAGGGCTTCATCGTCCATATGCTGCAGCAGTATGCGAAACACCTCTAATCCGGCTTGTTTCGCCCCGTAGTCTCTCACGTACTTCACATTGTAGCTCCACAGTTGTCCTTGGGTTGCTTCCCCTTTCTCCAAGGCTTCTATGGCTGTGTCTGCGGCAAGCTTACCACCAATCATTGATGGCCCCATTCCACCGCCATGAATAGGGTTTACCTGGCAAGCTGCATCTCCAACAATCATTATGCCGTTTCCCACCATGTTGTCTAGAGGTCTCCTAGTGGGGACAAACCACGCGCCCTTCTCGATTATGGAGGAGTCGTGGAAAACTGGGTCTGTAAGCACCTCCTTGTAAAGCTGCTCCTTAGGATTCGGAAAACCTTCTATCATTGCAACACCTAGTCCAACATTTACCTTATTTCCACCTTCTGGAAAAATCCAGTAGTATCCTCCAGGTGAAATCTTCTGAGTCAAGTAGATTTGGCAAAGCGTAGGATCATCGAGAGGTTGTTTGAGATGACGGATCTCTCTATAGCATGCTTCCACATCTTTGTTTTCGACTCGAGCATCGATTGCCATATCAGGCTGCAGCTTTTTCCGAATAGAAGCAAAGAATCCTGTTGCCTCTACAACCACCGAACCTCGAAGGTCATTCTTACTCCCATTGTAATTCTTCGTGATTATCCCATGTGTGAAGCCATGCTCCACTATTGGTTCCAAGATGTGGGTTGAATCATGCAGAACGGCGCCGGCATCAATAGCTTCTTTCAGCAGTCGTTGACCGAAAGCGTGACGGTTGAGAATAAAACCGTATAGTTTCTCGCCCTTGACAACGTAGCGGGTTTGCTTGTCAGGGGAATATATTTCGATTCCTTCCATCGTGCGTTCAAGTTCGTTGTTAAAGGGTTCTTTCAAGCCTAGGTTATGAAAATGGTGTTGACCTATGGCGTCCCCACAGATTTTTTTTCCAATCGCCTCTTTTTTCTTAGCATCCACTATGCAAACTTTCAAGCCTGCTTCAGCTGCCGTTTTTGCCGCTATGCATCCTCCAGTTCCAGCTCCAGCAACTATCATGTCAAAGTGATTCAACTCAGTCCCCTCGGTCGATTTCTTAACTCTGCTCAAAAAACTGATAAAACTTTCTTCTCAATCGAACTTGATAGATTGAGAAATGCGTGATTCTAAGCTTCATAAATGTTGCTTGTAGCTCTGGGAATCTCGATTGTGTATTCTGGTCGCTTGATCTACTTTGGCTTCTTGAACTCTCGTATTATTTCGACCACTGCCTTGATTTCTGCATTGTACACTTCTTTCAGATATTCCAAGCCTTCACAGTGAGTTTCTTCCGTGAAAGCTTCTACGCCGTCTCGTGCAATGACTATTTTGTACCCTCTGAAGAAGGCATCCGCGCTTGTGTGTCTGATGCAAATGTGTGTGTGAAGTCCGCCCAAGATGATTGTTTTCACACCGCGTCCTTGATATAAGCTTCTTAGTAGTGGTTCCAAGCCTGTCTCGTAGAAGCCGCTGTAAGTTCTTTTTTCAACGATGAAGTCCTCCTTCTTCGGTACCAATTGAGGAATGACCTCAGCGCCTGGAGTGCCTTTTATTGCGTGACCTCCCCACTTATGAACCACTTCATGATCCATCTTGTAGTGGGCATCATTGGAGTAAATCACTGGGACACCATTCTTTCTCCCTGCTTCCACGAGTTTTCTCAAGGGTTGAATTATTTTCTGAGCTCGTTCAACCTTGAGTTCTCCCGTGACGAAGTCGTTCAGCAGATCTACAATTATGATTGCAGGGTTTCTCATTTTGATTCAGGTCTATTGCAGTATCGAAGCCCTTTATTTTGCTATCGTTTTGGGACTCCAGTCTCCCAGATTGCGAATGTGCGAGATCCTGAAAGTGCGAATGGAGAGATTGTGGCCACATTAGAACCGCTGCGATGCTTTTATAGTGTTTCCGCAAGATAGCCAGCTTGATCCTCTATATCTGGAATAGAGATTCTAGGTTAACAACGCTTAATTGCGTATGAGCAGGCAGTTTAACAGACTGAAACAAGGAGACTGCACTGTCACAGGGAAGTTTGCTCAAGATGTCTGCACGAAAACGTTCCAGTGTAATGTCCCTGGTCTTGTTCATTTCAGTAGCGTTCTTAGCTTGTATTGCCGAGTTTGCTGAAGGCGCTTACACAGGGGCATCTAAGCCCATGCAGTTCTATTTCCATAATATTAATGCGCCTGTTTCAGTGGCGGGCTTAGAGACTAAATACATAATGAACACAACGAGATCTTTCAGCTACTTGACTCAAGAACAAGCTTACAGCAACTCTTTCTTCAAGCCCGCAAGCCAACCGAAAATTGTTGTGGCCTTCTACCTGTATCCGAATTTTGCCGGTCCTGTCACGCTTAATGGTACGTGGCAAGTCTTCATATGGGCAAACAGCTCAGCCTATAGACCTGTTGGGTTTTCACTTAGTTTCCAGGAGGTCTCAGTGGGAGGTCAAGTCCTCTGGAGTTCGGGGGGTATTAACCCGATCGTAACAAGCTCTATAGGATCCTATCTAGATGTTCCAGTTTTCAACTATAATCTGTCGGCTCCGCTTATCCATAGCTTCAGTGTTGACACAACGCTCTTGGTTGAAGTGGAGGTCAATGCGGGTTCCTCAGCAGATATAAGGCTGTGGTATGATTCACCTCAGTACCCTAGCAAACTGATTCTTCCAGCAAATGACTACGCCAGACCGGTTTCAGTTGGAACGTATTCGGTAGACAATACTGAAACAACGTTGTTCCATTACAATTGGAGTGAGAGCCGACGCAAAGTCATCGTTCGCGCCAATGTAACTGACCCATTCGGTGGCTATGACGTGCACAGGGTCAATCTGACGATTAGCGATCCTGAAGGGATGGCTGTTGTCGAAAACACTGAGATGACGCGGATTTCGAATGGTCAGTGGACCATAGGCTATGCGCATGTATTCGAGGCGAACTGGTCCTATCCAACCACAGCTGCATTAGGAGATTACACTGTGGCTGTCTCCGTAATAGATTACAATGGATACTACAAGTATAACGAGACCGGCTCATATCAGCCCTTCATAGAAACTGAGACGCAAGCTTTCACGATAGGCGTCGTTGTGTATTATGATCCCGCATTTATCGTGACCGACGATGTGGATGAAACTCTTCCTCACGCTCAAGTGTATGTAGTTTGGCCTAATGGCACAAAAGATATTGATCCACGGTATACATCAGAGACTGGCTTCCTCAATCTGACAGATGTCCCAGTTGGAAACTACGGATTCATAGTGCTTTGGAAAGATTCCGTAGTCAAAGACACGATCGTACATGTAGATTCAGACGGGCCGTTTAGGATAAAGACTGAAGTGTACGTGTTGACGTTGCAGGTTTTGACAAATGCCGGAGCACCAGTTCATAGTGCATATGTCATGATCTACACACAGTCTGGAGTCGGATATGGGCTTGAAGTAACGGACAACACAGGGAGAGCCGTGTTCAGACTATCTTCTGGAACCTACAGAGTCACGGCTCACTACAGCGCAGATTACTGGTTGAGAATGGTGAAGACAAGTGCAACTGAAGAGTTTTCAGTCA
Organism: Candidatus Bathyarchaeota archaeon; assembly: GCA_020352645.1. Lineage (GTDB taxonomy): Archaea > Thermoproteota > Bathyarchaeia > Bathyarchaeales > SOJC01. The sequence continues at coordinate 1,443,182 of CP070683.1, read as the reverse complement.
CACAAACAGCCTCTAGAAATCTAGTCTTGCAAGATTTCCCTCCACCGGTTTGGTCTACAATGGGATTCTGGCTACTGATGATGGGATTTGTAGCTGCAGTATTCGGAATCATCTTCATAGTGCGCAGGCGTGTAATAGGCTGAAAGCTATCTCCTACTCCACACGCTTTTGTTCTAAAAATGATGAATTTATCCTAAGCTTCCTCATGGATGAGAGGAGATCATTTCCTTTGTTGACACGCTTAATCTTACAGATGGACTAGTATTGTGTCTGAGCCCATTTTTATCAGTCTTCCCTTAGCTCTCCCGAATTCGACAATCATCTGACGCATGTCTTCTAGTGTCTTCACTCTTCCAGCTCTTTCGCTCCAGACGGGATCGGCCAAAATTTGGGTTATCAAGTCTAGGCTGGCAACGATTTCACATCGTGACAAGCATGTTAGCTCCTTTCTCGAGATCTAAAAGGAGTTGCGAGAGATAAAGCAGTTATTTCGTAGTTCGACTCATACAATAGTGGATTACGGGCTTATACTCTCTTTGACATGTATGTGTCTTTTTTCCAGCTCATTGAGGATTCTTGTGAAGATTTCATCGTGCTCTGCAATTTTCTCCATGGGTAATATCCCTTTCTCTTCGATGCTGGCCTTGGCTAGAAGCTGTGCCACGATTGAAGCGGGAAACCCAGTGGTTCTTGCCATAGCCGTGACTTTGTGAGTTTCATCGTATCGATCAAGCAGATGGTACACGTAGCTTTTCTTCGAACCTGCTGAGCTTCCGCCTACTTCCACTTTCAGGGCTAAAAGATCCTTAACCTCTGGTCTTTGAAGCTTGTTGTCCATTAATTTGATTGTCATTTGGCGTGGTGACACGCTGTTGCCGTTGATCTTTACGGGTTGTTCGTCAAGAAAGCCCAGGTTTTGCAGCAGCTTGATTTTCTTCACGTGTCCAGGATATCTGAGTGTCTTTTCCCACATTGTGTCAACATTCTTGATTGTGTGCAGTAGTGTTCTAAGTCCGTCGGTGTAGAAAGCTTCGAGCCCACCAATTCCAGGGAATTGTATCTCCTCCAGACCCGACAACGGTTCAACCTCAACTACCTTGCTTCCTTGAACTATTTTCGCGGTTCGAGTGTATTCATCAATGAGTCCTTCGGTTGACCATGTTGTTGTGTAATCTAAGGGAGGAACAGGCCCTTCCGGCAGCCCGCCAACCATGACCTGCACGCTATCTACGTAGTCTAGTTTGGCTACTGCATGGCCGACGAGCAAGCTGCTCAGTCCTGGAGCAACACCACAGTCTGGCACGACTGTTACATCAGCTTTCTTTGCAGCGTCATGCAATTCGAGAGGGTTCTCAGGCATGTAAGATATGTCAACGAAATCTATTCCAGCCGTGATTGCCGCTTTTGCTGATTTGTAACCAAGATTTCCTGGCAAGGCTCCTACTGCCAAGTCAAACTTTCTTAGCTCGCTTTCAACTTCAGCTTGCGACTGAGCATCTAATTGAACACTTGAAACGTTTCTTTTTGCTAGCGTTGAAGCGACTTCTTGAGCCTTCTTCCCTCGTCTTCCAGCGATGACTATCTCGCTTTCAGGTAAGCTCTTTGCCAAGTCCTCTGCAATTGCAGAGCCCATGTTTCCATAACCCAAGATGATGATCTTCATTTAAATCGACAAGCCAAGACGTGCTGATCATGCGCTTTTAGGTTTTGCTCTCTCCCAGAGAGCCTTCAGCTTTAATCATTGAACTGATATTGTGTATGTTGAGACGTTGCACACTCATTGACGGATCGTTGGTTCGCGAATGAACATTGCTTGCAGTAACAGACAGAAAGCTGCCAAGATGAAGGATAAGATGAAAGGAAGGCTTGGAGTCGTGTTTTCATATAGAAAGCCGCCTACTAGGCCGCCTGCAGCCATGAGAAGATATGTAACGAACTGGTTGCATCCAATTTCCTTTCCACGCAGTTCTTTCGGAACCAGATCGGCTTCTATCGCTAAGTATCCAGGCATGAAGAGGGCATTGCTGATCCCCCACAGTAAGAAACCTATGTAGATGATAGTTAGATCCTCCCAGAGAACCATCAGTGGAAAAGGCACGTATATGAGCCATGACATCAGAAGACATTTTGCTCTCCCATATTTGTCTACAAGTTTTCCTGATGGAAGAGCACCGATTATCATCACAGCAGTCAGCCACGTCATCAGAATCGCCCATTCGTATTCTTCGATACCTGAGATTTGCGTGGTATACAGCACAAGATAGGAGCCGATTAGAGTGTATGAGAAGCTTCCTATGATGTTTATCAGGAATAAGACAAACATGGAGCGGGGCAGAACTCTCCATACGCCAAAGCTTTCCTTCAGCGCTTGAGGGTACGCTTTGAACAAGCCTGTTAGGCTGAGCCGTAAACCTGAGCTGCTTATAGTCTCTTTAAGCCTTATGCGAACTATTGCGGCGGCGAGATAGAATGCTGTCACTATCAGGAAACCTATTCGAACACCTTCCAACGTGCCAAAATATAGAAACAGTGTTCCCGCAACGAGAGGGGAAGCTAGAGAAGCTAGGTTCGCTAGAAACATTATCAACGAAAAGCCCAAGCCACGTTTCTCCTCCGGCATTGAATCAGCAGTAATTGCGGCAATCGCAGGCTCGTGAATAAGACACAGGTTTTGAATCAATACTGCGATGACAACTATTTCCCACGAAGGTGCGAATGCAAAAATAAGGTTAGACAGGGCTACTCCGAAAGACATTGAGATCAATAGTCGTCTTCTGCCGTACATATCTGCCAAGTATCCGCCTAGGAATTGCACTGAAGCCAACGCTGCGAACGAAGTGAAGCTTATCACGCCTATGATAAAGGGAGTACCGCCTAATTCTTCCACATATAAGGAGAAATATGTGTTCGGTATTCCAGCAACCAGGTTTATGAGTATCCAACTGCTCAGCAGCACCGATAGATTGCCGCTGATGAATCCAAACTCATGAATGATTCTCGAACGAATACCCAATAAAATCACACCCTGTTTCAGGTTACGTTTCTTCGGCTCTCATGATCCTGCGAGAGCCTAGGCTAGCTGCACAACAAAGTCACAGATTTGTAGGTGAAATCATCAAACGTCACCATCTAGCAGCGTTCAAGACGCAAAACGATGCTTATAAACTTTTACTAGACATCTGCCCCTCATGATGGGCCCCAACTGATTTCTCTAAGAGCACGTTGAGTGCCCGCTATGGACCTCAGATTCTCCCAGGATTCCTCTATATAATACTGTGCAAGCTTATGAAATCGTAAACATCTTTGAGTGTTGTTTTAGAGCGAATGTCTGCAGACGAAATGACGCAAAGTCAGAACCTGCCAGTTGCAGCAGTGTTCTGCGCATTTCTTCATAGAGAGCGTTTCAGCTTTGTTACTGAGGTCTTGGAACGGGATGCGCTCGCGAACTCGGTAACCGAATAAGTCAATATCAGCCGAGTTAGACTACCAGCTCTGCCCATAGTTTCCGGCCGCGATCACGATATCGAAGATGTCGATGTCACCGTCACCGTCGATATCGCAATCGGGATCGTAGAGGGCATTCGGTGGCGGTACCTCTATCCCATAGGCACCAGCCATGCGGACTATGTCGAAAACATCGATGTCTCTGTCCCCCTCAACATCGCCAGGCAGCGTCACAAATATTGAGTCGCCAGTCAAAGCGTTGTCATCTGTGTTTACCTCCCCGTCTACAGGTTCAACGAATGATGTTATCGTATAGTTACCCAGACTAACAGCATCCGTCTCCCAATGGACTATGAAAGAGGCTGAGCTCCCGCCTGGAAGGACCAGTTGCGTTGTGTCTATTATCGTCCCGTTTACGCTCGTTGTGACGTTCACTGTTTCCAAGTAGTGTCCTGTATTGCAGGTTGTGACGTTGATCTGCGCTGGAAAACCTTGGCCAACAACCGTCTTGGTTGCAAGGGCATGATGAACTGCCACATCATGTTGCATCTCTTCTGGAAGGTATGCAACCTCAGTGCTTCTGTAATAGTCTTCGTAGATCCCATATTCATCATAAAGAAGGAGCTCCACATCGTAGTAGCCTTCCTCGCTGCCAACTGGCATGTAAAGTGTGAGGTTATGCCATTCATCTTCGTCTCCAGTTATGGTCCAGTCGGCGTAATCGGTGTCAACTGTATTGTTTGATGGATCGACCAGGCGACTCTCTACTGAGACGTTGAGTGTTTGGGCCGTGGTGTCAACATCTAGGGTGACGTGGATTGCATCGAAATAACCATCCTCGTTGCTGTCGAAGGGCGCGAAGGAAATGTCACTCAGGGATTCTCGTGATCGAATACCTGGAGCATATGTAACGAATAGTGTATGCAAGAAATCATCCCAAACGTTGTTTGTTATCCAATACATGTTGTCAAGGGTGTACATTGTCGTTCTCGAATAGTAGGCATCCTCTGTTGGAGGCAAGTATATAGACAGCCCGTGATAGTTTGAGTGTGCTGTTCCGTGCCACTCGGCAATCTGCGCGGCATCGATAGAATCCAATACACTCTGCGCTGTTGCCTGAACCGTGAGATTCGACACATGTCTCTCGACATTCTCGGCGAAGTGGTATAGGTCTCCTACATATGCAAAATCAGCAGGTGGGTACGCATACTCAGTGTCATCTATTGCAGACAAGATGTCATATGCATGCTTAGCCAACACTTGGCTAAGCTGACTACCCAGAGCATTCACCGCTGGGATCAAGCCACTAGTAACCAGCTCCAGATTGAAAGCTGACAACGAAACTCGAGCGCGAAAATCATCTGGCGGATAATCATCATAAAGAAGCATGTAGTAGTATACGAATCTCTGAGCTAATGCAGCTGAATTCAAAGTGGGTGATGCAACGAGATCGGATAAAACATCATCATAGGCCCAATAATCAGCACTTTCCTCTGAAGCCACCATTACCGTGGATCCCATGCTTGAATGGTAGGCCACTTCGATTGCACCCATTAAACAGGCGTCAAGGCCTATTAGATCAACTGTGACTCCAATGCTCTGGTTCACTGATTGCATCACGTCGTAGAGTTCCCAACAACTGAGGTAATCATAGTTCCCTGTTAGGTCTTCACAGACTCCACCATTGTCACCATGATCTGAAAGGATTAAAGCGTACTTCTCAGCTGGATATGCATTCACACTCCAAATTATGAAATTCTTCAAAGTCAGGGGGTCGCCCATGTTGACTTCGCCAATATGGGAGAGAGCGTTAAAGCCCTCTGGAGTCATCCCCGAAGTTACATAGAATCTCTTGCAGCCCGTCCAATCTCCGAAGCGTGCATCATAACCATCTATTCGATCGAATTGAACAAGAATGTTAATATTGGCTGTCGATCCAACAGAGGCAATCATAAGAAAATTTTGGATTTGGTAATTCTCCAAGTCGCAGTCGCCATCCAAGTAGACCATGATAGTCCAGTTTTTCGTAATGAGAGTTCCCATCAATTGAGAGTGATTGATGGCCTTCGAAAAACCTGTTCCAGAAAGACTTAACATGAGGATTATGATGAAGAACCCAGCAATCCTCTTCAAGGATTCACCAATATTATAGACGGAATACCTTCCTTCTTAAGGATATTGGGATTTCGTAGCAGTATCTTCCGTGTCTATATTCGCAAAGATGTGCTGGAAACCAGCTAGGGACTTAGGTCCGAATATTTACGAGGTTTCCGAAAAAACCCTTGGTATGGCAATGCGCCAGCAAGAGCAAATGAAGCAAAGACGGATCTTGACGGTCTGGTTGAAGTTGAGGGCCGGGGCCGGGATTTGAACCCGGGCGCTAGGCTCCACAGGCCTATAGGCTACCAGGCTACCTCACCCCGGCCAAATACAATTGGCAGGCGCATTCTGATTCTTATCACTGCCTTTTTACGTTTTCCAAAGAATGGATCAACGAAGAACGAGGCTACCAGCTTT
>CP070683.1:1342955-1437121 GCA_020352645.1 Candidatus Bathyarchaeota archaeon | reverse complement strand
TTCCCTTTTCGAACGCTCCTTAACGCGTACTCTGTGCTTTGGAAGCCAGCTAGTCCCCAGCTTTCTCGACTGAAGTTTTCAGCTCTTTCACATAGTCAATGAATCTGTATCCTTCTTTGAACCGCAATTCTTGTCCGAAATCAGAATAAAGTCCATCTAGAATAACTTTCTCGACAACTCTTGCTCCGGAGTTTAGGAACTTGTCTAAACCTTCTGCGAAAACCTCAAGTTTTCGAGGGATTTCCTCCCTCGGCAGCGAGAGTGCACTCCGCAGATAATTGTAAATGACAATGGTGCCCGCTTCTCCGAAAATATTCCTGAGCTGCAGGTCAATAGTTTTTTCAAGAGATTCATCAAATTCTAAATCCTTTCTCAAAGATTCATCCTCCTGATCAAGTGTTCATTAATGTTTCCGGTAACTTTGTGATTTCCAGCCCGTCCTTCTCGAAAGACATCTGGCTACTGAATAGGCTCCTCAGACTTGAAATAATCTTTTGATCATGAGCGCTTGGGTTGAAGAGGAATATAGCAGTTGCCTCTAAAGTGCCCAGAATCTCTTGAGCATATCGTACAAGGCTGAAGGTTCTTTCGAAGCCAATTTGCAGTATTAAGGTGGTCAAATTGTCAAACACAAGGTTGAAATTCCCTTCGAGATTGCTCTTGAAAGTTTTGCTCAAGGCGTCTAACAGAAGGGAAGGGTTGTTTGCGGGGATTATGATTTCTTCACCGTGCTTGTCGGTTTCTGATGTCTGAGTCAGGTTTGCCAGCAGCAGGAATTTCACATTCTCCTGTTTATTTAGTAACGAGTGAATTGCGCTGCCCCTACTGGTGAATATTACAACCGCTTCAGCATTCGCAGACGCTTCAAATACGAAATCGCGAATGGCGCCTTCATAGTTAGATACAGGGTCGAATTCGAGTAGCAGGATTTTCCCCACCACCTCTTCACGACTCACACCGATTTTTCCCGAAAATTTGTCAGAGTGTTCAAGTAAGTCCATCGCTTTTGTGCTCAGAAACTTGAATTCCTGAACCAGTTGAGGAGTCATGTCTTCGATGTTTACAGCACGAAGCTCAATCATAAAAGGGTCCATTAACTGCATATTTGCTTCCCTTAGATATTCAAAGTATTCTTCTTTTTGATTACCTAAGAAGCTCAAATCTGAGAGATCAAAGAGATCTCTTTCATGTTTGAAACCTCTTTTCCTTGTGTCTGCTTTCAGATCATTCCAGAAGTTGATTAATTGTCCCTTGTCGATTATGCCGTTCCTCATATAGGCGTGTGAAACACTCATCAATACAACAGACCCACCGCGTTCGTGTTTGTCTATGTCGATACCCTTTTCTCGCAATATCGGCCTGACTATCTTTGAATCACTGTCTGAATGCGCAAAAATCACTCTATCTCCTTCGTTTAGACCGTGACGTATGTAGGTCGAGAATATCTTCCATTTGTCCACCTTGTCTGTGTAAAAGACAACAAGGTGTTCTCCCTCTATCAAATAGAGTGATGGAGCTGTTGAGGCAAAGAAGCTTTCAAGAATTGTTGTTCGTCTGAAATAGTATACTACGATGCTATAGTAGAGTAAGTTGAAAAGCGAAATCACACCGATGAATTCAATGCTTAGTATTCTCGTGAGGACTTGGAAGATCATCAGTGTTCCTCCGGTGCTTGCGTAACAGATTCCTAGCCACCAGAGGGCTTCAGAAGCGTGTCTGTCTTTGTACTTGTGGCTCAGTCGAATTATGGTTGTGCATGGGTATGCTATGAAGGCAACTAAGAGACCACCAAGGATGCATAAGAACCATGGATCATATTCAATGCCGTACACCGCGTTACCCAATAGATTCTGGAAATCATCCCGAATTTGCCATGGAGTGAACAGCCAAGCCGAACCTAACACGAGCAATGCATAGGCCTTGAAAGTTAGTGATCTTAAGTTTTCTGTAGAGAATAAGTGCCGTTCACCGACCACTTGGGTTTTCTTGAACAGGACAAAAGCAGTATGTTCGGCTGCCAGAGCAGCTACTATTACAGCTGCAATCACGGAGACAGAGTATGGCAGCATTGTCTGACTTTCTTTGATCAGAAGGTTCTTGAAGATGCTAGCAAGTATTATTGAATCAATTGCTGAGAATGCGATGACGAGTAGCATCTTTGTTGACTTGAAGTAGGAGCCTTTCTGTCGTAAGAATAGTAGGATCAACGCGAACAGTGTAGCTAGCGTTGATATGGACAAGACTAGGTCTATCATCATGTTCTCCTGAAATTACATTGTTGAGAATGGCACTATTTTGAGCCCTCTTTCTCCAATTAGGACGTCATGGTACGTTCTACTGTGGCTTGTTCCACGCATCTTTCGGATTAAGAAGCGTGTTTTCAGCTCGGCCCCAGCCAGAACATTTTCAAGGATAATCACGGAATCTGCTATGAACTCTTCTATCCCAAGTCCAAGTGTTGCAGAGCCTGCGGGTATGCTGCAGGTCATTATAGTTGTGCAACCAATTTTCTTTAGAATCTTGTAGAAGAGGTGCATCAGCGTTCTGTACTCGAATTGCTCTCCTGTTCCCATAAAAAGGGCCGTGATTGAGTCGATAACTAGTCGGTCAGCCTTCAGCTCTCTCACTGTTTCTAGAATATAGTCCAGATTTGCGTTCAAGCCTGCTTCTTTCATTGCTTGGAGCCCGACGACTTTGATTCTTCCTGTTTTCTCCAGTTTCTTCAAGTCCATTCCGAGTTTCAACATATTTCTTTGCAGACTAGCTTCGTCCTCTTCAAAAGTGGCGTATACACCTTTCTCCCCGTATCGTGTGACACCGTTATAGATGAATTGGGTTGAGAAAATTGTTTTGCCGCTGCCCGTGGTTCCTGCTAGTAGAATAACCTCACCTTTTATCACTCCTCCATCAACCAAGTCATCAAATCCCTCAATTCCCGTTTTTACACGAGGCAATTATTTTCAATCCTTTAGTGATATGGCATTCCGACTGACCAATTCTTCGAAAACTACTCTAAGTATGGAACTATAATTCTTTATGAAGCAATAATACTGACTTCCGGTAAGCCAAGTCAACAGGCTTTTTCGACTTCAAAGAATGCTAGTTGGTAAAGTTTTAATTCTCGGACAAAGTTATGAGGTTTGGGCGACAGGTCTTAGGCGGGGGGCTAGGGGTCCTCTGATAGGCTTTGCCTTGACCGTAAATCCCCTATACGACGGGCTGACAGCTGTGTCTGAGGCGTCAAGGAGCGTCAGGCTTCGCCTGTCCTTGCAGTGAGTATCCGTCCTTTGGGGCTGGCGGTCATGGAGCTGTCTCTGTAGGGAGGCAGTTTCCATGTTTGTTAGGTGAATCTGGCCAGGCCCGGGAGGGAGCAACCTAAGTCTAGACGTTTGGCGCTCAAAGGGGTGCGGATATGAGACAGGGATGAGCTGTAGGCTTGGCGAAAACTAGGCGCTGAATCTCAGTGACCTGTCGCCTATGCTTGTTGGGTTGAGTGCTTCTCTGAATCAAAGATCCGCAGTATTTTGCATGTCTGGCACAAATCGGCCGCAGAAGGCTCTCCGCAAATGCTGCAGTTTCTCATTTCGCTAGTTTTCATTGTGTCTCTGACGGAAGCTCTAACTTTCTCTCCCGACCTATAGGTTGTATATTTCAGCCCAGGATGTTTCTCCTCCATTCTATTCAGCATAGCGCGAATGTCGTTCCTTAGTGCGCGGTGTGAATAGGGGCATGGTGTGGTTTGGAAGTCGATTTTCTTCAGAAAAGCGTAGAGAGTTATCTCTCTCTCGAGAACACTGCACAACGGCTTGATGCGCGGTACAAAGCTAGAAAGAGGGGATGATGATGCTGGCTCGATTCTGGCCAGTCTCAGCAGATCCCCATGAAATATGTTTAACAGAAAGGTCTGTATTTCGTCGTCCAGGTTGTGAGCCACAGCAAGTCTTGTTGCCTTGACATGTCGGGCGGCTGAGTTCAGTGTGCGACGTCTCAGGACGCCACAGTATGCACAAGGAGTTAAGCCTTTGTCATCCATATCCTTAGCTTTGAGATTCTGGACGACTTCATCCATGCTATGTCCAAAAGATTCCTTGAAAGAAACAACAACGTGTGCGACCTCAATCTTAGAGCAGCCTTTCTCGGCAATTCGGACAGCCTCGTTTCGATATCCTTCGATTCCTTCATCGATGGTTATTGCGACTAACTTCGCCTTGGGAAATGGTTTCTCAAGTTTGTTCAAAATATGAAGAAGTGTCATGCTGTCTTTGCCACCTGAGACTCCTATAGCAATTTTCTCGTCAAAGCGAAGCATTTCATGCTTGGCTATTGTGGTTCTCACTTTGTTTTCTATCGAAAGACAAAAACACTTCGAGCACAGCCTTTCTCCTGAATACTGCCGCTTGTAAACGGTGGGTTTTTGCTTACATATTGTACATGTTGAAGATGTCGTCAAGCGAAACAATCCTAGCTTTACTTATTAGAATTGAGCATTTTAGTATAGGTTTCGACAGAAGGAAAGCTACTTGTCGAAGAAAACTGTGAGATATGCTGAGAGATTAGTAGTACGATATGACCAACACAGATGGGAGACTTTGGCAAGGCTGCGGTCTAAAGCAGTCATGTTGATGGAGGTTCTTGAAAGAGTAAAGCTAGACACCATTCTTCATGGAAGTATAGCACGAGGAGATGTTTCCTCGAAAAGCGACATAGACATCTTCATCAAAGACCCGTTCTCTTCGTTTAGAGTTGAGACAGCTTTAGAAGGAGCAAACATTACGGTTATTAGAAGATTGATAGTTCAAGCCACACCGTCTTATGCTGCCAAGGGATACATTGAAATTGATGAAAATCAGATTGTTTCTTTCCCATTAGTAAGACTGCGTCGTGTGGAAAGAGAGTTTTACAGTTTCAGCGGTGAAATCACACTAGGAATGGCAAGGGAGAAGGAGAGAACCGCAGGAGTTGACAAGAAATTGATGTTTATAGAGCCGACCCAATCAGGACATATCGAAACAAGCGTTGTTGGCAGGGAAGATGAGGTGGCTAGACTTCTCGGGATCTCCGCCAATACAGTTCGAGACCGTGTGCGTGCACTATTGCGAAGAGATAGTGTTGGTAGGACGGGAGTACTAGTCAAGGAAGAGCTGACGTCTGACGAGACCTTTGAAATGGCTCTGAAAAGGCTAGCAGAGAGCAAACCTGAAATGAAGCGTCGATTAAGAACCACTTGATTGAAATTTCTAGTCAGCCAATTGGAAAACGAAGTAATGCTGCAATTCCCCCTAGAGAAAGCAATTTCTGTCCGGCTTCATGCTCGACGCTTATCATCATCACTTTTCCACGCTTCTTCTCTACTTCTCGCATCATCTTCTCCAGAAGGAGCCGATCTGCTGCTGAGGAGCTTCTCACTAGCTGATCTGCTACCAGAAGTGTTTCGATAGCACCAAACGAATTCGCCTTCTCTACGCTTTCCAAACCGTATGCTACACTCCCTTCATTTTTTCCCAATCTTCTTAGCACTTCTTCAACTTTTCTGGATTCTTCTGCAATACGGATGTGGTGAAAAGCTGTGTCTAAAACTCCTGAGCGAAGTGCTTCATTGATTCCTGCGATTCCGCTGTTGTTCACGCCTTTCACAGCTATTATTGTCTTTCCAATAGCAGGATCTTCTGCATGCATATATTTGGCTAGTTGGTTCTTAGTTAGGCCTGCACCGATTATTAGAATCGGAAAATTACCTCGATCCGCAACCTCTTTCAGAGTTTTAAGTATGCTTTTGAAGTAGACCTGAAGAGCCTCAGCCCTTTTCTCCGCTTCGAACTTCCCTGGCAGCCTTGCTTTGCCCTCAAGCTGAGTATCTATTCCATACTGTCTAATTGTTGCGATGCAGAATTCCTCACTATCGACCGAGAGAACAACTATAGGGGGATCTTTCCCGCGGCTAGCTCGCTCTAATCGATCAGTCTGATGTTTTTCCCAGTTTTCCTTGATTATAGTTACTGGTCTGTTGACCGAAATGCTGAGTGTGTGATAGCTTCCTCTACCTGCGATATCTTCAGGGGCCTTTCGTATCTCGCCGCGAATCCTAAGCCGGTTCAGACTTCGATCCCAGACAACATTTTCGACATTTATTCCTAGAAATACTGATACTCGTCTGCCTTTCTGAGGTCTAGAATACTCTGAATTTGTCTTTATCTCCCGAGTTGTTTGGGCGAAAACCTTGTCTCCCTTGAGGATAATGTTGTAGAGATGCCAAAGATCATCCAATGTCTTAGGCATTACCTTAGCAATTCCTTTCTTATAATTCCTCTCTAGGATTCTCAAGAATAGCCCTGCTATGCCAACTATAGAAGAAAAACGCTATTAAAATGTTAAAATATCAAACGTGCAATTAACATGTCGAAGCTGGGTCAGAAGTGGCAAAAGCAACGCGTGAAAAGCGGGATAAGCAATTTGGCAAATGGTTCCGTCAGATGTTAATCGACGCTGAAATATTGGATTATCGTTACCCGATTAAGGGATGTGGCGTATGGATGCCTTACGGATATAAGATACGCAGGCTGGTGACTCAACTACTTAGGCAACTGCATGATGGAACTGGACATGATGAAGTTCAATTCCCAGTGATGGTTACTGAAACTAACTTGCGAAAAGAGGCTGAACATATAAGAGATTTCGAAAACGAAGTTTTTTGGATAACTCACGGTGGCTTGAAAGCGTTGGAGATTAAGTTTGCCCTAAGACCAACGAGTGAAACTGCAATGTATCCTATGCTCAGACTCTGGATACGGAGCCACTCAGATCTCCCGAAAAAACTATACCAGATTGGAAGCGTCTTCCGGTGCGAGACAAAAACTACAAGGCCAATAATCAGAGTTCGAGAAGTGACTACCTTCAAAGAAGCACATACATGCCACGCTACATTTGAGGAATCGGAAGCTCAGATTTTAGAGGCAACTCAGATCTATAAGGGCTTCTTTGATGCTTGCGGAGTACCTTATGTAATCAGCCGCCGCCCTGAGTGGGACAAATTCCCTGGCGCTTTCTATTCACTTTCCTTCGACGTTATCATGCCGGATGGACGAACTCTGCAGTCAGGTACAGTGCACAATCTTGGACAGAACTTCTCTAGAGCATTTGACATTCAGTATGAAACCTTGGGAGGCGATCATGAGTATATTTGGCAGACCTGTTATGGCATAAGTGAACGCGCCATTGGGGCATTGATCAGCGTTCATGGTGATGACAACGGAATTGTGTTAATGCCCGATCTTGCACCTATTCAGATCGTGATAATCCCGATCCCATCCAAGGAGAATCCACAGACCATACTGGATACGTGCAGAGAGGTTGCAGATGAGCTAAGAAGCGAAGGATTTAGGATAAGCATTGACAGGAGAGAGGACCTAACTCCTGGTGCGAAGTTCTACTATTGGGAGCTTAGGGGAGTCCCAGTACGCTTAGAAATAGGCCCGAAAGATGTTTCAAGGCGACAAGTAATAATTGTTCGTCGAGACACTTTTCAGAAAGAAGCATGTAAGATTGCCGACCTTCCCAAAGGGATGCGCAGACTTATGAACGACATGTCTGATGCGTTACGCGACAAAGCAAGGAAATGGATGGAATCGCGAGTTCACAGAGTAGCCACTTTGGACGAAGCAGCCAAGCTCTTGAAATGTAGAGCGGGAATAGTCGAATTGCCCTGGTGCGGCGATGCTAAGTGTGGGCATATAATCGAAGAACGTGTAAATGCGAAATTACTGGGAACACAGGCAGGTAGCGAAGAGCGAACACACGGTGGATGTGCTATATGTGAAAAGAAAGCTAGGGGTCTTGTGAGAGCTGCTGTCGCATACTAACCCGTCGGAACAGCCTTTGCAAGGCACCGAGCTTGTTAGTCGCTCCATTATTCACGTTCGTTTGTCTCTTAACTAACATCTAGGTTATATGGACATTCAAGGCAGGTGCTCTTGGAGAACACATGCGATCATTATCGACTTTCTCACGCCAATAAGAATCGAAACAATGCCTTTCCACATATCCTCTTATAAATAGGAGCTGCTGCCATACAACACTTGTGTTGCAGAATGCTGACACGCCTAAAAGAAAGGGTCGAATTAGTGCTTGCAACTGAGGCAAGACTACTCCATAAGATGGGTCTGACCCCGACACAGATAAGTGTTCTAGGCATCCTCTTGGCCCTGTCAGCAGGTTTATGCATTTGGGCCTCGCAGTTCAATCGCCTCTTTCTTCTGGTGGCTTCAATAGCCTTCATGTTTTCAGGGGTTTGTGATATCCTAGATGGAGCAGTTGCGCGACTGCACAATGAGAGCACAATATATGGTGGCTTCATTGACTCTCTACTTGATCGATATGCAGAAGCTTTCGTTTTGGTTGCCATAATAGTCAGCGGCCAATGCGATGTCTTATGGGGATCCATAGCGTTGGTCGGCTCGTTGCTTGTCAGCTATACTAGAGCACGTGCAGAAGCAACTGGTGCAAAAATGGAATCGATCGGGGTAGCGGAACGAGCAGAGCGAGTCATAATATTGGTTGTCGCCATTCTTGCAACTCTTGTATGGCAGGAGGCCCTCAGTTGGAGCATAGTAATACTAGCAATCTTAGCAAACGCAACAGTTCTTCAACGAGCAGTCCACTTCTACAAGATAGCTGAGCCAGAAAAGACTTAATATCGTTTCCTTCTACGCGCTCTCCGCTCGTTCCGAGCTCTAACCTTCACTACACCACGGTGCACTGCGCACGAAACGCAATAATATCTGGTCTCGACAGGTGATGATATATACGCTCCCTTTTGCTTCAACTCCTTTGCTAAAGCATAATCAACCATCGAAACACGCCTAGAGACACGTTTGGCCTTGTCTCGGGGCACAAGTTCACCACACCCACTGCACTGCACCAGAGAGCTCTTTCCTTTTCCCCCTTTAGATCTTCCACGGCTTTTGCGCTTAACGGGCAAACACGGCACACTCTTTTGAAATAGCGAATTGCACAACAGACTTATATACTCATGCTTATTAGGCTTAGTTATCCAAGGAACCTTCTCCAGTTATGATCTTGCACAGCATGATCTTAATTGCGTAGGAAGAGCAACATTTGTTTGACATAGTTACAGTAGGACACTTTGTCATAGATCAAATCGTTGTGGAAGAGAGGAAAAGCCCCAGTATCACATTAGGCGGTCCTCCAACATTTGTGTCTTTGACTTCGACTGCGTTGGGAGCTAAAACAGGAGTAGTATCGAAGGTAGGAAGGGATTTCCACACACACGCCGCGTGGTTACGCAAAAACAAAGTGGATCTTTCATACGTACAAACCCTGCAGAATACCCTCACAACAAGGTTCACACTGAAGTATTCTGGGGACGAACGCACTCTCAATCTTGAGAATCTCGCCCCGCCAATTCTCCCTAAGGATATAGCAACCTCACTCCATACAAAGGTAATCCATGTCTCTCCAGTCTTAGATGAAGTCCCATTCGAGACCATCCATGAACTGAGGAAAAGGACTAGTACTTTGTCTCTAGACCCTCAAGGTCTTCTCAGATTCGTTGATGAGCGTGGCAAAGTAAAACCCAAAAGACTTGACAATATGGATGTCCTCAAAAACATAGACATTCTAAAATCATCAATTAACGAAGCCAAGATAATTGGTGGAACCGATAGTCTGCACAAATCCATAGAAGAGATTCAACGATATGGTCCGAAGACAGTTCTAGTCACTATGGGCAAAGAGGGAACATTAGCAAGCTTTGGCATGAGCAAGAAATTACATACCGTGCCTGCATACGAGCCGAGAATCATCAAGGATGTGACCGGCGCAGGTGATGCTTTCATCGGTGCTTTCTTAGCGGAACATGTCAAGAACAAGGAGAACTTGTGGTGTTGCTGTGTCGGTTCAGCAGCAGCGTCCTTTCTAATAGAAAGAATTGGCCCCACGCTCCCCGAGAAAGCGGAAATCTATGAAAGGGCAACAAAAATATACGAGAAGGCAGAATAAACCAGCTAGCAAGTATCGCTCATCGAGTAGGGACGTCAGTTGGGCAAGATTGACAAAGGCGTGAAATGCAGCATCCCATCATGCAAGGGAGAGGCCATCCGCTCGATCGCTGCAAGCAAGGTAACTGCGGCTGGGATGAAAGTCAACACCAAAAGAAGAGCATATCTCTGCAGAACACATTACAAAGATTTCAAGAAAGCCACAAGGAAAGACAGAACGTTGGAAAAATGGAGACAGCAAGGATCACTTTAGCCTAACAAATCCTAAAGAAGCATCAAGAGATCCTGGTCTTCCACAAGCATTTATAGAAAGTGAAGCATTCCTAATTACTAATCCGGAACGAGTTGGACAATTTGCGTATACTTCAGCTACACTCAAATTTCATAGAGTATCAACCTGTGCGAAAGGAGATTAAGACAGCTGAAAAGGCAAAAAAGGAAAGAATGCGGCTAGATGAAATTGTCGTCCTTTTCACAGCCATAGAAGAAAATGACAGTGATTACACAGCAAACCGTGCTATGGAAGAAGTGAAGAGCTTTCTCAACAAACTCAAAACAAACCGGATTCTGATCTACCCCTATGCCCACCTGAGTAACAACTTGGCAAAACCGGCAGTTGCCCTCAGGATCATCAAAGCCTTAGAGAAATACGCAAACGAAAAAAATCTGGAAACCTTCCGAGCGCCTTTCGGATGGAACAAGCAATTCACGATCTCCGTGAAAGGGCACCCGTTGGCAGAACAATCAAGGGTCTTCGCGCCAGAGAAAGACCAAAAAGAGAAGGTATCAGAGGCTCTCAAAGCAGAAGAGAAACTCGAATCCTCATGGTTCATCCTCGACCCAGATGGAAAGCTGACATTAACTGAGAATTTCGGCTTTAAGGAACATCGAAACTTACAGAAACTTGCAGACTATGAAATCTCAAAGGCGAGAGCAAGTCAAAGAATGCCACCACATATAGGATTGATGAGGAAACTGGAATTGGTCGACTATGAACCAGGAAGCGACCCTGGAAACTTGAGATGGTATCCCAAAGGGAGACTTGTGAAGTCCCTGATTGAGCAGTTTGTCACCGATACCATGATTGAGTATGGAGCGATGGAAGTAGAAACGCCTGTCATGTATGATTTCAATCATCCTAGCCTTAGTGACTACCTAGACCGCTTTCCAGCGAGACAGTACGTGATAAAGTCAGAAGACAAAGATCTGTTTCTCAGATTTGCTGCCTGCTTTGGGCAGTTCCTCATGATACATGACGCTCAATTCTCTTACCGACAACTACCACTGCGAATCTACGAGCTCACAAGATATAGCTTCAGAAGAGAAAAAAGCGGTGAGATAACAGGGCTCCGTAGGCAACGAGCATTTACGATGCCAGACTGCCATGCACTCTGCTCGAATCTGGAGCAGGCAAAGAAGGAATTCGTGGCCCGCTTCAAACTTTGTATGAAGGTGCTAAAGGGTCTCGAGCTGGGAAAGCGAGATTATGAATTAGCTATTAGATTTGCAGAGGACTTCTACAAGAGCAATAGAGACTTCATAATCTCACTGGCACAGCTCCTTGGGAAACCCGTATTAGTTGAAGTGCTTAAGCAAAAGGCATTCTACTGGATATTGAAGTGGGAGTTTAACTTCATCGACAACCAAGACAAAGCATCCGCCCTCTCAACCGATCAGATTGACGTAGAAAATGCACAAAGATACGACATCACATTTGTTGACGAAAAGGGAGAAAAGCAACACCCGCTGATTCTACATTGCTCTCCCAGCGGTGGAGTTGAGAGATGCGTCTATGCAATGCTGGAGAAAGCATACCAAACTCAGAAGGGAGGAGGAGTTCCTATCCTTCCATTGTGGCTATCGCCCACACAGCTACGACTAATACCAGTCTCGGAAAGATTCACAGAAGCTGTCGAGAAACTGACTGGAAAATTCGAAAAACAAAAAATACGCGTGGATTTTGACGATCGACCGCTCACAATGCAAAGAAAGATTAGAGAAGCCGAGACCGAGTGGGTGAACTTCATAGTTGTTGTGGGTCAACGAGAGATTGATTCGGAAGTTTTGCCTGTTCGAGACAGGCTGCGGGGCGAAATCGTCAAGATGAAACCTCAAGATCTGGTGAATACAATTCTGGAAAGCACAATCGCCAAGCCTTTCAAGCCTCTGGCTCTTCCGAGGAAACTATCACAACGTCCACAATTCTACAGCTGACTCAAATATGTGAATGTACAAAAAGTATATCAAGCAACCATGAGTATTCTAAGAATTCAACGGTGGAGATGCCAAAGTGATGAAGGGCAATGAGCTTCTTGTTTATGTAAATGGCAAGTACTACCCAAAGTCTGAAGCAAAAATCTCTGTCTATGATCATGGCTTCCTCTACGGAGACGGTGTGTTTGAAGGCATAAGAGCGTATAATGGAAGCGTATTCAAGTTAAAAGAGCACATCAATAGACTATACAAGTCTGCAAAAGCAATAATGTTGAATATTTCGATGACAAAGGACGAGATGATTGGAGCAATCATAGAAACGTTGAAGAAGAACAGACTCAGAGACGCGTATATTCGCTTAGTTGTTTCCAGAGGACCAGGTGACTTAGGCCTTGATCCGAGAAAGTGCTCAAAACCCACAATAATAATAATTACAGACCGAATCAAGCTCCATGATGGAAGTGCAAAAAAGGAGGGACTGACTGCCATAATCTCTTGGGTCAAGCGCGACCCCGTAGATGCAACGACTCATGAAGTCAAATCGCTGAACTATCTAAACAGCATACTTGCAAAGATCGAAGCAAACAATGCAGACGTCGATGAAGCTATATGCCTAAACAAAGAAGGCTTCATTTGCGAGGGTGTCGCCGAAAACCTATTCGCAGTAGTTGATGGGGTTGTGATAACACCTCCCACGTCTACAGGCGCCCTTCGAGGAATCACACGAAACGTCGTTATTCGCATCGCCAAAAAACTCGGCTTTGAGGTTGCAAAGAAGGAAATCACACCGGCAGACTTGTTTCTTGCAGATGAAATCTTCTTTACGGGGACAGCGGCTGAGGTTGTACCAGTTAAGGAAATAAACAAACGCGAAATCGGAGATGGAAGACCTGGCCCGATCACCCTGAAACTAATGAAGGAGTATCATAGGTTAGTATTGGATCCAAAAGAGGGAACACCCATCACCTGAGTATTCATTGACAAACTTTTCAAGACCTCATAAACCTTTCAAGCATATCAAACGCGCTTTCTAAAACCTCGATTGGAGGCAGAAAGACAATTCTCACATGACCTGCCCCATATTTCTTGCAGAACCCAGACCCATGAACGACAAGAACACCTGTCTCTTCCAAGAGGTTCGAGGCAAATTCGAGATCTGTTTTCCATCTCCTTCCAACATCATGTATCTTTGGAAAAACGTAGAATGCGCCTTTCGGTGTAGTGCAGCTGATTCCCGCGATTTCCTTCAATCGTTTACACACATAGTTCCTTCTCTTACGCAATTCGTCGACCATCTTCTTTATGTGGCTCTGCGATCCATCCAATGCGGCTACTCCTGCTCTCTGGATGGGAGTATTTGTGCATAACCGGATTCGAGACTCTCTTTTGACGCTGTCCTTCAACGGCTCTAGCTTCCCTTCAGGGTCATGGAAGTAGAAATATCCAAGTCTCCAGCCTGTAGCTAAGTATGTTTTTGAGAAGCCATTCAGCCCGATTACGGGGAGATCTTTTGCTACATGAGCTGTACTTACAAACTCTTCTTCATAGACTATCCTGTCGTAGATTTCATCAGACAAAAGGATGAGCTCATTTTCAGACGCCAATGAAACAATTCTCGCTATCACGTTTTTGTCGTACAGTGCACCACAAGGATTGTTTGGATTGATAACTAAGATACCCTTTGTCTTGTCAGAGATCTTTGATTCGATATCATCAAGGTCTGGTACCCATCCTTCCTCTTCAATTGTTCTATAGGACACTGGCTTTCCCTCGAAAAATTTCGCATACGAAGTGTAGGGAGGATATGTTGGACCAGGCACAAGGATTTCGTCACCCTTCTCGATTATAGCGGCCATAATCATGAAAATCGCTTCGGAAACACCTGTGGTTACAATGACGTTTTCAGGCGATATGTCGATCTTGTTTACGCGTTTCTCCTTTCTGCATATTGCCTCTCTTAGTTCAAGAAGTCCCTCTGACTGACCATACCAGTTTTCGCCCGACTTAACCGCTCTAAACAGAGCTTGCTTGATGTGGTCAGGCGTGTCAAAGTCAAACTTCACAGGATCCCCAATATTGAGATACGTTACTTGTCTTCCCTTGCTTTCGAGTTTCTTGGCTAAATCCACAACGTCTCTAATAGCATACTCTATTGTGCTGACTCGTCTGGTGACTGTTGCGGAAACCAAATATTTTCACCTAAATGATCAGTTTCTCACGCTCTACCTTTCGTTTTAACATGCCGAGATCACTCACCTTGAATCTTTTTCCCCCAAAGAGATCTGCATAATCTTCATCTGAATATAATGCAGCTGCTATTCTGCCTATGGCATCAGCTTTCATATTCCCGCTTCCACTACAGCTCCCAACAGTCAGCAAACCATTCTCCTCCAATATAACTGGTTGCCCATCGATAGTGTTGAGTGCGTATTGACCTGCCCAAGCTCCATAGGGCTTGGCTCCCGAGAATTGGGGAAAATACTTTGTTACAACCTGGTAGATTCCATAACGGTAGAAGTTTTCTTCAGGTTGAGGGTCATCTTCCAGTTTAAACTCCCTCGGAAAACTGTCTCCATAGCTTAGCCAAAAAGCCTCTTCTTCCAACGCTGGTTTGATATAGACTGTGGGTTCAGGCAAAATCGTAAAGGGCATGCAGTGCTCAGGGTTCAACCCACCAACATGCAAGAGCTTTCTCAGCTCTTCGGTTTCTGCTTTCACGGAAAACAGCTGTCGTTTGATTGGTTCCATAGGTGCATATAATCCGACTTGATGAAGTAAGGAATTAGCCCAGACGCCAGCAGCAACTATCGTCTTCTTGGCTCTTATGATGCTTCTATTAGTCGTTACACCTGCAGCTCGCGATTGTTGCCAGAAGAAAGGTTCATCCGGCATGTTTAGGGGTCTTTTCGGCTCCACCAAGATTTTCTCGACTCTTGTATTGTACTGGATAATACCTCCCATATTCTTGAATTCGCGCTCATAGAATTGTACCAGCAAGTCTATATCTATCGAACCAGCTTTTGGAACGAACACTCCTTTCTCCACGTCCGAAAGCCCGATTATCTGCGCTTCTTGGTCATCTGACACTCTGGAGACAAGATTCAAGCGCTCCACTAGCTCCTCTCCTTCATATACTGTGTGGGAGAGGCCATTTCTCGACATTGCCCTCAGGATAGGCTCCACCATTTTATAGTGTTCTTTTGAGAAAAGCCAAAGATATCCCGCCCACCTCAACTTTAGATCTCTGCCTAGCTCATTCTGAATGTGCTTGAAGAACTCAACTGTAGTGTCCACCAACGTGAGGTTCGTGTTTGACGCGAAAAAGCACCGGAACATCGCAGCGCTCTTTGCGGTGTTCCCTTGTCCTGCCGTGGCCATTCTTTCTACTATCACAACACGATCATTCGGTTGTTGCTTCTTCACGTGGTAAGCAGTCGCCAACCCGATAATACCTGCTCCCACAATAACAGCATCATATTCTGTCAAGACGCCCCATCTCGATGCAGATTTGGAATACTCACTTCACTAGAACCCACTTTTAAATCTCACTGAAAGATTGTTGATGATAAGCCTACTATGGAAAGGCTACGCTACCCGTCTGGAATTGCCTCTTCTTTGTCGGCAACGAAGCCTTGTGTGGTGTATACTGAGATTGTGACCTCTTTGCCTTTCCAAGTCTCCCAGTTCAAGCGAGCGTCTTCACACACGATTGTAGTGCTTTCCCCTGGCTGGAGAACATGATCTGTGGCATTTGTGTTGGCAATCGTGAAGTATTCTTCTTCAACGTTTACTATCACATCTGTAAGATTAACATAGTGAGGTGACTGGAGTTCGTTTGTTAATACGAACTGCGTCGTGTTCAGCAGTGGAAAAGTGACATTCGATATTGCCAGGCTTACTGGCTTAGGGAACGCTCGATACGAGGAAGCTTGATATCCTTGCAATGTATCGAGAGTTATCGCTGTCGTTTTTCCCAAGACTCCAACGTTAGTCTTGGAATCCCAGAGTGGAAAGAAACAAGTCAGTACAATGGTTTCGTTTTCGAGTATTGTATAGGGAAGTGTGACGTTTTCTGTGTCCACGAAGATTGCTGCTTCCGGTATCTCTTCGAGGCCAAGAAGAAGCTTGGATACATCAAGAGGATGCTTGGATCTGTTGTGGACAGTTACATTGAACTCGTTGATTGATTTCTCTGTGTCTAAGGATATTTCAGTAATGTCCAAATCAATGTATTCTGTGATGTATGATCTCGCAGCGCCTGAGCCATCTTCAACGAATATGCCCACGATCAGCACCCCTCCGGTATGCTCACCCCATCTCTCGTTGCATCGGAAAGTAACAGCTTCGCCTTTCCTTAGTGGATAAGGAGTAGCAGGCGTTGTGTTAACATTCAATTCAACAGTGTTGGCAACTATCAGAACAACACTAGTGATGTTCGCGTCCTCTTTTGAGTAAGTTGGATTGAGAACCGTTACCTCGAAATATGTGCTGTTTAAAAGCGGAAATGAAACATTTGTAATCGCTACTGAAATGTCTTCAGGAACATTAAGCCCCAAGTCGACATAGTAGCCAACCGTCCATAGGTAGGATAGAATTGCACCTATCACCCCGGAGACCAGCAGCAGAACTATCAAGGATAGTGTTGAAACTCCCTTAGTGGTTATGAACCTCTCAGACATGCTGCGTCTCTCGCCTGGATGCAATGTCTATTTTGATTCACCAACGGAGTAATTAAATATTCGCTTAATCAACTTGGCACGCCCGCATATCACCACAGTATTTCGTATGAAAAGCATGTTATTACTCCAATTGTCAGCCTTCTGAAAAGAAACATTATCCCATTCCTGAGAAGTTTAGCCGTGCGCACCGATTGAAGTTGATTCTCGACGACTATTGATATATACCTTCTCGTGTATTTCGTTAGAGGGAATGCCATATGCCCTTAGAGAAAGTAGTCAGAAAGATTCCATCCTCCCAACGGGAGGCTACTTCAGAAAAACTCATCGATATAGTCCTCAAATCTCGAAATTCGAAAAAAATGCCCAGCAGCTTGGCTAAGACCATTCTCTACTACTGGCAAAAAGAACAGCTAGCTTCAGAGGTTGGCTTGCAGCGACTTCTCAAAGCCTCGCTCTTAATAGATCCGGAAAAGACAACCGCCGTCTTGCGAGAACTAGGCTTTGAGAAACTTGCAGCTATGTTACAGAAAAGCTAAAGTTACCCGGAAACCCTAAAGTTAAACCGTTCATATCTCGCAAGAGGGCCACGAAAGAGGTGTCTCTAGATGGTTAAGTTCGGTATCGAGTTTGTGCCTCGCGATCTCTATTGGAAAACCACTTTCTATGCTATTCAAGCAGAGAAAACTGGCTTCAACACATTGTGGATCACCGATCATTTCAACAACCGAAATGTGTACGTGTCATTGACGATGGTTTCCGCCTATACCGACAGAATAAGATTTGGCCCAGGTGTCACAAATCCCTTCATGGCTCATCCCATTGTGGCAGCTCAAGCAGTAGCGACGCTAAACGAGATTGCTCCGGGGCGAGTTGTGTGTGGAATCGGTGTTGGCGATAAGACCACGTTGGAAATGGTGAACCTGAAACCGTCCAAACCGTTGGCGACTATTAGAGAATCTGTGAAGATTATCCGCGAAATCGCCTCCGGAGAGAGCTTGGATCTGCAGGGCAGAATATTCACAGTTTCAGGCGCTAGATTGAACTTCAGAACGACAAGTAGGATCCCGATATTCGTCGGAGCCCAAGGCCCGAAAATGCTGGCTTTAGCAGCGGAGGTTGGTGATGGTGTTCTGATTAATGCTTCACACCCACATGACGTGAAAAGAGCTATGGAATTCGTAACGAACGGGGCTTCCAGAGCAGGCAAAAAGATCAGTGACTTGGAGATTGCCGCGTACACATCGTTCTCAATAGCCAGAGAGCAAAAGGAAGCTGAAAAAGCTGTAGCTCCAGTAGTGGCATACATTGTAGCCGGATGCCCTGAACAAGTTCTCCAAAGACATGGAGTAACCACTGAAACTGCTGACGAAATACGCCGTGCAATTGTTCAAGGAAAGTGGAAAGACGCTTTCTCCCATGTGACAGTTGATATGATTGATTCTTTCTCGATAACCGGCACTTCGAAGACAGTTTTGAGCAAGATTGAGCAATTGGTCAAAGCAGGCATTACTCAGGTAGTTGTAGGTTCTCCAATTGGACCGGACATACGCGAATCGATCAGCATGATCTCTAGGGAGGTGTTCCCTCGCTTCCTTAGCGTACAGGAGTAGAAAAGTGATTGAAGCCCTAGGAGCTCTCTTGTGATAGCGCTTCATATACGCACTGAATTATGACGAAGCAAATGCCTAGTCTGCATCTTACCAGAAAATGGAAAGAACTGGAGATTTCGATCAACGGCTCTGTTAACTCTTCGCACATTCATAGCCATGTTGACTGACGGTACATTCACGGAATACAAGATAAAGTTGAAATACTTCTATGCAAAGCCCCCTACGAGCCTAATCTCCAAAAAAAGGGCCATAGAAGAGCCCGCTCCTTCTCATGCTTTTAGAGAGGCGAGGAAAGACCACGTGAGCAAATCAGCGTGGAGACATGTCAACAACATTGCTGAGCACTCTTATCAGCTTAAAAATCAAGCTTTTAAGCGAAAAACCAATAAGTTCTAAGAAATGCTCCCCGCCATGGATCCAAGCAACTTGTTGCAACAGATTGTCAGACCATGGTATGATGCCCTCCAAGACCCAATGAAGGCGCAGGAAAAAACGCTGTTAGACCTTCTCGAGTACTATAGAAGAACTGATTACGGCTTGAAAAACTCCTCGGAGAATATTGTAAGCATTAAGGATTTTCAAGCTTGCTTCCCCAAACTTACCTATGTCCAATTGCAGCCTTATCTGAAAGAGGTGAGAGAGGGCAACTATCGATCTATGCTTCCCGAGCCTCCAATTCACTGGGTTATGACAAGAGGCTCAACCGGTACGTCTAAGATATTGCCTGCTACAAAAACCCACCTTGAGCAAATATTCTCTTGTGGAGCGCGAGCCCTAGCTAACTATGTTTTGAGAAAAAAGGATATTGCCTTAATAACAGGGAAGATTCTGAATCTAAACTTCCCTTCTGTGGTATCTACTCTTGAAGTAGAGGGTAAAGAAGTGTCCTTTGGATATAGTTCAGGCACTTACGCCAGACTGAATCCCATGTTGAATCAAGTAAGCCTCTTGCCAAGACAAGAGGAAATTGACAAAATGGGTCCAGGCATAACCCGAGCGGACTGGGAAAGAAGGTTCGAACTAGTCTACAGCAAGGCTTTAGGTGAGAATGTGACAGCTGCTATGGGTGTTACTCCAGTCATCCTATCCTTTGCTAAATACGTCAAGAGAAAACATGGGAAAAGACCTAAAGAACTGTGGAACTTCAAAGCGCTGTTTTGCACAAGTGTAAGGAAAATCCAGTTCAAATACGCTCCCAAGCTAAAATCATACTACGGTGAAATCCCAGTTGTCGAAATGTATACTGCCACTGAGGGGGTATTCGGCCAGCAGCTGGACGATCTTCCCTACATCACACCTAACTTCGACAAATACCTATTTGAGGTTGAGACCAGAGATGGAACAAAAATGCTCCACGAGCTCAAAAGAGGTGAGTGGGGAAGAGTGATTGTTTCATCTTGTCTGTTTCCACGGTATGATATAGGCGACATGATTGAAGCTATGGGAAAAAACTACTTTAGAATCTTCGGTAGAGCAACTGCTTGGACTGTCTTAGAACATGGATTATACAGGCTCTTGTACGGATGGTTTCTCTAAGGATTCGGACTTCTCCTCGATGCTCTAGCTGCTCCGTAAATGGCGAAAGCAATTATGAAAACACCTATTATCACGAGGAAGAACGCACCACGCCAAGGATCTGGCACATCGAAAAAGGCCGCTAGTATAGAAAAGCCTCCGATTACAACTAGAATAAGTCCTCCAATGAATGCCCAGAAGACACTAATCTCCTGCTTTTCATGCTTCTCTGCTTTTTCTTCTTTCTCATGCTTCTCGTGCTTTTCTTGTTTCTCGCCTTTTTCGTAGTCCTTTCTACGAACACTTTCAGCTTTAAGGGAAACTCCGCACTTAGAGCAGTAAACCATCTCTTCACTAACTTGATTCCCGCATTTTGAGCAGTATGGCAAATCAGCTCACCGTAAACACATTCAGCTATCCAGTTTAGTCTGCTTCAAATATAAGCGTTAAAACTTCGCCTACAGGTAAGAAGATAAGCAAGCTTCCTACGTAATTGGACCTGTTTACTCGACGCACAGCTTCTCAAGCTGACGCAAAACATTCTTTCGTATCTCCTTAGGCCTCAGCAACCTTCTTACAACTCTACCCTTTTTGATAAGAGGCTTAAGCATCCGCTCCATTCGATGTTTGCACCTTGGGCAGATTGGTGGTGAACTAACATATGGCAGGACTAAATCTAACATGCAAGTTGGACATCTCCAGACCTCCTTTCTTCCTCCGAGCTTGCCTCGCTTTGCACAAGGCTTCCCTTCCTTCTCAACTATGTCCAATGCAAAATTTACGGTCGGTGAGTTACTCACATATGTTCCTACACCGAACGCATCAGCACCCGCTTCACTAAGTTGCTTGACAGACTTTTCATCTAGTCCGCCAGAAACAAAGATCTTAACATGTTTGCAGCCACGTAGGTCTAGCTCCCACCGCACCTCCCTAACAACCTCCAGAAAATCTCCTTTACGAGAGGATGGTGTGTCAAGTCGTACAGCGTCCAAGTCTTTCACTGCGTTTATAGCCATTAGTGCTTCTGTTTTCTCGTCGGAATAGGTGTCTATCAATGCTACTCGAGGAATTTCTTTCTGAATTTCACTGTCAAAGGTCTTCCAAGCCTTGACTTGGTCACCGATAACGATTATGAGCGCATGTGGCATAGTTCCCACAGGCTTTGTATCGGTGGCTCGGGCTCCAGCTATGCAACTCACAGCATCAAATCCGCCTATGAAAGCCGCTCTGTCTATCATAGGCGAAAGAGCAGGGTGCATACGACGTATCCCGAATGAAATCAGTCTCTTGTCCTCTGCTACAATCCTCATTCTCGCAGCGCGTGTAGCGATTCCTGTTGCTTGACATAGAACGCCTAGAAGTGGGGTCTCGTAGAGACAGAAGTCCCTATAAGCTCCCTCGATTCGCACTATGGGCACTCGAAATCCCCGGTGTCCAGAAGGGTAAAAAGCCGTTCCTTCCGGCATTGAATAAACGTCGATGGGTGTCTTCTCGAGCAGAGTAGCTAGCTCTTCGATTCCGCATAAGATTCCCCATGCCCAATTTTCCGGAAAATGTCCAAGAGTTACCTCAGCCACCACTTTTGTTTTTTCAAGCCCTATGTTCTCTAGAATGCGTTTTGCTCTCACAAAGTAGACATCTGTAGTTCCACACCTCTTTATCTCTTCGCTGGAAGCGACATGAAAAGAGGACATACACATTCCCTTTTCCATAACTTCGACTTGTATTTAGTATGTTAATCTGCATTTAAAAGCCCAAACTTTTCTTCAAATGAAACAATGATGAATAGCGTCTATTCATCACCTTGAATAATGAAAGGTGGCATATGATGTCTACGTATGGATTGGGCACGGAAGCTCTGGATGATCGGAGAAACTTGAGAAAGAGCTTATATGTCTGGATAAAGCTCTGCTCAGAGAGGAGTCAACATACATTATGAAAGCCAAATGCCCAGCTATTGTCAGTGTGGGCAGAACTAAATTTGGAGAGCACTACGAAGTAGAACCAGAGAAACTGGTTGAAGAGGCTGGACTAGCGGCTCTAGACTCTGTAGGAATAGAAAGAGAGGATTTAGGTGCCTGTCATTTTTCAGATTATTTTCTTCCCATAACTAACAAGATAGGACTTGAGGAGGGTTTTTTGTCTGAACTGCTGGAGCTAAACATTCCAATGGAGATTACAAGATCATTCAGCTCAGCACTTTCTAGCGCTTGCAATGGAATTCAAGCAGGGAAATATGATCTGGTTCTCGTTGGTGGAATGGAGAAGATGACTGATCGATGGGACAAGATTAGAGATGACTTAATGCTTCTAGAAGATCCATGGAGCTACTACGCTGGATGTACACCCGAGGCAAACCATGAACTCATGCTCAGAGCATATATAAGGAAATATGGAATCAAAGGTAGGCAACTTGACATCTTGAGCACAGCGTTGGCGGAATGTTCAGTTAAGAGCCATAAGTCAGCCATGAAAAATGAATATGCTCAATTTCACAAGGAGATATCAATTGACACGATTCTAAGGGCTCGAACAAGGTCTAGAAGACCTTTGGGCCTGTTTGATTTCGCACCTATATCAGACGGTGCTTCCGCTCTTATTTTGACAGATTCTGAACTGGCAGGGTCCTACACCGACAAGCCTGTAAGCGTTCTTGGATACTCTAATGCTACTGATTACATAACTTTCCCTTCACGAAATAGCTTAACAGGATTCCTCGCAACTGAGCTTGCGATGAAGAAAGCTTTGAGAGAAGCAGCGATTAAGATAGGTGATATATCGATCTTGCAGCTATATGACCAATCAACAATGATGGGGATGGTGTCCTTAGAGGATTTGGGACTGTGTGAGAAAGGAAAAGCTTGGAAAGAGATTCACGATAGCTTCAAAGCGGATCACGATTATTTGGAAGTTGGTGAGCGGAACGTGTTTGTGAACGTTAACGGTGGGCTCAAGGCTGATGGAAATCCTCTAGGGGCCACCGGAGGAGCAGAGATTTTCGAGGTCTTCCAGCAATTGAGAAACGAAGCAGGTGAAAGACAAATCAAGTCGGATTCCGAGCTGGAACACGGTTGTGTACATGAAGTGGAAGGCTTTGGTACAAAAGCCTACATTTGCATCTTAGGAAGGAATTAGCTTGAGCAGCGAGCCAATCGAAAGAAGAGTTGCATACATAGGTGATAGATTACGAGGCAGTTCCTGCACATCCTGCGGCAAAGAATACTTCAAGCCTAGGGACTATTGTGGCACATGCGGAAGAGAGAGCCTCGGCAGAATGAAAGATATTGACTTCTTTTATGAAGAAGGCACACTTGAGGTCTGCACTCTCATAAACGATCCTACTAACAAGTTCACAAGATTGAGTCCATATATTTATGGAATAGTCTCCTTTCACAATGGAAAAGTGCGTTTCCCTGGCAGGCTGACAGACCACATGGCAAATGACGAGGATTCCAGATTCACCGATTTCGAAGGTAGAAAAGTCGTTCCGCGTTTCAGGAGAAGGCATGCCGCAGAACCTAGTGGGATAGTGCCCACAATCTCTCTCGCGTTCTCTCTTGCCGACGAATACTACCCGCATCAAGAATACAAGATTTCCGAGCCCTCAAAGGAGTATGAGAAGCCAGGTATCGTTGGTTATGGCGTCTATACTTCAAGATTCCGAATTAGAGAAGGCACAATGGAGCGTTCAATACCATTTCTCGACGAAGATTCGATTACTGCCGCAGTCGAGGCTGGAAAGATTGCATTAGTTCATTCTGGAGTCGACCACGAATCAATCTGCAAGGTGTATGTAGGGTCTGAATCTAATCCCTATGCAGTCAAACCGATTGCCGCTAAAGTAGCGCAAGTGCTTAAACTTGGTGAAGAATGCCAAGAAGAAGGTGTTCAATGCGTAGATGCGATAGACACCGAGTTCGCCTGCAAAGCTGCAACAAGCATGTTTAAGGATGCTGCCTCATTAGTGTATTACCCCGGTTTTGAGCAGCTAAATACCCTTGTGATTGGCGCTGACAACTCCCAATCAGCCCCAAGAGGTGAACCAGGAGGCGAGTTGGATCTCTTCGTAGGTTATGGAGGAGGTGCTTTCATCTTCGGTAAGTATGATGTAATAGCTCAATTTGAGGGTTGGATCTCGATCACCTCTGATACACCGGATTTTTGGAGAAGAGATACTCAAGCATACCCTAGCCATGGGGGCAGATTTACCGGGGAACCTGCTTACTTCAAACATGTAACAAAGGCAGTCAGAAAGCTCATGGATCACCTCAAACTAACTCCGGGCGACGTAGATTACTTCGTAGCGCACCAACCAAACGCTGCGTTCCCAGCGCGAGTAGCTGCAAACCTAGGCTTCAAGGAAGAGCAATATTTACCAGGGCTAAGAGTTTCTAACTTCGGTAACACCTACTCAGGTTGTTCACCAATCGGTCTAGCAGCGATTCTAGATGTGGCAAATCCAGACGAAAGAATCATAGTTGGGAGCTACGGTTCAGGAGCAGGTAGCGATGCCTACTCATTCATCACTACTACTCAACTGATTAATAAAAGAAAGAGACAAAGGTTCACGATCAACTATCAAGCTGACAACAGATTCCTAACGCATGTGGACTACGCCACCTACAGAAGACTTAAAGATGGAATGCAGGCAGCTTAGTAATCAATGAGGCCTTATCCTTGGAAGAAGCTCAAGAGGAAGAAAGGCAGAAAGCCCAGTTTGCTAGATGGATTTTTGAAGTTCTATACTCTCCCTTGAAAACGTTCCAAGAGATTGTGAAAAAACCAAGCATAAAAGGCCCATTACTAATTCTCATAATCACACTCCCTATAACTCTCGCGGGGCAATATACAAGCGGCACAAAATTCTTCTTGGAAGCACCTACACCGGATGACGATCTATGGACTGAGACACCGCCGGAGTCTTTGCCACTCCTATGGAGTTCAAATAACAACATATCATTTGATAGCCAAGATCACGTTTTTGGGAACTACAGCGTATCTTCATCCCTGATCAATAGCACACTGATTCAAATGCACCTAACGGAAATTGGAAGCTTTAACCGCTCTGATTCAGGACACAGTCAACTCTCATTTGCAGTAAAATGGACTAACGAAGCAAATGCTACACCCCAAACTGCAGTCTTACAGCTCTTTTCGTTAAATGACGAAGACAAGAAATTCGAGATCAGCATCATGGACACCATAACAGACAGTGCAAGCAATTGGGCAAACGTGAGCATCAATCTCTTCAGAGAGGACTGGTCCCAATCGAATGAACCGAGTTGGGCAGCTATTACTGGAATAGGATTTCTACTTACATGGGCTGACTTTGGAAACATCACCTTAAAGATAGATGGATTGTATTTTGGCAGATTTGCACCGATTTCCTCCTCAGAGAGCTTCAATGTGCAGCTTTTATATTCGCTCATGCGAAGCAGCATCAACTTTTTTCTAGAATGGGTGCTGCTTTCCGGGATAGTCTTGTTAGCCTTAAGAAGCCTATCAGGATGGAAAGGTCAATGGAAGACTTTGCTATCAATCCTCGGATACATATACTCAACCTCTATTATCTACTTGATTGCGCTTGCCCTTGCATTTTCCGCACTTCCATCAATCTTCATTCGGTACAACATTTCCTACCTAGAATATGTGGAAGCCTATCAAAGCAGCTGGGGACTACCCATTTCAACACTGAGCATGGCATTCTACGGATGGACAGCTATTCTCTGCACCATCGCCATAAAAAATGTGCAGGAGCTCTCTTGGACAAAAGCATTTCTCATGAGCTTTGGAGCCATACTCATGAGCTTAATACTCGCATCAGTATTAGGCGCATTCTTCTAAGGGTATTTCCCTGAACACGAAAAAGAGCACAATAGACACTCCTCAACGTTCACATCTGGATCAGCACGTTTGCACAATTTGCACATAAGGCGTCTCTCTCGCACAAGTCTGCATATCTTGCAGATGCTCAATGCAAGACTGAATCTATCTAGAGCTCCCCTGGCCAGAGATTCAGCGGTCGTTACAATAATCACTCTCACCTCTTCCTCACCATCCAGTTGCAGAACCCTGCCTCTTACTTGATGAGCATATTTGCTTACTGCCGTTTGGGTCACACCAAGTAACTCACCCGTTTCGGTTTGCTTCATTCCATAATTTTCCGTAAGCTCTTTCGCCAAAAGAGCACGTATCGCGGGCACTACCGACTTTACCGCAACCTCGCAAGGAAGCCTCATTGGTTTCTTCTCACGCCTATGTTTATAGGAAAAGATATATAAGCATGACGCATGTCATATATCATGACGCGTGTCATAGAGACTATGGAGGAATATGTTTTCGTGAAAACTCCCTCTTCTCCTTTCTCCCCTCAAAGAAGAGTATATCGTGATGAAAAAGTTTCTATGACGCGCACTTTTCCCAAAGAACAACAGCAGAGCCGAAAGTTTGCTGGATATTCCGCGTGGCTATCGAGAAACATGATCGATAACGGATGCACCTTGACCCAGACACTTCACGTACTGCAGGAACGATGTAAAGACTGCAATGTTATAACACCGATGCTTTGCGTAGAGCAATGTTCAACATGGAGCGTGAAAAAGGAACTCCACGAAACAGACAGAATCCTATCAAGACATCAGCATGAGCTTCAACTTGTCAACGCCATAAAAAATAGAAGACGACTCGCAATCCTACGAATCCTACGAAATCGAAGCATGAATATCCGAAATTTGCAGAAGGAGCTCGGACGAACCAGATATCATCACAGCAAGAAAACAATATATGAATACCTGAAACCTCTCTTAAGTGCTGGACTAGTGAGAGCAAGCAGCAACCGATATCAAATAACATTGTATGGCAGGAAGATCCACAACATTATCACTCGCCACTACTTCTCTGGAAAACTGCCAATTCATTCCGAGGGCTACGAGGAAAGGATACTCAGATCCCTATTGATCAGTGCTAAAACTCGAAAAGAATTGCTCGAAGAAGTGCCAACAAAAAGCTTGTCTAGAATATTAAAGCGTCTGAAGAAAGCACAACTAATCATTGACAGATCCCCTTCTGACCGCGTCTTCTACTTCCGAACAAAGAGGGCGCTGGGCTTGGAATCTCTTTCACTAACACAGGAAAGAATCTGCAATTCAATCCCGCGAACCGGCATTTCTGCTCGCGACTTGGCAAGAACTGTTGGCATCAGCTTGCGAAGAACCTACAGATATCTACGGAACTTGAGGGGAAAGAAACTAGTTTTCAGACGAAATATCCCAGTAAGACACGAGCTGACCGCAAGAGGAAGAAGAACAGCGGAATTTCTGGAGGAAATCGCAAGCATAGAGTAGACCTTCGCCACAGAGTAACGTTTGAAGAATTGAATGTCATCGTGCATTCTATTCAATTGCGACCAATACATCTCCAATCTTGATAGGCCCATTACGCAAGATAGTTGGCTCGTCTCGTGTCAGATCCAAAACAGTTGAAGAAGCACAAAGCTCAACTTCTCCGCCATCCAGAAATACATCAACATTGCCCCCAAGCTGTCGATAAGCGTCAATTGCAGTGCATGGAGGCTTGGCTCCAGTCTTGTTAGCACTTGTTCCAACAATAAGTCCCCCCGACATCCTTGCAAGGCAAAGAGCGACTTGATTATTTGGAATCCTAATCCCAATGTTCTCGGAACAGAATGTAACTACCTCTGCTAAGGGTTTCTTCCGCAGCACCAAAGTCAGCGGTCCAGGCCAGAATCTATCGCTGATGATCCTCGCTCTTTCAGTAAGTTCTGCAACTCTTTCTACATCATCGAGTTTGGAGGCAAGTATAGGAAGGGGCCTTGCCTCAGAGCCTTTAACTCTCAAGATACGTTGAAGTGCATTAGAATTGGATGGATCACAGCCTAAACCGTAGACAGTGTCCGTTGGGTACACAACCAAACCTCCCTTCCTAGCGATTTCAGCAGCCAGCTGAATATTGTTCCGCGTTGCCCTGACTATGCGCGTCAATTCGTTCCCTTCTCAGCCAGCAATTCATGGAATCAAACTTGAATGAGAAACGTCCCCGCAGGTCAGCTAGCAAGGCGTGTCACAGCTTGGATGCTCCGCGCCGTCGCCGCACATCATCCCATATAGTGAAAAGGCTCATTCGGCTATTAGGTGTTTTGATTGGCGTAGAGCTTAAATCTTCCAAAGCTCATTCTAGCTAATCTCAACTTAACAAGGGATCATTTCCAAATGAATTCACGAATACCAGCAATTGTGGTTCATGGTGGCGCAGGAGAATGGCGTAAAGAAAGGAGAGAGCAAGGAATCAGGGGAGTGAAAGACGCAGCACAGATCGGCTTTGAGGTGTTGAAAAGAGATGGAAACGCTCTAGACGCCGTAGAGTCCGCAGTTATGTCTATGGAGGATGATGAAGCTTTCAATGCCGGAGTAGGTTCATCTTTCACCCTTGACGGCGCCGTTGAGATGGAAGCGTCTCTTATGGATGGCAGGACGCTGACCGCTGGAGCAACAGGGCTGCTAAGAAATATTAAACACCCCATACGCTTGGCGCGAATAATAATGGACAAGACTGATCACATTTTCATAGTTGGAAGAAGCGCGGAAAAGCTTGCAGACATATTTGGTCTGGAAAGGAGAGACCCTCAGACAACGCTCCGAGCCCAATACTGGAAAAATCTCAAGGCTAAACTACAGCGACAGAGCCTAGCCCATCTGCAAAGACTATCTGCATTGCTGAAGTCCAATCCTGATTTCTCTACTTTGGATACAGTTGGCGCTGTTGCTGTGGACAGTGGAAAGAATGTGGCTGCAGCAACCTCTACGGGCGGTATCTCCCTAAAAATTCCTGGACGTATAGGAGACTCACCTTTAATAGGGTGTGGTACTTATGCCGACAATGAAGAAGGGGCTTGCTCGACCACGGGAATAGGGGAAATCGCAATTAGACTTGTCTTAGCTAAGAACACGTGCAATCTGATGCGTATTGGCCAAAAGCCGCAAGAAGCTGCCGAGAACTCGATCAAAGAAGTGAATCGTAGAATTGACGATGCCCCTAACCACATGGGCCTCATTGCATTAGATCCTAATGGAAGGATCGGTGCAGCACACAACTCCCCACATTTGTGTTGGGCATACATGACGCCTCAAAAAAGCAACGCGAAGCCAATGTTGAAGGCGCGAATCGTAAAGGAAAAAGCGTGAGAAAGACCTCTTCCGCAATCACGACAGAATTTCAAGAAAGGTTTAATTCTTGGATGTTTTTGGTTGGGAATGAAGATGGCTTTCAAATGCTATGGAGGTGAAGATGGTGGAAGAAGATTGGGAAGTAGAGGAAGAAGAGGAAGAAGAGGAAGAAGAGGAAGAAGAGGAAGAAGAATGGTGAAGTTCATTTGAGAGTAGCATTTTCGAAAGCCTTTATTCAACTAAGCTGACCTATTATTACGGTCTCGAGTCATGTCTTTGGTTGGCAAGAAATCCCGACCCTACTCGATTGGAATAGTAGGCAAACCCAACGTTGGGAAATCCACGTTTTTCTCAGCAGCCACCTTAGCCCCTGCAGAAATTGCCAACTATCCGTTTACGACCATAAAACCTAACCGAGGAGTAGGATATTTGCGCAGCCCATGCGTACATGATGAGTTTGGCGTGGAAGACAATCCCGCAAATTCATTATGTGTAGATGGCATACGGCTCATACCCGTAGAGTTGATAGATTGTGCAGGACTGGTTCCTGGGGCATGGCAGGGGCGCGGCTTGGGAAATCAATTTCTAGATGAGCTTCGGAAGGCAGATGCAATGATACATATTGTTGACGCTGCTGGCGCCACTGATATAGAAGGAAGACGATGTCAGCCAGGCTCTCATGATCCGCTTGAAGATGTTCGCTTTCTCGAAATAGAGATTGACATGTGGGTAACTAATATCTTGAAGCGTGATTGGCAGAAACTAGCTAGAACTGTCGAGGCGGGAGGTGTCGGAGTTAACCTCCTTGGTGAACTTGAAGAGAGGCTGAGTGGGCTGTCAATCAAACGTGGACACATATTTCAAGCAGTTCAAGAGTCCGGCCTCAACGCTGATAAGCCAGCCTCTTGGAGTGATGAAGAACTTCTCAGTTTTGTACGCAATTTGAGACGAGTGGCTAAACCCATGCTTATAGCCGCAAACAAGATCGATCTGCCGACCGCTGAAGCAAACGTGCAAAAATTGAGAGAACAAGATAACTTAACAGTTTCTTGCAGTGCAGAGGCAGAGCTAGCTCTTCGCAGAGCAGCTGAAAACGGATTGATACAATACAAACCAGGCGACTGCAACTACAAAGTCATCGACGAAAATGCGATAAGCAAGACGCAGCTCACCGCACTTGAAACAATCAAAGAAAGAATATTAACCCCTTTTGGTACAACAGGTGTTCAAGAAGCCATAAACGCAGCTTATTTCAGACTTCTAGACTGCATAGTTGTCTACCCTGTCGAAGATATAGAGAAACTTGCCAACCACATGGGTGAAGTGTTACCAGATGCCTACCTCGTTCCCTACGGCACAACAGCCCGACAGCTAGCTTATCTTGTTCACACAGAACTTGGTGATAATTTCATCTATGCTGTAGAAGCTAGAGAAAGGAAACGTGTGGGTGAGAACTATCTCCTAAAGAACAGAGACGTAATAACAGTCGTGAGCGCTAAGAAAAGGGCGTAGAGTTATCTCCCGATTTTTCGACCTTTCATCTTAGGAACCATCCGCCGGAGTTTTCTTGCAAGAAGGGGTTGCTACGCTTCTCTTGACCAATAGTAGACACTGTTCCATGTCCAGGGTACGCAGTAAAAGCATCTGGTAGAACAACGATCTTCTCACGCAGAGAGTGAAACATTTCCTCAGCTGAACCGCCAGGCAAATCGACACGCCCAATTGAACCAGCAAACAAGGTGTCACCTGTGAAAACACAATTGCTTCCCACCAGAGAGATGCTCCCGTGGGTGTGCCCAGGTGTGTGTAACACGCGCAAGATTGCCTTCCCGAATCTCACAAGATCACCATCTCTCAAGAGTACGTCAGCTGAAGATGCCTGATGTTCAGTGCCCAAGGTAAAAGGTAATCTCTTCTCCATACCATCTAGCATATTTGCATCGAATTCGTGAATTAGAATCAGCGCGTTAGTTTCAGCTTTCACAATCATATTTCCGCAGGCATGATCAGAATGACCATGAGTATTCACAATAGAAACCACCTTTAGCCCATCGCTCTTTATAAAACGGAGGACTTTTCTAGCATCCTTCTCACGGTCAAACCCAGGATCAATCACTATCGCCTGCCTAGAATGGCTACACCAGACCACGTAGCAGTTTGTGAACAGTGATCCCACAGTTAACATCTTCAGTTTCATTCTCGGATCCAGTAGTTAGGAAGTAATTGAACTGAGATTTAGCTCTACCTTAACGCCTTCATAAGCTTCCCATTTACTCCTGTAACCAGCAGCCTTATTATACGGTCAGCGTCATTGAGTACTCGACCCCGATGAGTGACGCTACCAGCTCGCCAGAACAGCCAGCCAGCCTCGACATCAGCTCTCATTTCGATGAGATTCAAGCATTAGTTGCCTCGGAGTTTGATGTTGAAGAAGGTTTAATAGAGTATAACCTGCCAACCTTCCACTTGCGATTGAAAAATGATTCGAAGCAAGCCTTTGTTAAGTTAGCTAGCCGTCTAGCAGCAATAGGCTTTACACCATTGTTGAAGAATGTAGATGGAAAAGTAGTTCTCAAAGTTACACCAAAACCTAGAACCAAACCAAGTCGACCGATGATCAATGTAGTGCTTCTTTTAGTAACAATTGTGACCGTTTTCATAACAGGATATATGCTCTCCACTGATCTTCCAGATCCGATCATCGGTGCCGCAACCTTCACATTAGCGCTACTGGGAATTTTAGGTGCTCATGAAATGGCGCACAAGGTGGCCGCGAATCGGCACAATATGGAGGCTACACTGCCCTATTTCATACCAGGCCCCCCTCCAGTTCTCGGATTCTTAGGTATAGGAACGTTTGGGGCAGTCATAGTTCAGAAGGAAACTGCACCTAATAGAGACGCTTTGTTTGATGTAGGTGCTAGCGGACCACTTGCTGGATTCATCGTGACGATTATTGTGTCAGCCATTGGACTGATGATTTCAAGAGTAGAGCTTCCAACAGAACCCTTATCCGGAAGCCTCCCAATATCGCCAATATTCCTGCTTCTCATGAATCTTACAATAAGTGCACCGGGACCAGGCTATGTTGTTTATCTGCATCCAGTAGCCTTCGCAGGCTGGATAGGAATCTTTGTCACACTTCTAAACCTGCTGCCAACAGGAATGCTTGATGGAGGCCACACTCTTAGAAGCCTCATCAAAAGCGACCGCACGCGAACGGTTTTCACTCTAGTATCGATTCTGATCCTCCTATTCCTCGAGCAATGGATAATGTTGGCGTTCGTTCTCTTTCTTTCGATGTATAGACATCCGGGGCCTCTTGACGACGTCTCATCTCTCTCTCTTTCAAGGAAATTGACCGCAATCTTGCTTCTAGTTGTATTTGCCCTCTGTCTATTCATCTTCTAAAGAGAGTGTGCCCCATCCAGCTTAAGTTAGCCAGGGCCTTGATAAGTTGTGTATCTCCAATCTACAATGTCTCCACTGACTAAAATCAGCATGTCAGCTGCTTCCAACGCATATTGACCATTCAACCAATATTGCCACCCTTTGCCCGCTCCTGCCCAGTCGTTGGAGAGTCCATCAACGCCGGTCACAAGCAATCCCATAACCTCATGATATTCTGTGGTTACATTTGCCACTGCTCGCAAAGAATCAAGAGCTGTAGCGCTACTGAAAAGATACACTTCCTCGAAGGTAATTGTTGTCTGATTACCATAGTCCTTGGATACGCTCACATGAACTGGCACAGCTTCGAGGCGTCTCAACAGGTCAGTGAACTTAAAGGAATAGTATGCAGTCGAGAAGGTGGCAGCAGTTGCCCAGCAAAACACTAAGAGCGTCATCAAAAACCACTTATTTCGCAAAAGCACTGATCTGCTCAATTCTTTCAACTCCTAGAAAGTTCTTCACGGAAATCATCACTGGAACACATCCCAACACGAAAATAGCCACGTTGCTTAGTTCGTGCAGAAGGGCGAATGGTGTGCCTGATACAACCGCAGCGAGTATTGGAATCCCATAAACTAATGCGAAGACAGCATTTGTCGCCAAATCGTAAATCAGCGTCGATATGAATCCGATCACGCCAAGGAATAGGCTCAGCTGAAATAGTTGCCCTTCATGTAGTGCTGACACAAGCTTTCTCCCGACAAATCCGCCCATCAATCCGTAAACGGTTTCAGAACACATTGTGGCGATCCATATCTGTGGTACGAAGCCGTAAGGGTTGATTGCTCCATAAATCAGCCATGAGAACATTCCTGTCAAAGCACCGACAAGTGGCCCAAAGAGAAGCCCTCCGACAAAAACTATGAAGTCCATGATCGTGACGTTGGCCAAGCCTGCCATAGCATAGTTCGTAGCTACGGACAAAGCTACCATCATTGTGACTAGCGAAACCTTTCGAATGTTCATGGCTATGGTTGGATTATCTATCCAGGTACTTAACAGTTTCCCTCAAGCTTTAATAGCATTCAGCCAATCTAGGAATTCGAAATGGAGCCGCTATCAATCATAGAACGTGTCACCGCAAAAATCGCACCTGGACGCAGCCCATCCTTCACAGAATCCAACGTGGTCAAGGCTCTCGAACTAATTGAAGGACAAGTCATTGGACGAACAAAGCTCTCTAGAGAGCTTCAACTAGGTGAGGGCACAACTAGAACGCTCATAAAACACCTGAAAAAGGAAGGAATTATCCAAGTTTCAAGGCGTGGAATCGTTCTTTCTGATCACGGAAAGAAAATCGTCTCCGGATTGAAGTTAAATCTTAGCATAGGAATCGAGATCCCATTTAGCCCGATAACAGTCGCTCCCTACAACATCGCTGTCCTTGTAAGAGGGGTCGCTCACAAGGTTAACATAGGTCTGGAGGAAAGAGACTACGCAATAAAGGCAGGAGCTAATGGAGCGACAACACTTGTTTTCTCAAAGAACAGGCTCACCATGCCTTCTAGTAACCAAGATATTCTAAGAAACTTACCATCAATTCATGCGAAGCTGATTTCAGAACTGCACCCGAAAGAGAATGATGTGATAATCATCGGAAGCGCAGAAACAAAAATGAATGCAGAACTTGGAGCAAGAACAGCGGCACTGGAACTCCTGAGATCCGCAAAGAAGAAGGCTTCCAAGCATGAAAATGCGGAGTGACCTGCTTCTTCGTAATTGACCCTTCACAAGCATGTGTCCACATGCTCGAAACAAGATTCTTTGACGTGCAAGCTATCATTCAACAGAGTGCAGCGCAATAATTGGAAAGGCAGATTTCACGGGATTGCTATGCTCACTCTTTTGTTATTGAACTTGTATTCATACCATTCTGTTTTGATGAGGTCTTTTACTTCAAGCAATTGCACTTTCTTGGCGCGAACTAGTCCTTCCATTTCTCCCAGATGAGGTCTCACCAAATCGATACTTTCAGCATCCATATCTGCTAGACAAACAAGCTCGAGAAAATCTGTGGGTGAAAACCCAAGCTCCCTTCTCAGCGCCTGAACACGCCGGGCTAAATCGCGCATCAAACCTTCTCCCTGCAGCAATTCGTTCCTGCGTGTATCTATTAATACTGACACATTGTTCTCAGAGACCAAGCTTCCATGCTGGCGCATTTCTGAGTCCACATTGCTTATAGTCTCCGCGTAACCAACTGCCTTCACATTTGCAAGCTCTAGAAAGAGATCTTGGAGATTTTTTACGGCTCCTTGTGCCTTCCTCGGCCCGATCAGTATAGCTTTTCTCAATGGCCATCGGCGTTTGAGTTTTGCTGATTGACGCGCAGAATGCGTTAGAGATATGTATGTAAGTAGCGCGTCAAAGTCATGTTCCAGTTCTAGATCAACAAACTCCTCATTCGGATCTGGCCAATCCTCGAAGTTGACTGAGGCGGGCAAGTTCTTGTCCAATGTCCTATGGACACGTTGATATACTGCTTCAGAGAGAAATGGTGCAACTGGATTGAACAGTAAAACCAACGTCTTAAGAGTCTGCCAAAGAACAGCGTAGATGGTCAACCTCCGACTTTGGGTCTGAGGTTCGTCACTCCAAAGTTCATGTCTCACCATAGGAACATACTGCCGACTTAAGATGTTGACTACAAATCCTTCAAGATCTGCTAGTGCAAAGTTGAACTCGCATGTCTCAAACTTCTTCGAGACACTAGCCACTGTATTCTGTAGTTTTGAAAGCAGCCAGCGATCGGGGGGCTTGATTGTCTCGTCGGCTTCAGCCCACTCTAATGTGTGCTTCTGTGGATTGAAATTGTCGTATTCAGCATTTTGCATGAAAAAGCGGGTCAGGTGGTAGATTGTACTAATGACTTGGTATGGGCGCTTGCCTAGTTCCCTCGCATCGAAGTTCATCGAGTCTATCGGAGAACATTTCCGAAGCGTGTAGAACCGAAAGAGGTCTGCCGAGTATTTGTCAAGCACAGCATTAGCGTCTATGACGTTGCCAAGGCTTTTGCTCATCTTACGCCCCTTCTCGTCTAGAGCATGCCCGTAAAACAAGAAGGCTTTGTATGACGATTCTGCCCTTCCACTGAATATCACATGCTCAAGCAGAAGAGTATTTGCCCAGCCACGCGTTTGATCTATGGCTTCAACAAGAAAATCGACAGGGACATAGCGTTTGAACTCGTCATCAGTGAATCTTGCATAGGGCGAAGCCCCACTGTTGTGCCACGTATCTAGCACAAAGGGTTCACGATTCATCAAACCTTTGCATCT
This sequence comes from Candidatus Bathyarchaeota archaeon, assembly GCA_020352645.1. Classification (GTDB taxonomy): domain Archaea; phylum Thermoproteota; class Bathyarchaeia; order Bathyarchaeales; family SOJC01. Next base: position 1,401,177 of record CP070683.1, on the reverse strand, counting down.
TTCGCATTTGAAGACGATTCGATCTATCCATGGCTTGTGGAGCTCGAAGTGTCCTTCAACGGGGTGTAGTGCCTTCTGTAGAAGCTCATCTTTGCTTGAAACCAAGACCTTACTCTCACAGTCTTCGCACTTCCAGATGGGGAGAGGTGTGCCCCAGACCCTCTCTCTTGAGAAGCACCATGGCTTGCCTTCACGCAAGAACGCTAGAAACCGGTTCTTTGGCGGTTCATAATAGTATTCAACGTTTTCTGCTGCTTTCACTATTCGATTGTTGATTTTGTCTGTCCAAAGATAGTATTCTCTTCTGGCAAACCATATGAGTTTATGATGAGAACGCCAACATGTCGGATACTCATGACGTATCTGTCTGACTGAGACTAGTTGGCCTCTCTTACGCAGTTCTTCTACAACTAATTCGTCTGTATCCCTTGCGAAAGATCCCGAAAACGCGCCTGCATCCTCAGTGAAGTTTACTTCATCATCGAATGGTGCAAATACAGGAACAGCACGTCTTTGAGCGGCAATGAAGTCTTCTTCGCCATTTCCGGGTGCAAGATGGACAACGCCTGTGGCTGCAGTCACGTCAACAAAGTCTTCACACACAACCGTGTGAACGATAGGATGTCCGTCAAGCTCCTTCTGCTTGGAGATAAGGTCTAGGAAAGGGTATTCATACTTAATTCCTTCCAACTGTGCTCCCTGAATGGTGGCTACAACTGAGTAATTCTTGATCTCAAGCTCATCCATCGTTGGCTTAACTCGTTGCTTCACCATTATCCAAGATTCGCCACCTACTTCCACTTTTGCGTATTCCGCTTCTGGATGGACAGCCAGCATCAAATCAGTGATTAGAGTGAAAGGCATGGTGGTCCACACCAGGAAATACTCGTCTTTTGTTCCCGCTATTCTGAACTTGAAGTAGAGCGAAGGGTCTTCCACTTCTTCATATCCCATTCCTACCTCAGCGTTGCTCAGTGAAGTCTGGCAATGAGGGCAATATGCTACAACATAGTAGCCCTCTCCTAGAAGTCCTTGGTCCCAAGCACGCTTGAGATATCTCCATTCACGTTCTATGTAATTGTCCATGTAAGTCCAATATGCTTTTGAGTCGTTGATGAAGATGCCTGCTTTAACGTCAGCACGATGCCATGATTCATAATACTTTACTATGGCCTTCTTACATTCAGCGACAAATCTCTCTTCTCCTACCCGCTCCAGCAAATCCTTCTTATTCTTCACTCCAAGTTCACGTTCAACCTCTAATTCAACAGGTAGCCCTTGGCAATCCCATCCTGTCCAGAAAGGAATGTAGAATCCAGCCATTGACTTCCAACGATAACGCAGGTCTTTGATAACTCGCCCGCGGAGGTGGCCAACGTGAGGGAAACCGTTCAGTGTTGGGGGACCTTCAACGTATCCTAAAGAGCCCTTGTTGTTCTTCAGTCTCATTTGTTCAAGCGTCGTAGCCACGTGATTTCTTTTCCAGAAATCGCGAACTTTCTGTTCAAGCTCAAGCGGGCGGTATTCTTCAGTAAGCCAGCGTTTAGAATCTGCTTCGAATTTGACGGTCACCTTTCATAAACACATCCCGCCAACCTCACAAAACATTCCACTCTCATATAACTCTTTTGAAACACTGCTTCAGAAAAGATGCTTTTCGGAGCATGGTGATTATAGCCGGGCTCCTCTCATATTACATCTGGAAGTCCTTTAGCTCTAAGCATTAGTTTCCACGGTTTTCTTAGTGTGCATGTTTCCTGCGTACACGGAAACACTATCGCGAAAAGAATCCGCTAGTGAATGTTCTCTAGACCATAGTATTTTGCTAATCACTGAACAAGGTGAGTGATGCTGGTTGCTTTATTGGATAGCCCTTACAACTTCACTTGACTTCCATCAAGATCTCTCTTCAGAAGACCAAATTCATCTCCGATTTCTTCCAGCTGCTTCTCCGTGAAGACTGGGCCATCAGTGCACACGCGGTATTTTCCGATGGTGCAGCTTCCGCATAGTCCTATTGCACACCTCATGAATCTTTCTAAGCAGGCCTGTAGCTTAGTTCGATGTTTTCTCGCTATTAGCGATATATTGAGGAGCATATTTTCCTTTCCACATGCATATATCATATCAAACTTCTCTCCCTCCAATTTCATCTTCACTAATTCAGTGACGAGTCCGGCATACCCATAGCTTCCATCTTCCGTAGACACGGCTGCTTCGAGACTAGGAATGACGTCCAGTCGAAGACGTTCCACTCTGGATAGGAAGAGCAAGTCCTCCTCTGTTTTCGCTCCAATAAGAATTGTCATACTACTTGTATGCTTAGCTAACTCCTCACCGAGGAATATTAACGGTGAAATTCCAGTTCCGCCTCCAACAAGTAGAACGTTTCCTTTGACAAGTTCAAAGCTCCTGCCGAAGGGTCCGCGAATGCCTATGATGTCTCCTTTCTTCTTTTCATGTAACCTTTTTGTCGCATCGCCAACCTTTGCCACGGTCATTGAAGCCAAACCGCTATTATCCGTTGAGGAAATGCTCATAGGAACCTCGTCAAAGCGAGGAAGCCAAACCATGGCAAACTGGCCAGGTCTGGCCTTCGAGCAAAGATGGTCTCGGAAGTAGAATGTCTTAACGGTGCGGTTTTCTTTGATGATCTGCCTGATCCTTACAGTTCTCAAGAGGTTATTCTTTATGGGATAAGCCGACAATTTCCTTGACTCCATCGAATCCTTTCTTCTCCATAAAAGCTTGAATTCCTTGTGCGATCCGCTTAAACACGCCCAGCCCCTCTATGGCTATGGCAGTCCCTACTTGAATTGCTGAGGCACCTGCTTCCATCATCTCGACTGCGTCTTTCCAAGTGACTATTCCCCCACACCCAATGATCGGGATTCTTACCGCTTCGTAAATTTCATAAACGCATCTTACAGCTATCGGTTTTATAGCTGGACCAGACAGACCGCCTATCTTGTTTCCGAGAATTGGCTGTGCAGTTTCCACATCTATGACCATGGCTTTCACTGTGTTTATTGCTGTTATCGCTTCAGCCCCTGCATTCTCTGCCGCTTTTGCTACTTCTGAGATGTTCGTAACCTCAGGGGTTAGCTTAACAAACACAGGTTTGTTGACGTTTCTCACAGTCGCTTTGACTACTTGTTCCACCAGATCAGGATTCTGCCCGATTTCCGCTCCTCCCGTCTCAGCATGAGGACATGAGACATTGAGCTCAACACCAGCTGCGCCCGATTTCACAGCTTCACAAGCTACAGCTGCGAAATCTTCTGGCGTAGATGCGTATATACTCACGATAATTGGCACTGTCTTTCTTTCGATTTTCTGAATCTCCTCGGCAAGTTGTCTGATTCCGGGATTTGGCAACCCCATAGCATTCAGAATTCCACCTTGCACTTGAGCAACAACAGGATTTGGGAATCCCCTACGAGGTTCGAGTCCCATCGATTTGGTGATTATCGCCCCAGCTCCAGCATTGGCAACACGATTCATTGCTAAGCCAGATACGCCAAGCACCCCAGCTGCCAGCATCGTAGGATTCTCTAGTTTCAAGGATGAAATCTCTACATGTAAACTGCTGTTCGTGTGAGCCATCTTTTCACTCATGATCATGCCCCTCGGTTATCTGCGCTGGTCTCAGCGCTGAACAAGGATCATGCTCAGACTTACAGCGGAAGTTGAACTAAAATCTTTTTTAGTCTACCGAAAAGCTAACATGCACGCGGATCTGGCCTCAATATCCTTTCGTGCCGTCTTTACATAGCATCTGGGCAAATCTAATATAGAAGATAATTATAGAAAAATGTTCTATATGATTGGCTGGGGGGGATGTGACAAACGCTTTGTCTTCTCCTTTCTCTTCATGGAGACCCCCTTCCAACCATGAACAACCTTTGGAAACACCACAGCTATTGCTGTCCAGCTGAAAAGCCGTGGGTTTCGGAAAAGAAAACTACACCTTCATATATTCGCGAGGTCTAAGGTAGAAGGAGCGAGCACTCAAGAATCTGCATAGAAGCAGATTTGGTGTCGAGAGTTGCTCAAACAGCCTCTCGAATCAATGATTGAGGTGAGCTTCAATGCACGCATACGTAGTTGTGTCCTTAATAGGGTCCTTGGCTTTTGACAACAAAGGTAAGAGAATCGGACAGATTCTGTTCGAAAAAAGTCCAAAGATAATAGCGAAAAGGCTTGACAGCGTTGATTCCGGGAAACCAGCAGAAGAGACACTTCAGCTGATACAGAAACTCAGAAAAGAAGGGTACTCTACTTTCACTCTTCCAAATCAAGCAATTGCTGAAGCAGCACAAAGGATGTTAGGCGTTAAAGCCGATTTTGGCCAACATCCCCAACAAGATATCATCTCAAGAGAGAATCTAGAAAGACTTGCATTGGAATCTCAATACGTTGAAACATCGCGCGAACTCCGCAATCTGATCCGCGAGATTTCGACTGAGCTAACCAGATTGAGAGTCAAGAAAGCTGGAGAGAAAAGAGACTTGATGGTTGCTCAAGCAATACTGAGCATTGATGACTTAGATAGAACTGCCAACCTATTCATGGGGCGCATAAGAGAATGGTACAGCTTACACTTTCCCGAGCTCAACCGAATGGTTGAGAACCATGAGACCTATGCAAGGTTACTTCTTGCTTTAGGTGAGAGGTCAAATTTCACGGTGGAAAGCTTAAGAGAGCAGGGTATGACTCCAAGCAATGCTAAGGAAATTGCAGTAACTGCGGAGGAAAGCATGGGCGCAGAACTTGAAAGGAGTGACATTAAGCAGATAGCGAGCCTTTGCAAACAAGTTCTCTACCTTTATGATTCAAGACAGAAATTGCAGGAGTACGCAAGCTTAAAAGTTGAGGAGGTAGCCCCGAATACACAAGCCCTCGTAGGTTCTCTATTAGCTGCTCGCCTTATAGCACTAGCCGGAGGACTCGTTAACCTAGCGAAAATGCCAGCCAGTACAATCCAAGTTTTAGGTGCTGAAAAAGCTCTTTTCAGAGCGCTAAAAACAGGAACACGCCCGCCTAAGCATGGCATAATATTCCAAGATTCTCTAATTCACGAGGCAAAAAGGTGGCAAAGGGGGAAAATGTCAAGAGCCTTAGCAGGAAAACTAGCCATTGCTGCCAGAACAGACGCCTTCAGCGGCAGATATATCGGCGACTCTTTGAAGGCAAACTTGCAGAAGCGAGTTGAGGAGATCAAGGCGAAATATCAAAAGCCGCCCTCCTTCAAGAAGAAACAGAAGAGCTTGAAGCCGACACGACGAAGAAGGAGAGCAAAGCGTGTCCGTAGGCGTTGAGCCACACGCAAAGTTCCCCGGGGTATACTGGGCAACATCGCCGAACGGATCAAGGAAACTGTGTACCAAGAATCTTACGCCTCGAAGGAAAGTTTATGGCGAACAATTGATCAGCTCAGGCAATTACGAATTCAGAGCCTGGGATCCGTACCGCAGCAAGCTTGCAGCTGCTATTCTCAAAGGCCTAACCAAAGTTCCGGTACAACCTGGTCACAGAGTACTATACTTAGGCGCGGCCTCAGGAACGACAGCTAGCCACGTTTCAGATATAGTCGGCGAAAGAGGACACGTATACTGTGTCGAGTTTGCGGCCCATGCTATGCGGGACTTGGTAACTAACGTTTCATCTATCCGGGAAAATATAACACCAATACTTGAAGACGCTAGACAACCGAAAAGATATGCCATATTCGTCAATGAAGTTGACGACATTTACTGTGACATTGCCCAGCCTGAACAAGCAAGAATACTCTCAGACAACGCGGACCTCTTTCTCAAGAAGCAGGGCTGGAGCATGTTAGCAGTGAAGTCACAAAGCATAGATGTAACAAGAAAGCCAACAGACATCTATAGACAGGAGATTGGAGTGCTCAAGAGTCGCGGCTTTAGAATAAGGGAAGTGTTGCAGCTCGAACCATATGACAAGGCTCATGCCATGATTGTATCAAAAATTTAGACATCACACTGTATTCGTATCTTATTCCAACGTTTAGATGCACAAGCATGTTTATATTTAACCTGTGCATATAGAGTCATATCCGAGGGGGAGGAGATGGACAGACTCACGCTTCTGGACACCGCCGAATCCCTTTTCAACACAGCGGGCTTTCACGTCTCGAAAAAGTGTTGTGCGAGAACAAGCTGTTTTGACTTTGCCGTTAGAAAGAAGGAAAAGGTTGCATTCATAAAGGCTCATCCAAATATAGGAAACATATATGAAGAATCGGCAGAAGGACTTAAAACAGTAGCACGATTATTCCATGCGTCACCAGTTTTTGTCTGTGAGAAGAACAGCAACAAGCCCTTGGAAGATGACACGATATATTCAAGATACAATATAGGCGCTGTCACACCCAACACGCTTGAGGATTCACTCCTCAAAGGAATGGGGCCACTCATAGAGGCAGGTCCTGGGGGATACTACGTCAAATTGGATGGAAAAGTCCTGAGGAAGAAAAGACTCCAAAAGGGACTATCGATTGGCAAGATGGCTGAAATAACAGGGGTCTCACGCAGAACCCTTTATGGATATGAAAGAGGCATGGCAAAAGCTTCTGTTTCAACTGCTTACAAGCTTGAATGGATATTAGGTCTGCCCATCGTAAAGCCTATTGACATTTTTCAGCACCCTCAGAAGTTTGATGGGCTTCTTGCTGTGGCAAGACGTATAATAGGCGAAAGCCGATTTCTTCAATTTGCGGTCAAGAAGCTGCAACAGCTCAACTTTTCGGTATTCCAGACGAGAAGAACACCCTTCGATTTCATAGCAAGAACAGCGGAAGGCAAGATAAGTCTCTTGGGCGCTGTCATCCATGAGAAGGAACGAGACTTTCATGCTAGAACCGAAGAGATTTTGAGCATCAGTAAGATTGTTGATGCACAGCCAATCCTTATCACGGATTGCAGAGAGGGTCCAGATCGTAATGGTCTACTCCACTTCAATGATTTCGAGAAAATCAAGTGCACAGATGACTTGATGGCAAAGCTCTGATTTGCCTTTCATGCTAGCTTGACTTGTTTCATTCTTGCATTTGCTCGAGCAATCCTCGCTGGCTTCCAAGACGCCCTCACAAAGTCTGGATACGTTGTGCAACGCTCTGCGAGTTCTTCAAGGAAAGCCTTCGTTTTCGGGTCACTCATGTAGCCGCTTCCGAAGTCCCCAAATCTATTTCTCAGGAAATCGATGTGATGATCTCGTTCAACTTTCGCGACAATAGAAGCTGCAGACACCACTGGATAGTTCCTATCAGCTCTATGCTCTGATATGACCTGCACCGGGTGAGAAAGAAGCTCAATAATGTGACATCTAAATCTAGCAGATAGCACGTCAGCGGCGTCAACTATAGCAACATCTGGCTCAAGTCTCTCAATCAGTTCAGCCATGGTTTGGGCTTCTAAACGGTTTAGCTTATGATGTTTTCTTTGGCTTCTCACAGCCTTGTCGATTTGAGCAGGAGAAAGCTTGATAACATATGTATCGACAGCGACACTTCTTATTTTCTCGGCTAGATGCTCTCGTCGGTCTCGAGAAAGCAGCTTGCTGTCCTTTACTTCGAGACTCTTGAGCGTATACAGGTTCTCTTGGTCAATCATCACCCCCGCAATGACAAGAGGGCCAATCACGCAGCCTCGGCCAGCTTCATCCACACCCAAAATTCGCATGTATTTAGCCCTGCAAAAGCTCAAGCGAAGAACCTATTAATCTTATCCACAATCACTCGTGGAATCTCAGTTCTGTTAATTGGAGTCACCTCAATAATCTCAGTATCTCCCCTGAGCTTGATCGTTTGGATCAAAGTGTGCTGAGCCCTATGGTGTATTGTGCCAAGCACCGGTTTCTCACCATCAATGACATCCTTTACAGCAAGTCTGAAAGCTTCGGACAATAGCTCCATCGGACCTATCTCATCGACAAGCACAATGTCTGCCCCTTCTTTTGCATGCATTATCGCCTTTGCACCTATTAGCTCAAGATCTGTCAGGTTAACCTTGTACTTGCCTATCTTCGGACCTGAACTCCCACCGACGCGAGCAAGCCATCCTCTCTCGCCAGATCCAAAATCCACAAGCTGAAATCCTACTCGAACGCCACCTTGTATGATTTCACGGCTTACCATACCACCAAGCTTGTACCCCTTCATTATCAACTCATTCGCAGCCCTGAGCAAAATTGTAGTCTTTCCTGTTCTTGGACGTCCAGTGACGAGAATAACCCGCTTAGCTGTGTCCTTTTTGCGCTCCATACATTTGCTTTTAAGCGACACTAACTAACGTGTCTTGCGGTCGCGTGGTAAAATTGTCTTTTGCGTTCCCCGTAGAAATTGCATGTGAAGGATCGGCTCAAGTTCTTGTACCAAGGCTCGAAGCATTTGTCGAAACACCTTCGGATTATGCACCATCTAAAGCGCCTGTCTTCTATAATCCAGTAATGGAGAAGAACCGGGACTTCGCAGTGTTAGCATTACAGGTTTTCCAGAATTCTGTGGGACGGAGGTTAAGAGCCTGCGAGCCCTTGACAGGATGTGGAATTAGAGGCATAAGGCTGGCAAAGGAGGTCAGAGACGTCCAGCAAGTGGTTATTAACGATATTAATAATGAAGCTTTTCAGTTGGCCCAATTCAACGTAGAGAAGAACCTTCTGAAACGCATTGTTTGCGCAGAGAATGAGGACGCCAACCTGCTGCTGAGTCGTTTCGGTGCTCCAAGGAAAAGATTCGATTATATCGATATTGACCCATTTGGCTCGCCAATGCCTTACGTGGATTCAGCATTGAGAGCTTTGCGAAGTGGAGGATTAATTGCACTAACAGCTACGGACTTAGCTCCGTTGTGTGGTGTTCATCCCAAAGCCTGCATTCGGAAGTATGGCGGGAAACCATTGAGAACTGAATATTGTCACGAGTTGGCTGTGCGGTTGCTGGCAGGAGCGTTGGCCAGATCAGCGGCCAGATATGACAATAGCATAATGATGTTATTCAGTTATGGCTCGCAACATTACATTAGGCTTTACGCCACCATTCATCATGGGGCTAGAAAGGCCAATTCAAGCTTAATGAACATGGGCTACATCAAACATTGTTTCTCCTGCTTTCATAGAGAAGCTAGTCCTGGCATTTTCAAAGTAACAGTTGAAAACTGCCCAGAGTGTAAAGGTGCGATGGATTTTGCCGGCCCCCTTTGGATAGACAAAATTGTAGATGAAGATTTCGTTGCGCTCTTGGAGAAGGAGGCACGGATGAGAGATCTTAGGCATATGAGAAATATTCGTAGACAGCTTTCTTTGACAAAGCAAGAGGCAAAAGCACCTTTCGCCTATTATGTTGTTGACAAGATCTGCGACAAGATCGGGTTGCCCATACCATCAAAGGGGGATATCATTGCGGAGCTAGAGAAAGGCGGGTACATAGCAAACTCAACGTATTACTCCCATCATGGCATTAAGACAGACGCTTCAGCAAAAACTGTAGCGAAAACAATCAGAGAACTTAGCAAGTAACTACGCAGAAAACACTGTGACCCAGGCCGCCAAGTTCTTGCAGGAATGGATGCGCGGCACTCCTACCTAGATAAGATTCTTATGCCCTTAAGAATTAGGTAATTCGGGAGTTACAAGTCATGAGCAAATCCTCCGTCTTCACAGGGTTCTACAAGCTCCAAATCGAAGAAAGACTTCAATTCGTTAAGAAATTCGCTCATCTAAGTGATCAAGAGGTAGAAACACTAAGGAAGGGAGGAGCACTTCCTCTAGAGTTAGCAGATCGTATGATAGAAAATGTGGTCAGTGTTTTCCCGATTCCGTTGGGAATTGCTGTGAATTTTCTGATCAACAACCGTGACTATTTAATTCCTATGGCAATCGAAGAGCCTTCTGTGGTGGCAGCTGCAAGCTATGCTGCAAAGCTGGCTCGTGAAGGCGGAGGCTTTCACACTACAAGTACGGACCCGATTATGATAGGACAGATCCAAGTGGTAGATATTGAAGATCCCAATCGAGCGTGCATGGCTGTTTATCATAATAAGCAAGACATACTCAAAAAGGCTAACGAACAAGATCCTGTTCTTCTATCCGTCGGAGGCGGCGCCAAAGACTTAGAAGCAAAGGTCATTCAAACGCAATCGGGTGCCATGTTGATCACTGAGCTTCACGTTGATTGTGGTGATGCTATGGGCGCTAATGCTGTGAACACAATGGCGGAGGCGGTGGCCCCTCTAATAGAGCGGATTACTGGGGGTCGAGTTTACTTGCGCATTATCAGCAATTTGGCCACCAAACGTTTGACTCGAGCGTACGTTACAGTGCCAAAAGAAGCAATAGGCGGTGAAGAAGTTGTAGATGGCGTAGTTCGAGCCTATCACTTTGCTGCCTCTGACCCTTATCGTGCTGCAACTCACAATAAGGGAATCCTAAACGGCATGATCGCTGTTGTCATCGCCACATGCAACGACCATCGAGCTGTTGAAGCGGGTGCGCACGCTTACGCTTCACATGCAGGCCACTACACATCTCTTTCAACTTGGGAGAAGAACTCCAAAGGTGACCTAGTGGGTTCTCTTGAAATGCCCTTGGCAGTCGGCACAATAGGAGGTGCCATCCGCACACATCCTGTGGCAAAGATCGCACTCAAAATCCTAGACGTGAAATCTGCCCGTGAGCTTGCTGAAGTTGTTGCCGCGGTAGGTTTAGCTCAAAACCTAGGCGCTCTTAGAGCTTTGGCAAACGAAGGCATTCAAAGGGGTCACATGCGTCTTCACGCACGAAATATAGCTATTGCTGCTGGCGCAACGGGCAAGTTCATCGACGTGGTCAGCAACAAAATGGTTGAAGAGCGCAAAATCCGCATGGACAGAGCCAAGGAAATCCTTGATACAATCGGGAGTGAAAAAACGTGATAGTTCTCCCAGGGCCGGCAAGCCAAGAGTTGGGGAATCGTATTGCTTCTCAGTTGAACGCGAAGCTAATTCCCATTGTTTTCAAGAAGTTTCCAGATGGAGAAAGCTATATTCGCATCCAAGGAGATGTTCGAGGCAAACACGTTGTCGCAGTTCAGACAACGAGTCGGCCTCAGGAAGAGAGGATGATACAGCTGCTCCTGATGATTTCAGCTGCCAAAAATCATAATGCAAGAAAAATCACAGCAGTCATCCCTTATTTCGCTTACAGTCGCCAAGATAGAGCCTTCCTTCAAGGTGAAGCGTGCAGCGCAAAGGTTTTCATTCAAATCCTTGAAGCATGCGGGGTTTCCGACATAATCACCGTAAACGCTCATAACCCTGAAGCGATAAGGTCTTGTTCAGTTCCTGTGAAAGATATTTCAGCCATCCCACTCCTTGCGAAGCACTTCAAGAGCAAGGGTTTTGAAAGCGCCGTTTCCCTATCCATGGGCAAGAAGGGACTCTCAACAGCGAAAGAAGCTGCTAAGATACTTGAAGGTCCATCTGACTACATTCCAACCAGAAGAGACGTTCACACCGGAGCGGTGACTATCGAAGAAAAACCTCTCAATGTTGAAGGGAGAACCGCAATCCTCTTCGATGACATTATTAGCAGTGGTGGAACAATGATGAAAGCGGTCTTTCACACGAAAAATCAAGGAGCGTCACGAGTATATGCTGCGTGCGTTCATCCACTCATGACCGAAGACACTAGAAAGAAGATAATCGGATGCGGAGCTGATGGAGTCATAGGTACGGACAGCGTTCAAAGCCCGATTAGTGTCGTTTCAGTAGCACCCGCAGTTGCTCGAGCACTTTCACAGAAGGAGCCAAAACCTTAGTGCCCCAGTACTTCCTTCTTCTCTCAGGCGAGCACCCGTCATTACCTTTTGCAGAAGTTGAAGCGATTCTAGAGGCTGAAAAGATTCCTTATCGAAAAAGACAGAAGACAAGACAAGTCTTGCGGCTAAACACAACTGCAACCGCAATAGAAGCTTTGAAAACCAGATCCGCATTTACTAGAGTTCTCTGTCAAGAGCTCTTTTGCTGCAAAGCATCAACTGGAGAAATAACGAATTCCATTCGATCTGCTCCCTTGGAGCAATTTCTGAGTTCTGGCGACAGCTTCGCGGTACGCGTTCGAAGGATCGGCAAGAGAACAGGCGGTTTCACAAGCGTTGGCCTGGAGAAGGTAGTTGGAGGAGCAATACTTGACAAGGTCAAGAGAACGAAGGTCAATCTAAGCTCCCCCGAGAAGGTTTTCTTCGGAACTATAACATCGGGTTATTTCGTGTTTGGTTTGAAGCTTGCGGAGGTTTCGCCCACTCCTTTTAGAGAGAGACGCCCACGAAAGAAGCCGTTCTTCCATCCATCTGCTATGCGAGCAAAATTAGCAAGATGCATGGTTAACCTTGTAAAGCCAATTGCAGGTGATTTGCTTTTAGATCCCTTCTGCGGCACTGGAAGTCTCCTCATCGAAGGTGGCCTTATAGGTTGCCGAGTTGTTGGTTTTGATGCCGATAAACGCATGGTAAAGGGTAGCATGAGAAACCTTAAGTTCTTTAACGTAGAGTGTGACGGACTTGCCGTGGCCGATGTCAAGAACCTCCCAATATCAAAAGCAAACTGCATTGTGACTGATCCGCCATACGGGCGCTCAGCATCAACCATGGGGTATGAAACAAAAGAGATCATACACGATTTTCTCAAAACAGCTATTCAGAGCTTAGATAAAGGGCAATCTATCTGCCTGGCTGCTCCAATAACCAGCAACATCAAACTTATCGCCCAAAAGGTTGGGCTGACCCATGTCCAATCCCATCTGCTCTATGTTCATAGAAGCCTTACACGGGAAATCACGGTTCTGGAGAAATCGTAGATGAGTCTTGAAGTGATCATTCTAGGATCTGCTGGGAGTATACCTACCAAAACCAGATCACTTCCAGCTATTATGGTACGCCGAAAGGGGGAGCTAATTCTGTTTGATTGTGGGGAGGGAGTTCAACGTCAAATGATGAGAACAGCCATAGGATTCGACAAGAGAATGAAAGTGCTAATCACGCACATGCATGGTGATCATGTGCTTGGCTTACCAGGTATACTTCAGACTATGTCTCTACTTGGCCGCAAGAAGACGTTGGAAATCTACGGTCCAGAAGGTCTAGGAGACTTCGTCGAAGCTATCGACAAAACAGTTCAGTTCGCTCTAAGCTTTCCTCTGGAGGTATCGGAAATCAAGAATGAAGGTGTCGTTTGTGAAGAGAGAGAATATAAAATATGTTGCGCCGAGGCTAGTCATTCCACAATAGCATTCGCATATAGTCTCGAAGAAAAACCTAGACCTGGAAAATTCCATCCAGAAAGAGCCAAATCACTAGGCATCCCGAAGGGAGAATTATGGTCAAAACTCCAAAATGGATCAGCCATAACTCTTGGTGATAATCAACTCATCAGACCTGACCAAGTTATGGATCATCCAAGAGCTGGAAGAAAAATCGTATACACAGGTGACAGCATATCTTCGCAGCCCTTGATAGAGCTTGCTAGATATGCTGACTTGCTTATCCACGACTGCACTTTTGATGACAAGCTTACAGAAAGGGCCCTAGAAGATGGCCATTCAACACCAAGCCAAGCGGCCAGAACTGCGATGGAAGCAAAAGCCAAACGGTTGATTCTAACGCACATCAGCGCAAGATACAAAACACCTAGTCTATTGTTGAAACAAGCCACAAAGCTCTTTCCCAACACGATCGTCGCAAAGGATCTTACGAAAATCAACCTTCCACTACCTAAGTGAGGAGCTTTCTCAGAACATTCAAACCATCATCCAGACCGGAATAAGATTCAACAATCACAGACCCTTGAAAACCGACTTCCTTGATTCCATCAGAGAATGCCTCCCAGTTAACAGTCCCTTCACCGACCCCTAGATGTAGATCATGCTTTCCATCGTTATCATGGCAATGAATATGGACAATCCTCTTTCTGAAAGCCTCTATGAAGGCAATTGTTTGACCACTTATATTGGAGTGCCCCACATCAAGAGCTAGCCCAATCTCCTCATCCACTTCATCGAAGAACTCAGAGAATTGCTCCCAACTCTTTAATATGAAACCATAGGGCTCGGGGCAATTCTCAATCACAACTTGCACACCATACTTCCTTGATAAAGTGAGAATCTCACGTACGGATTCAATATTGACCTTCCAGTCCTCGCCTGGGTAGAACCTGCTTATACCCGTATGCAAACCAGAGTGAAATACCATAAGCTCACAATTGAGATCCAACGCAAACCTCAATGACTTATCCAGTCTCTTAATCATGAACCTCCGAGTACTTCGCGTCGGCGCAGCAATATTCACCGCTGCAAAAGGAGCATGCAAAGTGTAAGAGATGTCATGTTTCTCGCCTATTTCAAGTAGCTTGTTTACCCGTCTGGAGTTGAGCGTGTGCCATCCATCATCAATGAGTTCGACAAGAGAAACTTCCGTTTTTCTCAATGTGTCGCAGAGGAAGGAGAACGGCTTACCCAAGCAGTGTAGCATCGACAAGCCTATCTTGACAGTCATCACCAAGCCCATTCCTCTATTCCAAATGACGTCAGTGGCCCGACCAGAAGAATGTTCGAGCTTTTTCCAGTCAGCTTGCTTGAGAAAGGGTGTGATCTACTGGCTGCTTCTGAAGGCAATGCTCTATTCTTTGCTATTTCGCCTTGTTCCAACGCTTGATCGATTATGAATATTATACACCTAGAATATATGCAGATGCACTCCGCGACATTCTTCATTGAATCCTTGAATTAGATTGCAGGCGTACTCTGTAACTCTCTTCTCACACGACCTCACTGATGATTCAACCAAGGTCTTCTACTGTGGGTTCGGAGGAGTGTCAAGAGGCAACCTGGAATTAAAGGCCTTACAGTCATACAGTTCTAGGAGCTAGAGAATTGATGAGAGCCGTTGGTTCATCACTTGATATTCGGACTGATATCGGACCGAGAGGACTTTCTGCAACTGGTCCGCAGAAGGAGATGTGCCCTGCAAACGCAACTTGTTTGTTCAGATGGAAAGTTATGACGCCGTCAACGATCCCCCGAAGAAGAACAACCCGTGCAGCGTCTCTGATATGTTCTCTACGTAGAACCTTGCCGAATCTTGACAACATTTCAGCTGCAGGTGCTCCCTTCTCAAGAGCTGTTATTAGAGTTCCTCCATTCTCTCGTTTCTCTTGAAACTTGAGTTCTCCGAAAACATTTTCCATGGCTTTCTTGACCCTTTCCACGTCTTCAGTTGGATTGATACTTGCTTCTATTCTCAGCTCTATGTCTGCCACCTATTTTCACCTATTCTCACTTTCTCCAGCAAGCTTTCAATATTCTTCTTCAGCTCAACTTTTCTTCCTTCGTTGATGACCATCAAATCAGCAGATGCGATAACACTGCCCAGTCCAACTTGAAGCTCTCGTCGATCGCGCTCAAGGAAAGCTTGCCAAGTTGTTGGGTCATCGTTTCGCTTTCGCTTGAACAGTCGATTATACCGTGTCTTAGGAGAAGCGTGGATGCCCAACAACATGAAATCTGGGAACCTCTTCCTGAAAGCATCTGCTTCGAATACGCTTCGAATTCCATCAACAATGATGATTTTGCTCTTTAGCTTCTCAATCTTCGGGATGCAGCGTTCAGCAACTACCGTAGAACCTTCTTCGCTCCGCATCTTCAGCATAACCTCTCCCATACTCTGGGACGTAGGTTCTAAGCCTCGACGCTTTGTCTCAATTCTCACCTCATCACCCATGACAATTACTTCATGACCTAATTTCTTGGCGACTTCGACAACAACTGCTTTCCCAGCTCCTGGCATTCCGGCAACTCCGACGATGGTCTTTCTAGTCATAAAATACAACCGCTGGTTTGCCCTACTCATTGTGATTGAAAGTTATTATAAATGGTTTGAGGAGATTATGCTGAAGGACTTCAATATGTCCGGAAATATACGTGGCTTCATATCTTTTGACATCTGCAAACAAGAACTCTTGGACAAGCTGCGTAAGGTCCAGCAAATGCTGAGAGAGACAGGCGCTGATTTGAAGCTAGTTTCGCCGCAGAATATTCACGTCACTATACGTTTTTTAGGTAACATCCCGGAAAGCATGGTTGACAATATCCATGCTGAGATGAAGAAGGTATCTTTTGGCCCCTTCCATGCCGAGATCCGCAGGGTAGGCGCTTTCCCCGCTTTGAAGCGCCCCCGTGTCGTTTGGGCAGGTCTTGAGAGGGGATCCGAGAAGATGAGGGACGTCTTCAATCAACTTGAGCCCCACATTAGAAAGCTGAGATTCAATCCCGATTCAAAAGGTTTCAGCCCTCACCTTACGATTGCTAGAGTACGAACAAAGCGAAACGAGCCAGCGCTAATATCCTGTTTGAGAACGCTTAGTGATTATAGATTCGGAGAGTTCGAAGTAAGGTGTTTGAAGCTGAAGAAAAGCCGCCTAACGCCTGAAGGCCCCATATATTCAACGCTCAGAGAGGTTTGCCCTGGGGAGATAAATCGTTTCAATGAAAAGCTCAAAATATGATAAAATCCTATCTCAGGTTTTGAAGAGAATCACGCCTAATAAAGAGGAAAGAAATCGTGTCTTAGCATTAGCAGAGCAAATAACGCATCAAGTAGAGCAACACGCTCGGAAATCCGGATTAGATGCGCAAGTGTGCGTGGAAGGCTCAATCGCCAAAGACACATGGCTAAGGCAAGAGCCAGATATTGACGTTTTCGTTCGAGTTCCACCAACAGTACCTCGGAAACTATTTCGCACTAAATATCTTGAAGTGGCAAGACAAGCAACAAAGGGCGCTCGGCAAATCGAGCGCTTTGCAGAGCATCCATACTTAGAAGCGATTCTAAATGGAACTCGGATCAACATTGTACCATGCTATAAAGTGAGGAAAAACGAATGGAAAAGTGCCACTGATCGCACACCCTTTCACACAAGATATGTAAAACCAAGAATGAATTCAAAACTTGCAGGTCAGGTCAGACTCCTCAAAGCATTCATGAAAGGAATCAGTGGATACGGAGCTGAAATCGAAATCGGTGGTTTCAGCGGATATTTGTGCGAACTACTCATCCTTTTCTATCGCTCCTTTCTCTCAACCCTGAGAGCAGCTAGCAATTGGCAGACACCGACAATTATCGATCTCGAAAACCATTATGGCGGAAACACGGATGAATTGAAACGTGCTTTCCAAGCTCCTATAGTGGTATTTGATCCGGTGGACGAAAAGAGAAACGCAGCCTCAGCAGTAAGAAAGGATAAGCTAAGTCTGTTCATTGCTGCTTCAAGAGCCTTTCTAGACAAGCCAAGAAGAGAGTTCTTCCAACCCCCGCAAACGCCTCCATTGAAGCCCGATAAGCTTATCAACATCCTAAGAGAACGTGGCACCACCTTAGCCTTCATAATCTCAACTGTTCAAGAAACCGTCCCTGACATATTGTGGGGACAACTCTACAAATCAGAGAGGTCAATCAGAAATCTTGTCAGTCAAAATGATTTTGAGATATTTCGCAGCGCAGCTTGGACTGATCTGAAGAATCGAATTGTCTTTGTACTTGAAGTTCAAAATCAACATTTACCAAAGTTGAAAAAGCATCTCGGACCGCCCTTGAGGAAAAAGGAAGAATGCAGACGATTTCTGAGCAAGTATATCAGCTCCGAAAAGACTCTTTCAGGACCAAGAATCGAGGGATCACGGTGGATAGTAGACATCAAGCGCAATTACACAAACATCATTGATCTATTAGAAGACAAATTGAAAGATGGAGGGAAGAATCTTGGCATCGCAGAAACCATCGTGGAGGCAGCTGCACACAGCCTCCAGATCTTGGTCAACGCTGAAATCCTGCCGATATACGCAAGGGATAAGAAGTTTTCCAGCTTTCTCACGAGATACCTTAAGGGACAGCCGCCATGGTTTCCATGAGAGAAAACAGTGATTCCTCTTACAGTTACTTTAACTAAAGCATCTCTAACTTGATTTCACAAATCCGACAAGTAGCAGTTCATCATCACTATATACGCGAAAAAACGCATCAGCAAACACGAGATCATAATGAAGTCGGATCTTGCAGCTCATCTGCTCATCGAGAGCACATCTTTCTACTCCGCGCCTGCAAGCTCATCAGGGACAAAGCTTCGTCCAGAATCCTCTTTTAAAAGTTTCTTGAGCTGCAACATATCTAGACCCACTATAGCGTCTCCATATATCTCACAAGTAGGTCTTGAAGAAGCTTCTTCGGGATCACGAACAACCACTTCGACTTGGCTTTCGGAAGGCAGATCTACATATATGTGAAGTGATGATTTCGCCTTTCCTCTCTTCGTCACCTTCTGGATCTCGCTTTTCATTATCACATAGCTTTTGTCCTGAAGAGTTTTCAATACTCGCTGAGGATTTTCGGAGTAAGCAACTATGTCGATGTCGCTGTTGTGATGCGCAGTCCCTCGCCAAACGCTTCCAACTAGAATAGGCCCGAATCTCTCCAAAGTCTTCATTACTTCAAGGGCTTCGAGTCTTTTCATCACTAGCTTCTCGCATCTAGTTTCACCTTCTCTTTGTTCAGCGATTGCATTGAGTTCTGTAGCCACTTCGATGTTGCTAGGAATCAAATTCAGTCCTAATGTCTTAGCTGCATGTAGCTTTGCCTGTCGATACTCCTTTTCCTGTCCGGTAT
Organism: Candidatus Bathyarchaeota archaeon; assembly: GCA_020352645.1. GTDB lineage: Archaea > Thermoproteota > Bathyarchaeia > Bathyarchaeales > SOJC01. The sequence goes on along the minus strand of CP070683.1, from coordinate 1,382,471 downwards.
AGAGCATTTCCGCTGCTTCTTTCGCAACCAGCTTCCTCTGCTCCGCTCTAAGGTAACTTTTCACTTGCTCCCCATCTTGCAGCAAATTAGCATTAAGCAGCTGGAGCAACCATTTGGGATGGAGGCTGTGAGATAAGTTTGGATTTTCTGATTCCTACGTGCCTTAATGGCGCGACTTTCTTAGCTTCGTTATAGATATCCGAGGCTATCTTACCAAGAACCACTTCTTGTGCAAATTGATCGAACGTAAGAATTGCAGCTTTTTCATCAACAATGCTCTTCATGATTCTTCGTATTGCAGCTTCTTGTGAAGTCTTCACCCGGTTGAGAGTGAATGCACAGGCTGCAACTCTAACCGCAAATCCGTCTTTCGTTGAAATGTCAAGAACTTTGTCGACTCTGGTTGTTCTACGGCGAACTAAGCTTCGCAGGTAGTCTCTACTGTACTGGTGCCCTTTGAAAATGGTCTTGGCAGTCCTTTCTTCTACACTCATAACTTGAAAGAGCATCTTAAGATATTGATGTGCAAAGTCGTTAGTGATGTCATAGAGAGTTGCATCGACAACTCTGCCAACAAGCTTCCCTGCTTCGTCTGACGGAACAGCTCCCAGTTCAACATTACCAAAGTACTTAGGCGCCATGATTGTATACCAATCTTTGCTCCGCCACTTGTCGCGGACTCTCCTTCCACGCTTGGACACGTTTAGCCCTCGTTGCGAGAGAAACACAACATCCCAGTATTAAAGGATTTAGTGGAGTTTCAGGTTTCTTATCCCACTCATATATTTCACTAGAACGTCTGGAATTGAAACTGTGCCGTCGCTCTTCTGGTGTTGCTCCAATATTGCCATCATGGTTCTGCTCGTCGCTATACCAGTGTTATTCACCGTGTGCACAAAACCTTTCGGCGACTGCCCCTCTTTCTCTCTATAGCGAATGTTCAAACGTCTAGCTTGATAATCGGTACAGTTTGAATTCGACCCGATTTCTCGGTAAACATCATCAGCCATCCAAATGTTGATATCATATCTCTTTGCAGCGACTGCGCCAATGTCTCCTGTACATACATTCACAACTTTGTGGTGCAACTGTAATTCTTGATATAGCTCTTCGGCGTTTCCCTGTAGGTCTTCATGAACATCCCAAGAGTTTTCAGGAAGACAAAAGGCGAATTGCTCAACCTTGTTGAATTGATGCATTCTGAAGAGGCCCTTAGTATATTTTCCATGGGCTCCGACTTCCTTTCTGAAGCAGGGACTGACGCCTACAAGTTTCAACGGCAGATCTTCTTCAAGGAAAACCTCGTCCATGTACATTGCAGCTAATGGATGTTCAGCTGTAGCAATCATGTACAGATCTTCCCCTTCAACCTTGTACATCACATTCTCGAAATCCGACAGATCAGTCACTCCTTCATAGGGTCTCCTTTTCATCATGAAGGGCGGCTCAACAAGATTAAATCCTTTCTTAATCATGAAGTCTATTGCAAAGCGTTGGAGAGCCAAGTCAAGCAGCACCAAGTCATCTCTCAGATACAGAAAACCGTGACCTGCAACTTTGGCACCTCTCTTATCATCAATCAACTCTAAGTTTTTCGCAATCTCCAGGTGGTTCACTGGCGTGAAACTAAAATCCGGGGGCTTCCCCCAAACCCTCACTTCCACATTGCCACTCTCGCCCTCACCTACAGGGACAGACTCATGCAAAAGATTTGGCAGTCTCATAAGAATATGGTCAACTTTTTCTTTATACTCATCACGCCGCTTTTCGATAGCAACAATCTCCTTGTCCAGCATCCTACCCTTAGAGATTTGAGCCTGAATGCTCTTCCCCTCCTTCTTCAAAGAAGCAATCGAATTTGTGATTCCCCGCCTTTCATGACGAAGCTTGTTTGCTTCAGTTAAGAGTCGCCGCCACTCATTGTCATGTGCTATCAACTCATCCAGAATCTGGACCTTCTCACCATTGCCTCTCTTTCTGAGGTTTTCTCTCACAACATCTGGATGCTCACGAATCAGTTTGATGTCCAACAACGTAGTCCAACATCCTGAAGTGCCTAACCACTCTAGGTACATTTTCGCAGTAGTGTTATTAAAATCTGAAGCGGTAGTGAGCATACTTTGTTCTACGAGAGGCTATCTCACCGCTGTCTTGGCAAGCTCAAAAGCTCTCTCTGCGACTGAGACACAAGCCAGCAAATCATCCAGAGTCGAAAGCAATGTCTCTAATGACTTTTCGCAATGTATTGAAGTGTACACTTTGGAATTCCGCCTTCTTGTCTGGATCGATAGGCCGATTGGCACTACTCTATTATCCGGGGAGACTGCTCTGAAAACAGCTTCAGCATCCCGCTCTCGCTCATAGACAAGACTGACCCTAGCTTCGCTTCTCAATTGTCTTCATCTTCTCCTTAACCAAATCATTCACCAGGGCTACAAAGGCTTTTACATTCCTTGAAGGAACCTGAGCTCCTGCTGCAATGTTGTGACCACCCCCTCTGCCCTCGAATTTCTCAGAGGCTATTCGCATGATCTCAGCCAGATCTAGCCCTTTTGTGGTGAGCATTTCCAAGGTTCTAGCTGAAATCTTGACTTCATCTTCTTCACCGGTAGTAGCATAAGCGATAATTGGCTTGTCAGGCTTTGGCAGATTGGTTGACAGAATCGAGGAAATTGTTCCGATCATCTTCTCATTTATGAAATCTCCGCCGTGAATCACATATATGCTCTCAAGCTCGTCAATTCGACCAGTTTCTTCCGTCAGCCAGTTCAGGTAGACTGTGATGGTTTTCCTATATTCTCCTAAAACTTCCTCAGCTTCTTCCAGCGCTGCACCTCTGTCCCCCATGCAGATTGCAGTGCCGAGTCCAGCTTTTTCCATTCGGCCTGTACTGTTCAGTAAGACCGAGAACTCTCTTGCGTCCCGTAATGGTGTCCAAGGTGCCTCATGGGAGAGTGTATAAATTGTACCGACCAAGCTTAACGCTCCATTAGAGAATCCTTGTGCCACCAAATGATCTGACAGGCCTGAACACAAGCGCTGCTTCTCTGATTTGGAAAGATCGCGCAGAGCTCTCCATCTGTCCCCATGCTTTGGCTCTATCCCCAGGTCTGCTAGAAATGCAAGGCTCTTATCTTCTTCTCCACTGATGCCGGGAATAAAAGGGCTGGTTGTGTAGGCTAGAGCCTTGTGTATCTGGCGAGTCTCCCTTCCGAAGAGCATGAGATCTTTCTCAACAGTCAAACAGCCAGCTTCCACACCATCTTCCACGATTTTCTCATTTAGCCCCCCAAGGGCTCTCGGTTTGTACTTATCCTGCAAATCGCCCAGTGCACCTACAACAGCTATGTCAGCAAGAATTTTGTGTGACCTGTCGACTGCCTTAGCTACAAAGTAGGCAACGCCTGCGCCACTTATGTCTTTTGAGCCATCGATTGCGTGAATGTGAGGATTAACTTGAAAAACGTTGCTGGCAGCTTCGCCCACAGGTTGATGATGGTCTAATATTACGATTCGACACTTCGACACGTTTTCGCTAAGAACGCTTAGGTAGCCGCTACCTAGATCCGTAAATATGGCAAGCGTAGGCTTGTCTGATTTAATATCTGAGACAATTCTTTCATCAATCCACTGCTGAATCCTCAATCGGAAATTCGCGTCAAGTTTCCAAAGCATCCTTCCTATTATTCCAGCAGCTGCTAGCCCGTCAGCATCTAAATGTGATACCACATGGATGAAGCCTTCCTTCTCGGTACTATCAACTATCATTTTCGCTGCTTCAGCAGCATCAGTTGAGAAGGCTTCTACGGCATCTTCCTCTCTCGCCATACACAACCCAAAGCTTAGGCCACGGAAGCAGCCTTCGCCCGGTACTTCCAGTCTGGTGGTAAAACACCTTTTCGCCTGTAGTACTTTGAAAGCTTATGGATCTTTGCCTCGATTATTTGCAGCGACCTCTTATTCGTCAAATCCATCTTATTCTTCTCAAGGTGTGTTGAAAGTCCCGAAGCTTTTTTCAACAACATTTCGAGATCTTCCGGAATAGATGGTGCCATATCAGCCTCTGCCAAGATCTTAGTAATACTCTTCCCCGTAATGGGCTTTTCTAGCGGAATCCCATGTTGATCTCGCAATATCGTACCTATCTTGCTAGCAGAGTTTCCCTCTCTAGCCAACTTAATTACGAGAGCCTCAACTTCTTCAGATTCATATTTGCACCAAGAAGGAGGCCGTCTACTTACTGGCCTGAGTGAATGTGAACTTCCTTTTTCCTGCTTTGGCAAAGCACTTGCCTCCAAAAGCTCATTTAACGAAGGATTAGAAGTATTTAAGACTTCTTAGCTAAGACGAACATCCCGAAAACCATTCAGCAAATTTCCGAAACGCTCTAGCTCGGTGCGAATATTGGTTCTTCTCTTCCACACTCATCTCCCCGAAGGTCTTCGGGCTTCCGGAGGGTTTGAAAACAGGGTCGAACCCAAATCCTTCCACACCACGTTTTCCTAGGGTGATCTCACCTTCAACTGTTCCTGTGAAACACAGAGGTTCGTTGCTTTCTGGATTGGTGTAGGCAACCACAGATTTGAACAATGCCTTCCTATTCGTTTCCCCCTCGATCAGCGTCAGCAGCCCATCGTTGCCTATCGTCTTGTAAGCATACGAGGAATAAGGGCCAGGAAAACCATTCAGAGCGTTAGTAAACAACCCTGCATCCTCGACGACAAGTGGCAAGCCACATCTTTCAACAACGTTGAGAACGCGGGCTGTCGCAACGACTTCAAGGTCATCATGCTGGATTTCCACTGATCTTATCTTGCTGAGCATCGCTAGCGCTACGTTAAATTTCCCTGTGACAAGTCGAGCTTCATTGAATTTGCCGAAATTTCCCGTTGCCATGATTGCAACCTTTACATTAGCAGGCATTATGCACACCCGAAATAGCTGAGGATGTTTGCGAGAACTGCAGTTGTACCGAGCCTTCTTTCATCCCATCGCCTCACCTTTCAGATATATATCGACCTCGCTTTTCGATTTCTATCACCTTATCCAAGACTTTCTTTCCCGTTTCTTCTCCCACAACCATGAAATATCCTTTCATAACAGCGTCGAAGCTTTCCTTTGCATAGAGAAAATGCGTGCTCTGAAAAGCACGCTTCATCAGATGTAGATCTACAGCCCTCAACTCAACCTGTGACGTCTTTTCCCCAAGGCCAAAATCAATCAAGACCACTTCTCCACTCGTGGTCAGGATCATGTTAGAGGTTGTTAGATCACCGTGAACGATGCGATTTTTGTGAAGTTGGCCTATAAGTTTCCCGATGTGTACATTCAAAGCGTAACGGCTTTCAGTGGGGAGATTGTGTAGAACTCGTTTCACTTCTGTGCCTTGCACATATTCCATTATTATGTTTGAATCTGTTAGATTTATCAAGAAGATTGTCGGGGTTGGCACGCCTGCTTCCTTTGCGGAGTGAAGCAGCTGTGATTCGTGGATTGTTCGATAAGTGCGGATTCTCTCGTCCACTTTCAAGAGTCTATACTTCTTTGGGAGTCGCCGCTTCATGATCACTTGTCGCTCTTGCCAGTCTTCTAGAAAAAGGCTTGCTTCTGCTCCTTTTTTCACCAGCATGCTACTATCTCACCCAGGATGCTTCAACATCATCGAGTCTCCATTTCAGTCGAACCATGCTCTTCTCGATTGGCGTGATTAAGCCTTGCAAGTAAGCCAGAATACCTGTCCACGCTATCATGGCTCCATTGTCTAGGGCATATTGCTTTGGAACAACACAGAAACGACTGTCATGATCCTGGGCTATGACGGCGAGCATTTCCTGGAGTCGCTCGTTTGCTGCCACTCCGCCGGTCAATAGGATTTCTCGCTTTTCGGTGTGGGCCAAGGCACGTTCGGTGATTTCAGCCAGCATTGAAAACGCGACTTCTTGCAAGCTAAAGCATAAATCCTCAACACTGAATTTCCCAGTTTCAAGAATTCTCTCCGTAGCAGTCAGGAGCCCACTGAACGACAAGTCCATTCCCTTCACGCTATATGGCAACTCGATTAGTTCCTTGCCCTGCTTTGCGAGTTTCTCAACTAAAGCACCAAGTGGCAGACTGGGTTCTCGACGCAACCCCGCTCTCCTCGCAAAGACATCTAAGCAGTTTCCAATGGCTATATCTAGCGTTTCCCCAAATACGCGGTATCTTCCAGCGTCAAAGGCGGAAACTATTGTGTTTCCTCCAGAAACGTAGAGCGTGACGGGATCCTGAGCATCAGTGGCAAGCTTGCCTATCTCAATGTGTGCAACACAATGATTCACTCCGACCAAAGGGATCTTAAGATATGCAGCAAGGGCACGAGCTGCGGTTGCTCCGGTGCGAAGACATGGCCCTAGACCTGGACCTTGCGAGAAAGAAATAATCGAAACATCCTTCAGCGTTTTTCCTGCTTCATCAAATGCTCTGGAGATGACTTTTTGGGCTACCTTTGCGTGGTGTCTTGCGGCTTCACGTGGGTGTATGCCGCCCTTCTCAGGTACAAAGACATCAAAGACGTTCGACAGTATCTCGCCGTCAAATCCTACTAGGCCAACGCCGAAATCGTCTGCTGTCGTCTCGATTCCTAGCGAGATTTGCTGCTTTGAATCTTGCTCATGCAACGGGCGCCACCCAATCACCAACTATGACCTCCTCCAGATTAAAAACACTTGCAGATTTGCTTAACATTGAGGAGTCGTTGTTTACATACATCCTTTTATTTTCAGAAACATCTATTTAATAGTGTCAGAGGAAAGCCTGAGATGCCGAAACGCAGCGACTTGGAGCACAGAGCTTTAAGCTTTATCGCTAACCACAGCGAGGAGGGTGTACTTCAGTCTGATCTATGGCGCTCATTGGATGCAAGCAGCAGAGAAGGGTCGAGAATCGCATTAAAACTGGAAAACAAAGGGCTGATACGAAGAGAGCGTGAGCTTTTCGAGGGGCGATGGACCTACAGGCTGTTCCCGATGAGAAGACCAGCCTCAATCAATTCTATAATAGACTGCCCATGTCTCAGTTGTCCAGAAAGCATCAGATGTGGCGCGTATGGAGCTATTTCCCCGAATGTCTGCGAGAAACTAACCGAATGGCTTGCTGGTCTGGCGCAAGCTGGCGCTGGTGTTCAAGGTGACAGTTAGACTTGTCAAGAGCATGGTTAAACGAGAGAAAGCACGATTTCTATTATAGAAAGGCCAAAGAAGAAAAATATCGTTCTCGAGCTGCCTACAAGCTTTTGCAATGTAACGCAAAATATCGCTTTCTGAACAAGGGCCAGATTGTCGTTGATTTAGGAGCAGCTCCAGGTGGTTGGCTGCAGGCGTCTCGGAAACTTGTGGGAAAGGAAGGTCTAGTCGTAGGAGTTGATCTGAAAGAAATAGTGCCACTTCCGTTTACGAACATTGTAAGTGTCGTCGGCGATATCAGAGAGAACGAAACGCACAATTCAATCGAAGAAATCCTACCGGGGTCGGCTGATGCTGTCGTATCTGATGTTTCACCAAATGTTTCAGGTGTTTGGGAAGTTGATCACGCACGACAGATAGACTTGGCCAGAAATTCACTAAAGATTGCTTTGAAGGTCCTTAGAACGAACGGGAACTTCTTCGTGAAGGTTTTCCAAGGCGATATGTTCCAAGGTTTTGTTGAAGAAGTTAAGCGATATTTCGATAGAGTTGAAATCATAAAGCCTAGAGCAAGTCGATCAAAGAGTTCAGAGGTCTTTGTTCTCGGGATGGGTTTGAAAGTTTGAAAGTAGAATTAGCGGACCTCATCTAAGCTTAAAAGCTTCACCAAAGATTAATCTTATACCATCTATCTGAAGAGGAGTTGAAGCCTCTTGAAAGTTGCGGCAGCAGACTCAGGTGCAGCACTTCTGGATCCTCATTTCAAGCCTGTGCAGATTGTGGCTACGGCTGCGGTTGTGGTAGAGCCACCCTATAGAGAAGCTAGCTCCTTCAGAGCCAAGCCAGCCTTCGCCTCAGTTGAGAATGGGAATCTCTTGATAATTCGCGAGCTTGAATTGTGTAACGAATTGCTGAAAGATGTGAGAGCTGATGTAATTCACTTAGATATGTCATTAGGTGGAGTTCTAGTAGAAGAAATCTCGCCAGTTCATTTAAGGGGGAAAGCACGGAGCAGTGTACTTAAGATCCTCCCGAAGATAAGAAAGCTGTCAACCAACATCAAGCGAGTATATGGAATAGACGTTGTTGCTCTTGGGAAGAATAGTGTTCCTGTAAGAATTGCGGAGCTGACAACTGGAGCTCACGCAGTATTATATTCTTGTGAAAGATGCCTTGAAGATGGTAGAGCCCAAATTCTGGGTTTACCCTCTAAATGCCGTGCAGAAACTGTCGACAATAAGGTTATGCTACATTCTCTAATCGCTGCGGAGCAGGATCTCACTGGTTATGCTAACGACGATAAGGGGCTTCTAAGCATGGTTTCAATAAAGGAAATGTTGAATCCTTGTGCAAGAGGCTTCTGGGCCTTGAGGATAATCCCAAAGTGAGAGGATTGAACGACAGCAACAACTCGATCAAGAAGACTGTTCATCTTGAAGATGACAGCTCTGTTATCTCTCCAAGCGCTGCCATTCTAGCCGTCATTGCAACCTTCGCACTTTTCCTTGTTGTTGGTGCTGGGCTGCTTCTCTTTCTTGGCTACCCCTTTGCTTTAGTCTCTGGTGAGCTTTTGCTGGTGGTTGTTCCATTGGGCTACATGCTTCATAAAAGAGTCGACATAAAGAAGTACATTGGACTGGAAGTGACTCCAAAACTCTTCTTCCATGGCATGTTCATTGGAGGCCTTCTGTTCATTTTTGATGTGGCAATTACAAGTGTTTTGGTCGGGATCTTCGGCACAAGTGAAGCCATCGAAGAAGCAGGTGCCATCATAGAGGGCCTGAGCAGTTCTCAGCAGGGTTTGTTGATTGTGGTTTCTGCTTTGCTTCTGGCTGGAATCTGCGAGGAGTTCACATTTAGAGGTTTCTTACAGACAGCGATTAACGCAAAATATCCTTCTGCGGTAGCTCTGCTCACCTCTTCTCTGACATTCGGGCTCCTACATTTCGATCCTCAGTTTGTGTATAGCCTATCTGCTTTCATGTTAGGTCTTCTGTTTGGCTACGTATACAATCGTTGGCATTCCTACATTGTGTCGGCTGTTGCCCATGGAACACTGAACATCATAGTTTTGGCAATTACCTTACTCCTTCCTTAGAAACTGTGGATGCTTCTGAAATCTGGAGCAGCAATAGGCTCATGTCCTGGTCTTGTTGACCTTCACCACTTCTAGACTCATGTCTATTGCTTTCGGGCTTTGAGTAATTCTGCCTAGGCTTATGATGTCCACGCCAGATGCAGCATATTCAACAACGTTATTCTCAGTTATTCCACCGCTTGCTTCCAGCAGCACCCTCTCTGCGACTCTCTCATTCTTCAGGATTGCAACGGCTTCTTTTACCTTGCCTGGTGAGAAATTGTCCAACATTATTATGTCAACGTTAGCCTCGGCTGCTTTCAGAGCCTCATCCAAAGATCTAACCTCGATTTCAATCTTTTTCGAGAAAGAAGCATTCTCGCGAACTCTCCTAACTGCCTCATGTATACTTCCAGTGATTTTCACATGATTGTCTTTGATCAGAATTAGATCGTCAAGACAAATCCTGTGCGTGTCTCCACCACCTAAGAGGACAGCCTTCTTGTCAAAGTAGCTCAATCCTGGTGCCACTTTTCTCGTCGCAGCAACTCTAGTCTCATATCCAGCAGATCTTATTTTGCTCACCAAGTGATTTGTGATTGTGGCTATGCCGCTCATTCTGGAAAGCAAGTTAAGCAGCGTCCGTTCTGCAGAAAGAATCGTTCTTGGGTCTCCAACAATTCGTAATAAGCGTGCTTCTGCGTTAGCTTGGGAGCCATCGTCCGTATGAGCGGTTACCGTTAGATTGAGATCTTCACACAGAATCGTGGCTTCTTCAAGCCCAGCAACTATGCATCTCTCCTTTGCAACAATCTCTGCTTCTACAACTAGGTTCTCAGAAATCGTCAGACTGCTTGTTATATCTCCGTGTCCAATATCCTCTCCAAGTAGCTCTTGAAGCTTCTCTTCTAGGATCTTTCTGGGTAGATACATACTATCCCCCTGCTACTTCAACTATTGTCTTGGTCACTGTCTCCAACCCATCATATGAAGAAACATCACTCATCACTTCCTGAGTTCTCTCCAGAAAAGAAGTTTCATTGATCACTCGGCTCATTCCATGCAAAAGGGTTTCTCTGCAGAGTCTGTCTTGCTCGATCTTCAAAGCAACGCCAAGTTTTACAGCTTTCTTGGCATTATTAAACTGCTCAGTATGATTTGGAGTGGGAATTAAGATCGAAGGCTTGCCATAACATATTGCCTGCAACAATGTTCCATGACCAGCTCGAGACACTATGGCGTCACATGCTTTGAGATATTCAAAGCGATTCTGAATCCATTTGAAGATGGAAAAGGTTCCATGATGAGCTTCCGACTCGCAAGCCATTGGATCTCCAAGAGACATTACAATTTGGAATTTCTCTGGAAACTTTGAGAGGATTCTCTGAAGAATCTGCAATAAGTAACTTCTCTCTTTCAGGGGTCCGCTGATTGGAGCGAAAACCACAACTCCTTCTTCTCGCAGGCCAAGCTTTCTGCGCAGCTCTCTTCTAGTTGGCAATGCTTCTGAGCGAACAGGGAGAATTGGCCCCACAAGTTCAATCTTTTCTGCGAATGATCGTGGAATCCGCAGATTTCCCATTGAAATCGTGTAGGGCTGCGGAAAATCAGGAATTATCACCTTTGCTCCTGTCGTCCAGATCTTTCCAATAATGGCAAGGGTAATTGCATCGGCGAGTTTCGCGAGCCGCAAGTAGTGGGTCTTCCTAGGAATGATCACCTGAAATTGATTAAGCACACAAATCGTCGGTATATTCAACAATCGAGCTGCTACCAAAGGCGAGGCTCTTGAATCTGACACAACAATGTCGGGTTCAAAGGCCTCCATTGTCTCGATCTCCTTACACACTTGTCTCAGAAAACTAATAGGCGCAACAAAAGGGCCAGGATCCATTGCGGTTCGCCTGAAGTCCACGCTTCCATCCGGCTTGGCTTTAAAGTCCAATGGCGGCACCTCGACTACTGGAAAATGGTTATGACGTATGTAAGCAACAGCATCCAGATAAGTGGAGAATAGAACCTCATTCTTTGAATCTTGTTCGCGAAGACGCTTTGCCACTGGAATGCATCGCCCTGCATGACCCAGACCGACGCCACTCGGTGAAAATTGAATCCTCAAGAAACTAGCTCCCGCTTAGTCTTCTTCTTCCGACCTCACCTCCTGGAGTCTTCTCGCAGAACACAATCGCTTGGAATCTGGAAACCTTCGTTGCCTTCAGCAGCCAGTTGTCAGGAGCTAAGCCTGCTTTCAGGCAACATTGAGATAGAAACTCTTCCTCGTCCCAGCCATATTCGACAGGAACTTGAGGTAAGAGAAGACCTTTGTACATACCGCTTTCTACAATCAGACCATCCACACCGACTCTAATCTGTGATGGAAGATCTCTTGAATTCCTTGCTTTCATTTGTTCAGGAGGCGTGAGGACACTGACTTCGAAAACCGTTTCGCCCAGTTCATCCATGGATAGAGGAGGGAATCTGGGATCTTGTGTAGCAGCACTTATCGCACATTCGATTACGCCTTGCGTCAATTCGGTTGTTGGATAGGGATAACCGATGCATCCCTTCAACTCTTTCTCCGTGTTTCTAAGCTTGCTTATGGTGACGAAGACTCCAAAGCGTTTTAGAAGTTTAGCAGGGGTGTCTTCTGGAATCTGAATAGTCTTCTGAACTCTTAAGTATCTATCTACCGCGGCTCTGGCTAACCTGACCAGAAATCGGCCCTCATTATCTGTCACCTGAAACGCCAAGGACGTGCCACCATGCATTTATGTTGAGTAATATCAGCTAAAGCCTTAAGCTTATCCATAGGCTCAGCTGTCAAGCTGATCTTCATTGATCACAGTATTTCTCAAGGTGCCCAAGTCTTCAATTTCGATAACCACAACGTCGCCTTCTTGTAAGAACTGAGGTTTTGGCTTGAGAGCAAAACCAACGCCTGCAGGTGTACCAGTAGAGATGATGTCACAAGGCTCCAAGGTCATGACGTGGCTTATATGGTGCACAACCTCGAAAACGTTGAATGCCATGAACGCTGTTGTGGAGTCCTGCCTCAATTCATTGTTTACCCAAGTGTGGATCTTCAGGTCACTTACATTTCTTACTTGATTCTTCGTTGTAATGCTTGGACCAATGGGGGCAAATGTGTCAAAACTCTTCGCTCTTGTCCATTGTTTGTCTTTGAACTGTATATCGCGCGCAGAAACGTCGTTCAGAATCGTGTAGCCAAAGATGAAAGATCTTGCTCCGCTAGCTGAGACATTCTTTGCTCTTTTGCCTATAACCACGGCTAGTTCAGCCTCATAGTCCAGTTGACTCACAAAACTTGGTTTGACAATCTGATCATGTTGCCCAATTATCGTAGTCCTGGGTTTCATGAAGAATATCGGCTCATCCGGTGTTGCCTTCCCCCGCTCTTTAGCGTGATCTTCATAGTTTAGACCTAAACATACAATCTTTGAGGGCTTTAATATTGGCGCCTTCAATCGGGCTCGCCTCAGAGGAAAAGATGCTATCTCAAGTATGTCTGTTCCCGCGTCCTCAACTAGCTTTTCTATCTCAGCTAACTCTATTCCATTGGATATTAGGGCTTCAAGGGTTGAGGGAAGCTTTTTTCCCATCTCCTCTGCTAAAGTAGGCAAGCACACTATCTCATCTTTCACAAGAATTCCATAAGATTGCGTTCTCGCGTTAGAGAAGTGGACGAGCTTCGTCTCAATTTCACCTTCCAGAATGAACTATTCCGATTCGAGTTACAGAGACGCCTCGGTCTTCCAGTTCTTTTATGAAAGGATTAATGCCTACAGAGTCGCTTGCAATATGACCTGTCACCACCAAGTTCCCTTTCCCATAAGTCTTTAGTTTTCGAAGATCTTCGGGACCTATGTGAATGTAGATTAGCGTGTTTACCCCGTACTTGAAGTATGTCTTTGCCACTTCGAAGCCGCCGTTTGTACCAGCACCGTGAGATACAACAGTCTTTCCTGCAAGATGGGTTTCGTCTCCCAGACGTATCTCCACATCAGTTTGTGCGTTGGCAAACTCTGGTAGTTGCTTGAGTGTTTGAACAACGTTTGCTACATGTGCATCTTCCTTGATGTTCTGCTCAATCGTCTGATCCATTATTCTTCTCCCTAGCTCGTCTAGCGGTGTGTGTATGTTCATATAGGGCATCCTTAGCAATCTGGCTACATCTACTGAATGATTATAATTCCGAAGATGGGACTCAACTTTTAGCGCTGAAAGTTTCATGTCTATGGCTTGTTCGGCTTCATCTTGAGGAATTCCAGCGTCCACCATCTGCTGGATATGTCGTCTAAAGACTTTATGGAAGTCAAGTATTGCTGAGCCACCTTTCGGATGATGGGAGATTACTGCGTCGTAACCACTTTGTTTCGCATACATAAGTTCTGGAACATCAGCATCTATTCCAAACAGTATCTTCCTTATGTTGGTACCTTTCACGTTTATGGTGCTGTCGGCAGGTGGCGATTCAAATCCAACAAGTTCTAGTGCGATTTTCATTATCTCGTTTGTGTCAAGCATCTACTCATCCTTCCAGCTTATCATAGCCCGAGCTCTGAGCATCCGTACGTCGGCATAGGATGGACAATCCGCATGAGTATCACTGTTTGTCTCCCTTTCCACTAAGTCTTGAAGCGAATGTTTGTCGATGGAGTTTCCATGATGATGAATGACGACAGATATATCTTCTAATTCTGCCTTTTGCTTTTCCAAGTTGATCTTCATTGTGATCTCTCCTTCCGACATTCATTACTTCCAATGATTTCAGCACACCCTTTCAGCGACTAGCTTATAAAGCTCGACATTCGTTCCCTGACATGCCTTCGCTGTTCTTGCGTCAAAATTCTGGCACAGGATTACCATTCTCAAGTTTTCAACAGGAAGATTATTCTGAGAGGCGAAGCCAGCAGCAAGTCTTTGGACTTGTGCTACAGCCATTTCAGTCGCATTTGTTTCTATTTCAACAACAACTGTTCTTCCTTTCTCGTCTTGGAGGAGCACGTCGGCAACACCGAAACCAACATCTTCATTGACGCCTTTGAAGCTCACGCCCACGCCTAAAATTGAAGGGTTATCAGCAAGAATTTTCTGCATAGGCTCTTCGAGAATGCCTTTCGACACAATATGTGCTTCGAGACCGATCCTGAGTATGTTTGCGAGTTCAGACACAATGTCAAAGTATGCAGTGCCAAGCATATGGGGATAAACGTTGACTGGATTCCGATTCTGATAAAGAACTAGAATTGGTGTGTTCTTCGTGTTTAGATTCTTGCTTCTTGATAAAGGCAGAAAGGTGTTTCTGGAAGTTACAATCTTGCCTCTAATTTGAGGGGCAATTCTTCGAATATCATCCTTTGCTCGCTCAATCTGCGAGGGGGACAAGGCTCCTACATCTACAGTTTTGTAGTTGATCCCCCATTTGTTCTTAATGTCATCCAAAGCACCAGTTATCTTCTCCAGGCTATTCGTGTATGCGGAGGCTGACTCTGAATACAAAATGAACTCGTACATAATTCTCAACTGTGTTGGAAAAGATAAGAGTGAAATATTAAGGGTTACGTCGAGCGACATTCACCTTTAGAATGAAGGAATATTTAAGTAGACTTTCCAATGCATATAGGAAAGGCAGAATACTTCGTTCAGGTGAAGGAAATGTCTCGTAGAGCCAGAAGGAGTGCCACCTCGCTTTCATACAATCTTCAAAAGGCTTACAGAAGGATAATGGCGATTAAGCCTTCAACGTTTCTTTTGGCGACGCTGGCAATAGCGACGTCGATTTTTCTGCTAGGAGGAGGAATCTACGATATTATTGAACAACCAGCTGTGGCATTTGTCGGTGCTGGTGGCAGGATCATACCTTACTACCCACAGGCTCTCAACGAGCAGCTGGTGGCTGAGAGCGTTGCCTCTATGATCTTGTATTCCTTCGTCACTATGGGATTGGTACTGGTCTATCAAAGCACAAAATACGCTTACAACCCTCGTGAGGCATTCACAATGCTGCTTCTTGGCCTGCTTCTTTTCCTCATCGGCTGGGTCGTTATAGAGTTTTACCTCTTCCCAAGTACGATAGCGCCCTTACGCTAGAAGTTCACCAAGGCTTCTTCTTCAACTTCACCAAGTATGCAAGAAGATTTGTCAAAATGTGAATCGGTATCGTGATGGCAATAATATGAAGAGTCAAGATAAGCGTGGGTGCAGCGACTGGAATAGAAAAGACCAATGCTAGCAACACAAAATCGATCTGGTCAACTACAGGAAAAAAGGCGCCCGGGGCCAGTCCTAGCCGCCGCTTGGCGAATGCCCCTCCAAGATCTCCAAGTACTGCACCCAAGGACAGTAGAAAGCCTAGCAAAGGAGTGTACCAGTCAAATACAATGCTTTCTCCAATACCGACAATTGTCCCGACACAAAGACCTGCGAAGAATCCTCTAAAAGTCTTATGTGAGCCAAATAGCGGTCGACCATCTATGAACTTGCGGCCAAAATCTAAAGACCTACCTCCACCGAGGACCACTGGGATAGAGTTAGCACAGTAGGCCGGAAATATGAATATGAGCGATTCAAAGATCATGTCCAACATACAATCACCACCATCCTTCTGGAACACTCAGCCTTCATGATCACATAGTCCTCTTTCCTCAATCTCCAACAGTATTGGCCTGATTCGTTTTCTCTCTCTGCGTTTCTTGACTATAGCTTTAACCAGCTTCCCCTGAGATGTTGGCTCCAGAAACACAATAGTATCTGACCAGAAATGTAAGACTCTTGTAGCGACAGGCTGTACAGCCCCTTGCTCACCAAGAATCACACTCCGCACTTGACTCACAACAAGACCCGCAGTTTCTCTAGTCTTTATTGTCTGAGCCAAGCGGCCCATTTGGCGGTTAAGTTCACGGTTCAGCGCAAAAGTTTCCTTGATACCAGCACCCAATCTCTCGCGATACAAACTTGTGACTGTGTCGATAATAACTAAGCCAGTCTCATCGCTAATATAATCATTGAGCTTGTCAATAACAGTTGCTTGCTGTTCGAAATCTTCAGGCCTCATCAGGATTATTCTAGAGGCGATATCTTCGCAGTCTTCAGGAGCAACCTGCTCCATTCGTCTGGAGAGAAAGCCATTGTCACAATCTATAAAGAAAGCCTTGTAACCCATCCTTGCACAGTTTACAGCACACTGAATTGATAATGAGGTTTTCCCAGTTCCAGGCTCCCCATACAAAAGTGAGATTTCCCTTCCTATCAAACCCCCGCCCAATTGCTCGTCAAGTGAGCTGCATCCAGTCGGAATCACTCTGTGCAAAGACAACCACGCGAAGAACGATTAATAGCTGCTAAAAGTTAATAACTTTGTTTCCGTTGACTAGAGTCGTCGCGAAAGGGCGCACAATGAAAGCGAAAATCGCTGTGGTAACGGTTTCTGGAAAAGCTTACTATTTGCTAGTGAATGAGCTAAAAAGAAAAAACGCGCATTTCCTAAGCTTGACGCCAAAGGAAAAAATCCCGGTCGACATAAAAGTAGTGCTAACAACTGCCAGCGAACGCAGCCAAGTAATGCATGGAAATGTTTTGGAATATGATGAAGGTACAGATCCTTCCGAAATCGTAGACCAGGCGGTTAGAATGGTTGCTGGAAAGAAAGCATATGGCAGACTTGTGGTGGGAGTAGATCCAGGGCAGAACATAGGTGTGGCGATTATCGGCGACGGAGCAGTAATCAAAACTGACGATTGTACGAACCTCCAGCTAGCCGTCGACGCAATAACTCATGCCATCCGCAGCATTCCAGCAGACAACATAACACTGAAGATTGGAGACGGAGTACCCCTATACGCAGAGGAACTTTTGCATAACCTGCTTCCTTTCCTCCCTGAAAATGTAATCATCGAGAGAGTTAGAGAGGACATGACTAGCAGGAGCCGTGGGGAGAAACCACAAAGAAGAGCCAAGAGCAACGCCAGGTCTGCGATAAGAATCGGCCAGAGACAGGGAACAGTTCTCTCCAGAAGAACACCAAATGATCAGGGAATTAAACGGTGACAAAAGCCTGCTTAGCGAGACCGAAGTTCTAGATGCGCTCTAAGATGAAGGCGAAAGAGTCATTTTTTACCAAAGGCAAACTTCCAGCTTTCCATTAAGTCATTCCGTACGGAAAAACCTGCCAAAGGCAGCAATTCTTATAATTGTAAGTGGCGTTATCGTTTCACATGCCAACCAAGATTCACTGTGCCCACATCCTTGTTAAAACGAAGGAGGAAGCAGACAACGTTCTGAGCCGCTTGAATGGAGGAGAGAAGTTCGCAAACATTGCCAAGCAAGAATCGCTTTGTCCATCGAAAAAACGTGGTGGAGATCTAGGAGCATTTGGAAGAGGGATGATGGTAAAGGAATTCGAGAGAGCTGCCTTCTCCCTTAAGAAAGGTGAAATCTCACCTGTCATAAAGACCAAGTATGGATATCACATAGTAAAACGACTGGAGTGAGCTGGATTTCCAATCTTGCCAATTCTAATAGCAATGATATATAACATAATTAGAGCCAACTTCAACCGGTGGATCAGATGACACGAGCAATAATCGTGAAGAAAGAGCTTTCAGAGAGAGCTGTACACTTCTTGGGCATTTATATAGAAACTAAAAACGCTGTCTTAGCCTTCCTCAGCGAATCCGAAGATCAGCTAGGAACGCTTGCTGCGTCTGTACCTCAAGCCACCCAGATGCAGATGAAGCCACTTGTCTCATCAATTCTCCTAGGAGACAGAAATACCGCAACTGCGCGCATACTGGCCGAAAGGCTTGCGGCCAAGACAGGAAAAATCGGCTTGGTTTCAGTGCATCTAAGCACTATGAATGAAACCGAAGCAAACCCTATCCTCATCAAGCTTTTCAACAAGCTCACAACGACAGACGACGCACCACAGACAGCTAGCGCGAAAGGAGATCTCAGCATATGAGCTTGCATACCTTCCTTTAGCAGATGGAAGACGAAGACGAGATTGCTCAGATTTTGATAAGTGTTCCCACGATTCGAAGCTGCTTCAATAGTGAAGCTGATAGACTGCGTAGAATTGCAGAGCAGATCTATGCTGGAAATAAGCCATTCAGGCGTCAAGTTTCTCCTGCAACTTTGTCCGCGATTGCTTCGCTTAAAGTGACAGCTCTTCTGAAATGCTCCTCTTCTGGTGGCCCGCGCACCTCCAAGGCATCAACTATTTCAAATCCCCCTTTTTCCAAGCGCGCAGTCAAGCGTCTCACCGCACCTCCACCCCATCCGAAAGAGCCAAAAACGGCTGCAATCTTTCCTCTGACTCCGAAGGAAGCTACCAGTTCAGTTGCATACATTGCTAGTGGATGTGCTCCGCCGAGGACTGTCGGCGATCCGATGACCACGGCGCTTGCATCCACCAAATCTCTGAGAACGTGAGAAACGTCAGAAACAGTGAGGTTGTAGGGTATAACCTCTATGCCTTTAGATGAAATCGTCTCAGTTATTACTCTCTGCAAGGCTTCTGTGTTGCCCCACATAGAGACGTAAATCACAACCACCTTCTTTTCAAGAGGCCCACGTGCCCACTTTTCATATAACTCAATAATTGCTTGAGGGTCTCTGTATACTGGGCCATGGCTAGGCGCGATTTTCTCAGGCTGTAGAAGCTTAACCTTATCCAGAGCTTGTTGCACTGAAGCGGAAAAAGGCATCATGATTTCTGCGTAGTACCGTTTAGCCTCAGGCTGCAATAGCTTACCAACCTCATCTGCATAGAGCTTACCAGATGTCATGTGAGAACCGAAAAAATCACAGGAAAAAAGCACCTTTTCAGCCATGTCGTAGGTGAACATGGTCTCCGGCCAATGTAGCCAAGGAGCCTCGATGAATCTCAATGTCTTTCCTCCAAGTTCTATTACATCATTCTCCTTAACCCGGATCTGCCTTTCATGAGGCACTTTGAAGTACATTTCAGCCATATTAACACCCAGCTTGGACGCAACGAGCTTGGCGTGCTTAGCTATCTTAAGAACCGCAGGAATGCTGCCTGCATGGTCCGGCTCAGCATGGTTCATTATCACGTAGTCAAGCTTTTCAGGAGCCAATATCTGGCTGATTTCCCGGAGGAGGGACCCTTCGAACCCCGGATTTACTGTATCAATGAGAGCGCTTTTGTTGCTGCCCACAATCAAATAGGAATTGTATGAAGTGCCATACGGCAGTGGAATGAAAGCGTCAAATACTCTGCGATCCCAGTCTTCAACACCTACCCAAAAAACACCAGAGCTAATCTCAAGACTTCCAGAGGGCATTTGCTGCACCAACTCTACTAGCAAGTCCCTCTAAATAAGTTACATACTACCATCCTGAAAGAGCCAAATAACTACTCACCCGCGTGGGTTCCCTAACCGTGTGAAAGCAAGATATGCGAGATTACGTCTGTTCTTTTTTGCAGAGACAAAGTCTAAAAGGGAAGCAACAATAGAATTGCGGTAGCCATGTAACGTTTTGGCAGATCGTCGAGGATTGTGTACAAATGTCTCTGAGAGTTGAGGACGTGATGGTAAAGGAAGTGATAACTGTTGATGAACAATGGACAGTCAAGGAAGCAGCGGACGTCATGAATAGATTTGAGATTGGTTGCCTAATTGTTACAAAAGATGGCAAGGCAATGGGTATATTGACGGAAAGAGATCTGCTAAAGAGAGTGGTTAGCCAGGCAAAGAGCCCAAGAAAAACAAGAGTTAAGAGTGTAATGTCAAAGCCTTTGATCGTAGTTGAACCGGATATGGACCTTGAAGAAGCCGCAAAATTGATGTTTAAACTAAAGATAAAGAAACTACCAGTTGTAGGGAACGGACAGCTGAAAGGGTTGGTTACTCTCACTGATCTAGCGCGTTTTCAGCCGCAGATGATTCGCATTCTCAAGAAATTAAGCGAGAAAATGGCTCCCAAGCGTATGCAGAAAGTTGTCGACTACTACGTAGTCTGAATGGTATTGTCAGAAAGCAGAGATTAAACCATTCCGAGACAAGGAAATGTGGAATAGTCTTCTACTTGCGGATAGTAAACACCCATTCACACCACTTACCTTCTGGACGTATATCTGGAGGACATACTCTGCATACGACTTCAATATCGGGGTTGAACTCTCTAGCGAAGCTTTGAAGATAACCAAGGCGTACTTGTTTACAGGGAAACTCTCTTAGACCTTTTCTTAGCCTGGTTTCTTGAGTCCTACACTTGACTACACGATAGATTCCCTGTTGAGGAGACACTTCATACTCCTTTTCGATCTGATATAACGCCCAGCTGGTGCCACTTAGAGCCTGGATCAGTGCCTCTACATCATTTTTCTTAATGCCCAAAGCTTCTCTAATCCCCCTTGCTTCAATCTTTCCCATGATCCTCCAACAATCCGCGTCTATCTCTGTTGCCGCTTCTGTGCCAAATTTGGCTTCTATCCCTAGAAAATAAAGACCATCAACTCTCCACAAATTCTTGATATGTAAGAAGAAAAGCTTGAGTAGCTTGCCTTTTGGCATTCTGCGAAGCATCCCCAGATCTTCATCGGTAGGCCAGCTCAACACGAACACCATCTTTCGTTCGAAGTTAGCTGGACCTATAAATAGGTTCTTGCTATGCAATGGTCCTATGCTTCGAGTTTGAAGTCAGGTTTGATGTGTGCGGGCTTCCGCTACGCTCATCTTGTACATGCGCTTTCTTCCGAAACTCTAGAACCTCAATTCGGGCCGGTGACAACAGGGTTCTCTTCTAATGTAAGCGCTTTCTCTGAATGGGTTGCTTTATACAATAGGAGTATGAGAATTGAAACTGCTACGATAACGATAATGCCTCCGATAAGGAGAGTCGTTTCTGGCAGCACATAGATAGAGACTACCGTGCTGTCTGCTCCAGCATATTCAGAATCTCCGGACCATGATGCTTTCAAATAGTGTTGTCCCCAAAATGCTGGTCTCCATGAAAAGCTGAAGCGCCCTTCCAAATCCAGTGTTGCCGTGCCTACAATCTCCCAGTTTCCATTCGTTAAAGCGTAAATAGCTACTTCCCCGTCACTAACTGAGGGGCGGACTTGTCCACTGATTTCCACGGTATTTCCCTCAACAATGAATCTAGGTGAGACCTCAACCGTCAAGGTTGAAGGCGTTAGCGCCCCTAGACTGGCAGAAACTTGACCCGGGGCGATAAGCTCACAGTCTTCAAGCGCTATAACTGCGACACTAGCTTGCTCCAGCTCCGGGGGGCATTCACCAACCCTCCATCCATTTTGCCAGTCGTCACCAGTACACTCAGCCACATAGTATCTAGACCCGTTGTATTCGATGTACGAAGCAGTTGAACGCACATCTTGAGGCGGGTCTGGTAGGTTTACGCCTATGTTCATATGGCTTTCATGCTCGTAGTAGAGCAGAATGACGTCAACATCGTGGGCAAGTATAATGGACGCTGCAACATAAGAAAGCAGATCACAGTCTCCTCTATTATCGATGATTGTTTCAACGGGATATTTCGGTTCATCAGTCACCTGATATTCGATTTGATGACATATCATCAGGATAGCATTGACAAAATCCTCCTCCTCTTCAAAAAGGCTGGTGACTTCAATCGCTACTTGTGCGAATGCATAAGGAGTTACGAAACTAGCGAAATCGTCCAAAGTCAACTGATGATCTTTCTGCAGATAATACTCATATAATTGGTGAGTAACTGAGAGACTGATTTGATGAGTAGACTGTTCCGTAGCTAAGAAATATGTTTGCTCGTAGTTCTGCGAGTAGATCAGCCTGCAAAGTGCTGAAGCAAGAAACAGTGCTGTAATTGCAACAAAGATTACTCTGCAGACAGATTTCCCGCGCATGAACATCTGAAAGAGATTCATATACTTCAAGTGAAAAGCTCTATGAAGTCGAAATCATAATCGACAAATGCTCTTAGTAGTTAGTACTACCGATGAGGTTCCAAGCTGTCAACAATGATCTGCAGAACAAGAGCTGTGTGATGAAAATCTGATCAGCCTTGCTACAACACCCTACCTCGAGTATCAATCCTGAATCATGTAAGGCACACCTCACGTCTAATTCTTCTACAACCTTTAGCTCATATCCAGCTTGAGCGGTGGCTTTATCGACTCAATTGTGTCATAAGACTTAAATTAAAAACGAGTTAAATGAACGAGTGAAGAAACAAATCGTATAGGTGAGAGTATGTCGAAAGTAAAAGCTGTAGCAATGACAGTTTGGGCAGCCATCATAATAATCATCATAGTAATTGCTGCAATCGCTGTCTACTGGTACATGGGCCAGCCTGCAGGACCTGTTGAGAAGAAGATCACGATAGCTTGGACTGAAGGCCCAGAGTTTGACGTCATGGAAGCGCGTCTATCCGACTTTGAAGATGATACAGGAATCGATGTAGTGCTAGAGACAATTCCCAGAGATCAAATAATAGTCAGGCTTATGCTGGAGATGTTATCTGACGAACCCAAGATTGACGGTACAGTAATGTATTCCATAGAACTGCCTACTCTTGCTGCAACAGGCAAACTGATTGATCTATATGAGTACAGAACCAGACAGGGGCTTTTGGATGACGGTTTCTACGCAGACCAGCTGGACGTAATCGAAATCGACGAGAAGCTCTACTATCTACCTGGGTTATGGAATGGAGCACTCATTCTCTATTATTACGAGCCCTACTTCGAAGATACAAACTACCAAACGGAATATGAAAATATGTACCCCGGTGAGGAGTTAAAAGTGCCTGAGACTCCCGAAGAGCTGATGCAGGTTGCTGAGTTCTGGGATAAGGTTGAAGACGACACAGTTGACGGACTAGGACCAGGTGGAATGTACCCAATTCACCTGCAAGGCAAGATTGAGATGGGAGGGGCGCTTTACACAATCTTCCCACCCATGGTAGCTGATTTCGGCGGCGGATTCTACGATCCTGACACAGGAGACATCCCAGCAAACAGCAGTGAAACTGTAGAGGCCTTACAATACCTAGTGGACCTGAGTCAGCACGCACAGCCTACAATGCTTGTGGACGGAACGTTTGAAGGTGAAATTGCGATCCTTGAAGGGAAGTGCATAATGGCTGATCAGTGGACCTACATCATCGGTATGTTGGATGACCCTGAAGCCTCACAAGTTGTCGGAGAAATGGGAATTGCAATGAGACCGTTCTCCGAACCACCAGACATAATGGGCATTTCAATACTGGACACTCCAAAGAAAGACCTTGTTTGGCAATTCGTTGAATGGGTAGCGAGCCCGGAGATCGCAACAGAGGTTTGCTATGCAACACCTAAAGCCCCCAGTAGAAGCCAAGTGCTGGATGATCCTAGAATCTCAGAAGCACCATGGCTTGACGTTGTGTGGGACAGTTTCGGACGTGTAAAACAAATCATTCCTCCTATCAGGGATCCCAGATCGATCGAGATCAACGATGCAATGATGAAGCGGGTTCACCAAGCACTAACTGGTGAGTCAACACCTCAAGCTGCGATGGACGCCCTTTATGAAGACATAGCGTATATAGTCGGCGCGTAGATCCAAACATTCTCTCTCTTTTTTTTCGTCGCCACTTTGCAGTGTCAGTTATCAGCTTCTGAGTCAGCTTCATCAACGGAGCGAGCATCAACATAGTAGAAGCTATTTAAGAACTCCTAAAACGTATATCTTTGCAACATATTTTTCAAAGAAGTACGCAATCGCAAAGATAGGTAAGGTATAAATCAGCAGACCAGCAGTCAATTCACCCCAAGGCTGTCTGTAGGGATATTGAAGTAGCCCCACCAGCCCGACGGGCGCTGTCTTAGCAGCATTTCTCGTGATTGTGACCGCAAACATGAATTCGTTCCAAGACTCAACAAACACAAAGATCAGGGCGACAAATAGTCCTGGCAGAGCAAGACGTAAGGCAACTCTCATTGCACCCAATCTAGATAGACCGTCAACCATAGCAGCTTCCTCGAAATCTCGGGGTAGCTCATCAAAGAAACCCTTCATAATCCAGATCGTGAAGGGCAATGTGATGGAAGTATGAGCTAGAACTAGTCCTAATACGGTGTCGATCAACCTCAGATTTGAAACTAAGAGGAAAAGTGGAATAATGTATGCAATGGGAGGGATCATGCGGGTTCCGACTATCAAGCCGAAGATACCTCGGCTTCCTGGAAACTCATAGCGAGAAAGACCATAGGCAGCAATGCTGCCCAGTATCAATGAGACACCAGACGTTATTCCAGTAACGGCAAAACTGTTAAGCAGGAGCGATGCGAACGGTATTATGCTGAAAATCTCTACGTAATTATGGAAAATTATTCTTCTAGGGAAGAATTCTGGTGGAATGTGAAGAATCGCTCTAGACTCTTTAAAAGATGTGGAGAAAGTCCAATAAAGTGGCAAAAGCACAACAATGAGGGCAAAGACAACTAGGATGAGCAGTAGAATTCTCCGAAGACTTTTCTTGATGCTCAGCTTTGATACTAAATCCATGGTCTTATCTCCGTGTAAGTTTCCACAAAACGTAGACGAAAACAACTGTTATTGCCAAGGTTAGTATCGACAGAGCTGATCCCATTCCTATCCTGAAGTGCCTGAGACCAGTCCTGAATGTGTATATAGGCAAAACCTCGGTGGAAAACGCTGGACCACCTCCCGTTAGAACATACACTAAATCGAATAGTCTTGTGAAAGCATCTATAGCTCTTATCATCAGGCCCATGACAAGAATGCCTTTGATTGATGGAAGGGTAACATATCTGAACTTCTGCAACCCTGAAGCCCCATCAATGGCAGCTACTTCGTAACGATCTCTTGGGATCATCTGAAGCCCAGCATAGCAGAAGAGCATCATAAAGGGTGTCATGGTCCACGCGTCGGCAACCGTCACTGAAAGCAGAGCTATTGAAGGATCAGCCAACCAATTCACGGGAGGCACGCCAAACACCCCTAACAACGGGTTCAGCATGCCATAATCAAGCGCGTAGAACCACTTCCAGACGAGGCCTACAGCAACCGGAGCCACTAGCATTGGCAGTGAAATCACCGCCAAAACTGCATCCCTTCCTCTAAACTTCCTGCTAAGAAGCAAAGCTAGACCAAGCCCAGCACCTAATTCTAAAGGAACACTGATCGCCGTGAAAGTTACCGTATTCAGAAGCACCGTATGAAAAACAGAGGAAAAAATGAGACGCTCAAAGTTTGCCAGTCCAACGAATGTTTTTGGAGCTCCAATCGCAAGGTGCCATGAGTGAAAACTTAGTTCGACATTCTGGGCAAGAGGGAAGAAGCAGACAAGGGTTAATAGCGCAATGGCGGGAATTACCAGCATGACCCCAATCGCTTTGCTAGTAATCGTCTGGATCTCCACCATTAGACGGCACTCAACAAAAAATGCTTTCAGAGACTTTTAAGGGTAACCCCGGACCGCAACGCAAGTAATATCAGAAAGGCTCAGAAACCTTCTTGGCTAACGAAAACAGAAGGCGAATTCAGGAAGCCAAGATCCCAGCAGCACCATGAATTACACAAAAGTGCACACCATTATCCGCCAAAGAGATATATGGGAATTACAGACTCTCGTTTCTAGGTGTCAAATTGCAGATTGGTGTCGGTGTAATTGGGGCTGGAGCAATCGCCGAAATCGTTCATCTGCCCGCTTACAGAGATCTTGCTGAAGCCAAACTGATTGCAGTGTGTGACACAAATGCAGAAAGAGCAAAAACCATGGCTCACAAGTTCGGAGTAGAGAACTGGCTCACCGATTATAAGGAACTCTTGGAGAGAGACGATATAAAAGCAGTAAGTATTTGTACACCTAATTTCCTTCACCACGATCATGCAACTGCAGCTGCTGCTGCAGGCAAACATATACTTCTCGAAAAACCCATGGCTCCTTCATTGAAAGAATGTGACAAGATTATTTCGGCGTGCACCAAGGCCAAAGTTAAACTGATGATTGGGGTAAACTCAAGGTTTGAACCTGTCAATGAGAGAGTGAAGAAGCTGCTTGATGAAGAAGTGCTCGGGAAAGTTTTCCAGATCAGATATCACGCAGCTTATGCAGGCCCTTATGAATTCTGGCCAGCTGTCTCAGATTGGTTCTTCGACACAAGCAAGGTCGGCGGAGGCTGTCTAATGGATGCAGGTGTCCACTTCATAGATCTTCTAAGATGGTTTCTAGGTGACGTCTCAAGTGTGTGCGCAATTGGAGGAAACATCGTACGAGGAATAGATGGTGAAGACAACGCACTTGTCTTACTAACCTTCAAAGCTGGAGCCCTAGGGGAACTTGATGTAAGCTGGACCTACAGCCTGCAAGCAAAGAAGTATGATCTCCGAGCAGAGATTCTTGGAACCGAAGGAGGAATATTCATCAGTCCATCTTCCTCACCAGTAACAGTCTATAGCGAGACTAAAATTCCACAAAGTTTTGCTGGCCCAATAAATCTAGATTTCCCCTCATCAACGGGTGAAATCATGTCTTTCCAAAGAAAGAAGATCGAACATTTCATCGAATCAATCCTGCAAGACAGAAAGCCAATCGTCTCTGGAGAAGATGGAAGGGCTGTAATAGAAATAGTCTTAGCATCCTACGAATCAATGAGAACTGGAAAAAGAGTCCAACTGCCCCTGCGATGATGTTTCTTCTTAGACTGAAAGCGAAGATTCAAAGGTCCGAAGTGATCTAGTGAGGTTGATCGTTCATGTTCAAGAATCTAAATGCACAGGCAGCCAACATAGGTGAAAATTGTGACT
The DNA here is from genome assembly GCA_020352645.1 of Candidatus Bathyarchaeota archaeon. GTDB lineage: Archaea > Thermoproteota > Bathyarchaeia > Bathyarchaeales > SOJC01. The sequence goes on along the minus strand of CP070683.1, from coordinate 1,355,436 downwards.
TATACAAAACGGCAAGTCTTGCTAGAGCTTCAAACTTCCAAGGGATCGACATTGACATAGGTGAAATCTCAGCTTTCGCGAAAAATGGGCTTCTTGAGACTATGAAAGCGATTATCCATAGCTTTGATTTGCAGCTTGGTGGCTGGGATCTACCGACCAGTTGGAAAGGAGAAGATGATAACATCTATCAAACAGATCTCAAGCATTTGCAGAGCCTCGCTGCTTTAAGCCAAGAGCTTAACTGTACCAGGGCATATACTTGGGTCCTGCCGTATTCTGACACTCGTTCCTTCAAAGAGAACTACGCGTGGCACGTTCAGCGACTTCAGCCCATAGCTCGAATCTTAGAAACCTACAATTGCCAGTTGGCGTTAGAATTTGTCGGCACCAAGACCTTCCGTGCTGATCACAGATATGATTTCATACATACCCTGCAGGGTATGCTGGAGTTGTGCGACGCATTAGGGGCAAAGAACGTAGGACTACTCCTTGACTCTTGGCATTGGTATACATCAGAAGGGACAGTAGACGACCTAAAGCAACTGAGTGTTAAAGAAGTCATTTATGTTCACGTCAACGACGCCCCAATAAACACCCCTTTAGATCGTCAAATCGATACAGTGCGCTGCTTGCCAGGCGAAACAGGGATCATCGATCTGGTAAGTTTTCTTACTACGCTCAAGGAGTTAGGTTACAAAGGCCCAGTCACTCCAGAACCTTTCAGCAAGAAACTGGAGAACAAAACGGCCCCCGAAGCTACACGGATATTGGAGAAAGCTCTAGACAAAGTTTGGAAACTAGCGGAACTCGGCTAAACAAATAGCTGCCTCAAGCTGCTCAATCTCACTCTGCGCTATAGAAGGCTATTGGAATTGACCTTTAGGCTAAGCTTTTTAGCGAGAACAAAATCATCTATCATGAGTAGATAGAGAGACGATGCAATGGAAGTTACTCTAGAAAAGGTTACGAAAAAGTTCGGCGAAGTCATTGCAGTAGAAGATCTTACCCTCGAAATAAAAGACAAAGAATTCATGGTGTTGCTTGGGCCCTCAGGTTGTGGTAAAACCACAACGCTCAGGATGATTGCAGGGTTAGAAAGCCCAGATTCTGGAGCAATCTACATTGGAGACAGACAAGTAAATGACCTCCCTCCCAAAGACAGAAATGTAGCGATGGTCTTTCAAAGCTACGCCATATATCCATACATGTCTGTTTTTGATAATATTGCGTTTCCCCTAAAGATTCGAAAAACACCTAAAGAGGAGATTGCTGAAAGAGTGAATAATGTAGCAGCGTTGCTGGAAATTCAGACTTTGCTGAATAGAAAACCTAAAGAACTAAGTGGAGGGCAACGTCAGAGAGTGGCCTTGGGTCGAGCCATCATAAGGAATCCTGATATCTTCCTAATGGATGAGCCGCTAAGCAATCTAGACGCTAAGCTCAGGGTGCACATGAGAGCGGAGCTGAAAAAACTTCACGAGAAAGTCAAAGCAACAACAGTCTATGTAACTCACGACCAACTAGAAGCTATGAGTATGGGGGATAGGATTGCAATCATGGACAATGGACTTCTTCAACAAGAAGGTACTCCATCAAGTATCTACAACAATCCGAAGAATGCATTCATAGGTGGCTTTATTGGAAGTCCAGCTATGAACATGTTTGAAGGGGCTACCGAAACGCGAAAAGATGGAAAACTAACAGTAGATTTTGGAAGTTTTCAACTGGAACTCTCGGATGAAACTAAGGAAACATTGGAGAAAGCCCAAACTACAGATCTGACGCTCGGTGTACGACCTGAAGATATCGACATTGTGAAGAGACCGACGAAGGAAGCAATTAAAGCTAAGGTTGAAGTTATCGAGCCAGTGGGAAGAGAACTCCAGGTTCACCTGTCAGCAGGAGAGGCATCAATAATCGTGATAACCACTCCGTCTCAGGATTTGAGCGCAGGAGAAACGGTATGGCTTTTGCCGAACAAAGAGAAAGCTCATCTTTTTGACTCGAAAACAGGGATGATCATCTTATGAAACTGAACCTCTTCGAACTCCAAGATTAGTCATGTCGATTGCATTCTTCCAGAACGCTTAAAATGTCTACGGGGAAATTCCGGATATGAAGTCTATCGTATTTGAAGCGCCCCACAGGATATCTGTTAGAAACACATCCATTCCAGAAATCCGAGACAATGATGTACTAATAAGGATCGAATCTGCCGCAATCTGCAACGCAACTGATCTCCACTTCCTAAAAGGGGAAATCCCAGAGATTGAATATCCTCTTCCACCAGGGAAACCTGGACATGAGTGCTCAGGTGAAGTTGTAGAAGTTGGAAACAATGTGGACAAGACACACGTTGGAGAAAGAGTTGTACCTGGTCCCCTCTATGCTCTTCCATGTGGAATATGTCCGTATTGCATAGCCGGCAAACAAGAACTTTGCGAAGATCCTAAGGAGATTGATTTAGCTTATTCAGAATATCTTGCGATTCCCGTCAGATATTGCTATAGATTGCCTGAAAACGTGCCATATGATGAAGCAGCGCTGATTGATCTGCTCGCTTGTGCAATCCATGGAATGAAAAGAGCTGAATTCTCTGTTGGCGAATCTGTGGTCATTATTGGTCAAGGACCAGCGGGGCTGCTATTAACACAGCTTTCAAAGTTAGCCGGTGTAGACCAGCTTGTCGCTTGCGATATTCAGGAATCTAGGCTTGTCATGTCAAGGAAACTAGGGGCCGATTATACAGTAAATGCTTCAAAGGAGAATCTCTCAGAGAGAGTGAGTGACTTGAGCGGTCAGAAAGGATTCGACGTTGCCATTGATGCTGTCGGAACGCCAATTGTGGCAGCTCAGGCCATTAAAACCATCAAGCCGGGTGGCCGACTTCTAGTGTTTGGCTTTCACTTGAAGCCGGCTTGTATTGATATGGCGCAGGTCTTCAGCAAGGAGTTGGAGATTAAGGCAAGTTTCAGAACAGTCGGCGAGCTTGATTATCGTTTGGCAATAGATCTGGCTTCTAGCGAAAAAATAGATTTGAAGACACTTATAACCCACGTAATGCCTCTTGAGCAGCTTCAGCAGGCTTTGAAGCTAATAGACAAAGGAGCGGAAGACGTGGTAAAGGTCATATTGAATCCATGATCATTCTCAGGATCATGGTGACGTGAATTCTATTGCCGCTGCAGCGGCACCATACACCCCTACATCTTGACCAAGTGGAGTTACGACTATTTCCGGGATTCTATTAACAGTATATTCCTTGACATGCTTCTTGACTGGATAAAGGATGAATCTCTCGTTCATCAAAGTCACGGTTCCCCCTACTGTAATCAGCGATGGGTCATATGCATTTATCACGTTGGCAAAGCCGATTGAGTTCAGAAGGCCTATTTCATTGACAAGCTGAAATGAAAACTCGTCGCCCCTTTTCGCAGCGTCAAACAATGCTTCTGAAGATAGATTTGGCAGGCCATTTCCCTGCTTTGAATGTAGCATACTTTTTCCGAGTGTCTTCTGCCCTACTTCCTTGCTTCTCATTCTCACGAAGTTCGGGATGTTTTTCCCCGAGCAGTATGCTTCCCAGTGGCCACGTTTTCCGCACCCACATTTAAGTCTGCCTTCATAGTCGATTGTCAAGTGGCCAATCTCAACAGCGTCTCCATCTTTTCCCAAGAGGAGATTAGCATCAACTATTGCTCCGCCGCCTATTCCAGTCCCGATAGTCACATAAACAAGATTATCGATACCTTTCCCCGCCCCAAACTTTTTTTCGCCTAGGACGGCGCCCGTACAATCATTCACCAAGAAAGTTGGTATGTGTAGTTGCTCTTCGATTGGCTCTTTCAAAGGCACGCTGTCAAAGGGCAAGTTTACAGGTTTGACAAGTTCTCCTTTTTCGATGTCTAAGGGTCCAGTGGACGCGATTCCTATTCCAACCAGATTCTCAATTTCAACCTTGTTTTGCTGACAGAGAGTAACCGTCAAAGCTACTATTTGCTGGGTTATCGACTCTTTGTTTCTGGTTTCCACTTTTTCCTTTCTTTTGCTGATGAGAGCACCTTCTCTGCTGAAGATTGCCGCTCTCATCCAAGTTCCTCCCAAGTCTATTCCTATTGCGTGCTTTCTATTTTTCATCGCAATTCACCATTGGAATCGTGACATTGGTTCGTCACGTTTCTTCAAGAGTCATTCAGAACTGGCATTTACAATGTCTCTTGCTGCCCATGTTCCTGCTGCAACTTTGGGAATAAAACCCTCTAGACCCATTGGGGGAAAGCTTAGTCTTTTCCCCTTTTCAGCAGACATGTAGCATGCCATCAGAAGCTTAACTACAAGAAAACCATCCTGCCATGTTTCTCGGGGCACAGTACCTTTCAAGAAGCTGTCGACCATATGCCGATGCTCGTTCACATATCCATAAGTTGAGATTTCGTTGGGCAAGACTGGCATGAAACCTTGTTCAGCTGCCTGTTTCTCCACGAGATCTTCTCCGCTTGAACCTTTGATTTCGCGGCTAAAGAAAACTTTCATCTCCGGATTGAGTGTATCAATCTGCATGTAATATTCGGGTCCTAGCAATTCGAAGAAGATTCGCTCTCCAGGTACAAAACTCCAAGAAGTTGACAGCTCACTGATGGCCAGCTCTCCATCTTGAGCTTCATAAACTACGCATGCTCTACCCATATCTTCAGCAGGTCTCTTGGAGTAGTCGATTTGCCCTCTAGTAAACTCCTTCAGTTTCTCCACGTATTTTGGCCTGCTCCATTTCAATACGGCAATCTCAGCTGAGACTGTACGTGGGGTCAGAGCATACTTCTCTTCATTTGGATCGGTCAGTAAAAACCTCGAAGCTTCAATACTGTGACAGAGCATATCATTGACCGCACCTCCGCCCTGACGCGAAGCATCCCAGAACCAAGCTTCGTGTGGGCCGCCGTGCTCTTCGGAGCATCTTGCAACATGTGGGCGGCCTGCAATACTTGCGCCTCTTCTCCAAATGATGTCTCTGCCTCTAACGAGAGTGGGCATAAAGACCTGATTCTCCAAGTAACCGTGATTGAGACCTGCGCTCTCTGCCATCCTCAACATAAGTTTAGCTTCATCCACATTTCGCGCCAACGGTTTTTCGCAAGCTATCCCCATTAGTTCAGCCTTTCCCTGGATCACCTCTTCGGTTATTGATTGCGTCACGGTTGTTCGAGCGAAATTCGGGACTGTTATCCAGATAGCGTCAACTTCAGAGTCTCGTGCCATTTCCGCAACGTCAGTATATACCTTGGGATTGCCCACGCCGATTTCCTTGCACAAAGCTGCGGTTGTCTTTGCCCTTTGTTCCTGCAAGTCACAAACGGCAGTAATATCCGCGTTTCTCACACCATTGAAAGCTTTAATATGGTATGTGTTGACTACCCAACCTGTTCCTGCAAATCCCACTCCAAGTCTTTTCATCTAGCTTTAACTCCGATTAAAGGCTAGCGGGTTCGTTTATAAAACTCATCGTTTCGAGCAATATTTCAGCAATGTCCATTACTTGCATTTTGCATTGCGGAATTGAACTCAGCCCAGTCTCGAGCATCTTTGCGCATGTTGGACAGGCTACCGCCACTATTTCAGCACCAGTTGCACAAGCCTGTTTCGCCCTTTCCGTTTCCAACCTTGGTTTATCTAGAGGATCATGCCACAGTCCTCCCCCACCGCCACCGCAGCAGAATGAATTGTGACGTGTAAGCTTCATCTCTGCAAGATCAGTCACTCTTCTAAGTATTTCACGAGGCGCATTATAGAGACCGTTTATTCTCCCCAAATAGCATGGATCTTGGTAAGTGACCATTTTGCTGAATCTTCTCTCTGGATGGATCTTGTTGTTGCGAAGGAGATTCAGTAGCGTTTCAGCATAATGTTGAACCTTGATTTTCAGTTCAGTCCACTGTTCTCCGAGAAAAACTGGGTAATCATTCTGAAATGTGTCAAAGTCGTGTGGCGAGAGGCAGATGATTTGCTTGATCCCGTATTTCTTTAGAAGCTGAATATTGCGTTGAGCAAGCTCCTCAAAGAGCCCTGTTTCGCCCAGTCTGAGCGCATCCGCGCCGCTGTCTTCTTCCTCACTTCCAAGAATACAAAAGTCTGTTTCAGCGCCTCGAAGAATCACAGCAATGGCTCTTATGGTACGCTGGCTTCTCTCACTGTAACTTGCAACAGATCCTGGGTAGAGCAGAGTCTTGCACCTCTCGTCCTTTGCTCTCTTGACAGGAAAGCCGAACTGTTCTGCATATGCGTCTCTTTGTGAACGAGGCAGGCCTTCAGCGTTTCCATGCAAGCTCAAGTTTCGCAAAACCTGACGGATGGTTCCAGGGGGAACTCCCTTCTCCACAATCGCACTTCTCATTGCTTCGTTTATCCCTAATATGTCGATTTTGTGATCTGAAAACTTGTTATCGGGAAATCTGCTCCAGCTTCTTTCGTCAAGTGCTAGACAATGCTCCTGGCAGCTCCCACACAAAGTGCAAGCATATAATGAATCTATGAACTCCGTTGAGAGACTTGAAGGCACGACCTTTCCCTCTAGAATTCCCCTAGCGATTATGTTTCTTCCCCTTGCCGTATATGATTCAAAACCGCCGGTGTTCTCACGGATAGGGCAGACTTGAGCTGTCTTGTCTCTGGCTCTTATCATGTCCCTACAATATCCACATCTTGCACAGAGATAGACATCATCCTTGTAGTCGCTTAGGCTTCTGCTTCCTTTCCTTCTTTTCAAGATTCGCTTTGAAGCCACACTCACACTTCCTATCCCAGATCTGTTGGCAGAGCCAAACCGCCTGGATTCATGATGTTGCTTGGATCAATAGCTTTCTTAATTCTTGTCAACGTTTCTCGATAAACAGGGTTTCTCATGATAGTGTAGGGATACCACATCTTACCTATCCAGTAATTGCATCCTCCATTCTTAGTTATTGCCCTCTCGGCATATTTGTCACTTAATTCTTTCACAAAGCTGACTACTTCGGGGTTGCTTTGATCATAATATAGGGAAGTTGAAACATGACCCGCATTCTTATGAGCTATGCTCACCGTTGAATGCTTCACCCCATACTTCGCGATTTCGCTCTTGAACGCCTTGAGGAGGCTCAAGATGTCCTTCAAATCGTCCAGTGCATCACCAGCAGGGATCATGTGACAATTCCATTGCCACTGGCCGATTTTGGCGGCCCATCGAGGCAGCAGCTCGAATCTGTAAACCCAATCCCCTTTAGCATATTTCTCACTATCAAGCGCCTCCCCTCCTTCTTCCTTTGCGATATCCTCAAGTAATCTCCTCCGAGCGTCTACAAGTTCTGGAGTCTGATCTTCTACAGCGAAGGTCAATAATGAGATATAGCCGTCCTCTGAAAGCTCTGGCGCGTTCACTTCCAAGCCATCTTCAGCAAACCATGCAATGTGGTCTGCCTCCCTCGTTTTCAACCAGCGGTAGTAGCATGCTTGGCAGGACTCATAGTCTTTGAAACCATAAGCACCAAAAGCGGCTTTAACAGATTTTGGATACATTCGCAAGGTCACTTCTGCTATTACACCAAAGCATCCACCTGAACCAACAAAGATGCCCGCCAAATCAGGACCTATGCAGTATCGGTAGAATCTTCTAGCTGCTGGATTTACGGCAGATCCCGTTTGCAGTATCTGACCATCTGGCAACAGAACCTTCAGATTCATCAGATCCTCTGCGCAGACCCCATATCTAGCGCTGCCATACCCGTTGCTTTGAACAGAGATGCTTCCTCCTACTGTCGAGGAATAGCCTGAGTAGGGGCCTTTGAATCCTAGTCTCCAACCACGCTCTTCAACTTCCTTATTGAGCTTGCCCCAAGTTATTCCTGCCTCGACAGTCACCGTCTGAGAGGCCTCATCGACTTCTATGATTTTGTTCATACGCGTAGTGTCGATTAGTATTGATTCTAGTATCCTCTCACCCCTGCTACCTCCAGCGTCAGTGCCTCCTCCACGGACATAAACAGGTGTCGTCGTTTTAGAAGCTAAAAACAAAATTTTCTGCAATTCCTCTATATTGGCAGGTCTAACCACTATCGCAGGTGGCGTAGGATTTATGCTATCAAATATGTTTGAATCCATTGAGTAACTCCAACGCACGGCGAAGTCATCCGAAACGAATTTTTGACCCACGATCCCTTGTAGTTTCGAGGTTAGCTCAGTTGGTTTCATGAAGGTGATCGCCTAGGTTTCATATGACTTGCGTCATATATTTAAAGCTTGATCTTTCCGAAGAAGGTCGGAGATCACCGCTCCTAGGAGAGCAACGTGACTCAGCCACACACTATACCATAAGGGTCAGAGTGTTCATTGGTCAGCGTTGACGAAAATCTTAATATTCGCTATTATTGGTAAGCGTAAACTGGTGAGGGACCTTCAATGACCAAAGGAGTTCTTGCCATCAACGGTGGGGAACCGATAAGAGAAGAGGTTCTGTCATTTGTCCCAGTTGAAGCGGACGTGGAAAAGGAAGATATAGAGGCGATTTCAGAAGTTCTGAGTTCAAAACGCCTTTCTCAGCTTGTGAGTAAGAAAGTGAATGACTTCGAGGAGTCTTTTGCGGAGTATATTGAGACTAAACACGCAATAGCAGTCAATTCAGGAACCGCAGCATTGCATGTTGCTCTTGCAGCAGCCAGCACAGGACCTGCCAATGATGTTATCCTTCCGCCGTATACTTTTGTGGCAACAGCGAATGCTATATTGCACCAGTCGGCTGTGCCGAATTTCGCAGATATTGATCCAAGCACATACAACTTGGACCCTAGGGAGTTTGAGAAGAAGATCACACCCAAGACAAAAGCTGTGGTGGCTGTTCACATGCTCGGGCAACCGGCTGAAATGGATTCAATTGTGAGAATCGCAGAGAAGCATAACGTGGTAGTGGTAGAAGATTGTGCTCAGGCTATTGGCGCTGAATATAGGGGGAACAAAGTAGGAACCTTCGGTGATTTAGGATGCTTCAGTTTCTATTTGAACAAACACATGACAACTGGCGGAGAAGGTGGTATGGTTGTCACTGATAATGGAGAGTTGGCCCAGAAGGTCAGATCGATAGCCAATCACTGTCGCGCCACAACCTCGCCTTACCCCCAGGTTCCCGCTCACAACGTGTATTGGGGGATAGGCTACAATTACCGAATGACTGCAGTACAAGCTTCAATGGGAATAAGCCAGCTGAGAAGATTGGACGGCTTCATAGAGCGAAGGCGAAGAAACGCTAAATACTTAACTAAAAGCTTGGAGAACATTAGTGGAATTAGGCCGCCATTCGAATCGCCACATGGAAAACATGTCTATTGGGCATATGGTGCCTTGGTGCTTCAGAGAGAGATGGGGGTTTCTAGGGATGATTTTGCCAGGGCGCTCTTGGCTGAAGGCGTAAAAGCTGAAGGCTATTGCCCTATACCTGTTCATCTGCAAGATGTATTCAAGCTAAAAGCTGGTTACGGTGACACGACATTCCCTTTTGATAATCCACTCTATGGCGGGAAGCTTATCTATGAGAAAGGGCTCTGCCCTAAGGCGGAAAAGCTTTCATCTCAGGATCTTCTTCTTCCTGTTTACCATACACTAACTGAAGACGATTTGACTGATGTTGTTACAGGCGTGAAGAAAATAGTCGAGAACATTGATGAGCTGAAAGATCGAACTGAAGTGTTGCACTCACCGCCCTAAAGAGAGATGGAGATAGTGATTCAAGAGCGATTCCCGCACAATATGATTCGTGAAATACATGAGCAACCCTCAGCAATTCAAGAAACACTCAACAAAGCATGTATACAGGTAAGGCGTACTGCAGAAGCGGTTGTTAGCGGTAACTATGAAATGATATATGTTGTCGGCAGTGGAACGAGCTATCACGCTGGTTTGGCAGGCACTTACGCGCTTTCAGGCTTGGCGGGCCTTCTTACCAGCATAGTTCCAGCTTCTGAGTTTAGAAATTGGCTTCCATCATCTATTCCAAAGAAATCCTTGCTCCTGGCAATATCACAATCGGGTGAGAGTTCAGACATCCTTGAAGCCGCTGAAGCCGCTGCAGAAAGACGAATCGACACTGCCGCTCTCACGAATACGCCTGAAAGTCCGCTTGCAACAAAAGCTGACTTTCTACTTCTGACGTACGCTGGCGAAGAGAGAGCGGTGACAGCTACAAAAAGCTACACCGCTCAGCTGACAGCTCTGTTCATGCTTGCCCATGAAATCTCCACTCTTCGATGGCCAAAGTCTGAGAAAATGAAAGCATTGAGGAATACGCTGGAAAATTCTCCCCGTTTTGTACGTGAGACGGTAGCTCTTACTGACAGGAAGATGTATGATCTTGCCCACAGCTTCAAGCATGTCAATTATTTCTTCCTTCTGGGCAGTGGTCCAAATTATGCAACTGCCTTAGAGGGGGCTTTGAAATTCAAGGAAGCTTGTAACTTGTTTTCAGAGGGATTTGCCAGTCGAGAGTTCTTGCATGGGCCAATTCAACTTATCGATGGAGGGACCCCGATAATCTTCATAGCTACAGAAGATGAGGTGGAAAGGCACAAGACCTTAATGAAGAAAATGGCTGGCTTTGGGGCGCCTTTGATTTCCATCTCTGATAGAAAAGAAGATCTAGTCAAGTTTTCAACGAATGTCGTTGAGATCCCAACAGGATTTCCGAGAATTCTCTCCCCGATATTATATGTAATCCCACTCCAATTGTTTGCTTATTATAGCTCAATAGCACGCAACTTAAATCCGGATAAACCAGAGAAACTAGGGAAGGTGGTAAAGTGATGAGAATCAAATGTGTACTCTTCAACATTGAAGATACACTTTATGACGCCACGATGCAGATCAACATGGCAAGACTAAATTCTATCAAAGCAATGATTGAAGCAGGCCTTCCAGCAGATCTTCAAAACACGTATGATTCTTTAGAAGAGATAGTCAAAGAGTATGGTCCGAACTATAACAGACATTTTGACAGACTATTAGAACGCCTAGGCTTAAAGTGGAACCCAAGAGTGATAGCCGCTGGAGTAATCGCATATCGAGAAACAAGTGCAGCGTATCTAAAGCCATATCCAGACACTGTGCCAGTTCTGTTGAAACTAAGAGAATCTGGCTACACCCTAGGCGCCATATCAGAAGGACTGGCCGTAAAACAATGGCAGAAACTCACACAGCTGGGGATACAACATCTTTTTCACCACTTGATCACTTCAGAGGAGATAGGTGAAGACCGAGTTACAATCAAACTCTTCAAGAAAATCCTGAGCCAGCTGAAGGTCACTCCTAAAGAAACATTGTTCGTTGGGAACAAACTTGACACAGACATATCGAGCGCTAATCAATTGTCAATAGTTTCCGCGAGAATTAGAAAAGGCAAGTTCAAAACTGAAGAACCATCAAGTCCAAATATGACTCCGAAGTATGAAATTAGCAGATTGTCAGAGTTAATTCAGATTCTGGAAGAAACTAAATAGCGCCTGCGCAGATGAAGTAGCAAACTTCCGCTGAAGTGCAACCTTCACGACACTGCATTTAACGTTTCAAAGAAGTTTCGCAGGATCCTATAAGTTAGCCCCCAAATGAGATTTCCTTCAGAGAAGTAGGAAGCAACCATCCCGGCGGGGGACATTCTTGTTCCCTAGCTTTTCCTCAATTCATATAGCAAGACCCACATGAAAGCTTCCAATTCGCTGTTGAGCCCTATCTCAGGCTCTCGCTCTAGCAGGAACACAAATGGAGATACACCTAATGTCGGTTTCAATGTTGATCTCATATCATCCAATGAACCTAGAAAGCGTGCGTCACTAAGATTTATCCTTGTTTCTTCGAAAGTTTCTCGCATGACGGTTTCTTTCAGATTCCGATCTTCTGGATCGCGCTTTCCTCCAGGAAACGCGATTTGCCCTGACCACAAATCTAGAGGGTTCTCAGTTCTTCTGACAAGGAGGATCTTGCTATTCTTCCCTACTGACCGCAATAGAACAGCGACGGCAGCCTCAGCATTTGATGATTTTGATGCAGACTTAAGCTTCTCTGAAAGACCTAAGATAAGCTTACTATGAATTGACACGGCAATCCTCCTTGAATCGCCTTGTCTATATATGAAGCATTAGAAGAAGCTTTGCATCCTCGGATGGTCTGCGAAACTCTTGGGTAAGATGGAAAAAATCAACAAGAGTATCTGTCAACGCCCTATAGGGAAGCTTTATGAATTCCTACTTTTATTCATTAATCGATCACAAATGAAAGAAGACATCCGAGAGAAAGTTGAAAGAGCGATAGATGAGATAAAGCCCAACTTGCAGGCTGACGGTGGAGACATAGAACTTGTAGGAATTGAAGGCGGGACCGTAAAGGTCAAGCTCAAAGGATCCTGCGCTGGTTGCCCCATGTCAACAATGACAGTAAAGTGGGGAGTTGAAAGATTCCTGAAGCAAAAGGTTCC
>CP070683.1:1331134-1342855 GCA_020352645.1 Candidatus Bathyarchaeota archaeon | reverse complement strand
CATCATCAATCAAGGACGGCTTGTTGCATTAGGTTCGGTAGATGAGATTCTGGCTCAGACCAAGACGAAGACTTTGGAACAAGCGTTCATCACTATAACTGGTGGTGTTGAAGAGAAAGAACTACTGGCTTGGAGAGAGCAGAAGGGTGTCCTCCCCTAAGTGGTTTATGATTGCCTAGAACGAGTATCGAATACGCGCCAGCAGAGTTCGCCAAGGGTAACGGTGATGCTGTTTATGAAACTCGCTCTCTTTTTCCGCTCTCCCGTGCAGGAGCTGGCTCTGTCTCCACTAGCGCGGAAGGCTGCGAATTGTGACGACATAATGTGAGTTCTGCTTTTAACGTTGGATCACAGTGTATCTTGTGGGTTGAGGAGGCTGATATGTGAACGTCTTTGAAGCAATAAGAAACCGGAGAAGCATTCGTGCCTTTGAAAAGAAGTCAGTGTCTGAAGCGCAAATTAGAAAGCTCGTTGACTTTGCAAGACATGCCCCTTCAGCGGGCAACATTCAACCTTGGGAATTTGTCATAGTAAAAGACCATTCGATCAAGCGGGAGCTTTCAGTTGCAGCGTTGAATCAGTCCTTCATAGAACAAGCGCCTGTTGTGATAGTGGTCTGCGCCAATGAAGTGCGTTCAGAAAGAGGATATGGAAGCCGTGGAAAACATCTCTACTGCATTCAGGACACAGCTGCAGCAACGGAAAACATGTTGCTTGCAGCCTACGCCATGGGTCTCGGCGCCTGTTGGGTTGGAGCCTTCAGAGAGGAAATGGTGAGAAAGGCGGTAAACACACCTCCCTACATCAGACCGATCGCGATAGTCCCCATTGGCCACCCTTCGAAAGCCCCTTCATTGCGAGGAAGAAGATCAATAGAAGAAATTGTTCACCGAGAGACTCTATAGTGGCTTGCGTACAGATGAGATCCGGACTTATCTGAAAGCGAGAAGAGCAAGCACAAACTTGTAGCGGGGGCGTACAATAGTCTCAACTTCAGGTCGATTAGCCCTCAATACACCGATTGACTTTCCCCGTGGGCAAGCTTATTACAGACTCCTGAGTAACTGACCATGGGTCTTCTGATGAATAGGATGATCGCGTTTTGTGGAATAAACTGTTCAGACTGTAAAGCACTCGTTGCCACAAAAGAGAACGATGACGCGAAAAAGACAGCGATCGCCGAGGAATGGAAAATCAAGCCGGAAGAAGTAGATTGTCACGGTTGCATAGATAGAAGCGGACGACACATCAACTATTGGAGTACATGCGAGATAAGAAAATGCGGCACAGAAAAAGAAGTAGAGAACTGTGCTCATTGTATAGATTATGCGTGCGAGAAACTCGGAAAGTTCCATGAGCGAGCCCCAAAGGCAAAGGAAACTCTTGAGGAAATCCGGAAAGGGTGACCAAAAGAAAAGCAAGCATCGACACATATCCGAGTCGCGATGACTTTGATTGAATTGCCTGAAGCTGTCACTATTGCCGGGCAGATTCAGAAAGAACTGAAGGGCAAACGAATCAGTTCTGGTGTGCGCGGGAGTTCACCCCACAAGTTCGCGTTTACAGGAAAGCATTCAAATGACGAATTTGCAGCGATTGTTAGAGAGAAGACAATAGGTGTTGCAAGAGCCAATGGTTCACTGATTCTGGTTGACTTAGATCCTGGTTATGTGCTCAGCTTGGGCTGTGGAGGAGAGCACATACTTTGTCACACCAGTGAAAAAACACTTCCCCAAAAACATCAGCTCCTACTGAGTTTTCAGGATGACACACACTTAACAGTAACCGTCTCTGGATGGGGTGAGGTTCGACTTCTCGAACAGTCACAGGTGGCCAGTCATCCACACCTTAAGAATAACCAGATATCTCCCCTTGATGACGAATTCACCTTTGCCTACTTCAGAAGCTTGCTTAATGAGTTGCCAGAGAATAAACGCGTGAGTGCCAAATACTTCATCGTCAGTGAGCCTGGAATCTTGGGAGTAGGCAACGGCTGTTTACAGGACATCCTCTATAGGGCAAAAATACACCCCAAACGCCAGATGACAAGTTTGTCGAATGAAGAAGGAGAGAAGCTCTATCAAGCAATTAAGCGCACCCTCAAAGAGATCGTAAAACTTGGCGGTCGGGACAGTGAACGTGATCTGTACAACAAAAAGGGCGGATATCAACGGATACTCCACAGTAAAGTTGTAGGATACCCTTGCCGTGAATGTGGGACGCCGATAAAAAAGATTCAGTACCTAGGTGGGGCGTCTTACTTCTGCCCTTCATGCCAGGCTGAACAATCACTGATATAAGCTCGAACGGTGGAATGAAAAGGCTACCGGTAGTCGATGTTGCCGCGTTGGCAAACTACATATCGCGTGCATTTGCCGCTTTCTTCCCTTGAGGCTAGTGTTTCCCTCGTATGCCCATTCTCCGTGCTTGTGCTCTCATTTGACGTACTTTTGCGGATTTGCCTCGAACGCTTTTTGACATCCTGGAGCACAGAAATAGTAATCAACTGAAGTTTATTTTGCTTGACAGTGTATAAGCTGCATACGTTTCTCTGTCAACTCCTTGAGGTCTAACTGAATCGCTCGCACAATGTTTATAACATGTGGTGAGAATAAGTGACCAGTTGCTTGACCTCGAGCTGTTAGATCTCAGTACATGTGTATCTGCATTATAACGGTGGTACATACACGGGGTCGGCGGATAAGTGCCAATTTAAGGCATATGTGGAGTAGATTAGTGTGAACTATGTTAAAGAAGAAGCTGGTTACAGACTTCCAAGATTTGCCATTAGCATGGCGTTAGCTCTGGTTTTCTGGGGAGCGGGACTCTTTATTCCTTCAATTCTTGAGGGTGTGAGTGAGGTTGGTCGGTTTCTAACGTGGGTTATGTTGGTATTGGTCGCAGGTGTTTTTCTGGTGCGAGCGCTGTTTGACGCTTTGGTCTTAGGTGATAAGACAGTTGAGTGGTTTCTGAAGCACTTAAGCCGAGAGGAATGTTCATCCGGCAGAAGGGTCCTAAAGGATTTGACGATCATAGTTGCCATCATTTTGGTAGCGGCCGCAGTATCTCCATTCTTCAGTAACTTGGGTGGCACTGGAAACTGGCTGCAGATTCTTACAACGTATATTGCCCTGGGGGGAATTCTCTTATTTGTCTATGATATAGGGCGAACATTTTACCAAATCGGGGAAGAAAAAGCCAATTCGGTTGCGGACTGGCTTTTGCAGTCACGTAGTGAGGAGGCAGAGTAATTGGAGAACAGCAGTTGCACGATCGGGCCGCTTGAGAATTCTGAGAAGAGCTTCTTTGCCAGCGTCTGCTTTGGCGAGGTGCCGCCTCAGACGATTGAGATTGTTGGAGGTGAGAATTGTTGGCATCCCAGATAGCAGATTTCACGCATGAGATATATGTACGCGAAGCCACAGAGATTATCGAGAGAATAGGATTTTTTGAGGGCTTGGATCTCATAACCCTGAGAGAAAGACTGCGAAAACATGGCGTTGTAAGATGACAGGTTCAAAATCTAATCCTGCTGTACCCTATGAAGAGAAAATGGTCCGTCAGGTGTTCTAGGAATGCCTGAAAAACTGACGGAATTCGAGAAAGAGGTTTACGATTTCATCAAAGGACAGGGGGAACTGCTGACGTCTAGCGTGCCAAAAGGAATGAGCGGTGCCATCCCTGGCTTGATAAAGAAGGGAGCGATTGACGTTTTCAAGAAGAGAACAAGTAGATGGACATCAAGAAAAAGGAAATTCGTTCGAATTAGAACCTCTAAAAATGATTCCTAAGAGAGAATATGGCTTGATCCACATGAGTGGTGCTGGAAAGAGAAGAAGTAAAATAAGGATTTTTGCTGATATTTCGGCGCATGCAAGAAGACCAGCCAGGAAAACGACATCACGCACGAATGCAACCTAAGTTTCAACCAATTGAAGCATTACTTAAGTTTCCTCAGGAAAAGAGCTCTCATTCAGAGAAAGATCTACACTGGATCCATCGTATACCAGACCACCAATAACGGGCAAGAATTTCTGAGAAGATATTCTAACATAGCTCAACTCCTTCGGTCACCTGCACTAGAACGTTCTTGAAGAAGCTTAGAAATCCCGATACAAGACTTAGAGAATATATACAAAGAAGACACCAAGTGCATCAAATGCTGATTAGAGGCGGGTGCTGTGAACGGGTTTAGAAAACAGAACGGAGAAGCCGTAGGTTAATATCGATAAACCTGCC
Source organism: Candidatus Bathyarchaeota archaeon (assembly GCA_020352645.1). Lineage (GTDB taxonomy): Archaea > Thermoproteota > Bathyarchaeia > Bathyarchaeales > SOJC01. The sequence continues at coordinate 1,338,616 of CP070683.1, read as the reverse complement.
AAGAGATGTCATGGCGGTGATATTTTGGTTGAGAATGGAAAACTGAAGATAACAGTCTTGAAGAGAACAGATACAAGGCAGATCTTCGGAGACAACGCTCCGATGGGACAAATAATAGAGGCCTGCAACGTGTTTAGGGAAGGGCAAGAATTTATCGTAGGCGAAAAGGGTGACATGCCAGAGGGTTTCTGCCATTGGGCTTGGAACGATCTATACAAGAAAATAGTTACATTGATGTATGGTGGCAATTTTCCTTGGATGAAGGAGGAAGGAACCTCGGTTTCCTGCTGTACTGACGGACTGAGACCAGTAATCTTCGAACTTAGAAGAATTGAATGAGACAAGCAAATATGGCAAGCTGTTTCTTCTCTTCTTCTGAAGCGTCAATGGTGCCATAGGTCTAGAGCTTGCTTATGAATATCTTGCGTGAGTATAAGGATTAATAAGGGGCGTTTGTGTATTACTGGCTAAGCAGTTAGAGGCTTTCGGAAAAGGGTAGAACGCTTACTACGTTTTTACTTTTTGTGTCAAAGCGATTCTGGCTGACTAACAGAATAAGATGGTAGAATGTCGTATTCATATATTCAAGAAAAAAAGTGGCAAAGTAGTGGACGACCTAGATTTAACGTGAAGAAACCTGTTGAAGTTGACAAAGAATATGAAGCTGAAATTGAGGAGATAACCAGAAGGGGCGATGGCATCGCAAGAATCGAAGGATTCGTCATATTTGTGCCGAACACTGACCAAGGAGAACACGTCAAGTTCAGAGTAACAAGGGTCGGAAGCAGGTTCGCAGTTGGCACGCGTACGTGCTCAATAGAAAGCTAACAGTGGTGTTTTTCCTGTCCCAAAGAACTATGTTTGAGATAAAATGCACCGATTGCGGTAAGAACGCTATGGTGCCCTTCAAGCCTAAGACGGACAAACCAGCTTATTGTCGTGCATGCTTCTCCAAGCGCAGACCTAAACGTAAGAAAAATGTCATCGTGAGCCTTAGATCTCCGCGTCCAAAGGCGTGGGTAAGAACATAGACACGCGCGTGTTCATCCAGTCCCTTTATACGTCCTAAGACGCAACGGAAATCGGCAGCCCTCGATCGATCTTTATGTCATTTTGCGTCGGGAACTGTTATATACCCGATTCATGCGCATTTGCAGCACTTTGGGTTCTCGTAGTATTCCATGGACATAGTCATCAATGCTTTGTCATTGGTCATTACTGCAACTTCGTTTTCCCAGCTAGATACTGTGATAAGCATTTCCATGTCAGACATGACCACATTAATTGGGCATTCTAAAGTCTTGAATAGAGTCGTCTCTTTCTGAGACATATTCTGGAGTTTTCGGGGGATGGCAGTTTTGACTTCGATGCTGTCATCAACTTTCGCAAGGGATAAACTCAGCCGATCCCATAGGTATTCCTCTGATATTAGAACCAAGATCTCCTTTTTGGCAGAGTCAACTAAATCCTTCATCCTTCTGGCGATGTTTCTCTGTCCACGGATTATGTAGGCTAGGTCGATTTCCTCTTTTCCTTCAACGCTCTCAAAGATTGGCGAGAGAGTAACTGCAAGATTATCCGCCCGCCTAAGTTGCTTGCTGAGATTTTCAGACATTAGTTGTTTCAGATTGCCCACAGCTTCTCTTGGATGAATAGCTTTGTAGGTGTTTGGCGTTCCATTTTGGACAATTATCATTCCCTTTTTTGAGAGCTCACTTAGAGCATAGTATATCTTGGAGTCAGGAATCCCGGTTTCCTTGCAGAGAACGCTTGCGGAAACGTTGGATTTAGGCAACAGCGCTAAGTATGCTTTGGATGCTGGTGCTGAGAGCCTCAACATTCTGAATTCTGATATGAGATTTTCCTTTGCAGACGGGTCTATTTTCTCCAAATTCTCTTCGCCTTTCTAATGAGAATGTGGCAGAGAACGTTTATAAAGTATTCTACTACTCACTGGTAGTAGAGAAAGATGGGTGACAAAATGAAGAGAATCGCTGAAAAAAGTCCATTAGCAAATGATCTATTTGAAGTCATCAGAATGAGAAGAGCCATACGTAGATACAAAGCGCACAGAATCCCAAGAGATCATCTGAAGAAGATGCTCGACGCCGCTCGGCTTGCGCCCTCCGCGAACAACAACCAACCATGGCGATTCATCATTGTAGAAGACGAGAGAACCAAAGGACTTCTCGCGAAGCCTTCCACACAAAGTTTCATTTCTGAGGCAAATGCAATAGTCATGGTTCTTGGAGATGGTAGAAGTGGATGTTGTGGAAAATCTGTCTGGACAACACATGATCCTATGATAGCTACGGAACACCTTGTGTTGGCAGCAACTGCTTTAGGCTATGGAACTTGTTGGATTGCAAACTACAAATCAAGACCGAAACCATGGGAAGACGAGGTTAGAAAGTCACTGGAAATACCAGATTACTTTGACATTGTTGTTCTCGTGGCAATAGGAACACCGAATGAAACCCCTCAGCCTAAACCGAGAAAGCCTTTAGAAGAGATCTGCTTTGCTGAGACTTACGGAAAAGAGCTAAGACTCGATTAAGGAGGCTAACAGAAGAAGTCGAAGTGCTGTGCATGAGGTTTGAATTCTCTAGCAAAGCTCCATTGGTCGTCATTGAGACGAGACTGAACGGTAAAGGGCCATTCAAGTTCATCGTCGACACTGCATCAAGCGTGACAGTTGTTGGGCAAGAGGCCGCTGAAGCTATAGGAATACCTCAAAACTCAAACTCCACAACAAGTGGCTGTTGCTCAGGCAAAGTGATAGCTGTCGGCTCAGTACAAGTGGGCGGAGTAAGCAAGAGCAAAGTACCAGTTACTCTAGGGAATCTTTCACAGCTGTCCGAAGAGACAGGCACTCGGCTAGATGGGATAATTGGTTCACCGTTCATGCAGGACTACGAAGTAGTCATTGACTACCCACACAAGGAGCTGTCCTTTGAAGAGCCAAGAGAAGAATGCAGATTGCCGACAAAATTCAGGCTAGTCAGCAACGCAGGTTTCATTGTTGTCGATACCGAACTTAACGGAAAGGGACCTTTCAACTTCTTAGTTGACACAGGCGCAACCAGGACCATTGTGACAAAGCAGATGGGACAGACTTTTGGTCTGCACGAGATATTGAGGGGCGAAAAGAGAGCTCTGAGCGGTTTTTTTGCAGGTACAACCATGATTCTGTCGAAGGTCAAGTCTATTCAAGTGGGCGAAGCCAAGTCCACTGACGTTGAAGTCGGTGTGCAAGACTTACAGGCGCTTTCAGACGGAGTTAGAGAACCTCTTGATGGCGTTTTAGGCTACACCTTCATGAAAGACTATCAAGTCACCATCAACTATCCTAAGCGAGAATTGTCATTCGAGAAACCCGTTGAAAATCGTTGGCAAGCCAAGGAAGTGAGTTGATTATGCAACAGAAAGAAATCAAGAACTTTGTGAGAAAGAGATATGGCAAAATCGCTATGGAAGCGATATCCTGCTGCAGATCAACATCTACGGATAAAGCACTTAATCTCCGATATACTGAGGAAGACTTGAAAAGAGTTCCAGAGAACTCCAACATGGGCCTAGGTTGTGGGAATCCTGTGGCATTAGCAAGCCTGAAGGAAGGAGAAACAGTCCTTGATCTAGGTTCAGGTGGTGGAATTGACGCTTTTCTAGCCGCAAAAAGAGTCGGATCCCAAGGAAAGGTTATAGGGGTAGACATGACTGAAGAAATGGTGAAAAAGGCAAAAGAGACTGCGGCAAAACACGGTTACGGGAATGTGGAGTTCAAACTTGGAGATATAGAGGGCCTTCCAATTGAGGATAATTCCATAGACATAATAATCAGCAATTGTGTCATCAACTTAGCTCCAGACAAGGAAAGAGTTTTCCAAGAGGCTTACAGAGTTCTCAAACCTGGCGGACGAATCATGATTTCGGATATAGTTACGGAAGGAGAATTGTCTGAAGAGGTCAAGCAGAGCCTTGAAGCGTGGGCAGGGTGTGTAGCAGGCGCGCTCGAGAAAGATCAATACTTGGCGCTCATAAAAAGAGTAGGCTTCAGAAATGTCGCAATCGTCTCCGAAAGAACCTCAGGTAATTGCTGTCTTATTGCGAAAATCGCCAGCGTACAAGTCCAGGGATTCAAACCATGACATAAGTGCCAAAAGATTGACGACATTGTGGTTGAATCCGAAATCTGCCCAAAAAGGAAACTGACTCCATTGACAGAAGACTTGTTTGTCTTTGAAGGAGCAGGCAAAGGATTAGACTCTGTGAGAATGCGGTTCATTAAAGACAATGATACTGGCAAAATGGAAATCCATTTCTTCTACAAAAGGACTAGAGAGATAATTTGCTCAGAGAAGATATCGGGTTAATCGCGTTTCTCAGTAGCAGGTATGTACTTGGGCTTGTCCCTTGTTCATACGATCAGCAAATGTGTCAGGAGGTGAAATAATGGAAGAAAAGAAGAAGATAGGAAAAGAAGAAACTGAGAAGGCCAAAGAGAGTCAAGGTTGCTGCGGCACATAAAGTGTGAAAGAATAACCTTCTCAAATATATCCGATGATAGCAAGGGTGCAGCAGCAGCTTAAACCTCTCCTTTCGGATAAAACCCTGCAAACCAATCTGACAACACCTAATGACCAAATGGCGAAGAGGTGGCTTCAGACGTCTCGAGCACCTATTGCTTGAGACTGATTTCCATCGTCGAGACGTTTCTTGGGTTGCCGCCTTCTCTCGGGGTAATCTCTTCAGTTCCAATTGAAATAGCGAACATCTTAGCATCTTTCAAGAATCGGTTTCGAGTGATTTCAGCGACGTCAACCGCTGTGCTTATTGCACGGCCACGAGCCTTTAATGTAACTTCTGTTCCGTTACCCATGTTAAAAGCGGTGATGACTGCCATGACATAGTTCATTGGAGGCTTATTTCCGATGTAAACTACATTCTGCTTTTTGCTAGCTTTGGAAGACGTTTTGGGGCTCTCACCCTTTTTTTCCTTTACTACTTTGTTTTCAACTTCAGATTCTTCGCTTCTATTCTTTTCCTTTTCTGACATCAATACACCTCCTTCCTGCCCGGGTTCTTTTGCTTTTTCAATTCTGGAAACGATTGGGTTAAGCTTGCACTAACTCACCAATAGCGAATCTGTTTCCAACTCTCGTTACCTTGAATTTGACTTGTTCTCCTTGTTTGGTGTTCGGCACAAATATGACGAATCCTTCGATTTTCGCGATGCCGTCGCCTCTTGTGCTAATTTCCTCGATCCTGGCTTCATATTCTTTATCGACTTCAACAGGTTGATTTCGGTTGAATCCAAATCCTCTTCTTCCACTGTATGAATAAGACATTGTATCACCTCACTTGACTTGTCAGCTAGATTTAGTCGGAAAAAAAGCAAAACCGTCGTTACCGTTCTACCCTTTTCAGAAAGCGCCTAACTGCTACCCGTATCAAACTACCTCCTCTTATTAACCTTCGTATGTGCACTACGTTATTGACTACTGGATAAGTCCGACATCCTACAGATCTGTGCCCATAGATTCGTCCGCAATATTCCTCGACATCATAGAAATGCAAAGTCCATGGTGTTTTTAGCCTGACATAGCATGCTTATGTATCGCACCACTTCAGCCTATTATGGCTTAACCTCTTTAAACGTTCAATGTCCGTGTGTGAAAGCATCATTTTAGTTCCTTCACAGCATGTTTCGCAACGCGAACATTGTATCTAGATTCCACTCATCCATCTTCAACGCTTGTATGGTGTACACAGTTAATGGAAGGAGCTTCCACAAGGCCCGTCTAGTATGTGAAAAAGGCTTTTACTCTGACCAGCCCAAATAGCCTTCTATGAGGGCTAAAGACGCAAAGATTCTGGACGAACTAGAAATGCTTTATGGGGACAAGGACTGCTTCTACCCACTTCGCAAATGGTTCGGGACCGCAGAAGTACACTGGGCTAATCTGAAGCGTCTCTTCATAGTTGGAGATTATGCCAAGGAGCACAATCCTTCTGTAGCTGAGAGAATAACTGCGTATCGTAGACGAATTGTTGACCTATTTCACCAGACCAAGGATCTTGCTGCTGGGTGGGAATCCGAGCGCAAAGGGAAACGCAGGCTTTCCACCGAGGATTATGTAAAGGCCACGGATGAAAGTTGGGATTCATTAGACAAGTGGGCAAATACCCAAGAAAGACTACGATGCCTAATCTTGGAATTTGTGAAATTTCTGTTCTGTGTTGTCTCGGAATTATGATACCGCGGAAGTTCTTATCCTCTCTCTTGTTTCTATCCTTTCAGTGAGCTCTCTGCATTGCTATATTTGGACAGGCGGAGCAACGCTAGGATCAAGTAACAAAACTATTTTGTTGTAGTGTTTCAGAAATTCTCGACCAGCGTCTGTTCTCTGATACGTCACTTTTCCGGCTGCCACCTGCTTCTGGATAAAACCACTTGATCTTAATAAATCGAAGTATCTCCCTGATTGTCTTGAGCTGATATTGCAGTGAGACATAATGTTGGTCCAACAAATTGGTACCCGCAAGTTCCTGAGAATCTCTGCTATGATCTCGAATCTGCTACGGTTCTTTTCGAAGATCCTTCTCGTTCTTAACATGTTATGCTGCTCTCCGGAATGCTTTTTCTCGCCATTTCTTCTTCCAGCTTCTCCATCCCGTCTTCACGAGTTTTTCTCTTAGCTCAGGTCTTTCTGAAACCCATTCTAGAAATATCCAGAAACGTTCTTTGTCTTCCAGTCTTTCTGCCGGAACTCCCATCTCCTTGCACCATCTTATGTAGCCCCGTTCAACCTTTTCCTGCAGTTCACCAATGACCTCTACTTCTTCCACTCTGAATCCCCGTCCTCTCAAGTATTCACGTATACTGGAAAGAACATATCCCGAGCATACTTTGAAGGTGGCTCCCACATCAAGCTGCATAACCTGAACGATCTTATTGGCGATTTTCACTGTGTCATCTAAGTACTCTTTTTTTTCGAAGTTTGGTGACTGGAAGGATGAGATCGGGATCCTGCGTTCCATGTATCTGGGGTCTTGTAGGTTGAGGTTGAGGGCGCCGATTACTACACCCAATATCAGTTCTCCCCACCCAGCATTATCTACTAAGATTACTTTTCCAGACATAAGTCGATCTTCACTTCCATATTTGAAATAGACTTTCGTTGATGGTTGGTTTTCAAAAGGTTTGTCCAGCTACATTCGTAAGTAGAGTAAGGTGTGTCTCCAATTGCCCTAATCTTGCTGAGTATTCAACATTTGAACATGGAATCAGGCTGCTTTCAGGAGTTTCCCAACGCTTGGCTTTTTCACAGACTTCCTATTTTTCTTTGCCAACCCATTTTTTCACAGCTTCCTCGACGGCTCTGGATAGGTCACCCTTTCTCCCGCCAAATCTCTCGATGGTCTTGAACCTAAGCTTCCTTTCCAGTTCATCTGAGAGCTCCACGCTGATTCGACCCATTT
>CP070683.1:1320554-1331034 GCA_020352645.1 Candidatus Bathyarchaeota archaeon | reverse complement strand
TCCTTTTCACATATTCCAAAAGCTTGTAGTAAACAGCATCAGGGTCTTTAGGGGGCAGTTCTCTTAGCTCAGGGGCGGGATCACCATTCTTGCCAATAAACTGCATTACAAGCACGTTTTTCTTTATTGCTATCGGCTTTGGAACTCTAACCCTCGCCTTGAGAGCCAACTTGAGGTTCTTGAACTCTTTTAGGGCCCATGCATAGACCAATGACTGGGTTTTGCGTTTGACATGTTTAAACCTGGGATCCCCATCAATGTACTGAAGTTTCCCCTTCTTGAACTCAGCCGCAATCGTCAAGTAGATTTTTATAGCTAGCTCCTTTCCCTCTTTGTCTTTCCCCCAGTATATTCTCGCTTCTTTCCCAGCCTTCACGACCCCGTGAATTTCATCTATCACGCCTTTGTTCAGCAACTCATAAACAGTCATCAAAGTGGACTTGTCGAAAACCTCTTCCAAGACCTCGTATTCTTCGCTTCTTTTCTCTTTCAGCAGCTGCTCAGTTTCATATCTCTTCTCCTGCCGCTCAAGTTTCTTGTTCACACGTTTCCGATAAGCCACCTCGAACCTTCCCCCATCGAATGGCTAGAATAGCTTCCTTACGAACCGTATCTCGTTCAGCTTCTCTTCCCTCAAACAAACTGCAGTCAAAGCCTTGTCTCGTTGTCTAAGGGGTAACACTTTCTTAAATAGATTCTAGCTACAGCTTCACAATCTGAGCATGGGGAATACCGTTGATTTCTAAGACAGCATCGGGATGAACCAAGCCCTTTTCCAAAGCCTTCTTCACAATGGTTCGTCCAACCATGTTGACCACGTTGCATTGCCACACCAATTCCACCGCTTCTTCAAGGCTCACTAACGATCCTTTGTAAAATTTCTCGCTCACATGGAATGCAAACTTATCTTCTTTTAGCGTCCGACCTAGCAAGTCAGCATCACACACTGCCAGAAGGACTGAATTGCCCATTCTCCGCAGGTTTACATAGACATCCAAGGTCTTCCGCTTCTGACACCTAAACGGGTTTTACAGAGGATCTCGCGCCGCATGCTGCACACACTATAAAAGACAGGCGCTTCTCCCTCACAATCTGCGTGTCTGGTCGCCTGCAAACTGGACACATGACGAAGTTGTCTGTATAAATCCTCATCAGCCGCTCGAAAGTGTCAAAACGAAACCTCCCTTGGAAATTCGCCCGAGTCTCTTCAAGCGAACCTGCAGTAGCCATCTCATTCGACAGAAACTTCATCAGGTGCCGAGGCTCACGATTCAGAGCATCCGCGATTTCCTTGAAGTTATGAATTATCGTTTTCATGCCAATTACTCTAGAGCGCACCCTAGGAATCTCAAACCGCTTACCTGTCGTCTTCTCCTCAGGAAGCCTGGATTTAGCCCGTTCAAGAAGCTTAGCGTAGTCCTTCATCCTAGCCTTCATCCCATTGATAATGAAGAGAAACCAAATTTAAGAGTTGACCTTCAAATCCATTGAACAAACAACACGTGCACACGCTGAGTGCTGCTGCAGAGCTATAGGGTAGCGTGAATGTGATCACTTAGATTTCGCTTTGCTTTCTCAGGAGTTGCTTGAAAAACTTAATGACATAGTTGTAAGAATTGATATTTCTCTTGCAGGTGCGGACAATTGACCGAGTCATTTGCACATCCTTACATACCCAACTCGAAAGACGAGATAAAAAGAGCCATGCTAAAAGCAATTGGTTTGAAGAGAATCGATGAATTATACGCAGATATCCCTGATCATCTTCTACTTAAGCAACGGTTGAAACTGCCCAGTTCCAAATCTGAGTATGAAGTCCGACGCCATGTAGAATCACTTCTAGCGAAGAACAAGACTTGGAAAGACATGCCTATCTTTCTAGGCGCAGGTTGTTGGCCCCACTATGTGCCTGAGCCTGTCAATAACATTATTCACAGAACTGAACTTCTCACATCATACACGCCTTATCAACCAGAAATTTCGCAAGGTATGCTTCAAGCCCTTTTTGAGTATCAGAGCATGATTTGTGAGCTCACAGGGATGGACGTAGCAAACAGCTCCCTTTACGACTGGGCGTCCTCGCTTGGAGAAGCTGCGAGAATGGCTATGCGTCTTACTGGCTCACCAGAAATTCTGGTTCCAAAAATCATCCATCCTGAACGTCTAGCAACTTTGAAGACATACGCAGAACCATCTGGAATGCGAATTCTCGAAGTGGACTATCAAAAAGAGACAGGTCAATTGGATCTCGATGATTTGGAAGCAAAAATCTCCGACGGAACAGCAGCGGTATACATTGAGAACCCTTCTTACCTAGGATTCATCGAAACCCATGGAAGGCAAATCGCTGAAATCGCCCACAAACACGGAGCCCTTCTCATTGTAGGTGTTAATCCTGTTTCTCTAGGACTACTAAAACCTCCAGGAGATTATCGCGCTGATATCGTAATCGGCGAAGGTCAACCCCTTGGAAACGCGACCAATTACGGGGGGCCATTGCTCGGCGTTTTCGCTTGTCGTGGCGACACGGCAATAATTCGCCAGATGCCTGGACGTATAATCGGCATGACAACCAGTCAGGACAAAAGCAGTAAGGGATTTTGCATGGTGCTTCAAGCCCGTGAGCAACATATTCGTCGAGAAAGAGCTACATCAAACATATGCACAAACGAGTCGCTATGTGCAGTCGCATCTGCAGTATATTTGTCCCTTCTAGGACCTCTCGGGTTAAAGGAGTTGGGAGAGGCAATCGTGCTCAAGGCCAACTATGCGATCAAGCGCTTATCAGAGATTGAAGGATTGAAGGCTCCTATCTTCGAAGCATCCCATTTCCAAGAGTTCACAGTAAATCTTGCTACAATGAGTGTCGAGGACGTTAATGGAAAACTGCTAGAGCAAGATTTTCATGGCGGAAAAGACGTTTCAAATGAATTCCCTGAGCTCGGCCAAACAGCGTTGTACTGCGTCACGGAGATTCATTCAGAGGCCCAGATTGAAGGGCTGGCAACAGTTTTGTCGGAGATTCTCAACCGAGGTGGAAGCCAATGAAGGATTTCAAGCAAGCGAAGTGGGACGAGCCACTAATCTTGGAGCTTAGTCACGCGGGTAGAAGAGGATACGTCGTGCCCCGGGTTGAAAGCTCACTCAAGCATGAGATGGACGACCCTCGTGATCTTCTGCCTCGCGATATGCATCGTCGCATTCCTCCTGAATTGCCTGAAGTGTCAGAGGTTGAGGTTGTTCGGCACTTCACAAGGCTTTCTCAGATGAATTATGGAGTCGATCTGGGGCTTTATCCCCTTGGCAGTTGCACGATGAAGTACAATCCCAAAATAAATGATGCACTCGCCAGTTTGCCCAAGATTGCATGTTTGCACCCTTATCAAGACGAAAGATCTGTTCAGGGAATTCTCGAGATTCTTCATTCTCTAGGCGTTTGGCTCGCTGAGATTACTGGAACCAGCAAGGTCTCTCTTCAACCAGCAGCTGGAGCACAGGGAGAGTTTCTAGGGGCTTTAATGATGAGGGAGTTTCACAAAATCAATGGAGACATCTCTGAGCGGACCGAAATCATCATACCTGACTCAGCTCATGGAACGAATCCCGCGAGCGCTGCAATGGCTGGCTTTGACGCTGTTATCGTGCCATCATCCAAAACTGGATGCCTTGACATTGACGTGCTAAAATCGGTGGCTTCAGAAAAAACCGCAGGCCTGATGATAACAAACCCAAACACATTAGGGATTTTCGAAAAGAGAATTGAGGAAGCTGCTGCTATTATCCACGAAGCTGGTGGACTACTCTACTATGATGGAGCAAATCTGAACGCCATCTTAGGAAAAGCGAGACCTGGAGACATGGGATTCGACATAGTCCACATCAACATCCACAAAACCTTTGGCACTCCTCATGGTGGGGGTGGACCAGGTGCCGGACCCATCGGCGTATCAGAAGAGCTGGAGAAGTTTCTTCCAATTCCTCGAATAGTCTATGATGGTGAGAATTACCACTTGGATTACAACCGACCGCATAGCGTAGGAAAGATGAGAAGTTTCTACGGAAACATTGCAGTCCTCATAAGAGCCTATGCTTACATACTTTGCTTAGGCGCTGAAGGACTGAGAGAGGCCGCGGAGATTTCCGTGCTTAACGCCAATTATGTTCTCAGAAAAATCGCCGAAATCAATGCTTACGATCTGCCCTATGATGCAGGCGTGCCCAGAAAACATGAAGGTGTGATCAGCGCAAGTCCCTTCAAGAACAATAGAGTGAGAGCATTGGATATCTCCAAAAGGCTTCTTGATTTCGGGATCCATGCACCCACCATTTACTTCCCATCGATTGTCCAAGAGGCTTTGATGATTGAGCCAACGGAATCCTTCGAGAGGGAGGAGCTTGACAATTTCGTTGAGGCTATGCGAAAGATTGCAGAAGAAGCAGAGAAGAACAAGAACTTACTCTTGAATGCTCCTAGAAACACAACTGTTGGACGCCTTGATGAAGTCAAAGCTTCGCATCCAAGAACCATGCTGCTAAGCTGGAATATGCTCAGGAATGAGAGATCTCAAAGCAACATAGAAGACAAGCTCCAAGATAGAAGTCTCAAGTCTGACAGTTGAGATCGATGGGCGCGTTTCGCCTTCTAACCTCGTGCTATCCATCTTCAATCAAACTGCTACTCGTTGATACGAGAGTTCCAAGGTGTCAGATAGCTTTTATTTGCTGAGATGCAAACTCATCCTGAGGTCGCACGCAGAGTGAAGGTCTCCATTCGACTATTCACAACCCTCCGGGAACTAACTGGAAAAGGAGAGCACATAATCGAGTTCAAGGGGGGAGGCACAACTGTTGAGAGTGCTTTACGGCAGCTGACAACTCATTACGGAAAGGAGTTCAAGACATATTTATACAATGACAAGGGAAAAGTGCAGGAATACCTGCAAGTACTTGTGAATGGAAGAAGCATAGATCTCATGGAAGGATTCAACACCAAGTTGAAGGATGGCGATCAGCTCGCAATCGTACCGCCTATTGGTGGAGGCTAGCTCTCAGCAAGCTGCTTGTTCCTAGACTATATTTCTCTTGCAGATCAATTCGGTGTTAGTCGCCTCAGTCAAATGTATGTTCGCAGAATCTTAGAACAGCTCTTTGTCATGCTCGTGAGCTGGACTCACATGCAAAGCTTCGTGGAGACCAATTCGGCACATGCACACACCGGTGCCACACCTTATATCAAGCCATATTCCTACACTATTCTGGAGAGCAATAGTTGGATCGCAGAGTGCTGTTTCCCTTCACGGCTATCGTTGAGCTTGACAAGCTAAAACTTGCAATGATCATCAACGCTGTTAATCCAAGCATCGGCGGATTGCTGATTCGTGGGCCGAAGGGATCAGGAAAAACCACAACCGTCCGGGCTTTGAGAGACGTCTTACCAAAAATCCGAGTTGTGAAGAACTGCGCCTTCAACTGCAACCCCAATGATCCTTCCAATATGTGCGAGAAATGCGGCAACACGTATAGAAAAAGTGGAAAGTTCACTATGGAAGAGAGAGGAATGAGAGTAGTTGATCTTCCCCTTGGCGCCACAGAAGACCGTGTTGTCGGAAGCTTAGACATTGAGAAAGCAATAAAATACGGCATAGAAGCGTTGGAACCCGGCATCCTAGCAGAAGCTAACCAAAACATACTTTACGTTGATGAGATCAACCTGTTGCCAGACCATATTGCAGACGACTTGCTAGATGCAGCTGCTACAGGATGGAATACTGTAGAACGAGAAGGCATATCTGTTAGCCATCCATCGCGATTCATTTTCATAGGCACAATGAACCCTGAGGAGGGAGAACTCCGGCCGCAGCTTTTAGATCGTTTTCCTCTATCAATCACGGTGAAGCGACTGAAATCGGTGGAAGAGAGAATGGAAGTTGTAAGGCGAAACCTGCGATTCGAAGCGAATCCTGAAGAATTCCTGAAGAGATATGCGTCCGTCCAAGACGAGCTCCGCAGAAGGATAATCAAAACACAAGAAGCGCTTCAAAACACAGGTATGCCTGAGAAGCTTCTTGAGGTAATATGCCAAACGTGTCTCGATCTTAAAGTGGACGGTCTGAGACCTGACATAGTCATTAGCAAAGCGGCTATGACTCTTGCAGCTTTCGAAAGCAGGGAGCAAGCTTCTCTGGACGATGTACTAGTGGCTGCAGAACTTGCGCTGAGTCACCGAACGAGGGAAGGAGGGTTTCTGGAGCCAGCGACTCCTGAAGACATAAAGGACACGCTCATTGCAGCTGCAAAAACTATAGGCTACAAGCCAGGAAAGAAGAAAGAAGAATTGGCGAAACAAGAAGCTGAAGGACGGAAAAAGAAAGAAAAAGAAGGACGGGCAATCATCTCAATCAAAGGCGAATCAACCAAGAAGTTAGAGGACTTACTCGAGAAATACGGTGAAAAAATGAAAAGACGTTCAAGAGTGTTCGCCACGATTAGCCGATATCTTGGCCAAGTGATATTCGCTTTTGGGCGAAGACTTAGAAAACAAATCAAGAATCTGCCTACAGTGAAGGCCGTGGCAAGAAGCGACAAACCTTTGAAAGCTGACGAGCAAGACGAGGGAAAGCAGGTTTCCGCGAAAGAGATGAAGGGGATACCCTCAGTAAGCTACAGTGCAGGATCTCCAGAACTCAGAAAAGGATTTTCTCTATTCAGAATCTTCAAAGGTTCAAGAAAAGACTCTGGAATATTCTCCAGATTCACTTTTCGGCTAAAGAAAACAGGGAATGTTACAAGCAGATTTGTCGGGAAAAGAGCAGAAGCAAAAACGACGACAGGAAGAGGAAGAACCAGCGGATGGAGACTACCCCACGGCAAACCAAGAGACATACATCTTCCAGCCACCATTAGAGCAGCTGCGAGAAGACCTAAGTCAATGAAACAGAGCGAAACAGCCATTCGCATAAGCCTTCAAGATGTCCGTGAAAAAGTCAAACGCTACAAAGCACCGCTCACAATCATATTCGTCCTAGATCTCAGCGGATCTATGATGCTCAGGATTGACGCTATAAAGAAGGCAATTCTGAGACTTCATGGGGATGCATATCGCTATAGAGATCGTGTAGGAATAGTTGCCCTCAAAGACACTGGAGCTGTCATAGCCCAGCATCCAGTAACAAACCTTCGTGTTGTGGCAAACAGACTTGTGAAGCTCAAAATCAGCGGGTATACACCTCTCGCGACAGGAATGCTCAAGGCTTGGGAGGTTCTGAAAGAAAGCAAGCGGCGTGATTCTTCCACTATACCTGCTATGATCATCATAACGGATGGAAGCGCCAATGTACCACTGCTCAGAAGCTTAGAGACAGGCGAGATCAGATCCATAGAGGAGCCACGAATCATAGTACGGGAATATGAGGATTTGGCAGTTCGTGACGTGATTTCAGTGTCGAAGATGATTAGAAGAGAGGGAATTCACACTGTTGTGATAAATACGAATCCTCACATGTATGGAAGGGAAACATATGGATTCGCGGTAACGGAACTCATAGCCTCAAATACTGATGGAAGGCTGCACACCGTAGGTAGGCTAACAACTGAGCCAGAATTGGTTGAGAGAATTGTGGAAAAGATTGTGGAGGATCAGCGCCTTATAACTTATGACGCCTCCTCCAAGCGTTTTGACTGAGCTAGGTCTCAAGCTTAGCGATTTTCTGATCAAACACTGCTCTCAGCAACGTGATTGACAAGTATCCATTTGCCGTGATCGTGTCATGGAAAAATCTGTCAGTGTACTTGTTTCCCATCTTCCGTTTGATTTCTTCCCGTAACCCTAGAATGAGGTGCTTCCCAAGCAGGTAAGAGAGAGGGTAACCAGGACTCTGCGTGTATCGCCTTACCTCGGCGACTGCGGCTTCCTTTGACATTCCAGCCTCCTTAGCCAACATGTCAACAGCATCATCAAAACTCATTTCACCCCTAGACAAACCTACGTCAACAATGATTCTTACAGCCCGCCATATTCCATCATTGACTTGCATAAGTTTGGATTTCGGGCCGCTGACAAACCCACGTTCCATCATCATCTGCTCACAATAATGAGCCCAGCCTTCAGTAGTTTCTGTTCCACCTGAGAACAGATGAATGAGAGAGCTCCTGTTAGAGATTGAACCCTGAAGAAAATGCCCCGGGTAAGCTTCATGAACAGCTGTGTTTCTAACACTTGCATAATTCAAGTGATTGCCAAGATTCGCCAAGTCCTTGGGACGAGTAACGACGTAAACACCTATCATTGGCTTATCAAATCTTGAAGGCATCATTAGTGCCGCAAAAGGAATAAGTGGAGCGATGAACGCAGGAGTCTCTTCAACGATAAGCTTGTCCTCTTCATGCACAGCAGCGATTTTGTTCTCGATGACAAACCGTTTTGCCTCTTCCATCGCTTCTCTCGTTGCCCCAATTGCCTCTTCGAAGGTTTTCGGCGCATCCTTTTCAATACTCTTCATAACTTCTGAAACATCCTTGCCAGGTGCGATTTCCGCTGCAATAAGTGTTCTCTTTTCCTTCAATCTTTCAAGATATTTCCTTCCCAGTTCAAGAATGTCTTGGGACGTCATCCCGAGTCCACGGAGCTGAATGAGCTTTTCAAACTTTTCCTTACCCAAAGCCCAGTTCTCAACGGTCTTTGATTTGAGGTTTTCAAGCCATTTCATATGTTCTTGAAAGGCCGGCATTAAACCTGCTGTGGTTTCCGCTAGTTTCTTATGCAAATCCTCGGAAATCTGGCCCTTTGACACACTGACGATGAACTGGAATAGGCCAGGCATTTGCTGAGCTGATTCAATCGCTATTTCAACCCATAATCTGACTGGTTTTGAATTCTCAAATCTTGACCTGAACTCCTCTAGGTATTGCGGGAGCTTTTGAAGTCTAGCTACGACTGCTTCGACACGTTTCTCTAGCGGTGCATAGTCTCGGGTTATCATGCCAAAGAACAGGCTGCCAATGACGTCGAAAGCATTGGGGTTTAGTTCGTGCTGTCGTATTTCGTGAACTTCAAACTTGGTCTCGTCAACCGCTTTCTCAAGTACTTGCCAGTCGATCTTGTTCCCCTCGTTCAGAGTGTTGAAGTTCACATCACTCTTCATCTGTGAAACACATTCTTCAAGCAGTTCAAGGTTTTCAATGACGTGGTGTGTGTCACCTTTGGGGAGGAGATGATCATATGGATCGTGTAGACCTAGGAAACTTGCGAAGCCAGGATTTTTCTCCAAGAATTTATCGATCAATCTCTGTTTTAATTCATCAAATTTTGCATCATCGCTCATGACAATCACCTTTCCCGACTATGTAAGTCAATACCGTAGTTAAGCTTTGATGCACGCACCTCAACAGTCTTGAATGATAGGATGAAGATTTCCTGCTGGCTTCTTGATGGAAGCTGCTTTCCTCTGTATTAAGTTTCATTTTTCTGCCCAACTGTGACAAAGTGTGAGCACTCTAGTTTAAGATGCTGGGAAAAAGTGGCCACCTATTTGATCACTTCCCAACTGGCCTGGTTTTGTCAGTAACCAACTGCTGTGCTCCATGCACACAATCACTTGCGGATGACCCGATGCCAGTGATTAACTTTAAGTGATTGCATCCTTGAATATATCAACCATGGTAGAGGGAAAAATAGTTGTTCTTATGGGCTCACAAAGAGATTCTGATTTTGCCTCAAGGATAGAATCATTCCTGCAGGAAGAAGGCTTCGATGTACCTTGTGAATATGTGGTTGCTTCCGCTCACCGAAGGCCAAGAAAGCTGCTGGACGAAATCGAGAAATTTGAGAAGAAAGAGGAGAGAATAGTCTTCATAACTGTTGCAGGCCTCTCTGATGCTTTGTCAGGCGTCGCAGCAGGTTCAACGAAGTATCCAGTTATTGCATGCCCACCGGACTCGGAGAAGTATGGCTACGCTAAACTGTTCTCTTCGACTGTGACCCCTAAAGGAGTTGCAGTCGCTTACGTTCCGAAGCCTGAAAATGCTGCCTTATCAGCAGTCAAAATACTTGGTCTCTTCAGCAAGGATCTCGAGAGGAACGTTGCGGAATATATGCTTAAGCAAGCTGGGAAAGTCTCCTCCTAATTCACAGTGACGAAAGAGATGAGCTTAGACGTTGTCCTAAAAACCAGTCTTCCGCTTCCGCTTTTCAAGAAAGGAAAGGTTAGGGATGTCTATGATTTGCGAGAGAAGCTTCTCATTGTGTCAACAGATCGTATCTCAGCTTTCGACGTTGTATTGCCCAACGGAATACCTCACAAAGGCGAGGCACTCAATCGGCTTTCAACTTACTGGTTCAAACTCACGAGAGACATAGTGCCAAACCATGTCTTAGAAGTTGTTGATCCACGAATAGTGCTGGTTAAGAAGGCGAAGTCAATAAAATATGAGTTCGTCATTCGAGGATACCTCTACGGAATGGCATGGGACAGATATCGAGAAG
>CP070683.1:1307402-1320454 GCA_020352645.1 Candidatus Bathyarchaeota archaeon | reverse complement strand
TTTCGAAGAGAAGACTAGTGAATTCTGGAGTTATGTACACGAAAGGCTGAATAGGCTAAGCGGAAAGATAAACAGGATTTACCGAGATGGTATTTGCAAGAGTGGTAGAGAAGCTTTATCCAGGCTTCGTTCAATTGACAGCGAAAATTACCTTGCAGTGAAAGAACTTGTTGAGAAGGGAGCTCATCTTGTGGCGACAGAGGACCTCATACTTGTAGGTGAATCAGAGTCCTGGGCTGTGATGCTTAAGAATTCACCGTTGGATATTGGGATTCGAGAGTTGCTGCAAGAAAATCTTGCAGAACGTACTAAGTATATCTCAAACAGAATAGAGCAAACGCTCAAGCACAACGAAACAGGGGTCTTCTTTCTACTACCTAGCCTAAACGTTGAACTCAGCAAAGACATTGAGATAATAAGAATGTGGCGATTTGATCCTTCCGACTATTTGAAGTCTTGGCAGGCAAAGCTAAGATTGCGATCTTCAATAGAGAAAGATGAAGACGCAAATTGACACTCACATTACTAGCTAATAGCGAATTTTCGCTAGTCAGTTAGGCTTGAAGCTCTTACATTCTTTCGGGCGCAATGATTCCGATGAGGTTCAAAGCGTTTCGCAATACGATGCTTGTTGCTTCGACAAGTGCAACTCGCGCTTCGCTCAGCTCTTTGGGCTTTGCTCTGATGGCTGGCAAGGCGTTATAGAAGGTGTTGAACTTGTCAGCGAGGAGGTTTGCATACTCTGCTATTGAGTTGGGCTTGAGGTTCTCTGCAGAGTCGATGAAAACCTCAGGATAACGTGCAAGTATCAGGACGAGATCGTGCTCTATTGGCTTCACGAGTAACGCGCAATTCGGCTTCTCCACCTTCTCTGCTTTTCTCAGAATGCTTCTAGCTCTCGCATAGGAATATTGGATGTAAGGGGCACTATTCCTCTCGAAGTTTATCACTCTGTCCCACGTGAAGACTACAGGTTTAATGGGGTCGACTTCAGCAAGGGCATACTTGAGAGCTCCTATTCCGACAATCTTTGAGATCGCAGTTTTCTCTTTCATGGAACGTTGAGGAGACCGTTTCTCGACTTCCTCATAGGCTCGCTTTATCGCCTCTTCAACCACTTGGTCAAGAGTTATGTAACGTCCTCGGCGACTGGACATCTTGTAACCTGGCAATGTCACCAAGTTGTGAGCGAAGTGCACCAGATTCTTCGCTTTTGAGGAGTGTCCTAGTGCCCACAAGGCCAGCCTCAACTGCATCTGTGGGAGTCGCTGTTCTAATCCTACAACATTGATCACTTTGTCAGCTCTCTTGAATTTCCATAGTGAATAAGGAATGTCCCTCGTAGTGTATAGCGTTGTGCCATCAGCTCTTACTAGAGTTAGAGAAGGAATCTCGTAATCCTCTCCAAGGCCAAGTTTGGATTTGAGACCTAGGTTATCTGCAACTCTGTCAGCGTCGAATTCCAACACGGGGCCTTCTTGATAGACGTACTCTGTATCTTTCAAAGCTTTCAGAACCTTGGAGACGTCGCTGTTCCATGCAAACGTGCTCTCCCAATCCCATGAATCAAAGGTTATGTCTATTTTCGACAGTGTCTCCTTTATTCCAGCTAGTGAGAGCTCACAAACTCTTCGGATCAGCTTCTTTGCTCGTTCTTCGCCGAGTTCGTATTCACGATTCAAATCGCTGATGATTTTCTCTAGGTTCTGATCTTTGCTCAGACTCTGAAGGAGACTTTTGAAAAGGCTTCGATGCTTGCGCTCTAGCACCGCAGTGATTGATACCCACTCATCGAGTTGCTTCTGCAGCTGCTGAGTTGCTTCAGAGGCTGAATCTTTGTTTCTCTCCAGCTCCTGTTTCAGTCGGTTTGTTTCTATAATGCAGCTTGTCAAGGTGTAAATGAGTCCCAAGTAGTGGTCAGGTTTTCCGTCAAAAGCAATATCTTGAAGCTTGCTATGTCCGTACGCGACGACAGCTGTTTGCCTACCCACGTCGTCGACGTAGAAGTGTCGGTTGACATGGTGTCCTCGTGCGCTGAGAATGCGAGCAAGAGCATCTCCCAGGATCGGGTTTCTAGCCTGACCTATGCTGAGCGGAGATATTGGATTGGCGCTAGTGTGTTCAACAATTAGTTTCAAGGGTCTGTCTGTTTTGACGTGTCCGTATTCTGCGTCGAGGCTTCGCACGGAATCGATTGTTGTTCTGGAAAGTTCATCGAAGGCAGCATGAAAGTTCACGTAGCCGCCTCCCGCAACAGTCACGGCCCTCAGAAGAGGGTGCTCTTCTACCGAAATGGTGTCAGCTACTTGCTGAGCCAACTGCCGAGGATCTATCTTTAGATTCTTTCCCAGATCAAAGAGAGCAGTTGAGGCCAACTCTCCAAACTCTTTCTTCAGTGGAACTTCAAAAGGCAAGGATTTGAAGCGTGTGGAGGGATAGAGTTTTTTCAAAGATTGCTCTAGGGCTTCTTCACAATTCGCTCGGAAATCACCGAAGGGATTATTGGAAACCATCGTATTCCCTAGTCAGAATCTTTGCAGGACTGTGTTGGAAAACACCTTTCGAAAACTTGGCTAATAAACCATTTGACAGCGAGAGAACCGAACAGAACGAGATTAGGGCCTTAGACTGGTTGGTCGGAGATTGTCCAGGCTTAGGCTTGCGTCCTTTCCTGCTATGCCTTGCACCACCCAATGCAAGATCTCATGACCTAGAATGTCTTCGATGTCACCGTCATGATCACCGAAAATGTAAATCTCCCCTGCTCCAGTATCATAGATTCCGTAGATTGGCGGAAAACAGAAATGCAGTTTCACCCTTCGCATATCTGCACATCACCGTCAAGCATAAATTGGTCGAAGGAGGATTTATTAGTGCTTGCAAAACTCAAAATATTCTTTCAATCGATACAAACAGTCAGCAGCAAAAGCCCTCAAATAAGTTTGCACACATGGAAAAAACTCCGGACACATTCACATGTATGAGAAAGCTTTACTATGGTTGAGTTCGTAAAATTGCATCTCGCTTACGTAGTCTAATCAGATGATGAAAAATGAACTCAGAAAGCCTGTTTGATTCTGTGCCACAGCCTTCTAGCTTTCGAATCATTGAGGGACTGGCTGACAAATTAAGCCTTTCGTTGACGCAGAAAGAAAAGCCAGCACAAGGCAATTGCTCTAGGGACTGAAGCACATGCAGAAGAGAGATTTGTGCGGCTGCGTCTGGGAAATCAAAGAAGGTGTATGGATCTGCGTTAAGAGATGTGGCAAACACAGAAAACCGAAGAAGAAACCGCCAAAAAGACCAAAAGCTGAATGTGTCCGTGCCGGTGGCAAGTTTGACTAGAAACACTCCAAACCTGTTGCATGTTGCATGCGTGCGCCGCGATAGAAGATGAATGCAGGTAACACCACACACCTTAATAATGTGCCTGAGAACTTCTGCAAGTTTCATCCTCTACGAGGGAAGAAAAACGAGTAGCTCAGGAACAAAAATCGTCCTAACTTCTTCAGCTACTGAAATGAGCGATTATTACAATAGTCCTTTTATCGCCTTTGTCGCGGGATTTGCGAAAGGCCCAGTGCCTCTTTGGATCCTAAGAAGATTTCTGTATCCACCTGTTGAAAGCAATGGTGATGGAAGAGCTAAGTATTCACCCTACGGTTTAAGAAAGGTCGAAGCATTACTCCTTGAAAATGGCTTTGCTGATTCAGATATAGCAGTAACTCACCCGTCTAACCTCAAAGACTTCATAGGACCTAACACAAAAGCTGTCGGTATTTCCTCAATGGATCCGACAGGGATGGGATACGTCAGCAAAACCTATTCTTCGCTAGTTGGTGGCGGAGCACCGATGAACACGATCGAATTCGAATCATTGGTGAATCATAGAAGCGTGCAAAAATACAAACCTAAGGTAATCGTCGGTGGTTATGGCTCTTGGCAGCTCCAGCAAAAGAAGGTGGCAGAGAATTATGGGGTGAATTGCGTTCTTCTCGGAGGATCCACAAAGACAATCATAGATGTTTTCAGAAAAGCAGTTAACGGGGAGTCTCTGCCCAAAGTTGTGCGGTCTGGAAACGGATTAAGAGACCGAGGTATGCCATTAATAAGGCATGCTGCCATTCATGGCGGAGTAGAGATCTCAAAGGGTTGCGGTCGTAATTGCCAGTTTTGTACGCCTACAATGCAGGACAGGCGGGACATATCCTTGGACAGGATAATGAAGGAAGTCCAGATAACCATAAGAGAAGGCGCATCTCGCGTTACACTGATAACTGAAGACCTATTCTTATACGGGGCGAAGAACAAACACTTCATACCAAACAAGGGGGCTGTGCTTAAACTAGTCAAAAGCATAGCCGACTACCCCGGTGTCAAGGCAATACAGCCTTCACACATGTCCCTAGCTCCTGTTGCTTATGATTCCAGCCTTGTCCAAGAAGTGGCTGAGGTTCTCATAGATCGTAGTTGGTATTGCCATGGGAAGAAGCCCATAGTGACTTCCGAAACAGGAATCGAAACAGGAAGTGTTAGGCTAATGCAGAAGTACATGGCCGGAAAAGGTTTGCCCTTTAAGCCTGAACAGTGGAAGGAAATTGTTACTCAAGCTTTTGGGATACTAAACGATAACAGCTGGTATCCTCTTGCTACATTGATAGTTGGTCTACCTGATGAAAAAGAGGAAGATATCGTCGAAACGTTGGAATTGATGGATGATCTAAAAGACTTTAATGCCTTCTATGTTCCCTTGTTTTTCGTTCCGCTCGACAATTGCCTTTTGATGAACAAACGTGGAGCTGAAGTTGATTCGCTCTCTAGAATCCGGTGGGAGTTTCTCATTCGTTGTTGGCAATATAATGTCCGAATCTGGCGAGACACTTTCCTTGAGGCTAGAATCACCAATCCTGTCCTCCGCAAACTTGTCAAGCGAATGCTAATACCCTTTGCTGCTAAGGTTGCAGGAATCTATTATAGAATGAAGTATGGCGAAGCGATGCAAGATGCAATCTGGAAACTGGCAATTGCCTAGTGCCAGCAATTCTCCAAGGTGACGGCATCATTTTGCGTGCGGAATGAAGAGCTCCCGCAGAATTGCGCAAGACTACGAAGTCAAGGGAGTTAGTAGCCATATGGGACAGCGCGCTTCCGAGGATCCCATGAGGCTCCGAGATTTCGTCCGGTTTTTGCTCACGAATCGCAACACCCTTAGAAGTTAGACTTATAAGCTTGTCAAGTTCCTCACTACTTCCGAACAGAGTTAGCGCAAGCGAATGACAGATTGAGGTGAATAGATTGGCAGAAGATGAAGGAATCAGGAGAGGTATGTCTCTTAAGGTAATTGCTTTGATCTCGATCCTAGCTTTCTTTCTCATATTCTTCGTAGTCTTTGGCTTAGTTGCAGTTGTTCCTGTCGGCGTTGGACATGCCGTAGTACTTGTAGATCCGATTACGGGATCAACGAGTGACCCCATACTGGGTCCTACCTATGCAATAAAAGCGCCGTGGGTCACAGCTGTTGACATCTACTATGCAACAGACACTTTTGAAGACACAATCCCTAGTTTCTCGTCAGATCAACTCGAGATGCAAATCGAGGTTCTAGTCAGATGGTCACTTGACCCTGGAAAGATCAAAGATCTCTACAACAACTATCCAAACCTCAACTATAAGGAAACCGCCATTGAGTCAATTATGCAAGAAACAATACGCCTGATCACCAAGAACTACACTGCTCTGGAAACAATAGAATTCAGAAATGTTGTGAGAGATCAGGTAGAAGAAGCCGTTCTTAACGAATTAGACACAGAACCATCTCTGGCAAGTGCGTTGACGCGTTTCGAACTCGACTTGAAGAACATTGGCTATCCCGCCAAATACACGTCAGCCATCGAAGATAAGCTCGTGGCAGAACAGCAAAAGATCCAAGCGGACTTCGAAAAAGAAAGAATACTAGTATTGGCTAATGCAACTGCTCAAGAATTGATAATTGAAGCTGGAGGCGAAGCCCAGGCGAAAGTCATTGAGGCTAACGCAACGAAAGAAGCTATTGAACTGGTTCTAGAATCGGTTGGTCAAGACGGAAATCAGACAAGAATCGCAGAGCTATATCTTTGGGTTCAGGCTTTACAGCGAATTGCACCAGACATTGAAATACTGATAGTAGGCGCAGATGGAGTCCCAGTGTTAATCCCAGCTAATTCAACGACACCCTAATTCCCAACAGATCTCAAGTTCCCTCTTTTTCCTCTTCAATTTCCGCAATCCTGAGAAACCAAACTTGCAGCTGAATTTCCTGGGTTCAGTCTCTATGCTAATTCGTCGTACGAATAAGCTGAAGCTAGGTGAGAGAAGGTAATTATGTGAGGTTACATGGTTGCTTCAAGCATGTCGATGAATTCCTTTGCCTGATCCATCCCTTTTTGCCAGAACCCTTCTTTGTTGATGTCAAAGCCTAGTTCAGCGGCGAGATCATGTGGAGCTTTGCTTGAGCCTGCAGCAAGTATTCTTCTAAGTTTGGGGATAAACGCCTTTCCTTGCTCCTTGTAGAGTTTGTATAGGGCGAATACGAATAGCTGAGCGTACACGTAGGGGTAATTATAGAAGCGACGGTTTGCCATGTAGTAGTGAGGTTTCATCGTCCATTCCCATTTCATGACGTCCAGCCAATCGACGGAGCCACCGTATATCTTATCTCGAGCTTCAGTCCATAGTTTGGCAACGGTCTCGCCGTCCAGAAACTTCCCTTGCTGAATTGAGTCGTACATGCTCTGTTCGAAGAAGACTCTCGCAGAAACTTGGAAGGCAGCCATGCCAAATTCATCAAGGACATTTGCGAGGATCGCTTGTTTCTCTTCCCGAGTCCGGGCTTTCCTGAGTAGGCGTTCGGTCAAGAGTATCTCTCCAAATACACTCCCTGTTTCTGCGATGCAGCTTCCTATCTCAAGATTGCTTGGTTTCTGATTGCGTGAGCCTAGATATGCGTGAATTGCGTGGCCTAACTCGTGAGCTTGGGTGTAGACATCTCCTAATCTCTCGTTGAAGCTCTGCAGTATGTATGCGCTCTTGCCGCTGATCCAGGACGCACACCAAGCCCCTGACTCTTTGCCCTTACGTATTTTTCCGTCGATGTGGCGTCTTGTAAACATCTCTTCAGCCCAGATGCCCATCTCCTCATCGAATTCGGCGTATGCATCTACTACCTCCTTGCGCGATACTTGCCAGCTGTACTTTGTCTCTGGGGCCTTAGGAAGTGGGGCAGCCAGATCAAAGTTAGCTAGCTTTGGTAAGTTCATTAGCTTGGCCTTCAGCCCGAGGTATCTTCTGTACAAGTTCACGTTTCTTTCGATCGTTCTCATGAGACTGTCAATGGAATTCTTGTTAACATCGTTGGCGATCAGGCTCTGGGTCATCGCGTGTGGGTACTTTCTCAGTTTGCACATCTGCAGATGATCACCGCACACGGCGCGTATAGCGCTTGCCCAAAGTATCTCATCCTTTCCGAGATTCTCATACACTATTTGATTAGCTTGCCTGCGGAGTTCACGGTTCGGGCTTTGATAATACCCGATTATTTTTCCGTAGGGCAATTGCTTCTTCACTCCTTCGATTTCTATTTCGAAGGTTCTTGTGGAAAGCCAATCGCTTTGAAGGAGTTGCCATGAATTGACCCCGTTCTTGTCTTTGGCAATTATCAATTGCTCTTCGTTCTCAGCCAGCATATGTGGCACTCTCCTCAGTATCTTCTCGAGAAGATGCCTGTATTCTCCAAGGACAGGGTTTTGAACCAACGAAGGATTCTTAGAAAGAAGCTTTCCCAGCTCGATGTCGATGAATGCAAATTCTTGCTCAATCTTCATCTGGGCCTCTCGAATAGCCTCATGAAGTTCCTTGGCGACCTCAGAAGTGGAATCCGCAGAGTATAATAGATAGCAATATTCGACTACACCTTCATATTTGAGGAGGTAGGCGTCTCTCAACTCGAGAAATCCTAGTACGCTCTTAGCATCAAAATCTATAATCTTTCCATGATAGAGCTTGCGAATTTCTTGCGCTTCAGCTACCCCAGAGATCATCTCTTTTTTCAGGGCAGTTGGTTCAGTACTTCTAACAAGCTGTGAAAGGTCCCAAATCATCTCATCCTCGGGCATATTCAACACGTCAGAAGTCCAAATCTTGTCAACCCACTATTAAAGTGTACTATTCATACGATGAGTCCCATCTTCAGATTCTTCAACATTGGAGGTGCGTATGAGTAGATAGATCAATCCTTGCGCCAGCCTTTGATCCACAAGTAGATTGAATATGTGCCCAAGAGAGCCACAAAAATGTAGGTTGCAGCTTCGTACTCAATTGACCAGAAAGGATTCACCGTATCAAGAACGGTGAAGGGATAGAGTAAGTATGATGAAACTCTGTGAGTCCATGTGTCGAAGAAGATGTGAGATGCACCTCCGATCAGAGAGGAGAGATAGATGCTCTTGAAGCTGTGCTTCAGCTTAAACAGGGGGAATCGGAAGAGTTTGTACGTGCTCTTGAGTGTCTCAGGGAATCTTCTTTCAGCAGCGAAAACAACCAGGCTTACTGCTGCTGGGAAGATTGTGAGAGCGAAGAAATAACTGTGCCACAACCCGTGATACAACGGTCGCCCAATCAGAAGAAGATACAGCAATTCTAGGTCAATGCAAGTAGACGAGAGAAGTAGTGCCGAGACGTCAAATGCTGTAGATCTGATGAAGTGGAGAGGGGCAACTGACAAGAAATGGAGAGGAGTAAGGGGCATAGAAACTCACTTTGGAACCTACAGCTTTTTGCTGAAGTCCATCACAAGCCGTTCATAAACCCAACACGACAACACAGTTGCAATCCCTGCTCCCATGATAATGTCCTTCAGCGAATCCATAGGATAGTTGAAGTATGTTGATGAAGGTCGCACTTGAACATCCAGAGTCTCAGCAATCTCCCAGCTGAAAGCTATTATCCCAAGTATGCAGAACATGAAGATCCACATGAATTTTCTATCCCAGCCCAGATACCTTTCTAGAGCGAGGGGCACAATCAAGGCGCCTAACAGCCAAGGAGAAGTGATGTGAGTCCAAGTGTCCACGTAGCCCGGTGCGTTCAGCTCTGGGTTCCAGTACCAGCCATAGTGCTGGCTCGCATTTTGGAAGGAGATAGCGAAGAGCCCAAGGAGAACAAGATAGACTAGGTACCTCTTGTTCAAGATAGTGTACTGTACTCCTCTCTTTCTCCCAACTACATACAGGATCATGTGGATACCGATTAGCGTATACGTTGGCACGAAAGCCCAAGACACAGTGCCTCCGGGACCTGTACTCACAGTGAGAAAAGCATCTATTGGTCGTGCTAAGACGAAGTTCACATACATTTGAAAATAGTTTGGAGTGTCCTCCCAAGCTGAAGGAGGGAACGTGAAGTACCAGACAAAAGACAATACTATGATAAGTGTTATGAAAAATGTGAGAGGGGCCCAAAGCCTTAATTTCCTAGATTCAATCATCACACAAGCTTCCAACTTCCAGTAGTTCATAAGATGTTTATTATTCTAATCGTCAACCCTCCCTAGTGAGAAAGACGCTAAGCGGCTGCATACACAATATCCTGATACGAGGCTTACTTAGCGGGCCCGCGGGGATTTGAACCCCGGATCTCCGGCTCCGCAGGCCAGCGTCCTAATCCGATCTAGAGGCTCTGGAGCCAGGATGCCCCCTTCAGCACCCAACTCAGACACCTTGACTAGACCACGGGCCCGTACAGACAAAGTTGCGCACCGAGGACTAATAATATCATCGCTTCTAAAGCTGAAGAACCGAGGGCTATCCGAGAACACCCTTTACACGACATCGCAGAAACTGAGGCAGCTAGCAAGAAACGCAACTTTATGATCTGTCCTCTTGAAAGAACGACCAAACCGCTAAGGCCAGCAAAACACAAACCACACCACGTGTGCGTGTGTACGTTTGACATTTCGGAGTAAATAGTGGGAGGAGTTTAATGCGTATTAGGAACATTCTATGATAAATCTTAGATATTAATTGGGAAAGAGACCATTGCACGCGGCAAACGCTTGGAACTTTTCCTGTGAATGCTGCTAAAAGCTGACTATCATGTCGATTTTGACATCTGTTGACACGAAAAACTTATCATCATGTTGAGGAAATACCAGATGGGGGCTAGTCTGACTGATGCGCCAGGAGAACTTGGCTGTTTTGACTGTCATTCCTCTCAGGCTACACCTTCAAACAAAGCGCCAACCAACCAGCAGAAGTAGGGGAGCCAGCTGCAATGAAAACTAACCCACAAGCCCCGAGATCTCTAGGAGATGTATAACATTGAGGGAATATCATTTAGCGTGGTGGAATGCTGAGAACCTATATGATGTCATGCCTTGGGACGAAAGAGCAAGAAAGGTCAAGAACATAGGCGGTTTGAAAAATAAACTCAAGAGCTGGGATGATGCAGCCCTCGAAAAGAAGCTGGGCCAATTGATGGCTATCATTGGTGAGATGAACAACTCCACAGGACCCGACATCCTAGGTGTCTGCGAGATTGAGAATGAGAGTGTACTACTGAAACTTGTAGACAAACTGAAGACGGGCAGTCTCTCCAACCGCGGCTATGACGTGGTTCACCACGATAGCCCAGACCCCCGAGGAATCGACATAGCATTCATCTATGACAAGGACTTATTCGAGCCCCACGCCAAGGATCCAACTGCCTCAGCGGGTAGTGAAGATCGGAGGCATTGGTTCACCCATGAGATAGTCAAGCGCTATCCGACGCGGGACATCTTCCAAGTCAACTTCCACCCAAAGGGAAAGCCAAACCGCCCTTTCATATTGGTGGGCAACCACTGGCCAGCAAGGATGGGAGGCGTGTACGAAACTGAGCCATACCGTATCATAGCTGCAGAGACCCTATCCTACTTCAATCTGCGGATCCAACAAGAATATGGCAAGAATATCCCCATCCTGGTGATGGGAGATTTCAACGACATCCCCGGAAGCCGCTCCATGACAGACTACGCACTCAGCACTCGAAGCAAAAATCTAGTAACAAACGCCAGAAAACCGCGTCTTCTCAACCTAATGTGGCCTCTGATGGACCAAGGCTATGGAACCTTCTGGTATGACGGTCCGCTCTTCTTCGATCAGTTTCTTATATCAAAGGGATATCTAGTCAAGAAGAGAACGTTTTCCATAGTTGAGGGCTCCGTTGAGGTGATTCATCCTGAAAAGATGTGGGAAAAGCCACCGCCGAAAGGTGAATACCCCCAACCGCGAGCGTTTGACTGGAAGCCAAGGAACCCTCTTGGATACAGCGACCACTTTCCCATTGCCCTGAAGATGAAAGATGAAGATTCCAGTTAGCCCCTCACCTTCACCTCTCTGCTTTGTAGCAATTCACACGCTCTAGTTTCAAAGTGAGTGACCAAAATAATAAGTGTGCAGGAGATTTCTTCTCTGGGCTCCGGTTCAGACCCGGCCGCTGGCACCACAGGTCGGGGTCAACCGATTTTTCTTCTAGACCTCCAATGATTGAATTCTGATACCATTGCACAATGAAACTAGAGACAAAAAGGTTGCCTTGAGGGCAAATGTGGCTTTGAAACTTATTCCTACCCGGCTTGATAGTCCGAATTGGGCTACAAACCCACAGGGAAGACCAACCGCAATCGTGGGTGCCTTATAGGTGCATAGTGATTCTTGTCGCTGTCTTCTCACGTTTTTCGGAAAGTGCATTAAAGAAGAACTGAGTCACCATCTTCCTACGCAGTTACCTACCGATCACCGAGGGTTTACTCTATAGTGACGCATTAGGTCACCTACGGAATGCTTTTACCGTATTCACTTGCGATAGCTACGATGTCAAAGATATCTATGATTCCGTCTTCAACAACGTCAGCTATGACGTTCCACGAACTGTCTCCTTCTATGCATCCGTAAATTGAAGCAACAGTAACGATGTCAAAAATATCGACATCGCCGTCGCTGTCCAGATCAGGATTAACCTTCACCGCTACTACACCGTCAGTGAAAGAGTTGTCAACTGTGTCGATTTCGCCATTCAGGATTTCAGCGACCGCTATTATTGAGTGTTTGTTAACAAGGGCATTGGATGTATCCCAAGAGAAGGCTACAGTAGTCTGACTTGCCGCTGCCAAATTTGCAACCGTTATTGTTTGAATTAGGTTCGTCGGTGGTGGATTAAGCGGGCTGAACTCCTGATTAGGTATGAGAGCTCCGTTGATAGTCACGTTGCTTATATACCAGCCTTCTTCAAGGTTTCCTGAATCTGTCATGTATCGAAAGGCTAGTAGAACAGTCTGTCCCTTGTAGTCGCTTAGATTGAATGACATTGCTGTCCAGGCTGGGTGGTCTTCGCTCAAGCCTGTAAGCCCAGGCAGATTTGAGATAATATCTGAGGATGTCTCTGGTGCATGCTCATACGTGGTGAATGAGTTTTCTAAGCTGATCCATGTTGCTCCACCGTCTGTTGATACCTGTACAAATCCAAAGTCGTAGAATTGCTCAATCCAATATTTGGTGCTGAAAGCCAGCGTTGGGTCTTCGATTGGCACAGTTATTGAAGTTGTCAGCAGAAAGTCTGCTGAGTTTTCGCCATCTGAGTACCAGGCCAAGCAGCCATCTATCTCGATCAAGTGCCATCCCTGGATTTCCATGGAATAAAGGGTGATGTTGAATGTTTGATCTTGCTCGCCTTCATTTGCCACGGTAACTGAGACATTCAGGATCTGACCCTTGTACACCTCATTCATTGAGGCAGTAATGTCAACCACTGCTATGTCTGGTGTTCCCAAGATTGTTCTTGCAGCTTGAGTTGAGTTGTATGCACCATCATTGTCTGTAACAATCAAAGTGACTGTGAAGGCTCCTGAGGCAGAATAGGCGTGATCGGTGGTCGCGCCTGTTGAATTGGTGCCATCACCGAAATCCCAAAAATACTGTGTTACTGTGCCATCTAGATCGTAGCTATTCGTCGCGTTGAAATGTATGAGATCACTTGGGAAC
>CP070683.1:1281901-1307302 GCA_020352645.1 Candidatus Bathyarchaeota archaeon | reverse complement strand
CGACGCCGAATCCTTTTGGATGATAGGGCTTTCCGGGGGATCTGAATCGTTTAACATTGTACGCATTTACAGCTTTGACCCCTATGCCCTTCACTTTGATTTCTTCTCCAACCTCAAGCGTCGTGACCTTTCGCTCAATTTTAGACGCGCAATCTTTGGGAGCAATTATAACAGTATCGTCCTTGCAGACCTTCTTTATCTTCTCTGGATCACAATGATCTGTGTGTGAGTGAGTGACTAGAACCAAATCCGCTTTCTCGGTTGGTTCGCTGTACTTTTCCAGATCAATATAAACTACTTTTCCATTGTTCCTTATCTCAAAGCTTGCGTGCGCAAGCCATTTGACAAAGACCACCATTGCAGATCAACTCCCGTTATACTAAAACACCTTATATTAATCTTAAAGCCAGAACACCAATCGCTACGTGCATATGCAACAGAGTTGAAGGAGCTTTATTGGGAAATGCCAACCGCCAGAGCCAGATCGCGCCAAGAGAGAAGCACCATAGGCTGAACAATGGAACTCTGAAAAGAAACGTAAATTAACAGATTCCATCAATTATCAAACGTGCAATTCTCAATGCATGGGCATCAAAATCTCTTGAAAGGTATAAGATATCTTGGAATAGCTTTAGGCATCACAATAAGCTTCTTTATTATTGAGTTGGTCGGTAGCTTTCTGACCAATAGCCTAGCTCTCTTAACTGATGCGTGGCACATGCTGAACCATATTCTCGCCTTAGTGTTTGCCGTCGTTGCAGTGTGGCTTGCCCAGCGGCCAACTTCGATTAGAAGGACCTATGGTTATCACCGTTCAGAGATTCTAGCAGCTTTTCTGAATGGCATCCTTCTGTGGGCTGTTGCGGCCTACATATTCTACGAAGCCTTTCAGAGACTTCAGCAGCCAGTGATGGTGGAAAGCCTCAACATGCTCGGAATTGCTGTTTTAGGTCTCGCAGCAAACGGGCTCTCAGCAGTTGTGCTCTCAAAATCCAAAGATCAAAGCTTGAACATTAAAGGGGCATTCCTACATGTCGCTGCAGACACACTTGGTTCGATAGGGGCGATCTTCGCAGGTTTGATCATGTTCCTAACAGGATGGTACCAAGTGGATCCTATTGTAAGTATGATGATAGGTGTGTTGATCTTCTATAGTTCCGGAAGTCTTGTCAGAGACTCGGTTAATGTTCTTCTCGAAGGTGTACCTTCTCACATCGACTTGGGAATTGTGGAACAAAGGATATTACAGCTAAAGGAAGTGGATGGCGTGCACGATCTCCATGTGTGGTGCATCACACCAAAAAAGACCTGTATGAGCTGCCATGTAGTTGTTGGAAAGGGAACAAACCGAAAGAAACTGATCTCGCGTCTAATCGAAATGCTGAAAGAAGAGTTTGGAATAGACCACACAACGATTCAACTAGAGAATGAAGATTATCCAAAGGCTGCTGGAGAGCACTAGCGTGCAGCTCATGTCATTTCGCAGCTTTACTCACAATTGGACTCGTTAGCCACGGAGCAGTGATACCGCCAATCATGATTTGAGTTTCCCAAGTCTGCCTTTTATCTGGGCAAATGCCCTTGAAAATCGCACATACTTCTCTCTGGCATTTGATAACGAAATTGCAGAAAAAGAGACAGTGTCATTCGGTCTAGCCTGTGCTAAACGCGAGACATCAGGTGTGACAACAACAGAAATCTTTGGATAGCCACCTGTGGTCTGCGCGTCACGCATCATTATTATGGGTCTGCCGCTTTCCGGTACTTGAATCGCTCCAACTGGAATAGCATCTGAGATCATCCTCTGTCCTTCCCGTCTCTCAATCTCGTTGCCATCCAGCCTATAACCCATCCTGTCGGATTCGATAGTAACAGTGTAAGTACTTGAGAGAAAAGTCTCCAAACCGTCTTTCGTGAAAAAGCCAGACTGAGGCCCCAAGACCACTTCAACCGAGAAGTCGTCATAGTATTGCGGTACAAGCTCTTGAGGCAACATGAACCCTCCACGAGAAGAGATCTTATGTTTTGCTGCTCCAATTATGTCTCCTTCCCTCAATTCTCTGCCATTGAAGCCACCGAAGCTTCCACGCACATAAGTCGATCTGCTGCCTAAGACAGATGGAACATCTATTCCACCTCTTGCTGCAAGATATGCTCTGCACCCACCCACGGAAGGCCCAAAGGAAAGCACATCGCCATCAAGAATCTGAAGCGTCCGCCAAAGGCAAACCAATTCTCCATTTATCGTAGGGGACAGATCAGCGCCTGTAATTGCCACTTCCGTTTCGGCTAGAAACTCAAGTCTCGGCCCAACCAGAGTTATCTCGAAACCTGCATCTTGCGGATTATTGTCTACCAGCAGGTTCGCCACAACAAAAGAATACGCGTCCATTGCCCCAGAAATTGGCACTCCGTATCTATGAAAGCCATAACGCCCCAAGTCTTGCACAGTTGTGAAGAAACCTGGTTTTGCAACTCTACAAAGTTTCATGCTTGGATTCCGCCAGACTCCTATACTCCTCTTCTCCTATCGGTCGGAATTTGATAGTGTCACCAGGCTGCATCAAAGTCAATGGGCGCCTTTCAGGGTCAAAAAGACTGATTGGGGTTCGACCTATTATTCGCCATCCACTAGGAGACTCAAAAGGGTATATACCTGTTTGTTTCTCCGCAATACCTACTGATCCTGCTGGAACTCGTAAACGCGGCGTTTTCAGCCTAGGCGTAACAAGTTCATCAACTACCTCACCCAAATACGGAAATCCAGCAATGAAACCAATCATATACACCATATATTCAGGACAGCTATGATGGCTTACAACCTCTTCTCTGCCAAGATTGTGGTAGGTCGCCACATATTCTAAGTCAGGGCCATACTCTCCCCCATATATTGTAGGCACTTCAATGTTTGTCTTTCCAACAAGAGTAGAAAACTCCTCTAGTCGACTCCCCAAATCCCCCAAACGGAAAACCAAACGCTCATAGCTCGTTTCCAGAGGATCATAGTAGACGAGTAGCGAACGATATGTCGGAACACACTCTTCCACACCAAGCAACTTGGCTTGGGAAACCGCTCGATCTAGAGCATGTACCTTTCTGTTCATTTCCAGACTTATAGCGTTGCCAAACTCAACCAATAACGCTTTGTCACCTACCGGAAGGTACCTTAAGACTGCGCACAAAACTTGCACCTAGAAGAAACTGTTGACACACAAAACCTGAATATTCGCTGTTTGAAGTGCCTTCCTAATCGATTTCGCCAATTCTACTGCGTTGCTTGTATCCCCATGAACACAAATGGTATGGATTCTGTTAAAGCTCACCGTTTGCCCATCTATAGCTGTGACTTTTCTTTCCTTCACTATCCTTACAGCTCTGCTGGCAACAATCCCGGTGTCAGATATAATCGCGCCCTCCCTACTCCTTGGAACTAGGCTCCCATCCGAATTGTATGCTCGGTCAGCAAACACCTCGAAAGCGACTTTCAGTCCTGCTTCAGTTCCTAGCTCAGCAAGCCTTGAATCTGGCATGGCAAACATTATCAGGTCAGAATTAGTGTTTAGAACGGCCTCGATTAGTGCTTCAGCGTATTCATCTTTCTTTGCTGCTATATTGTAGAGAGCTCCATGAGGTTTGATGTGTTGCAGGTTCATGTTCTCGGTTTCTGCGAGTGCTTCGAGGGCTCCTAATTGATAGATAACTGTGCTTCTTAATTCCTCCTTTGAGAGACCCATATCTCGGCGGCCAAAACCCATCAAATCGGGGAAGCCAGGATGTGCACCTACTGCAACCTTGCTTTTTTTAGCCAATCTCACAGTATGTAGCATGGTGGCTGGATCGCCTCCATGAAAGCCACAAGCGATATTTGCTGAGGTTATATATGGCATAATCTCGGAATCGTGCCCGATTCTGAAGTGACCGTAGCTTTCTCCAAGATCGCAGTTTACATCTATTTTGGGATTCATATCGAAACCTTTTCCCAGCTTAGCTAGCTGAGTTGAACGTCTCGTTCCACGCTGAAGGTACAGGCAGGTCTTTCATTGTAACTAGTCCTGGAGGAGCATTGATTACTTTTGGGACGGAGTTTGCAACGATGGCAACTGTCCCCAAATCTCCATGTACACATGGTGTAATCCTCTGGCACACTCTGGGCGTCCCTTCTATCGTGATTTGGTCAGATTCCTCCTTTGCTCCGATATAAGCTTGGAAATCAAGGCTGATAACCGGATTTCCATCTCGATAGCCTGCCGCTTTCTGTCTCATGCCAGCAACATATCCGGGTCTCAGATTGATTGATACGCTCTTCACAGAGTTTCCTGCAATTACTGGCTCTGCTTGCTCAGCTGCAATCCTATCGAGATTCCAGGATAAGGCATCCGCAATCATCGCAATAGATTGCGTCAGTCCTACATGGCCAGTGATTAGCCCCGTTTCCATGGCTTCGCGAAATTCATCTACTTTGAGACCTGCTCCTACCTTTTTTTGGAAAGGTATTCTTCTAGTTGCAGCATCCATTACTCGGGCCACGCTTATCCTCTCTATTCGCTGGCAAACTGCCGTGAGAGTAATAACAAGAGTATCCATCAAGAACCCAGGATTTATCCCGGTTCCCAAAACAGTAGTTTCATATTTTTTTGATAGTTTGTCAAGCCTCTTTGCAAGATCTGGTTCTGAGTAGTAAGGAAAAGACAGTTCCTCACAGGTGGAAACCACGTTAACACCGTGTTTCACTACTGAAGCTATCTGAGGATAGGTCCGCCTAAAGGAAGATGAAGTTGCATGAATTGCCACATCACATTTCTCTCCAGAAAGCGCCGAGTCAACATCTTCTGAGACTATTAGGCCTAGTTTTTCAGACAAATTCAGTACCTTGCCCAGATCTTTGCCGACTTTGTTCTTGTCGTTATCAACTGCTCCGACAACTCTCACTCCTTTGTCTAGCAAATGCTTTGCAATCAAGCTTCCTACTGCGCCAACACCAAAGAGAATCGCCTTCAACTCTGACATACTTATCATCACCTGAGCAGATAGAATTCTAATAACAAGCAAATAGCGTTTTAGTTTGCTTGTGAGCCACTAGTTGTTGCAGACGGCGAACCTCGCGATCTTCCAGAAGCTTATTGTGATTACTCTCAAGCTCCTGTAAAATGACATTTGCAGCGAAATGGAAAAACTATAAACGATAGCGGCTAGACTTATGTTTCTCTTCAAGTGCCAAAAGCTAGGTGATTTCGTTGGAGAAAATAAGTCATGACATCATCATAGTTGGAGCCGGCATAGCTGGGCTCCGTGCTGCAATCGCCGCAGCAGATTTCAGCAGCAAGATAGGCATAGCCGTCGTTTCTAAGGTTTACCCAGTGCGTTCTCACTCTGTATGTGCACAAGGCGGGACAGCCGCTGTTTTGAGAGATGGAGATTCATATGATTTGCATTCTTGGGATACAGTAAAAGGATCAGATTTTCTGGCAGACCAGAATGTCGTTGAGTTCTTTGTCAAGCAGTGTCCTGAAGAGATTATTGCCTTGGAACATTGGGGATGCCCGTGGAGCAGAACAGAGGATGGAAAGATAAACCAACGCCGGTTTGGTGGGCATAGTTTTCCTAGAGCGTGCTTCGCGGCAGACATGACAGGCTTTCACGAAATGCACATTTTAGATGCGAAAGCTAGAACATACGGAAACATAACCTTCTACGATGAATGGTTTGTCACGTCAATACAAACTGTCGACAATTTAGCGGTTGGCTTAACAGCTTTCCAAATGAAAACAGGAAAAATGTGTGCAATGCGTTCAAAAGCCATTGTGATGGCGACTGGTGGTCATGAACGCATCTATGAGTTTACAACCTTTTCCCACACTGCGACGGGAGATGGCATGACTATGGCTTACCGTGCAGGCGCTCCGTTGAAAGACATGGAATTTGTGCAGTTTCATCCAACCGGTCTAGTACCGCCTGGAGTGCTGATAACAGAAGGTGCTAGAGGTGAAGGGGGACACTTGGTTAACTCCAAAGGCGAGCGTTTTATGGAGAAATATGCACCTGAAAAGATGGAATTAGCTCCACGTGACATAATTGCACGTGCAGAGATGACTGAGATTTCGGAAGATCGAGGATTGAAAGGCCAATACGGCCCTTATATAGCCTTGGACCTCAGGCATTTGGGAGAGGATAAGATAAACGAAAGACTGCCTCTTATTCGTGATGTGGCGATAAAGCTTGGAGGAGTCGACCCGGTAGAAGAACCCATTCCGATAAGACCTGCAGCTCACTATTCCATGGGAGGAATAAGCGCAAATATACATTCTGAAACCTCTATTGCTGGGCTCTTTGCAGCTGGCGA
Organism: Candidatus Bathyarchaeota archaeon; assembly: GCA_020352645.1. Lineage (GTDB taxonomy): Archaea > Thermoproteota > Bathyarchaeia > Bathyarchaeales > SOJC01. The sequence continues at coordinate 1,300,962 of CP070683.1, read as the reverse complement.
ATGCTCATGCATGAGTCTACATGGAGCAAACAGACTTGGCACAAATTCCACTGCCGAATGCCTTGTCTTTGGCGCAGTTAGCGGCAGAGAGGCTGCCAAGTATGCCTTAGCAAATAGCTTTCCGGAGCTCTCTAAAGAGCGAGCCTTGACCGAAGAAAAGAGGATCTTCGATGGAATCCTCGCCAGCAATGGTGACGAAAGGGTCGCTTCACTTAGAAATGAGATGAGGCAAATCATGAATGGAAAAGCATGGATATTTCGAGATGGCCATCATCTTCAAACCGCTCTGAAGGAAATCAGAGCACTGAGAAAAAAGTTTGAAAATATAGCCGTTGAAGACAAAGATAAGCAATATAACACTGGGTTGATTGGAGCTCTGCAACTTGATTTCACTCTAGATCTAGCTGAAATCACGGTCGCCAGTGCACTTGCCCGAACAGAATCACGAGGTGCCCACTACAGATTTGACTATCCCAAACGAGATGACAAAGAATGGCTTAAGCACACCTTGGCATATTACAGCAAAGACGGCCCAAGACTAGAGTATACGCCTGTCACAATAACAAGATGGCCACCAACCGAGAGAACCTACTAGGAGATGAGTTTCTTGATTCAAGAAAAGGGAAAACTAGTCGAACTCAAAATCCAGCGGTTTGACCCTAAGAAGAACAAACACTATGTCTCTGTTTACAAGGTGCCTATTAGCAAAGGAATGACTTTGCTTGAAGCATTCATATACATAAAGGACAATTATGACGAAACGCTTACCTTCAGATCTTCTTGCAGAATGGGCATCTGTGGAAGCTGCGCAGTCATGGTGAACGGCAAGCCAATGCTGGCATGCTATACACAAGTGCTTCATCTAAACACAGATTCAGCAAAAATCGAACCGCTACAAAATATGCCCCTCATAAAGGATTTGGTCGTTGACATTCAACCTTTCTTAGATACATACAAGAGAATTGACTCCATCTTGACAAGGACACAGGAGACACTTGACAAGCCTAGCGAGTTTACCCAGTTACCAGCAGACCTTAGAAAATTCTGGGATCTGTCTCTATGCATCAAATGTTCCATTTGCTATTCTGCCTGTCCTGCTGCAATTGACGAAAGATTCCTAGGTCCATCTGCGTATGCAACCAACTATCGCTTCATCTGCGATTCAAGAGAACAACGCAATAATCAGCGAATGAGCCCTATGATCGACAACGTCTGGCTGTGTACATCCTGTGACTCCTGTACAAAGTTTTGCCCTAAAGAGGTTGACTCATCTACGTCAATAGTAGAAGAACGCGGGCTAATAGTGGAAACAGGCGATGTGCCAAAGACTGTCAAGGATGTACTTGAAAGCGTGTTCAAATACCATAACCCAATGGCCACAAACCCAAACAAACGAATGGATTGGGCTAATGATTTATCCATCAAAACCTTTCCCGCAGTCAAGGAAGCTGAAGTACTCCTCTTTGTCGGCTGTGCCCCTGCTCTCGACGTCAGAAGCCAATCCATTGCCAGATCACTGGTCTCAGTGCTCAACAGCGTAGGCGTTGACTTTGCGACTCTAGGCAACGAAGAATGGTGCTCAGGAGATCACATTAGAAGACTAGGAGAGCAAGGCCTATTCGAAATGCTGGCTGAGCATAACATTTCGATGTTTGACAAGTTCCATTTCCAAAAAATCCTTACACTATGCCCGCACTGTTTCAACACCTTAAGAAATGACCGCCCGTACCGTGACAAAGAGTTTACTGTTCAACATTATACCCAACTTCTTGCAGAATTAGCGAAAAGCGGCAGCCTCAAATCTTCAAGGCCTTTCAACAAGCGAGTCACCTATCACGATCCTTGCTTCTTAGGAAAACGCAACGAAGTTTACGATGATCCCAGACAAGTCTTGAGATCGATTGATGGCTTAGATTTCGTTGAGATGAATAGGCACCATGAAAACAGCTTTTGCTGTGGTGGAGGGGCTGGAAGGACTTGGACAGAAGAAGCACCGCCTAAAAAGAGACCTTCTGTTGAGCGTGTCAATGAAGCACTAAGCTTAGGCATCGAGGTTATTGCGTCAGCTTGCCCTTTCTGTATCACAACTTTAGAGGATGCTGTGAAAGTACTGGATGCAGAGGGCGAAATCGAAATTAGAGACATCCTTGAGATACTTTGCTGCACGCTATAATAGACTGATTCAAGCAACGGGTCTCCGCCTGCATTCTCTGCCCAAATCTGCCTCGACTTCTTCTAATTCAGAACTCTTTTATCTTCGTTGACTTGTTGGGTGGTGTTCGGTGTCTGCATGACCAGCTACAGGTTAGGCGAGAAGTTTACATTTGTAAAGTTTTATATCGGGGACGTTGGTTTATTCCATTTAAGCAGGACAGAGGCGTCTGAATTGGCGAAGACTAACCTCTACGTCAAAGGGCCGAGGATGACTTGATGAATGGCTAGCGGGGGCTCAGACTCGATGAAAATAGCGTTAATTCCAAAGGAAATCCGCGAAAAGACCAAGAGCTGTTTTGAGTGCGGCATATGCACCGCAAGCTGCCCCATGGCCGAGCTTTTGCAGCCCCATTACAACCCTAGAATCCTTCTGCAGAAAACCCTCACAGAGCCCGAAAAGACTTTGAACGAAGACACACTCTGGCTCTGCGCTTGGTGCTACAAATGCTATGAACGATGCCCCCAAGGGCTAAAGCCTCCGGAAATCTTTCAGCTTCTGAAGAACGAAGCCGTAAAACGTGGCTTCTTAGAAGGCTTCGAAAGGGCCGTTTCGAAAATCGCAGACGTACCTCTATCAGTAATTTCCCTCTACACATGTTTCCATCCCGAACGCGCCAATATAAGTGTAGAAAAAGTGGCTGAAGCCCTGCAAAAGGCAGCCATCATAGAAGAACAAATTCCAGGGAAGGCAGAGGCGAACCAGAGAAAGAAGATCGCGATAGTTGGCTCTGGACCAGCTGGGCTCACAGCTGCCTGTGAACTTGCGAAAGCCGGCTATCCTGTAACCGTTTTCGAAGCACTTCCTCAGCCCGGCGGTATGCTGGGGAAAAGCATGCCTGCGTACCGATTGCCTAGAAAGGCTTTGGAGAGTGAAATCCAACTTCTAGAGGACCTTGGCGTGAACATGAGAGTCAACCAGAAGGTTGGGAAGGACGTTAGTTTTGAACAGCTCTGGCGAAACGGATACAAGGCAGTCTTTGTAGCCACTGGAGCTCACAAGAGCCGAAGGGTGGGAATTGAAGGCGAAGACACGAAAGGAGTCGTTGACGCTCTTGAGTTTCTATGGAAGATTAACATGAAAGAAAAAATCACCCTTGGAAGGAAAGTCGGGATTATCGGGGGCGGAAACGTCGCAGTCGACGCTGCTAGAACAGCATTAGAATACGGAGCCCGAGAAGCCACTATCCTCTACAGAAGGTCAAGAGAAGAAATGCCAGCTAATCCATGGGAAGTCAACGAAGCAGAAGAAGACGGCGTCAAACTCGAATTCCTCGTCGCACCATCAAAGATCATGGTCAAGGACGGAAAAACCACAGGGCTTGAGTGCATCAGGATGGAGCTAGGCGAACTCGACGAGACTGGAAGAAGAACTCCGATACCAGTGGAGGGCTCTGAGTTCTCTGTTGAATTGGACACGGTTATAGTTGCCATAGGAGAAGAACCAGAAACATCATTCCTGCCAAGGGAAATCGAGTTGGACAGAGGCAGAGTTGCAGTCAACCCAATAACAATGGAAACCAGCATGAAGGGAGTGTTTGCCGGCGGAGACGTGGTCACCGGATCTGCAACGGTCATAGAAGCCGTCCTAGCAGGGATCCGCGCAGCCTCCTCCATCAACCAATACCTAACTAAGCTAAAACTCGAAGGAGGAGCTTACTGAGATTGACTGAAAAAGAAGCGGAAGAGGCGCCGAGAATAGGCGTCTACGTGTGCCATTGCGGCCTCAACATAGCTGGAACAGTGAACTGCGAAGCAGTCGCCAGATTCGCTGCCACTCTTCCAAATGTGGCTATTTCTAAAGACGACCGGTACACCTGCTCGGATCAAGGCCAGGAACTCATCAAGAACGACATCAAGGAGCACAACCTCAACCGCGTTGTCGTGGCATCATGCTCCCCTCGCCTCCACGAATCAACCTTCAGAAAAGCTTGCGAAGACGCTGGACTGAACAAGTATCTCTTCGAGATGGCCAACATCAGGGAACAATGCAGCTGGGTGCATATCCACGACAAAGAAGCAGCAACAGAGAAAGCAAAAGACTTAGTCCGAGCCGCGGTAGCCAAAGTCGCCCTCCTAGAACCCGCAATCGAAACTGAAGTCCCCATAACCAGAAATGCATTAGTCATCGGAGGAGGAGTAGCTGGAATCCAATCAGCCCTAGACCTGGCCGACACAGGCTACAAAGTCTATTTGGTGGAGAAGGAGCCAAGCATAGGAGGCAGAATGGCTCAGATCGACAAAACCTTTCCCACAATGGACTGCTCCATCTGCATCCTCGCCCCGAAAATGTCCGATGTCGGACACCACCCAAATATTGTTCTTCTGGCAAACAGTGAAGTCCAAGAGGTCAAAGGGTACATCGGAAACTTCAAAGCAAAAGTGCTGAAGAAACCGAGATACGTAACAGACGAATGCAGCGCTTGTAACGACTGCACGGAAGTGTGCCCCGTGACCGTCCCAAACGAGTTCGACATAGGGCTTGCAACGAGACGAGCCATCTACACACCCTTCGCCCAAGCCGTCCCATCAACCTACATAATCGACCGGGGCATATGTCTCAACAAAGAGGGGATCATGGCATGCGACAAGTGCATACAGGCCTGCGAACGAAAAGCAATAGACTTCGACATGGAACCTGAACCACTGGAACTCGAAGTCGGCACGATCATCGTAGCCACAGGCGCTGAAGTATACGACCCCTCATCATTAACGAACTATGGGTATACCCGTTATCAAAACGTCATCACCTCCCTCGAGTTTGAGAGGCTGATCAACGCTGGTGGACCTTCGGGAGGAAACCTAATCCGCCCAAGCGACAGGAAAATCCCCGAATCCGTTGCATTCATCCAATGCGTCGGCTCCCGATCTGAAAGAGGCAATCCCTACTGCAGCAACGTCTGCTGCATGAACACAATCAAGGACAGTCTCCTCATAAAGGAGCATTGGCCTGACGTTGAAATCCACGTTTTCTACGTGGACATAAGAGCCTTCGGAAAAGGCTTCGAAGACCTCTACACACGAGCCAAGGAAGAAGGCGTTATATTCACAAGAGGCTTACCGGCAGAAATCGTCGAAGACAGGAAAACCCACAACCTATGGCTCATCGGCGAGAATACACTACAGAAAGAACTCTACAAGATCAACGTAGGCATGACAATCCTCTCCATCGGAATCCAACCTTGCCACGACAGCGACACCATCCAACGTCTATGCACCTTGTCTAGGACTCTTGACGGATTCTTCATGGAAGCCCACCCGAAACTCAGACCAGTAGACGCCCCCACGGGCGGGATATTCCTAGCGGGCTGCGCGGAATCTCCAAAGGATATCAAGGACAGCGTGACTCAGGCAAGCGCTGCCGCAGCCAGGGCTGGAATCCTAATGGCCCAAGGCAAAGTCTCAGTTGAAGCCATAACACCCAAGACCATACCTGAAAACTGCCAGTTATGTGGACTGTGCGCTCGCGTCTGCCCCTACAACGCAATAGCTGTCGATAAGGAAAGAAAGCTTGTCGAGGTAGCAGAAGCAGCTTGCGCTGGATGCGGCACCTGTGGCGCTGAATGCCAATTCGAAGCTTTACACATGCGACACTTCACGGATGCTCAGATTATGAGCCAAATTGACGCTTTAGTGGAAGAAGCACCTGACGAGAAGATAATAGCCTTCTGCTGCAATTGGTGCGCCTACGCAGGAGCAGACTTCGCCGGCGTCAGCCGAATGCAGTATCCTCCAAACGTGCGCATTATCCGCACAATGTGCTCTGGAAGAGTGTCACCCAAATTCGTTGAACACGCCCTTTCGAGAGGCGTGGGAGCAGTGCTCGTTGCCGGATGTCACCCGGGTGACTGCCATTACATTAACGCCAACATTCAGACACGGAAAAGGGTTGAGAAGCTGTGGAAGAAAATGGACAGGCTTGGAGTTGACAAGAACCGTCTCCAGCTCTTGTGGGCTTCCGCCGCCGAAGGAGAGAAAGTAGCCTCCAAAGCCAAAGAGATGCAAGCAACTCTGAAGAAGCTGACCCCTGAGGAAGTGGAGAAAGGAAAGCAAGCCTTCGCAGGAAGCTAGGATGGATTGATGGTGCCAAGGAAACTCTGGAGAAGACCCCTCGACAGCGAACAGATCAAACTCCCAAAGGCAGAAATTCACATCATACCAGACCTCTGCAAAGGCTGCGACTTCTGCATCGAATTTTGCCCCAGGAAAGCGCTGGAAGAATCCGACAAGCTTAACAAGAGGGGAGTATATCCACCGAAAGTGGCTGACGAAAGCAAATGCACACTCTGTGGATTCTGCACTGCTATATGCCCAGACTTCGCTATATTCACCACCGAAAAAAAGGAGGAAACAAGCAGAAATGGTAGATGAGAGCAGAGCAGTCTTAACGGGAACACACTTCATGAGCGGAGACCTAGCTTGTGCTGAAGGAGCCCTCGCCGCCGGATGCCAATTCTTCGGTGGCTATCCAATAACTCCAGCTACTGAGATCTCTGAACGAATGTCGAGGCGACTAGTCGAGGTTGGCGGAGTCTTCGTTCAGATGGAGGATGAAATCGGCTCCATCGCTGCCGTAATTGGAGCCTCCTACGCAGGCAAGAAAGCCATGACCGCAACCTCCGGGCCGGGCTTCAGCTTGATGCAGGAAAACATAGGCTTAGCCGTCATGACAGAGACGCCTCTAGTCATCGTCAACATAATGCGCGGCGGCCCCAGCACGGGTCAGCCAACAATGCCCGGCCAGCAGGACGTGATGCAAGCTAGATGGGGTTCCCATGGCGACTACGAAATCATCGCCCTCGCCCCGTCATCCGTCCAAGAAATGTTCAACTTGACAATAGAATGCTTCAACCTCGCTGAAACCTACAGAGTTCCAGTCATCCTACTAGCTGACGAGATAATAGGCCACATGTGGGAAAGAGTGAAGATCCCACCCGCAGAAGAAATCAATGTCGTCAGCCGAAAGAAACCAAAGACCCCAACAGCAGAATATCAACCATTCAAACCCGACAAGGATCTAGTCCCTCCGATGGCTTGCTTCGGCGAAGGCTACCGTTTCCACGCCACAGGACTCACACACGACGAGAAAGGAGCCCCGGAAACAGTCAGCGCCGAGGTACAAACCGAGCTTGTCAAAAGATTGGCTGACAAGATCCGCAAGAACGCTGAGAAAATAGTGAAAGCCCAGCGCGTAATGCTGGAAGATGCTGATGTAGCAGTAATAGCCTACGGTATTCCTTCGCGCGCCGCCTTGAGCGCAGTGCGCGAAGCTAGAAAGAAGGGGATCAAAGCAGGATTGCTGCGATTGGTCACCATTTGGCCTTTCCCTCAAGAATTGGTTTCTGATGTGGCAAAACAGGTGAAGGCCATAGTTGTTCCGGAAATGAACTATGGACAACTGGTCAGAGAAGTTGAGAGGGCGGCAAAGACAACCCCTGTCATTCTCCTCTCGAAACTCGGTGAAGAACCTCATCGACCATCAGAAATCATAGAAGCAATGCGGAGAGCTGTTAAATGAGCGAGTCGAATCTGATGATGCATCATTATTTGGCGAAATACTTGAGGCAGGAGAGAATGCCCCACATCTGGTGTGAAGGCTGCGGCAACGGCATTCTACTGAACTGCTTCCTCCAAGCCATCAACGAACTCAATGTTGACTTGAATAAGATTGTCGTTGTCTCGGGAATCGGCTGCATCGGAAGGGTCTCTGGCTACATAAATGTCGACTCCTTCCATACAACCCACGGAAGGGCAATAGCCTTTGCAACCGGAGTGAAGCTGGCAAACCCAGAACTAGAGGTTGTAGTGATAAGCGGGGACGGCGATCTCTTCGCAATTGGCGGAAATCACTTCATACATGCGGCTCGCAGAAATGTAGATATAAAGGTCATCTGCGCCAACAACTTCAACTATGGCATGACAGGCGGGCAGTATGGCCCAACTACACCCCTAGACGCTTGGACCACAACCACGCCCTACGGAAACATAGAGCATCCTTTCAACCTAGCCCACCTAGCCGCCGCAGCAGGCGCAGTTTACGTTGCCAGATGGACATCACTCCATGTCAGAAGACTCAAAGCCTCCATAATAAAAGCGCTGCAGAAGGAAGGATTCTCTTTCATAGAAATGATTTCTCCCTGCCCCGAAATCTTCGACAGATACAACAAAATGGGCACAGCCGTTGACGTAATGAAATGGTTCAGACTAGTCTCCCAGGTCAGACACGGCTGCGACCCTGCGAAGGCAGAGATCACAGAAAACGAAATTCTAGTCGGTGAATTCGTTGACATCGAGAAGCCAAGCTACGGGCGGCTACTCCGAGAGATGACATCTAGAGTGCAGGATAAGCTGAAGAGGGAAGAATCCTGATGCGAATGGAAATAAGGCTTGCTGGCTTCGGCGGACAAGGGATCATCAGATCAGGCTTGATACTCTCAATGGCTGCCTGTATCTACAGCGATAAAAACGCCGTGCAGACTCAATCATACGGGCCGGAATCCAGGGGAGGAAGCTGCAAGTCCGAAGTAGTCATTTCAGAGGGCGACATAGACTTCCCCAAAGTCGATGATCCTGACATCGTAATGCTAATGTCGCAAGAAGCCTACCACAAATACGTCAACACTGCAAAGAAAAATGGGACAGTCCTTGTGGATCCCCATATGGTGCAAGACAGGAACGATCCGCCTAACTTAAAGATCTACGACGTTCCAGCAACCAAAATTGCAAAAGACATAGGCAAAGTAATAGTAGCAAACGTGGTCATGCTTGGAGCGCTAACGGCAATCACAAAAATCGTTACACCAGAAGCCTTGAAGAATGCTGTCCTCCGTAACATCCCCAAGGGATCTGAAGACTTAAACACAGCTGCTTTCGAACAAGGCTACGCATATGGCTCTGAGCTTGTTAGGAAGCAGGGAAAAACCGAACCTTGAGCGAAGGCTACTGAACCTGAGCCAACCTCTTAGACGTAAAGCTTAACCATTAGTTTAGTTCGAGCCCAATCTTCTTTGTCTAATCTTTTCCAGAGTCATTCTTGCGCCTTCCCATCCTTCGACTGCCTTCGAGCGAATCACTTCGAAGGCTTCCTTCGAAGTAAACTGGCTTGGCTCTTCGCCAATAACTCTTCGTGAAAGATATCTTGCTGCCCTCAACACTTGACCATTCAGTTGCGAATCTGCTTGATCAGCTAAATGGCATATCAAAGCTTCAAGCGTCCTAGCCCAGATTGGTCCTGCTTGTCCACCGTGATGGGCACAGACTATGTGAATCAAGTCGAGGGGAAAATCCCTTCGAACAAGTTCGGCGACGGCCAGTGTCAGATGATCGAGGCGCTCTCCGAGATGTGTTGTAAGATAACTGCCGTCGTTCACTTCATAAGTGAATGGTTTGAAAATATCATGAAGGATAATCCCTGCTAAAACGAGGTCTCGATCCACCTTGCCCTTGTACACTTCTTCGACAGCATCACAGAACGCAAACGCGATCTTGGCAGTAGCGGCAATGTGCTCGACAAGACCTCCTGGGTAGCTGTGGTGACGAGAGAGACCGGCGGGAGAATCTTCAAATGATATCCCGGTGTAAACCGCGTCTCCGATCTGGATTTGTAGATTTTGCACTACTTCCGAAACTTTCCTTCGAAGACTCTTATTTCTTATCCGTCCGATGAGCGGTCTCAGCGGAGAACTCTTTCTCAATGTGGCCACTTCTGGAATCTAGTGGGCAGGCGCTACATAAGTTCTCCCTAGCTGGCTGAGACTGCTGTCCGCGTTAGCATCTGACGAAGGCTTTGATTGCCCGTTTCTTCTTCGCTGCCATGTTATGTGCAAGGCGAATAGGTTTTGGAACTCTGTGGTTTGGAGTGCAGTGTTTGACTATTTCTATGGCTCTTTCGAGCGAGACGAGGTGTCCAACGCTTACGTATAGCGGTCTTACTCCTATCTTAGGCTTCAAGGCTGCTCCGACCACCTCGTTCTGATATGTTATGGGTGCCCACCCGCTTTCGTTGAACTCTCCGACTCTTCCGACGAGGGGGCTTTTCGCTACGCCGATAGTTGGCACGCCAAGGGCTAAACCTACGTGGCTGGCGAATCCCAATCTGTAAGGGTGCATTACTCCTTGTCCGTCGACAAGGAAAACGTCAGGCCGCAACTGCAGCTTCCGAATCGCCGAGTATGCTGGTGAAACCTCTCTGAAGGATAAAAGCGTGGGTATGTAGGGAAGCCTCGTTTTGGTGCAGGCGGTTTTTGATTCAGCCAGGGAGAGAGAATTGTAGGTGAGAACTGCAGCAGCGCCGATCGATAGGTCAGCTGTGTAGGCGACGTCTACTCCAGCCACGTAGCATATGTCTTCAGGAACTTGGTCCTTTCGGATGACCATGACGGATGCTCGGAGCTGGGCTGTGTGCGCCTTTTTGCCTGAAAAGCCCCTAGGGGTCTTCTTCTGCTTGGCTTCTCTTGAAGTCAAACTCTGAACCTTACGTTTTCATCTTCTGTACTCGCGTGCGATTTTCTCAAGCTTCTCAATTGAACGTTCCAGCGAATGTTTGCGGGCTTCAGCGGTGACGTCTCCCCGGGTGGCTTCTATGATTCGCCTCGCAATGTCAGATTTGCGTCTCAATTCCCCAACAACGTGCAGGGCCTCGTCCATTGACATTATTCCGTCGTAGATGATTTCCATTGTCTCTAGACTGTTCTCAGCCGCCTTCAGGTCGCCTTTTCTCAGAGAATCCAAGGTCAAGCGTCTTAGCTCGCCAACGACGTCCGCGAGCCCGAGCAAATACGAAGTCGAAGGAACTTTGATTTTCTTGGGCCCCACAAGCCGTTTGTCAAGTGCTATCTTTAGAAACAGGTGGGCTTCAGTGAATTCCTGGTAAGCAGCGTCCACGAGGCCGCTATAGGCGACATCCCGATGAGCCGAGGGGATCTCGTCAAGCTTTGCGAAGAGCCGCCTTGCTCTCATGAGTAACTTCCTCGCTTCTTCGAATTTCCTTTTATGCGTTGAAAATATCGCCTGCTTTGATGTGTGTATTGCTTCTCGCATCGCTTTGTAAACCTCGTCCTTGACGGCTTCCTTTTCCTGAACTTCCTTCTCAATCTGACTCAAGAACTCTGTAAGCGGCACTGGCATATACTCCAGAATTGCTCTGCAGATTGATTCGCAACAATGTCCTAATAGGCTTTTGGAAGCTAACTCAACCTGATGGGCTTCTTCAGCCTGCTTAACAAGACAACCCGGCTTTGCCTAGATTCGTCAAGTATCGCGTAGCCTGTTTCCCCAGCCAGCAAAGAGGCAAAGGCGCAGATTTCCCTGTGCTGGGGCATGTTTTCATACTCAAGTCTCAACCGTGAAAACCCAACATGCATGTAAGCCTTGGGCTCCACATACGTAGGATCTGCCCTGTCTACTAGCCTAGCATATCGACCCGGATGCTTAAGATTCAGGTGTCGCACAAGAGTAATCCTCATCACCGTGGGGCAGTTGAAACTTGGCAGAAGAGCCAGAGTTTCGTTCAGTCTCTCCCAGGCCTGCGCTATTTGAGGTCTACACGTTTCCTGAAAGGTCTTCTTGTCCGGGGCGCACGTTGAAATGTATAGCTGCGTGGGCTCCTCACTTAGCTCGGAGAGGGCTTGGGGAACTGTGCCGTTAGAAACAAGGAATGTTGTGAAGCGTCTTTCGTGGAAACATCTTATCAGGTCTCCGAGCCTACTGTACATAGTTGGTTCGCCGGCGAGGCTTATGGCAGCGTGTCTAGGCTTCACCGCCTCTCCACACTTTTGCATATCCGTTTTGGGGTTTGCTTTGTACCCGCTCAATAGTTTCATCTGCGCCCTTATGCAACCCTCCACGATATCCTCTGGATCATCGGAGGACGGAGCCTTGGTCTCTTCCCAAATCAACCCTTTATCCCCAGTTTGGGCTCTCCAGCAGAATAAGCAGCGCATGGTGCAGCTGAAGAGGGTAGGCGTCATTTGTATGCACTGGTGGCTCTTTATTCCGTAGAACTTCTGTTTGTAGCACGGTTGACCGTGGACCAGCGAGTTATAGAGCCAGCGACAACGTTTAATCGCTGAATGATGACCGATCAGATGATATTTCTGACTTTGAAGGAGCGGGGTGAGCTTTGGTCGTATTAGTGGTTGCAAGAAGCACTTCATCTCTATTTGGAACCAAATTCGCTGATGCAAGTATTAATGTTCTTGATTTTTCTGTTTTTCTCAAGATTAGTGTTTCATTACTTCTTGTGCTGAGTTTCTTAGGAAGAAAATTTGAAGGCATCGATACTGAGCTTGGTTTCAGGAAACTGATGGTTTGTGAACGAGTTTCATTTTGGTTATTTCTGGAAGCAATACTCTATTTCGGAGAACTCTGACGCCAATTGCATCACATCATGCTTGACCTTGCTAGGTTCTCTTCCTTTAATCACTACTTGTTCGATTAACTCCGCTATTCGTGCCATCTCAGTCTCTTTCATACCTCTTCTTGTGACTTCGCAGGTACCGAGTCTAACTCCGCAATCGACAATCAGGTTTGCCATCTCAAGCCTTGCAGCAATATCTCTGCCTTTCTTATATCCTCCATAATCTAGCAGAACTTGATGTGATTCTGTGTAGCCGATTTCGGCTCCAGCTACCGGAAAGCCGGAGTCGCTCAATGCTTCTCCAAGAGCCTGTGCGTTAAGGATGACTTGCTTGGCATATGGTGCTCCAAACTTTCGCATTTCAGCCAACGCTAGTGTTAAGGCTGCTATTCGATTCCAATGAGCGTTGTCGACAAACGCTGGATTGGTTTTCCTTCTCATTAACTCACCGTGTTCTTTGTCGGCAAGCATTATTCCACCTTGTGGCCCAAAAAAGGATTTGTGAGTGGATCCGAAAAGGGCGTGAGCCCCTTCTTGAAGAGGATGCTGAAATACGCCGCCAGCAATCAATCCCAATACATGAGAGCCATCAAAGCCAACTTCTGCACCCATCTCTTTAGCAACTGCAGCCAAATCGTGGACTGGATGTGGAAAGCGAAAAAGGCTAGCGCCAAAAACCACAATTGACGGATTCACTGCTGCTATGGCCTCGACTGCTTCGTCAGTCTTGATGTTCATTTTTTCTTTGGAGAAGGGAAAAGCATGAACTTTGATTCCCAGAACTTTAGGTAGCCCTTCCTTCCAGATTCCTGGATAGCCGCCATCGCTTGCGGATACGCAGATTAGGGAACTATTTCTCTTCGCAAAACTGGCCAAGAAGATGAAGTCTGCTATGTGACCGGAAAGGGGGCGCAGATCTGCGCTTTCCGCCTTGAAAAGCTCCCTGGCAATCTTCTGTCCGTGCGCTTCGATTTCATCTATGAAACGCGTACCCATGTAGAAATGGTCAGGAGATGTATATCGATGCGCCATTTCCGAGGAAAGTAGAGACCGTACTTGCGGACTCGTCACATTCTCTGAAGGAATCAGGTTTATACATTTCTTTCCACGCCACTCGTCATGCCTCTGTACGATGTCAAGAATGTCTTCAATCATTCTAACAGTCCTCGAAACCTGATATATGATTCCGAGAGCTTTTATGCGTGCCATTTGAGGCGCGCTGATGAGAAGCGGGGGAATCCTTGCTGAAGGAAATAGTAATATAATCGTAAGTGGACAACAGATAAAAGCTTAAGATGCTTCTCTACTAGGAAGCTGCAACTATAATACTGTCAGGAAAAGAGGGATCAATTTGATAAGAAAGATCTTTAGAGTACTCGGGGCATCACTGGTAGTGTTCCTAGCAGTTCTGTCCGTGTGTAGAGTTCACATCCCAGATGCTTCTGCTGAAGTTAGCATCACCCTTCTATCTCCCTCTGAAGGACTCGTCGGAGCAATTGTAACACTAACTGGATATATAACAACGGAAAATGGATCCTACAAGGTTTTTTTCGCTGAGAAAGAAGTAGAAAGTGGCATCGCAGATCTTCACGATGTTTCGAAAGCATTTGTAATCCCTAACAGTACGGCGGGCGAGAATCTCGTGAAGCTACATGACGTGGAAACTGGAGAAAACAGCACATTAAAATTCCAAGTGAATACAGAATATCAGATCAAAGCGCTCACACCTCCCTATCCACAGCAGCTCCAAGAAGGAGAAAATGTGACCATATTGGTAATAATGACGGGGGGAAACGCAACGACTCTGGCGAACATAACAGTAACTGATCCCTCAAACGTGACCCACTCTGTCATAAACTCTTCAATACCGCTGAACGCAGATGGGTATGGAGAAACAAGCATGATCTACCCAACAGATTTCGGCAACGACGCCCACACCTACTTCGCTGGCAACTATAACCTATCAGTTGCATCGCAGAATGAAACATTAGCGACAGGAAATTTCACAATAGGGTTGACAGATGCTACTGAATACCATAGGTTTCAAATCGCCTCGATTCAGGCAGCGAACTACACGTCTACTGATCTGCTTGAGATTACAATAACCCACGAGGACTGGACAGTTGACCTTGCTCCAGATAACGCATCGGGGCCTCATGGAATAATCACTATAAGCTGGATGGTTCCAGCGAACGCTAGCACCGGGCTATATGAAGTGGATATAGCGCCTACAAAGCCCTTAGTGTTTGAAAAGCCGATTGAAGATTCTCAGAATTTCACTGTAACGGCGAAATCCTTCAGTTGCGAAGTTAGAACAGTAAATTGGGACAATGAACCTGTGGAAGGAGTCTTGGTTGATGCAAAAAACCTGACTGCCGCAGAAATTATAAGCCAAGAGACGACCGATGATGGTGGTCGAGCCTACTTTTACTTAGAAGCGACAAACTACACCTTCAAGGCTTTCTCGAATGTTTCAGATGGACCTAGAGCGGAGGTCGGAGAGACAGAGTGGATCAGCTTAGGATCTCCTCCCGGAAATCTTACTGGAGATAATGCGATAAACATCACATGCTCACTGGCACACATCAAAGTAATGGTTGAGGATGAGGAGGGAAGGGCCGTTCCTTTTGCCGAGATTCAGCTTAACTTCACTTATATGTCAAGACTTAACAAAGAAATAACGCCGCTTCCAGTTTCATCTGAGACGAGCATCAATGGAAGCGCGTTATTCCAAAACATGCCTTTGAACATTAGCTACTTAGTGGAAGCAAAACGCTACGGTCAAACATTCTCGTCTGAAACCATCAATCTTACATCGACGACTTCACTAAACATAACGTGTCCAAACTACGAACTCACAGTAACCGTCTTTGATGTATTCGGCCAACCTATCCATGATGCGCAGATCAGAATTTTCGAATGGAGCATTGGATCGAGTGGTTCAGGCAGAACAGGAGATACAGGATCAGATGGCGTGCTAACTTTGAATCTCAAATTCGGAAAGTATGTGGTGGAGGTATACAAAGAAGGTGCACTTCTCAACAAGACATCAACATTCCTCACAGAGCAGCCAACGACCTTTGAAATTCTCTGCAACCTCTACAACCTGTCAATAGACATAACGGTGGTTGATTATTTCGGACAGAGAATAGCAAATGTGAATATCACTTTGGAACGTGACGGTACGCTTGTCTCATCATCGAAAACTGAAACAGGTGGAAACGCCGTATTTTCAGGCTTAATAGGTGGCAACTATAAAGTTCTAGTCTACCATGGACAAAGACCATATGAGAGCACCACGCTCTACCTTAGTGAACCGAAGGCTATCACGCTCAAGCTCGCCGGAACTGTTTCAATTGCAGGATTCTTGATTGAAACTAGCCACTTAGCCTCTATAGTATCTGTAGCAGCAATTTTCTTGGCCCTTCTATTCGCTCTTCTTTGTCTAAATTTGAAGTGGAAAGGCGAAGAAGAGTAGCAAAGTGAAACATTTATAACACCCCAGCAACTAACGCATTCTTATAGAGAATAGCTAGTTGATTTTGGGCGAAAACACACTTAGATGGTGTCTGTGTTGAGTGAAGTGAAATATTGCCACACTAAATGTAGCTTGTTCAGATGTGGAAAAAGCTCCATGATATACAGAGGTGCAAATGTCTGGTGCAGATGGGCTGACGAAGAATGCAACATTGCAAACTGCAACTATTCAACCTGCTTGAAACGCAGATTATTGCCAAAAGGAATCTGCGGGGAAACAATAAAAAGGAAGACTACCGAAAAACGCATGGATGAAATTGTTGGACCGCCAGTGAGATTGCGTGGCAAGGCGCTACGCAAGATTGGCGACAAAGAGATATTCTGAGTACTGGACTAATTACGGCTACAATTCCTCAGTTGATAATCCACAAACTAATGGTGTGAATGCATAGGATGAAGCAGACAACCTGCCTTGCAGGAGGAATAGGTGCAGCGAAATTTCTCCAAGGGCTCGTTGAGATAATTCCACCCGAGAAACTGACAATAATTGTCAACACAAGCGATGACATTGAAATGCATGGCCTCCATGTTTCTCCAGATCCTGATATAATCATGTATACGCTGGCAGGAATTGTTGATGAAGGCAAAGGATGGGGAATGGAGAACGACACCTTCAACTGTCTTAACATGCTTCAGAAATATGGTATAGAGACATGGTTCAAGCTCGGTGACAAAGACCTTGCGACACACATCTATAGAACACAGCTCTTGAGAAGTGGGCTATCTCTTGAAGAAGTTACACAAAGACTTTGTCAATCTCTGAAAATTGGTCCTAGAGTTCTACCAATGACTAACTCCAAGGTTGTTCCGCAGGTTATAACAGAAGCAGGCAAAATGCACTTTGAAGAATACTTCGTAAAGAGAGGAGCTGTTGACAAAGTCCTAGATGTGATTCTAGAAGGCACACAATCCGCCAATCCAGCTTCTGGCGTAATCGAATCAATACTTGACGCTGAAGGGATTATAGTATGCCCAAGCAACCCAATCGTTAGTATAGGGCCGATTATCGCTGTTAACGGGGTTAGGGAAGCGTTGAGAGAAACTAAGGCCAAGGTTGCTGCTATAAGCCCCATTGTAGGAGGTGCAACTATAAAGGGTCCTGCAGACAAGCTGATGGAGGGATTAGGACTCGAAGCCTCAGCCTTCTCTGTAGCAGCCCTGTACAAGGATTTTCTCGACATTTTCATACTCGACGAAGTTGACAAGAACTCCAGAATGGAAATTGAAGAGTTGGGGATAGAGACCATCGTGACGAATACAATAATGCGTTCATTGGAAGACAAAATCGAATTGGCCAAACTAACGGTTGAGGCCCTGAACTAGCGCAGTGTTAATCTGTTGAAACCCGTTTTATGACAGGAGGCCTGACTTTCTTCAAGATACGGTAGCCACAAAAGGTGCACTTTATGCCACCACCCCGGAGTTCCAGTTCTTCAGTCGCCACCTTGGCACCGCACCTCACACACTCGTAAACGACTCCAGCAGCTGATTCTTTTGACATACAATCCGCCCTCCTTACGATGGAAGTCAAGCGCCCAATTTAAGCTTATTGACCTACATTCTTGTCCGTACTCAGATCACAGGATTCGAATAATGTCCATGGGATAATCTACGGATGAAGACTTCAAAGAGTGTTGAACATTCCGTTTGTTGCTCGCGCAGCTCCCAGAACTCGTCCACAACGCTTGGAGTATCACTTGATGCAACAGCAGAGGCTGGCGCATGAGCTTCCTCACTCTGGTCTGCTATCAATGCCCATCTAGGTGAATTGGCGAAATGCTCAAGATTCCGCTTTAAATCTTGTTAAACTCTCATGACGCAGAAAAGTTAAGAGTTCCTCTTGGCAGTTACTGAGACGGTGAACTATGCGAGGCGATTTGAAGACTGTACTGAAGGGAAAGCTTCCGTGCAAAGCGGTTGCGTCAATCTATAGATCGTATGATGTGATTGGAGACATCGCCGTCATTCGAATCCCTGAGCCCGTGTTATCATACGGAGAAAGAATTGCGCAGGCTCTGTTGCAGCATAAGAACATAAAGTCTGTTTGGCGGCAGTCCAGCCCTGTTTCTGGCGACTTTAGGCTACGCGAGCTTGAATGGATAGCAGGAGAAAAGAAGACTGAAACTATCCACAAAGAGTATGGCTGCATTTTTAAGTTGGATATAAAAGAGTGCTATTTTTCTCCACGACTTGGCTTTGAAAGAATGCGAATTGCCGACAATGTTCGAGAAGGCGATATCATTGTCAACATGTTTGCTGGTGTTGGTTCATACTCAATAGTGATCGCCAAGAACTCCGGCGCTCGAAGAATATACTCTATCGACATAAATCCTAGAGCTGTGGAATATATGAAGGAGAATGTCTTGCTTAATCGGGTCACGGCAAAGGTCATCCCCATAGAAGGAGATGCAGAAACAATTATCGAGACAAAACTGCGAAACTCCTCGGATAGAATTCTAATGCCACTGCCTGAAAAGGCATCTGAATATGTCGGCGCCGCCATATCAGCATTGAAAAAAACCGGTCATGGATGGATCCACTACTATGACTTTCAACACACCAAGAAGGAAGAAGAACTTGCTTCAAAGGCAACGGTGAAGCTAACACGAATACTTGAGCAGCTTGGCGTGCGTTTCATCATCCCAAATTACAGAGTAGTCCGACAAACTGGTCCTAAGTGGTATCAGATAGCTATTGATGTCAGGATTGAAGGTGCACACATCTAAATTGACAATTGGTGTGAGACATTTTCAGAATCATTCGATTCTTGGTCTTTTGATCGTATTCCTAAATTAGGATGCCCAAAAGGGAGTCGTCTTTTTCCGCATCAAGTCTACGTATTCATTCAGGACTGTAGTCTCGTCAGCGGTCAGTCGAGTCTGGAACTTGCCTTGCAACTCCTTTGCGTCAGTCTCCGGGATCCTAACGTACAGTATATCATTTTCGTTTATGTGGC
>CP070683.1:1271864-1281801 GCA_020352645.1 Candidatus Bathyarchaeota archaeon | reverse complement strand
ACATTTCAAAGTTCAAAGACTATGGCAAGTTATCAAAGATGAAAACAAAAGAGCTCAAAGCTGGGGCCAGAGTCAAAGTAGATGAGTATGGCAAGGAACAAGCAAGCGACTTCGCGCTTTGGAAGGCTTGGACCCCTGAAGATGGAGACGTGTTTTGGGAAACGGAATTAGGTAAAGGAAGACCTGGGTGGCACATTGAATGCTCTGCAATGTCTATGAAGTACCTAGGTAAGACTTTTGACATTCACACCGGAGGAGTCGACAACATGTTCCCCCATCACGAAAACGAAATCGCCCAAAGCGAAGCGGTAACTGGCAAGAGATTTGCCAACTTCTGGCTTCATAATGAACACCTTCTGATTAGAGGTGAGAGAATGGGCAAGTCTCTCAGAAATTTCTACACGCTAGCAGACCTGCTCAGCATGGGATATGATCCTATGGTTGTTAGATTTTTCTTGCTCTCAACGCATTATCGCAAGCAATTCAGCTTTAGCTTTGAAGGGTTGAAAGCTGCAAGAAACGCTCTGCAGCGGCTTCACGATTTCATAGAGAGGCTTGACCATGTAAAGGATGATGAAGGTGATGGAAGTGCATATCAACTTGTTGAAAAAGCTCGGAAGCGGTTTGAAGATGCAATGGATGACGATTTGGATGTCGGTAAAGCCCTTGCCGCTGTCTTTGACCTTGTCAGAGATGCAAACATACTAATGGATCATAATAGACTTGGCCGCAAAGAGTCAGAAAGTTTGGAAAACCTAATGGAGATTTTCGACAAGACGCTAGGAGTCTTGGGTAGCTTTCAGAAGAAGAAGTTGCCTAAGGAAGCTGAAGAGCTGATAAGAAAAAGACAGCTTGCAAGAGAAGCCAAGGATTGGAAGACTGCAGACGCAATCCGAAGAAAGCTGAATGAGATGGGTGTCATAGTAGAAGATACGCCTGAAGGTGTGAAGTGGAAAGAACAACGCTTTCACGGCTAGCTTCGGCTTGTTACAACTAAGTCTCCTGTGACGATTTCCTTGGTTGTTCCATCATTTGCTTCAATGATTAAGGCCCCATCTTCGTTGATGTCTAGGGCTTTTCCTTCAACGATTCCGCCCGAGCCAGTAATCTTGATGTCCTTACCAAAGAAGCTTGCTTTGCCCTTCCATTCATTCAGCAGTTGCTTCCACAGACCTTTTCGAAGTTTGCTGTAATATCTGAGAAAGTCCTGTAAGATTCTCTCCATAAGTGCCATTCTATCAACCTCACAGCCTAGTTCGTGTCTCAAAGAGGTTGCGCTTTCTTGCAGATGTGTTGGGAATGCCTGTAAATCTATGTTTGCGTTCACTCCCACACCAATCACTGCAAGAGAAACACTGTCTTTCCTGACACTTGCTTCTGTCAAAATGCCACAAACCTTCTTGTGATTCACAAGAACATCGTTAGGCCACTTGACTTCTGTTGTCACGCTGAAGAGGGCTTTGATCGTCTTGGCAACTGCTAAGGACGCTATAAAGGTTAGTTTCAGGACATCTTTAGGATCCATGTGAGGTCGCATAACTATGGAAAACCATAATCCTCCTTTTGGCGAAATCCAATGTCTGCCACGTCTGCCCCTTCCACAACTCTGCGTTTCAGAAAAGATGACAAACCTATCTTCAGGAGTCTGCCTGGCGATCTTCTTAGCAATGTCATTTGTTGAAGGTGCAGTCCTATAGTAGTAGACCTTGTAGCCAGAGATATTGGACAAGATTTCGCTTGGCTTTCCAAGGCTTTTCTGAATCTCTTTCACCTAGTGCTCACACAACTCTACCAGAACATCGCCAGTACTCTTAGGATGTAAAAAGGCTATCTTTCCCCCTTCAATGCCAATCCTTGGCTTTTCATCGACCAAGAGCACACCCTTGTCTTTCAGATTCTCGAGCATTCCCTCCATGTTCTCAACCCTGAATGCTAGGTGATGTACGCCCTGACCTCTTTTCTCCAGGAATCTTGCCACAGGACTGCTCTCGCTTAAAGGTTCCACTAACTCAATGTTTGTTTCACCAATCGATAGGAAAGCTGCTTTCACCCCGTGCTTCTTAGAAACCTCTAGCTTCTCAAGCTTCATTCCCAGAAGCTGCTCATAGAGCGAAATCGAATCCTCTATTCTTCTTACAACTATTCCAATGTGGTCTAGCCCAACGATTATGTCTTTCACCTAGCGAGATTCTTGTTACACGTAAGATATAAACAAGCCGAGTGATGTGCGTGCCAATACGGAGCTTGATAACTTAAGCTGATCACAAGCTACAATTGCGTTCGCAGTTTGAACACTAAGGCGAATCACCTTTGGGGAATTGTGCTTGGTACAGAACTAGAAGTCTATTGGCTGACGCCAGCTTCAGCCGGAATGATTCAAGTCTAGTCTTGCTCCGTCTTCGAGTGGTCTCTACGTTTATGGTCATATTTCAATAGTTTCTGCATCAACTGTTTCTTTTTCTTCACAGAGAGCCGTGTTTTGTTTTCGTAGCATTCATAGTTCTTTCCGGTGAGCAAAGCTATCTTGTTAGGCTCCAAATCTTCTAGCAAAGTTACGCCTGGCCCAATCAGGCTGTTTGGACCAACTCTAACACCTGGCATTATAGACGAGTTAACGCCGGTCTTACAGCTCTCACCCATTATCACTCCCAACTTATCTAGATGGGAGTCACTTTTCTTGCCTTGAATATTGACATGAATAGGGCGCTCATCGAACCTAAAATTCGCTGTTATTGTGCCTGCTCCAAGAGAGCAGTTGTCTGCTATTATAGAGTCACCCACGTATGACATGTGAAACCAGCAGTTATCACTTATGTAGGAATGTTTAACTTCAGTGGAATAACCGACAACGCAATCCTCTCCGATATGTGAAGAGTCCCAGATTAGAACATTGTTGCCGACGACGGAGTTCCTTCCTATGTAACAGGGACCACGTATCACCGCGTTCTCAAGAACTCTTACATTTTCTTCGATTATGGAATTCCCATGGATTTCAGCCCTAGGGGAGACTACCGCCTTAGGAGAGATTTCCCTTCTCGCGCTACTCAGGAAATGCTGGACTACCTGAAAAATATCCCATGGATATTTTATCGCGCACCAAAACCCGTCGTAGTCCACGATTTTGATTTTATGATTGTCCTTGACCATTTCGGTGAGGGCGCGTTCGTATACATCGTCCCTTCCGCTTTTGATTGCTTTCAGATAGCTAAGGAGAGTCCCAATGTCTTTGTGCAGGTGGATGACGATATTTACCAAATCACTCGGCTCGTTGCCTTCACCCGGTTTCTCGTGTATTCTTACAAGCTCATTTTTCTCGTTAGTTTCAAGGTAGCCGCCAGGAAAATAAGAGGGAACCTTGTAGCCAATTATGTATGACTCATAATCGCTTTTCTTGTATTCGTCTAGCATTTTTGTGTAGGCCGAGCTTTCAAAGACATCATTTGGGTTGACAAGCATTATTTCATCATTTCTCAGAAGATCCTTTCCGCAAATCAAAGCATCTGCCATGCCATTAGGGTCTTTCTGCGTAGCAAACTCTATTCTTGCGTCGACGGCGTGGCATACCTTCTCGATTCTTCTTCTGTTGAAGTCATTGGTTATCACTAGGAAGTCTTTGAAGTTGGCTTTTCTAGCATTCTCGACCTGATGCTCCAAGAGGGTCTTTCCCATGAATTTGAGGAGGAACTTGTCTTCTGTCAATGGAAACATCCTCTTTCCGAGGCCCCCGCATAGAAAGACCAGCTTCACTGTGGAATTCTCCTCACTATTTCGTCCACAAACTTCTTTATTTTCGTGAAGCCCTCTTGGTTTCTAGACTCATAAGCTACTGAGATTTTCGACTCAGTGTGTGCTAGCCTTAACAGAGCCCAACCACCCTCAAAGGCGATTTTCACTCCATCTAAGGTATTAATCTTATACCCTTTTTCCCTCAGCTCAATCTCCAGATTTTTCATGAAAGAAAACTTCTCTGATTCGCTAATTGGGAATCTAAACGCTTCCGATACTTGCGAATGGTATTTAGGCAGATCCTTGAGGTGGTCAGTTATTTCCCTATTTGATTTTGTTAGTAGCTCTATCAGCTTGATGCTAGCAAACAGGGCATCATCGGCACAGAATATCTCCTCGAAGTAATAGTGGCCTGACAGTTCACCTGCCAAGGCAGCGTCTTCTTCTGCCATTCGCTGGGCTATGTAGGTATGGCCTACCTTGGAAACAATGGGAACACCGTTGTGCTTTCTAATCGTGTCTTCAATCATCATTGAAGAGAGTACATCATAAACTATTTTGGAGTTTGGTCTAGATTCAAGTGTTTGCTTGATCAATAACGCAAAAACCCGGTTAGGGTCAACGATGTTGCCATTTTCGTCAACTACCCCTAATCTGTCTCCGTCACCGTCATATGCAAAGCCTAAGTTAGCTTGTGTCTCTAAGACTCTTCTCTGCAGGTCACGCATATTCTCTCTTTTTGAAGGATCTGGCTGGTGGTTTGGGAAGTTGCCATCAGGTTCGCAGTATAGTTCGCAGATGTCCACACCCGTTTCCCGCAGGATTTTCGGGTAAATTGACCCGGGGGATCCATTACCAGCGTCAACGACAATCTTCATTCTAGTTGAATCTAGATTGCTGATCTTAAGCAACAAGAATTCAGCGTAATCTCTTGTTAGGTCGATCTTACTGACGCTTCCCTTTTGCTGGGAGAACTCCCCGATTTCGAATATTTCTTCGATCTTGTTCAGACCGGATTCGAAGCTTATTGGTATGCCGTCTGACCCGTTGAATTTAAAACCGTTGAACTCTTTTGGGTTGTGCGAAGCTGTGACCATTACTCCGCCGTCACACTTCAAGTGCATGGTGGAGAATATTATCATTGGAGTTGCAGCCATACCGATATCAACGACGTCACATCCGGTTGAGATCAATCCTTCAATTAGCTTTCTTTTCAGCGATGGACCACTCAGTCTTGAGTCGTTACCGACAACTATTTTCCCAGGGTTGAAAGTTCCGAGGGCTTTGCCCATTCTTAGAGCTGTTCTTTCATCTATTTCCTTTGGATAAACTCCCCTCACGTCGTAAGCTCTGAAGATTTTCATATGATTCTCACGCTTCTTTTTGAAGGCTTGTCAGTCGCAGGCGTCACATTCTGTGTTGCAGTAGAGTTGCATATTTGAGGCTGGGGCACTAGTGTTCTAAGAGCTGTGCGGGCCCAAAGATTGTGGACGAATATTGGAACGCTTAGGATTCCACAGTATTCAGCAAACTTTGCGATTGTGTAGCCTCCTCTTGGCATTTGTCTCTATTATATGACTCAGAATAATCTTTTTGGTTCCGCCTCTCGAGTCTATCGTGCAATTGTACTTATGCACGTATAAGTCAACATCGGAATCTGTATCAAAATCCTAAAAAGGACAAGAAATATAGTATCACACCGAAACCAAGGTGAACTGAGTGTCAGCAGCACAAAGAAGGTATTTCAGCGAGATCACTGCGCTAATCGATAAGAAGGTCACTGTCGCCACGACAGATGGTAAATCATACAGTGGAACACTTGTCGGAGTAAACCCTGATAACATGAATGCATGCTTGTCAGAAGCAAAAGATGAAAAGGGTCAGACGCTCAATAGAGTCGTGCTCAATGGAAGCATCGTGGCCAAGATTCTTGCAATTGAGAAGCCTTTTGACCTTAAATCTCTCGCAGACCGTTTAGAAAAGGTTTTTCCAACAATGGTCAGACTTTATGAAGACAAGGGCTTCATATGGATAATGGGGAAAATCAAAATCACAGAGAAAGGTGTTGAAGAGGGAACTGGCCCCGCAGCTGAACGCGTTCATAAAGTATATACTCAGTTTCTGAGTGAGATGAAAGCTTAAACGACCCATCGAAGCTGAGATGTCTCTTTCATCTTTCCCTTTTTCGCATGGTCAAGCAACCCGAAATTCTCAAGAAGATTTCGTGCAAGTTTGGCTGTATCCTCCAAATTGTCAAGTCTGATGTTCAGATTAAGCTTCTTGCAGAGCGCTTTCAAAACTTCACGCGTCGCTATTTCGTCAGGATAGAGTCCTAAGGTCTCAGCTAGCAAGCAGAAGCCGCGATAGCCTCTAAGCTTTCCAATTCCTATGAGCAGGCCTGCCACCCCAAAGATCTGACCTTGAATGACTTCGGCTCCAAGATCCAATAGTTGGCTTGCCATTTCTTTATCAGTTGCCGCAAAGTACAATTTTGGATGCTCAACTTGCTGCTCTCTCTTGAAACCTCCAAGAGTTATCACCAAATTGCCACCTAATTCTTGATATACATCCAAGATCGTTCCACAGAGCTCGTATTGTCCGGTAGTAGTTAGTGCTTGGGTATTTCCGTGGAGGATTACTAGATCATTTTCTCCTTTGCTACGTTTGCAGTGATAGAGTTCGCACATAGGAGACTTGGTTTTTCCATCCTCAGCGGTGACAGCGAAATCCTGAAAAGAAGAGCATCTGATCTCAGCAAAGGGATTTGCTTCAAGTTCCCGAATAAGGTGTAAAGCGGCAATGCTGGCAACAAATCCGATTCCTGGCAAGCCTTCAATTAAAACGGGGTTGTCAAGCTTAGGCCTCTCTCGGATGGAAACTATGCAAACCATTATGGTTGCTCCTTCTGAAGTATAAAGAAGATATACTTGGCGTATTAAAACATGTTTGGGCGGGCATTTGAAAATGTGCTTTGAAATTCGCGGCAGAGACATGCTTGCACGGTTAGGATCAATAGAAACAAAAAGCGGGAAATTCGAAACACCTACCCTTCTCCCAGTGATAAACCCAAGTATCCAATCGATTAACCCAAGAACACTCAAGACGAAATTCGGCTGCCAAGCGTTGATAACAAATGCCTACATCTTGAAGAGAAAGGGTGATAACCACAAAGGCAAAACAGTGCATGAAGTGCTTGATTTCGATGGAGTCATAATGACGGATTCTGGAGCCTATCAGATCCTTATTTATGGAGAAATAGATACGACTCCAGCCCAGATTGTCAATTACCAAGAACATATCGCCACAGACATTGGCACAATTCTAGATGTGCCAACAAACTGGCGTTGTGCAAGATCTTACGCAAAAAAGACGGTTGATGAAACAATTGAACGGGCTAAGCAGCTAGCTGCAATCAAAACTCGAAATGACATTCTTTGGGTTGCTCCAATACAGGGCGGAAAACATCTTGACTTGGTTGCCTTTTCAGCCAGGCAATCAGGAATGTTGCCTTTCCAATTGCATGCTCTGGGGAGTCCAACTACAGTTATGGAGGAATATCGCTTCGAAACATTAGTTGACATGATCCTAACTGCCAAGATGAACATGCCTATCAATAGGCCACTACATCTTTTCGGCGCTGGTCATCCATTCATGTTCGCTCTAGCCGTGGCTTTGGGATGCGACATGTTTGATTCAGCTGCTTATGCCCTATACGCGAGACAGAACAGGTATATGACAGAGTACGGCACGCGGAGATTAGACAAACTCGAGTATTTTCCATGCTCCTGCCCTATCTGCACAAAGAGCACTCCAAGAGACGTAGTAGAGATGCCGTCAGGAGAGAAACAGAAAGCACTAGCAATGCACAACCTATATGCAAGCTTTGCAGAACTGAAGCGAATAAAGCAAAGCATCCTTGAAGGAAGATTATGGGAGCATCTGGAAGCTCGGTCTCACGCACACCCTGCCTTGCTGCAAGCTCTGAAGAAGATTAGGAAGTATGAGAGATTCATAGAGCAGCATAGTCCAGTAACGAAGAGAAGCGGGATCTTCTTCTTTGGTGCGACCAGTCTTCTGCGACCTGAACTAGTTCGGTACAGAGAGCGTTTCAAGGAGAGATATCTACCTACACAAGAAAATGAGATACTTCTCCTCCTGCCCGAGCCTTCAACAAGACCGTTTCATAATGCAAGGGAAATTAGGCAGCTTATTGAGCTGATTCAGCGAAGGTTCGGTGAGAAGAAACAGATCTTCCACGTTTGCATCTGTGCAGCTCCATTCGGTGTCGTGCCTTTAGAGCTTGATGATGTTTTCCCCTTGTCCCAGAATGAGAATGTGATGCCCCCTGATCTTCAGGTAATCCAGACCGTAGCTGAACAAACCAAAGAATACATCGAACGAGCCTCGTGCAAGAAAGTTGTGTTAGTTGAAAACGTTGAAATCTCAGAAGGCATGATATCAGAAACCTGCAAACGTGTTAAGAGAAAAGGCTTATCAATAACAACCCTAGCAGTAGAAAAGGCATTGAACGACAAGGCCCAAGAGAACATTGTCGACGTGCTTCAGAAACTTGTAGCTTGAGAGAAAAGCAGTATGTTCAGAGTTGATCTGCACGTGCACACCACCTTTTCCGGTGATTCAACAATCTCTCCCAAAACGGTCGTGGAGAAGCTGAATGCTCACCCAACCGTTAAAGGAGTAGCGATTACTGACCACGACACAACTGAAGGATACTTCAAAGTCCACAGACTTGCTGATGCTTACACTGATCTAGTGATCATTCCTGGAATTGAGGTTAGGACTGAAAGAGGAGACATCATCATTCTCGGCGTTGACGAAGAACCTGAACAACCAAATACGCTAAGGTCAACTCTCAACTTCGCCGCGGAAACGCACGGAGTCGTGCTGATACCACATCCATATCGTTCACCAGGCATTGGAGACTTCGCCTTGAACATGAGAAGCGATGCAATTGAAGTATTCAATCCGACCGCAACTCCAAAAGAGAACATGATGGCTCAGAGATTAGCAGAAGCAGGACAGCTGCCCAGAGTTGCGGGAACTGATGCGCACAGCGCAGATGAGATGGGCATCGCGTTTACAGAAGTTGAAGCTCAACCGAATGCTGAAAGCATTTTGGAAGCCATAAGAAATGGCTTGGTTAAACCGGTGTACTCAGAAAAGCAAAGTCTGAGGTGGCATGATTTCCTTTAGAGATTAGTTTCCTCGGCGGCACTCGTGAGGTTGGCAGAATCTCAGTAGCTGCAAAGGCAGAAAGGACTCAAGTTCTGCTGGACTACGGGATTATGATGGGCCACGAACCAGGCTTCCCAATGCACATAGCACCAAAGGAAGTAGACGCGCTTATACTGACTCATAGTCACCTTGATCACTCCGGAGCGCTACCGATTTTCTATATAAGAGACAGAATTCCCATGTATTCAACTCGCCTGTCACTAGAGTTGGTGGAAATTCTCATCAAGGACTTCATCAAGCTTTCAGGGTACTATCTCCCTTTTGAGTATTTAGAATTGAAATACTTGATGCAGAACTCCATTGACACAAGATACGGCATCAAGAAAAGCATTGGAGACATAACTTTCAGTTTCCTCGAGTCGGGCCACATTCCGGGAGGCGCTCAAGTTCTTCTAGAAGCAGCAGGTAAACGAATTCTTTTCACAAGCGACTTCAACACTGATCGCACCCGCCTTCTGCCACCTGCTGACTGCAACTATGGAAAGCTAGACGCCATCATTATCGAAACCACATACGCGAATTCTGATCACACTCCACGCTTAGAGCTGGAGAAAAGCTTCGTCGACCACGTTACTGATGTTGTTGAAAGTGGTGGTATAGTCCTCGTTCCTGCTTTCGGGGTTGGTCGTTCACAAGAAATTGCTTGCATCCTAGCTGCACACCACTTTGAGTATCCAGTTACCATTGACGGCATGGCTCGCGCAGTAAACTCAATAATTATGGATAACACTGAGTTTCTTCGAGATCCACGTCTATTTGTTGATGCCATGCACGGAGCCACTTGGGTTGATGGATGGCGAGATCGCAGAAGAGCATCAAAAAGACCAGGTGTCATAATATCACCAGCAGGCATGCTGAAAGGAGGACCAGCAGTTTTCTACATTTCGAAAATAGGCAAAAAGGCGCGCAATGCAGTTTGTCTAGTAAGCTTCCAAATACCAGGCACACCAGGCCA
>CP070683.1:1252385-1271764 GCA_020352645.1 Candidatus Bathyarchaeota archaeon | reverse complement strand
ACCTCGCCCAAGTGGTTCCTCACGGCAACCCTGTCAAACTTCACCGCCAGGTCAGATATGCCGTCTAGATCATAGTCTCCAATCGCTGTGGAAGCTGCTGGATCCACAGCAAAGTCTTGCCCTTCAACAGTCAAAGCAATTGAAGCCACATCAATGGCTGAGACATCATGATCTCCAGGCAGTTCAATATGCGCTATGATCCATTGACCGTTGCTCTTCAGATTCAAGGTGTCAGGGTCAATGTCTACAGAAGCGTCAATGGGAGGAGCCCGGGCAACACTACTAAGGCGAACTTCATCTATGATGCAGTCAACGCCATCGGTCCAGGGATAATCATTGTTTTGATTGTCGCCGATTGCCAACGGACGATTGTTTCCAAGAACGTAGTGGTGTCCAACGTCGGCCTCGCTTTGCAGCACATCGTCATAGTATATTCTGAGATACTGTCCGTCATACGCGATCATTACGTGCACCCATTGATGAGTTGGCGGAGGAAGGCAGCCAGTTGTACAATAGGTTGAAGTGCTGTCATAGAATCCGAATCTAGCAAAGGGGTAATAGCTGCACTGATACATGAAATACGCTGAGTACGGTGTTCCAAAGGGATATTTGGAGAGAAAATGGTTCCATTGATGGCTGTTACCTCGGCCTGAGCGAGAAACCTGCCGCACGTAAGTCCAGAACTCTATAGTAAACTGGTCCCCACAAAGCAGATCCAGACTGTCGTCAGGATTGTCTGGAATGTTAACATAATCGTACCAGTCATCCATGCTCACAGCGTAGTCCCCGGGTTGGCCCGTGAACCCAGCTGCCCAAGATGGGTCTTTAGCCTCCACATTTGATGTGGGTCCAAGTGTTCCATCATTGTGATATGAGGATTCATCGTACACGATCTGTCCCGATCCCTCGTTGAAGTGCCACAGCGCCAGCGTGTGCGCGTCAGCTTCTAACTGAGCTCTTACAGGCTGAACCTTCACCATGTTGAACGCCAAGCCAAGCATACCTAACATCAGCAAAGTCAGAGTTAAACCCGAAACTTGCTTTCTCATCTTTCTTTCTCCTTTCAAAATTGATGAAGTAAGCATTCCACGCAACACGTATTAATGTGTTATGAAAGCAGATTCTATTGACACGAAATGAAGTTGCTTGCCGAGTATATGTATCATATGATAAGCATTTCTCCCCAATGTCAACGGAAATTGCGCATGATAAGTGATGACATATGAAGATGTAGAGGGAGCTTGTATTAAACAAATCAACTCATAGACACTTCTTGTAGGAAATTTCCATACTTACCTAGATTCGGCGATATTCGTAAACATCCCTGAGTGGATTCAGAAAAAAAAGGGAGGGTTGAGGGTTTTGTTTCTAGATGAGATCTATGATTCTTTGAGCTTCTGCTATCAGGTAGTCTGCTTGTCTATCTGTAAGCTTTTTTCCGCGCTTGGCTTCAACCTGATTGATGAAATCCATCAGCTTGTGTATGGCACCGATTTCATTTCCCGCGTTCAATAGGTCCAGGGCTGCGTCTACTGTGGATGTTAGACTGTTCTCAGTTCCCTGCTGTAGATTCCAGTCTTCAATAGTTTCAATCATTCTCGGCATTAGATCATCCGGTAGCTGGGGATATTTACGCGCCATTCCCCAGCCTTTAGCAACAATTGATGCATCTCTCATGTTTATCCGGTCATCATAGTATAGATCTGCGTCTGGGTCGAATCTTGGGTCGCCGATGGATGTTCCGAAGGCCGCGTCAACTCGAGCTAGGTCGAGATCATCGACAATTCCATCGTAGTTCACGTCCCCTTTCCAGTGGAACATCTGTGTCAGCAATTCATCTTCCTCCTCCACGCCCATGAACCAATGTGTTGTGATTCCAAGATCCGCGTTCTCTCTGTAAGCTGTCAACTCAACGTAGCCTCCCACAGCGGAGTAAAGGTCGGTGACCATATATGGTCCTGTTCCAACCAGACAGGTCAGATGCCCATTCAACGGGTTGACTGTATCTTCTGGACGGAAGTACACGTCCGTGCCGAAGTATATATGTGGTGGAATCAAAGGTGCCCAATCTGCGATGTCGTAGAACGTCCATATGCTTGTGACGGTATGGTACACGCTAAAGCAGTAGTCGCTGTGAACCTCGACTTCATGTAGATTTTGCCACACTGCCCTCGCTCGACTTATCTGCATGTCTCTCAGCCACTCAAGACTAAACTTGCACGTATAAGCGTCGAAGTGCACGCCGTCGTGGTAGTAGATGTCATCTCTAAGCCAGAACGTTGTGTTCATGCCCATTTCCGTTCCACCATAGTCCCAATATTCAATCCACCAGTCTGTGGCTAACCATCGAACATCTTCATGAGTGTATGGATCTAGACCAATCAATCCTTCAAACACTCGGTCTAGTATTCTCCACTCGTCCGGTGTGCTTGCAAAGGCAGGATGATAATTGGAGGGCTCTGACCCCACAATCATGTTGGCTGATCCACCGATCCCATATGGGTTTGATTCTGTTACCAAACCTCGCCAGTGTAGGTCATAAAACGTCCAGTCGTTCGCTTGACCATAGCCAGGGCAATTCACTATACCCTGAAGCGTGTCTGTAGGCCCTGGTGCTCTAGCCACAGCAGAGGCTGCAAATAATTGTCTTGTGACAACTGGCAACGATACACACAGCTCCGCAAGCATCGCTGACGCATTTGCAGCAGCTTCTTTTATCTCGCTTGCGGTAACACTGTGCTGGACAGTTTCCAGATAGCCGTCAAGTTCAGTATTCTCAATTCCTGGAATGTTGTATCCTCCCGGAGCAATGTTGTTGCTTGAATGGAAGAAGGAGTACAGGTGATTGGGGAACCTGTCTACCTCCCACTCCAGAGCGTACATGTCATACAGGTAGTAGTTCAGCATAACGTCTGTCAAATAACCATAGTCTACTCCTACATGCTCAATCGGTAGTCCGATACTCCGCCAGTTGCGAGCACACATGTCGTCTCTACTCCATGCAACCGGTGAGAACTCCTGGCTTACTCCAGCAAACGAAATATGGTTCATCCAATCGCCAGTGAGCGGATCGACCCAAGCGCCATCAGGATCATCAGGCGAATATTTGGCCACAGGATTGGTTCCCTCTGGGTCAAAGCTGAACCCACCAGCCCTCAATATGCTACAGGCGTCATGATGTAAATAAGCGCCGTCCCATACTGTAGAAGCAAGTGGATCACCCATAGATAGCGGATGCCCATCAATACCTGGAGTGAACCAGGCCCTCTGAGCCTCAGGAATAAGGCTGTCTACAGCCGCTGCTGAGATACCTCCGTAGACAACAGCCACAATCTCATCTTTCGGAATACAATGGGCGACAGCGTGCCTGAAGTAAGTGTTGTTGAGTGGAACGTAGTTTGTGTATGGTTCTCCTGAATAGCTGAAGAAGCCGCCTGCACCAGGATCTTCGAAGTCGGTGTCTTCGAAAGTGAACCAGCGATGCTGCGCACCATCTGTAGTTCCTTCAATATAGCTACCGTCGTCAGGAGCGTCCAAGAACGGAGAAGCTCCAACCTCAATCCACTGCTGCTTCTCCGCCACGAAACCATCCACATATACATACTCAGCCGTACCATTTCCGAATACAATCTTCAACCGCAAACAATCAAGGATGTTGCCGAGACCTCCGTATCCCATTGGATCATAGAAGTACACCAAGGCTTCAAAATCGCTGATTCCAGCAGCAGTTAGCAATGCTGGCTCCAAGTCAGATGTTTTGTCAGTTCCTACCCATCTTGGGGTAACCCAAGCTGGCGCCCCCGTAGCATACAACGATCCCAACCAAGTAAAGTCCTTAGTGTAAACGTCAAAGTCGATCAACTCTTGGTAAGGTCCGTCAGTGTAGCCTTCGAGCTGCACATAGTCGATTATGGAACCGCTAAATTCAGGGTCTTCAAAGGTGAACCATCGGTGCTGCGCACCATCTGTAGTTCCTTCAATATAGCTACCGTCGTCAGGAGCGTCCAAGAACGGAGAAGCTCCAACCTCAGCCCATTGCTGCCTCTCCACTGTGTAGCCATCTACACACACATACTCAGCTGCTCCACTTGCGTATTCAATCTTCAATCGTAAACAATCAAGAGTGTTGCCGAGACCTCCGTGTCCCATTGGATCATAGAAGTATACCATAACTTCGAAATCTTTAATCCCAGTTTCAGTTAGCAATTTTGGGTACAAGTCAGATGCTGATGCGTCGCCAGTCCATCTTGGGGTAACCCAAGCTGGCGCCCCCGTAGCATACAACGATCCCAACCAAATAAAGCCCGTAGTGTAAACATCGAAGTCAATTGATTCATCGTAAGGTCCGGCAGTGTAGCCTTCCAGTATTACTCTGCTGATTTCTTCTGGACCTGTCCGCCATGGGGAACCATCGCCACTTGGGTTCAGTTGGTCCCTTATGTTGAAGTCAATATGGTCGTAGAGAAACGCCTCTTGGGTTGCAGTCACGGCAAAACCGTCATCGTTGATTTCTCTAATAGTCTCGGGATCGCTGACGTCAAACCAGATGTCAGCCTCGCCTGCGTATAATGCTGCTTTTTGTGCGGAAGTTGATTCTATGAAGCGCCCGTAGAGTGTGTCTAGGCGCGGACCGTATGTCTCAGGATTTGAGACGGACAGAGGGATTAGAATGAACATTGCTGCAGCAAACGTCAGTAGATAAATCGTAACCACTGCTCTATTCTTCAATCTCAACGTCTTTCTCTTCTCCTTTCAGAATTGATGGAATAAGCATTCCGTGCACCACGTATTAATGTGTTATGAAAGCAAGTTCTATTGATGTTAAGAAGGCGTGTTTCCATTGAAAATGTGTCAATTGATAAGTAATCCTACGCCCTATCAACAAGTGGCGCAGATGGATACGCTTGGACTGACAAAGACATATAGAAAACTTGTATTGAACAAATCAACTCGCGGGTGCTTCTCACGGAAAGAATGCATGCGTTGGCTATGATAGGTCACTGCTTAGTAAGTCGATGTCTTGTGGAACAGAAGGCGGGTTCAAGATAGAGCAAACAACAGGAGTTTGTGGTGGCTACCAAGTTCACGTATGCATTGTTCTTGCAGAGAGGAGTAATAGATCGAGGTTGAAGGGTCTATTCAGGTATTGTTGCTCCAAAATTGATGCTGATTAACAGTAGGTCTCGCAAATCAATGACCCCATCATTCGTCATGTCGAATTTGTTTTCGTAAGCTTCCTCGTCTATCCTCGCTCCATAGCTTCTTCCCGCGAAGGAAAAATCAACAACATCTACCACACGATCTTCGTTTACATCTCCGGCAAACCTGATCCTCACCATATCAGAGCCTTCAAATACTGTTCCATCAGTGAGTTGTCCAGAAACAGTCAGGACTACAGTATCGAACTTAACTTCAAGGACATTGTAGAGGTTGGATGTTAGCTCAGTTCTGTTGAACTTAACCATCAAATCAGAGACACCGTCGCTATCATAGTCTCCAATCTGTGTGGAAGCATCAGGATCAACCGAAAAAGTCTCGTTTAATCTGATTGAAGAGACATCGATGTCAATTACACTGTATTCTTCTGGAAGCTCGATGTAAGCGGTAACCCATCGTCCTTGACTTCTCAGATTCAGAGTGTCAGGATTAACATCTATTGTAGCTTCAACGTCAGGCATGCCTTCTTCACTTCCCCAGTCACCGTGAATAGGCTCTGGATCAACGATCTTTCTTACGTAGACCTTTGGAACGTAGCTCCTTTTGTCCTCACCATAGTATGCCCACCAAGAACCGAAGCTACTACAACCACTGAGGGGCGCGCTTCTAAATCCCATTGCCCTTTCAACGTCATTCACAAAAAGCCTGACCGATGTACTGCCGATTATCTGAACCTCAATCTTGTGCGGGGTATCCAAGGATAATGGTCCTGTCCCACAAGACCGGTATTGAGAGCCATCATAGTATTGCAGGGCTCTGATGTGGTTGACCCTCAGCGTCACACGTGGGTGCATAATATCCCCTTCATAGATCGAATGGTAAAACTGGCTTGCATAAAACGAGCCGATTGTATCCATGTCCAAGTATGTTGTGACAGAGTAGAACCCCACCATGAAATTCTTGGTCAATGCCAATGTGTAGTGCACGTTGTCGTTTTCTTCTGTTCTCAAAGCCTGTTCTCCACCTCTGCTTTGAATGTCCACAATATCCCCACCTCCAGCTCCTTCCACAGTCCATTTGTCAGCGCTAGGTGGGTCCCCTATCGATTCATCCTCAAAATCATCAGCAAATACGAAAGTCGCGTCCTCATTGCTTGTTGTTGTAGTATCGCTCTTGCCATAGTAAGCATAGATAGTAGCGTCATCTCCACTCAAATCATCCGAAACTTCAACCCATACGCCAGCCCAATTGGAGTCCCAGTTTTCAATCCAGTAGTCCAAAGGTGTGACTCCGTCGTCATCCGTGAAGACCAAGTCATTGGGAAATGCTGAGGCGTTGTGGTTGTTTAGATAGACTGAGTTTCCACCGCTCGTTCCTTCACCTCTGTAAACATTGAAATAAACCTGATAGTCTGTTCCAGCACCAGTCGTATTCTCTATCACATGGCTTTGCCGATAATTCCAGTCACTAAGCCAGCTCGGGCTGGTCATGGCACGTGGATTATTGGTGGAAAGAAGAAATGTGCACGAAAGAATTGCTATCAGCAGAGGCAACACATCTACTTTTCCGAACTTCAAAACGCTCCCTTCCACTCGTAATTATGCATTTTCAATATTTATAGTTTCAGAAACAATTCTCTACTCACACAAATATGCATACACATAGAACTTCCCTTCCCAAATACTTAGTGCAAACTGCTTCCTCGCTCATTCCCGTCTCTTCTTTCATGCGGCTCTCTTCTTTGGTCAGCTTCCCTTACTCTTCTTCAGTGAGTTCCTGATGTTCTTCCTCTGAAAGCTTCTCTCTCTGAAACACGCTTCCTCAAGGGCTTCCAGTCCCCGGGCAATATTGTCTTCTCTACTTCTTGAAGCATGTTGTTGAACGAGGCCTATCTTCATCAAGATCCCACTCCAAACTGATTATGTAAGGTATGCAATAAATTTCTGTTACGTTCACCCAGGCACGTAATTGCGCGTGCGCATGCAGGTTAGGGTTTACGATTTGTTTGACATTCCACGTTCCGTTCTGTGATTGGAACTGTGAAGTCCGTTTAGAAACTAGAGGGGTTTCACCGGTCTTTGGCTGTTGTGACAGCTAGCTGTCACTTTTAGAGGCAGCCAAGTGCAATATTAATCGGTTGTAATCGTCAAATGAGTGGTAAGCCTAAGACGGGGAAGCTGCATATTCTAGCGGTTCTTGAAGATGGTTCCTGGAAAGATGCTTATGAAATTAGGTGGAGGTTAGAGGAAGGATTTGATTTAAGGCCTCGTTTGAATACTTTGCGCGCGCCAAGAAAGTCGCAGCAACGGTCGATTCTTCATCTGTGGAGTAATGGCTGCTAAGTGCATTCGGTTGTCCTCGCGGAAGACAAACGTCAAACAAAGGGTGTCTAAATCGGTTCAACGTCGATTTGATCAGACAACTGGTCTGTCATAGAGAGCGTAGAAGTAGTCACCATCATCAGGCAAAGTAATAACAACAGTCACACTAATTGACAACAAGGCATCACCCGAATCATACCAACCAAGAAAGATGTACAGGTCAGAACCGTCCATCCACGCAGCAGGCGCAACAACAGTGTACTCGCCCCCAACCACAGTATCATCCCAAGTAGTAGTATGATTCACACCATCAAAAGTGAAGTCAACATCACTAATAGGATCAGAATCAATCATCACAGGATGCAGAGTTGCTGAAACGTAGTAGGCGACGATAGACGTGTCTGCAGTCAGGGATAAGACACGAATTGGGTTGGTTGAAGCGTCCTCCCAATGATCAAAAGCGTAGGAGGTCGCGCCTACATAGACTGGAGGCATGATGATTGTGTGGTTTCCCTCATCTAAGGTTCCAGTCCACGTTGTAGTGTTGGCTACGCCGTCAACAGTAAACCCAACGCCGCTTTCGGGGTATGAATAGATTGTTAGTTGATGCCCAGCTGGTCCAGTAGGCGCGTAGGAGGCTGTTATGGTCATGTTCCCGGTTAGAGAAACGATACGAGTCGTATTGGTTGAAGCGTCCTCCCACTCAACAAAATCGTAGACGTCTTCGCCGATCGACCAAGTGGAAGGCATGACAACGGTGTGATCCCCTTCGACTAGGAGACCATTCCATGCAGTTGTGTAGTCCAATGTGTTGAGGGTGAAGTCGACGCCGCTTATGGGGTCAGAATTGACGGTCAGTTCATAGACTATTGCTGGAACATAGTAGGCGATAATGGTCTTGTTGAAGGTTAGGGGTACGATGCGAGTTGAGTTGGTTGAAGCATCTTCCCAATGATCAAAAGCGTAAGAGTTCAGACCAACCGTCCAGATTGGAGGCATAACAATGGTATGGCTTCCTTCGTCTAAGATACCTATCCAGATAGTAGTGTTGGCTTCACCGTCAACAGTGAAGTCTACATTGATAACAGGCTCAGAGGTAACGGTTAGCTGATACTGAATCACTTCAGCATTGTCGAAGTAGCCGTCTTCAGTAATATGGGGAACCTCATCCACATCATAGTTGAGAAGCACAGCATAGTAGATGTCAAGCGCAGTCTCTCCAACACCAGTCACATTGAAAGCAATCGACATAAGAGTACCATTACCATCCACACCAAACCAGTCACCAAGAGTAGTACAACCCACATCCACGTAGCCCTCACCAATCGTATACACGAAACCAGTTCCATCAGGCTGCCCCGCAAGGAAATCCCCCTCAGTAACATCGAGGGCTTCCAGAATGTCACGATCCCACTGGACTTTCACCTGCCAGCTGTACACGTCCACAGCATTCGTGATGTTAACGTCAACAACGAAAGTTTCGCCAATCTCCCCGGTGTTTGTCGGAGGCTCCAGAGAAACGATCGTCTCAGCAACATAGTAGGCAGTTATAGTCATATTCTCGGTTAGAGATACAACCCGAGTTAAACTGGTTGAATCGTCTTCCCAACGATCAAAGACAACGAAGTCCTGATCATTCATCCAGCTAGAGGGCATGACAACTGTGTGGCTTCCCTCGTTTAGGAGACCACTCCACATCGTGGTGTTAGTTTCGCCGTCAAGAATGAACTCGACGCCGACTATTGGATCAGAATCAACGGTCAATTCATACCAATTTATCACAATGTTGCTGAAGTAGCCGTCTTCAGTGATGTGCGGAATCTGAACTACATCATAGTTAAGGAGCGAAGCATAGTAGATGTCAAGCGCAGTCTCTCCAACACCAGTCACATTGAAAGCAATCGACATAAGAGTACCATTACCATCCACACCAAACCAGTCACCAAGAGTAGTACAGCCAGCATTTACGTCACCATCACTAATCGTATTCACGAAAGCGGTTCCATCAGGTTGACCCGCAAGGAAAGGCCCTTCAGTAACGTTGAGGGCTTCCAAAATGGTGTAGTTCCACTGGACTTTAACTTGCCAACTGTACACGTCCACAGCATTCGTAATGTCAACGTCAACAACAAAGATGTCGCCAACTTCTCCAGTGTTTGTAGGAGGCTCCACAGAAACGATCGTCTCAGCAAGATAGTAAGCGGTTATTGTCAAGTTTTCGGTCAGAGACACCACACGAGTCAGGCTGGTTGAGCTGTCTTCCCAGCGATCGAAGGTGTAGAAGTCTGGGCCGTCTGTCCAGTCGGCAGGTACAATGATGGTTGCCGGGACAACTGCATCTAGCATGCCGCTCCAGCTGGTTGAGTGTGCTTCCCCGTTAAGAGTGAATCCTACGTCGCTTGGAACTGAGTTGACGGTTAGTTGATACTGGGTGGGGGGAACATATGTGTAGTTGGCGGTGATGTTTGTGTTGGAGGTCAAGGATATGATTCGCGTAGCGTTGGTTGAAGCGTCCTCCCATTTGCTGAAGATGTAGAAGTCTTCGCCAATCGTCCAAGTCGAGTTCATAACAACAGTGTGGTCTCCTTCAGATAGGACTCCTGACCATGGAGTTGAGTATGGTACGCCGTCAACGGTGAAGTCGACGTTGCTGAATGGAGTGGAATTCACAGTCAACGTGCGAGGGACTGGAACATATATGTAGTAGGCGGTTACGGTTGTGTCAGCGGCCAGAGTTACGATGCGGGTGGGTGTGGCTGGGATGTGGACGTCTTCCCACCGGTCAAAGATGTAGTAGTCTTCACCTTCCGTCCAGATGTGAGGCATAGTGAGTAGGTGAGCGCCGTCAGAGAAGTTGCCTGTCCAAGAAGTCATGTTTGAGGTTCCGTCAACAGTGAAGTTGACACCGCTTATGGGGCTAGAATTGACTGTTAGGTCGTATATAGCAAGTGGGGAATACACGTAGTAGGCGAAGAGTGTTTTGTGACCAGTCAAGGATATTGTACCTGTGTTTGTTTCAGTTATGTTGTCGCCCCAAGCAACTAGGACGTATCGATCTTCCTCGCCGCCCACCCATGGATCAGGAATCATCCAGACTGCAGGCCAAGTAATGGTGTGGTTTCCTTCAACTATGACGTCGCGCCAGTGGGTGGTGTGGTTTTCGCCGTCAAGAGTAAATTCAACACCATCGAAGGGTTCAGAGTAGATAGTTAGTTGATAGTAATCCGGCGGGATATACACGTAATAAGCTGTTACATTTGTGTCAGCAATCAAAGAGATGATACGTGTAGAATTGGTTGATCCATCCTCCCAATGATCGAAGACGTGAGAGCCTGAACCATTCGTCCACGTATGGGACATAACGATTGTATGATCTCCCTCATCTATAGAGCCAGACCAGTTGGAAGTGTGAGCTACACCATCAACAGTGAAGTTAACACCGACAATTGGATCAGAATTAACAGACAGCGTGTGGACTGGAGGAACATACACGTAATGAGCTGTGACAGTTGCGTTAGCAGCTAAAGATATCATCCGCGTAGGATTGGTTGAATTATCCTCCCACTTGACGAAACTGTAAAGATCAATGCCGACTGTCAGGTTAGAGGGCATACTGATAGTGTAGTTTCCTACTTCCAAGAAATCAGTCCATGCGGTGGCGTAATCTGTGCCGTTGAGAGAAAACGGGACGTCTACGATGGGGTCGGAGTAGATGGATAGTTGCGCGTGCGCTGCGAAAAATGCGGTTAACTTACGGTTGGCGGTCACCGTGACAGTTACAGGGTTATCCGAACCAAGATTGGTGGAGTCAAGCTCCCAGCGATTAAGCATCCAGCTAGGGCCTAGCGCAGGGTCTGGGATGGCAGCGACAGGAAACTCTGCACCACCATCAAGAATATAAACGCCTGGAGAAGGAACAGTTGTGCCGGAACCAACAACATCCAAAGTCAACTCACAAAATTCCGGTATCTCACTGAAAAATGCGACTAACATACGGTTAGTGGTCATCGCGATAACATAAGGATCGTACAAACCAACATTGGTGGAGTCAAGCTCCGAGCGATCAAGCGCCCAGCCGGTATCAGGAACGAAGGCGACAGGAAACTCTGCACCACCATCAAGAATATAAACGCCGGCAGAAGGAATAGTTGTGCCAGAACCAACAGAATCCAGAGTCAGTTCATACTGTATGAACGTTAGAGCATAGTGGGCAGTGATGGTTTTGTTAG
Organism: Candidatus Bathyarchaeota archaeon; assembly: GCA_020352645.1. Classification (GTDB taxonomy): domain Archaea; phylum Thermoproteota; class Bathyarchaeia; order Bathyarchaeales; family SOJC01. Next base: position 1,260,057 of record CP070683.1, on the reverse strand, counting down.
CGGTTAGGGACACAATACGAGTTAGACTGGTTGAATTGTCCTCCCAATGATCAAAGACGTAGAAGGCTAGGCCGTCTGTCCAGTTGGTAGGCATAATAACTGTATGATTCCCCTCAGCTAGGAGATAATTCCAGTTGGTAGTGTTGGTTTCACCGTCAAAAGCGAATTCAATGTTGATTATGGGTTCAGAATTGACGGTCAATTGGTGTACAGTGGCGGTGATGTAGTAGGCGATGACGGCTTTGTGTGCAGTAAGAGATACAGTACGAGTTCGGTTAGTTGAACCGTCCTCCCAATGATCAAAGAAATAGTAATCTTGATCAGCAATCTGTCGATAAGGCATAGTAATTGTGTGGTCTCCCTCGACCAAGGAGCCGCTCCACATAGTGCTGTAAGTTGCACGATCAAGCGTGAATTCAACGTTGATTATGGGTTCAGAAAAGACAGCTAGTTGATACTGGGTGCCTGCAACTTCTTCGTAGTACGCGGTTATGTTCTTGTCAGCGGTTAAAGATACAACACGAGCCAGATTGGTTGAATTATCCTCCCACTCAACAAAACTGTAGAAGCTAGAGTCAACCGTCTGCGTGGGAAGCGCAACAATCGTGTGAGAACCTTCAAGCAGGCTGCCTGACCAAGAAGTCGAATGCAACACACCATCAACAGTAAAGTCAATACCACTCACAGGATCAGAATCAACAGTCAACGTGTGAACTGGCCCAAGATATTCGTAGGTTGCGGTTATGTTCTCGTCAGCTGTTAAGAATATGATACGTGTAGAATTGGTTGAATCATCCTCCCACTCAACAAAACTGTAGAAGCTAGAGTCAACTATCCATGTGGGAGGCATAACAATCGTGTGAGAACCTTCAGACAGGAAGCTTGACCAAGAAGTCGAACGCAACTCACCATCAACAGTAAAGTCAATACCACTCACAGGATCAGAATTAACAGTCAACGTGAGGGCTGTGGGAACATATACGTAGGAAGCGGTCACAGTTGTGTTGGCAGTCAGTGGAATGACCCGTGTACGATTGGTTGAATCATCGTCCCAGTTGGCAAAAATGTAAAGGTCAGAACCATCCATCCAAGTAGAGGGCATAACAACAGTGTAGTTTCCCTCATCTAGGGTTTCAGTCCAGTTAGTAGGATGAGTCTCACCATCAACAGTGAAGTTAACACCGACAATTGGATCAGAATTAACGGTTAATTGACGCTTGGGGATGTTGTAGAAGTAGCCGTTTACTGGTACATACTCTATCTCTTCTCGTGGTTTGCCTTGTACGGGTATTGCAGGGGTGTAGAAATCCCCCAAGAAAGTCTGCTCGTCACTAATGTCTATGACTGTCTCTCCCACTCCCACGACTATGAACTCACACGTGAGGAGCCACCCGCTCCCGCTTACGCCTGCGCGGTCTTCCGGCTCACTGCCCACCATTGATTCACTGATCTCACAGTAGCCCGCATCATAGTCGAAGAATTTGAAGTCGTTGCTTGTCACGTTCTCCATGAAGTCGCCGATCCAGTAGTGAGGGGTCGTAACGGTTTTTCCTCCCAATTCCCAGATATGCGATGAAAAATTCAGAACAGAAGTGTCCCAGATCATATGAATCTGCCAAGCGTAGAGTCCTACAAATTCCCCTCCGTACTCTCTGGGCACAATGTCGTAGACCATCACGCTGACGTTGAATGTGCTGCCAGGCGTCATTGTTGGATCCACGATGCTGGCAGGTTCAACAGCAAGGGTCGTGTCAGGAGAAGCTTCGGCTACGCTAAGCAGACCCGAACCACTACCGAGTTGAGTGATATCAAAGATTTCAGCGGTGAAAACCGTGCTGAAAAGAAGCATGGTTACGAGTGATAGAAGCAGTAATTTCCTTCTGCAAGGTCGAGATGCATGCATGCATGCACTTTCTCCTTTCAGCTACCTATGTTCAACTACTAATATATTCTCTGGAAAAGATGGGATTTAAGCATTCTTCCCTTTCGGGAAACGTTGAAGCCACAAGTTTTCAGGTGGTTTCAACGTATGGTCGAGCTGAGGTGGGTTGGTGATTTGTAGAGTTTGCCTTTACGTCTTCTCCACCAGAGATAGACGACTGCTCCTATAAGGGCTATTTCAGTGGCTACGCCCAACGGAAATTCAGGAACTCCTGTTGTGGTGACAGAACCGTCGTATCGCACGTGGCTGATACGATCTAGAGTCTTGTCCCCAGTGAAGTTGTAGGCTTCAAGTGTGGTTCCCCAAAGATCTAGGGCAGTGGTTCCTGCCGAGTCAATGGTAAAGTTGATTGTAGCTATAGTGCCGTTTCCAGTTACACCAGGTACGTCTCCTTGGATGGAAGAGGAAGCGTTCAACCATCCATTAGCATCACTGATTGAGTTGAAGTAGTTTGTAGTCCGCGGGCTAGCGTCAACGCTTAATCCTTCAGAGCTCCCAGTGCCAGGTTTACTCCAACTACCGAGTGCAGCCCCACCGGTTGTTGAATACTTGTATGTTGTGTCGTCAGAGCATGTCCACAAGTAGGTTCCGTCAAAAGTGATTCCATTCGATCCACTAATCGCGAAGCTGCTTTGTATGTTTCCGGCGCCGTCCAACTTATAGGCCGTGCCACTGTCGCTCACCCAGTAGTACGTACCATCGAAAGTAACGCCTTCCGGAGCGCTAGCTCCCGTCCATGTCATTGATCCAGCTGAGACCGTTGGAGTGGAGGGGTCAACAAAGTAGACGCACTTGTCACCCCTATCCGCGATAAGGAAGTGTGTTCCATTCCAGCCCAGCCCATAAGCGTAATTGACATAGCCACTCATATCCCAAACCGCTGGCGAACCGGCTGCACCTGCAGTTGTGAAATTCCAAAGATCGTCGGTATTGTACGTAACGATGTAAATGAAGCCATTCACGTATTCAACTCCGTAAGGCCGAGCGAGTCCAGTGTCGAAGCTGCTTACTGACGATGAAGGATCTGCATCATAAGTCTTGTAGACGTAGTCGTCGCTGTCGCTTACATATAATGCTACGACATCTTGTTTGAGCATTGGTCCTTCGGTGATGCTGGTTGCGGTTAGGATGCTTGTGCTGTAGTTGAGGTTGAACTGCCAGTCGTACAAATCTGTGACTTCAGTCACGTTTATGTCGATTGTGAAGGAGGCTGAGGTTGTCAGGCTTTGCGGATCCACGTACATTCCAGGGGTTGCCGCTGAAACAAAAGCGGTCATGAGCTGATAGCTGACTAGCGTCAACAAGATTAGGATTAAGAAGGACAAAAATGAATATTTAGGTTTACGCAACACCTTTCTCTCCTACACGACTAAAGAGTTCTCATGTATAAAAAAATTGTGGAAGTGAGTTCTACTACTTCACTCCATGCAGTTTAGGCGTTCAACCCGAACGTATCATGGTTTCCTGGTCTACGGGTAATATTGGGATCCGTACTCCAGTCCAACCGCTGACAGGTCAAGGATGTCTACGACGCCGTCGGTGTTTACATCTTCAGGTATAGCGCCGGGAGTTCCTTCCCATCCCCATTTTATGGAGACTCTAGCGATGTCTCTTATGTCTATGCGCCCGTCTATGTTGATGTCTGTTGGCCATGGTGAAGGCACACTAAGGAAGCGGGCGTTTACCGGCTCCACCTCCAGTTTCTCTGCATAGTAGTTCAGTATAGTAGTCAGTGCGGGGTCTGTATAGTACGCTGTACTGATATCGATCTCTGTTTCCCCGGATCCTATTACTTCGAACTCAGCTGTGAAGAGCAATCCACTGCCTACTGTGCCGTCGCGATCTTCCGGCTCACTGCCCACCATTGATTCACTGATCTCACAGTAGCCCGCATCATAGTCGAAGAATTTGAAGTCGTTGCTTCCGTGCGGAGCGTCAGCCATGAAGTCGCCGATCCAATAGTGAGGGGTCGTAACGGTTTTGCCGTAGTATTCCCAGACATGCGATGAGAAGTTCAGAACAGAAGTGCTCCAGTTCATGTGTATTTGCCAAGCGTAGCATCCAATGGGAGGGATGCCTACCGGCTCAAGATTCTCAATTAGCACGTCGACTGTGAATATGTCTCCGATTTCTCCTGAGACGAAGTGGGGTTCAACCACCAAGCCTGGTGTTGACGAGGCACCTACATTTCCGACGCTTAAGCTTGCATATATGATAACTGCTACCATGGCGACTGCCAAGACAGTTTTTTTTCCTCTCACTCTCGTTCACTTCCTCCTCTTACTCAATACGCGTATGTTCATACCTTATGTGATTTGTAACCTATAAATGCATCCCAAAACAAAAAGGGATGAGCTTCGCTTATGCGACGACTGCGAAGCTGAAGGTCTTCATCTTCGTCCATTGACCCCAGTACGTTTCGTAGTAGCTGTAGTGGCAGCTGGCGCTGACGTAGTATTTTCCTGCGTCCAACTCGGTTAGTGGGCCTAAGTCAGCTGTCAAGCCGAGCTCTGTTCCAGGTGGAACAACGACTGTGTCTGTTGTAACCGTGGTTACTGCGCCGTCGTCTCGGACAACTTCAAAGGCGACGTAGACGTGTAGGTCGTAGCCGACTGGGCTGATGTTCTTGATTTTGCTGTACAATGTCTGATTTGTGTTTCCATCCTTTGCCTGTTGCACTGAAACGTCGAAGTGGTGGTGTTCAGGCCACGCGCTCTTCTTCACTAGGCGTGCGACTTGCGGGGTTTCGAAGTTGCCATCTGTAACGGTGTGACTGATTTCAAGTGATGGATCACCAGAGTCAAGAAGTTTGCTGTAGAAGATCTCTAGTGGAGATGTTCCAGCATCCATCACTTCGAAAGTAATTGTCATAAGTGTTCCGTCTCCGCTTACCCCAAACCAGTCGCCAAGTGTGGTGCATCCAACGTCTATGTAATCGTCATAGATTACGGATATAAAGGCGGTTCCATCAGGTTGGTACATAAGGAACGGTCCTTCAGTGACGGCTGTGGCTACCAAGAGGTCGCGTTCCCAACTGACTTTTACACCCCAAGAATAGCAGTCTGTCACGCCGGCAATGTTTATGTCAACTGTGAATACGTCGCCAGGATTGTAGACGTTCTCTGATGGACTTACGGAAACAACTGCGCCTGGTGCAATTGCAACATTCATAGCTGCTATGCTAGCTGCGAGCATAAGTACTAGGGAGAGCCATTTTAGCTTCTTCTCTCTCACTCCTTTCACCTTCTCTGCATAACTTATTCCAGCCACTACTATTTTAATATTTTTTGGTGTTATTTTCTATAACAAAGATGGATGAGAAACAGTTGAATACATGTATCACTTGCGTAGCCAGCCTCTCTCAGAGCACACGCATATACATGATTTTGAGCTGCTAGGCTGGTTTAGGCTTTCTAATCCACATGAAGTATGCGATTGTTGCCACCAGTAAGGCTGCAAGAGCAACCGTAGAGTATAGGAAGAGGCTTACGGGTGCAGCTCCTTGAACAACCAGGACCTCCACTACGCTTTCATCAACTTCTAAGGCTCCATCAACTTGCCAGCTTGCCTTTACCTCGTAGGTGCCACGTGACCACGGCGTCCAATCATATGCGTAGTTGCCGTCTCCATCTGTTATGACTATTGCAAGCGTGTCCCACGTCTCTGCAAACGCTCTAAACCAGACTGTCACCGTCAATCCTGGAAGCGTGGAGGCTACGGACCCGTTGATTGTGATGCCTTCACCCTGCACAATCTTTATGTCAGAAAGAGTGATGCTGATGGTTCTGGTTGCTTCATGGGCTTCATACACAATCAAGGAGATGCTGTGACTGTTACTCAAGCCGTCACTGTCAACTATAGTCAACGTCACAGAATATGTTCCAGTTGTGTTGTAAGCGTGGGTGACTGCTGCGCCTGTGCCGTTTGTTCCGTCGCCGAAATCCCAGCTGTAACTGTCAATGGTCTTAGCTGGTATGCCTGGCGCATAGCTGGCTGAACCGTCAAACGTTACTGTTCGATCTGGAGTTGGCTTGCTCGGCGAGAAAGTGAAGTAGGCTACAGGGAGCAACTGTATAGTTCCGGGGACTCCTGTAAACGTGTTGTCAGCCACGTCTGTTTCATTGACGACTGGAGGCACCTCAACGTAGATGCTGTACGTTGTCTTAGCTGTTGTGTTTGCTGCTTCAAACCAAGAGAAGCTTAGCGTTCTTCCAGCTCCTGCAGTGAGAGTTGTGTTTTGAGTTGTAATGAGTGATGTGCCGTTGTAGACGTTCACGCTGAAAGATTCGCTGAATGTCCCTTCATTCTCGACGCGAACATCAATCTCCACCATCTCTTCAACTTCAACCATCGTTGGATTGACGTCGGCTGCTGTGACGGCTACGTCATGTTCAGCTGTTTCAGCTACACTTACAGGCGTACTGGCTTTTGCGTTGTTCGCTGTATTCTCTTCCAATCCTGGAAGAAAGTTTACGGTTGGATCCATAAGGTATGCATACGCCCATAAGGTGTAGGAGCCTGGCTCCACATCGCTTGTGTTCCAGATGAAAGGATCTGGATATATTGTTCCAACACCGGTAGTCTGGTTTTCTCCTGGGTTACATCTTAACATTCTATCGTAAGTGGATATGAAATGCCATGAATAATCAAAGTAGTAGAGCGTGATATTGAAGAGTTCAGCCTCTTCTACCACAGGGACGCCGGTTGGGTGGCTACCATTATTCATAACAGTCACGAAAACCTCAATCGTCTCGTTGACTAGGACGCTTTGCGGCGTAGCTTCAACGTTCACTACAGCTAGATCATGACGTTTAACTGAGAGCGGAGGGTTGTAGATGTCTTCGGGGTCAAGAGTGTAGGTGTCGGTTTCACCTTCGTCATCAGTGACGTTAAGCGTGACAATGTAATCGCTAGCTTCACTGTAAGTATGAGTTGGAATCATTCCTGTTCCGGTAGCGTCGTCGCCGAAATCCCAGTCATAACTGACGATGGAGCCGCCGTCAGGGTCATAGCTGGCTGAAGCGTTCAAAGTGACAGGTTCACCAACTATCGGTCGACCATAAGAATCAGGAGACCACGTGAAAGAGGCAACAGGCATAGTTGTGCGGAAACTGCCGTCTTCCACCGTATGTGGCATCTCAACAGGAGGCGAAGCAGAATTGAGAAGTACTGAATAGTAGATGTCTAATTCGGTTGCTCCATTTCCCGTCACGTTAAAAGCCACGGTCATAAGTGTTCCGTTACCCGACCTTCCAGGCCAATTGCCGAGAGTTGCACAGCCGATGTCTATGTAATCATCATAAATCTTCTTCACAAACGCCGATCCATCAGGTTGCCCCTTAAGGAAAGGCCCCTCAGTAACCGAGGTAGCCTCCAGAATCGGACCTTCCCAACCAATCTTGATACCCCAAGAATAGACATCCTCAGCATTGACAACAGTTACGTCAATACTGAAACTCTCTCCTGGATTCTTCTCAATATCTGATGGAACCATGGAGATCGCTGCATCAGGAGAAGCTTCAACCACACCCAAACGGATATTCACCAACAAACTGAAACACAGGCATAGGATGAAGCATTTTGACAATACGTTCTTTCGAAGAATGGCTGGAAATCGCATGATTCCACAACTTCTCCTCTACAGCTGTGACGTCAACATTCAATCCTCCACTGAAGATTAAAACCTTTCTCCTAGCAAACGTTCCCATCAGTGGATAGAAACACGTACGT
>CP070683.1:1191875-1252285 GCA_020352645.1 Candidatus Bathyarchaeota archaeon | reverse complement strand
AAAGACCACCTACAAAGTTACCTATCCCTAACACCGCATATGTTAGAAGATTTCTGAAACCGCTGACTTTCCCACGTTGTTCTTTCGGGGTCAAGTCAGCTTCTAAAGCACTGTACGCTGCGTGTGCTATAACCATTGCAACACCGAAGATTACTAAAGATAAGAAGAGCCTTGGCAAACCCCCTCCAACAAAAAGCCAAATGGCTGCTATAGCCAACGTAAATGAGATTAGTAGAGGAACTTTCCTATTGAATTTATCCACAATCTTCCCAGCAGGAACAGCTAAGATTATAGTTGTTATGAACAAGGCAGTAAGCATCAAGGGCCAGATTTCCTCAGTTACTCCGAGTTCGTGGACTGCATATACTACCAAGTAAGGGTTAGCCAATGCCCACCCAAAATTGAAACTGACAAAGGCAAGGAGAAGGAAGAACATTGAATTAGGCACCCTCTTCCAAACACGGATACTTTCTTTTATCGAGACTGGAACAGAATGGAGCAACTCGTTCAAGCTGGGTTTTCGAGCTTTCTTGATAGTCTCTTCAAGCCGAAGTCTGAGAAGGGCTGCAATCAACCAAAATGCCACAACAATGCCGTAGGCAATCCGCATGCCCTGAACCAAGCCAAACTGGCTATATAGTAACATTGCAAAGAATGGAGCTGGAGTGGTGGCTCCACGCACTATGAGTGTGACGACGCCGAAGCCCATTCCTCTTTTCTCAGGGGGCAATGAATCAGCGATTATTGCATTTATCGCAGGGTCATAGATTGAAACAAGGCCCAGCAAAAGTGCACCGACAAAAATGAAGTGCCATGACGGAGCTATTGCATACAGAATGTAACAGAACGCAACCCCGAAAGTCATTGAAGAAATTAGCCATTTTCTTCCAAACTTGTCTGCCAAATAACCTCCTGGGAATTGCACAGCAGCCATTGGAAGAAAAGTCGCCAATCCAATTATGCCGATAATTGTTTCTGTCGCACCTAATTCCAGAACATAAAGCGCATAGTAAGTTGCAGGGAGTTCAAAGGCAAAATCTATCATAATCCAACTGAACACCATAATAGCATAGTTACCTTTGAAGAACGAGAATTCTTTCCTCAAATTATCTAGTAGCAATGGATTTCCCTCTTTGCGCGCACAAATTCCGTTTCCCTATTTCCGCTTTCTTATCCGTATCGTTCCAACCCTTTGTGGATATTTCCATTAGACTATCAGTCCAGATTTCACGGACAAATAATTGAGATAAAACCCGAAAAAAGGGTTTTGTCCTGAAACACTTAAGTATGTTTTCGCTCCTCTTGAAAAGTCCAAGAAGGATCAGTTTGGAGTGATTTGCTGTGAATAAAGTGTCTTTCATCACTGGCGAAAAATCAGATATTCCAACAAGATTATTGCCCCAGCTTGCTACACTTATGGCACAACTTGCAGACGGTGAAGGGAAAGAGACCGGGCACTCTGCTGAGTACTTTTTAGAACGGCTTGGTCTTCCAACACCTCCCGAATATGGAAGTGTAATAGGACTGGCGCTAATCGATAACAAAACGGTTGGGTGGGGACATCTTACTTGGAGAAAAGACGGGAAGCGCACGCGCTTTTCACGCCCCGAAATGTACATCATTATCGACCCAAAAGAAAGAAGAAAAGGGTACGGAACGCAGATGTGCAGGAATCTGCTAGAGAAAGTGCCACCGCATATAGATGTTCTAGACGTTCCAGCGATGAAGAGTAGTTCAGGAGCTCGATATGTTCAGACAAAGCTAGGCGGCACAGTAGTGGACGAGAGAAAAAGAGGTGTCTTAGAGATAAGACAGCTTCAACTAGAAGAAGTGAGCCAAGAGGCAAAACGACAACGACAGCTAGCAGAAAAACTGGGTTTTGAACTACGCTTCATGACTCATGAAACCATAGAGCAGAAAGTCGACTTCTCTGCTTTTGTTAAGATGGTGGCAGAATTAGAAAGTGATGATTCTCTAGCTGAGTGGACAATAGAAGAGACTACAGAGAAAGAAGAAGAATACCGAACAAAGCTGGAGTTGGAACAAAAGAGAGAATCTCAATTCTTGCAATATGTAGCAGTGGAGAAAGAGACAGGAGAATTAGCAGGTTACACACAGATAGTCACGAATTTCGAGAGAAACAAAAAGCAGGGATGGGATTCAGGAAATGGAGTCTTGGCAAGGTTTAGGGGAATAGGACTTGGTTTGGCACTAAACTGTCAAATGCTTGAACGGCTTCTACGAGAAACGGAAGTAACACGCTGGATCACGGAAAACATGTATTCAAGCGAATACTTGTTGAAGATGTTTACCGAACTAGGGTTTGAGTACTACATAACTAACTGCATCCATGAGGTAACGAGAGAAGCTTGGGAAGCTTTCCTAGAAGAAGAGGACTCCAGGAGCTTGAATGAAAAACGACGCCCTCATGCTCGTACACCAAAGAGAAGCAAGCATTTGTGAGACACCAAGTCTATTCATCTCCTAAATATCTCGGCAGAAAAGAAGCAAAAATGCGGAAGATACCTCCGCTCGAGTAGAGGAATTACGAGTGCGATTCATCTTTTATCTAGCATCGTTATTGTGGCTTCATAATCAATAAATTGACAATGCAGCTACTCACACCAATAGTGATGACAATGCCAGAGCGAATTAGCGACCATAGGCTGGGCGCATTCATCTATGGCTTCTTGAGTGGCATAGGGTTGATCATGATCATCTGGGGACTCGCTTCCATCACAATGTTACCGTCAGCGAATCTGATGATGAATATCGGCTTTGTTCTGTTTGGAGTAACCCTTCTTGCATGCGGTAGTTGCCGCGAAGCTTACCTAAGGGGAAATCTGTCAGTTCTTCCGGACACTCATGTTCATGCAAAGAGCAGACAACCTATTCGACCTACAACCGCCAATCTAGTTTCGGAGCAGATAATAGGAACTCCCCAAGAGACCGACCCACAGAAAGCTCATGAACCATAGCTAGTGTGCGTACGTAATAAGGGAATCAGCAAGAGACATCTGACTTCCCATAAAAAAAGCGGATTTACGCCCCAGTTTCTCCCTTTCAACATCTAACCTTCGCTGCCATCCTCTATTATGAGTTGAAGAAGATCTGGCGGTGAAGAATGATCCAAGCTGTCAGGGTCACTCAAGCGTAGTTTCTTTCTTAAGGCTAGTTGCCGCAGAGGAAGCGGCGAAAAACGCCTCACTCGACGCACTAACACAACTGTCTTCTCATTGGATGCTGCAGCGAGGCTAGATTGTCTCTTGTCTGATTTTCTCTATTTCTTTGAGGAGGCTTGGAAAGGCTTCATCGATGTCTTCAAGGTATAGTGCAGAGTTCTTAATCTTCCTCTGTAAGAGACCAGCAGCCAGAAGCGACCAGCCTAAAACGTCGTCCACCACTATAGGAAGAGGAAAAGCGAGGAGTGTCAGGCCAATCTTTATCATGTTACCCTGGCTTCTTTCTTTGCAGAGAGCTTGAATCGAATCGCGCAGATCCTCATTTCCTCGAAGAGCATCGCTTAATACGATGGCGCTATTCTTCCAGTCATCGCCTAATTCCTTGAGGATTTCAACTTTCTTTCTCAGACACTCTGCATCACTCAAAGCCCGTCTCCTGAGTTGCCTCTTTTCATACACTAGGATGTCTTTAAACAAAAAGCTTAACATGCAGAATCGGTGACTAATGAGTTGCTTTTCAATCCTTGAGAAGCAAACGTAACCACAATATAAGCAAAGATCCGCCTTCCCAACTGTTGTTTTTGAGCAGATCATTGAAAACTCGTCAACATGTTGATTTCTGGATTTCAACAGACGAGGTTGTTGATGGACACTGAAGCTCTACAGTTTCCTCGAAATGGCAAATATTTAAACAGGGAACTAGTAGACAAGCTATTGTGAGGCTCTCTGATTGCAGGAATTCGATCAAGAGAACTTCGTTCACGAACAAGTAGAGAAAACAAAAGAGCTCGTTGGAAAACACAAGGCCTTAGTCGCTGTATCCGGAGGTGTAGACAGCACTGCAAGCGCTGTCGTGGTACATAGAGCCATAGGTTCCAATCTTCTATGCGTCATGTTGGACGATGCATTCATGAGAGAGGGCGAGCCAGAACGAATTGCCGAAATTCTGGAAGAAGATCCGCTAACCCTGCCAGTTAAGGTTCTGAACGTTCAAGAACGATTCTTAAAAGCTCTTGAAGGACTGAAAGATGCAGAGGAAAAACGCATGATGTTTCGCGAAACCTTCTATAAGGTGTTAGGTGAGACTGCAAAGAAAGAAGGGTGCAAAGTGCTTGTTCAAGGAACGATCAAAGCTGACGTCATTGAAACGACCGGAGGCATCAAAACACAGCACAATGTTCTTGACCAAATGGGAATCAACACAGTTGACCGATACGGCTTCAAAGTGGTTGAGCCTTTGGTCTCGCTCTACAAAGAAGAAGTTCGCAAGGTTGCCAGATATCTCAAGATCCCACCCGAAATCTCTGAAAGACAACCCTTTCCAGGCCCAGGCTTGTCTGTCCGAGTTGTAGGTGAAATAAAGAGAGACAAACTATCATCGGAAAAGAAAGCAACAGCAATTGTTGAAGAGAATTTCGCAAAGCACAATCCCAGCCAATATCTCGCAGCGATTCTTGATAATCAGACAACCAATTCCTCACAACATACGCACAACCGAGCTAAAGCTGCACACTTACTCAATGTCCCGTCCAGCCAAGTATCTTTCAAAGTACTCCAGTCCAAAGCTACAGGCGTTGTCAAAGGAAAAAGACGGTATGGAAAGATCGGGGTGCTAGGCGCACAACGACGCAATGGAACATCTCACAGTCCTTCTATCTCAAGTCTCGTCGCCCTTCAAACGAAGATCATAACGCAAGACCTATCGTTCAGCCGTATATTCTACACATTGAAAGAGAGAGCTGAGAAACAACCTTACGTAGTAGTCTTGAGAGCCATCGACACTCACGACTTCCTCACTGCAAAGGTCTCAGAAATACCATGGAAGACGCTAGAAGAAACTGCTGAGAGAATTCTAGAATCCTGCTCAAACGTCGCATCCGTCTACTACGATGTGACTCCAAAGCCTCCTGCAACAATAGAGATGGAGTAACATCGAAAAGACATAATACCTAAGCCTTCCTAATTTGCAGCGGGACCCGAATTTGGTACTTGTCAGAGTTCAACGTATCGAATCAATCCGCGACCCGGAAGGTACTCTTGGGAAGCGTATCGAACTCGTTGAAGAACGAAAGATTCCTCAATTCACCATTCAGCCAGCAACTGAAGAGGCAAGAATCGTCCAAAACGTTGTTCAAACCCTTCAGCAGCAACTTCCCTTACGATCAGTGAAAGCTGGACTAAACTTCCCAAAGATCATCTTGTTCCTCACAGAGCAGGAATATGATGAACTAGGAATCGTATTCGACGTGAATCAGGTCTACGAAATCAAACTATCAAACCAAACGATCAAATTCAGCAAAACACACTAGGCTGAAACACACACTTTTCTTCTTATCGATCTCAAGTCCAAGTGGCGAGGGTGAAAAGAAAGAACAAACATCATGTTGCGAATCGCTTGATAAACCTCATCTTCCTCCCAGCTTTTCCCCCAGTCACAATACACTGGAATCTCTTCGCCTGCATCACTTCGATAGTAAACATAGATCGAGAGCAGTTTCTTCCCCCCTGAAAGCTCTGTCTCCACCTCCAAAGAGTCTGCAATCCTAGAAACAGCAGAGCCGACAATCTTCAGCCGCTTTCTACTTGGTGCGTCGGAAGCGTAAATCATGAATCTCGCATTCGTTTGTAACATGGATCTCACAACAATAGAGTCTCCCCAACTGAGCTTTTAAGAAAGGCGCGAGAACTTCTTGAAGAAAAGTAGAGAGAGACTAGCGAAACTAATCAACTGAAAGAGAAAAGCATAGGCCCTAAGAAAGTGACGAAACATTTCAATATTCTTCTACACAATACCATGAGAGAAATGAAGATGTGCGCTCATGAAAGTTAGGGCCCATGTATTCGTCAGCGGCAGAGTTCAAGGAGTCTTCTTTCGGCATGAGACAAAGCGCCAAGCTGAAAGATATGAGGTTACAGGATGGGTTAGAAATCTTTCAGACGGGCGAGTTGAAGCGGTTCTTGAAGGAGAGAAAGAAGGCATTGACAAACTAATTGAATTCTGCGGAAAAGGGCCAAGAGGAGCAAGAGTGACCAGTACCGCTGTAACATTGGAAACGTACAAGAACGAGTTCAAGGACTTTCGAGTGATTTGGTAAAGATCACTTTTGCATCCTGAAGTGAGAGTCCCTGCCAGCGCTGATATATTCGCCTCCTGCTCCTCTCACAATTGATGCGATTTTCGCGAAGTTGTCAGATCCCAAATACTGTTTAGGCTTTATGCTTATGTATGATTCTTTGTCTTCGAACAACAGCATGGCCTCCAGATTTTCCGGGAACATCATCCTAATGTCTTCTAATCCCTTGGCCACGGCCTTTGATGGCTTAGCTGCTAGAGGGGGTGGATGCGCCTCCTCTGAGACCCCAACTTGCTCAGTCATTTTGAGCGATTTCGAAATATCCTGGAGATCCTCAGATATCCTTTTCAGGATATCCAAAACATCACTTAGCCTACGCAATATATCCTCAGTCTTCGGCTTTTTTTCTGTCATCTTTACTATTCTCCCTTGCTCTCTAATATCCGGCTAGTAACTCTTTTACTTTGTCCTCTCTTCAAGAACTCAGCGTAACGCAGAATAACATCTTCTAACCATACTCAAAGAGCTATTCGAGGGCAGCATTTGATAGATGTCGATGGAAGCCAAAAGAGCGGCAGTGGCACAATTCTCAGATTATCTATAGCTTTGGCAGCTATATTGAATGAACCTCTACACATCTACAACATTCGGAAGAAACGCCCTCAGCCAGGTCTGAAGCCTCAACACCTAGAAGCTGTGTTGACAGCTGCAAGAATCTGCAAAGCCACAGTAGAAGGTGCAAAGCTGGGCTCCAGGGAGCTATGGTTTTATCCGAGCGAAATTGTCGGAGGGAAAATCAAGGCGAAAATAGGCACCGCTGGAAGTATCCCTATGCTCCTAATCACAATTCTGCCTATGTGTTCATTCGCTAAGAATCCTGCACACATCCACGTATCAAAAGGAGGGACAGACGTTCACCATTCGCCAACCATAAACTATCTTAAACACGTCCTCCTCCGAATTCTTCGAGGAATGGCATTAGAAACCTCTCTACAAGTCCACAAATATGGTTATTATCCAAAAGGAATGGGAGAAGTCTCAGTTAGCATACAGCCAAATCCAAAGCTGTCGCCACTCTGTTGTGAGGAGCGAGAGCACATCAGCCTAATAGAAGGAGTGTCAGTGTGTACTTTTTTAGCTGACAGAAAAGTTGCTTGGCGCCAAGCGAAAGCAGCGGAGCAATTCTTAGAAAAACACGGCTACAAAACCAACATCAAAATCGTCAATGACCGTTCAAACCCAATGCAAAAAGGCAGCTCCCTCACCTTATGGGCGTCATCAGACTCCGTCTTTCTTGGCGGCGACGCCATAGGCGAACTTAGAAAGACCAGTGAAAATGTTGGCAAAGAAGCTGCGGAAAACCTAATTGCTGAATTAGACGCTGAAGCCACTGTTGACTCGCATCTTGCTGACATGATAATACCTTATATTGCGCTTTCAGACGCTGACTCAGTCTTCCTGACCCGCAAAATCTCTGACCATCTAGAAACAAACATTTGGCTTGCCCAGAGGATTCTTGACACTGAATTCAAGATAGGCAGAATTGGGAATCTATACAGAGTGGAAAAGAAAACCTCCTGACGACAAACGCAAGTATCGGAGCACACATAAAGGCTCTAGCAAAGATCTCTTTCCGCAACGGTTTCAAAACAAAGCTGCTTTCACTCATCACTCAAAACTGGCAGATTCCTTCAGATGATCTTTAAGAACTCAATTATGTCCAACGGATGGATCTCAAAGGTGTATTGTGAAGAGATTGGAGATTCCTCATCTACCTGCATTGGAGGCTTCGAAGAAAGCTTCGCACGCAGTAAGAAATATAAGAGAGGCTGTAATGCTGAAATCCTTTGGGAGCAAGATTTGAACCCGCTCTTGAAGCTACGAGCCTCAATGGTTGGAACCCTAACGGCAATCATTGCGCTCTCAACACTGTTTTTCACTGTTATACTCAGTCTTACAGGAACCTTCAGCATCACTTGGCTTCTAGTATTCGTTATCGGATTCAACATTCTGCAGTGGCTGATATCCCCATACCTGATTGACGCAATCTACCGCGTCCGTCCAGTTTCGGCCTCAGAAAAACCTGAATTAGTTGCCATGGTAGAAAATCTGAGTCAGAAGAGTGGAATAAGAACTCCGAAGCTCATGTTGGCTCGCATCCCCATTCCAAATGCCTTCGCTTACGGATCGCCAATCGCAGGCTCTAGAGTTGCCGTCACAGAAGGGCTGGTGAAGAGCTTGGACAGCGAAGAGGTGGAAGCAGTCATCGGCCATGAACTGGGACATCTGAAGCATAGAGATGTGCAGGTGATGATGTTTGTCTCGATCTTGCCAGCTATCTTTTACTACATTGGGTACTCGTTCATGCTTTCCTCAATGTTTGGAAGAAGAGGTAGAGATGAAGGTGGTGGTGCAGTTGTATTCATCGGGTTGATCAGCATTTTTCTGTTCTGGATACTGACGCTGTTCACGTTACACCTGAGTCGTTTGAGAGAATATTATGCAGATCGCCACGGCAGCTCTTTGATAGACGATGGCCCACGAAAGCTTTCTGAAGGTTTGGCGAAGATTGTGAATGAAAGTGGACGTATGAAGAAGAGAATGCCCAAAACAGGGCAGTTGAGCTCTTTCAAAGCGCTTTTCATATCCGATCCAGACAAAGCCAATTCTGATGCCCGGGCGCTGCTACGATTCAGATTGAGCGACAGAAAGCTGGTGGAAGAGGTGTTACAGAGAAGGGTAACAGGAGTTGACAGGTTCTTAGAGTTATTCTCCACTCATCCGAACATTGTTAAGAGACTAAGGGCTCTTCAGAAGTTAGGATCAGTGTCGGGCTGAGCTCAAAGCCTTCAAGTCGGACAGCTTTCGATGTTTGATCAGGTCTTTCACTCTCTCAATATCTTGATAGGCTGCTCTGTCCTCTTTCAAAACCGAAACCTGACTTCTCAGTATTCTGTGCGCTTCTTTGGTGCCGTTTCCAAGCTTGTTTGTGCCTCTGAATTCAACAGCTTGCGCAGCTGTTAGAAGCTCAATGGCAACGATGTATTCACAGTTTCTGAGGATCTCAGTTGCTTTTCTCGCCGCAACAGGACCCATACTTACGAAGTCTTCGAAATTCGCTGAAGTCGGAATTGAGTCGACGCTTGCTGGATGGGCAAGCGACTTATTTTCTGAAGCTAACGCTGCAGCCGTGCACTGCAGAGTCATGAACCCGCTTTGGAGGCCTTGCTTAGCTTTGTCAGCTACTAGGAATAGGGGAAGGCCCCGGCTTAAGTTTCCATCTAAGAGCCTTGCAGTCCTTCTTTCAGAGAGATTTCCCAGAGTTGCCAAAGCAATGGATAGAAAGTCCATTGCAGCTGAGACAGGTTGCCCATGAAAGTTGCCTCCTGACAAGCACGCTTCCTCCTTTGAAAAGATTAGGGGGTTATCCGTGGCAGAGTTCAACTCCACTTTCACGACGTTTCTAACGTAGCCTATGATATCACGGACAGTCCCTAGTACTTGAGGAATGCACCTCAAGGAGTACGGATCCTGCGGATAGCTTCCCTGATTCATCGAATCCTTGCCAGATCTAACCAGTTTGCTGCCAGCTAGTAACTGGCGGATGTTCGCAGCTGTTTCGATCTGTCCACTGTGCGGTCTTACACTGTGGATTCTTTCGTCGAAAGCGTCTATGATTCCACACAAAGCCTCAAGGCTCAGGGCACCAGCAACTTCTGCAGCTCGAACCAGATTCACTGCATCATGAACTGCCAAGGATGCGATTGCAGTCATCATTTGGGTTCCATTGTTTAGTGCTAAGCCTTCTTTGAAATCAAGTGTCAATGAAGTAATCGCAGCCCTCCTCATGGCTTCTGATCCATTCATCAGCTCACCATTGAGTTCAGCTTCTCCTTCTCCAATCATCACAAGAGACATGTGAGAAAGAGGTGCCAAATCGCCGCTGGCGCCTACTGATCCCTTCTCAGGGATAATTGGATGGACACCTTTGTTGATCATTTCCACTAATGTCTCCAAAGTCCTGAGATGCACTCCGGAATGTCCCTTTGCCAGCGTATTTGCCCGTAAAAGCATCAGCGCTCGAGTTTCATCTTGGCTGAGAGGCGTTCCGACTCCTGAAGAATGACTGCGAATTAAGTTTATTTGGAGACGCTTCAAATCTTCGGGCCTTATATTGACGTTGCCTAGAGCGCCAAAGCCGGTTGTCACACCGTAAATTGTGTTCTGCTTCTCTACGAGATGTTCCAAGGTTTCTCGGGTCCTTCTGACATCTTTCTCAGACTCTTCTGAGATAGTTACAGGAATACGGTCCCGAGCAACTGCAACGACGTCTTCAATAGTTACATTCTTTCCATCAATGGAAACTTTCATAGAATCTCGACCTAATTGCCCTAATCATTGGTGGAAAAATCATGACGCTTCTCTCCGTCCATCCTTCCAACAACGTTTGAAATTTCATGATTATTACTGCTCCCAGTTTGTCTATTTTAGCATAGGCATCTTGATCGCATTTTTCTTGGCGATATCTATGGCTTTGGGGTATCCAGCGTCTGCATGCCTGACAACCCCTAATCCAGGATCGGTTGTCAAAACAGTTTCCAAACGCCTCTTGCTCTCTTCTGAGCCATCTGCTACAAGGCACATACCTGCATGGATACTGTAGCCTATGCCAACTCCGCCGCCGTGATGAACAGAAACCCATGTGGCTCCGCCAACTGCGTTTATCAAAGCATTAAGGATGGGCCAGTCTGCAACGGCATCGCTCCCATCAATCATACCTTCGGTTTCGCGGTTTGGCGACGCAACACTTCCGCAGTCTAGGTGATCGCGGCCTATCCATATTGGGCCTGATAGTTCTCCTTTTTTGACCATGTCATTGATTATTTGTCCGAATAGAGCTCTCTCTCCGAAGCCTAGCCAGCAAACGCGAGCAGGCAGACCTTGAAACTTCACTTCTTTTCTCGCTTTTTCAAGCCAGCGGCTTAGTTCACTGTTGTATGAAAACCGCTCAAGGATCACTTCATCCAGAGCGTAAATGTCTTTAGGTGAGCCTAGTAGCGAAGTCCAGCGGAATGGCCCTCTTCCTTCACAGAACATGGGCCTGATGTAGCGTTCCACAAAGCCTGGATATGCAAATGCATCTACGCAACCTGCATCATAGGCTTGCTGGCGAAGGTTATTGCCGTATTCGAAGGTTATTGATCCTTTTTTCATCATCTTGATCATTGCCTCGACCTGAATCTTCATACTTGCTCTTGCTTTCTTGATGTACTCGGATGGCTTCTTCCTTCTCAGTTCATCAGCTTCCTCTTTTGAGAGATCTTTTGGGTAATATCCGTTGAGAGGATCATGTGCAGAAGTTTGATCGGTCAAAACATCTGGTGTCACACCGCGTTCCACAAGTTCAGAATAAGCCTCGGCTGCATTGCCGAGAAGTCCAATGCTCTTGGATTCTCCTTCCCTTGTGGCATCAATTGCCATGTTAACCGCATCATCAAGATTGTCGGTCCATGTCTCCAAGTATTTGTGTCTCAAGCGTCGTTCTATAGCTCTCTTGTCAATTTCGACAACTAAAGCCACACCGTCATTCATAGTCACTGCGAGAGGTTGGGCTCCACCCATCTCTCCTAGGCCAGCTGTCAACACAAGTCTACCGCGCAAGCTTCCGCCGAAATGGTTCTTCGCCACTGCCGCCAATGTCTCATATGTTCCTTGAAGAATGCCTTGAGTTCCGATGTAAGCCCAAGATCCTGCAGTCATTTGGCCAAACATTATAAGTCCTTTTTGTTCCAGCTCGTAGAAATAGTCCCAAGTAGCCCATTTTGGCACAAGCATGGAGTTCACGATTAAAGTTCTTGGAGCCCACTTGTGAGTCTTAAAGACAGCTACTGGTTTCCCGCTTTGTATAAGCATGGTCTCGTCAGATTCAAGCTGCTCTAACGTCTCAACTATTCTGTCCAAGCATTCCCAGCTTCGGGCAGCTTTGCCAGTGCCGCCGTAAACAATGAGATTTCCAGGATCTTTTGCGACTTCAGGATCAAGAACATGATGAAGCATGCGGTAGATTCCTTCGATTTGCCAGTTTTTGCAGTGCAGGCTCGATCCGGTTACACTCTTCACTATTCGCCTAGGCATCGCTATTCCCTTTCACCTAAGACTGTCTTCCCTTCTTTTATTACCATATCCACGAGATTCACCCCAAACCTATACCCTAGGTACCTGTAATTCGGAACGTCAAGAATGACTACGTCGGCTTTCTTTCCCTTCTCCAAGCTTCCTACCTCTTCTGCACGATTCATAGAATAAGCTGCGTTTATGGTGGCAGCTGTTATTGCTTCAGCTGGAGTCACCCCCAATCCGCGGCAAGCAAACCCTATCGTTAATTGCATATTCTCACTCCAGCAGCTTGGATTGAAATCTGAGCCTAGGGCCACTGGAACTCCGAGCTGAATAATCTTCCGCGCATCTGCATATCTGCCAGTCATCAAGGAGAACGAGGCTGCGGGAAGCAGAACGGCAATTACACCTTTCTCAGCCATAGCTTTCAGACCGCTTTCAGAAGCGAAAAGTAAATGCTCCGCTGAAATCGCACCTACTTCTGCAGCTAGTTGGGCTCCACCAGCGTCTGTAAGTTCATCTGCATGGACTTTTGGCACCAAGCCGTTTTCCAACCCTGCTTCCAAGATGATCTTCGACTGAGCGTAATCGAAAATACCGTTTTCACAGAAGACGTCGCAGAACTCAGCGAGAGCTCGGGCTGCAATTCCAGGAATCATATTCTCAGCCAGCAACTCAACGTACTCATCGGTTCGCCCCTTATATTCGGAGGGAACTGCATGAGCTCCTAGAAAAGTTGGCACTACATCAACGGGATGTGAGTTATGCAGTTCTTTGATGACTTCTAAGCACTTTGTTTCGTCATCTACTGTGAGGCCATAGCCACTTTTCGCCTCCACAGTCGTCGTGCCATGATTCAACATTGTGTCAAGCCTTTTCATTCCAGCCGTTGCGAGTTCTTCCTTGGAGGCTTTCCTTGTTTGCTCCACCGTTTTGAGGATTCCTCCACCTTTCTCCAGTACTTCCATATAGCTCGCACCTTGAAGCCTCAATTCGAACTCTTCTTCCCTGGCGCCCTGAAAAACGAGGTGCGTGTGAGAATCAACAAAACCAGGCATCACGGTTTTTCCAGATTTCACAACTGTCTCTTCGGACTTGAAGCGGGATTCGATTCGACTTGTCTTGTCTGCAGCCACTATTCTCCCGCGGTCTATAGCTATTGCTCCGTCTTCTATTACTCCCAGATCTCTAGTTTCTCTCTCACCAATAGGTTTGTGACTCGCGCTGCGAAGGGTAATCAGTTGATTAGCTCTCTTTACGATAAGATCCACTTTTTCTCTTGGCACGTTACTCTGCTTTCTCCATCGCTTCCTGCACTGCGATCTCTATCACTCTATCTTCTGTCAAGTTATCAATTTTCAGATAGTGTGACGCAATATCAATCAAAGATTTTAGCGGAGCCAAGCCACAGAACTCCGAGCTTATTACCGGCACGCTGTATCGCTCTGCTTCCAGCTTTATCAATTCGAAAACTCGGTATAGAGGTGTTTTCCTGAAGTCTGTGATACTGGTGCCGATCTGCGTGATCTTCCTCTCAGGGATTGCAGCAGCCATCGCCTTCACAGTGGCAAATCCACCTTTCTTGGCATGCAAAGCTTGAGCTATTTTTTTCGCGATCTTCAAGTCCGAAGTCCCAAGGTTGATGTTGAACCCAGCCATCACTGGGCGGGCACCTGTAACGGTTGCACCTGCGGTCGGATGGGCTTTAGACGGACCAAAGTCAGGGTTGCGGTCGGGCTTCGTGATCATTTCACTCAAAGCTTCGAATTCACCCTTCCTTATCCAGTCTAGATCGCTTCTTTCCGGTCTGGTAGCTGCTGCTCCATATAGATATACTGGGACATGAGACTGATTTGCCAAAGATTCGCCAAACTTTCTTGCGATCTCGACGCAGTCTCTTATTGAGGCACTTCCAAGGGGAATGAAAGGCACTACGTCAACAGCTCCAAGACGGGGATGTTGACCGGTATGTTTGTTCATATCTATGAGCTCTATTGCTTTCGCGGCAGAGTGCAAGGCAGCTTGAATGATAGATTGCTCATTTCCCACAAAAGTGACCACAAGGCGATTGTAATAATCATCGTAGGTATGGTCGAGAACGTGGGCATCTGCAGTCCTTTCTATTTCGTCAAGGATTGGCTTGACAACTTGGGGGTCAGAAGTGCTGAAGTTTGGCACGCATTCAATAACCTTGATCACCGTTTCTTCCTCCGTGCAAGATGATTATTTCCACCAAGTTTGTAATTAAGATTGCCAAGATCATCTGTGCAATTAACCGGTGGCGTAATGCATTTGTAAAGATTTAAATTTGAACCATTTTCCCTTATTCTCAGGCTTCTGGAGAGAAATGGAAAGTTGCCGCAGAGTGAGGAATTTGAGATACCGTCTTGGGAAGAAATCTACACGATGCTGCTGAAGCTGTCGCAAAGAATTCGAAATGATGGATTTCGTGCTGACGTTATTGTGGGAGTATCACGAGGTGGCTGGTGTCCTGGACGAGTCTTGTCTGATTTACTAGACAATCCAGAAATTGCCAATGTGAAGGCAGAATTCTATCTAGGAGTCGCTGAAACTAAGGCTGAGCCTGTGATTACGCAACCAGTCTCCGTTGGTGTTAAAGATAAGAGGGTGCTTGTCGTTGATGATGTTTCTGATACAGGCAAAAGCCTGAAACTAGTTAAGAACCACTTGATCAGTGAAGGTGCAGATGCTCTGAGAATTGCGACTTTGTACTACAAGCCGTGGAGCATCACAAAACCTGATTACTTTGAGAAAACCACTCGCGGCTGGATAATCTTTCCTTGGGAGAGAAAAGAAGCCTTTCGAAAGGTTGTTGAGAAGTTCGGTCGAAGAGGAAAATCCGCAAACGAAGCTAAGAAGAAACTGATTGATCAAGGCTTTGACAGAAGACTGGCGGAAGTGTTTGAGTCAGATTTGTCTGAGGAGTTCTAAGTGATAAGAGACATCCCAGAGTTCCACAAGTCTGCTGGCATCGCCGGTTTTCGATCCACCGAAATCAAAGATGTCATAGAAGTCTTTAGTTCAATTGAACGAGAACTGAAAAGTGTGACTGTTCAGCTTTTTGATGCAAAGCTGATTGCAGGTTGGCAACATCTCTTTTTTGCAGTTCTAAATGGCTTGCAGGCCTTCAGAAATGGCACGACCATCTCGAAGAGCCTCGCCGTTGAGTGTCTCTTATACGCATGTGCTCAAAGACAGATCAAGACTGCCTTTGAACTCATAGGGATAAAGCCAGGCAAGCCCAATATTGCAGCACTCGTTTTAGCGGACAGTCGGGATGAAGTTGACAACGCATTGAATGAGGTGGCCAGATTTGTCTCTGGCATACGAGATGATGCTGTTTTGAGTCTGAACAAGGAAAAAATCGCCCAGGTGAAGAGTCTTTTTGGCATTTCTGATGTCGAGCTAGGTACTAAGTCAGGGGAAAAGGGAGAGAAGGCTGCTATTCTCGATTTGGTTATTGAGCACATGGCCCTGCTAATCACCAAACGTTAGATTACCAATCTCTCTTTCGATGTTGAAAGAATTCCATCTGGTTCGATGATTGACATTCCTGTTAGCTTACCGACCACTTCGACTAGAAGGATTTTCTCAGGATTTGTGAGATTCACCGTTCGATGGATTTCTGATGCAGCCACATCTGTAATCTCCTTGGTGGGGAGATTCGAGAAACGTTTTTCCACGGTGACACGGAAAGTTTCGCCGATTCCGATCTGTCCAGCGAGTTCAGTTGCAGCTTTCTTTATCGAATCCAAAGTTGTCTCAGTAACTGTCTGAATTGGAATCACACGAAGCGTGAACTGAAATTCACGGGGGCGTCCCTTCAGCAATCCACGAAGCTTTCTAATAGCCTCTTGAGGCGGAATAGCTGTCCTCACCGAAATAAGGCCTGAAACTCCGGTTTTGTCTATTCTTGGGGAATCATCTCCAATCTGGGTTAGCAAGTACCAAATCTCTGAGCAAACGTCGAATTCGTGGCCTCGCGCTGTGGTAACGAGAAGATTGAAATCCCGAATCATAAGTTGTCTAGCGTTCATAGCTTTTTGAGAGTTTTGCTTTTATGAACTCCTCTTGCGAAGTGCAGTCGGGAATCTGGTTTGCACCATTCCAAGTGTTGGAGTTGGCATCTTCTGTTGACTCATAGAAACGAACTGTCAGTAATGAAATCCACAAAACTTCGCAGAGAGGGGATAATTTTGTTCATATCCTCCGCAACGAAGCTAAACAGCGATTTAAGCCCTGAATCTAAAGCTTTTTACAGGAAGGAAGCAGCACGAGAGCTTATTCACATGAGAGAACCTCTCAGCGTCACCTCAAGAAGGACGCGGTTACACTTTCGGTCAACTCTCCCAGAAAAACTCCCTGAAGCCTTCGTGCAACTTAAATAGAGAAAACATCAAATTGTTCGTGTCAGTGTGAACAAGGGCAGTAACCAATCATGTCAGCCACCGAAGAACAATCCGGATCTTCAACGAAGTCAGAAGGCGAAAAGGAATACAGAGTCCTAGAAGACCTGCCAGGCGTTGGACCTGCCACCAGCCAGAAACTGAAAGAAATGGGCTTTCACACAATTGAATCTCTCGCTACTGCGACAGCACGAGAACTTGAACCTGCGGGCATCAGCGAAAAGAAGGCTCTAGACATAATTCGACACGCTCGCAAAAACGTAAGTCTCTCTTTCATCCGCGCTGACGAATTACTAAGACAACGACAGAATATTAGTCGCCTCACCACAGGCAGCAAAGTCCTCGATGAACTCCTCGGAGGAGGACTGGAAACTCAAACAATCAGCGAATTTTACGGTGAATACGGCAGTGGAAAGAGCCAGATCTGTCACCAACTCTGCGTTAATGTACAATTGCCATATGCTCAAGGCGGGCTTAACGCAGCCGCATTATATGTTGACACTGAAAATACCTTCCGCACTGAACGCCTCGTCTCCATGGCACAACATCTTGGTCTTGACCCTGAACAAGTAGCGAGAAATGTCATTGTTGCAGATGCTTTCACAAGTGATCACCAGATCTTTCTCCTGGAAAACGCTGACAAAGTCATAAAAGAAAACAACGTACGCCTCATCATCGTTGACTCACTCACATCCCACTTCCGCAGCGAGTACGTGGGCAGAGAAACTCTTGCCCTTCGTCAGCAAAAGCTGAACAAACATATGCATAAACTTATTCGCCTAGCGAGAGCCTTCAACTCCATCGCTGTAGTCACGAATCAAGTCATGGCAAAGCCGGACGTTTTCTTCGGCGATGCCGTGCATCCCATTGGAGGACATGTTGTTGGTCACAGTAGCCACACACGCGTGTACCTCCGAAAAGCTAGCCGTGGCCCAATACGTATTGCGCGCCTTGTCTCAAGCCCCTACCTTCCTGACGGCGAAGGAGTTTTCAAGATTACCAATAATGGTATAGAAGAATCTGACGAGCCCCAAAAGAGAGGTCGAATAAAATGAGTTTCCCTCAAGCTTTAACTGTCCGTTATTTCCAGCTCGTCAACAACCGACGGTTCACGGAAGCCCAGAGAGAGTTACAGCGCATAAAGGGAAAGATTGAGATGAACGATTGGAACAAGGGATATTACCGCGCCCTTCAAGGCATGCTCCTCGCCCGAAAACACAATGGCAATCAATACACGCTCCTTCATAATCTCGACAAAGAAGATAGGGAGACATTGGCTTATCATAGAGAGGAATTTCTCAAGTATGTTAGAGGCAGATTTGCGAAAGACTTCGATCGAGGCTATTTCTCAGCATGGAACGATTATATACGACTGCTACTGAAATCGTGTGAAGAGACAGATTCTGAAATCCACCCTCAGGAGCCAGGAGCTCAAACAAGCATAACTAAGTATACGGAGACTAGCCAGTTACCGGCGTGATGTTAAATTCAAGATCACGCGAATCAAGCCATTCCAGATTTATGGTTTGATTCTGATTAACAACATCGTATCCCGTTAGGTCTCCCCCCAATCTTAGAACATATGTTCCTGGGGGTAACAGAGTCAATCTGAGAGTGGCTGAATCAGTTGTACGGTTTATGAATGTCGGACCTTCCAGGCTCTCTGCAGAGATCCACAATTCTTGGCCAACAGCCAAGCTTGACCCGCGGTAAATGCTTACCGAAACTGAAGGCATGATCAAGCTAATAATGAATGTCCATGAAACGATCCAGCCGAAGAAGTAGATTCCAATCCCCTGAGTCATCAGTTTTGAAGATTTCTCAACCTTTGAAAGGAATCTAAACTTGATGATGTAGTATGTTGCAAGGTAAAAGAGCAACGCAAACGACAGGCCTGTCAGCAAGGTGAAAAAGTCATAAAACTCGCTAGTGGCTGAGAGGATCAAGTAAGCACCACAAAGAAGCCCAATAACCACTCCCAAACTTGCACGAATCCAGTAAATCACAGTCAGTGATCGCACGTTGCTCCAGCTCAACTATTGTTCTTTTTCTTATACAATCAACCCTTCCGGAATTTAAGGTTTTGATCACCACTATAGTGCAAACAACAAGTTGAAAATCCTATGGAATGCTTTCTCCACAAATTCTTAAAACACTCAACTGATATTCTGTCAAAAAGGAGAAGAACTCGTGCAAAAGACCCTGACAAGCTTTGAACTAGCAGCTCTGATCTCGGAATTGAAGGAAAGGCTCGAAGGCGCCCGTCTAAAAAACATATACCAAACTGAAGAAGGAATCTTGATTCTGAAATTTCACAAAGCAAACGAGCCATCAGAAAGCCTTCTGATCGAGCCAGGAAAGCGCCTTCATCTCAGCTCCTACCTGTGGAAGGTGCCGAAGCGTCCTCCGGCTTTTTGCATGGCCCTCAGAAAGCATCTGAGAAATTGCAGGGTCTTAGGGATTGGTCAGCACGAGTTTGAACGTATCATAACAATCGAAGCCAGCACGAAGGAAGGAAATTTCACTCTGGTTTCAGAGATCTTTGGCGAGGGCAATGTGATACTTGTCGATTCCACAGGTGTAATCAAGCATGCTTTGACTTACAGAAAGATGCGCGATAGAAACATTGTTAGAGGAGAAGCATTTCAACATGCACCTAGCAGTGGAATAGCCCCCTTACTCGTGAAGAACGAAGATTTGGCAGGTTTAAAGGATTTCAAGAGTCTGGAAGTAGTGAGAGCCCTCACAAAACTGCTGAGCATTAGCGGCAAGTACGCAGAAGAGATTCTACTTCGTGCCCAAGTGAACAAGAACAAGAGATGCGAGTCATTATCTACCGCCGATCTTGATCGAATCCACAACGCACTTGAAGAAACTCTTTCTCAGCTAAAGGCTGGACAACTACAACCATGTGCTGTGCTAGACACGGCTGGAAAATGGATTGACGTCATTCCTGTGCATTTGAAGAAATATGAAGGTTTCAAGCTTCAAAGATTCGAAACCTTCAACAAAGCATTAGACGAGTTTTACGCGAAAGTCTCAGTTGAACAAGAGACACTAGCGGCTGCAGCGAAAGTCCATCAAGAAATCCTTCGACAACAAAGAATTCTGCAGGAACAGATCGCTACCCTCGAAGAGGAAAAACTGAAGGCGCAAACAAACAGAAAGATTGGGGATCAGATCTACGCTCATTTTCATCATTTGAAGACCCTGTTTCACAGACTAGCTGGTCCGAAGAAAGGGGGACAAATGTTGGAAGGTATTGCTGCAGAAATCGAAGAAGAGGGAAGAAAGGGTATTGAGCCGTCAACCTACTTCAAATCACTAGACGTGCAGAAACGCACACTAAAGGTTTCGATAGGAGAACTGTCTTTTTCTCTACAGACACGAAGATCCGTTCAAGATAACGCCAAAGGATATTATGATAAGGCGAAAAAAGCGGCAAAGAAATCAGAAGGCGCCAGAGAAGCGATCAGAAAGACACTGAACAATATTGAGAAGCTGAAACAAGCGGAAGAAATCTCCCTCAGAAAAGAGGACAAATCGATACCGAAGAAAAGAAGAAAGGCGTGGTATGAGAAATTTAGATGGTTCTATACTTCAGAAAATCTCCTCGTAGTCGGAGGTAAAGATGCGATCACAAATGAGATCTTGGTTAAAAGGCATACAGCTCCTCAAGATCTGGTTTTCCACGCTGACATTTCAGGCGCTCCCTTTGTTCTGATAAAAGCGGAAGAAAGAAAACCTTCACAGAAGTCAATACAACAGGCAGCACAGCTAGCCGCTGCTTATTCAAAAGCTTGGAAGGCTAAGTTCAGCGCAGTTGATGTGTTCTATGTGCGCCCGGAGCAGGTGAGCAAGAAGGCTCCGTCAGGAGAGCACCTTCAACGGGGAGCTTTCATGATTCGTGGAAAGAAAGACTATGTCCGAAAAGTGCCGTTGAGACTTGCCATCGGCTTTGACGCAACGTCCACCCACTCTTTGATGATAGGAGGACCACGAGAAGCTCTTGAAAAAAGAACCAGAATCCTCGTCGAAATTGTGCCGGGGGACCTCTCGAGCCGCAAGCTGACTGACGAAATTCGTGAGGTCTTAATGCAAAAGGCTCCGACAAATCTTCAAGGAACGATTGCCAAGATGCCCAACGAAGACATACAGACACTGATACCATTCGGAAAAGGAGCGATTCCAAAGAAAGGCAAGCGATAGTTACTGAGAAAATTTAATAGAACCTTCCAAATACTGTCGTGGTGTGGGACATCTGTGGCAGAGATCGGTTTGAGAACTCGAATGGTAGTGAAGGACGTCATGTCCAGCCCGGTGATCACAGTTGATGAAGCTGAGACTGTTGAGAAAGTAGCTCAGTTTATGGACCTGCAAAAGCTGGGCTGCATAATTGTCACGGAGAAAGCTGGAAGACCTCTGGGGATAATCACTGAAAGGGACTTGGTGACTCGTGTATTGGCCAAAAACAAGTTGCCGAGCAAACTCACAGCAAAGAATGTAATGTCTTCTCCCCTAGTGACAATTAAACCTGACGTGACACTCAGTAACGCTGCTAGACAGATGAGTAGACTCAATGTCAGAAGACTAGGCGTCATCTATAAAGGTGACATCGTGGGCATCATCTCAAGCAAGGATATTCTAGCTGTTACGCCAGAACTTCTGGAGACAATGCAAGAAAAAGCCCTCATTGAAAGTGGAAACATGGAGGAAGCACCAGAGAGTTCTCCCTTGGCTGGATATTGCGATCGCTGCGGGCAATGGTCGAGTCGACTGAAGGAGATGGAGGGTGAATTTCTCTGCGAGGATTGCCGCACCGAGAATCAAGAAAAATACTAAGATGAAGCTTGTTTCGAGACTTGGCTGTCCCTAAAGAATCATTATGATGCTTGTGTAAGAGAGGAAAAGCCCGAGGAGCTTGCGGCCCAACTGCATTCTAAAGGGAGGCTTGAGTGTCTCTTCTACAGACATTCAACAGGATTCCATTGAACCGCAAGCCAGAAAAGGAATCTAACCGGTGATTATTTAATCACTCTGAGACAGAGTATTCCACTGAACCTGAGAGATTGGTGAAACAAAGCTTTGATCGCTGACACGGTTCTCTGCAACGCCAAAGTATACACAAAGAGAGGCATCGTCCAAGCTGGAATTGCCATTGAAGGTGACAAAATAGCTAAGATTTCAAAAGAGACAAATCTACCGCCCGCATGTAACAGAGTGAACCTAGATGGATGCTTAGCGCTTCCAGGCATGATTGATTCTCACGTGCATCTTCGTGGACAACTTCTGTCCTCCAGAGAGGATTTCTCTACAGGAACTTCAGCTGCTGTGGCTGGTGGCATTACAACCGTGCTAGATATGCCTAACAACAAACCAGTCACAAAGGACTCAACTTCCCTCAAAGAGCGCATTCTGCACGCTGAGAGAAGCATAGTTGCCAACGTCGGTTTCCTCTCCGCCTTTCCAGAAAGACTGCAGGAAATTGAGCACATAGTTAGAGCTGGGGCAGTCGCATTCAAAGTATATCTCACAGACGACGTTGGAGGACTAGATATCGATGACGACGAACTTATGTCAAAAGCCCTTTTGAAAACCAGTGCCTATGGAGTCCCGGTAGCTGTGCACGCCGAAGACGGTCAAGCCATTCATGCTCTCACGAAGAGAGAGCAACGCCTGGGGCACAAGAACCTAGACGCATATCTGAAAGTGCACTCACCAAAGGTGGAAACGAAAGCTGTCAAACGAATCCTCAGCATCGCGAATCAGAGCAATTCTCAAATCCACATTTGCCACATAACATCCCTTGACGCAGTCTCCCTTGTAAAAAGGGCGAGAACCGATGGTTTGAGCGTTTCCTGCGAAATTACCCCACATCACCTGTTTCTCACCTTGGCTGATTTGAGAAAACACGGAACAAGAGCTCTCACTGATCCCCCGCTTAGAAGCAATAGAATCGTGGAGCACCTTTGGGACGCAGTGAGAAAACATGATATCGACATCATAGCCTCTGATCACGCTCCTCACACAAGAGCCGGGAAAGAAGCGGAATCAATATGGGATGTTAGCCCGGGGATTCCCGGGCTAGAAACATTACTGCCACTGTTCCTCACAAAGGTCAATGAGGGACATCTTGCTCTGAAGAATCTAATTCGAATGACGTCTGAAAGGCCTGCTGAGGTATTTCATCTTCAAAACGAGGGACATCTTGAAGTCGGCTACAAAGCAAACATAACAGTAGTTGACTTGCACAAAACAGGTCAGATAGAAGCTAGCAGATTCCACTCAAAGGCTAAATACTCGCCTTTTGATCATATTCAAGTGAAAGGACTACCTGCCAAGACCTTCGTCAATGGACAGTTGGTTATGGATAATGGAGAAGTCGTCGCCAGAAGAGGGATAGGCAGGGTCTTGCGTAGTAAGGCTCGCAAATGAATAGTCACATTTCCTGACTTTCCCGCTTGCTTACGTAGAGGATGTCGGGATGGCTTACATACCCCATTTTCTGGAAGAAACTGACTGACTCTTTGTTCGGGATCTCAATCATTGCACCGATAACAGTAGCACCATGCTCTTTCAGAGTTTTCTCCAACGTATCAACGAGTCGCTGTGCAACTCCCATCCGTCTGTGGGCAGGCTCGACGGCGAGACGGTTTATCCATCCTTTCATTCTTCCATCATAGCTTCCAATAACAACTCCAATAAGCACTTCTTCAAGGAAAGCTCCGACAAAAAAATCCGGGTAGGTTGCCATCTGTTTCTGCATCATTGTCTTCTTGTCGCGGCCTTTAGGCCTGTACGATAATCCTGCAGACTTCCACAGCGCAACTATTGCATCATAGTCCTCAATCGCCAAGTTACGAATTTCTAGATGCATCAATCATTGAACCTCTCAGCGGCTTGAAGCAACTCTTCATTGACGAGTTTCCCCTCAGTCAAGATGCTTGCCACCCTAGTTTCAGTGTGTTGTTGATCTTCTAGCTTTTCTATGTTTCTTTCTACTTCATACCAAGAGAGATCTAAGGAGAAGCGCCAGATTAGAAAGAAGAGATTTATCAAAGAAACGTGTCATACAATATTGTCCAGGTTGGCATAGTTGAAATTCATAACAGATGGTATGCTAGGCAAGCTAACACGTTGGCTGCGCATGCTTGGACACAACGTCGAGTACGCGAATAACCAAGACGACAAGGAACTTATGAAAACCGCTAGAGATGAAGGCCGAATTCTCCTTACAAGAGATGTTGAGCTTTACAAACAGGCTATATATCAAGATATTGACGCCTTTCTTATTGAAGGAAAAAACGAAACTGATCGCCTAGCCTCCCTATCAAAAAGGTTCAGAATAGGCTTGGAACTCAACCCATCTAAGTCACGCTGTCCTAAATGCAACGCAAGGATAAGACCAACGAGTAAAGATGAAATCGAACACAAAATTCCTTCATCAACAAAGATCGCATATGGAAAGTTCTGGGAATGCCCGAAGTGTGAGAAAGTCTACTGGCAGGGCGCTCACTGGAAGAGAATTGCTGAAACTCTGAACAATGCGAAAAAGATTTCAGCAGAAGATTGAGGTCAATCCCAATCTTCTATCACAAGCCACTTCAGTGGCACATCCTGAAAAGTCCCATCTGGTAGAGTCCTTCTGATAGTCATTGGAAGGATACCGCTTTCGAGCTCACTTAGAGCTATATCGATTGGACTAGAAAGAGAGGAAGGCTCTACGAGAATCGGTGCGCCCATGGCGATTTGAAGAGCCCTAGCCCCGATTATCCGAGCCTTCTCGAAGCGAGTTAGTTTTGGAGGACCTACCTCAACTCTGTTGTCCGAAGACGTTTCCTTAAAACTCTCCGCTACGCGGAGGCGGTCACCCCATGCCGCCCATACCGCCCATACCGCCCATACCGCCCATACCGCCCATACCGCCAGGCGGAGGACCTGGAGGCATCTTAGATTTGCCAGCTGCTATCATGTCATCGATCTTCAGAATCATTGTAGCGGCTTCAGTAGAAGACTTTATGATTTGCTTCTTCACAGCAACCGGTTCATAAACATCTTCCTTATTCATATCGCTGACTCTACCCTTGAAAACGTCTACACCCGCCCATGTGTGCTCTTTTTCGTGGCTCGCCCTCAACTCAGAGATTATATCTATTGGATCCAACCCCGCGTTTTCAGCTAAGGTGATCGGCACAGCTTCCAAGGCCTCGGCGAAGCACATAACAGCAAGCTGCTCCCTTCCAGGAAGCGTCTCTGCGTAGTTTTTCAAAGACCTTCCCATCTCAAGTTCAGGAGCCCCTCCGCCGGCTACGATCTTTGGTTCTTCCACCACATCCCTTATAACACAAAGAGCATCGTGGATTGAACGTTCTGCTTCGTCAACGATTCTTTCGGTTCCGCCTCGGATCAGGATCGTAACTGAGCGTGGATGCTTGCAGCCTTCGATAAACGTCATTTTATCATCACCGATCTTTCTTTCTTCCACAACAGCGGCATAGCCGAGATCGGTCTTCGCCAAGCCATCAAGGTTAGTCACGATTTTTCCGCCAGTTGCTTTCGTCAAACCTTCCATGTCTGACTTTTTGACCCGTCTGACAGCTAAAATGCTCTTCCTGGCCATGAAGTGTTGCACCATGTCATCTATTCCTTTCTGACAAATGACAACAGTGGCGCCAACTTTCACAATGCGCTCTACCATTTTCTTCAACATATTTTCTTCTTGCTTTAGGAAAGCTTCCATTTGTTCTGGGTTCTCGATGTTGATTTTGGCATCGAATTCTGTCTTCTCAATCTCCAGAGCTGTATCAAGAAGCGCAATCTTTGCTTTTTCAACTCTTTTAGGCATTCCTGGATGAACTACTTCCTTGTCGACGACGATTCCGTTGATGAGTTTGGTCTCCCTGATGGACTCGCCAGGCTTCTTTTGGATTTTCACATCGTCTAAATCAGCCTTGTATGATGATCCGCTTTTCTCTGTCACTGATAGAATCGCGTCAGTAGCTATGTCTGCAAGGTAGTCACGACTTTCAGAAACTAACTTACTCGCCATAGAGGTCATGGCGACTTTCGTTAGGAATTTCTTGTCTGTAGACGATACTTTTATAGCTATATTCTCAAGTGTACTAAGTGCCTTTTCAGCAGCTTTCTTGTAACCGTCAATTATCACAGTCGGGTGGACATTCTTTCTAATAAGGTCTTCAGCTTTTGCTAAGAGCTCACCAGACACAACTACAGCTGTGGTTGTACCATCGCCAACTTCATTGTCTTGGGTTTTAGCTACCTCCACCATCATCTTTGCAGCCGGGTGTTGTATGTCCATCTCGTCCAGCACCGTACGCCCATCGCTCGTTATTGTTACGTCACCAAAACTGTCAACGAGCATCTTATCCATGCCCTTTGGACCAAGGGAAGATTTGACTGCTTCTGCAACTATTTTTGCCGCCATGATGTTAGCATGTTGGGCTTCCTTTCCTCTAGATCTTGAAGAACCTTCGCGTAGTATCAATACCGGAGTTCCAGCAAGTTCTGGTTGCGACAATTTTCCAACTCCTTTCAATATTTAATATGCGAAAGTAGAGAAACAGCTTGAAAATATAAGCTTTTCGAAGAAAGCCTTGGATAGCCCCCGGTTTCGCGGCTTTAAATGCATGCGATCAAAACGCATTCAAACCCAAGAACAATTAGGGCAATCCTTTCAAAAAACTAAATAGATGCTGACTTCAATAGACAAACTTCTCGATGGAAAGGAAAAATATGGAGAACCCTGTTATTGAGACGATGCTAAATCACAAGTCGATCCGAAAGTACACAGATCAAACACCTCCCGAACATCTGGTGAGAACAATTGTCAGAGCAGGTCAACAGGCGCCCTTTGTTTCTCAACTTTACAGTGTGCTGCTGTCACGAAACAGAGAGAAGAATCTGTGGAAGGCTCCGCTTTTGTTCACAATATGCGTTGACACCTACAAGTTTGAGCTCATAATGGCTGAGAGAGGGTGGAGACTCGTTACGAATGACTTGGCATTACTCATTTTTGGGATTCAAGATGCCGCTCTAATGGCTGAAAACATGGTTGTTGCAGGAAGAAGCCTAGGCTTAGGCAGCTGCTTTCTCGGAAGCGCAATATACAGATCCGACAAGATTGCTCAAGAATACAGGTTGCCCAAGAGGGTCTTTCCTCTAGTGCAACTGGTTATGGGATATGCGGCTGAAGATCCGCCTCCTCGACCCCGATATCCTTTGGACTATACTCTGTATGAGAATGAGTATCTAAAGCCTGATCGACAAAGAGTTCTAGAAGCGATGAAACAAATGGATGATGGATATCTAGTTCAAGATTACTATCGTAATCTGAGCGCGAAGATAGAACTTGAAGATAATCGCGTTGAAACCTACACCTATGAGAATTATAGCTGGACAGAGCACATTTGCAGAAAGTGGGGACAATGGGACCCAGACCCCGAGAACCTTGCTAAGCAATTGGAAAAACAAGGTTTTTTCATTAACAGAAAACGACCAAGGCAATGATGACTGTCTGCCAGACCCGAAATGTGGGCTTGGCCTGTTCATAAACCAATCTTTCTCATATCTAAGCTACGTCTCTAGTTCGTTCACGCCAAGCAGCTGTTTCAGGGATTCCACTTCTTCTCTCAGCATGCCTATTTCACTTTCAAGGGCAGTAGCCTTAGCTTCAGCCATCTTTTTCAGTTCTCCTATCTCCAGCAGAAGGTTCGCCCTTTCTGTTTCCAAAGTTTTGAGTTTTTCCCTGAGATTCTTAAGTGTGCTCATAAGCTCAACCTCGATTCCCTTAATCTTTCGGGTGACACCTTTTATGCTTACCTCTTCCTTTCTTCCGCTTCTGACGCGTGCTCTAAATCTTTTCCCACATTCAGGACAAGCATACATCCCAAAAACGGTTGGTGTGCCGCCAGGCTTTGAGGATCTTCGTGAGATCGCCCATGTTTTGAAGGGATCGCCAACTTCAGCTTCACATTTTGGGCATATGGTCAAGGCCAGCGACTCAAGTCTTACTAGGCGATGTTGGCTAAATGTGTTTTGCCACGGAGGAAGCAACTCTTTCCAAGGAAAGAGATGGGGGGGCTACATGGTAATATTGAAAGATAGGCGCTCAACAAGCTCTTTATAACGGTTTCTTATTGTTACTTCTGTAACCTGTGCAATCTCCGCTATTTCTCGCTGCGTCTTTCTTTCTCCAATCAATACCGAGGCGATGTAACTTGCAGCTGCTGCTATACCAGTAGGGCCTCTACCAGAGGTGAGTCTCAATTCCTTCGCTGTTGCCAATATCTTATGAGCGATCTCTTCAACTTTACCCTGCATTGTTAGCTGATTCGAGAACTTCGTGATATATTGGCTCGGTTTGAGTGGTGGAATAGTATAATCAAGCTCTTTAATGAGAAAGCGGTAGCTTCGCCCGACTTCTTTTTTGTTGATATTCGAGGCTTGTGCGATTTCCTCAAGTGTCCTCGGGAGTCTACATTGTCTGCAAGCGACATATATAGCGGCAGCAGTAACTCCCTGAATAGATCGACCTCGAATGAGGCGTTCTTTGACAGCTTTCCGATAGATTACTGAAGCAGTTTCAAGGATATTCTTAGGTAAACTAAGATTATTCGCGATCTTACTGATCTCTGAAAGGGCGAAAGCTAGATTGCGCTCTGTCGCGTCGGAAACTCTAATACGACGCTGCCATTTCCGAAGACGGTAAACCTGAGCTTTCTGGCCAGGCGATAAGCGCTTGCCATACACATCTCGATCATGCCAATCGATCATAGTTGATAGGCCTTTGTCGTGAATTGTGTAGGTCAACGGAGCACCTACTCGGGTTCTTTTAGCACGCTGCTCATCATCAAATGCTCTCCATTCAGGGCCTCTGTCCTGAAGTTTAGCGGCTATAACAATGCCACAATCCATACATACGATCTCAGCAGTATCATAATCTCGTATTAGACGATCACTTCCACATTCTGAACAGCGTTGAACTCTTACCGGTTGTGGAGAGGCCGGTGCAAGTGTAGGACTCACTTCATCTTCCATATTTTCCCTTCTCCTTTCTCCTTGAAGATGAGGGGACTGCATAGAGCACGCTGCCAACAAGACATTGAAGCTCTTTTCTTTCAGATCTTACAGCCAAATATGGTGAAGTAACAGAGCCAAAGATGTCGAAGACTGTGCCAACTCGTTTCAGGTTCTCGTCTATGACTTCATCGCCGATTCTTGGCAAGGCCTGCGCCTTCAGAATTATTCTACGACTGGAACTGATATGAAGCACGTGACCTAATCGCTTCAAATCTTCAAGATCCCCTCACAAAACGACAAAGACTTCAAACCTTCGCCTATTTAAACCTTGTGTGACCGAAAAATTTAAAAGTTCAAAATCCGCCTCATAAATCGTCTTAAAAGCCTGAAGAAAGCTTTTTTGTACTTTCTTTGGCTAGGATTTATCTGCAGTTTCTAACTTGCTTCTAACCCCGCATTCAGATTTGATGTTGCCGTCGGTGTAACTCTGAAATATCATCGTATCAAACAAATACCTTTTCATCATCCGGCAGAGAAATAGAAAGGTAGAAGAACAAAATAAATCTAGTGTATTGAGGAAGAAGAATGCGAAAGCAAAGGAAAATAGCCATGTGGCCTGTTTACTTTGATCTGTCCAAGACGAGAAAAGAAGGAAGAAAAGTCGCCAAGAATGCGGCTGTGCTTAACCCAAGCTTGGCGGAACTGCAGAAGGCAGCAAGCAATCTCAATCTAAACTTTGAGAGCGATACTGACTCAGGTCATCCAGCAATACCTTGGCGAAGGACTGGACGGATATGGGTTGAGAAAGTGGAATCCAAGAAGCGAACGCTTTTGAGCGTTGGAAAAGAATTAGCATCGATTCGCCAGAAGAAGTGAAGAACGGATTTTCTCAAGTTCCTGGTTTTTCGCTCTTCAAGATTGCATTCACAATGCCAGCTTGGCCAGAACGAGATGTCACTTGTGCTAGGCCTAGCTTTGTTTCTATAACAGTCCCTTTCGTGATAACTCCACGTCTATCATAGTCCACATTCGCAGGGTTTCGCACAACCCTCAGGATTTCTGTTCTTTCGGTCTTTCCAGAAGATGGATCAGATATGTTTGCCTCTTTCTCACTGAGCGCTCTAGTCTTCAAGTTGCCTCCACGTCTGCGTGAGATTTTGAGTTTCCTTTCACCTAGGCTGGTCTCTGTTGGAAACGAACCTCGTTCAAATCTGCGCTTTTTTCGGTTAACTCTTTTTCGACCGCCGGAGAGTTTTTTCTTGTGCGAGTCACCATGCCAGACCGACAATGACATATCTCCAAATTGAGCTTGATGAACTATCAATGCTTGACATATAAGCTTAGCGTTACTGCATGTTCAGTTCTATGTCGGGTTTCAGCAATCTTGAAAACTTCTTCTTAAGCTGTCTCTTCATGACACGACTATCATGACTTAGTCCGAAGTAATCAGCGAAAAATCTAGTTGTTCGAATGATTCTTGTGCGACCTTGAGGCTCTCTCGAGATCAGTCCTAGCTGCTCTAACTGCTTCAGGTGATTATAAATGTGGTTTCCACGAACTGCAAGAACTTGCTTCTGCGGAACCGGTTGACGATATGCGATATAGGAAAGGGTTTTCAGTGGCCCAGTTGTCAAAAGTGGGCGGGTAGCTAATCTCTGTACTTTAGGAGAGAAGTCAGCTTTCAACTGCATTACAAAGCGCTCATCCTGCAACTCCAGAATCTGGAGGCTTGTGCTTCGATCTTCATATTCTTGTTTCAGTGTACGTGCAAGTTGCAGAACGAGTCTTTTCGACCGTGTTCTGATTATTGAAGCTAGAGTTTTCAAGTCTAAGGGTTTTCCAGCCACGTAGAGCGCTGCTTCAATCAAAGCTAGCCGCATTGCATGGTCTCTTATCTCCGGTGATGACTCATTAGGCAATGCTTGCCCTATCCTTTCTTTCAAAGGCGTCTGCTCCTGTCGAGATGTAGATCTCACCGAATTCCTCGCTTTGCCATAGCCATATTCTTTGTCTTTGAGCAAGGAACAGCAGTAGAATAAAGGTTCGAATTGCATCCAGTCTTTCCATGTCGACAACAAGTTTCGTGAAACCGAAATACGGATGCTTCTCATTGATACTGAGGATTCTATTAAAGAGCTGCTCTATCAGCGTCTCGATTTCCATTAGATAACTGTCGAATTCAGGGATTATGTCCGTGGGCATGGGCAGTATTGGCTCTAAGCGGGGTTTCAATGGCAGCAATTTCTCACCTTTTAGAACAGAGTCCAAGGATTCGAGGAGTTGTTGGATTGTGGTTGACGTTAATTCATATCTAAGTGGAAGGAAGATCGGTGGTGGGATAATGTCCGAGTGGAATCTGGGGGGAGTGGGTGGTTCCTCAAGCTTTAGCAGAAGCCTTGATTTCATCAAGTATATAAAGGCAGAAGAATCTAAAGCTACGCCTGAGGCACGGAAATCAACTTCTCCGTGTCTTTTCATCTCATCTAGAAATGAGTGAAGTAAAAGGGAGATGTTAACGTTCCACGGTTTCACCTTTTCGAGTTTATGAATCTCGAAAAGAATGTTTAGTGGAGGTTGAAGATAGAAGGGTTTTCTTTCAGGCATTAAGCTTTGACCCCGGTGAAAGTTGTCGAAATGATGTCAGACACACCATTGCGCTCATACACACCATAGATTCTCTGAGCCTTATTGACCATTTCAGGCTTCAGTGTGACCACAATGAATTGAGATTTCTCAGCCTCTTCAGCTAGAAGCTCTCCAAGTTTCGCGACGTGAATAGCGTCTAGGTGTGCATCAACCTCGTCGAGGATATAGAAGGCTGCGGGGGTGAAATCTTGTATAGCAAGAAGGAAGGCGACTGCAGAAACTGATCTTTCTCCTCCGCTGGCTCCGCTTACAAGTATTGGCGGTTTCCCCGGAAATTGAACGATCATGTCCATTCCTCCGCTGAAGGGTTCTTCGGGATTCTCAAGCTTCAGCTCAGCCTGACCCGCACCTGTGAGCTTGGAGAAGTATTGTCCAAAGTTTTCGTTTATGCTTTGAAATGCTTTCATGAAGACCGCGCGTTTCTTGCGGTCAACCTCGTTCATGAAATTTACTATCGCCATTCTTTCCCGTTCCAGTTCATTCATTCGTAGAGATAGTTCTTTGTAGCGGGACATTTGCTCAGTAAAGTGGGAAAGAGCAAGCTGGTTTACTGCTCCAAGTCGCTCGATCTCGAATTCCATCATTTTTAGAGAGGTTTCAGCTTCCTCGAGCTGTGTTGGACTGACTGACAATGCCTTTTCGCAGCCGACTTCTTTCAGTCGACGGTCAATGTTGCTTTGCTCTAACTGGAGGGTTTGTGTTGTGAGTTGAAGTTGATTGTGTACGCGTTCTGCAAGTTCGTATTCGTTGTCAACCTTTTTCAGTTCTTTGTCTATGTCATCGATTTGAAGAGTGAATTTCTTTGCTTCTTCTCTCGCGCTCAAGACAGTTCGAGAGAGTTCTTCTCTGGACTTTTCGAGTGTTAGAAGCTCTTTTTTCAGCTTCTCTCTTTCTTCTAGGGCTTCATCAACTTCTTTCTCTACGATTGCAAGTTGTCTCTCTACTTTCCCTAGTTGTACCTTGACGTTTTGATATCCCAGTCTTAGCACGTTATCATATTTTGACTTCAGGGTTGACGTCTCGGTCGTGGTGCTGCCTAAGCTTTGTCTTAGGGTTATGATAGTTTCTGCGAGTTTGTCTCTTTGCACTTCTAAGTCTTGGATGTGTGTTAAGTCAGTTTTGCGCCTTAGGTCGGCCAGTTTGCCTCTTAGCGTTTGCATCTCCTTTCTTATGACGCGGCGTTGGGCTCTTGCCCCTTCAATGGCGATGTTTTCTTTTCCGAGTTTTGAGTTGACACCTCGAATGTAGAAACTTATTCTGCGCATGTTTCGCTTTGTGATCTTGGTGCTTTTCTTGACCCGTGTGATTTCGGTTTCAAGAGTGGATACGGCTTCGGAAAGTCTTGTGATTTCATTTCGTGTTCTTTCTATTTCATCTTCAAAGTATGATATGTCTTTGCCTCGCTTGGCCAGGTGTTCATGAAGGGCTCTGACGGCTTCGTCTAGGCTCTTGATAGCCGTCTCGCTAGGTATGATCGTTGAGAAGTCAAGTGACTCACGGAAAAAGCCGCTTTCGAATCCGCCTCCTGCTTCATAGACATCACCATTGAATGTTACGGTTCTGTATCCTTTTCTTGATGCTTGTAACGCTGTCTTTTCGTCTCCTGCGACTAATGTGTCGCCAAATACAAAGTCAACAGCTGGTTCGTGCTCCTTTGCGCATTTAATGAAAGCTGTTGCTAATCCTTCGACCTTGCGCATTCTGGGGAGGGTCAGCGTTTTTCTCACTAATCCTGTTACGGGGATTATCTTGATTCGCCCAAGCTTCAGGCGCCTCAAGGTTTCGGTGCAGGTGTAGCCAGCTTCAAAATCGTGAACCACAATGGCATCTAACCAGTCTGCTCCAGCTGCTTCTAATGCCTGCCTGTGGCTTCTTTCAAATTTGATTAGGTTCTTTAAGCGACCATAGACCCCTACTATTACTCCGAGTTCACTGAGTTCTTCAATGTTCCTCAGCGCGTTTTCTTCTGCGGCCACTGTTTCCGCAAGCTCTCTTTGGGTTGCGAACTCGACTACTGCTTCACGTGCTGTCCCGGCGATCTTTCCCGCTTCATCGATCTCCCTTTCAACCGCTTCCTTCTGTAGACTTCTTCTTCCTAGGGATTTTTGAAGATCGATAAGTTGGGTTTTTTGTTCTCTTTGCACTTGGCTCAAGTCATTGAACGACTTTTCAAGTTCTTTGAGTGTTAAGGCAAAGCGGTCTTTTCGGGCCTTCAAATCGTTCAGTCTGTGCAGTAGCAGTTTCTTTGAGGTTTGTCTGCGTGCAGTGTCGGCTTTCAACTCGGCGAGTTCTTGATACAGCTTATCGAGTTGCTGTTCTATTTCTCGAATCTGTTTGCTGTTCTCGCCTATGTTTTCCCACAGTTGAGCTGTTTCATTCGCGAGGATATCGTGTTCTGCTTGGTTGGCTTCGATGTTTTTCTGCAGTTTTTCCTGCTTGTTTCTCAGTCGTCGCCTCACTTTTTGGTTCTCGGTGATTTCATTGCGCATTGAGTTGCGCTGTTGAGCATTATTGTCTCTAACTTTCTTGAGGCCTTCCAATGTTGTACGGCTTGCACCGATTTTTGTTGAAAGCTCCGCGAGTCTTGATTTCAAATCGCCTATTTTGATCTGGACTTCAAGAACCTTTGAGCCGCCTTCTTCTACGAACTC
The DNA here is from genome assembly GCA_020352645.1 of Candidatus Bathyarchaeota archaeon. GTDB lineage: Archaea > Thermoproteota > Bathyarchaeia > Bathyarchaeales > SOJC01. The sequence continues at coordinate 1,218,149 of CP070683.1, read as the reverse complement.
GGAGCTTAGCCTTCTCCATTCGCTTTCAATAGAATGGCGGTGGCCGCGCATTGTGTCACGAATTTGCCGAAGCTTTTCAACCTTACTTCGAGCTTGATCAAGTTGTGAAGAGGACTCTGCTATTTTGTTCTCAGCGATTGCCATTTGATGGGATAGTTTCATGGCATCGAATCGTTTTATCTCTCTCTGTATGTAGTTGTATCGAAGAAGTTCGTTTCGCTCTCTCTCCAGATCGTCAATTCGCTTTTGTACTTCATCGATTCTTCCCATGGCAGTTCGTATGCTTATTTCTGCCTCTCTGAGCTTTTCGTCAGCCTCTGCCTTCTCAGCATCATATTGAGCAATACCAACCATATCTTCAATGATTTTTCGGCGATCATTTGGGGATATGTCTGTCATACGCGTAATTGTTCCCTGTAAAACTATGTTGTGGCTGGTTGATGCGACCCCGGCCATGGAGAGCATATTGTTTATATTTGTACGTGAAATCCTCCGACCATTCAGTCTGTAGACGCATTGTCCGTTTCTAAGAACTTCTCTAGAAATCGTGACGGTTCCTGTGTCAACAGCTATCCGTCCGTCTTTATTATCGAACTGAAGCATGACTTTTGCGGATTTCGATCTTGCTACACCTGCTTCTGGGGAACCATGGAAAACGAGTTTTGACAAGTTTACAGCTCGCATTCGCCTTGCACTAAGTTCTCCTAGAACGAAAAGGATTGCATCCACAATGTTCGTTTTTCCGCTTCCGTTCGGTCCGGTTACGACTGTGAATCCCTTATCCAGGGTAACTATCACTTTTTTTGGGCCAAAAGACTTGAAACCTTTCAGTTCAATCTTCTTGATGTAAGGCATCTTTTCAAGGGTCTCCACAGTCTTTAGCTTTTTCCACCTTGTTAGTTGTACTTTTTCTATAGAATTATTCTATAAATAGCTTCGTTGTATGCTTAAAGGTTTTCTAGACAATCAAGTCTAGCTTTTTCGTGTCGGTTTGCATTTTTCAGCCATTTTTCTGACAAAATCCTTCACTTTTTCCTTTGAACCATAAAGTAAGATGTACCCCCCTGGTTGCTTCTTCCATGAGAGTTCAGATTGAGTAGCTAGCTTTTCAACATCTTTCTCAAGAATTGTGTTCGAAGGGAGAACTCTAATCCAATGCTTCTCCTTGGGGATTCCATGCACGAATCGAGATGTCAGGGGTCTTATCGGCTTGTCTGGTTCTTTTCTTGCCTGATCTAGTTTCCTAGCCCAGCTGTCAACGAATTCCTTTCTAAAGTTATCCTCTGCAAGGGTGATCACATAGGATTCGACATTGAGTAGGTACTCTTCTATTGTCGGTATAGATTCGGAGCGTGACGAGTCTGCTATGTATACGCTAATCATTGTTTTCGCAGATCGCAGGGAAGTCATTACGTCGCTAGAAATTTCAACTCGTTTTCTTCGAAGCTCAGCTATTAGGCTTTCTAGGATTTTCCACCAATTTTGATAGCCCAAATGCTTCTTCTCCGACTCTTTTCAGCTCTTATCAGAGTTAAGAATGATGATTGTTAGATAAGTTTTTATTGGCAAGAGGCAGCTTTGGTTCCATATAAGATTTCAGAGAAATCGTTGAGCCGGGGTAGCCTAGCCTGGTTTGGGCGCCAGACTCATAATCTGGAGAGCAAAATGGGGCCTTAATGTGCCCAAGCCCAGAAGTCGCGAGTTCGAATCCCGCCCCCGGCACTATGAGTCTCTATACAATATAGCATTCTCCGGCTTCACATGGCAAACTATCTACCTAATACGAACTGCTCGCTTGACGACAGATCTGCAAGGCGGACTCAGGGTCAAGTTTTGGATTAGTTTGAAGTTTTCAATCAAACCGAAAGCTCTAAATTTCGTAGCTAAGGTTCTTTTTGAAAGGAAGTAGCGTGCCTCGGTAGCTCAGTGGCTAGAGCAACAGCCTTGTAAGCTGTAGGTCGCGGGTTCAAATCCCGCTCGAGGCTCCAGTGCATGCGTACCTAACGCTTCTCATCTTCTTCACCATATACGAGATATGAAAGCCATCCGCTTTGAGATCATCCTTGCGCAAATCACTTATTGCAGACTTGAGTATGAAGTCAAAAGATAATGGGAAACTCGACGGTGAAAGTGAGGGCATTGAAGGTTGGGACACGAGAAATCGCTCTTGTAACTACCATGGCCGCGCTCCAAGTGGCGCTGGACACCTACAAAATCGGCTTTCCCGTTATCGGAATTGAAGGCGCAAAGATCAGCATAATATCGAGTATTGTTCCGATTTTTGGCATTCTTTTGGGACCTTGGCTTGGTGCTTCTGCTGCACTTCTGGGAGCTGCTACTAGTCGCGTTGTGACTGGCGCAAGCTTCATTTCTTGGTTGCTGATAGCGACTACGCCTTTATCCGCCTTTGTGGCCGGCTGTCTCAGCAGACGAAGGGTTGGCATGATCAGGGGTTGGATGATTTCAGTCTTCGTGCTGGGTGGTCTAATTGCTACTTGGTATGGAACATGGGCAGGACGGGCAGTTCTCGCTTTTTCCTTCTTGCACTGGGCTGCACTAGCAGCGATCCTGATTTTCAGAGAGCGGCTTGCATTCTTCATTGAGCGTGGAATAACAGCAGAGCTGTTAGTTTCCGTCATTCTGTGCGCCTTTTCAGCCAACATGGTGGCTCAGATGTATGGAACACTTGTCTTTCTTGTCGCTGCTGATTCAGGGCTGGTGAAGGTTTCATTGAATGCTGCCTTCTTCGAGTTTTTGATCCCTGTTTTCGCGGTGGAGAGGTTGACGGTCACTGGCATTTCTGCTATTCTAGGTGTACCAATCATCAAAGCCCTCAGACATGTGAAAAACGCTGGATACACACGTTTGAGAAAGTCTGAAAGAACTCATGAAGCGTTATAGGATCGCAGATTTGCTGTGAGCGTATGAAGCCCTCAACAGCGATTACCTGGCGAGTTTCCTATGAAATCACCATTTTCTTCTTGGCGAGCACTTTTCTGAATGATTTGCTGCATTTGCCGCATCTGTAGTGACCAATAGTCAACTGTAGCCTTTCACCGTTCTTGTTCGGTCGTCCAGCCATATTCCAAGTTTTGGTTGGTCTGTTTGCTGTTCCGCATCTAGGGCAGTACGCGCTGCTTGGAGCCCCAAGTGCATTTAGAAGCTCTATCTTGAGGCGTTCTCCAGTTTCATCAATCTTCTGGACTGAATCTGCTAGTTGGATTTCATTCAGGACCGTCCTTACCCATTTGGAAAAATCTCCTCTATTCTGATGAAACTCAAGAGAAGCATAGGAGACAGCGCTTATTTTTGCTCTCAGATCATCCAAGTTCAAAGCTATTTCATGTAGGGGTTTCCCAATGTCTTGGTAGAAATGGAATCCTTGTTCCCAAGGAACTTCTGTCTCAGTGCTCTGAGAATGAGTGTTGCATTTAGGAAGCTCACCGTGTGACTGTTGATATTCAGAGAGAAGCTCCTTTGCCCTTTCTTCTTGATTTGGTGTAACCTCCCGCTCATAATATCTGGTTTCACGCTTGCACAAATCACCAGAGAAATCTGTCTCCAAGTAATTGGTGAAATCTTTTCTAAGATTGTTGCTTTCTCCAATGTAGATGAGGTTCCGGTCTTTGTCGTAAAGAGCATAAACTCCAGACTCTTCCGGTACGTGTTTCGCCTTCTCTCCCCAATAATAGGTCTTTCCCAATTGTGCCACTTATCATCCCACAGCTCTATGTTTGTGTTTTTTTGCTTTTCTCATTTTCTATTGCTGGATGGATCAACTCCACTTGCAGTATGTCTCTCTCGAGTCGTTCTTGCCATGATTCGCAGTCTGATCAGCAGACTATATCCAGAAGCTTTAGCGAACATTGCTCAAGACATTCAAGTTTTCTGCCTATATATAGGCTTCATTCGATGGGCACGTCTTAATGCAGGTGCAAGATATCTTCCTCAAAAGCTTCTATCTGATATTGAGGTTAGCATGCAGAGATGCTGATCGCACTCTATTCTTCTAGAATGAATTCCGTAGATTTAACCAACACTTGATCAAAATCGTTAGGGATGGAATGCCCCAATTCTGAATAAGAATGTAATCGAATCGGTACACCCTTCCTGCTCAGAAATTCGTAGACGATTTTGACATTTCCATAGCGGGGATCTTTCTCTCCCGCAACAATGCAGCCTTTCAGGTCTGTCCCTATGCTCGGCAAGGAATTGTTCTTGACGAATTCCTTTATAAACGCCCCAACTGACGGGATTACTGAGATGAATCCCTTCGCGGGAGCACGATTTAGGAATACTGCAAAGAGCGCTGTTTCAGCTCCGGCAGAAATTCCTCCAAGAACTACTTTTGAAGTGTCTATTCGATAGCGCTCTGTTAGCATTGAATAAGCATTTTCTATCTCTCTAAGAGCAATTTCTCTATCATCCCATACATAATGATCGCCCATAACGACTTGAGAAGACTGAAGTGACGCGAGAAACAATCGCTTACTATCCAAAATACTCAACCAATGTGGTTCACAATCAAAGTTGTTGCTGTGAGCCCCGTGGAGGACAAGGAGCAGAGGGTGCCTCGTCCCGTCAGAGGGCTCCTTCGGAGTTCTCACAATCAGTTTAGCCTCAGCGATCTGCTCTGCTTTCCTAAACCGGTCTTCTCCCATTTTCAGAATTCTTGGAAAGTCCTGATGATCTTTTAATTCACTGAGATTCGACCTCAAGATCTTCGGAGACCACCAAGCTCCTCGGTCAAAGCCTTGTTCCAGCACTTTCATTGCTTTCCTCTTTCTTCCCAGAGGCAAGCAAAAATCGATGGCCCATGAGTGCGTTAGTGTCGGTCTTTCCGGAAAGCGGTCAATCGCGCCCAAAGCAATCTCCAATCCCCTCTCGAAGTCGCTGGCACTCAGACAATCTTCCATCTGCTTCTGCAGACTTTGAAGCTCCGCATCCTTTTTTCTGTGATCTGGATTCTCTAGAATTCTAACTGTTCCACGCGTCCGCAAAGGACGACCTCTGCAACAGCTCGCAGCAACAAGAATATATCCATTTCGATTCTGGGTCTACTAGAGGTTTTGCGGCATCGGTCTTTTCATATTGCGGGGCTCAGTCACGTTCCTTTCTTGAGAGGACTAATGGTTCCTTTGCGCATGAAGTGTATTCCGGTTCACGCTGCGGACTCTAGTTCCAGCAGGATTTCCACTGCCTTCTCAATGAGAATCGGGCACTTTTTATCAAAAACATTCAGCTCACGAGCTTTCTCGAGCTCCTTTGGCTGGCTCAAGTCATAACCTATGAGTTCCCGGCACAATGGACTCCCACATTGCTGCACAAATCTTTCGTAGAAAGTTCTGGCCAATCTATATGCTTTCATCCGCTTTTCCACACCTGGCCTGCTAGTTCCATGTCTCATTCCAATCACCATCACTCCACCGGTTAAAGCACCACAAAGCGAGCCACATCTTCCAATTCCTCCTCCAAAAGCTGTGGCGATTTTGGGAATCAAGTCATTATGGAGTTTGAAGTGCTCGCTCATAGTAAGAAGAATGCTTTGGGCACAATTATAGTCCTTGATGAAGTGCTTCTTCGCTCTCTTCACCGTCGGAGATTTTTGCTTATCCATCAAGAATTCCCCCTAGATCTTTGTTCCTCCCCTACTCTTCTGCGCGTCTCGTTTAAGCCTATTTAGATTTCAATCCCGCTAGCTTCTGACCAAAGCGATTTCGTAGAAAGCCACAAATCTTGAGCGTGAGCTATATTGAGATAATATGCGAGAGTTCATTCTATATTCACGACGAGGTAGGACCGACAACAAGTTCAGAAATCTTAGAGAAGCAGGCAGACTTGACGTTCTATATCAGTGTCTTCTATTCGCCTTTTTCACATCTGGTGCAATCAGGCGCAACGTAACATTTCACGGTGTGTTGGGAGGTCCACCCAAACCACCACTCTGCATCACTGTAGATGGGAGCACGTTAAGAAATGTTAGGACAGATGAACGAACATGGGAAGAGATTCTCCGAAAGGTCTTGTCAGGTGAACCACACCAAGGAATCACAATCCACAAAAAAAGCTTACAGGATCTTGTCAGGAATAAAGAGAATCTCTTCGCGCTTGAGGAGAAGGGAGAGGACGCCTTCAAAACAAGCTTTGGAGAGGACCCAACCTTTGTACTGGGCGATCAAGTGGGACTTCCAAAAAAAGATGAAGAGTTTGTCTTGAGATTCGGCAGAAAAATCTCATTGGGCAAGCGTCCCTACCTCGCAGCAACTTGCGTAGACATCATAAATTACCTGGCGGATTTACAGAGAGTCTCATAGTTATCAGCTACTGCTGGAAAGATCAGCAGCAGAACCCTCGGAAAACCTTGAAGCCTCGGGCGGGCTTCGATCCCGCGACCGACGGTTTACGAAACCGTTGCTCTACCAGGCTGAGCCACCGAGGCACAAAACCTTCTTTCAAGAAGGAAGTTTCACTGAGAATTTAGAGCTTTCGATTCTGCTTTGAGCTTGCAAATGATCTGAAATCCTGACTAATGCTTGTTTCGTGATTCTCGAGTGATTTTGTCTCTGTTTTCTGCTAGCGTACACAACGGTAGTGTTAATAAAAGGAGGGTTCCATTGAAACGTTTGACACTACTTTGAACAAGATCAACCTAATAATAGTCGCATGCATCATGGTTTCGGTGCTCTTTTGGTACTCTGAGAGTGCTGATTTGATTGTTGAGTACTTAGCGTTTAGCGGGGAGAAGCTGCTTAAGGGCAGATTATGGTCATTATTTACGGCATTGTTTCTTCACGCAGATATCACACATTTACTGGGAAATATGCTGTTTCTCTTTGTCTTCGGCAACACGTTAGAAAATGAGCTTAACGCAAAGAAGGTTTTCCTAGCTTTTTTCACTGGTGGAACCCTAGCGCTGCTTCTGGGAACTTTCTTCTATGAACCATCAACCTTTTTGATTGGAGCCTCAGCAGCTATTTTCACTTTAACCGCTACTGTCATGCTGGTAAAGCCCTTGAAATTCTCCTTTCTCTTCCTGATGCCTCAAGGATTAGTAGCACTAATCTACTTTACATATAATGTTCTTGCTGTCCATTTCGGTCTCCAAGGGAACGTCGCCTACATTTCCCACGTGATCGGATTCGTGATTGGAATACCATTCGGTATCGCATGGAGCAAGGAATGGGCAAAGAACTTGCTAATTGCCATAGCCTTGTTTCTCGCTTATCTCCTGGTCTTGTATCTCATAATTCCAGCCCTTCTACAGATGCTCGTGTAGACCAACGTGGGCCAAGAGCGCGCATAGACATGCGGATTCTCCTCGTTATCCTTCAACTATCGATCAATTCCATGATATTTCATCCACTCCAGCTGTTGATCTAATGATCGGAACCGACAAGACTTCAAGCTGCAGCATGCGCCTAATATTTTAGACAGACATAACAATTCTACGAGTATTGACGCTGGCTAGAGAAGGTTAGCATTTGACATCTGCAAAGAGATTAGGAGAGCGAAAAATAATCGAAGCTATCTGGAAGCAATTGGATAAACCTCCAAGATTGCCCGTGCCTTTCGGAGACGATGTTTCAGCGGTTGAATACAAAGATGGAGAACTCGCGGTCTTGAAGACAGACATGCTGGTTGGCCGAACGGATGTTCCAACACAAATGAGTTACTGGCAAGCAGCTCGAAAAGCCGTAGTAATGAATGTCAGCGACTTTGCGGCTAAAGGTGTCCAGCCTTTAGCATTACTCGTCTCACTGGGAATACCCCCCAATTTTGAAAGAGCGGAAATTGAGCAAATCGGAAAAGGTTTGAACATGGGCGCGCGCAAATATAATGTTCACGTTTTGGGAGGAGACACAAACGAAGCCGACGATCTCATAATCAACATCACGCTTTTCGGATTGAGCAAGAAGAAGAAGCTGATATTACGTAGCGGGGCACAACCTGGAGACATCGTAGCAACAACAGGACTATTTGGCCTGACTTTGCCCGGCCTCGCATTGCTCAAATGGAGAGAAACTGGTCCACCTGAATTCAGAGACAAGTTTATTGACGCAGTTCTAATGCCTAGCGCGAGACTTAGAGAAGGCCTTGCCCTGGCAAAGACAAATGCTATTAGTGCAGCCATCGACTCCAGCGATGGACTTGCATGGAGTCTTCATGAGATAAGCAGAGCAAGTAATGTAGGCTTCATTATAGACAATCCACCAATAGCTCCTGAAACATTCAAGTTCGCCAAGACTCGCAATCTTGACCCATTCGAACTTGGTTTCTACGGCGGTGAAGAGTACGAACTCATAGTGACGATAAATCCTCGACACTACAAAAAGGCTGAAAGAGCAGTGGAAAAGCAAGGAGGCAAACTTCACAAAATTGGCAAAGCAACAGCGAAAGATGAACTCCTCGCTCAGCGGAAAGGAAAGCTTGTCAAGCTGAAAAAACGGGGATATGAACACTTCAAGCATGGAGGACGGAAAGTTGATTCGATCCTGTGATGCAGGAAGCCTTCCTTTCTTCGGCAGTATGGATATGCTCTCAAGAGGCGCAGAGGATTTTTCCAAGAGACTTGGCAGCGAACAAGCAAGGTTTTTTGAGCGACTTATTATCACGGCCTTCTCAGACAAATTAAGAGCGGGTATCACAATTCCGAGTTTTCCCCAACTCAGAGATATGAGCGACATGTACACCTCTTCTCTTGATGGTGTAGGGAAGACGGAGGGAGGTTATGTTACGGCGGGAGATCTTAGCGCGAAAGCGGACGGAGGCATAATACCTGAAGTTCAGGCCATAGCAAAGAATGCGGAGAAAATCTACGGGGAGATTGACAAGCCGTTTCAAATGGCAATCTGCGTCACTGGCCCCTACACGCTAGCCTCACTCTTCCGCTATAAGACAGGTAAGATCTTGCGAAAACTTGGTGAAGCACTCTCATCAATTGTTGAGAGCAACATCTTCAACTTAAAGCAAGGCACAGTCTCGCTTGTAACAATAGACGAGCCCCTTTTCGGCGTCCTCGACGATCCATTAATTGACAGAGGCAGTGAGGGGCGTGAGAACCTTCTCAAAGCGTGGGAAACACTAGCAAGCAGGGCCAGAAACCGAAAGGCTGACGCATGCATCCATCTTCACTCCACATCTGACGACTTATTTTGGTCCGTCGAATCGCTGAGTGTCATAGAATCACACGTGGAGGATCCCATATACAAAAGCAAGGCAACAAAACAGCACTTGATGAATGAAGACAAGTTCCTGAAGGCCAGCATTGCCATCACCGACTTCGACAAACTGATAAAGGCAAAACTGAATCAATCTTCGCTCGAAAAATTGGTAGCGGATGTTTGGAAGGAAATATCAGCAGGGAAAGCGAAACCTGAGACCTTTCTTGAAGACGTTCAATCCATGAAAAAAAGGCTATCGGACATTCTTGAACAATTCGGTTCAGATAGAGTGACACTAGTAGGCCCTGAATGCGGCTTGCGAGGCTTCCCTACCTACGTTTCCGCAATAGAATGTCTAAGACGGGTTTCAACAGCAGCTCAGGAAAACGAAAGAAAAAGCTAGGCTTTCCTATACATTTACTTCTCACAATCTTTGTTTTTTCGAGACAAGTAGAACTGCTCAAAAGCTTTCCATCCTACCTTTGAAAAGACTACATTATTCATATTTCGACTGAAAGTAAACTTAATCTCACTGAAAACCAACTATTATTTGGGCAATTATGAGAAAAAGCTTTGTCGATTATCCCACAGTTCATGAGGCTCTTCTCTACAAGAGAATGCCGGAAAAAAAGGTTGAGTGTGGTTTGTGTGAACGAAGATGTTTAATAGAAAACGGGAAAAAAGGCCATTGTAAGACAAGAAAAAACATCGATGGCAAGCTCTATACTCTTGTTTACGGGGACATCAGTGCTATAGAAAGTCGCCCGATTGAAGTGAAACCATTTTTCCATTACTGGCCCGGCTCAACTGCCCTCACTCTATCCACATGGTCATGCAACTTTGACTGTCCATGGTGCCAGAACTTTCACCTCTCCAAGTCCGAACCCAATCCGGCAGCCGCCAGATTTCATAGCTTCGATTCAATCGTCGACATTTCAATGCGTCGAAACGATGAAGGGGTTTGCATCAGCTTCCAAGAGCCCACACTCCTGTCAGATTGGGCAACCTCCCTTTTCAAAGCTGCACGTAGAAAAGGCTTGTACTCTTGCTTCGTTTCAAACGGATATATGACTTCGGAAGCGCTGCAACTACTCAAGAACTCTGGAATGGATGGTTTGAAAATCGACATAAAAGGGGATTCCGAAACCTACCGCAAGTATTGTTGTGACGTTGAACTCGAAAAAGTATGGAAGAACGCGAGAGAAGCCAAGAAGAGCGGGATCCACGTAGAAGTCGTGAACCTTCTGATAAACGGTGTTAGTGACACAGAGAGCTGTGTAGAAGAGACTGTAGAACACCATCTTAGGGATGTTGGACCTGATACCCCGTTGCACTTCGTCCGCTATTATCCTGCTTATAAGTTTGATCGCCCACCAACCAAGATCCGGATGCTAGAGAGAGCATATCAGATAGCAAAGAAGTCAGGAGTTCACTATCCATACATCGGAAATGTTCCCGGCCACAAATATGAGAGCACTTATTGTCGAAATTGTGGTGAGAAGCTTGTTCAAAGATCCGCGTATTCGATAAGAAAATACAACGTTACACAGAATAAGAAATGCCCCAAATGCAATACGCGTATTCCTATTCGAGGCGAATATATCAAGAAGCCTAGAGCATTCTTTGTGGCTTAGTGCTTCCCAGTGTGTTTCGATTGAGGCACTGTTTGATTTCCCTTGAGCATGATTTTTTCGATGCTTGCCAATCGCTTTTCGATGGCGTCAAGGCGATCGAAAATCATCTTCAGTATTCTTGCAGAGTCTTCAGTTGGAAGTCGCGGTGAGGGAGTTGGGGATGGCCACGGCCAGGCTTCTTGTCGTTGAGGTTTTTCTGGTTTCTTTTGCGAGTAAATGGTAGCGTCCTTTCGTCGAGTCATTTCTTCCACAACGAGTATTTGACGAGACTTAGATATTAAGGGTGTTAAGTCAGTGGTGTATTATGAATGCTGGGATGTTCGCAAGCTATGTTTTTTGATGCGTTTTTTTACGTTTGTAAAGGCGTGAAGCTTATTAAAAGCGTGTATCTATAATTTCAATCTCGTGTCGGAATGTAGAATTCCGCGCGAGAGAGTTTCGCTATGTGCTTTTTGCCTTCTTGCGTCTCTGACTTCCCTTGTTGATCAGCTTTTTTGATCTTGCAACGTTGTGACCAATCTTGATTGGCTTTCTCTTTTCAAGGCCTTTGATAGCAGCGCCTGGGTAATTTCGTTCAATTCGCCTCCTTAATCCCCTTGGATCAAGATCGCCATATTTCTTAACGAAAATCAATGGTCTGCCAGTCTTATCGTACTTGATGGATATGGAATAGCCCGAAGCTATCTCTATAGCCTCAGGTTCTGTCAGAACAAAGCTTTCAGGGTCTTTCAAACCTAGAGAGCTCGATATATCGCTACTCCGTTTTTTTTCCTCCATGTGCTGAGACCCTCCCTAATGACAGAAGAAAAGCTTGAATTAAAGCATTGTTCATCCTCGATTAAGATTCAACCTTTGCTGTGCGCGAAATCCAAAACGCTGGTTTTGAGAAGCTTTTCTGACCCGATGGGTTCTCTAAGGGAACTTTGGTTTGAGAGCTTTTGCTGAGCATGCATCCACGCATTCAAGACAATATATGCACTCTGGATGAGTGAATTTCTCCCAAGGCAAATCAAGGATTGGGACCTTCATCGGGCATTTGTCGACACAGTTGCGGCAACCCTCTTTTGTGCAACGCACAACATCTCTCTTCAGACCCAAGAAGCTGAAACGATTTAGCAAAGCCATCAACGCTCCCACGGGGCAGATGTATAGGCACCAGCTTCGAGGTGTATAAACTGCAAATGCAATCACCAGAGCCAGAATGAACAGACGAGTCCAAAATACCGGGGATAGGGCGCCTAGAGCTCCCAGCAGGTTATCATAGGGCGGAAGCCCAGAGTACGTTTTCGATGCCAGACTAGGTATAGTTGCAAACAATGTATCGTGAGGGCTTAACGCGTTGAAAGGAGCTTGAGCAAATACTCCTAAGGCCTCCTTATATGCACGACCTGTTCCCGAAACAACGGTTATGGAGATTGCGACGCTGATGAACAACGTTACTCCAAGAATCAGGTACTTCACGTAAATCAAATCCTTATGCGTCCTGGACGAGATTTCTGTGTGTCTTCTTTTCACGTACCCCAGCATCTCCTGAATCAAGCCGAAAGGACAAGCCCAGCCGCATAAAGCTCTGCCCAGTAGGACAGCAACAATGAGGAAGGAGGCCAGTGGAAGCCATGGAAAAACGGTTTCCCAAAGCATATGCTGCATTATGGCGAAGGCATCTCCTATAGTCTCTGCAGGATTTCCTTGGCTTTGCAGGACTGGAAGGATAAGAGATATCGGCTCAACACCGAACAAAATAGCGTTGAAGAGCAAAAAGAAAACTATCAAACTTGCAATACGCAAGGTCCTTATTCGAAGTGCTAACCGCTTAAGGCTGACCAAGTTCCAGGTATGCTCCTCGCTTTGCCCTCGTGTTTTTAGAACGTGAGTCTAGGTAGCATAAAAAGGTTTCATCAGTTTGATCGAATAGTGGAACTCAAGTACACCCGAATTCTGTCATCTGCTTTGAAGCGCTTCCACTAGTCTCGTTGGGTTTGTATGGACAAATTACTTCGTGCTGCACCAATCCGTGAGAGATCGCTGCGGAATATCAATTATCTCCTCAGCTTTCGTCTGGTTGTCAAAAGGACAAAGGACACCATAAACCCCGTCGTAACCCGGAGTAACGTGAGCTTTTCCCATCCTGACTTTCATCACAGCCTCGGCGATTCTGGCGTCAACGATTCTTGACATTTCTTCTTTTGGCGCTTCCATTAGCACCTCGTATTCATTCCCGAACTTCACAATTAGATGCTGGTAGACGCTCCAGACTTCTCGAGTGGAGGGAGAGGATGTGCCTAAGACAGCTGCAATGATTTCCGATAACGGAAGTAGATGAATGTAGTTAATTGCATTCGGCGGTCTGTATCCAGTTCTTCTGTCTGCAAGTTCCTCCACTCTTTGTTCAACGCCTTTCGTTAATTTTCCGCGACATACTGGGCAACGATTACCATATTTCATCGCCTTGGCAGGAGGCATTGCCACATTGCAGTTTCTATGACCGGTCCAGTGGTATTTCCCATAGGCTGGATCAGTTTCAACTGTGAACTTGAAACGATCAGGATCCTTTGTGCGCAGTACTTCTATAATCTCGGAATACGTGAGTTGTGGCAATTCGAAAACGTTAGCTTCTCGTCCTATCCTCCATGGCCAGCAGCTGTGACAGTCGCTGTTCGAGATTAACGTATATCTGTCCAAGGTACTTAAGCGCCAATTCATCCCAGGATCGGAAGATAACCCAGTTTCTAACGCATGAAGGTGTTTGGTCATGTCTTGGTAACACTCTTCCACTCGATCGAATCCGTTGAAGGCACCAAGAGCGCTAAACCAAGGTGTCCAAACGTGAGCCGGGATAACTTCAATATCTGCGCAAATAGTCAGGATCTCTTCCACTAACTGCGCCGCAGTCATGTCAAGGGTTGGCCTTCCGTCATCACTCAGGTCACCGTGACTCGAAAGAACATCGTTGATTTGCCCCGCGACCTCAAAACTGGGAGCTAGAATCAAGTGATGTATCTTTCTTGTCTTGTCATCTAGGGCGAAGATTGTGCTCACTTCGCCTGTTATCATGAAACTGGTTGGGTGATTTCTCCTAGCAGGCTCAAAGAGGTTTGTGTTAGGTATAGGAGCCAAGCTTTGTTTGAGTTCTTTCAGCCATATTGGATGAGTGAAATCTCCAGTTCCAACAAGGCTCAGACCTTTTGTCTCTGCGAATCTTGCAATCTCTTCAACATTCACTCTTCTACTCGTCGCCCGGCTAAAACGACTATGTATGTGAAGATCAGCAATGACCTTCAAGCTTTCAAGTCACCCTCCAAGTTCCTTCTATATTGTATGCTAAAGCTGAAATAATAGATGTCTTTCCTTAAATGTAGATCAAGGAGTTAAAGGATTTGCATAAGACACAGATCATGTTCTATGTTGTTGCGTACATAGCCATCTTAGCCGGAGTCTTAGTCGTCGTGGGGGTAGATACAACGCGTGCAACTGCACTGATTATACTCTCTTCCATCTGGATGGCTGTATCATACTTTGCAAACACACGTTTTGATAGGTCGCGGAAAGGCGAGCAGACAGTCGATCTAACCCACCCGCTCACACTGGCAGAGGAGAACCTCAGAGAGGAATTCATTGACAGCTGGGCTAGGAAACTAGATCAAGCAAGAAAAGAACCTGATCAGCCCAAAGAAGAATCCTCATGAACGTATTATGGAATGCCACGGCTTGGATGTCAACAATTCTCCAAGACGTGATAAGTTACGTGCATTCCTTCCCAAGAGAAGAACATTCACAGAATGCTTTATTCATCATATGCATTAAGACATTGACTTTCTCATGTTTCACCAGTCTTGCCAACTATGATAACAGGGCGCTGGTTATTGTGAATACTCCCAATGCAAATGCAACGATACCCATAAAAATCTTCATTCGCTCGTCTTCAATCTTCTTAACTATGAAAGCGGCAACTGGCGCCGAGAAGATGACGCCAAGTAGAAGTGAAACTGTTAGGAGCCAATCTGTGTTTATGCCAACAAAGAAATAGACAAGCGCAGCGAAAGCACAGGTGATTCCTTCTGCTAAGGTGGTAATTCCAATTGCGCCCTTCACTGTTGCTCCCGCAAGAAGCTGCCCCGCCACGATTACAGGTCCATATCCTCCTCCACTCATACCTTTGTTGAAAGAAGCAAACGAGCCCACAAGGAGCAGCTTGCTCCATGAAAAAGCCATTTCCCTCTTCCTTGCTGCTAGAACAATTAAACCCGAACAGGCGACAGCTATGCCTATGTATATGCTCAGATAGAGAATCGGCAGGTTCACTGCAACAACCACTGCAAGAGCAGATCCAGCTAATCCTAGAAATGAGAGAATAACTGCTATTCTCAATTGGACGCTGCTTGCTGAAAGATCTACGTTCTCAAACCTGTGGTGGAATAGCGCTGCCAGGAAATTTCCAGAAAGTTGGGAAATCAGAACTGCTGGAATTACTGCAAGAGGCTCAAAGCCAACCATGAGCAGCACTGGAGTCAATATGGTTCCATATCCCATCCCGAAGGAAGCATCTACGATTCCAAGCAAGAAGGCACTGGCAATAATGATAATGTGGTCAAGCAGCATCATCATGGGAATCTCTACTTCCAACGTATTTTTCGAAGACTTTCTGCCAATCAACTCTGTACAACACGTAAATCACAAGAATCAAAAGAACTCCTGTCATCACCGCTCCAATCAATCCTTTCTCATCACCGAAGAGAAGAACCAGAAAGTCACCATAGGCGTTCCCGAAGGAAGCAAGAATATAGGACATCAGTGATTTCCCCGCCAAAGCAGGGAGTAGAGCCTTGATTGGATTATAGCGAAGGATGCCAAGTGGGATAAATAGCAGATCGTCCGGGAGGGGAGTTAGTGCGAAAAGGAAAATGGCTGCAGGAGTATATTTTCCAAATAGTTTCAGCAGATAATCCATGTTTTTCAACCTTTCTTGGCTGATGACTTTTCTTCCATAGTATCCGAGAAAATAGCCAATAAATTCTCCGAGGGCTGATCCAACACCTCCTGCCAGTGTCAGCATCAACGGATCCCATCCATCAATCCCCAGAAACAGGATCACAAGCGTATATGGTATTGGGATAATGATAGCCATAGTCCCGAGAAGACTTATTAAGAACACTCCAAGATATCCGAACTGCAGCGCTAGACTGCGCATCCACTCCGTTAAGGACAGTTATTGACACTCCATCAAATTGCTGCATTGATTTGGAGAATGGTTGATTTAACTCTAACTATATTGGCTGGCGAGCTACTAGATGGGTTTCCCAATCATGCTCGTTCAGATTGGCTAGTGCACATTCCTAAATAGGGGGGTAGATTGCTTCTCGATTCTTAGATCAAGCCTAGCTTTTTTCCTCCTTCCTTGAAGGCTTCGGCTGCGTTGTCTAAATGCTCTTCAGTATGCTTCGTACATAGTTGAACCCTGATTCGGGCTTTGCCACGTGCTACCATTGGGAAGACTATTGGCAACGCGAAGATACCTTTCTCCCATATGAAATCAGCAAGTTGTTTTGCAGTTCTGCTTTCCCCACACATCACTGGTATTATTGGAGTTTCGCTATTCCCAGTATCAAAGCCAAGGTCCTGCAATGCATTCAGGAAGTAGTTTCGATTCTTCCACACTTTCCTAACATGTTCTGGCTCTGTCTCAAGGACGTCAATGGCTGCTATACAGGCTGCAGCATCACCAGGTGGTACACCGCCACTTAGAAGCCAGCTTCTTGACTTGTTGTAAGCGAAGTTTCTCAGGTCTTCTCCACCTGTTATGTGTCCTCCTATGACACCGAAGGCTTTGGAAAAGGTGCCCATCTCAACATGCACTTGGTCTCTGTTTAATTTGAAGTGACTGACTATCCCCCGGCCACCTTCACCGAGGACTCCTTCCCCATGCGCATCATCAACATATACACCTGCACCATATTCTTCAGCAACCTCGGCAATTTCGGCTAAGGGCGCCAGATCTCCGTCCATGCTGAACACCCCATCCGTCAAAATCCAAATGTGATTGTATCGTGGCTGGTGCTTTTCAGCTTCTGCCATGACATGTTTCAAGTCATCAACGTCCTTGTGCTTGAAGATCGCTCTATCTGCATGAGAAAGGCGAACGCCATCGATTATGGAGCCATGGTTTAGCTCATCTGAAATGAACAAGTCACCTCTTCCGCACAGTTGGGGGACCAATCCCTCATTTGCCATAAACCCCGTTTGATAGGTCAAAGAGGCTGGAGCTTTCTTGAACCTTGCTAGACGTCTGTCAAGTTCTTCGTGTAAGGTCATGTTCCCGGCAATGGATCGGTCGCTGCCTGCTCCTGCGCCAAATTCCCTAGTGGCGTTGAGGGCGGCTTTGACAACTTTTGGATGGGTTGATAAGTTGAGATAATTGTTTGCACAGAGCATGATTACCTTCTTTCCATCTACTGTGCACACAGGTTCGCTGGCTGTCTGAAGCTCCTTCAGCTCCCAATTCAGGCTTTCGCTCTCCAGTCTTCGATATTCTTCACCCAGGTATTTTGTTGGGTGTCGCTTCTGGTTCACTTGATCACCTCAAAGCTCAGGTATTGCTCTCATATTCATCTAAACGTTCTCTTAACTTTTGTCCGATGAGCATTTCGGTGCATAGAAAGACTTTTCACAACGAACCTCAAACATTGAACATCTCATGAAGTGAACCTAAGTGAAACGCGAAGATCTTTTTGAGGATTCAGTAGTTCACATGAAGGTCAGGTCAAAGATGACCGTAAATGAGCTAATTGCGGAGTTTGGAAAGTCAGGCTCCTTCGGCGCTGGCCGGGTGGCGGAAGCCTGTGACATTTACGAACGTATGGTTCGAGATGAAGAGTGCACGATTCTTCTTTCACTAGCGGGGGCTGTAGTCCCAGCTGGCTTGAGGTCGATCTTAGCAGATTTGATTCGAAAAAGATTCGTCGATGTTGTTGTGACTACTGGAGCTAACGTAATTCATGATTTGCTCGAAGCTTTTGGAGGGCACCATTACAAGGGTCATTGGAGGACGGATGACTGGTTGCTCTACAAATATCACACATACCGCATATATGACATCTTTGTGCCAGAGGAGGATTTCATCAAAGAAGATTCGAATCTAGTTAAGATGTTTGATCAGATTGCTGAAGAAAAGAAGGATTACGAGTTCTCATCAAACGAGTTGATGACTGAAATTGGAAAGAGAATAGACGATTCCAACTCGATTGTCAGATCAGCATATGATGCAAAGGTTCCTATTTTTGTCCCCGCAATCCGTGACTCTGAGTTCAGCTATATTCATCTGGTCCATATGCAGCGTAGGCCCCCTAAGCCAGTCCTCAAAGTGAACGCTTTCAAAGAAACGCTAGAACTCGTTGAGATTCTTAAGAAGTCATCCAGAATCGGAATGGTAGTTCTTGGAGGAGGAGTGCCACGAAACACCATTCAGCATTCAGCAGCAATATCCAGAAAAGGCATTGACTACGCCATTCTCATTACCATGGATCGACCTGAAACAGGAGGACTCTCAGGCTCCACCTTGTCTGAAGCTACAAGTTGGGGTAAGATCAAACCACGCGCGAGCAAGGCGACTATTGTAGGTGACGTTATGGTTGTTTTTCCGCTAATGGCTGCTTCAATCTTAGAACGCTTCGGAGATAAATTTGCTAGGAGTAGAGAGCTATAGTGAAAGACCCGACGAAGTCGAAAAGCAGATATTGTGGCAATTGCTCCAATCATTCGAGTTTCAAATACCCAGATCAGATCTTCTGCATGTTTCATTTCCTAAGAAGGGAAGATCCAATTTACTCGACTCTAGACACCTGCGAACATTGGAAACCCGACTATCAAGATTGCTTTTGCGTTGACGAAGTCACAAAAAAAGGCTCTCACTAGAACGAAGAACTCTGTTTGATACTGTCTTCATTTGTGAGAAAGTATCGTAGGCTCTACTTGCAGATCAGAACAGTTATTGTGTCTTCTTTCTCCTTCGCCTTGTCCGTCTTGTTCCCTTTTTTGCTCTAGTTTTTTCAGGTTTCTTCTCTGGCTCTGCATCTTTCTTCGCCGTTTCGGTAGTCTGCTTTGGAGGTTGTTCTAGCACTGTTGGAGGAGGTTGAGTTGCTGTCGTAAGAACAGCTTTCTTGGGTCTGGCTATGTAGCCTATTCCCAAGAAGACCAATCCTAATACTGCCAGTGCATAAACATAGAGCTCTTCGGTCACGAGACTAGAGTATGCTCCAACTATGAAGCAAATTATGGCTACTATGTACAGGATATAATCTGATCTCACTTAATCCGCTCCATCATGTTATGATACGTTTTCGTGGACATGGTTTAAATAATTTTCTTACATGTTTCTGCTTTCTCATACTACAAATGCCTTCTTCAAGCTGTTTACATCTCTTCGAAGGTTTTCGAGAAGTGATGAGTTTGTTTGCTTACAGGTTTTTTTCCTTGAACCATCCTTCAAGTTTGCGCTGCTGTCTTTCTTTGTAGAATGCTCTCATTCTATGCACTGCTGTTTCCACTCTGTTTCTGGCGAAATCTCTTTGATCACACAAAAAGTGAAGAAGATCATCCTCTAACAGAGAACCATATTCCATATCATAGTGCGAGGTTGTCTTTGGATGGAAATATATGTCCCTCACTTTCTGAAATTCAGGAGCCACTTTTGACAGGTAATCGCCCGGCAGGTTTTCTATCCGCTTATGTTCTTTGATTAGTTTTAGAGCAGTCTTAGGTCCTGTCCCTTTCACGCCTTGATTGAAGTCCGTCCCGACAAGTATCGCGATGTCAACAAGTTGTTGATGAGTTATCCTGTGAGATGACAAGAATTCGTGCAAGACGATCATTTCTGGCTTCAGCGGCCTTGTTGTTCCTTTGCTGGGCAAATACTCTTTTCCGTGAATTGTTAAGAAGCGAAGTAGCCTAGGTGCTCCGAAAAGGACGCCATCATAGTCTTTGCTGCTTGCAGCCCACACATCACCTCGCTTTGCCATGTAAGATGCTTGAGCCTCCCCTTCACTTGGGGCCTGAACAAACGGAATTCCGAGAAACAAAAGCAATCTCTTTGCGTCTTCTATCATAGGTTTCGTCAGACGACTCGTCATCACTGCTTTTGAGAAGCCCTTTGCGTAGTCTCCAGCTCTGAGGGCTTTTCGCCACTCTTCCAGTGCTTTCTCTCGGTTTTCCCTTCTTTTTCGTAGTTCTTCCCTCTTCAACTCAGGTGGTTCGCCGTCGAAAACGAAAACCAAGTCTATGTTGTAGTCTCGGATCAGTCGAGTTGATCGAAACAATAAACCAGCGAGATGAGATGTGATGTTTCCGTGAGAATCCTTCAGAGGTGTCCCATCTCTTGTTCTTAAGAGAGCTAGAAATTGGTATAGATAGTTGTTGGCGTCTACAGCAAGACGCTTCGCGTTTAGATCTGCTAGTGAGAGTGAATGCTTAATCATTATTGGGGTAAGATTGACACCCAAAGCCTTGCCTCGCTTACTCTACGCAGACAGGTGTTAAGGTTTTTACGGCGGTTGTGCGTATACGCAATGCTAAGAAGCCCGGTAGTGTAGTGGACAAGCATAGAGGGCTTTGGACCCTCTGACGAGAGTTCGAATCTCTCCCGGGCTACTATTCCCAAGTTGTGATTTACACCGCTCTTCATGCTGACACAGATGCTCTTCAGTTTTTGTCTGAGTCCTTATCTTAGTGCTTCTAGCAGCGTTTCCATTTGGTTTTATTCTGTCCACACAATATCAGAATCTGAAGCATCAGATAACTTCGGATGATATCTAAGAGGTGGAAGAAAGTGAGCGGGCTCTCTAGGTAGGTATATCCTTCTTCTTGAAGATCCAGATGGCAGCGGCAATTATCAATAGTGACACTACGATGAGCAAGGTGAAGTCGCCAGCATTGAACGTTGTATCGAATATAGCGGCAGTGTAGTCCCAGTAAGTGAACACGCTGACGATCTTCATCAACTCCAAGTCTTTAGAGAAGCTGCCGAACGTGCGCAGGAACAGTTGAGCAAACACGAAAGCGAAGCTGATCCCCATGCCAGCCCTCACTTTCTGGAAGCTGACTGCGGAAAGTGTGCCGACCGCCGCGATGACCATTAGAGTAGGCAGACCTGCCATGACAGATATCAGTGTTGCGTAGGCTGATAGTTCATTAAGACTGTTTATGCTTGCCAATCCTGCGATGAGACCAATGGCTGCTGTAATTGATACGATAAGGGAGATTGTTGTCATTGCTGCGAATTTCTCAGCGAGATAGCGTCTTCGTGTGATTGGTTTTGAAAGCCAAATATCCATGTGTCTGTTTTCGAAGTCGCCTGCAAGTATAGATACTGAGAGATAGGCGATGAACATTCCAGCTAGCATCGTCCAGAGTATGAAGAACTCCATAGTTATGAAGCCCTTAACTTCTAGCATGCTGATGCTTCTTCCGCCTGCGAAGCTTCTATATACTGGGTTGTCGAGGAGCTCTTTGAAGGGGTCGCTTTTCTCCGTTGTTGCGATGCCGATCAACGAGGGTTCTGATGCTCCCTCAATTGTAGCCATCACTGCATAGTATCGTTTCTCAGTGAAATCCTTCTCGAAGGTTATGCTGGTTTCATTGCCTTCGTACTTGATTTCAGCCGTCAACATCATTGATCGGTTATCTTCCAATACTATGTAGCTGGTTGAGTTCTCCAGAGCCTCCCAACTGAGTGTTACGTAGCTATGTGTTTCATTTGGCAAGGTGATTTGGACTTTGCTTGCTCCTTCCAATTCCTCAGCTATTGAGGATCTGTATAGGGGGAATATTGTGGGCATGCCTACTGAATATATGAGCGTTACCATGCAGATCACAAGGATGACTTTCCATGCGTTTCTTAGTTCTTTGAACGTGATCCTACCGATCATGTTGAGCCCCTCCTCCAGCCTCTTTGGAATAATACTTGAGAAAGAGATTTTCCAAACTGTATGATTTCAGGCTCATATTCACTATGCGATGACCTGATAATGCTTGGATTGTTCTGTTCAGGTTCTGATGGATTGTCATTGTGATTCTATTGTTCTCTTGCTGGATTCCTCTGACGCCATCGATTTGGAATTCCTTCAGGTCAAATCGATCTGCGAACTCGACTTCCAGCACCTTTCCAGTCTTCTCTTGCAGTGCCTGAATTCTTTCAACGACTCGAAGTTGCCCCTTTTTGATGATAGCTACTCTATCGCAGACTGTCTCAACTTCGGAAAGATCATGGGAGGACAGAAAAATCGTCTTCCCTTGTCTCTTTTCTTCTCTCATAATACGTCGAAACTCGAGCCCAACGATTGGATCCAATCCAGAAGGTTCATCGATAATTATGAGTTCGGGATCAGCCATTAGCGCTTGAACAATTCCCACCTTAACTCTATTACCTTTGGAAAGTTCGTTTGTTCTTCGCTCGACGTCCAGATCAAGCCGTTCCGCTAGTTCATTCATCTTTCTTGTCGAATCACAACCGCTCAGTGAGAGTAGGTATCCTAGGAACGACCTCACCTTTGCAGGTGGCAGGCCGAAATCCCCTGGCAAATAGCCAGTTCTCTTTTGTATCGCGATAGCATCTTTTGAGGAGTCCAAGCCAAATATGGTTATTCTGCCTTCTGTTTTGGCTATGAGATCAAGACAACAGCGTATGGTTGTTGTTTTGCCCGCTCCGTTAGGTCCGAGGAAACCCATGATTTCGCTTCTGTATACGGTAAGGTTGAGATTCTTGACGCCTACGTGATTTCCATACATCTTTGTCAGATTCTCTATCTCCATAGCGATGTCAGTTTTGCCCAAGCCAATCACTATCTTCAAATTTCACGAAATTTGAAATCACTTTAATAATTGGCAGCGGCTCATATAAGTGTTTTCAATTTTCACGAACTTTGAAAATACTTATATTTAAAGAACTTGAAAGAGTTAATGGGGTTCGATTGTCTGAACGCAGAAAATGAACTTAAGGCGATTGAGAAGAGGCTCGTCGAGATCATTGTGAATCTGGGATACTTCAAAGGTCGCTCCAAAAGAACCTCAGAGATTTTGGCCTATCTATATATCTACAACAGAGCTACGCAAAAGATGCTTCGGGAAGCCACAGGATACTCATTGGGAACGGTGTCAAACGCTCTCAAGGACTTGCAACAGTTAGGGCTACTTCGCAAGAGTCGGGATCCTGATGGACGCGAATACTTATACGAGCTCGTGATTCCGATGTCTAAGCAATTGACTCATTATTCTGCGGCAATGGACCAGTACTTTCGCGAGTGGAACGTATTTCTTGAACAACTCGAAAGCAGACTTCGCAAAAAGAACATTGCTGAGAGGAAGGGAGTTGGGAAAATCCGTCATTTCATCAGCAAAATGAGAGTGGTTATCCCAACCGCCGCTGATGCAATGCGCAGATTGCAGCTCGCAACGTCAGAAACTCAGGAGGAATTTGCGGAAAAATGACCTCGAAGATTGACAGGGACAATCTCCAAGGGTTTCACCCAGAAATCAGGCAAATCGAGAAGGATATCGTGACTTTTTTCAGTGGGAAAGGCGCACGGTTTGGCGGCAAAGATCCTATGTTTATGACAGTTCTTGCCTATTTCTATGTTCGCGAGAGATTGACCCAGCAGAATCTACAGGATTTGAGTGGTCTTTCGGCTGGGACGGTGTCTAAGGTCCTCCGCCAGCTTGTTCAGCTCAACCTTATCAAGAAGGAGACAATTCCGGGAACCCACAAACATCTCTACACTATGGAGCAGCCAACTGTAGTCTTTTCACAGTTTTATCTTCCAGCCGGAAGAATCATTTTGGGATTCAAAGATGAGTTGGAGCGAATGAAGGCGGATCTGATAGCTCATGCTCCCGAGATGCGGAGGATTGAGGGTTACAGAGAAGTGCTTGCATCGACCACTCTGTTGCTGCAATCAGTGTCTTTTGCTCTTGGCCTGATCACTGAGATGAAAAAGGGTGCTGAGAAACGCGTGATAGAATGATGCTGGCGCAGCCTGTTGTAAAAGAGGAATAGAGGATTCTGGCTCACGGTGTGGATCCGTCTCTCGTAGAAGGTGTTCGAATCTCTCCTAGCTCACCACGGCAATTCCAAGGAGAATGGCTTCAAGGTTCTCCGTGGAAAGCGTTCGAGCTCGTGGAGTTGAAGGAATGCTATCGCTCAAAGCAGGGCCATTGAGCATGCAGTATGAATAACCTCAGATAGCGTTCTTCTAGAAGAGTTAAATACAAATGTTCCCGCATACTTTTTTGAGGAACGGCTTTGGGATGAAGGTAACAGTAGAGTATCTTGGCTTCATCAAGAACATGCTGAACAAAGGGATTGACGAATTCGAATTGAACGAAGGAACCTCCCTTCAAGAATTTCTGGGTTTGCTCGCGAATCTCTATGGTTCACCTTTCAAAAAAGATGTCTTCGAACCTGGTCAGGAAGATGTCAAAACAGGTTTCGTGGTCACTGTTAATGGGGTGCTTATTGGGCAGCTTGAAGGAGTCAAAACGAAGCTTAAGAACAGAGACAAAATCATTCTTATGTCTCTTATGAGCGGCGGCTAGCAGGAAATCTACTATTTACAATGTCCTCAACTAGGAAGTTCCCAAGTGTTGAACTTCCCAAAGATACAAGGGATTTTGAGGCTCAGAATATCGCTTCAAACCCGAAAAAAGGGGTAAGTACACACGTTCTCGAAGGAAGTTGTGACCAATTGATCACTATTTCGCAGAACACCTAATTGTTGTGACCAACACTTCGGTTTCTCAGGATGTAACTGGAACAATGAATGTTTTGATATGGAGTGATATGGAAGGACCATCTGGTATAGATGACCGTGAGATGTTTGCAGATGAAACAATGTACAAAATCGCTAGGAGTCATGCAACTCAAGATGTTAATGCAGCGATTCAAGGAATCAGAAAGGTAGATGTACAAGCGAATATCGGGATTTTTGACGGGCACGGCATGGGCGGCAATCTATTAGAAAAAGAACTAGAATCTGGTTGCGATTTACTAGGAGGTGGATGGATGACGCGCTTTTATCAGATGGTCAAGTCTCGAGAAGTGGCAAAATATGATGGTGTACTACTGCTGGGTCAACATGCTGCTGAAGGTACTGTTGATGGTTTTATGAGTCACACAAATACAGGTGATACTGCTCTTCGCGTAAACGGAAAAGATGCCGGAGAAGCACCTCAACTAGCATGGCTTTTCGGGCACTTCAACGTACCCGTTGTGCTTTTAGTTGGAGATGACGCAGTTGTTAGGGAAGCCAATGCCTTATTGCCCGGGATAGAAACTGTCTCAGTCAAGAGAGCAATAGCAAGAGACAAAGCAAAAAGCATTCCACCCGAAGTAGCACACAAGCTTATTCGTGAGGCATCATGCAAAGCAGTAAGTGACCTGGAGGCATTCAAACCTCAAAGGGTATCCTTTCCAGTTAGAATAGATATTTTGTATTCTGAGAAACAGATGGCTTCCACAGCGGCTCGGTTTCCAGGGACTGAAAGAACAGGAGAGTACAAAGTTACTTACATCGCAGATGATTACCTGGAGGGCTGGTTAGCCTACAATACATGCAGAGTTGTATCCCGCATGCACATCCTTGAAGATCTTTCAATGTTTGTAGTAAAGGCCCTAACGGACGACATGCAGCAAGTTAGAGAAAGAAAAAGAGAGTGGGAGGAACAAAGAAGGAAGAGGAAAAAAAGAGAGCAACCTTTTCCACCTGTGAAGTATTAACAATGTAATAGCACCCGGAAAGCCCTACGTACTTTGATAGGTCAGTTGTGTGTGGGAGAGAGCGGGTAGACCGCCCTCTCCCAAGATCCAGCAGGAACTGGGTCAGATTCTGGCTGTAATGATATGCTTTTGCATTATAACTGAAGAAGGTTTGTGCGTATCGATTCTAAACAACAGCTGAGAATTCGCAAAAGCTAGTATCTGAGCACTTCTGCTGTAGAAGCGATAGATTGCAGTTGACAATAATGAGGAGACATGTTGGATCCGAAAAATGAAATCAGCAATATAGAATCCTTACCTCAGTAGAAACACTCGGGGCATCAGAAGGCTTCATGTGGTCACATTCGATTTAGCATTAGAAATTGCTAGTCACTAGTCATTTATCTAATATTGCATCAGCTTCGATTTCGACTAGCCATTCTGAATTGACGAATCCAGAAACCTCAACAAGAGTACAGGTAGGTTTGATTTTTGAGAAGTATTCGCCATGCGCTCTTGCGGCTTCCTTCCATTTCCTCATGTCTTTGAGTAATATCCTAGTTCTTATCACATTCTCCAATTTTCCCCCAGCTTGTTCAATCGCATCTTTGATTATCTCAAGGCATCTCTTGGTTTGGCCATACATGTCGCCAGGGCTGTAGACTGAACCATCTTCAGCAATGGGAGCTGTGCCGCTAACAGCAATAATGTTGCCAACTCTAACCGCTCTTGAAAATCCGAT
>CP070683.1:1157513-1191775 GCA_020352645.1 Candidatus Bathyarchaeota archaeon | reverse complement strand
CAAGACAGAGATGTATCCTATGCAGATAGCTAGAGAGCTTAGCATTCACGAACAAAAGGTTTACTACCATATAAGAAAGCTGATTAAGGCACAAGCGGTAGGGAAGATTAGGGAAGAAGAGAAGAAAGGGGCTGTCGCAAAATACTACAAGGCTGTCTACCCAGCTTTTGGGGTAGAACTACCCTTTGGTGGTCAGACACAGAAGCTGTTTTCACCTCGCCCTATCGAAAGAGAGATGAGGCGGTTCTTACATCCTTTCCTGCAGAATGGCTCTTTCCATGGCAAGATTGTAGTGGGAAGCCCTGAGCCTCATGGACCGTTCAAGACTAGTGCGCGGGATGGCCATTATGCATCTTATCTGACCTTCTTCCTTGGACAATATTCGAGGCTTCCAGACGAGTTTAGCATAAAACTGGATGTGGACATAAAGGCTGAAAAAGAGGAGAAAAACAATCTTATCTTAGTAGGTGGACCAGGCACCAACCTTGTAACGCAGCAAATTAACAATTATCTTCCGATAAGGTTTAACATGACCCCCTCTCGTCACGGTTTTGTTTTTGGCGGCCTTGTTTCCCTCAAAACAAAAAACGTTTACACAGCTGACACAATGGGGCTTATTGCCAAAATAGAGAATCCATGGGACAAGCAGAGAAGAATTATAGTGCTGGCTGGAAACAAGGCTGTGGGAACTAAAGCTTGTGTCTTAGCTCTTGCCAAGTTTTGGGAGCAATCATTGAAGGACTATAGAGATTCGGATGATTTTGCCACAGTAATACAGGGTTTCGACTTGGATGGCGATGGAAAAGTCGACTCGATTGAGGTGCTTGAATGAAGGAGGATACGTCACTCTTTATAGAAGTCCCCTTTGCTAGCCTGATAAACGCGATGGTGAGATTCTTTGGAATTCTCTGCGCATGCTGGAAACTTCTGGTACGTATCATGACACAACGACACCAGAGCTAGCGCCCTACGAGACTGAAAGTAGATGAAGGCAGTAGAAATCATAAAGGCTTTTGGCCATAGGAACATCTTGGCGACGCATTGTACAACGTTTGAGATAACGACGGACGAATTCGTAACAAGAAGTGGGGATTGCTTAATTGCAGTAGGGTCAAGTAAGAGTCTAAGGGATCTCGACAGCGAATTTGTACAAATCTTGCGTACGTCTGGCTCTAAATTGAGGCTCACTATTCAGACTGATAACGCAGTGGAACAAATAGAAGCTAGAGGAAGCCCAAGGCTAACCTTGAATCATCCCACGGATCTGGTTATTCGGAGAAGTGACTATGTTTGTGATCGGACGCTTGCAATCAAATCAAATAAAGCTGCCGAAGACTTTTCGAGGAGCTTTGTAAGGAAACTGCAAATCCCGATGCAGCAGGTGCAAATCATCCTTGCAGTCGAACACTAAGTGCTGTCTTCTCAATAGTTTGGTTTCATCATCTTGAAAGCAATTTGAGGTGCTCAAGCTGATTTCTTTCTTCCACGCTTTGATATTGTGAATAATGTTTCAGGTTTCATAACACTTATCATAAAATCAACTGCTCTCTATCATGATTCATATGGGGCAAAAAGAGCTTTTTCTGAAGGAAGTTGTTGAAAAAGTCGGAGACCATGTGGATGGACAGCCGACAGATGAAAAAGTCGAGCAGCTTGCGAAGCATGGCACACTGTTCCTGTTTTTCGAAATCATGAGCCTCAGAAAGGAAATAGAGCTACTAAAGCAGGAACTGAACGTCTTAAGGTAACTCACACACTGTTTCCCCGGACCTAGACTGTGAATATCGCTACAGACACATAGAGCACAAAATGAAGGATACTCTGGTTAAGTGAGGAACCGCAAAGGTTAGCGAAAATGCCATATGATAACTGTGACTATAAAACAAAGATATGATGGAGGATGATGAATCATGGTGAAGGTGTTTGTCGTTTACGACACAAAGTATGGCAACACGAAACTTGTGGCCGAGAACATCATAGAGGGAATGAGAGAGGTCGGCGGAATAGAGACTGCCATCAGCGACATCGAAGAAGTCGACATTGAAAGGTTGGCTGATTATGATGCAATATTGATAGGGTCACCCAATCATATGGGCGGACCTGTTCGGGGTGTCATGAAGCTTATTGATAAACTTGGCAAACTTGACTTGAAGGCAAGATGGGCGGCTGTTTTCGACACCTACCTGGGAGGGGACTTCGGAAAGGCTGTGAAGAAAATGGAGAAGAGAATAAGCGAAAAGACTCCCAGATTGAAACTCATAGTTCCTAGCCTATCAATAAAAGTTGGAGGCATGAAGGGGCCCATCGCAGATGGAGAGCTTCCCAAATGCAAAGAGTTCGGAAAGAAAATAGCAGATAAGCTCAAAACCTGACTGCATGTTTTAGAAATTCATAGAAACCAGCTCCTTATTCTGGGGGGTAATCTGAATTGCAGAATTGCTTCTGTTTAAGGAACATCTGTACAAGAGATTCTCTGAAAGTAGAAGCGTTGATTAGTCAACTCCAATCTATCTAAGCGCACGAAACCAAATCTCTGCTGGGGCTTGTCTTGGTTGCGTATTAACTCCTTGAATGTCCAAAAACTCCCCGCCCCATACTGGGAAATCCTTGGGCGTGAAGTCGAGAAGCTTAAGAAACGGGATGACGTGTTAGCTATAGGCCTGGCCGGATCTATTTCTAGAGGGGACTTTTGGCATGGTGCTGACCTAGACATTGAAGTCGTCCTCAAGGGAGACGCGCCCAAAAGGGTGGTGTGTACAGAGCAAGAGATAAGTGTGGATTTCGGATACTTCGGCCAATCCCAAATCGAAGACTTGCCACATGATACATCTCCGATCTACGATCCGACGCATGTTCTTACAAAAATACTTCGAAGGAGAACTAGAAACAACTCTGGCGAAGAATGATCCAGAAGAACATGGACTCAATTGATTTGTGTCTGCAAAAGGCCAGATTAGCGGTTCGAAGCGATCGGAACTCTGCTCTCTGCCACATCCAGAATGGCAGCGCAGAGCTAGCGTCAAATCTAGTTCTCGCAACTGGCGCAGCACCATCTATTCGAAGGACGATCTCCAAGCTCGAATCCGCAATGAGGAAAATTGGCAGGATAGATCTCTTCAATGAATATGTCAGTCTATATGGCATTCCAGACACTCTCGAAAGGGCCAGCTTTCTTTGCGAGCAACTAAAGCAAGGCTATAGAGAGGTTTGGTCGTACATGAATGAGAAAGCAGCAGGTCCTGCCTACATGATTCAGCAGCCCAGCTCTGAGTCTTGGTTCAGAAACAGGATACAACCCATCTTTGAGCATGACAAGCGAGATCTAGTGTGGATAGTCTTCATCGAATATCCTTACATACTGCGGTTCATTTTCAAAACAATCGGCATTGATGATTTTCCGGAGCATGCTTTCAAGCCGTTCATGAATCTGAGTGGTCCTCCTGCATACTGGGTCAATCGTTATCTCAGCATCCTGAATCTCATTCCGGAAGCCATGGTGTCAGATCTGCTTTCAACAGCTGGACAACTTAATGCTGAGGCGAAAAAGCTTGCACACAAGAAATACCTCAATTGAAAAACCGTTCGGCTGTTTGCCTGCGTTCGCGCGTGCAGTTCCCAAAGAAGTAAGGTTGAACTTTTCGGGAGTTTAGGTAAGAACGCTTTAGGCTAAGGATACATAAGTGGGAAGTTCCATCTGTCTATGTCGATGTTGGCTTAAGGAGAGAAGGTTAGCTGGCGCAGACTGGTAGGGCAAAGAAGGCTTACATGAGTATGGAGCACTTGCACCTACGTAAGTCTGGAAGGAAAGCGAAGCTAGGTGAATGGCACCATATGAATGAACGGTTGAAAATTCCTGAAAGACTTGGATATCTAGAAGGTCAGACGCTGGTCGATGTTGGGTGTGGAGATGGCAGGTATCTTCTTCATCTCTGCAGGAAAGGAAGAATCAAGTTCTTCGTGGGCTTTGATCTTTCAAGAGAGAACTTGCTTTGGGCAAGGAAATCATTGAGAGAGAACGGTTTCAACGTGTCACTACTCGTTGCTGATGCAGAATGCCCCCCATTCGCAGACAACGCTTTCGAAATCGTTTTCAACACTGATGTAATAGAGCATCTGGCTCATCCATCTGAGGGAATACGAGAAGCAGTTAGAATAAGCAGTGACAAAGTCATTATCTGTACCCCTAACAAGCTCTGCCCATTAGATATGAGTCGCTTTGCCCAAATCTTTGGATCCCACAAAGCTCCGCCGATGGAGAAGTATGTGACCAGGTTTCAGCTGAAGAAGATGCTTCAGAGCAGCAATCTGGAACGAAAAAATATCGTGATTAGGGAAGCCAGCTTCCTCCCGCTAGGTTGGCTACTGACAACTCGTGGATTGCCAATATCAATGAAACTAGTAAACATCCTGATGCTTTTCGAGGAGCTCCTGGAGAAGACTCCTCTGGTTAGGCATGCTGCAGGCGTATTGGTCGCGTGCGCTGAGAAAAAGTAGGCTTTCACATATCTATGCCAGACGCTCCTTTCTTCACATTCTCCCTTTCTTACTCTTTCGAGAAAAAAGAGGGAAGTATGCAGTTGTGCTTATGTGTGTTCCGTTTGAACTGGAATCGAGCTTTTTTCCAGTAATTTAATATGTATCTGATCTCTGTGCGAATTTTCAAGCAGGCTCGACTCGCAAGAAACTATTCGATGCCGCTAGGGATGGCGGGCCCGACGGGAATTGAACCCGCGACCTACGGATTAAGAGTCCGCCGCTCTGCCTTGCTGAGCTACGGGCCCACAAACTTCCTTTCAGAAAAGAACCTTTGCTACGGAATTTAGAGCTTTCGGTTGGGTTCTGAGCCAGCTCAACGCTTCTAGATATTCCTTTCCGAACCCGAACAGCCTTCTTGATGTAGATGGCCAACCAAAGCAGATGTACAGGGCGCAAGCTCCAAGAGATTGATGAAAAGAGAAGCCTCAGGTTATACCCTTGGCTCATGGCAAACCTTAGAGCAAACTACTCAGAGGGTCAGGCAGCAACCTTCTCGATTAGATTCAGGAAGACGCACCTGTCAGAAGCGTACCACATGCACTTTGATCCTAAGCAGCTAATAGCCATTCCGCCTGACATGGTCAGCGGACAGGTTTTGCGTAGCTGCCTTATTGGATCATAATAGATTTGGAAGGCCTTCCTAACATGTTTGGGAGCCTTACTTAGGGCAAGCCTACCAATCTTGTCAACGGACCCTAGCAAAGGCAACAAGTCGGTTAGACTCAGTATACCACGCAGCTGAACACCTTTTGCCACAATCAGCTTTTTTATGTTTTTCTTAAGCATTAATTTGATAGCAGTTTCGATCTTGGTGCCGGGCTTGACAGTGATGAGCGGTTTAGACATAACCTTGATGACCTGCATCTTTGCTGGAACATCACCCTTGTATACAACCCTTTTTAAAATGTCCCTCTCGGTCAGTATCCCAACGGGCTTCCCCTTGTTTGTGATCACAACGCAGCCGATTTCATTTCGATTCATGGTCTTGACTGCCTGAGAGACAGTGCAATTGGTCTCTATTGTCTTGACATCTGTGGTCATCACATCGCTTACTCTTCTTGACACGCAAACCACAGATTGTAGTCTAACCGATTGAAGTGTGAAATACATTATGAATGAGAAATCAATATGGTTCATCAATGTATTCAATCAGAATCCGCATGGACATACACGATTCTAGAAACTCCACTAGAAAGCTAACGCTGAATAGCGCACTACTCTAATATTCTCTACTGCTTAATAGATCAGCGGATTCCGAATGAATGAACTTGTTTTCATCGGCTTAGGACTATATGACGAAGAGGACATCTCTATACGTGGCCTAAACGAGATGAAGGAAGCGGACTCTGTCTACGCAGAATTCTACACGAGTAGAATGAGTGGACTGGATATCGCCGCACTGGAAAAGCTCTCAGGCAAAGGAATCGGGCTACTCTCTCGAAGAGAGCTTGAAGAAGAAAGCGGCAGGAAAATCCTCTCAGCTGCACAAAAAGGAAAAACAGTTCTCTTGGTGCCTGGAGATCCACTCGTCGCCACTACGCATGTAGATCTTCGAATAAGAGCTGAGAAAGCAGGCATCAGAACGAGGTTGGTTCATGCCGCATCCATCCTGTCAGCTGTTGTTGGGCTTTCAGGCCTACAAAACTACAAGTTTGGGCGAAGCGTTACAGTTCCTTTCTCCAAGAACGGAACAATTTCTGAAACTCCTTACGATGTGATAAAGGCAAACATGGAGCGAAATCTGCACACACTCTGCTTCCTAGATATTGATGCTGAAGAGAATCAACTCATGACCGTGAAAGACGCATTGAAAGTACTTATGTCCATAGAGAAAAGAAGACAAGAGTCTGTGATCAAAAAAAACACTTTGGCTCTAGGAATTGCAAGGGCAGGCTCCAAAAGGCCTACTGTTAAAGCCGGATGGATTGACGGAATCCTGAATTATGATTTCGGCGATCCACCCCATGCACTCGTTTTCCCAGGAAAGCTTCATTTCATGGAAGCGGAAGCTCTAATTTGGCTAGCCAATGCTCCAGAAAGCGTGCGGACGAACAACAAATGAAAACAGAAAACCTTGTTGACAAATATATTAGAAACACGAAAAAAGCCTTTCAAGGGCTAAAGCATTCCTTCAATGAAACAGAAGACAAAGGGATACTAGACTACGCAAGAAGATACTTGGAAGACGCAGAATACTATCGCAGCCAAAAAAAATTTGAGACCGCTCTGGTATCTATAGTCTACTGCGAAGGATTGCTTGATGCATTGAGACTACTTGGGATAGTGGAATTCCAATGGCCAGAAGAAGCACAAAAGAAACAAATAGACAGATAATTCTGGCAGCAGGAGTCTTCGATCTACTACATCTAGGACACGTTAAGTTCCTAGAGGAAGCTAAGAAGGTAGCTGGAGAAAACGGAGAGCTAATTGTAATTGTTGCACGGGACAAGACAGTGGAACAGAGAAAAGGGGAGAAACCAGTAATGTCTGAGAACCAACGGCGGGCACTTGTAGAGTCTCTGAAGGTCGTTGATGAAGCTATCCTGGGATACGAGGAGTTCAATATCGGAGATGTGATCATGAAGATAAAGCCTGACGTAGTTGTCTTGGGACATGACCAAGAAAGCATTGGACATCTAGTGAAGAAAATCATAAGAGAAAGAAGCCTAAACACGAAGGTTCAGAAGATCGGCAAGTTCAGCGAAGATGAACTTAACAGCAGCTCCGAAATCAAGAGAAAGATAATTGAGCTTTACAAAAGGCTGCAATAGAGTGACGCAACTGCGGCTACTAGGGCATGGTGAAAACTTCGATTTTCACTTTCTGTTTGTCTCTAATCCTTAACTGATTACGCAAGAATTGAGGCGCGATTATCTCGAGAACTGCAGAGTCATAGTGAGTTCTCAAGGCAAATATCAAAGCACCTTTTGCTTTATTATTTAATAGGATTGGATAGCATTTGACCGCACCAAATGTTCTAGATTCGTTCTTGAAGCCCTCGATTTCAATGGCTGGATAGCTCTCTAACTCTTCTCTAACCTTCATATCATAATCAGAAGTGAGCCGAATGTTCAAAGTTCCAGGGAAGGGATCAAAGCCTAGTTTTTCCATAAACTGTTTGCGATAACCATCTTGCTTGACATAATATGCACCCTCGCCTAGACCGCTGAACACCACACCTTCAAAAGTCATTGATATTGGATGACGCGCTTCAACAATAATCTTCAATCTAGAATAAAGAGTCTTCAGCTGTGCTTTGCCTGAGTCAGAGAGCCTTATGAGGCATCCTTCCGCCGTCACATTTCGCTGAATCCAGCTCAGTTTTTCCAGCTCTATGAGCTGCCTGGAGGCCGTCTGTTGGGAGACACCCATCTTTTCAGCCAGATATTGGGTTGACACTTTTACAGTTCTATGAAAGGCGCCTATCTCCGCAAGTTTGTAAAGCATGAATTGCAGCCTCCATGATAGAGGGCTCGTTAGGATCATATTCATTTCGGAACCTACCCAAAAACGAGAAGCTACTAGTTATAAAGCTATTCGACAGCGACCAAAGTTTGTCCCCGGCACGCATTGATTAGGCACAAGTATCTTCTAACGAAAGCCTAGTATTTGTCAGCACTGTGCAAGACAAAAACCAGTCTCTGTTCTCGCTTCAAGTCTTTTTGCATCGCTACCGTTATATACTTGATTCTTTCCTCTTAGACCGAACAGGGGAGCTGGGATATGACCCGGCTGAGAAGATGGGTGAAACCCGTCGACCCTCAAAACCTGATCCAGATAATACTGGCGGAGGGAAAAAGCATGAACAAACCTAAAATTGAGACTGGAATTCTTGCGGAAATCATAGTTCTTTCTGCCCTATCAGCAGTCTTGTACGCCATTCGTCCGTTCTCCTTGCAATATGGAGGTTCAGTGACCCTAGGCAGCATGGTTCCTGTGATGTGGTTGGCATTGAGAAGAGGAGTTAAAACAGGGCTATTTGCAGGAGCGATTTTCGGCATCTTAGCGTTGTTCATCGATGTCATGCTTGTAGGTGCAGCGAATATTGCTGTAACTCCAATTCAAGTCATTCTTGAATATCCAGTAGCTTTCGGAGTGCTCGGGCTTGCAGGACTTTTTCACAAAGAATCATCTGTAATCCTTGCAAACGTTGGCGCTGCCGTCGGTGTGCTTGTGAAGTTCCTTATACATTACCTCGTTGGAGCTTTCATTTGGGTTAGCGTTTACGATTTCCCCCCAGAGTGGGGACAATGGTTGTGGCCAGCTGTCTACAACGGCAGCTTCCTACTGGTAGAGTTCGTCATCAGCGCTATAGTAATCACCATCTTAGTCAAAAGAGGAACACTTGAATACTCTCTTCATACTGGAAGATAAGAATGGCAAAGCTAAAAACTGGAATAAAAGGGTTTGACGATCTCATAGCAGGCGGTATAGAATCCGGCTCACGAAACATTCTCTATGGTCCTCCGGGCACTGGAAAAACCGTTTTCGCTATGCAGTTTCTCTGGCAGGGACTGCAGGAAGGAGAGTCTGTTGCCTACGACGTAATGGACAAACCGTTTCCACGCTTAATCTCCTACTTCAAGTCCTTCGGCTGGAACATCGAACCGTACATTGAGAAAGGCAAATTCATCGCCATACAAGCCTTTCCGCACTTCGAGCCATTCCCAAAAGACCCAAGAGTGATTTACTTCAGCCTTGAAGACTTTGAGAAAATGAAACGCGTTGATCACCTAATCTCCAAGAAAAAGGTGACGAGATTTGCAGCCGGAGATTTCAGCGAGCAGCTCTTCTCACTCTACGACCTGAAATACATGGAGCCAGTGGAAGACTGGACCATCAACTGGAGCCACTTTGACAACATAGTTAACATCGACATAATGACTGCTGCTACGAATAGAGATCCTGCAACTCAACGAGCCACAGACATAGACCTAAACAAAGCTCATAACATTTTCTTCTTCAGATTCAATGACGAAAGATGTTGCAGAGAACTGCGCATAGTAAAGATGGAAGGCAGCAGTCACCCTTTGGAATGGTTGCCCTTCAACATAACAAGCGACGGCATTGAGACGCTGAGAACATAACCTCTCGGGATATGATTGACGTGGGAAAACTGCCTAATAAAGAACTTAAGAAATTGCTCAAATGCATAAGGAAAAATCCGAAAGTTATAATCCTTCCCGCCCCAGGTTTAGATTCAGGTGTTCACTCGATAAACGAAGATGAATATCTTGTTGTTTCAACAGACCCTTGCATCGACGTACCCGAAGAATGGTTCGGATGGCTGCTGGTACATTATGCAGCTTCAGACGTAGCCCTATTCGGCGCAAAACCTGAATTCTGCACAATCAACCTTTTAGGTCCACCCAAAACAAAAGCGAATGTTTTCATAGAAATAATGGAGCAAGTTTGCACGGCAGCAGATGGACTCAATATGACAATTATAACAGGGCATACAGGAACTTATGATGGACTTGCTACCATCGTCGGGGCTTGCACAGCATATGGGTTTGTCAGCAAAGACAGGTTGATAACTCCCGGAGGAGCCCAGTGTGGCGATTACATAGTGTGCACCAAGCAAATCGGCTTGGAGACCGTTGTTAACTTCACCTTAACCCATAAAGCTCTTGCAGAAAGCCTCTTCAACGTCAATCGAACCCGTGAACTGCAAAGTCTAATGAGTAGGCAATCATGCGTCGCGGAAGCATCTCGTCTAAGTGAGATTGAAGGAGTCCACGCTATGCACGACATTACCGAAGGCGGGTTAGTGATGTGCTTGAATGAAATGGCTGATAGCTCGAATCTTGGGTTCATTATCTATCGGGAAAAACTTCCAATCCTAGAGGAAGTGAGAGCGGTGCGAAGACAATTCAATCTTTCCCGAACCGAGATACTCTCAATATCCTCCACAGGCAGTCTTGTTGCTTCCATAGACTCGCAAAAGACCGAAGATGCACTTCGAGAACTTGCCAAGAACGAAATCGAAGCAACCCTGATCGGAGCCTTCACAGAAGATAAAAAGAGGATACTTCGCAGGGGAAAGCATACATCTGTGTTTCCAAAGGTTGCCAAAGATCCTTACTCCAAGATAATGCGACGACAACGTCACTAGCTGATTCATATTCGGATTTCATAATCCTTTTCTGTTTTCTACATGCAAATCCGAATAGGGCAGATGGCGCATTGAAAAGATCATTTACTGTTCTTCTCATACTCATCTTCTCATTAGCCTGCGCCATTGCCCACGCATACTCAGAAACCGTGCAACTTGCCGGACACGAAACTACTGTTAGAGAGATTGAACTCAATGAGGGAGACAGGCTCTCAGGATCAGTAAGAACTGTAGGCAGCGCAATTAACTTCTCTATTGCTGATCCTGATGATCTACGGGTATTCAATCGCACAGTTACAGGCTCATACAGTTTCGATCTTACTGCGGCCAAAACAGGGATTTACCGATTGCATGTTGAAAACCTCTTTTCAGAAGAGACAAAGTCAGTAACTCTCAACTACAACGTTCAAAGATACATTTTCGGTTTCCCTCAAGAGTACATAATTCTCTTCTTCATAGTCGGCTTAGCGCTTGTAGCAATCGCTGTTTTCG
Source organism: Candidatus Bathyarchaeota archaeon (assembly GCA_020352645.1). Lineage (GTDB taxonomy): Archaea > Thermoproteota > Bathyarchaeia > Bathyarchaeales > SOJC01. The sequence goes on along the minus strand of CP070683.1, from coordinate 1,180,632 downwards.
TCGCAATGTCACCAAAGCCTTAGAACAAGCGCCCAACAAAAAAGGTTAAAGGAGAAAAACTGGATTCTACTTCGAAGAGCTTTGTCGGAAGCAGAGGGCAATCGAAAACGCCTAGACTATGCAGACGGATATAGTGACGTATGGGAGATTGTCAAGGATACTGTAAAAACTGTTCTGAACAAACAGCGCAAAGGGATAATGCTTTTTCTCGATGATTTGCCGCTCAGACTTGGAGCATACCATCCCTTAGGCTCAAACAACATAGTCTTGAATCGAGTGCTAGTTCAGATAGTTGAAGCATCCACAAAGTCTAAGAAACTTCTAAACGCCTTAATCTACACTCTGCTGCTTCATGAGTATCTTCACGCATTAGGATACGTGAGGGAATCTGAAGTACGACCAATCGTCTACAAGGTCTCCAAACAATGCTTTGGAAGTGAACACATCTCCACACGACTTGCAGAATCGGGACCTTGGTCATTGCTGCAGGATCTTCCAATTGACGCTGTAAACGCACCAAAGCGGGTGATGGAGATCGTGAAAGACTTCGAGAAGGCCAACCAAAGATACATAGTCTGATGCGCACACTGACCATTTCACTGCGACGCAATTACTTGACCCCTAAAGACTATCTGAATAACCCAAAATCTTAAGAACAAAACAAGCAATGAATAGGGTTCAGAAATATTGGAGAGATGAATCTTGGTTTATTGCACTAAGTGTGGAGCCAAGAATGAAGACGATGCGAGAGTATGTGTAAAATGTGGCGCATCACTTGAAGTGTCACGTGTTGAGAAGAAACGTCACTCAGGTAGTGAGTGTTTTGGGCCTAAAGAAACACGTCGTATGGAAGATGAGTGTTTTGGCCTTCCTTATGGGGGAGCTATAATTGGGATAATTTTCGGCGTCATAATTGTCTTCATAGGACTGGCGATTTTTGCAGGCTTCAGAGACATATTGAGTTATTTGGGAGCACTTATCATATTCATCGTAGGCATACTGATTGTCGCAGGCGCACTTTTTGGAATGAGGCGAAAATAGAAAGCGGTTTCACGACTCGCATATATGATAGAAGGCTTACCCAAATCCATCCTCCGTGAATCTATCTTGTCAGAAACGTGCACGTTCGCACGTCACAGGAACTGCATGTCTCTTCGTGGTCGAATCTAGAAAGAAGTATTCTTGTGTATAACCAGAAAATGCTCAGAGCGATCAAGTAGATGTCTATCGCAAAGTTATGGGAAACCGAGTCAGCCCAAAGAAGGAGGATGAACACACTGAATACGAAGAGTGTGTTTACCAACATATGAATAGAGCTTTTGCCAAAGTCGAACAAATGGTATTGAAGCAGACCACAGCACACCCCCGCGATGCCTGTCCAGAATATCAGAGGGCTGCCACCTGCAATACTGATCTGCGCGAAGAAGTACACCAAAGCACCGGTGAGAGATAGTACAGCTCCCAGAATAAGACCCACGCATCCAGCGCAATAGAATCTGGTGCCGATGCGAAATATGTGAGCATTGAAACTTCCACAATCTGGATGGTGCCCCTGCAACCGTAGATCCTCCTCAGGCAGCTGAGATACAGCTTGGGGAGAGCCTTCTTGTCTCGCTTTCCCAAAGTGAAAGACTCCGGAGCATTTTGAAGGATATATACCTGCAAGGATTCCGAAGACAAGAACTGCCGCGAAAGCTCCACCAACAATCGGCTTTCGCGAAGTCATTCCATATTCGGATGTTGATGCCGAACTTGACAGGAGCGGTATAATAGCCAATCCAAAGAAGGAAAGACCGAGCAGTGACACTATTACGAAGCTGGGTTTTGCCTTCAAATTCGGATCCGTTGCTCCATTATCAGATGGCCTCATCTCACATCCAGATTAAGTGCTCTGCATAGTCATAATACTATTGCTTCCAATGAGGCAAACGGGTGATGGCTTTCCGGCAGAAAAGCTGCAGCAACTTGCAGCGATCATAAATACAAGACTATTTGCCATCGTGCACGCATGTGGTGCCGCCCCAAGCATATTGCAGCTTAGGAGTACTACACGCAGATAAGAAGACAGTTCTGACTACTGAGGCATTAGGGTTCTCAAGCGCTCCACAAATTCAACGTTTCCGTTCCCTTCGAGTCCCACTCGCTGAAATAAACCTAGTCCCGAGTAAAAGCTTTCGAGTATTTCCTTCTCCACAACCACGGCCCCTGAATTAAGGTAGTCTTGCATCGCTTGACTAAAAGATTCAAGTTTTCCTGCGATTTCGTCCTTCCTTATCGAATAATTGCTCTCTAAGTGATCGTATATCACATCAGCTGCCTGCGAGCCGAAGACTCTGTTTAAAGCTTTCTCAACTGCTCTATTGAGCATTGTCTCATATTTCCTTGATTGTTTGAACAAATCCGGTGTGGTCATGCCTTTAGACCTCTACGCAGCATCAGTTAAAGAGCGTGTATTACGATTTAATAAACGTTTGCGTCTAAGCGTGCAACACAAATACAGGACAGAGTCTCGTGCAAATGCATCAGATCCAAGCTCGCGCCATCTGTGTCAACTCTTATTAGTTCCACCCAACCACTATAGAAAACTACGTAGAACAATGGGCACGGAACATGATTCGAGTTGCAGTGCTCGACGCAGATCGGTGCAAACCAAAACGTTGTGACAGAATATGCTATCGTTTCTGTCCCAAGGTTAGAAGCAAGATCGAAGCCATAGTCTTCGAGGAAGGAAAACCAAGGATAGTCGAGCCTCTATGTGTCGGGTGCGGTATCTGCGTGAAAAAATGCCCTTTCACAGCTTTGGCAATCGTCAATTTGCCAGACGAATTGGAGGTAGAATGCAGCCATCGCTTTGGACCCAACGCGTTCAAGCTTTTCCGACTTCCGATTCCTTCAAGCAGCATCGTCCTTGGACTGTTAGGTCAAAACGGGATCGGGAAGAGCACCGCCATCCAAATTCTGTCAGGCGAAACAAAGCTGAATCTAGGAAACTATGACAATCCACCAGATTGGCCCAATATAGTTAAGCATTATCGTGGCTCAACACTACAAGACTACTTTTTGAAGCTAAGCATGAACGAATTGAGAGTAGCACACAAGCCCCAGTATGTCGACAAGATCCCTCGAGTAGTCTCAGGCAAAGTCGCCGACGTGCTAGAGAAGCTAGATGAAAGAAACTTGTTGAAAGAGACTTCAGAGCACCTACAACTGCAGCCAATCTGGAATAGAACGTTGGACGTTCTGAGTGGAGGAGAACTACAGCGAGTTGCGGTAGCAGCCACGATATGTAGAGATGCTGATGTTTACTTCTTTGATGAACCCTCGAGTTACTTGGACGTAAAGCAGCGCTTGGAAGTCGCCCGCGCAATAAGAAAGCTGAAGAAGGCAGACAAAACAGTGATCGTTGCCGAGCATGATCTTGCGGTAATCGACTATCTGTCAGACCAAATATGCGTGCTGTACGGCCAGCCTGGTGTTTACGGTATAGTCTCACAAGTTCATGGAGTACGCGTGGGAATAAACATCTATTTAGAAGGAGTAATCCCAGACGAAAACGTTCGTTTCAGAGAGACCCCAATAATCTTCCACGTTAAGCCTCCAACTGTTAGCGGGGGCACCGGCGAAACCTTACTCACCTGGGGAGAAATGACCAAATCTTTTGACGGGTTCCTACTAAGAGTAGAACCTGGGAAGGTCAATAAAGGGGAAGTTGTTGGAATCTTAGGTCCGAATGGCATTGGAAAGACAACTTTCATAAAACTCCTAGCTGGGATTGAAACAGCAGATGAAGCAACCAAGTATAAATTAGCGGAATTAACAGTAAGCTATAAGCCACAGTACATTTCTGGAGAATTCGACGGAACTGTGGAAGAACTGCTGAGAGACATTAGGAGGGAAGGTTTCGCAACAGGTCTTCATCAGAGTGAGGTTCTCCAACCGCTTAACATCAAACCTCTTTTAGATCGCAACCTTAGCCAACTGAGCGGAGGAGAACTGCAGAGAGTCGCCATCGCAGCTTGTCTCTCCCGAGAATCACAGCTCTATCTACTTGATGAGCCAAGTGCTTATCTAGACGTCGAAGAACGACTCAGCATGGCCCGCATAACTAGAAGGATTATAGAGAATAAGAACGCCACTGCCTTTGTTGTAGAGCACGATGTAGTTGCACAAGACTTCATCGCCGATCGACTTATGTTTTTCGATGGAGAGCCAGGTACCACGGGCACAGCTAATCCTCCGACCACATTGAGAGAGGGCATGAACGCCTTTCTAGAGAGAATGGAGGTGACCTTTAGAAGAGATCCAGCTACCAAGAGACCTAGAGTAAACAAAGAAGACTCACGAACTGACAAATATCAACGTAAAATCGGAGAATACTATTATGTGGCGAAAGAGAAGTAGCTACCGCAAATTGTTTCTAGAGAATGCCCCTTATGCTTAACAAAGGCTGATACTCAATGGAAGCGATTCAGACACCAATAATCCTTGTCAACTTTAAGACTTACATTGAAGCCACTGGCAAGAAAGCGATGCTTCTGGCAAGAAAAGCAGAAAGGGTAAGCCATGAAACGGGCACTTGCATAGGACTGGCACCGCAATACACGGATATTACGGAAATCACTAGATCGGTGGATCTGCCAACTTTTGCTCAACATGTTGATCCAATTGATGCAGGAAGCTCTACAGGGCACATACTTCCGGAAGCTGTGAAACAAGCTGGAGCAGTAGGAACGCTTGTCAACCACTCAGAGAGGCGCATAAGATTAGCCGACATAGATTCCGTCATTCAAAGATGCAGGAAACTCGATTTAGTGTCAGTAGTCTGCACCAACAACACAAATGTGAGTGTCTCGACGGCAACCTTAGAGCCCAGCTTCATTGCTATTGAACCTCCGGAGCTTATTGGAACAGGTGTACCAGTGTCAAAGGCCAAACCTGAGATAATAAGTGACACGGTAAGCCGGGTCAGAAAAGTAAATCCAGACGTAAACGTTCTCTGCGGAGCTGGCATAACCCAAGGAGAAGACGTGACAGCAGCACTGAAACTTGGCACAAAAGGGGTGCTCGTTGCCAGTGGCGTAGTGAAAACGAAAGAACCTGAAAGAGTGCTGACCGAATTCGCGGAAGCCATACACACCGTTTAGCAGCAGGTGGATCGTCCTTGAAGGTTGAAATCGAATGCATGTCATGTATCGCTCATCGAGGCTACCAAGAGATTGATGAAGCCACAAAAGACGTAGATTTACAGTTCCAAGCAGCAAAGGCTTTGCTGGAATGCTTGGCAAAGGAATTTAGCCCGCTTGCTGTTGCCGCATTATTAGGGACAAGTCGTGATAGAATAATAAAGAAGATCACAGGTAACAGCGATATCTACGCAAAGAAGAAGCGTAGAAGCAACAAGGAAGCGATGAAACTAATCCCTGCAATCATGGAAGAAATCCGGAAGGAAAAATCTCGAGAGGGAAGATTCAGAAAAGCCTGCTTGGCTGCAATCGTTGGCAACATAATCGAGTTTGACATTCCTGGTCACGAAGTGGATTTCGCCAAGATGACTCTATGGTTGAAAGATGCAGAAAGAGACTTGGCAATTGACCATATCCCTGAAATCTTCAAAGAGGTGGAAGATGCAAGCACAGTTCTCTACTTGACAGACAACGCTGGCGAGATTGCTTTTGACAAGCTCTTGGTTTGCGAATTGAAGAAACTAGGCCCCCGGATCATTGTAGCGGTGAAGGGTGGACCCATTTTGAATGATGCCACCTTAGAAGATGCTCAGGCTGTCAGCATGTACAAGGTTGCAGATTCTATTATCACCACGGGAGCTGATGCAGTTGGACTGCCTTTGCCAGAAGAGCAATCAGAAGAGTTCAGCAGGATCTATGGTAAGACTGATCTTGTAGTCGCAAAGGGGATGGGTTATGCAGAAACGCTCACAGAAATCGAGCTTCTGCAACCCCATGCTTTCTTGCTGCGAACCAAGTGCAGTCCTGTGGCGAGATACTTCAGGGTTGAGCGAGGAAAGAATATCGCCAAGTTAGTCAGACCTTGAAGGAGTGATCAGCTTGAATACCCCTTGTCCAAAGATTGAACTTGACAGTGAAACCTTATCTGACCTTGAAAAATGCCTGAGTTTGGAGTGGATTGTGACAAACGGAATTGGAGGGTATTGTTCTTCCACTGTTCTGGGTATAAACACTCGCAAATATCATGGATTGCTGGTCGCTTCTTTCACTCCCCCAGTTGACAGGAGAGTGATGCTTTCCAAATTTGATGAACAACTAGCAGTACGCAACAAAGACCACGATTTGGGCTCAAATGAATTCGGTAACGATATTTACCCTCAAGGCTTCAGGCACCTCAAACATTTCTCCCTTCTTCCGCTACCGAGATTTGAGTACAGCGTAGGCGAAGCCAAAGTCGTAAAGACCATTCTCATGCCACAGAAGAAAAATGCTATAGTAGCTTTCTACAAAGTAAACTCTCCAGAGACTGCAACACTACGCATCTTCCCACTAGTGAATTTCAGACACTTCCACACAGTCATGAACAAAGATCAATCTGAGTGGAACATCACCCAACGGTCTACGATTAACGAAACAACCCTTGAAATGCTCCACCCTCAGCGGGCCCTAACTATCTCTTCGAATAGTGGAAAGTATACCCGCGAGGAAGGTGCTTGGATTAGACAGGTTCTCTACAGAACAGACAGATTGCATGGAACAAGTTGCTTCGACGACTATTATGTCCCAGGAAGATTTGAGGTTGATCTGAAACCGAACGAAGAAAAAGAGTTTCTTGTTATCGCCATTGCAGGAAAGGATGGCCATGATACTGAGCATATCTATTCACGCATGAGAAGCAATCTTGAAAGTGGCTGCTCACGTGAACAAGAAGAAGAGCGAGCAAAGACGACAGTTCTCTTGACAAAGCCCTACTACCAGGAGTTGGATCCATCTCAAGAAAAATATATGAAACTGCTCACTCTCGCAGCAGACACTTTCATCGTTGACCGCTTGTCTACAAAGACGAGAACAGTAATTGCGGGCTATCATTGGTTTGAAGATTGGGGACGTGACTCGCTGATTTCTCTGCCTGGTCTCACTCTCACGACTCGACGTTACAATGACGCAAGAGAAATCCTGCTGACTTTCATGCATTACTGCAAGGACGGTGTTATCCCAAACCGCTTTCCAGATCAAGCAGGAGAGAATCCCGCATACAACACTGTTGACGCCACTCTTTGGTATTTCAATGCTGTGCTGCAATATCTGAAATATACGAACGACTTCAGCTTTGTTGAGCGAAGGCTTTGGAAAATGATGCAGTCTGTAATCAGTTATCACTCACAAGGAACAATTAATAACATATGCCTGGACAATGATGGTTTGCTCAGTCACGGACCGCAACTGACTTGGATGGACGCAACAGTGGATAACAATCCAATAACGCCGCGAAAAGGAAAGGCTGTGGAAATCCAAGCGCTATGGTATAACGCATTAGCAGTAATGGAGCTTCTTTCAATTCGCTTCGGAAATGATAGGCTGGCTGAGAAATACCTTAGAATGGCTGAAGAGGCGAAGAGAGGGTTCCTCCAGAAATTTTGGAACGAGTCAGACAATTGCCTTTACGATGTTGTGGACGATCAAGAAAGAGATGCTTCTATCAGGCCAAATCAAATACTGGCAGTGTCCCTCGATTTCTCCATGCTTGACAAGAAAAGGCTGATACCCGTTGTCTCAATTGTTCGCGAAAAACTATGGGCAACGTATGGTCTCAGAACTCTTTCTCCAGATGACGACAATTACCACGGAAAGTACTCGGGGAATTGGGTTGAACGCAACAAAGCCTACCACAACGGCACCGCCTGGGCTTGGCTGGTAGGCCCTTTTGTCACTGCATTCTTGAAAACGAAGAACCATGATGCACACTGGAGGAGATTAGCTTTCTCAAGTTTTCTTCAACCATTATTCAGGAACCAAATGCTCAAGGCTGGACTTGGATCTTTGAGTGAGGTCTTCGATGGAGATGCCCCTCACTCTCCAGGAGGCTGCATTTCTCAAGCGTGGAGCGTGGCTGAACCGCTAAGAGCCTATATAGAAGATGTTTTGCTCCACCAGCCAAACTTCGAGAGGCACATTCTAGAACAATCTTACAGTAAAAGCGTCACCAAAACGAAAAACCGGTCAGAATCCAAAGACGCAATGGAGAACGCCAACTTTGACTGACATATGCCTCCTGTTCGAAGTGCATCAGCCGTTCAGATTGAACCGGCACTTCCACTCTGATCTACTATCGCGTCCACAGATTTCAAAGGATGACCTTTTCGATCTCTATTTTGACAATTCGCTCAACAAGCACATCTTCGACCGAGTATCAAAGAAATGCTACGCACCAGCAAACAGAGTAATCCTCAACGAGATTAGAAGGTTCCAACATGAAAGGAAACAGTTCAAGGTTTCGTATGGAATCTCCGGCATCTTTATTGAGCAATGTAAAAGATGGAATCTGAATCTGCTTGAATCCTTCAAACAGCTTGCACAAACAGGTTGTGTCGAGTTTCTAGAGGAGACTTATCACCATTCCCTTGCTAGCCTTTTCAGCATCGACCGATCTGAATTCGTTGAACAGATCCAGATGCATAGACAGACTATGAAGGATTTATTCAACTACGAACCTCAAGTTTTCGAGAACACCGAATGTTTGTACAATAATGCTATTGCAGAAACCGTAGCCCGATTGGGTTACAAAGCAATTATCACAGAAGGCGCAAAACGGATTCTTGACTGGCGAAGCCCAAACTACGTCTACAAGGCAAAAGCTTCCCCAATATCCTTGCTATTACGGAACTATCAGCTTTCCGATGACATAGGCTTCCGTTTCTCCTCAACTTGGTGGAAAGAGTGGCCATTGACAGCTCAGAAATATTCAAGCTGGCTGGCTGCCACTCAAGGACAGACAATCACAATCTTCATCGACTATGAAACCTTTGGAGAGCACCATTGGCCAGAAAGTGGAATCCATGAATTCCTAAGATGGTTACCCAGCGAAGTGCTCAAGTATCGGCACCTGTATTGGCGAACACCATCAGAAGTAGTAGCTCTCCACGAACCTGTTGAGGTGGTTGACGTTGATGAGTTCAACACTGTCTCATGGGCAGATCTGGAGCGTGACCCGAGCGCTTGGATCACTAATCCTATGCAAATAGCCTCCTACGAATTCTTGAAAGGGTTGGAACCTTTCGTTAAAGGATTGAGAGAGGATCTTTGGCTAGAGCTCTGGCGATATTTCCAGATGAGTGACCACCTGTACTACATGAGTCTCAAGGGCGGAGGTCCAGGAGACGTTCACTCTTATTTCAACCCGTCTGGGAATCCTATAGACGCATTTGTTTCGTTTTCTAACATTGTTTCGGACTTCGAGGCTAGAATTTTGCAAGAACTCCGGAAACCGGAGCTCGCAGCCAGATGGATTCTACGAAGACTGCCTGTCGACAGAGGCTTCAGCTTCTTCTATGAGTTCGCTAGACCAACTGGCACGAAAATCCAAGACTTAAGAGAGTTTGCAGAGTCACTGAAAAGTGCTCCCATCCAAACGATTCAATATCACCTAGAAAGGAAGGATTTCGAGAGGTGGCTGAGTCAAGTATTGGGCGACAAGAAGCTTGCTCAAAACATCTCCTCGTTGACCAAGGAAAAGGTTGTTGATGAGAAACTCCGAAAGAATCTTGCAAAGACAGTTTCTGATCGAGTGCGCGAACTCGAGTCATTGACACTTCAGGAAAGGGGCAAGAGATGAAAATATGCTTATTGTCTTGGGAATTTCCCCCAAGAATCGTTGGAGGAATCGCCCGTCATGTTCTGGGACTAGCGAAGGCCTTGGCGAGGGAAAGACACAACGTCTGCGTCGTTACCCTGGATTTCCCAGGGCTACCAGACTATGAAGAAGTCGAGGGTATAGCCGTTTACCGAACTAAAACTGAAGTGGGACATCCAAATTTCCTTACTTGGTCTTTTCTGTTTAACCATTTCCTAGAAAAGCAGCTAGCAGAGGCCAACAAGAAATTTGATTTTGACATCATACATATTCATGACTGGCTCGTGGCGCCCTCAGGAATTGGCTTCAAACATTTTCTAGACAAACCTTTAGTCTGCACAATGCACAGCACAGAACATGGCCGAACTGGGTTGCACAATCCCGACTCATATATGATTGATGGAATGGAATGGTGGGCTTGCTACGAGGCTATGCGGATAATAGTGACCAGCAATTCAATGAAGGGGGAAGTTTGCGGTCACTTCCAAGTATCCTCAGATAAGGTCGACGTGATTCCAAACGCAATCGAAGCAATGAAGTATGAAGTGCAAACTGATCGTTGGGGTGTCAAGAGACGTTTTGGTGTGGGAGACCATGAGAAGCTGGTGCTTTATGTTGGACGATTGGTGCCACAGAAAGGAGTTGAATATCTGATTCGTGCTGTGCCACGGATTAGCAGACGCCTCCCAGAGGCGAAATTCGTCATAGTTGGTGAAGGATGGATGCGCCAACACTTGGAATGGCTAGCTGACCAGACTGGTCAGCGGTGGCGGGTTAGATTCACAGGATTCATATCTGACGAGGAATTAGTCGCTCTGACGAAAAGTGCCGATGTGATGGTTGTGCCTTCAGTTTATGAACCCTTCGGAATAGTTGCTTTGGAGGCTATGGCAGCAGGTGTACCGATTGTGGCCAGTCGGGTAGGGGGCTTGGCTGAGGTTATTGAGCATGACAAGACGGGCGTATATATATATCCACGCAGTCTCGATTCCGTCGCTTGGGGAGTTGAACGAGTCTTGTCCGATCCTGGCTATAGAGATTGGATTGTCAAGAATGCACTTGAAGCAGTTAAGAATAGATTCAGCTGGCAGACTGTTGCTAGGCAGACTATTGATGTTTATAAGCGCGTGTTGGGAAAGGGATAGGACATGAGTGGGTATCCTCCTGTTTCACCGCCGCCTGAATTGCCTGAGGAATTCCGCTTCTTATGCATGCTACATAATGTAGGAGCTACTAGAGCTGAAAGAGGATTGACGGTTGAAGAGATCGCGAAATGGACAAACAAGGAGCTGTCGGAATTGCAGGAGTATTTAGTGAAGCTTCAGAAACTTGGTTATATACAATCCTTCAACAAAGAGGGATTTGACAGATACTATGTGTCAGTAACGGGAATACGGAAAGTCCTGACACTATATAGCTGAACACTAGCTTCACTGTGGCCTTTCTAATTAGAGAGGAAGAGCAGTGTGACCATGGTTTTAGAAGCAGCTGCTTTTCGCACGCCGCCGTTTTCAGTGCACAAGCTAATGTGGATAAAGTCTTTTATTTCATATTCATGAGAGTAGCTATTCTCAGGCTGTGATTGCCGGGATGGCAGAGTGGATAATGCGCAGGCCTTGAGACCCTCCAGGAGAGCCTGTGGCCCTGCGGGCCGCATGGGTTCGAATCCCATTCCCGGCGCCTCTCTCAGCCCTTCCATCAGTCGTCAGGTTCCCGCATACAAAAGGCTGAGTATATCAATCTCTAAAAGAATCAACAGAATGCTCACCATCAAGGCTATTACGGTGAGATAAGTGAGGTTTCTCTCGACTCTATGTATCATACCTAGATCCTGCAAGCGTAAGATGCTGTCCAGAGCGTTATTGTGAGAATCAAGTAGAGATAGTTCCCGTGAAATGTTATTGATCGGATGACTAAATGAAACTGCCACCTCGTCAGAAGCATCAATTGTTGGGACCACACCTTCGCTTATACTTAGCATGAGCTCTCTTTGAGCCCATAACACTCTCTCAAAAGCTGAGATCTGCCTTTTCATTTCGAAGACCAAACGGTTGATCTCCTTACTAGCAGGATTTGAAAGTGCATCATGTTCGATGTCGTCTATTGTTTGTCTCAGTGACATCACGATATTTAGGTTTTCGTTGCTTAGCTCGTGGAAGATTCTGCTTAGAATAAATGAAGAGTTGGCTTTTCCTTTGCATACCTTTCCGACACAGTCTTCGAAAGTTCTGAGCGTATTCTCCACGGTTTCTGATGAATATTTGTCCCTGACTGTCACAAGTATTCTGTCTCGTGTGAAAACGTAAATCGGAAACGTTTCAAGCTTGTCCTTGAAAGTTGCCTGAGGGATGTATAACAGAGACAAGTTGCCTACAATCTTAGGTCTAGGCAAAACCTTCTTAGTTTGAATGTCACGCACAACCTTCTGGTCTCCCACCAGTTCTGCAATTATCGACAGCTCTTGATTATCAGGTTTCAGAAGGTCAATCCATAGCCAGTCAACTTTATCGCGCAAAGACTCTAACTCTTCAAGAGAAGTCAGATCTCTTGACTGCAACTCACTTGACTTATTAACACTATGAACTCGCATCATCATACTCGACTTGCCAAATATTTCTACGACCTTCAATAGCTTATAAAGCTGCTCAGCTTCTGCTGCAACTCAAAGCAGAAAGCCTTTTCGATCCAATTCCAGAATGCACTAACTACCTATCTTCTTAGACTGCAACGATTCTTCTATCAATCTTCCCAAGATGTTTCCTGAGTCACTCCACACTACGAACAGCCCTAGTCCCCTAAGTATCCAGTCAGAAATTTCCAACGTATGCAGGTCAATTATTTAAGAAGCTGAACTAACGATAAGAAAGCTTTGTCACTTGGTGCTTCAGCATGATCTGGAGAAAGCTCAAGTCTTCTAGAACACTGGCTCTGGTGGCGATTTTCGCTGCCTTCAATGTGATAACAGATTCATTTGGAGGTTTGCCTACTTCTGGAGTTTGGTTTAGCTGGAGCTTCATGATGACGCCTTTGACAGGCATCATACTTGGCCCGTTCTTTGCATTTTCAGCAGCATCTGTTGGAGTAATGATTGGACATTATCTGTACTTCATAGATGTTTTCGAGTTTCTTTTCACATTCGGCGCTCCGGTTGGAGCGATGGTCTCTGCACTGCTTTACAGAGGAAAATGGCAGGCTGTACTCGTTTTGTACCTGTCTCTTTTTGCAGCGTATTTCGCTACGCCGGTCGCGTGGCAACTTCCTATATGGGGCCTCTGGGATACCTATGTAGCGTTAGCAGTGCTTTTGGTGGCAATATTCCTGATTAGAAGAGGTTACTGGAAACATGAACCAAAAAGACTAACTATCATTTTGCTGGCTGCAGCTTTTGTTGGGTTGGAAGCTGACATATTGTTTCGAGTATTTCTGCTCATCCCACTGCAGACCTATAGATTTTTCTATGGCTTGGACCCTGCGTCTTTGCAGGCCGTGTGGTTTGCCGGCGCTGCTTTAACGCCGTTAAAAGCAATCATGTCTAGCTTAGCTACGTTGCTAGTTGGACTTCCATTGGTGAAGACTTTGAAGAAAGCAGGATTTCTCATAGATTAGCTGAGTCTGCATTTATCCGCCGATAGATTTTGTAGATTAATCCATACATCTGTTCGCAGATTGAGCCTCTGTCTTTTGCTTTGACCACAATTGAGCATACAGGCTCGCCTTTCTCAACAATAGTGCCTGGAAAAGGAACATCCCTAATTTCCGCAAGATTCCCCAGGTGAGGAATCTGTGAGCGCTGTTTGGCGCATAAGATGAGTCTGCTACAGATCACTGAGGATTCGTTTTCTGTGACATGAGATGGTAAGATTGCTTCAAGGCAGGCATCGATATGGGCCTGAACGAGGTTGATTCCTAGTAGTGTCTCGACGCATTCTAGAGTTGCTTGAAACCGCGGGTTTACCTCTATGACTTTCACCTTGTCACCTCCTGAAACCACGAGATCAAGGCCATTCGAACCTTTAAGACCGAAATGTGACGAGATTCTCTTTGTGATAAACTCGCAACAATCTTCAAGCCTCTTGCTGACATTTAGGGGAACGATGGTTCCGGAGTAGCCGAATGGTTCGCTTTGGCCCGCTTGTTCTACACCTAGTAATTGTTCGTTTATGCTCAGCACTTCAGCATTTTCCGTGTTTGAGATGAATGATATGCTTATGTTTGTGCCTGATATGAATTCTTGAATAAGAACTCCTTCAGCGGGCAACTTCGCGTGGAGAACCTTGGCAAGTTCTTTTTCGTTCTGAGCTTTTCTAATGCCTATACCGCCAAACCCTCTGACTGGTTTTACTAGGACAGGGTAGCCAATGCTCTCAGCCTCCTTTCTTGCTTCTTCAAGATCCGCAATGATAGAGGTCTGAGGGTGGGGTATGTTCAGTCTTCTCAGCTCTTCGAAAAATGCAGTCTTGTCGCGTACTCTCTGTACTGTCTTAGCATCGTTTCCTATGATTGGTACAATTTCATCTAGTTCTCCAAGTACCTCTTGTGAATCTTCCAGACCTGAGGACAGCAAGGCTGCATCCAGTCGGTAGCTCTCTTGAAGATTTCTTGCAAGCTCTAGGAATCTTATTGGAGAATATTCATCTTCAAGTTTTCCGCATGATACTCCATGTCTCTGTTCTACTACCGAGAGACTGTCGACGCAAAGAGCTCTCAAATCTTGATCGCCAAAATAGTCCACTGAGAAAGGGCAGTACCCAACTCTTTCAGCAGAAGCTGCAAGTGCCGCAATATCTAGCCCCATAACGAGCACGTTTCTTACGTCATCCTTCTTCATCTGATGGCCTCCAACTCAGAGAAACGCCTCTATGTTTATCTTGAGGTGCAACATTAAATAGCAATCTCCGAGGGATTCAGGATTTGAGATTTGTGGACACTTTAGAAAAACTCTCCAACGCATATGGAGTTGTTGGAAGAGAAGCCGAAGTCAGAAAGACGCTGAGAACCATGATGAAGCCTTATGTTGACAAAATGAGCATTGACAAACTTGGTGACCTCATAGGCGTGAAGTATGCGTCAAAGAAAAAAGCTCCCAAGGTGATGCTAGCCGCCCACATGGACGAGATTGGTCTAATCGTGAAGAACATCACTAAGGACGGGTTTCTGCAGTTTGCAAAGCTCGGAGGCATAGATGACCGCGTTCTGATTGCACAACGAGTGCTCGTTCACACGGAAAAAGGAAGAAGACCCGGGATCGTTGGGTCGAAGCCGCCGCACATTATGAAAGAGGATGAAAGGAAGAAGACCATAGAAGCCGATAGCCTCTTCATAGATGTAGGTGTGAGCAACAGAGAAGAAGCACGTGAAACCGGAGTGAAGGTTGGAGATGTCGTAAGTTTCGATATAAGATTCGACAAGATCACCCCAGATCTTGTAATAGGAAAAGCTTTTGATGATCGTGTAGGCTGCTCGCTTCTATTAGAGGTATTGAAACAGCTCGAAGATTTCGATTGTACAACATATTTCGTTGGAACCGTGCAAGAAGAGGTAGGTCTCAGAGGTGCCTGTGTATCAGCTTTCCAGATTTGCCCGGATGTGGCAATAGCGTTGGATGTCACCGTCGCTGGTGATGTCCCAGGTGTCAAAGAGGTTCAAGCCCCTATAAAAATGAAGAAAGGTCCAGCCATTGGAATAATGGATTCCGGTCTGATCACACACCCAAAGGTGCTTTCCATGCTTGTAGATGCCGCAGAGAAGGCTGATATCCCTTACCAACTTGAAACGGGGATGTCAGGCTCGACAGATGCAGCACGAATTGCTTTAACTCGGGAAGGAGTACCATGCGGAGTAGTGTCTGTGCCCACACGTTACATCCACAGTCCTTCATCAATGCTTTCACTCGGCGATGTGGAAAAGGCAGCTAAGCTAGCCACCCTAGCAGTTAGAGAAGCCGCAAGAGTGTTCTAGTGGATCTTGTGCTCGATCTTCCTATTACAGGGTGAGGATTCTTGAGGGTGAAACTGAGCATTTACTGGCAATGCTGCGTAGGAGGATGTGCTTAATCCCAAAACGTAGATTTCAGTTTCTGGAACACACCGCAGACATATACATTGCAGCGTACGGCAAGACTTTAGAAGAAGCTTTCGAAAACGCTGCCTTAGCTACTTTTCAATCGATGACCGACACCGACAGAATAGCACCCCAAATTGAGGAAGAACTGGAAGTTGATGGCTTCGACGAAAAAGCACTACTCTATAACTGGATAGAAGCTTTGATAATTAAGTTTGAGACGACATATAGAGTCTATTCTGAATTTGAAGTAACTAGCCTCAGCAGAGTAGGGAAGAACTATCACTTGTGTGCTAGGATCAGAGGCGAAAAATTCGATTCCGCGAAACATCCTCCAAAAGTTGGAATAAAAGCCGTAACGTATCACCAGATGGAGATAATAAGAGGCTCTGAATACGTTACAGTCAAGTTCATACTTGACATTTAGTCTTAGAACGCCACAGTACGTGAAAGCGACGGAAAAATCCGATTCCTATCGCAGAAAAAGCTAAGACTACTGCTTGTATAGAGTTGTGGTGATTGGAGCATCTTGAATATGGAGTTGAAGGTTTTCACTCTTCCGACTTGCAGGAACTGCCCTGCGGCAAAGAAGGTTTCTCAAGAGCTTGCCCAGAAACACGATCTCAAGTACGTAGAGGTCGACATCAGCACGCCTGATGGTCAACTCGATGGGCTAATGCATCAAATAATGAGCACACCAAGCATAGCCATAGATGGAGAAGTCATAGCGAGGGGAAAGCTGGTTTCAAGAGAAGAGCTGGATATTGAGATAAGGAAACGACTAGGGAAATGAGACTGCCTCAAATCAAAGGCTTCATTCCTCTTAGCAGTGTGGATTGGAGCGGGAAACTATCAACAGTTCTGTTCTTGCCCTACTGTAACTTCCGTTGCCCTTTCTGTCATAACACGAACCTTGTCCTGAATCCAGATCAGATCGAGACAAAGCCTTACAGCGAGATCGAACATTATCTGAAAAGAAAAAGAGACTGGATTGACGGTGTAGTTGTAACTGGAGGTGAACCAACGATTCACAAGGAACTTGCCAGCCTATGTGGAAGTATTATGAAACTAGGCTTCAGAGTCAAGCTTGACACCAACGGTACCAATCCAGAGGTAGTGAAGAAACTAGTCACAAAAGAACTTGTAGATTATGTGGCGCTTGACATAAAGGCGCCTTTGGTCAGCAGGAAATACTCACATGCTACGGGAGTGGAAGATGGCAGACTGTTGAATAGAGTGGAGAAAACGATTGGCATTCTACTAGGTGACCTTGTGAAATACGAGTTCCGCACAACATTAGTTCCAGAGATTCATGAAGAAGAGGATGTTTTGCAGATCTGCCACAGAATTAAGGGCTGCAGGAAATACGTTCTCCAGTGCTTCAAAGGAGGCGTTGAAACGATTGATCCGAAATTCGGGAATATAACATCTTTTTCGTCAAGCAAAATGGAAGAGTTTCTAGAGCTAGCAAGGAGAACAGTGCCCAACACTTGTCTAAGACACACTAATTAAGCGGGATTTTGCTCAAGACTGATTCAGGCAAGAATTGCTCTCGAGATCTTACTGAAGCTTCCTCAACATACAATTTAACAGCATATTCCAACGCTTCGTCATTCAATGGAATGTGATCAAGCTCTGACTGGAAGTAGCTTAGTAGTGAAGCGGCGCAGGCAAAGCGTATAGCCCTGTCTTCCAAGCGTGCTGAGAACCTGATGACTCTTTGAGGTATCTCGGCCAGAATAGCTTTTCTAGCTCTTATCAGAAGCTTTTGTGCCTTCGGAGTCAACATAATTGGCTTTGCCGGAAATCTGCTTTTCACGAGAGGATGCTTAGTCTCAGCTGCATAGACAAGGGTCAAGTGATCCCTGACCAACTGCGCTCCTTCTTCTACGTCTATTTTTCCAAAAGCCAAGCGCATTTGACTTTCAGCGAGTTCAATGAAACGTGCTTTAGTGAGCTTGTGTAGACGACAAAGCATTCGGTCTTCAATCGCATTGAAATTCGGATCTCGAATCGTCACTTCATAGCCTCTGCTGAAAGCAGCCACATTGTAGTTTACGCTGAAGAAGCTGCTGAAACGGTAAGGCCCAACCACCTCCCTTTGTGTCTCGTATTTCAAGACGCCTCGTTCCATAGCAAGCTTTAGTGGCTCAACCATGCCCTTATACTTGAACCAGTCGTTGAATTCAGGGATGACGAAGTTGAATATTCTTCCGGAATACGCTTGACCTATTCGTATAAACCTGGCCGGAGTCATTCCGCCAGCATATCTGTTGCGTCCTGGGATTCCATGAGGCGAAATCTTTCCGTCATTCTTGCCGAGAATAATATCTCTAATAGAAAAGCTCTTTCCTGTTCCAGGCTCTCCGAACAGGGAGAGATTCCAACCTGTCTGCATTCCTGTCTTTCCCTTTTGATGTGTGATCTCAACATTAGCGAGTCCGTATTGCTGAGTGATACTTAGCAAACTGTCAAAAAAGAGGATTGGCCCAAAAAGCTCTCTCAAGTAGTCAGCTAGGTAAGAAATGGAAAACGACTTCCCGAATTTCACCACGGAGTCAACTCGATGTTTGAGGAGATCTATCAGATAATAATCCAACTCTCTGTCCTTTCTATCTATTACACGGCCTTCTTCATCTACTGCACTGACCTTTACGAGATCCCTGACTTCTCTGTCAACTGTATAGGTGGCCAATCCCAGCTTTGAACGGATTATTGGGGACGTTTCTTCAAGTATGGTCCATTCTTGGAAGTCTTTGCTCTTATAGGAGGTCACGATGACCTTTAGCTCTTCAAGATCGGATAATATGGGTGAAGGATCAACACTCGACGATAGCTTTGATCGTATGTCCTCTAGGCTGACCCCTCCTCCAGACTCAGCCAGGCGCCTTAGTATGACAACGCTGTTTTCGCCGAATTTCTGTTTCGTCTGAGCGATTGCAGCTTCGATTTCCTGCCAAGAACCTCCAAGCCGGAGATCTCCGGCTTCAAAGGTATAGTGTCTCCCCCTGAACACAGCCCAAGTCCGTGGTTTATGGTTTCTGAAGATCTCCTTGAGTTGTTCGCTTTCTATGTTTGAAGCGATCTCGAGAGCCGCCTTATCATAGTCTAGATCCCACACGTTATCAATAGTATTGAAATAGGGAATTTCCATGATCTTTCCTATCTGGAGAAGTGTGCTTCTAGTGAAGACCCGTTTAAGTAGAAGCTTACGTTCCACAACCTCATCATCATAATACGTCATGATGCGCCACTGGGAGAAGTGTTCTCATTCATTCTAACATGATTCTCTGAAGCTGCCGCTCCTGCGTATATTTCGAGTATGAGCTGTTTTTCTTCAGGTTTCAGCCACCTCTCAGCTTCAAGCTCATTCAAACCCTTGTTGATTTTTTCTTTGAAGCCCTTTGATGTCAGTATATTATGGGTGATGCCGAGTTTGCTCAGGGCTCTTTGAGCTGTCGTATCGAGATTTGTTTTTTCTTCGAAGCTTTTCATCAGTTTCTCTAATGTTTTTGATCTGCTTTTCAAAAGAGTGCTCATTTTGGGTCCTGACTTTAAAAGACCTCCTATCTTCCGAATCTTCACAGTGAATCCTTTATGATCTCTGGCGACAACAGGTGAGCGAACTAGAAACCTTCTATCCTTCTCTGACGTGTACAAAATAATGTAGAATGGTACGCGAATCAAAACAGGTCGTTGGATTTTCCAAGGGATAACACCTTCCCTCAATTTCAAAGAACGTTCACGTTTGAAATCGATCAACCTTTCAATCTTTTCAGTTATGATTAGCATCTCTTTGTGTAGCTCATCAATTTCTTGCTCTTTACTGCTAATCTTAGAGTCTCGGAGAGCTACTAGATTCGAGATTCTTACTTCTTCTTCCTCAATTAGCCTTTGGTAGTTGTTGTGGAGAGTTTTTGCAGTCTTGTCCGTTTCCTTATTCGCTCTTTCAATGAAGTCAGAGAGTGCCTTGATCTTTGCCTTCACCGCGGAAATCTGGTCCTCAGTGTGACGTATTCTGGTATTCCATCGAGCTTCTCCAACCTCGTCGTTCTTTCGCTTCCTCAGCTCTTTCCTCTTCTCATACTCATTTCTCCTTTGCTCGATTCTGAGCAGTTCCTGCTCACATTTCTTTCTTTCTTGGAATCTTGCTTCCACTTCCTTCTTATAGGTCGAAGTTACTTTCTCGATTTTTCCATCTCTCTCCTCAGCTAGACGCCCCACTTTCCCTTCAACTTCAGTTTTTGTTTTCGATATTTCGGCTTCATAGCTCTCCTTTGCTACCTCAAGCTCGTGGTTCAACTTGCCTTCATGCTTTCTTGTTTCTTCAGTTACGGTCTTAACTGCAAGTTGGAGACCCTTTATTTCTGATTGAAGCTTGTTATGGTGTTTTGCAACGTTTCGCCTGATCTCGACCGCTCTTTCTTCATTGATAATCGGTTGCACCAATACAAGCCGCTGTTCAGTACGGCTGGAAGCCTGTGTTTTGCTTTCTTTTATCTGCTCAAAAATGTCCTCCAAGGTCTCTTTTCCAGTTATGCGCCCTTCCACTGGAAACTCTGTTTGTGAAATGCACTCAAGAAATGTGTCACTGTGGCTTCTTATCGTACTTTTGAAAAGCTCGTGGACACTGGTACTTCGCTTTAGATGTTCAATGAAGGCTTCAACATCAGGTAGCTTTGAATATAAGACGTGATCAACAACGATTCCCATTCCGTCTATCAGCATGCTGCTGTTTTCCCAAGGTACAGCCCACATAGGATAATGAAGCTTTGATAAGAATGTAAGAGTTTCAGTTCCCCCTCTGAGGAACCTTGACTTCTTCCTTCTGTCGGCTTCTGCTGCACAAAGAAGAGCAGCAATCTCCATCTCCTCGGAGAACTTGGCCTTTCTGGTGCTGTCTTCTGTGGCGTAAGGCAGTGCCAGATAAGAGGGGATCACCTTCTCCTCCACGGAATCATATCCTATGAATGTTGGGCTTATAACTCATACTCATCAATAATATCCTAGGTTTAAGGAAGGAATGAGAAAGCTTCTTTGACTCTTTTGCTGTTCAGCTTCTCATAAGCTTCTGTGCTGCCCACGTCGTACCAGAAAGCATCGGACACATATCCATAAACTCGTTCGCCTTTTGCTATCAAATAGGGCAATACGTCTCCCATCAAATCCAGTGATGTTTTGTCTCTAATCAATCTTCTTGCTTCACCAAAGGCTTTGCCCTTAAGAGCCAAGAGTCCTATGCTCACTGGTTTCTCCAGCTTTGGTTTTTCAATGAACCCTCGAATCTTGCCATCTTCTTCAATCTCAGCTACGCCCACTCTAACCTCAAAGCTAGAAGCTAGCGCTACCGTTGCCGTTGCTTTTCTGTCCTTGCTGAAGCTGATCAGCTGTGTCAGATTCACGTTCGTGAGTATGTCTCCGTAATACACGAGAAGAAGGTCATTCTCGTCGAAGCCGCCTTCTTGATAAGCGTTGATTACAGCACCGCCATTTCCCCCTAGTGTTTGGCTATCATGTATGTAGCTTATCTCAACGTCAAACTTTGTTCCATCGTTGAAATAGTTCTGGATTTGCTCCGCTTTGTATCCAACCAAGAGGTTGATATCGTTGATACCATGGAATTTCAGAAGGCGAACAACATATTCAAGGAGTGGTCGTTGATTATAACCTATCGGAATCATGGTCTTTTGAATGTAGTATGTTATTGGTCGGAGTCTTTTTCCTTCTCCTCCACATAACACAAGTGCCTTAACACTACTCATTTAGCGTCCCCAGTAGCATATCTTTGAGAATAAGGGAAAAAGTGTTTCGCGCCGGACTGCTATTCCTTATGTTCTTCCTCTTTCTCTCCCTTTTCCTGCGGCTCTTCCTCTTCCTTCTCTTTTGCCTTTTCTTCCTTTTCTTCAGCCTCGATTTCTTCAATTGGC
Source organism: Candidatus Bathyarchaeota archaeon (assembly GCA_020352645.1). GTDB lineage: Archaea > Thermoproteota > Bathyarchaeia > Bathyarchaeales > SOJC01. Next base: position 1,158,832 of record CP070683.1, on the reverse strand, counting down.
TTGGGCGGCGGAGTAGTGGCCATCGTCCAGCCGATCCAAGCTCCAATTCCTAGAATCAGTATGAATGCAAGGTATACAGGGATTGCTATTAGCCAAAATGCCAGTGACCATGAAGTTTCACCTAGAGGATCACCAAACCAAAAGAGTCCTAGTGTGTAGCCGATAGCTATAACCACACATATGAGAAAAATTAAGCCGCCTATTCCTTGATCTTTACTCACCATGCTATCACCGCTTTGTAGCCCCTTTTAGTTTCGTTGATGTTATAAGCTTTACCATATATTATGTGGTTCCAGCTTCCCAATTAGCAAGGTACTGTTTCTGTTCTTCCGTTAGGCTATCGATTTCTGTCTCTATTGCCCTGAGTTTTATCCTAGCAACCAGCTCATCAATTTCCTTGGGAACTCTGTACACTCCCGGATCGTATTTTTGTTCCTTAACCAGATGCTCTATGCAAAGGGCTTGGTTAGCAAAGGACATATCCATTACTTCGGAAGGGTGACCCTCTGCAGCTGCAAGGTTAATCAGTCTTCCTTTGCCGAGTAGGTAAAGCTTTCTTCCATCATTCAGCTGATGTTCGTCCATGTTCCGGCGAATAGTCCTTCGACGAATCGTCATTCTTTCAAGCTCGGGAATATCTATTTCAACATTGAAGTGGCCGCTATTCGCTAGTATCGCACCATCTCTCATCTTTTCAAAGTGCTCTTTGCGAATCACGTTCTTGTTTCCCGTTGTAGTGACAAAAATGTCACCTATCTCAGCTGCGTTACTCATGGTCATGACCCGAAATCCTTCCATGACAGCCTCCAAGGCCTTGATTGGATTCGTTTCGGTTACAACTACGTTTGCACCCATTCCCCGTGCTCTCAACGCCAGTCCACGTCCGCACCACCCATACCCTGCCGCGACGAACGTCTTACCCGCAAGAAGAACGCTTGTGGCTCTTAGTATGCCATCAATAGTGCTTTGTCCTGTTCCATAGCGGTTGTCGAAAAGATATTTCGTATGCGCATCGTTCACAGCTATTATCGGATACTTCAGCTCTTCTTTCAATGCCATGGCTCGCAGTCGCATAACACCTGTTGTGGTTTCTTCTGTTCCACCTTTGATTTCTGGGATGAGTTCCGACTTGTTAGAGTGAATTGTGCTGACTAAATCCGCACCATCATCCATTGTTATGTGGGGGTTGCAGCTCAGCACCTTTTCAATGCACCAGTAGTACTCCTCAGTTGATTGGTCCCGCCATGCGTATATTTTGACTCCCCTTTCTGCAAGGACAGCGGCAACTTCATCCTGCGTGGACAGGGGGTTTGAGCCGC
>CP070683.1:1126345-1157413 GCA_020352645.1 Candidatus Bathyarchaeota archaeon | reverse complement strand
GAACCTGGAAGCCGTTGTTAACGCCGAATCTTGAAGTGCCGTTGTTGAAGTCAGCGTAAACACTCTGGATGCCGGTGGCTAAGTAATTGAGCGCAGGCCATCCGTTAAGAGTGTTGTTGACGCCATCTTTCCAGTGCTCATTCACTATTTGTACGTCCAGCGGGTTCAGCAGTTCAATCAGATCATCGTCGGCGTGAACAACAAAGTCCACACCTTCAGTAAGCGTATATGTGTAGTTGTCTGGCGTGAAGGGCAATGCATGTACTGTTATGCTGTTAACTGAAGCAATTGGAAAGTCAACTGTGAAGTTTCCAGTCCAATTAGGCAATCCATAGCCGTTGAAGGCGGCGCCGCTGGTTGGAACAATTGTCCGACCAGGCAAGCCCCAGTTACCAATTCCGTCATTCGTCATCGAGTTAGTCACCCACAGATTAAATGCTGTAGTGCGAGCAAGTGTCAGGTTCAATGTGCCTGTTACGTCGTCTACATGATAGTCGAACCAGAAGCCATTAGAGGTGTCATTCAGCATTATCTGATCACTGTAGCTGAGCATGCCATCGCCATTGTCGTCCCAACCAATCACTTCGAAGGGTCCAGAGCAGAATGATGGGTTAAGTTCGTGCCAGAGAGTGCCCATTGGGGCGTTTATGTCAACTAGCCCATTGACAGCGTCCATCAGATAGGAACCCGTGAAGGTTACTGGATTCTCCAGGTATATTGGCTCCGTGGGCGGAGAGGCTCCTGAGTCATAAATTGAGTGAAATGTCACATTGAATATTCTTCCTCTGCCACTTGGAGGTGTATGACCCACACCGTATCCGAAGAAGGCAACGTGGACTGTGCCCGCTGTATTATTAATTTCCTCCATGGTTACCCATACGTTTGGCCAGAAAGATGCAAACCATCCATCTGGATCTACTGTGAGACCTACTGCTTCTATTAGGTTTGCATTGAAGTTCATTACTACGTCGATTCCAGCGATGTCCCAGGTTTCGTTCAAGTCCGTGTCACCGTCTCCCATCAGGGTCACGTTTAACTCAAAGTTGTTGCACATAGGTACGTCGCTGATGGTGTCTGGAGTTATCTTGAGTAATGGCCACGGTGGATATGCAGCTGCTGGGGGGGCACGGAGAGTGACGGTTCCGTTGATGGCATCATTGACTATCGGAGTACCGCCAAGCGTGGCGAGATCATGTGAGGTGAAGTTGAAGTACAATGTGACATCATCTTCGCCAGCCGTAGGCTGATCTATTATCCTGAAGGCCATCACAACTGCGGAGCCGTTGCCGTCGAAACCTGTGGTTCCCAGGTGAGATGAAGCAAGCCAGTATATTCCAGAGGTCTCGTTGACTTCGTTCTTTAGCGTGAAGATTGGGTCGTGAAGGGTACCTGGGTATGGGCTTGGAGGAGTTGGGCTGCCAAAGCTCTCAACTGGAACTGTTGCAGTATGATTGATATATTGTAGATAAGTTGTGTTGTAGCTGATTTTGATGTCAAAGCCGATGAGCACACTCACATTCTCAATAACTGCGGCAATTATGAAATCTTGGCCTATCACATCTTCAGGGCCAAACTCGAGATTTCCAGGTATTATTCTCACTATCGCTCCGGGATAAGCGTGTGCAGTTTGGAAATGTAAGTTGACACCGATTACTGATATCAGGAGAACTAGCATAATCAAGAGTGATGAAGAGGATTTCCTAGTTGTTTGCAACGTATTTTTCTTCAAATTTTCGTCACCTTAGCAGCGACTACGTATGATTTGTTCTATATTTAATTTTTACTATGTATTTGTAAATACTGACGATAATGTTGAGCCCATTCTTGGAAAGCGCTCGTATCTGCCCATTAACGAGTGAAAGCAAAGCTAGAAGGACGTATCTGGAAACATAATTCCCTGTGTCATCTGATTAGAGTTTGTGTATTTAGCTTGTTTTCTTAAAGGTTAAATAAGAGGAAAATTGATATTTGAGCTAGTGTCCGTGATGGGAAGACTGCGCGACTACAAGAACTCTTTTTTTGAGGTTTATTGGATAACCAAAAGCACACTTGCAACATTTTGGTTTTGGGCACCGATACTTTACATGACTTACGTGATCTTTCAGCTATGGCTGATGTTCTATGTTCACCCTGCAACCTTGGCGATTTTTCCTCTTGTCTTGATTGTGTACGGAATGAGGCAGGAGAACAAGCGTTTGAAGACTAGATATGGCCTTGTCAAGACTAAGCGCCTACGAGCAGAACAAGGGCTTGGAACTGATCCTGAACAGGTGAAGCCCTTCGAATGGAAAGTTGAACAAGCGGTAGAACAATATGAACAAATGCTCGAGGAACGCAAGAAAGGCGCTACCGAAGAATAATCTGACTCATAACATTGACAAGTTGCTGAATACGCGATCGCAGTCCAGCTCTATTAGGATTGGTTTTACGTGACCATTCCATAAAAAGGAGGAGCTAAGGGAGTTAGCAGCTTTCGCCGTAATGAGATGCTATCGTCACCATATCGAAGATGTCAACTACTCCAAACATAGGCGCCACGTCAGCATCTGCATTGTAGTCTGGATCACCTTCGCTTGATCCATAGGCTTCTCCAGCAGCCACCAAGTCGAAAATGTCAACCACGCCGTCGCCATTTACATCTCCTATGATTTTAATCTTCACCCATCCTTCGACCAGGTAGTTATTTGTCAGGTCAAGTTCGTAAAGTACAGGGCTAGCCTCAGCGCTCAGAGTATAGTTGTTGCATGACTCTAAGCCGGTTGTGTCCCAGATTACGAAAACAGTTGTGTTTAAGTTTGGAGCCAGAAAATCTATTGTTTCTGTACCGATAGTCATGTTATCAGAGTACACGGTGACGTTGAAGTCCGAGGCCATTGTATCACCAAGATTCTCAACAGTGACCGCAATCGTCACGCTTCGGCCAGGATATACCATGTTAGGGGACGCTTCAATGCCCGTTACAGCGATGTCGGCGATGAGCGTGCAGAAGAAACCGTCTTCAACATCATGGGGGATTGATCCACCTACCGAATTCGTGAGGGTTGTGTCATACAGATCCAATGGAGTACATCCAAAGTCTTGAGCTTGGAAGTGTATTGTGACAATAGTAGTTTCAGAGAGTAGTGTAATCGGTTCTGCAGGACTGTAGTAGGATACATTTACAGCTATATTGCCAAGTGGATCATCGACTGAAATCTCAGTAGTGAAATGGGTGTCATTGCTTGGGGGTGATATCAAAGCTCCCAGACAGGTCAGCACATTGGTGTCGTATGAAAGATGGAAGGAGTAGCCGTATAGCTCGAAGACATCATCTATTCTTATGTTGATGTAGAATTGGGATCCGGGTAGGATTGTGGGATCTATTATCTCAGGGGGATCGACAAAGAGTTTCGCTTTCAATATGTTGCTGAAGTAGCCGTCTCCGGGTGTGTTGTACGGATGGGGGTCACTCCATTCATCAGTGAGGGTTATGTTAAACAAGTCCAGGAGGGTTTCTCCAGTGTCGGCAACATGGAGTGTGATGGTGGCTAATGTGAGATCTCCAGTTATAGATGGGGATGCATTAGCTGCTACTCGTAGTTCACCTTGGATTTCAAAGATGTCAATGACTACTGATGAGAAAATCGGGTTTCCTGTGACATTTGTTACGTCAAGTATCGAAGTGTTGTATCCGAACCAGAATTCAAGGCTTTCAAGACTCATTGCTCCGTCTAAGTTGACATCAACAGTGAAGTTTTTTGACGGTGTTAGGTCGGCATCTACGACACTGGCAGGACTGACATATATGTCAGCGGGAGTCGTAACAACGTTGGAGAAGAAACCGTGTTGTACATCAGGGATGATTGGGTCTCCGAGGTGGTCAGAAAGATCTACCGAGTAGATTTCCAGAGATGACCGACCATAGGCGTTTACGTGGAAGGTCATTTCAAAGAATATGCCTGTGCCGTTAAATGATGGTGCGGGCGACAAGGAGCTTCCCGCCAGCCAGTAAGTTCCTTCCGTTGCATTAACGTCGTTTTTCAGCAGAAACATTGGGTTATATAAGACTCCGTCTGGATACGTGTCGACTGGGACTTTCGCAGTGTGACTCACGTAATCCAGGATTGCCGGGTTCCAGCGAAGTCGAAGGTCAAAGCCATAGAGATCAGTGACGTTTGCAATTCTCACAGTTATTGTGAAGTTCTGGCAGGGGTTTAAGCCTGTGATTGACGGTGGATCAACATAGACTAGTGGATCCCAAGCTTCTTGGGACATAACTGGGGTTGCGTTCAGGACGAGAGCTATAGTGAGCGTTACTAAAGATATCGCAGAGATTAGTTCCTTTCTCAAATACTTCTCCCTTCTCTTGAAATAGTGATAAACCTCTTGATTTAAGCGTTCTGGAATATATCTCCTCTTAATGGCTAGCGAGATAGGCATGCAGCAAATCAGGGATCAAGGTTTATCTGTAGTTTGTTGGATGGACGCTTAAGGTGACGACTTTCCGTACCAGGCTTTCCATGCTCTGTCGAATGGTTCACGCAATTTCTCTTTCTTTCGCCTTCTGTAAAAGAATAGAATTATCAGGAATAGAATCGTGGGGATTAGGCCTATCAAGAGAAGGTTGGAAAGCCAGCGAGGAATCAGGGTGGGAGCTGCTGCTGGAGATATCTGGACCACACCGTCGACAAGGGTGTTATCATCTGTGTTCGCTTCATCCTTCACTGGACCAGCCGTCACCTGAATAGTATAGTTACCTGGAACCACACCAGAAGTATCCCAGACAAAAGTAACATTCAACTCAACACCAGAAGAAAGAGACGAAACAAGAACAGTTGAAATCAAAGAATCATCAAAAAACGCAGACACATTAAAAGACTCAACTTCAGTGCCTTCATTCCCTACTGTGACGTTGACATGAACTGGAGATTCAACTCGAACAGTCTGAGGATCTGCAACAATACGAACAACCGCTATATCATGAATCAGTATTGGAGGAGGTTTTGCTCTAATTATTCCATCGACATAGATGTTATCCTCGAGCTCAGCTTCATCTTGAAGTGGCGGAATCTGCGCGCTCATTACATAGCTGCCTGGCTTTAAGGTCGAAGTGTTCCATTGTAGGCTTAGAGTTCTTTGAGTGTAGGGAGTCACAGATCCAAAATGCAGTGTTTCAATGAAAGTTGCGTTCGCAAACACCTGCACCTCAAGACTCTCATTTTCAGCTCCTTCGTTTCTTGCAGTGATTGTGAGATTCGCTACCTCACCAATAGTGATTGAGGATTCTTTGAGTGATATCTTAGTGATGGCTGCATCGTGGAGGCTGATCTCCAAGGGATCACCGATAACAATGTGCACATCGAGGGAAACAGCGGGGGCATATGGCACACCGCCTTCACTTGGTCTCGCTGTTAGGGCGGAAATGTGTAGCGTTGCTTTTCCAACTGCGCCCCATACGGGCATGTGTAACACACTGTACATTTTGATGATTGTCTTGTTGGGTTGAATCCAGACTTCATCCATCATTAGAAAGGCAACTGGAACATTCAATTCATCTTGAAGCGTTAGCGTGATGGTTGCCTTCTTTTCTATGAGCGCAATGTTGCGGAGAGAGATTTCAACTCCAATATCTCCACCTATTCCGAAACTGTTTCTGGTGGCAAGGGTTTCGTCAATTGTTCTGACTGACGTTACCTCGATTATCCACCCCACCTCGAAAAAAAGGCAATCGGTGAACTCAAACTGATCAATCTCCACAGACGTGAAAACTGTCCAGTTTCCTATAACGTTGCTGTCATTTTCAGCCCACGGAATTGTGAAGCTTGCTGACGCTAGTCCTGTGTCATTCGTTTCTGAAACCCTGTTGAAGCTGATTGGTGAAGTATCAGGCGGTCCTTCAACGTGGAATGAGACAAGGATGTTCTGTAATGGCACTTCATTGAAGCTTACTGTGGCATACAAGAAGACCTCTTCGCCTGGATGAAAGGCGTCACATGTAGCGTTTGCGCCTCTTCCGCTGAAGGGTTCTTTCTGAGTGAAAACGTCAACCGCCACGTTTGGAGCTGAAATGGCGATAATGGGCAACGCTGACAGAATTAGGACTATCATCAGGGCTAGTGTTTTGCCCAACTTTCTTCTTTGCATAACGCTTCCAGAATGAGTTTTGGCCAGCAACGAGTTAAGCCGTATTTCGTGAAACGGAATATTACAGTGAGAAACGCATGTACAGATAGCTTTTCTTGCTGTTCGGAACTGGAGTCCAGTGTTGGGTGAGGTTTCAGTCATCTTACTGCGCCGCTGCAGCTATATATTGGATAGTTGATTCTCTGCCCTCACCATGTTGTTTCTGCACACGCCCTTTCTCCTTTAAAAGGAAAAGTTCAAGGCGTTATAAAAACCATTATAGATTTATCTTCTATTTTTGCTTCAATAAACGGTTCCGTATTTCCCAGCGGCTATCACAACGTCAAAAATGTCTATTACTCCATCGGGTTGAATGTCAGCATCCATGTTCCAATCAGGATCACCACTTGTTTTTCCATATAGTGTGGACAGTTTGACGATGTCAAAGATGTCAACGTCATGGTCTGCGTCAACATCTCCAAGGCCTCTGGTTTTCAGTATTCCATAAGTTATGAAGTTGTCTTCCGTCCAAGGTTCACCTATCAGTATGTCAGCTTCCGCAGATATCACATAGCTTACGTACATGGGCAGTGCTGTTGTGTTCCAATCGATTGTTATCGTTCTTTCCTCGAAGGATTGTAGGTCGACAACTGATACGATGTCTATGATTGAGCTGTTGTAGCGAGCAGTTATGTTGAATGTTTCTGCAAAAGAGCCTTTATTCTTAACGTCGATTTTCACTATAACGTGCCAGTCTGAGTAGAGTGTCGAGCATTTTATGTCAGTTAGCGAAATGTCATGTATTTCAGCTACCCTGACGGTTTTGGAGGTTGTGTTCCAGTAGCCTTCGGAGTCTGTAACGTTGAGTGTGACTGTGTAGTTTCCGAAATCTGCGTAGCCATGTGTGACAGTGAGGCCTGTGGATTGGTTTCCATCTCCGAAATCCCAGAAGTAATTGGTTATTGAGTCGTTGTAGCCCTCTGCGGAGGAGAAGCCTCCGTAGAATGTTATGTCGTATCCTGGGGAGGGGGCTAGCGGCGGTTCTGCGGTGAATGACGCTATTGGAGGAGCTGTCACATCATTGACGTGAAATGTTGTTGACGCGATTTGCGACGTGTATCCCACGTATGTTGCGCGGGCATCAACCGTGTATGTTCCGTTGCGAGGTTCAGGAGAAAGCCGGAATGTTGTGTTGTACTCTCCATTCTCAACGGGTGATTGCGGGATCACGTTGGTCGGAGGATCAATATATTCCGATTCTATTATTGTGTAGTTAATCGGTTTCTCGGGCACATAGGGATATCCCCCGTCTTTGGGCCAGTCAGTCAGGACGCTGATATAAGTTTGGGCATTTCCAACTGACGCCCAGTGTGGGAGGTTGATTGCTTGGGTCCAATTCAACATTGCGGTGGGTAGAAGCTGGGCTCTTGCATATCTGCATGCCAGGGGTATCTGCATGCTGTCGAAAAAGGTGATTGCCACAGTTACATTTCTGGTGCCGTATATTCCCCTGTTCCTCACAGCTATCCAGAAATTCACCTGTTCCTCTCTCTCAAACTCGTCTTCAAGGTTTCCGAGAGAGTCCTCCAGATGAACGTCAATAATCTCAATATCTCCAAGTTCCTGTTGAGATAGGCCTGACGGTATAGTCCTGACCATAAGGTTTGCTCCGATGGAATCTCTTACGTGCACTCCTACAAGTCCTCCGCTAACAGAGCTCCCATTTATGAATTTAACAGTGCCATGGAACTCGACAATCTCTCTCAGTTCGTAGTAGAACCCACCAGGCTTCGTGAGCGTTAAGGATAGATTGTCGAAGCGCGCCCTTGAGTGGGTGAATCCGATGATTGAGGAGGAGAGTAGTGATGCAAATAGCAGCAACGTCACTATATCTGCAATCTTCATCTCCCTTCCTTCCACAAAAGGCAAATCTGGGTAGAACTAATAAACCTTCTGGAATTGTGTTCTAGATGGCAGGTTGAGGTTTCAGGCGTTAGTTGAGCGTTGCATCATTGCAGTAGTTGGTGACCGAGGGAATTCTTCAGGATCATGCATAATTCTGCACCTGGGCTATTCATGCACATGTTGAAAAACTAAGCTGCTACTAGAAACTCTCATTACTTAAGGCATGGATCTTTGGCGATGAAGAGTGCTTTGTCTGCCTTTTGTTGGAAGAAAAATAAAGGGGGGATGGAGCCTATGTGTCTTTCAGGTTTATGCCCACTCTGCCAGTATGCCGAATGTGATGGTGAAGACTGGTGTTTCAGCTGAACCGCCGTCCTGTGGGAAGCCGTTGAGAGCACCAATGTATATTGTGCCTAGTGTTGGGCGTGCCCACTTCTCTACATGCACAGTGAGTTGGACAGTGCCGTTTGCGTATGTGCAGTATTCAGCGCCTCCAACTTCTACCAGTATGTAGTCGAAGCCGAATGGTACACCCGAGTCGTCGACAGCTGTGATGGTGAATACGATTGGATAGAGCTGCATTGCTTGGCTTCCATAGTAGATTGTAACATGGATATCCTCGCAGTGCTTGTACTCAGTCTTGTCGGTCTCGGCGTTGAATATGCGGACCTTGTAGTCGTACTTGAATTCCATTGTGTCGTTAACAACGACGCAAGCCACGTCTACTGTAGCCCACACCTTCCATACACCGAAGTAGTATTCAGGATCATCACATGGCCAAGGCAGCCTTACTCTTACGAAGGTCATGCCGTATTCGTCAGTTCTGTTGTACCAAATACCCCATGGAACGCCGTGAGGATCTTTGACTTCGAATGCAACGTCCTTTCTCTGCTCTGGCCAGCCAGCGTATGTTACGTTGGCACAGAGCATTACCTCTTTCTGAGGCCAGAACATGTCGGCTGGAGCTTGGAAGCCTTCGCCTTTGAATCCTTCTGGATAGTTGCACACGTAGACATCGATGAAGCCTCCAAGTGACTTGAAGGCTGAAATGAATTCACCGTTCCTTACTTCGTGAGGCAGAGGCACTGAGAAGTCATAGTTGTGCCATGGACAGAACTCCATGTCTGGCTGTGGGAATCCGGCGATGCTCACGATAGGTGCGACTCCAAAGAACTCGTCGGCAGGATCATCTTCGCATATCCAAGGTTTGCGTGCGACTCTGAGGCCGGTGTGTACGCCGTCAACTCGGAAGATTGCAGGTCCCGGTGATTGCATGAAGTCACCGACAGTTATTGAGCTGCTTGTGTCAGAGTCAGTGAAGTCCTCGAATGTGTATGAATTGAACGGCATTGGGAAGACTTCGTTGAACGTTTCATTGACTGGGGTCGTCAAGGTTAGGAAATCAGCATACGTACCATTGTATTCCGCGAATACAGTATACGGGTCAGTGTTGTAGTCTACGTCAATCACAGTGCATGCAGTGTAGTTTACCCACCAGTCCGAGCCAGCAGGCCACGTGAATGGACCGCTGAAGTAGCCTAGTGCCCACCATCCTTCAAGCTCGCCAGGCCAATCAGGCTCATACCACCATTCACCTGGTGGAGGAACCTGGAAGCCGTTGTTAACGCCGAATCTTGAAGTGCCGTTGTTGAAGTCAACGTAAACACTCTGGATGCTGGAGGCCATGTAGTTAATCCAAGGCCATCCGTTCAGAGAGTTGTTTACACCGTCCTTCCAGTGTTCATTGATTATTTGTACGTCCAGTGGGAGCAGTATTTCAATCAGATCGTCGTCAGCGTGAACTGCATAGTCTACACCTTCAGTGAGCACAGCCGTGTATTCATCGCCTGTGAAGGGCAAGTAATGCGCGGTTATGCTGTTCACTGAGGCGATTGGGTAGGCTAGTGTGAAGTTTCCAGTCCAATTAGGTAATCCATAGCCGTTGAAGGCGGCGCCGCTGGTTGGAACAATTGTCGAACCAGGCAAGCCCCAGTTACCTATTCCACCATTCGTCATCGAGTTAGTCACCCACAGATCGGTTGTTAGGCTTCGGGCAAGCGTCAAGTTCAACAGGCCTGTTACGTCTTCTATGTGGTAGTCGAAGTAGTAACCGCCTGGACCGTCCATGATGAATTGGTCGCTTGTGCTGAGTTCGCCGTCAGTGTTGTCTGTCCAGCTGGCTAGCGTGTATGTGCCATATCCACCGCGCACATCTGTCCATGCAGTTCCTACTGGACTTGTGATGTCAATCAGTCCGGGCATTGAGCCGAACACGTATTCACCTGTGTAAGCCATAGGATTCTGCAGAGTTATTGGTGCAGATGGTGGTGGAAAACTGGTTGATTCGGTTGTTGCGTTGAACGTGACTGAGAACATCTTCATGAATCCATTTGGTGCAGTGTGTGCTCCGCCTGTTCCTGGAATTCCCATGAATGCTACACGCACAGTTCCGGCTACGTTGTCGATTTCTGGCGGCTCAGTGAGGTTGAAAAGTCCTCCTGGCCAGAAAGCTACAAAGTCGCCGTCAGGGTCAATGGATGCACCCAGTGCTTCCATCAACGTCGTGTTGAAGTGCATCATAACGTCGATTCCAGCAACGTCCCAGTATGCGTCCAGTGGTCCGCTATCGGCGCCCATAAGGATGACGCTTATTTCGAATGTTTCGCCTATAGCGCCTGCTGAATAGGTTGGTGGATCTACCACGAGCATAGGAACTGGTGGAATTATGATTGGTTTAGCGTGAAGTACCACGATGCCATCTGTTGCCGTGTGAGGAATTGGATCAGCAGGGACGTCTGCGAGCGCTGTGTCGACGAATTCTATGTATGTGGTTATGTTGACTGCTGGATTGTTGCTCCAAGGAAGGTTCACGCCGTAAAAGGCCATCTCGAAAACTGCGCCGCTGCCGTCAAAGCCTGTTCCTGACAGGGTGGCAGAAGCCAGCCAGTAGTAGCGAATAGGGTCAGAGGTGTTGACTATGTTCTTAGTTTCGAATGTAGGTGAAATAAGGCAGTCGTTTATCAGTGTGTGGTTAATGTATGTGAGATGATTGGTGTCCCATTTTATTTGGATGTCGTAACCTGCTAGGTTAGTAACATCATTTATCCAACAGGTTACTATGAAATCTTCACCTTCGGTGTAAATGTCAGTGGTACCTGGTACAAAGGTTACGGTTGTTGCTTGTGCCTTGACTTTTGGTGTTATCATAATCATTGCGCTAAGCAGTAGAGTCATTGCAAGTGCTATGCTAATAGCTTTCTCCATCTTCAGTTTCATTTCTTCTTTTCTCCTTTCTCTTCAGCAAGTATTACAACTATGGCTTCTATAATTAAAGGTTTCTGGAACATTTCTCTATTCTTTGAAGGCCGCTTTCCTGTTGCGACGACGCGCTTTTCAGGGGCAGAGTTAGCTGGATCTACTGTGAAGTTGGAGAGCTTTATTGGTCACAGGTTTCATGTTATTGGTTTGCGGCTGGGCTAGAAAGGTTTAATAAAAGTGTGAGGTTCAGATTCTTGTAGAAGAATCGTGAAGATGGCGCAATGAAAACAGTTGCTTTAAGCCTTGGTGTAATCCTGATCTTCGCAGGTGTCATTGTAGCTTCAATTTCTGCCCAAGCCAATGAGAAGACTCATAACGAGCTTGTGAAGGAGGCTGAAGATCTTCCAAGCGGGGAATGGATCATCTCGGGAGAGTTTGAAAGAGGGGACAGGCTAGTTGTGTATTTTACACCTCCCAATAGAGGGGATGCAGGGCCTGTGCCGGCCGAGCCTCCTGAATTCCGCGTCTACGTGTATGATCCTGTGGGTGGAAATACTACGTTTAACGTGACTTTCACAAAGTACTCTTATGAAACCAGTGTGATGCATAATGATGGTGGACTATTGGTCGATGAGCCTTTGGGGGTAGGTGGGCTCATGCAGTATGAGGGCAACTATACTGTGGAGGTTTGGACGTGGCTTGCTCTCAGACCCTACTTTTATCCTGCTTTCGGTGCGCGCCCTGCAGGAACCTTGCCTGCCCTTGAGCTCTACAAGACGATTGGAGAGAAAAGTTATCCAAACCTAATTGCGTTGCCCATTGGAATCGGCACTGTTGTGTCAGGTGCTGTTTTGTCAATGTGGGCGTCTAGAGGTTCAAAGCGATCCTCGAAATCGAGATCTAGACGCTAGCCATTTTGCTAGCTGCAGCCAGAGAGAGCGTGAAGAAGAGGCATTGCTATTTTTCTTTTCCGTAGAGGTGGCAGGCTGCATAATGGTTTTTGCCAAGGTCAATTATGTCTGGCTCTTTGGTGCGGCATATGTCGCCTATGTATGAGGGGCATCGTGTGTGGAATCGGCATCCTGAAGGCGGGTTAACTGGGCTTGGGATTTCTCCTTTTATGACTGTTTCTGCGCGTCCTGCTGTAGGGTCGGGAATCGGCACTGCTTCGATTAGTGCTTTTGTGTATGGATGTAAAGGTTCGAAGACAACGCTTTCTGAAGTGCCTGTCTCCATTATCTTTCCTAGATACATCACTGCAAGTCTGTCACACATGTGCCGGGAAAGCGCCAAGTCGTGAGTTATGTAGAGGAATGATGCGTTGAATCTTTCTACTAGTGAGAACATGAGACGAAGGATTTCAGCTCTGATCGAAACGTCTAGCATGGACACTGGTTCATCGGCAACTATGAATTCTGGGTTCACAACAAATGCTCTGGCAACGGCCACTCTTTGTCTTTGTCCTCCGCTGAGTTCGTGTGGGAATCTATAGGTGAACTCGTGGGGAGGCGTTAGTTCAACGTCTTCAAGCATTTGGCTCACTTTAGCATCTACCTCTCTCGGTTCAACACTTCTTTCGAGAAGCCGTAAGGGTTCAGCCACTATGTCCTTAATGGACATTCTCGGATTCAGCGATTCATATGGATCTTGAAAAATTATTTGCATGCGGCGGCGTAGCTTTTTCATCTCGTCCTCGTCTAGACCTGTGATTTCAGTGCCATGAAAGAATATCTTGCCGCTGGTGGCTTTGACTAGCTTAAGTAGACATCTTCCTGTTGTTGTCTTTCCGCTCCCGCTTTCCCCAACTAGTCCGAAAATCTCACCTTGATTGATGTGGAAGGAGACGTCGTCAACGGCGCGAACAAAGAGTTGTTCTTTGCCAAAAACGGATCTGAGGAAGCCTAGACTAACTGGAAACCATTTCCTCAGATTTTCAGCTTTAATCACTAGTTCAGCCATAATTCATCTCTCTTGTTTAACTCTTTATCAGGTGGCATGCTGCAAAATGGTTCTTTGATGCCTCAGCCAGCTGCGGCTGGTCTTTTCTGCATACGTCCATAGCATATTTGCATCTTGGATTGAACCGGCATCCTGAAGGTGGGTTCAACAGGTCCGGTGGAGACCCGGGGATTGAAACCATTTCCTGCTTCTCAGCTTTGATGCTGGGAAAGGACTCTATAAGATCAACAGTATAAGGGTGCAACGGTTCCTTGAAAATCTTGACGATGTCTCCATATTCAACAAGGTGGCCTGCATACATTATGGAGATTTTCTGGCAAATCTCTGCAATCAGCGAAAGATCGTGTGAAATCATGATCATAGAGAGATCAAGCCTTTCTTTCAGTTCCTTCATCAATCTGAGAACCTGTGCCTGTACAATTACGTCAAGCGCGGTTCCTGGTTCGTCTGCAATGACTAGATCAGGGTTGTTGGCTAAGGCCATGGCAATCAGGGCGCGTTGCTTCATTCCGCCGCTGAACTCATGGGGATAGTTGTCTGCTCTTCCTGGTTCAATCCCCACCATTTCGAGAAGCTTCGCAGTTCTTTCCTTGGCTTCCCTCTTGAAAACGTCTGGCTCATGTAGCCTGATTGCTTCGACAATTTGATCACCCACCTTGTATAGTGGATTGAGAGCGTTCATGGCGCCTTGGAAAACCATTGAAATGACCTTCCACCTAATGTCCTTGCGCATTTGGCTCTCGTCAATGTCAACTATGTTGGTGCCGTTGACAAAGATTTCTCCATTGACTATTCTACCATTTGCAGGTAGAATGTTGAGTAGAGATAAGGCGACTGTGGTTTTGCCACATCCAGATTCTCCAGCCAACCCCATAGCTTCACCTTTCTCCAGCTTGAAGCTTACACCCTCAGCCGCTCTTACAGCACCGCGTCCTATATAGTAATAGATCGACAAATCCTTGACATCTAGCACTGACATATGATTTCACTCAGCTTTCGCTTTTCTTTCAAGCTCAACGTACGGAACTACTACAGAAGCCTCTGTTTATATAAGCTTTAGGCTGCATGTCGAATTTGATGTACTGAGTGCTTTTCTCGAAAACATTTATTACTTGACAAGGGTTTAGGAGAAATGCTGGTTGCCTCAAGGTGATTTATTGAGAAGACAATACATGGGCAGGAACGTGGATTTGCGTCAACTGAATCAGCTGGTTGAGCGTTTTTTCAAGAGTAAAGGTTTCAGGACCTCTATTGAAAGTGGGGAAAACTCGTTCACAATAGTCTCCAGGGCAACGCATGTGCATGATATCGTTGGAGCTATCACTGTGTCCATTCTTGGAAAGCCGAATGAGTTTACGTTGGCATTTTTCTCTGGAGAGCGCTCTGAAGCCTTCAAGAAATTCGGTCAACTTACATCTTTGCTGGGAGGTGGAACACTCTTTCTAAGAGGCGCACGATCCCAAGAGGAGGAGGAAAAACTTGAAAGGTTCTTCTGGATCTACATTGAGGAGAAGATTGACCTTTTGACACGCTCAAGTTCTACTAGTCAAGTCTGATGCGAACAGCTGCACTGACTGTCAACGCTGCCTTGATCCAAGCCATTATTCGTCTGGTTAGCGTCTTTGTCTGAGTTTCGGATTCAGGATTTCGTCTAAGGCGAATCCCATCAGGATGAATGCCATAGCCATCACCGCAATTGCCACGCCTGGAGGGATTACCCAGAACCAGTATTCGCCTAATCCTTTCACAATTGCGGTCTGTGTAGCGCTGAAATCATACAGCATGATACCCCATGAGGGAATGGTGATGTCGCCGAGTCCAAGCCAAGCAAGAGATGCTTCAGAGATTATTGCTCCTGGCACCGCAGTTGCCAGTGATATGTATACTAGTGCGAATACGTTAGGCAGAATGTGGCGATATATAACATAGAACGTGCCTGCTCCAGCTGCTTTTGCGCTTTCTATGAAGGGTCTTTCCCTCAAGCTAAGCACCATTGACCTTACGGTTCGCGAGAATCCCATCCAACCCATGAAGATCAGGACACCCACGATATTCCATATTGATCGCCCAAGCACTGTGACCAGAACTATTAGCAATGGTAAACCAGGCAGCACAAGCAGAAAGTCTGCGAATCTCATTAGTCCTTCGTCAACCAAGCCTCTCACATATCCAGAAACAAGTCCAACTGCGAGTCCGATCGCCACTGAAAGAATGGCTGTCAGAAGCCCGATCATGAAGGAGATTCGCGTTCCATACAAAAGCATGGTGAACAAGTCTCGGGGAGAAGATAAGGGAATGGAAGACGTGCCCAACAAACCAAAGGCTTTGCCATATAATAGTGACTGCACATTATCGACATAGACGGTTACGTCGGCATTGGATCCTTCGCGATCATCCGTGATTGTCAGTGTAATCTGATGGGTGTAATTGCCAGAACCAGTGAATATGTCTTCTTCGATTGGTCCGACTTCGCCTTGCGTATATCCCGATTTGCTATACCATTTGTCGGCGACCTGGAGTATGGGCCATGTTTGTGATTTGACAGTCATTGATTGAGGTTCAGTCCCTCTTCGATAGGATGTGGTCACTCCCAATGGAAAAGCGGCGAGGAGTGTTCGGTTTTCAAGTTTCACAGAATAATGGAAGAAGATTGATTTTGGGCTATCCTCATATGGAAATACAAACTCTCTTCCTAATATTATCGTGAATTTGCCGCCTGATGGCAGCTGCTGGGTTGCATCCCGTTTGTACACTATTTCAATGCAACCATCATCCAGGGTTCCGCCTGTGGGGTTGTATTGAACGGTGACGTCGTAGCCTGTCTGTGATGTCTTCAGCTTCCATTTGTCGAAGGTTTCAGTTAAAGCGAGTTCGTGGTCCTCTATTGCTTCCATGTTCTCAGGCAGCGATTGCATTCCTAGAAGAGACTTGTACCAGATGGGAACAGCAAGTTTTCCACACAGTTTTGGTTGATCACCGCCAGGGTAATATCCAGGCCATTTTGGCTCCATGGGATCTAGCGGCGATAAAACGGGTGCTGCAACTGCTATAACTCCGAATAAAGCTATTATTATGAGTCCTAGCATGCCTCTCCTGCTTTTCTTGTACTGATTCCAGAAACCTTTGAATCTCTCCCAAGCAAACAACAACGATTTCTTCGATTCCATGAAAGACATCACCCGTACTTGATTCTAGGATCTATCACACCATACAGTAAGTCTGCAATGAAGTTTGCCACAATCACTAAGAGCGCAATGACAAAGAAGAAGGCCTGCATCACAGGCACATCTCCTGTCGCTATTGCATTCCAAACTAGCAGACCCATGCCTCCATAGGAGAATACTGTCTCCGTGATGATTGCACCTGAGATCAGGAAGCCAAACGTTAGCGCTGCACTTGTAATCAGCGGCAATGACGCGTTCTTCAAAACGTGCTTCAATAACACAGTTCTTTCAGGCAATCCTTTCGCCCTCGCCGTCGTCACATAGTCTTCAGTAATAGTCTCCAACACAGTTGCTCTTGAAAGCAAGATCCAGCCGCCGAATATGAATATGAAAAGCGCTACTGTGGGCAAAACTATCATGTAAAGTCGGCCTGCAACATATTGGATAATGCTAGTAGGGGGGTTTGTAGCCCAGCTTAAGGGCTCAAGTCCACCGACTTCAAACCATCTTAGCTGCACGGCAAAGATGGACAAGAGTAGCCATCCTATCCAGAAAACTGGTACGGAATAGGTGGCTAGAGACGTTGTAACAAGCGCAGTGTCAAGTGCTCCGCCTCTCTTGTACGCTGCAACCACGCCCAATAGGATTCCAACAAGCATTGCCGCGGTGACGGCAACTCCCATGAGCAGTAAAGTGTTGGGCAACACTCTTGCTATATCATTCTGCACATAGTTTCTTGTCTCGAAGCTGAATCCAAAGTTCCAAGTAAGCATGTTTCCAACATAGGCAACGTACCTTTCGTGGAGTGGTCTGTCAAGTCCAAAAATGGCTCTCAGCTCAGCAAGCTTGTCAGCGGTCATCTTGCCTGTTGACTGGAGCACAAACTTCTCCAACGTATTGTTCGGCATCAAGTTGAAAAGTATGAAATTCGCACTCGCAACCAAGAAAATCAAAATCAGCATGTACACGATTCTCTTTGCGATATACGATTTGAGTCCCATGGTAATCCCGGCTACAACTAGAGTTGAAAATTCTATTTAAGCTTTGGTTTGAACATGAAAAACCTTCTCTCAACGTTAGTTGAAGACTTGTTCAAAGTGGCTAGACCTGGAAGTGGAACATAAAAAAGAGGGAGGAGATTAGATTTTTCCGTGTGTTCTGCGTGTTTTTGCTAAGATGGGAAGTCCCATTCGTCGTTCCAGCTGCCAGTGACGGTGACCTCGTCGAGGATGTCGACTATTCCACCAACGGGAGCTAGGTCTGCGCCAGCCCACCAGTTATCATCTGGTATGCCGGTGCCTGTGCTACCGAAAGCTCCAGCAACGATGTTCAAGTCGAATATGTCGACTTTGCAAGCACCATTGCTCTTTCTGGCGAAGTCGATTTCACCGAGCGGTGGGGTTTCTTGGTAGTAGAATGGGTTCTTCTTCAGCGTTATGCTGCCGCCTATTCCTTCTGTGAAGGCAGTTGCGTAGTACATGCCTGCTCCTTCAAGGATTGTCTGCCATGCTATGTTGCCTGGTGTGTAACCACGAGCGTCGCCTGCGAATCTGTACATGACTTCCACTGTGGCGCCGTCAGCGACTGCAGTGGTGATCTCTAGATACCCGGTTGGTCCTCCGCCTCGAGCGTAGATGTTGTAGTCAGTGTATGGAGTTAGAGGCACACTGTTTACCTCAACCCAGTCGATGTAGACTGGTTCGTTGGCTAGTGGAACGATGCCTGGAGCTTCAAAGTCGTTTCCAGGACCTTCAGTGAAGGTCTCGGTAGCATTGTCCACCAGTATTGTTCCTTCGTGCTGAGTCCACCATACGCCGCGTGGCCTAAGCGGACCTTGGCAATAATAGTTGTTCCAGTAGCTACGTGTTTCGAAGAATATTTCGAATGTTGTGCTGTTGAGGACGTTGATGTGGTGGAGGTCGACGTATCCTGAGGTGAACCATGTGTCGCCAACTTGATAGTCAAACCATGAATTCCACATGTAGTCTATGGCGTCTACAACTGCTTTCTGGTTGCCCGTTACAGGCTCACAATAGTATCCGTCAGTCCTGTAGGTCTCGATGATATATGATTTAAGTGCTCCGCCATCGTCAGGATCACTCCAATCAGTGAACTCGTGGTATATGAGTGGCGGATCGTTCTGGTCAGCTGCAAGGTTGTACGGAGAAACAGCTTGTCCTCCATACATGTTCATTCTGTTCAGCGTTTGATAGTCGTATACCCAGTTTGAATATACGATGTTCACGGTGTTGGGAGAGCTGATCTGTCCGTAATAGACAGGTGATCCATCAGCATGGTAGCAGTTCAAGTCGTTGTTGCCGTTGTCGGGGCCATCGCCTTCCATGTTTACCACGCCTAGCAAGTCGCTCCTCCATGCCCAATATGATAGGGCGCTAAATGTAGGAACGTTTACGCAGTACTCGGTCATCCAACCGGCTGCGTTCTTGGTGGCGGTAACAGCTTCTCCGTATGTTAGAGCGTAGTTAGCATCTTCCAAAAGCGCGTCTAGATATGGATGCGTTCCATTGCCCGTAACGTAGTTAGGTCCGTATGCGTATGTGAAGTCGCTGTGGTACAGGCCGTAGAGGGTGATGGCTGGGAATCTTCCAACGTCCCATCCACCTGTATAGACGTGGTAGTCAAAGTCGCCCATCACTTGGTCGTACAGGCCCGTCTTTGTATCCTCGTTATAGGCGAGCGGTAAGCCGTGCTTCTTCATGTTGTCAGCAAGTTCTCGGCCAGCCTGCAGCCGTCGAGTATCGTCGTTTCTACAAGCAAAGACAATTGGATCCAGGTCCAGTCCAGCTTTTGAGTGGCCAGCTGGGTATTGGCGTATGTATTCAGCGGATCCTGGGAAACCAGCGTCATAATCTGGGTTCGGAGTTGTTCCTTGCAGGAATCCTCCAGCATTCATTTCACCAGCAGATAGTAGCGGGTTATACTCGTAGGGGTAGTTCGGGAACCAGTATGATTCATTAGCCCAACCTTTCAAGGGAGCTGCAACCATCTGGTCGATCCTTTCAGCGAAGCCTCCACAGAAGAGGTCGACGATGAGGTCTTTGTCAGTGAGCCAAGCAATTGCTCGCCTCATCGAAGTATAGTTCATCATCGATCTGATACCTGGATAGGTGAGTATAGTGTCGTTGTTGTTGAGGTCGTGCTCGTAGAATCCTGTGTCAGAGACACCGCCCAACACAATGTTTGGGTCTTCCAGAGCACTAGCAACTAGGTCGGCTGTAAGCTCGTAGAGAATTAGGTCGATGTCGCCGCCGTACAAGGCTGCATACGCAGCTTCAGTGTTGCCATAGTACCTGATGATCAAATCCTCTTCTCTAGGTCCTACAGCATTCACAGATCTAAGCGGTAGTACTGCCATCGTTATTAGCATTGCAGCGAATACAATAGCCGCAGAAGCATTTCTCAGTTTCATTCTTTCCTGTTCTCCTTTCTTTTTTCAGCAATATGCAAATAATGGACTTCATAATAAAAAGGTTTCTGGAACATTCCTCTATGAACATCATAAGGAAAAAGCCATTCGCAAACCGCCAAAACCCACCTTTGACACCCATATGCTTGTTCTTCCACCATGAACGGGCAAATCTCTGCAGAAATCTGCGGAAACAAGAAGACATATTTACTAGTCGTGTTACATAGTTCAGCCAAACACCATATGTTGGAGGAAATTTAGTGCAAGCATATGCAGGACGAATTTTGCATGTTGATCTGTCAACTGGAAAAGTAGGAACTGAGACATTAAATGAAGCACTTGCCAAGCAGTATATTGGAGGCATCGGCCTTGGCATCTACCTGTTAATGAAGCATTCAAAGCCAGGCACTGATGCTTTCAGTCCTGACAACCCCCTGATATTTGCAACGGGTCCACTAAGCGGAACAATGGGACCAACTGCAGGAAATGGATACGCGGTTGTTTCTAAATCGCCTGCGACGGGAGGAGTAGCTGAATCCAAAGCTCATGGTTTCTTTGGACCCGAACTCAAAAGAGCTGGCTATGACGCTGTTGTTTTTTCAGGCAAATCGGAAAAGCTTGTGTATGCATGGATTGATGATGACACAGTTCACCTGATGGATGCCCAGCACCTGAAGGGGAAATCTCCTAATGAAACAGATACAGCCATCAGAGAGGAATTAGGCGACTACTATATTCGGGTATCAGCAATCGGTGAGGCTGGAGAGAAACTTGTTCGCTTCGCATCAATCATCAACGACGAGTTCAGAGCTGTTGGAAGAACAGGCATGGGCGCTGTTATGGGTTCCAAGAACCTGAAAGCTGTAGCTGTTCGTGGGACAAAAGATGTGAATGTTGCGGATCTGGAAGGATTTAAAGAATTCATAAAGATGATTCATGAAAGAATGAAAGGGCCTGCAACTCGAAAATACAGAACTTTGGGGACGCCTGAAAACGTTCTGGTTCTGAACGCCTTGGCTGCTTTGCCCACGCGAAACTTCACTCAGGCCACCTTCGAAGGAGCTGAAAAGGTCAGTGGAGAATACCTCAACGAGCACTATGTCAAGAAGATTATTGGCTGCGCAACTTGCGCAATGCGCTGTGATCATATCGCGGTGGTTCCAGAGGGGCCGTACAAGGGATCAACCTCAAGAATGGAATTCGAATGCCTTTGGGCGCTCGGTCCAAGCTGTGGTGTCGATCGTTTGGATGCCATAATCGAGGCAATGAGGCTGTGCAATCACTATGGAGTTGACGGCATATCAGCTGGCGTAACAGTAGGCTTCGCCATGGATTTGTACGAGAATGGAATACTCACGAAAGACAAGACTGACGGAATGGATCTGCGGTTTGGAAACCATGAAGCATTGATTGAAATGATTAAGGGCATCGGCTCAAGATCAGGCTGGTTGGGAGATGTGCTAGCGGAAGGAACGAAACTAGCGGCTGAGAAAATCGGGAAAAGCGCCAATCAATATGCGCCTCACATCAAAGGTCTAGAGCTTCCAGGATACGACATAAGAGGGTTGAAGACTGCGGCTTTGGGATTTGCGGTTTCCTTCCGAGGAGCCTGTCACCTTAGATCAGGGGCATACTCACCGGATGTCAAGGGAAAAGTGAACCGTTTCAAGATTGAGAAGGGAAGAGGCAAAATAGTGATGGAAAACGAAGATCTTTACAATGCAATTGACTCACTCATCTTGTGCAAGTTCTCAAGGGGCACATACTATGACGGCCTTGATGACATGGCAAAATACTATAGTCTAGCTACGGGCATTGAGGCAAATGCAGAAGACCTGAGGAAAGCTGGAGAAAGAATAAACAATCTTGCAAGGCTCTTCAACATCAGAGAAGGAGTAGGTACAAGAGAATACGACACTCTTCCACCGAAAATAACCAGTGTTCCAATCCCTGATGAGGGGGTTGCAAAGGGAAGCTTCGTCAACAAAGAAGAATTCGAGCTAGGATTAGATGACTACTACGAAGTGCGGGGATGGACGAAACAAGGTGTTCCAACAGTCACGAAACTTGAAGAACTGGATCTTGGTAGATTCGCGCACATAGTCAAGAAGAAAGGAGAGAAGTAAAGTGGCAAAGTTACATGAAAGAAAGTTCGTTTCAGCAGATCCTGAAAAGTGTGTAGGTTGCTCAGTATGTGAATACGCCTGTTCAATGGTAAAAGAAAAAACGTATAATCCAACAAAAGCTCGAGTCCGAGTCATAAGACTTGGACCGCTTGTCAACCTCGCGGTTGCATGCAGGCTTTGCGAAGACCCCGCGTGTGTTGCTGCCTGCCCCAGAGATGCCTTATCTCAAGAAGAAAACACAGGGATAATAGTGGTTGACGACGACAAATGCAATGGCTGCGGCTGGTGCATTGAAGGCTGTGATTATGGCGCAATAATGTTGCATCCAGAGCGAAAAGTGGTCTACGTCTGCGATACGTGCAAAGAAGAGGGCAAACCTCAATGCGTTGAGTGGTGCCCCGAAGAAGCGTTAGACTTTGTCACTGCTGATGTGCTTGCTCAAAAAGCTAGGCGTAACGCAGTCAAGAAACTCTTTCAGGAAAGTCAAGAGGAACCAACCGAAAAATAATGGCGTGGATGTCAACAAGAACCTCACTCATCAAGTGTTTTAGGAATAATCGACACAAATAGGGGATCTTCTCAGAAATCACTCTCACTCAATCTCTGAGAAGGTTCGATCGATCAGCCTTCTCTTTGGTAGATTCTTAGTCCACGCGATTTCAGCGGTTCAACGATGGCAGATCGACCGATGGTGCTGAGAAGGATGTAGCCCATTATTCCCACAGCTACTACACTGCTAATGGTCAAACTTGCGACAAAGGCAAACCATACTGGCAGTGACAATCCTTGAAAGCTAGGTACTTGTTGAGTGATAATTGGATTGCCTTGAGTATACAAGAAGTAAAGATACAAACCAATAGGAACACCGACGGTCAATGACCCTAGACCTGACGCCGTCAGCTTATGCTTTCGCAAGTAGAATATTAGTGCAGCTGCAACGAAATTAACAATCGGCCCTACAACAACATCAGCAGGATCTAGCCAATAGTAAGCATTGCTCAAGCAGCCTAGGCTCACACCGAATATATGTGGCCATCCAAAAAGAGCGGCTAACGGAATCAAACAATCGGCAAGTCGCAGCTGCACAGGACCATAAGTTATCGGACCTCCCGCAGCAGTTTGAATGATGTTAATTACGGCGTAAAGACTAGCGAAAACCGCTGCTAGACTAACGTCTCGTGCATCCAACCTTGAATCTCACCTCCACCAATCCGGGGTTTATATGGCGGAACGGATGGGAGGCACCCGCTCACCCGCCGCTCACAATTCTTTAAACCGTATTGTTATAAAGATAGCGGCTGCCCAAATCTCACCCTACTTTCCTTTTCAGCTTGTGAACACTGAAATGAGAAGGTTTCAGGAATTCCTTCACTGCTCGCCAACCAACCTCAGGATCAACGTTTTCGTTGCAGATGAAAACATCTAACGCCGCGTACTGGCTCTCAGGCCAAGTGTGGATAGAAATGTGGGTCTCTGCAAGAATTAAGATGACAGTCACACCTGTAGGGGAGAACTTGTGAGTCACTTTCTTAACAATTTTGCTTCCCATTCGTTCCGACGCCGTTTCCAAAACGCGCACAAGAAAGTCAACATTATCTAAACGTCCTTGACACCCGTAAAGATCGATCAACAATTCCTTGATGTGTTTCAGTTCGTTGCTTCCCCCTCGCCATCTAGTCTTTTCCTCATAGTTGAATGTTCCTTGGAAAATCCGACTCTTTCGAAAAACATCGCTGCCTCGTAGTTTGCGTTGGATACTATTAGATCTATTCGGTCTATATGTTTTCTTGAGAAATATCGCTCTGCAAGCATCATCAGTCTAGTTCCAATTCTTTGATGGCGGTATTTGGGTTTCACAATTATGGATTTGATGTAGCCAAATCTTTCTTGGGTGACTCTGTCCTTTTCCTTTTTCAGCCAGAGCCATCCCACTACCTCACCATTCAAAACCGCCACTTTGAGACTGTTTGGATCACTATTCATTGTTCTCCGAAGTTTCTGACGGTGATACTGTTCGTCCAGTATAGGTGCAGTGGGAAAGGACTTCTTCGCGATTTCCCGCTCGAATTCAAGTATTCTGGGAAAATCTGACCATTTGAAATCCCTTGTTGTCAGCTCTTCACCGATGCTTTCTTTCAGTTTCCGCCTTTCAATAAGCTTGAAGCCTTTCTCACTTCCGCATTTGCGGCATCCCTGCGTTTTCAGTTCTTCAATAGTTCTCATAGTAGCAGTGGCACCTACTTTGATCTGCTCACCACATCGGCATCTGTATGTTCGCACTGATTCAGTCATCTCTCCAGTGTACAGCTTTCCATCGAAGACACTAGTTGTCAACGGTTCAGTTCTCCCCGTCGTTATAAGGTGAGCTAACAGCGTTGTATTCGCAAACATCTCCGCGCCTTCATAGACATTAAATCGTGGAATTAGTTCAACGATCTCAAGTCCCATAGCATTCAGGCTCTTATGCACATCTAGCATTTTTTCAGGAGGCTGATGGGCGAAGGCCAGATATATGCTAGCTCCTTTCCTTTGGACAAGAGCTGATATGCCTCTAGATACAAACAGAGTGAGGCCAGCAATTGTGTAGGGTGGATCTGTAAACACAACATCATACTCATCTCTTAGATAATCTGGGAGAGGCCTTCGAAGATCATGGTTAACACAAGTAATTTTCAGATTTTCTTTGTCGGAAACAGTGTCAACAAAATTAAGTACCCTGTTGTCTACATCAACAACTGTAATTTTTCTTGCCGCTCCGAGAAAGCTGACTGCCACCGACGTTAGGTCGTCATCTCCTAGAAAGATGATTTTTCTTCCCTCAATGTCTCCTCTTTCAAGCATTAGAAGAGCTCTCATCAATGACGTTCTGGGTGTCGCATGAGCTTGGTCAAGCCACGTCAGCGGTTTCGGTCGTTTGAAGAGAATTTGCGAAAGCCTCTCCAGCGAAGGCTGGAGCTTGTCTGGGATCTGAACGTTCAAGCCTTGGCATGTTTGACATGAGAATTTCTGGGTATAGGCAAACTGAAGTTCCTCTTCAATGAATTTCCTTCCTCTCTCAGTTAGAGAGGCTCCTCCGTTTCTAGCCAGCAGACCTTCCTTTTCCAGCTCCCTCCTTATAGCTGCAGTTACAGGCAAGGGGAGTCTAACGTAACTAGCCAATTCCTTAGTGCTAATTCTTTGATTCCTGAAGATTTCTCTCAGTATTTCTCTAACTGCTTCCTCACCCTCTTCCACCTTCGCCCTCTTGGAGATTACTCCTAGCAAGCTTGATGGCTTGACATATTCATCTGATTGCATCATGTTCCTCAACTAGCGTTTAACAGATTTCAAGTGAACTTTGCTCAATATTTAGTCTTTACGTTGGGCTCTCCCCATTTTGACATGTATTCGTGTTGCGCAGTAATTTAGCAAAGTTTATTAGAAATCAATATCGTAAATATTGCTAGACCCTACGCTGGTTCAGCTACTTGAAACCTCAGTTACTAACATGCCCCTATTCCAAATGCGCAAGTACGTTCGGACAACCAGTGATGGTCACCGACTATTCAAAGCTCCCTCGAGAGACCTATTATGCCTGCCCTCACTGTATGCTGCCCCTAAACTTCTACCCAGAGGAAGACTTGGAACATGTAACAGTAAAAGCTGCTGACAACGACAGTATACTGTCCATCCAGAAATACGGAAATACTTGTATTAATCCAGGAGAACCAGTTTCAAGTCCGCAAGCGACCAGACCCTCTAAGAGCTGTAGACATTTTCTGGGATATTTACGCACTCATTCCGAAAGAGAAGATATACCTGACGAGTGCGCTGTCTGCCCTCACATCCTGAAATGCTACATCAAGCAAGAATAGATCTGGATCAACCACAGCGTGCGCGCACTAGTGTTTAGTGCTGCTCTCCACCAAGTCGTCAGCCCGTTCACAGTTGGGGAATGCCTTCGAAAAATCCGGCAAGCCCGTGGAGTAGCAGCTAGCCAGAGCGGAATTGCGGATACTACTTTGATCTGCTAGGCGAGTCTTAATTTGCTTCGAGGACAACGGTTCTATTGAGATCTAGCTAGCACCATGAAAAGGCCAAGAATTATCAACGCTAACCCTGGTATGATGAACAATGCTGGAAATGATATTCGAGGGCTCGTAGCGGCATTATATGTCAACAACGAGCCTATCAGAATGATTAGAAGTGCGAAGAACTTCTCCGCAATCGCGAAACCAACAGGTTCGTCTTCTCTGCTCAAGTCTCCAAACCTCAAGCTTCAGTTTAGATAAAGTGACTCAGGTTTTATTTTAATCTTCGTGGTCCAGCACTCATTTCGTAGCTTCTAGTTTTGCAGGCAGGTATTCATCCACAATGTACGTGAGTCCATATCTGCTGAAGGCTTCTTGTTCAGCCTTTCGTCGAATCTTCATGAATGTCTTTATCTCTCTTTGCCAAAGCTTGTCTGTGTATCGAGGATCACGCTGCAGCTCATGCAATCGTTTCATATCGACTTCGGTTAAAGGGTCAGTTGGCAGATCATAGTCAACTATGTCGGTGGCCCACACGCCGCTCCAAGTCGCATCTGGGGTAGTCAGACCTCGTAGGTGCGCTGCGTTTGCTGAGCCTGAAATGATAACCATGGCAATGTGCATTCCCCAGGGATCGCCATCAGTGAAAATGAATACAGGTAGCTCCAATTCCTTGTTAAGTCTTCGAATGAAGTGGCGTGTAGCTCGGGGGGCTTGCCCTGCAGTGAGAACAAGTAGTGCATTGTATTTTTGATGTACATTGTCCTCTATGAACCTGGTGAATAGGCCGCCTTTCTCGATGGCTATGACTTTGTCTGCACTGGTTTTGACGAACTCGCTGTACGTTAATGCGGGGCCAATCATCAGGCCATCTGGATGAGACGTTAAGTTCATTCTTCTTCCTTCATAGCCTGGAACGGTGTATTCAATTGTTAGATCGCCGAAAATTGCAGAGCGTTCTTCCGGAAAGATGTTGAAATCTTCTCGAGAGAGTCTGACTACTGTCTCGAGATCTGTAATTACGTTGTCTGACTCTGCTTGATCCTTAAAGGACATCTCATATGCCTGGGCTGAATAGTAAACATCTCTGAGAGTTGATGTCTTGCGTTGTGTTGAAAGTTGGTGAGCAAAGAATGCTGTCCATACTAGTTGTGTGAAAGGACGAACGTGTCTTACGTTTCTCGCGCTTCGCTTCACTGTTCTCTCACCCAGTACATATTGGCGAAGCGTAGGATTGTAGCAAATGTTCTCTGTTGAGCGACTTGGCATCTTGATCCAAGGGAATTCACCGGCGTCCATTTGATGGTAGAACTCCTCGCCGAGCTTCTCCAAGTTTTCGGCTGCATCTTTCTTCTTTTCTAATGCCGGGACATCATCTTCTTGTTTCTGTTCTTCCAAGTTTGTTGACACTCTCCAAAAGTTGTCTAATGTCAGGTTCTTTCTCCTTGCCAGCCAGCTCGGTAGAAAACCGAGCTATCTTTGGCAAGTATTGTGAGAAAACACTAAGTCTTCTCTTCTCTCTTTCCACGTGAGCTCTCTTTGACAAGAACCTTTGAAGTTTCCGAGATGCTTCTCTTATGCCGTTCAGAACTTCCTTTTTGACTTCAGGTCTATCAGCAATGAATTCCTTCCCAACTGTCTTGTACGGAATCTTGGTGCTGCAGACATGAACTAAGATGGCGATGGGCATATCTTGGGAAACCCTGTATCTGCGCCAGTTCATTGACTTGACTACATTGTAGGAGACATCGCTGGCTTCGTCATATAGAAGCGGAATACGATTAGCAAAGCGGTAGAGAAGAAAGTCGCCTCTCTTCGGGATTTCACCGCCGTAAGCGATAGCGGCTTCGATGATGAAAGGGTGACCAGCATAAGTTGAAGGCTTGCGTTGACAAACAGACACAAATTCTGGTTTGAGCTCTTTCAGTATTCCAGCCAGCAACAAGTCTTGGCCCAGTGGCGAAAGACAACTGGCACTAGGAGATCGGAATCCTTCATACCGCTTCATCATTCGCACAAGCGTCACCACTTCATTTGGATCTAGCTTCTTCGGGTTCTTTGTCTTGGCTATTCCAGCGAACTCCAAGAAACTGTGAGCTACCCTTTCACTCACACGATGAAAATGAGCTTTCAAAAAATCCAGCATGTTTCGGTGTTGTGTAAATTGTGTGAGACGGTTAACTGTCTCCACATCCACTCCGTATGGATGAGGCAGAGTTTCCTTTGGAGGCACAGGCATCTTTGTTGTCACGCGTGTGAATCTGTACAGTCTTCCCTTTGGATCGACAAAAGTGATGTTCGCATAAGGATTCACGAGTGCAGTCTGCTTCAAATACTCTAAGATCTTGGGCATTGCGCGAAAATAGTCGCCTTCGAGGCTGAACTCGACGATTGTTCCATGCCATCTGTCCTTGTTTATTAGAACCCTCCGTTCAAGAATTATCGGTCTATTTCTCTGAATGTCAATCATTATTCTGTAGGTGTAGACCTTAGTGGAACCGGTGCTAGATACCACGTAGGCTGGCTTGTGTGTTGTTATCTGACCGTAGAGAACTGCCATAGTGCCGCCGAGTCCAAAGGTGCCCCTAGCCTGTTTCAGCTTGTATTTTGAGCCGAATAACACTTGACCGAACGCTGATGGAATGTGACGTGAAGTAATGCCTGATCCATTATCCTGAACCCTGAGTTTGTATACCTTTGATTCTGGACCGCCCTCGCCGCCATAAGTGAGACGAACGTAAATATCTGGCGGAAACCCTCCAAGTTCCGCGGCATCTAAGGAGTTTTCAACAAGCTCCCTCATCGCTGCGAATATCGCACGGGATGGGTTAGTGAATCCTGCGATATCTCGATTACGATAGAAGAAATCCGCAGGGCTAATTTCTTCAAATGCCTGGCTTACCATCCCGTTTCTCCTTTTCTTTGAGCTTCAATGCGTATATGTTAATGCGGTATCAATTATATTCTTTCGCGATTGCAGTCACGGTTTGCACGCTCTGCAATTGTGTATGCACTTTGCCGTAGGCTCTTAGGCTAGCTCTTCTCATAGGGCTTTTTCCAAAGCTCAATCTTTTTTCTCTTCAACTCTCTTCTTTTTGCATGAAGGTATCTATAGACTGATGCATGTAAGCGCCCACGGATAAACATGTGGATCGCATGTCTAGCGATTTCAGCCTCTTCAATTGGACCGAGTACGCTAATCGTGTGACCATAGATGCATACCTCGGTGTCCGTCAGTTCCTCGATAAGCCTGCGTGTCTTCCCTTCCTTGCCGATGATTCTTCCGCTCACCCGTTTAATGTCAGATTCTGATTTTCCCACGAAGTCACGCAAGTCAATAATAGTCAGGTTTACCTCCTCGTCGTCTAGAAGCAGTCTAGCCTTCTCAGGGGAGAATCCCCTCCCAATGGCTAGAACTGCTTCTTTCGCCCTGAAGAGCATTGATGGATCGACGTTTCCCTTGGCGAAACTAATTGCTACGTCGCCGCTCTCACTGTTTACGCTTAGCGCAACACCTAGCTTTCTCTCTATGAGTTCCTTTACAGCCGCATTCGGACCGATGAGAGCACCTATACGATCCTTTGGAATTTTCACGAACATTTCGGGCCTAGACATCTCTTAGGAGGCTCCAGCAATTCAAAGACTGCTTTCAAATGCTCTCAGAGGGCTGAGATCTCTTTCCTCGAGCAATCACTCACCAGTAAGCAGCGTCTCTCATATCTTTTCCTCTGAGGATGATTTGACTCTTCGAATCCCAAACCAACCTGTGCATTGCTAAACTCTGGATTTGACTGCGCTCAGGTAAGGACCTCATCAAAGGACTTTTGACTCTAATCTATGCTTGACATGGCTATGCAGCAGGTAACTGCTCATTATTATGAGAGGATATGCCATGATCCACGCCATTGAGTACAATTCACCATAGTAATTGTGGAAAATCTCTGCTGCGATTTCTCCCTGGTTTATCTGGATGACAAAAATCGTCGCTATCCTTAAGATGTTGACACAATAAGTTGCCACAGAACCGATCATAAAAAACGTGATTCGTGCGATTGGGGAAATAGTCGTTTTTCTGAAGAAAAGAAGGACAACAAGAGTATAGATTATAAGACTTTGAATACCAGAACACGGCCAGGCGACATAGAAGCTGGCGCTGCCGTTTTGATTCGCCGCTGTCAAAAGAGGCATGCCTTCAGATGGAAGACCCAAGGTGGCCTGATAACCAAGAAAGCTTAGAACGTTTGCGGCAAGCGAAGCTGTAACAGGTACGAAAATCTGGAAAGGCGTGAAGCTGCCATAAGGAAATAAACTATCTATTGTGTATATTGTCCCGATTGCCCACAGAAAAAACGCAGTGATTGAATATTCTTTCAAACCGCCATATCCAACCGCCAATGTTATGATGATGACAAAAAGAACCGCAAAAACTATGTATTCAACCGAAAGCGGCATGTCATTTGCCCAGTAGACGCTAAGATTCCTGGACACACTGGAAATTGTAGTATCTAAATTCAGAAACCATGACACTAATACATACACTGTAGGGGCCAACATGCTTATCCATAAAACAAGGCGTGTGATTGGTTTTGTCTGGGCCGAGCCTCGCTGCTGAAGGTTGTCTCTACTAAGAATTGACTCGAGGATTATGAGCCACAAGAAGAATAGATAAAAGGTCCGACCTTTCCAGGTTAGCTCAAAAGAACCCGGAAAAAGATAAAAAAGAATGACGACAGGAACTAGAAAAGAGCAGAAAACTCTGAAAAGCAAAAGAGTGTGCTTCTTGCAGTGACTCGAAAGAGCTCGTCTCAGAAGATCAAGAAGTTTTCGTACAGATAATCTGTCGTTAAGCTTGGTTTCCGTCATATCTGTAGAGTTTCTCCGATATATCTGTATATTTCACTGCCGAATTATGGTTCTCCAGTCACTTCTTTATACATCTCGTCTGCTGGTGAAACTTGGACTCCAAGTTTCTTGAAGTATCTGTGAAGATTCCGCAGATCTCTCATCAAGAACGTAGTCGCCATTGGGTGAGAAAGAAGCACAGCCTGCGCCATATCGAAAAGCACCGGTTTTCCTCTCCAAATCATCACATTATATTCACTGATATCACCATGGAC
>CP070683.1:1123439-1126245 GCA_020352645.1 Candidatus Bathyarchaeota archaeon | reverse complement strand
ATGAATACGCCGAGTCAGGAAGCAAGTTCTTCAGGTCAGATCATGTTTTTGTCAAAGTTGATCCGCTAGCCTATCCAAGTCTGTTGACGGAGACTACGGGAGTCTTGGGGAAACCCATATTCAACGCACAAACAGCTTTCGTTCCTGAGCTATCAAGGGTAGCGGTTCAAAACACTTCTGTTTGTTTGTGTGGAATGGCTGGAGACACGCTCTTCGGAACTGAAGCATGTCGACATATCGATATTGCATTTCAAATCAACAGACTAGTATCTTCGAATTTTCTCCGTCAAGCGATTATGCGGATCCTCAAGCTCTCAGACAAAACTGGACTTTCTTTTAATCGACTGCAAACACTTCAAGAATGCATGGAATTGGATCTTGCAAAAGAGTCTTCACCGACGTACCCTCTCAATATTAGCAAACGCGTCAATCTTGAACTAGTGTCGGATATTTTCGGTAGAAGCAAAGTGACAAGTGCTCTATCTGAAAGGCGCGCTCTGCTAAACCAATACCAATCAAATGGAAGCCTCAAAGAACGTCTTCATTCGTTATACATCTTAGGCGTGCACCAAACTTGTGAACGCTTCTATCAATTGACTTCTCATTCAGGACTGAAACTAATTTTCCCCTACCTAGATTCACGAATGATCAGGGCAGCTTTGTCCATGGATGCAAATCACAGGTTTCCGTTCATGCATACCAAGAAGGTACTCAAGGACGCTCTTGGGAAATATGTGCCCAATGAGTTCTTGTATAGAAAGAAGTCTGCGTGGGGAGTCCCGTTGTATGAATGGTTAGGAAGCGGAGGAGTTTTGTTCCCACTTGTTGAAAGGGTCAATGAGTATCCATTCTTGGGGAGCAGAACGCGCGTAGCGAAAAGAATCCAAGATTGGTTTCTATGGAGCCTGTTGACTTTCGACTTGTGGCACAAATTGTTCATAGATCAGGATCCCTCAGCAAGTCCTTGACCATTGACTTGATGTAAGAGGACATACTCCGCGAAAATGATCAGTGTATCAGTGAGTCAGAAGATCACGCGCGCTTTCAACCATTTCGGTCTGGACCGCTAGGAGGCCTGGAGCAGTCACAGCTTTCAAAGGCAGTTGCGCGCGTCACGCGGTGGTCCATATCATTGATTGAAAATTCTACTCGTGAAGAAAGGGCGTTCTTCAACCGATGATCCTAGATGGGCAGAGGGATGAGACGATGCTGCCAGAGCTTGTGTATGGTTTCTATAGGAAA
Organism: Candidatus Bathyarchaeota archaeon; assembly: GCA_020352645.1. Lineage (GTDB taxonomy): Archaea > Thermoproteota > Bathyarchaeia > Bathyarchaeales > SOJC01. Next base: position 1,125,003 of record CP070683.1, on the reverse strand, counting down.
AGGCTTGGTTTCACAGGATATCTGGTGATAGATTCAACGATTGAGGGCAAAAGCTGTGGCGGAATCAGGGAGTCACAATCGGTCACACTAGATGAGGTTAAAAAACTAGCAAGAAACATGACTCTGAAGTATGGTTTTTTAAGAATTCCCATGGGCGGAGCCAAAGCTGGACTCAGAATCAATGACACTTTGTCAAGGGAAAAGAGAAAACCAATCATCGCGGAGTTTGGCAGAACTTTGAGTCGGTTCATCAAAAATGGATACTTCATCCCAGGAACCGATATGGGAACGTCAGAAGAGGATGTTACGTGGCTCATGAACGCTGCCAAAGAACAGAGAAATGGCTACGTCAATATTGAATCCGGTCATGCCCCTGAATATACTGGCTGGACAATGGTCAATTCAGCACGTCAAGCTACTAGACTGGAAAACGCCGCTGTGGCCATCCAAGGATTTGGGAAAATCGGAAGTTCAGCAGCGCGGATCTTTTCGGAAGATAGAGCCAAGATAGTGGCTGTCTCAACATGCAAAGGTGCAATTCACAATCCAAGAGGTCTCGACACAGACAGACTCATTGATCTAAGAAACAAATGTGGAGATGACTTGGTAAACGCATATCACGAATGTCGAAGAGTTCCTAGGGATCACTTGCTTGAGTTACCTGTCGATATACTACTCCCATGCGCAGGATCATATCTTGTCAATTCAACGAACGCACACAAGATAAAAGCCAAAGTAATCTGCCCCGGCGCTAACATACCACTCACTGACCAAGCTGAACAAATTCTCTTCAAAAGAGGAATCATCTGCATACCTGACTTCGTTTCAAACTCAGGAGCAGTGTTGGGCAATTACATGGCCAATTATGCCAGTAGGACAAAGATAAAAAAAATTATAGATGAAGAGTTCAGCCGAGCAGTCTATGAGTTGTTGAAGATTTCTAAAGAAAGGAACACTTATCCCAAAGGACTAGCGATGCAAATAGCTATTCGAAGATTTTATGAGATAAAGAAGAATGAGGGAAAACTGCAAAGACTCTTGCTTCGCGGAATAAGACTTGCTCTCCCTGACGCCTATCAGAAGATAATTTTGAAACCTGTAGCCTCACATATGTTTAGGAGACTACTAAAAAGAGCTTTCTCCTGATCTTCCACTGGGCAACACTAGGTGATAACTGAAAAGAGCATGCACACATGTTGCTATTGAGACCAATCTTGATTGATTTGAAGAGACGCGTATAAGCTTTCACTCATCTGTCGACAACGTGATAGTCTTCTGGGACTTTTTCTGTGGCTGCAACGATGTCGTCCACCCAGAACTCTTGGTTTATTGCATCTTGTGGACCGTAGTGTTCTATGGTCACAATGGGGTATGGGGTATTGTAGCCCCAAAGGTTGCCGTAGCTGTTCCATTGGGAGTATCCTGATGGATCCGAGATGAAGTCGGTTTGACTATACACTAGATTGTTGTTGAACCATGCTTGGACTTCTCCCGTTGCGTCGGTTGCCCATTTCACATGAATTTGCAAGTGAACCCACTGATCCAAATAGTCCAACAATGATAC
>CP070683.1:1117071-1123339 GCA_020352645.1 Candidatus Bathyarchaeota archaeon | reverse complement strand
ATCATTCCTAACCCCCTATCTCTTGTGACGAGTTTGCATCCCGGAGGGACGATGCTGGAGACGTTCACCAGGTTGCAGTGATGAATTCCCGCAGCCCTCAACGCAAGCTCGAACGACTGCAATCTTTCCTTGTTCTTTCCTGAACCTTTGGTCAAGAAGAAATATCGTGGAATCATTTTCGCATGATAATCAAAAGTATGTTTATTTATGTTTTGGTATCTCAGCTTAAAGTAGAAGTTGCGACGGCTGTAGGAAACTGCCCTATCCATCTCTGCCACCTGTAGAAAGCTGGCTGTGCGGATCAGATTGGGAGAACTCTTGGCTCAAGCCCTTGGTCAAATCTTATCACTTTCTTCCAGATTCCATAGATGAAGGTTTCTCCTTGGATCAAGTCTTCTTTTGAGGATGCCATCCTGAGCAGCAGCCAGTGTGAGTTCACCGGTTGCATCAATTGTGCACCCAGGCAAGACATGACCTCCGAAGCAATCAGCTTTGTCATCACTAACCACGATGTGGCCGTGAACGACTAGTCTTTTCATCTCATCCGCGGATATGTTTCCGGTGCAAGACACAATTTCAAGGGGGCCTTTCTTCTCAATTGGGACGTACTTCCCTTGTTTATAGTAGCCTAACATGGCTTCCTTCAAAGTACCAATGAGGAAGAAGAAACCTGAGTTCACATCGGACTTTCTCGCCACCGATGCTATTGATTCCAGCAAATCATCGCCCTCGGATAATCTGGCAAACACTATTTTCCGAACTTCAGACACAATAGCTCTCATACCGACAACCCATGTCCAACAGCGAGCAAAGTGGGCTTAAAAGCCTTTGGAATGAAACAACCAATCAAGAGATCTGATAATGCAAAGTGAGTATGAATACGTAATGCTTATTTGAATTCTACTCGATAGCGTCCTACGTGAATCTGATTGGTGAAGCTTAGGGCAAAGAAGATAGATTTGGAAATCGGCAAGCGAATGGTCTTGCTCCACGAGCAGGATGCTCTAGAGATTGGAACTCTAGCGCACGATTGGGTCAAGATTAGTTCGAAAACGCAAAAGACAGTTGCTTTTCTCGATACCACGAAATCGTATCTCAATCCAGGGCAAATCGGAATCTTCAAAGATGTTTATGAAAAGTTCAAAGTCAAAGACGGCACGGTTATCTCGGTTTCATTGGCGAGACCTCCTGAATCAATAGAGCTGATCCGAAAAAAGGTTCATGGAAAACCGCTCTCCAAAGATGAATATCACAGCATCATCTCTGACCTGGTGCACCACAAACTTGGCGACATTCAGATCGCAGCTTTCCTACTTGCCGAGCAGTTTCATGGCTTGACAATGGAAGAGATAGAGTACTTGACGCGCGCTATGGTGGACACTGGAACAACCATCGATTTTGATCGTTCATGCTTCGACAAGCACAGCGTAGGAGGCGTGCCTGGTAACAAAGTCACTCTGCTAATAGTCCCAATAGTTGCAGCAGCCGGACTTCTGATTCCGAAGACCAGCAGTCGCGCGATCACCAGTGCATCAGGAACAGCTGACACAATGGAAGTTCTAGCTAACGTTGAGTTTGACGCGGCTGAACTGAAAGAAATCGTATTGAGAACCTCAGGAGCGATAGTCTGGGGAGGAAAACTTGGTACGGCACCAGCTGATGATCTACTGATTCGAATCGAACACCCACTAAACATTGATCCCTATGGTCAGATGCTGGCGAGCATTCTTTCCAAGAAACTATCAGTTGGTGCAGATCATGTGGTAATCGATATTCCAGTAGGCGATGAGACCAAAGTAAAAACCATAGAAGAAGCACGCAGACTTGCCCAGAACTTCGTCGAGCTGAGTGAGAGATTTAAGATACATCTTCAATGCGGAATCACATATGGAGGACAGCCCGTTGGCCACATGGTCGGACCAGCCCTTGAAGCAAAGGAGGCCCTACTTGCCCTTGAGGGAAAAGGCCATGCAAGTCTGGTTGAGAAATCCACCGCATTGGCCGGCGTACTACTCGAAATGGGATTTGTGGCTCAGCAGGGTCAAGGTAAGCAGGTGGCCAAAGACATACTCGCTAGTGGAAAAGCCTTGAAGAAGATGAGAGAGATTGTTGAGTTTCAAGGCGGCGATCCCCACGTTAGGTCAGATGATATCAAAGTTGGTCACAAGTCCGTAGCTCTCAAAGCGCCTTGTGATGGATTCGTCACAAACGTCAGCAACGCAGCCATAACACGCATAGCAAGAGCAGCCGGAGCACCCAAAGAAAAGGGTGCAGGACTACTTCTCCGCTGGAAAAGAGGATACAAAGTAAAGAAAGGTGACACCCTAATTGAGATATATGCAGAGAGATCGACAAAACTAAATGAGGCTCGCACACTCGCTATGAAGCTGAATCCGGTGACAATTGAAGGAATGCTTCTGCACATGATCCCGGAAATCTAGCTTCGAAGATATTGTGGAAGTAAATGTCAGCGTGTGTCTTCTCGATTAGGAGAGGTAGGAAGTCTAGCGCTAAGAGAATCCACGAGCGATTTAGCTTAGTTAACAAACTTGTGAACACTGACACAAAGAAGGGGAAAGTGGTTATTTTCCTAGGATCTTACGTGTTGCGATTTCGATGTCCACACCTTGAACGGTTTTGCGTCCTGCGTGAACTGCATAGTCTATAGCCTCTTTGGCGATTCTGATGCCAATTTCCTCAAGGGCAGCAGCTAAGGCGTGTGCGGCGGTTTCACTGACTCTATCAGCTTTTGCTTTCTTGATTATTCGATGCATGGGTGCAATAGATAACTCCAAATTGACCATCTAACCATCTTCGTAGCTCTTTTTCTCTTTAGGGCATATTTAAGATTTTCTTCCACAGTTGAGGTTCTTTTTGAGTTGTCTGCATGTCCGACCTCATCCCTCTTGAAAACTTCCAAGAATCGCCTTTTTTTCGAAGGGCTTTGGTTGGATTGAGTAGATCAATCGTTCAGTGTTGATAGTGGTAATTGCAGTGATGGTAACCCAACAGATGGGTTATGGCCGCATTTGTGCCGTAATATCAGCTCTTTCTTACGCATCAAGAAGTGGATTTGTCAAGCAAGGCTCTCTGGATATGACCAAACGGCTTTTATGGCAGCCGCAGTTATAAGACAGGTCGACAGATCAATAGCATGAAGTGATGATTGCAGGAGACGAATGAAAGACTTGGGGAAAGTGCGACCAGAACATGTTAAGAAAGCTGCACGTGAGCTGTTGGAGCGATATCCTGACAGATTCAACACTGATTTTCAGAATAACAAGGAGAATCTGGATTCCATAGCTCAGATCTCTTCAAATAAGCTCAGAAATAGGATAGCTGGGTATATTACGCGGCTTTTATCACTCTCGCATGAAGCTGAAGCAGATGATAGCGACGTAGAAGAAGGCGTGGAGACCAAAGAATAAGGTTGAACGATTCATGGCTATGCCTAGTAATTACAGAAAGGGATGGGCTCTTCGTTACTTGAGAGAGGCAAAAGCTGAATTGATGGCAGCGCAGAAGACACCGTCGATTGCGCAAAGTTTGATTCTTGAGGCTATGAGAAAGGCACAAGCTGCGATATATTATAGCCTGGGTGACCCCGCCTTCATAGAGTCCATAGTCTACCAAGCGTTTCTTGGCGGGCAGCAGCTCCCTAATGATCCTGTGCTTAAATGTCTAGTTGAGATTGAGCGAACTATTCAACACCTCTCTCAGATGCCGCAATCAGACATTCCGAGTACAATACAGCAAGTGGATGACATGGTGCAGATTGCTTCTGACATCGTAGAGTTATTCACTGGGCAGAAAGACTGAGTTCGGGTTGGAATTGCCAACGAAAGTGAGTGTATTGTTAATAGGTGTTCTGCAAGACCTTGCTGGAAGAGCTCGCATTTCGTTGGAGTTTGATGGCGATCTGGTTCGTGATGCGATTTGGGAGCTTGCAGAACTTCTTTCACCTAAGTTCAGGCACTCATTGATTGATCCTGAACTTGATGATCCTAGACCTAACTTGCTTGTTCTGTTGAATGGCAAAGAGATCAGCGTATTAAACGGACTTGAAACCAGGGTTAAGAACGGTGATGAGCTCGCGCTTGTTCCAGTAGCACATGGTGGTCGAAGCTAGCTGGTCGTCAGCCTAGTGTGTTTGAGGATAGCAGGGCTTGATCCGCTATTTGGCTTCACTGCACAGGTAGCTGGCTTCTTTAAGCTCGAGTGGGCATCCACCGCCGCAAGTTTGAAGTTGAGGGCAGTCTTCGCACTTTGCTTCAACGTATTCTCTGTTTCTGATTCGTAGAGAAAGCGGATGATTCCATATTCTTTTCCACTTGTCGCGTAGGATGTTGCCTAAGCTCTCGAAGTAGCTTTGGCAAGGATAAATGTCCCCATTTGGAGCTACACACATGTTGATGAGAGCCGCTGTGCAGGATTTCACCCCCAGACCAAGCTTCACGGGATCTAATCGACAGTATTGGGTCGGTGTGTACCAGAGAAAACGTAGGTTGATCTGTTCTGCTTTCTCGACAATTTTTGGAAGAAGACTTCTTAAAGTCTCGGTTGAAAGGGCGAACTCTCCTTTTAGACCGATTGCCTTTCCTGAGTATATTAGGCTGTTACAGCCAAATGCAGCCACGCCCAACTTCTTTATGTAATCAATTGTTTCCAGAAACCCGCTAGCGTTGTGGCGATTCAGCGTAGTGTTAGTTGTGACGTATATCTGTGTTTGTAGCGCGTTTCTGATTCCTGCAACTGTCTCTTTCCAGCTCCCTTCACTGCCTGTGATCTTATCGTGGACAGAGGGCTTGTGGGATTCAAGGGTTACTTGAACGAAGTCTAATCCTGATTCCTCAAGGAGCTTCACATATTTCTTATCCTTTAATCTTCTACCATTCGTGATTAGTCCCGTGACTATTCCTTTGTCTTGTGAATACTTCAGCAGTTTAGGCAGGTCTTCAAGCAGGGTCGGCTCGCCTCCCGTGAAGGTCACAATGAAAATTCCCAAGTCTCCAAGTCTGTCTATAACTTTCTCCCATTTTTCAGTGGCTAACTCAGCCGTTTCACGCGGACCTCCTGCATAACAATGGACACAGTTGTTTTGGCATCTGAAAGTCAATGCCAAATCCATTCTGAGAGGAGCTGAAACCGGTTCAGTGAAAGGATCAACCTGCTTTACATCAAGATATGAAACCGGGCATACTTTTTCAGTCTGAGCTAAGGTACTAACTGTGAAAATCAGCTTTTCGTGTTCCTCTTTAGCGATGTCTCCATCAACTTTGTAGATGTTCCTTATGCTATGGACTGCTTCTTCCACTTGCATGCCTTGCATTAAGAAGAAGGCGTGAGCCGTAGCCGTTTCGTTCAGGTAAAGTACGGTGTTGGCGTTTATGACCAGTAAGCCTTTGCCATTGGACTCTACTCGGAGCTGCAGGGCAAGTTTCGCGAATTCTCCTTCACCTCTGTAGGTGTAACGTCCCTGAGGTATCTTTCTGTGTTTGAAGACTCTTCTAAGGAAGCTCAGTACGAGTCCACCTCCTCATCCTGCTCCTCCACCTGCGCACGCGCAGGCGCATGATACACAGGCACAGGCACAGGCACAGGCTGCACAGGCACAGACGCAGTTTGATCTAGGGTGTGCTGGCTTGTGTGATGTTTTTGAAGGCGGAGAAGGGGGTACTATTGCGTTTGCGAATTTCTCCAAGTTAGCTACGATTCCGGCTGACGTGTTCTCAACTGCCGTAGCAATGTTGTTTGCAAAGTCCGCGCCAGGTATTTTTGGTGCAGATCCAGTTTTGCTGGGTGTGTCTATATCTGGTTTGTATGTTGGCCGTGGATGGAAGTGTTGGTAGCTGTACCAGTACCACAACCACAATGGTGAGGGTTCGAAGACACGATTGGTGAACGCTGTTTCCGTTTTTTCTTGACGTTGCGGGTCTAGGAGCAGCCATAGCAGTTGCTCATCGTAAAGGTTTGAGGCTAGTTCTGATGTTTTGGCTTGCCTCACCTGCTCCCATGCTTTGTCCACGATCTTCCAGTAGTATTCCACTGTGTCACGCCTGCAATATCCTCTTAATTTGTCTTCGACAGAATGGCTTAGGAACTTTATAGTTTCAGCAAGGGATTCTTCTTCTAATGTGCCGTCTTCCTTGATTGCTCTCAGGAAATCGATTTCATAATAGCGAAGCGATGCTTCTGCCAGCTCGCTTGGAGTTTTGGTTTCGAATCGCGGCATCATCTCTATCTTCACTGGAGGTTTGGCGTCTGTCAC
>CP070683.1:1101301-1116971 GCA_020352645.1 Candidatus Bathyarchaeota archaeon | reverse complement strand
TCGCGTAGGAAGAGAGGGGCACTCTCTGTTATTTGCAGGTTTTGCGGGACATACCTGGAAGTGTCCTCTCTGATTCCAATGTATTCCGCAACTCTTTCCAGCTCACATTTGCCAAACTCTGGGCAGCAACGTTCATCCACTGGAACATTCGTTGAGCATGGCTCTGTTGTACAGCCTTCCTTTTGGGCACAGATTAAACATGCATGTGGATGTTTAGCTAGAATTCGCATTAGCTGAGCTCTTCTTGATTCTTGAATTTGCTTGGTTTCGGTGAAGACTTTCATTCTCTCAGAAACTGGAGTACAACATGCGAGAATTGGTTCTTCTTGGCCCTCAACTTGGACCACGCATAGCTTGCAGCCTTCAAACTCCATCTCAGAAGTATCGCTTTGGATTTTCTCGCTGCCACGATAAACAGCTTCTGTTGATTTAGTTTTGTTGGGAGCTGGTAGGTCGGGATGAAAGCAGATAGTTGGGATATAAACTTCGATTTTTCTGGCTGCTTCAAGAATGGTCGTACCCTTATCAACTTCAACCTCAATGCCGTTGATGAAGAGTCTGACAGTTTCAGAGATAGGTTATCCCTACCAAGAATGGGTCATTGCCTTAGCTTCACATGCTAGGACACATGGAAGTTTTCGTTCCCCGCTCACTGGCTTGCAGGGTCCACAGCTATACTTGATTTTCTTGCGATGTTTCTCAGTTACAGCTGCCATTAATCCTCCTTCAATGTCGAATTCGTCATCGATTAGTTCAAGAACGCCATAAGGACACGCGTCGACACACTTCTGGCATCCATTACATTTGTCGGTGTCAATGATTATGAAATAGTCTCCGGAACCATCCTTGTAGCCATAATGAGCCTGCATCTTGCATTATCCTCTTAACGCAGACCTATTTCTTTCTCGTAAAGGGCCTTGGCGAACATTGCAGATCCTATGGCCCCAGCTAGAATCGGGTCCAACTTGGGCTCAAGGGGCTTAATCTTAAGGTTGCTCTCGAGCCTGGTGACTATTCCCGTGTTTTTCGCGACTCCCCCTGTGACAACGAAGTCCTTTTCTATTCCAACTTTTATCAGCAGGTCGACTATTCGGTTAACCATAGCAAGATGGTAAGCTGCGGAAACCTTTTCTTTCGACCAACCTTGACGCAGAAGAGCTACAGATTCAGCTTTGGCAAAAATCACGCATGTGTTACTTACTGGTTGTGGTTCGTCTCCCACATCCAGTGAAGTCTTTCCAAGTTCTTCGATTGGGGTCCTGATTAGGTCAGCAAAGACCTCAAGTCCTCTTCCTGTTCCTGCTGCGCATTTGTCATTCATGAGAAAGGACATGACTTTCCCTCTTTCGTCGCATCTTATAGCTTTGCAGTCTTGTCCTCCAATGTCGAGCACTGTTCGAACAGTTGGTCCATAAATGTAATGGGCCCCTCTTGCGTGGCAAGCAATCTCTGTTATCGTTCTTTTTGCGAAGGGCACGTTCACTCGTCCATAGCCTGTTCCTACGACGTAATGAACATTTTCGGTTCTTAAGCCTGTTTCCTCAATAGCCCAATTCATGGCTTTGACTGCTGTTTCTTCACTTACTCCACCTGTCCGCATAGCTGAGTAAGCGAAAAGTTCTCCGTCAAGCATGACAGCAGCCTTGCTGCCTACTGATCCTATGTCAACTCCAGCAGTGACTATTTTTGCGTCGTGCCAGTCCATGTCGGGCATTGTGTGCCTGTATTCTCGCCATCTCCAAAATTCCTTGGATTTTTCACTCAATTACTGTCCCTCCGTTTCAAGTGCAAGCAAAGCTGCTCCAAGAGCACCTGTATATTGTGGGTGTTCAGGAACCAGTATTTCGGTGTTTAGCTCCTTTTCCAAAGGCGACAAGAATCCTGGGTTTCGTGCTACTCCTCCGATTAGAACCACGTCTTTTTCTACGCCTACTCTGAGAACCATTGAAGCTATTCTGCCTGCCATAGCGTCATGAATTGCCTTGGATATGTTCTCTTTTGAAACTCTTGAATGGATGAGGGTTACAACCTCTGACTCGGCGAAGACGCAGCATTGAGCGTTCATTGGTATGGCTTCTGTGGACTTCAATGCAAGTGGGCCAATGTCTTCAACTTCTACTTCTAGGGCTCTTGCCATTGTTTCAATGAACGTTCCAGCACCTGCAGCACATCTTTCATTGATGACGAAGTCTCTCACCTTCCCGTTTTCATCTACTTTGACTCCTCTTCCTTCTTCAGCTCCGACATCGATTACTGTCTTGACTGTCGGAATCAGATGGTGTGTTCCTTTTGCGTCCGCCATGACTTCTGGAACTATTTGTTCAGCGTTTATCGGATGTTTCTTATGAATAGCTTTTCTCCCCATTCCTGTTGCCACAATCTGAGCAATCTGGTCACGCTTTAAGCCCGTACTGACCAGAGCTTTTTCAGTAACCGCAGTTACAGACTTTAAGATGTCAAATCCAACGATTCCTCTTGCCCGCGTGAGGGTGGTTTTTCCATCTTCAAGGAACACTATCTTTGCATATTTGGCTCCCACGTCAACTCCAGCTGTTATCATTTCTGTCTTCTCCTATTCCCTTAGTCTTTTTAATCCCATACTCTCAAAGAAGGCTGTTAGGCGACCTAAGGTTCCTGTGAAGTCGAACTCTCTTTCGTCACCCATATTTCCTTCAAATGGGAAAACTGGCACGCCAGCTTTCATTATTCCGTGACGGTTTTCAGCTATGTGAACACTCAAGCCTTCACAGCCTCTGTTGTAATGGAGCAGAACTGCATCGACCTTCCACTGTCTTACGATGCTCAATATCATCTTTGTCTTTGCTTCCGGTAGATAGAAGTGTGCCCATTCAGGTCTGTCCACAGTCCATTCAACAATCATTCTCACTGCTTGTTCTCTTGTCTGCGGTTTTTCAAGCGGGAGGTCTTTTGGAGCCCATGTCCCATCTGGGCGATACTTCCACATGCCAATCAATCCAAATGTGTAGAGGGAGCCAACGGAAACGACTCCATATTTCTCCATTTCTCTGAAGATTTTCAGAAATCCCCAGGGAGGTTGTGTGTCGGTAATCACTCTAAATTTTTCGTTTGCTACGGCTGCTATTCCTCGTCTTACTCTGTCTTCTACCTCTGCTTTCAGCTTCTTGTAAAGAGTGACACACTCTGGTCGATGTTTCATAAGAGTTCCCATAACATAGAGCGAATACATGGTCTTTTCATCTAGGGGGGCAGGGACAGCTTGGTTCAAGGTGCAGATTTCAGCCCAGGTCTTTGTTGCGTTGATTTCATTCCAAACAGCTTCGCAAAGCAATCTATCGTTGTATGTTCTCCCAGTGATTTTCTCTAACCATTCAATTCCATCGTTCAATTGTTGAACGATATAGTTTATCTTATACTCTTCTAGAGGTTTGTCCATTGGGTAGCCGACTGAAACGTCCACGCAATACATCGGTACCTTCTTTCCCCTCTTTTCTTCAAGCCATCTTGCAACTTGATACCATTTTCCATGGCTGCAGCAGATGTGATCTTGCCATATGAAGTCTGGTACGGGATGGCTATCAACCACATCACCATCGGCACGAAGGTATTTGTCAAGCAGGATAGATCCCCAATAGTTCCTCATGTAGGCGCAAAGTGTGCGCGGAAAGCCTGCAGCTTCAACAGCTTCATGGCATTTGGCAGTGAAATCCTTGAAAAAAGCTATTGTGGCACCATGGGGTTCTCCCGTTATACTGTAAACATCATCTCCGAGGCCAGCAGGAATCGAGCTGAAGGACCAGGCGCCTCCTGCCCAGCGAAGTCCTCCAAGCTCGTGGGCGTCTAGATAATTTTCGTAGTACTTTCCTCTGAGATTCTTGGCTTCGTTCCAGATTTTCAAGGGGTCCGTTGGATATTTTTGGGTCACTCAAAAGCCTCCTTAGAAAAGCTCCTCCAATCCTGTCAAAGTTTCAAGAAAAGCCTCAACTCTGGTTCGGAATTGTCCCCATGGAACAGTTACATCAAATTCGAGCGGATATGTTTGAACACCAACCTGTTTTAGGGCCTCTCTCAGAGGCGGAATCTCAATTCCGTGTGGATCACAGAACTTGTTCTGAATCACTAAGGCGCCTTGAACGTTGAAGTCTTTGGCAAGCTTGACAGCATGTTGGATTCTAGTGAATTCTGGCCAATCTTTGCTAGGGCATGGAACTCTCTTTACATAGCGAGAAGCTATGGCAGCAATCCTGTCTTCTTGTGGGATGACGTCATCCCAGAAGTATCGTGAACCGGTGCAATGTTCCTCGATCACAAAGGTTGCGCCTAACGCTTCAACGTTTTTCATGAATATCCTATCGTCATCTTCGCTTCCGATAATCATCAATCTAGTTCCAGAGTTTCGGTTGAGGTTTCGCTTGGGCAATTCCTCTAGAAGCTCGCTTAGAAGCTTGCTGTGTTCCTGTTTGTCAACTACTTGACTTGAAAGAACCATTTCCATAGCTTCTATTCCGGTGATTCTGGGATTATCCAGTTTTCTGTACTCCTGGATTTTCCGCATTAGCTTTCTGTTTCTATTCATGATGTTTATCCCTCTATCCAAGTCCTCGTTGGTTATCTTCTTCCCAGTCCAGTCTTCAAGAGCTTTCTTGAATTTGGCAAGTTCTTGGGCAAGGTATGGAATTGCGTGTGGGTTCTGAATTCCGTGAGGTACGTGAATGTAATGTGCAAAGTTTGTAGGGATGTGCAGTCTCCAAGCGTTGAAAGTTTGTCTTAGATGCAGACACGACTGACCCTCCACGATTCCGTCGAGGTAGTTGAACCTTCCCTTAAGTCCTTGAGCTAGACAATCTCTGCACAGGTGGCAGAACATTGCGAATATGTAGGGTTCGGTAACGGTTGGTGGTTCATGGCTGCCGAGAATTCTAACGGGTAGTATGTTGGCAGCATAGAGGATTTCCTCCGGTACATAGGTGCAGAGGTAACCTACGATTTTTTTGTTGGTTCTTTCTTTCCATTCCTTGGCGTACTCATGTCGGTTGTCTATCCAATCCCTGAAGTTCTGGAAAATTTCCTCGATCAAGCAACCACTTCAATGTTGTTATATAAATTTGCAGAGGAAAATATAATTCTCTTCTCATTTATATTTTTCTGAATCAGGAAAAAACATGATTTGCATACGAGAAGTCATATTAAGCAAGCTGGCTAAACTATAGCCTCTTTGGAGGTCATGCTTTGAGCCAAGATTTCAGAAGCGTCATCTGCAAAGTGGAGAACGGAGTTTCCAAAATAATCATCAACAAACCTCCACTCAATGTTCTAACTGTAGATGCAATTGAAGAGATTACATCGATGCTTGAGAAGGCTAATGCTGACGAAAACATCTATGCAGTGATCATTACAGGCATTGGTGATCGTGCCTTTTCTGCAGGGGTTGACATAAGTGCTCACCTTCCAGACAAAATCGACGACACCCTTTCCAAGTTCCATAGGATATTTCATTTGCTGACTAATCTTCACAAGCCATCGATCGCAATGGTTAATGGTTTGGCTTTAGGTGGTGGTTGTGAGCTGGCGATAGCTTGTGACATGGTTGTTGCTGCCGACGAAGCGAGATTTGGACAGCCGGAAATCAAAGTTGGGGCAATACCTACTGTAGCTGCAGCATTATTGCCCAAATTAATTGGTAGGAAAAAAGCATTGGAGCTTATATTCACAGGCGACACGATCAGCGCAGCAGAGGCAAAAGAGATGGGACTCGTAAACAAGGTGGTTCCTGCAGAAAAATTGGCAAAAGCAGTTGATGAATTGGTTCGCAAGCTGAAAGATCTAAGCCCAATAGTACTCAAGCTGGTGAGAAAGGCAGCCTATCAAGCAATCGATGTGGATTTCGTAAAGGCATTGGACGGTGTAACTGACATTTATTTGAAAGAGCTAATGCAAACTGAAGATGCAGTGGAGGGCTTGAAAGCTTTCCTAGAAAAGAGGAAGCCAACTTGGAAAGGAAAATAACAGCTTTTCTGCATCATGAGGCCTTTTTGAGAATTTAGAAGTCTGGAGTCAGAACAACTCTCTTCATCAGTTTCCCAGTGTGAGCCTCTTCGAAAACCTCTTTTATTTCGCCCATTGGTCGAGTTTCAGTGAAAGGTCTAATCTTGATAGTCTTGTTCAGGACTAATTGCAGTACTTTCGGGTAATATTCGGGCAGGCAACCCCAAGAACCTTTGATTTCTGCGTCGAATGCCATCAACCTCGATATGCTATACTCATTCTTCTGTGTGCCAAATCCGATGATGATCAGTTTACCGATGAATGATAAGAGGTTGAGCGCTATCTCTTGTCCAGGAGCGACCCCAGTTACTTCAAAAACTGTCCATCCATACTTACTCGGTAGATTGTTGACCCTGCAAATCTCTTGAAACTCGCCTCGGACAGTTTTTGCATCTTTCCCTTTTGAGTTTATCACAAAATCGGCGCCATTCTGGAGTGCTCTTTCAAGCTTCTCAGGAATGATGTCGATGCCAACTACAGTTTTTGCTCCAAAAGCCTTCGCCATCTGAACCACATAACTACCGACACCACCTATTCCCACCACAATGACATTGTCTCCCCGCTTTAGACCTGCTCTTACACATGCTTGATACGGGGTTGTCACTGCGTCTGCAATCACAGCTAATTCAGGCAGTTGATAATCTGCACAATCGTCTACGATACATAAATCCGCAGAAGGAACGGGAATGTGGCTGGAAAATCCGCCGTAGGCTCCCAGGCTGTTTCCTGGCATCTTCTGGGATAGACATCGATTTCCCCTTCCAGCGGAACAGATGGGACAGTTTCTACAAGGCATGACAGCAGGCACTATGACTTTTTTATCAATGAGGCGATTGTCTCCAGCTGCAACGATGCCACTAATTTCGTGTCCCAAGGTTAGAGGTGGCTTCGTGACTGTTGGTACGCCTCCATAGAAGTATCCAAGGTCAGTGTGGCAAACTCCACAGCCTGCGATTTCGACCAATACATCGGTGGGTTGAAGCTGAGGAACTGGAATCTCAGTGAGCCTTAATTCACCCTCGATGCTTTTTCCAGTGTCCTCGTCTTTTGTCCATGGTCTTGTCATCTGCCAAGTCTGTATTCTGTCTGGTGCTTTCACCATTTTCATTAACCCTACCTGCAACTCGGAAGTCATGTATTTTTGCTTTTTCGCCTGTTTTCCTGTTTGTTACCTTTTTGGTTTAGGTAACACTGCTTCAAACATTTCTTCATCTGAAAGTTTCCCTTTTGCGAGCAGTTGGCGGAATTTGATGAAGTCAATTGTGTCCTTTCCCGTTGTCTTTCTGGTGTTGAAAGCTTGGAAGCCCAGGAATGCTTCATAGTTCATATTGGCTGCTAACCAGTGGCGATTGTAGTCTTTTGTGTGATTCCAGAAGAACTTTTTCTTTGCGCGTATGCTGTCCATTGCTTTGATTAAGCAGCCTGGGAATAGGTTTGCAAATGTCCAAACTATCTTGTTTATCTCTTTGTCCAGAAACTCGAAGTTGATTCTATTCTGCTCTTGTGATTCCTTTATGTAAGTCATAGCTTTCTTGTACTCTTCGCCTTTTTTGAACTCACCGAATACGATTTCCCCGTCTTCCACATAGCTGTCGAGGATTACTGCTGGGTTGCGGATCCATTTGTCTCCATCCCTAATTACTGGGACCACTTTGCTTATCATTCCCAATCTTTTCATCTTGTAGGCACTCCATAATTCGCAGGAGACACAGTTCCACATAGCATCTTCAATGCTCAAGTACCATGGCAAGAAGTCTGAGGAACCGCCGTCTGGCGAAGAGCCATGCCTAGGACCTGCTTGGCCAAAAACCGCTAGGTCAGAAGCAACAGCCAAGTCACAAGCCATTCCCATTTCCTGTCCACCAGCGACACGCATCCCATTTACCCGATTTATTACTGGTTTCTTGCACATGAGGATGGAATCCACCATATGATTGAAGAGCTCCATGTACTCGCCGTACTCGTGGGGTCGCATTGTGTAGTACTCAGCATATTCTCTGGTGTTTCCGCCGGTACTGAACGCGGACGAGCCAACTGCTGTGAAAACGACTGCCACGACGCTTCTGTCAAGTGAAGCGTTTTCAAAACCTGCTATGACACCTTTCACCATCTCTGTTGTATAGGAGTTATACTGCCGAGGATTGTCTAGAATGATCCAAGAGACAAATAGGTCATCAACAATCTTTCCATCAACGTCTTTTAAGGGGCGCTTCTCGTAGATTGTGCGCGGAGCAGCGCTTCCCCAATGCTGTGTCCCGTGAAGATCATGGCTCCTAAGCTCTTTTTCTCTGGGTAACCAATCTAAAGCCACGTTGCTCACTATCCCCTTTTCGCGTAGTGGCTAATAGCAGTGGATTGTTATATAAAAATTCAGTGTTTGCTTACCTAGGTAGACTTTCTTAGGCGAAACTCCAAAGATCCAAGACCTACAACGTGATCCTAATCTGGCTGGGTCCCCAGCAAATCTGCACAAGCCCAATTGCCTTTAATAGAAATAGCCTCTATCGTTTTGAATCTATCTGGTGCGCTCGGATGATGGAGTAAGTATTCGATTCATGCCATCATCCGCAATGGCAACAGAATAGCCAGCTATCCTTCGCAGATCCCTGCCTATTAAGCCCATAGTAACAGCAGTGTCAGCGTCCTTAACCTTCGCCATAACCTCTTTCAGAAGACTCTCCTCATTCTTCCTAACATCGCTCATTTTGAGGAGAACCTGAACCGCAAGCTTCCCATCTTTCTCCAAAAACGATCGAACAGCATCCTCCTGCATGGCATACACTAGCTTAGACAAGCTCTCCATAGAATTCAGGATCTTACGATCTACCTTCTTCTCGTGTTCAAGGGAGAGAACGTGTGTGGCAATCTGGGAACAATGATAAACCAGCCTACTAAGGTCCCTAGCCATCAGTGCAAAGGTGACACATTCACGAAGGCTGCTAACGCCTATTTCCCTAGCAATGGTTCTACTTATACTTGCTAGAGCGACCTGCCGAATCGTAAGCCGATAATGCCGCAACGCCTCTCCACTACGCTCAATGACCTCTCTTGCAAGGGGAAAATCCCAATTCATCACCGAGTTTACAGCATCTTCCTGCAGGTGCAAGGAGAATACAGAAGTCTTACTCAACAGTGACTCCAAGCGAAATGCAGCAGGATCAATCAAGGCTTGGAAGCTGATTATATTCGCCCCTTCTTCAGAAACTTCCACACCTGGCAACGCGAGACGAAAGAGCTTCAGCTTTCTCTTCAATTCAGCGGGAATGATCTTCTTGGAAATAATGTCGATTCGCTCTGCTCCTTGGATATAGTAAGTGGCAACAGTGTATTCGAGTGCTTTGATCTCAGAAAACTCTTCCAGCTGAAGCGTGGCTTTCAATCGTTTTTCTGAAGGTGTGGTTACGGGGTAAATGTTGAGCGATCCATCATCTTCCTCCGAAATGGCCATTTGCTGCCCACTCTTCAGTTTTCTCCTGTCCACCCATTGTTTAGGAATCGAAAGTGTGAAGCTTCCTCCTTTGATTTTCTGCAGCTTCCTAATTTCCAAATACTCCATCATCCTATGGTTCAAAGAGTTGAACTGCTCTATAAGTTATATAAATGTGGTCTCAGTAATATTAATTCCGCAACAATAATAAAGCTCTCCAATTTTATTACTTCTAGAACTCGTCAACTTGTGAAGCTTATGAACTTTCGAGTCAAGATCCAGTTCTTCGCCATGTTCAGAGAAATAGCTGGCAGAAAAGAACTCATTCAAGACATTCGGTCGGAAACTACACTTGGAGAAATTCTTGATACTTTGGCAAGAAAGTATGGTAAAGACTTTGAAGAAACGGTTGACAAGAAAACTGGGCAAGTTGACATCAACACACTTGTGATGATAAACGGTCAAAATGTAAGAGACACTAAAATGAAATTAAAAGACAACGATCTGATAATAATCACAGTTCCAGTTGGCGGAGGTTGAGAGGTGTGACAGAATGAGTGAAGTCCGATGCTTAAACTGCCTGAAGAGATTCCCAGTTTTGCCAAAAGCAGAGACAGCAATATGCCCAAAATGCAAAACAAAATATCGAATATCTTGGCCAACACCAAATCAAGCCAAAGTAAGAGGACTAGCATAAGTACCGATTAGGCGATGAAAATGGTCTTGAAAGGGAAAGTGGCGTACATAAACCTGTCAACAAGGAAACTCTCTCAAGAATTCGTGCCAGCAAGAATGCGAACTTTGTATTTGGGTGGCAGAGGCATTGACATGTACATGCTTTACAACCATTTGAAGCCGGAAATCGACCCATTAAGTCCCGAAAACGTGTTGCTTGTTGGAGCAGGGCTACTGGGCGGAATACCTTGCTTAGGTTCTGGGCGATGCGACATAGCAGCCAAGTCGCCACTCACAGGAGCCATAGGCGACTCTAACTTAGGTGGCTTCTTTGCACCTGAGCTAAGATTCACTGGCTTTGATCACCTTGTAATCACTGGAAAAGCAGAAAAGCCTGTTTATCTTCTAGTGAAGAACGATGAAATCGAAATCAGAGAAGCTTCGCATCTCTGGGGTAAAGACACTTTTGAAACACAGACAATCATAAGAAAGGACCAAGATGATGAGAATGTGAAATCCTTGGTCATCGGTGTAGCTGGCGAAAACTTGGTAAGATTTGCCAACATACTAACCGGAATGAAAAACTCTGCTGGAAGAACTGGCATGGGCTGCGTGATGGGCTCGAAGAATCTTAAAGCTATCGCAGCCAGAGGAACTACCCCCCTCGAGTTTGCTCATCCCGATGAACTTCTTGAATATTGCAGGCAAATGAACGACATGATCACAAGCACCCGCTGGTCGAAAGCACAGTCACGATGGGGCACAATGATAATTTACAGCAACACAAACACGACAGGCTTAATCAGAACAAGAAACTTCCAACTCAATAGACTGGAGGAAGGTCAAGACCTAGAACCTGAGAACATCGACCGTTACTCCATTGGTACTTCAGGATGTTACGGGTGCGCTGTTCACTGCAGACATCGCTACATACTGAGAGAAGGTCCACATGCACCACTCTATGGGGAAGGCCCAGAATACACCTCACTAGGAGCCTTTGGTACGATGGTTGACTGCAAGAGAATGGAAACAATCCTAGTAGCCAATCACCTAGTTAACAAGTATGGTCTTGACACGTTGGAAACTGGGGGGCTGATTGCGTGGGCTATGGAGCTTTATGAGAAGGGAATACTCAACGACAAAATAACCAACGGCCTAAAGTTGGAGTGGGGTAACGAAGAAGCCTTATATGAATTGATATCCAACATCGCCCATCGGGAAGGCTTTGGAAACACGCTCGCAGACGGATTCAGAAAGGCAATCCCTAAGATTGGCAACGGCTCTGAATACTACGCTATTCAAGTGAAAGGTATGAGCAACCTTCACTCGGACGAGCGTCCAACACCAAGCTTTGCTTTAGGCATCGCAACCTCCACGAGGGGAGCTGACCACCTGCGAAGCCGCCCCGCTATAGACATGTATGGCTTACCAGAAGATGTTTTAGAAGAATTATATGGCGGCCCCGTAGCTCCCGATTACAATTCTTATGACGGAAAACCCAGAATGGTCTGGTGGCAAGAAAGGCTCTACGCGGTTACAGACTCAATTGGATTGTGCAAGTTCCAAACAGTTTTCTGCTCAGTGCATGCTCCCAAATGGAAAGAGTTTTCAAAACTCATTCAATTAGCAACAGGAATGGAAATCTCAGAAGCACAGCTTATGGAAATCGGAGAGAGAATCTACACTATCGAAAGATTGTTCAACTTACGTGAAGGCTTTTCAAGAAAGGACGACAACCTACCTGAACGTTACTTCAAAGAGCCCACACAAATTGGACTGCCCGTAGCTAGAAACAAGAAGATTGACAGAGAAAGGTTCAGCAAAATGCTTGATGAATATTACGAACTTCATGGGTGGGATAACAACGGCATTCCCAGAACGGATACGTTGAAGAAGCTGAGCCTCCACAAAGAACCGTCAAATCTTATGTGAGGTGGACTCGACTTGCAGAAGATGTTAGCCATCGATCCTGAAAAATGCACGGGTTGCAGACTCTGCGAAATAACATGCTCGATTCATAATGAAAAAACTTGTACACCGGAAAGATCGAGAATTCGCGTGACAAAGTGGGAAAATGAAGGGATTTATATCCCAATGGTTTGTCAGCAGTGCGACGTACCGATTTGTGAAACTGTTTGCCCAATGCATGCTGTGAAAAGGGATACTGAAACACAGGCCTTAGTTATTGACAATGAGTTATGTGTTGGATGCAGATTGTGTGTGCAATTCTGCCCATTCGGCAGCATTGGCGTGGATGATAGAACCAAGAAAGTCATCAAATGCAATCTTTGCAATGGTGAACCTGTCTGTGTCAAGTTTTGTGAGCCAGCGGCTCTGCAGTATGTTGACGCAAACACGCTGAATACACGCAAACGACGAGCTGCCGCTGAGAAATTTTCCGACATTCTGAAAAAAACGCTAGCTAGATTCTAGGAATGAGCTTTCTTCACAGCCGCTTCAAGAACCTCAGCGAAGTCACAAATCTTGATCGGGATTGAATTTCTAATTGATGCATATCGTAGATTGATCTGACATGTTGGACATGCAGTTGCTAGAACATTCACGTCTAACGGAACGACATCTTTCATCAACCTATTAAGCGCTGAATCCATACTAACCTGATTGTTATACGACCAAAGTCCCCCACCACCTCCACAACAACGGGAACGGCTTTTGCTCAAAGGCATCTCAACGAACTGAAGCTCTGGAATTCTACCCAGCACGTTTCGCGGAGCATCATACACATCTGCGTGACGGCCTAAAGAGCATGGATCATGAAAAGTAGCTCTTGCATCAACACCATCAAAATCAAACATTTCTTCGCTAAGCAAGTCCTCCAGAAATTCCGATACATGGAGCACATCACACGGCATTTCGACTTCCAATATCTCAGGAAAAAGCCTGGAAAACGTGTAATAGCAACCAGCGCAAGATGTAACCATCAACTCTACTCCGGTTTCCTCCACCTTTTCAATGAGCTCAATTGCGTTCCTTTTTGCCTCATCCCACAAACCTGATGCCAACAGAACATAGCCACAGCATCCTTCCCTTTCGCCGAGGAGAGTAAAGCCAACTTCACTATGGTTGAAAATGCTAGTAACTGCCTTTGCTGTTTCTGGGGTACGTGCAGCCACGGTGCAACCAACCCAATAAAGCAAATTAGCCTTCTCAGAGCGTGGCTTCGAGGTGTCTGCTAACCAAGAAAGACGCCTCTTCTGAGAAGCCGCTCCGCCTGGGTCTCCAGCTTCTAAGATATTCTTGGCAGCAGCTTTGAAAATCTGCGGCTCCATATCCTCAAGCACAATTTGTCGGCGAGAAGCTCTAATGGCTTCTTGAAATTCTGAATGCTGCAAACACTCAGCAAAACAAAGCCCGCAGTTACTACAAGTATATAGAATTTCAACGATTTTTGGGGAAATGGGTAGCTCGTCTCTTGACATGGCTTTTATCAAGAGCAATCTTCCTTTTGCCGACCACGTTTCAGCATGATCAAACGAATAGGCTACAGTGCAATAACTGCTACATGTATCACATTCTTGGCATTTCGTCGTAGGCTTGTTAAGAAACAGTAGCTTCTGTGCAATAGCAAGCTTTTTCAGCGTGCCGCTTTCAGTTTCTCGGAATTCGTTGATGTCTGCCGAAGCTCTTTCAGATTCTACTAGGGGTTTAAGATTGCATGATTCGGAGTCATCTAGGATCACAATTGGCTTGGAAATCTTCTTCAAATTGAAGGTCTTTCCTCGTCGAGCGACAATGAAACCCTCTTCATCTGCCAAACTCATCAGTCTTCTGATTTCCTCTGGAGACTTTGTTCTGACTACCGCACCTAACTTGGGCACACATCTTTCGCGATAGATTTGCTCGAAAGAATAAACGTAGAGGTCCTCGATGTCTGTTAAGATGTTTGCTGTTCCAACGATTTTCTGAAGCAGGTTGATTGTTTTGGTTCGTAAAGTCAATGCGAACCAGCTGATATCTAGTGGACTGGACTACTGGCTCTCCAGCTTTTTCAGCTCATAGATCATTCTACCGCCCATAAGCTCAACTGGAACAAGCTTTAAGCTCATGCCTATCTTTATCTCGTCTTCCCCAAGCTCTTTACTTAAAGGAGCTAGTACTGTAGGGCCTTCCTCAAATTGTGCCACCCCGAGAGTATAAGGAACCTCGTAACGGAAACTCGCAGGCGCGAAATGAAGAGTAGTAAAGGTCATCAACTTGCAGTTACCGCTCAGTTCTACCCATTCCATTTCCCCCTTCATGCAATCGCAGTCAGCTCGAGGGGGAAAATATAGTCGCCCGCATTTCTTGCATTTAGTTCCCATTATCTTGCCCGCTTCAAGTTTTGTCTCGAATTCCTGTAGCTTTGTCTCCGACACATAGCTTACTTTTCCGAATTTCGCGAAGCTCATAGTTTTTTTCACCTCAAGTTTTGAGTATGGTTACGGCACAATACATGCCAATTCCTCCGAGATTGTGGGCTAATCCTATTTCTGCCCCGTTCACTTGAGTTTCACCTGCTTCGCCTCTGAGTTGTTTCACGAGTGTTCTTATCTGTGAGGCGCCTGTTGCTCCGACGGGATGTCCTTTCGCTAATAAGCCTCCATCGATATTGACTGGTATTTTGCTGCCTAGATAGGTTTGTCCTTCTTCTGCCAGTTTGCCTCCTCTACCTCTCTCACAAAAGCCTAGATCTTCGTAGTTTATGATTTCTGTTATTGTGAAGCAGTCGTGAACCTCAGCTATGTCTACGTCTTTGGGTTTAATCCTCGCCATTCCATACGCTTGCTTTGCCGCGTTAACTGAGCAGTCAAAGGAGGCATATGATGGGCCTCTGCTAGTCAACGCCATGGGGCTCGACGCAAGTCCTAGCCCAGCAACCCAAACCGGGGTGTCTGTCACCTTTCTAGCTACGTCCTCACTTGCCAATATTATGCATGCGGCACCATCAGAGTTGGCACAGCAATCGTATCGCTTCAATGGACTAGCAATCATTCTTGATTTTAAAACGTCTTCGACAGTGATTTCTTCTTGGAACATTGCTTTGGGGTTTTTGGTTGCGTAAAAATGGTTTTTTACGGCTACTTTCGCCAATTGTTCTTCGGTTGTTCCATATTTTTGCATGTGGGATTTGGCGTATAGGGCGAAGTAAGCAGGCATAGTGGTTCCGAAAGGTGACTCCCACATCACGTCGCCTGATCGCCCCATCACTTCTTGGACTTCCGCTGAACTCAGTTCGGTCATTTTTTGGAAGCCAACAACTGCTACAGTGTCATGTAGGCCGGAGCTAATGAAAGACCAGCCGATTCGCAGCCCAACACCACTTGAAGCACAGACGGCTTCTACGTTGAATGTTGGTTGGGGGTTTAGGCCGAGGTATTCAGCAATTACGCCAGCAGGGGTTCTTTGTTTATCATAGTGTGTAGCGGAACAGACTATAGATGCTTGAATTTCATTGGTTGTGACCTGAGCGTCCTCCACCGCTTCCTTGAATGCTTCGAAGGCTATTTCTCGAATGGATGCATCAGGTCTTCTGTCGAATTTCGT
>CP070683.1:1095987-1101201 GCA_020352645.1 Candidatus Bathyarchaeota archaeon | reverse complement strand
AACTCATTTGCTTGACAAGAATCACCGAGCTAAGCTAAAAACCTTTTCGCATAAGGCATATGACAATGCTTATCTGATGTTCTATCGCCTTCTATAACGGTGCCACATTTTTGGGAGTCAATCTTAAGGATTTGATTCCGAAAACCCAAGTTAGTTTACATGATTTAACAGGGAAATCTATCGCTGTGGATGCCTACAACGCTTTATACCAGTTCTTGGCCATAATTCGGCAACCTGACGGAACGCCGTTGAAGGACAAGAGTGGTAGAATCACAAGCCATCTTAGTGGTCTGCTCTATCGCACTTCAAACCTCGTCGAAATCGGGATAAAAGTGGCCTATGTATTCGATGGCACTCCTCCAGCTATGAAGGAAGTCGAAATCAAACGTCGAATGAAAACGAAAGAGGAAGCAACTTTGAAATATGAGAAAGCACTCGCGGAGGGAAGAATAGAAGAAGCTCATAGCTATGCTCAAGCAACCTCTAGATTGAAGGACTACATGGAGGAGGACAGTAAGCGACTTCTTGAACTGTTGGGTATTCCATGGATTCAGGCACCAAGCGAGGGAGAAGCCCAAGCTGCGTACATGACTCAGAAGAAAGCTACTGATTTCTGTGTTAGCCAAGACTATGACTCACTTCTCTTTGGAGCGCCATCTCTCATTCGCAATGTGACGATAAGCGGAAGACGAAAACTTCCAAGAAAGGCAGTTTATGTAGACGTCGTTCCTGAGGTTGTTGAGCTTGACAAAGTCCTGAACGAGCTTGGAGTAAGCTACGAGCAGTTTGTGGACTTAGGCATCCTTGTCGGCACAGATTACAATCCAGAGGGAGTTAGAGGCGTGGGTCCAAAAACAGCTCTTAAGCTTATTAGGGAGCATGGAAGTCTCGATGGTGTGTTGAAACATCTTGAAGATGTTAGCTTTCCAGTGGAGCCCCAGCGTATAAGGGATGTGTTTCTTCATCCTAGGGTGACGGACAGCTTCACTTTAAGGTGGCTAGATCCTGACGTCTATGGGCTCATAGATTTCTTGTGTCGAGAACGTGATTTCTCAGAGGAGAGAGTAAAAAGGGCTCTTGTGAAGATAAATAAGGGAATCATGGAGGAGAAGGCTAGAACTACTCTTGACGTGTTTTTCGGCAGCTCTACTTAGATCTTGTGACCAAATCGACCGGTCAATGGGACAAATGCTACTCCGCCCAGATTTTCTTTGGCTAGTTCGCCTTCTGAGCCTTTCCGAACTCGGACCAAGGATTGAAACAGGTGGACGCTGCCAACTGGTATTACTAGAATGCCGGAAACCTTCAGTTGCTCCACAAGAGGTGCAGGAATTTCTGGGGCACCAGCCGTGACCAAGATTCGGTCATATGGACTCTGGCTTGGATAGCCCAAAGATCCATCTGCATGGATAACAGTAACACGATCAGCATATCCATTGCGCATTATGTTGTCTCTAGAGAGCTGTGCCAGTTCAGCCAGTATTTCCACTGTGTAAACGTGGCCCCATTCTGACCTGGGAGTATCCTTAGGGGCAACGATCTCTGCAATTGTTGCAGCATGCCAGCCGCAACCGGAGCCTACCTCCAAAACACGATGTCCTGCTCGCAGCTCTGAAGCCTCATTCATCATAGCAACCATGTGAGGTGCGCTGACAGTTTGCCCGCTGCCTATTGGCAGTGGAGCGTCCACTGAAGAATATTCAACCGAACGCTCAGGAAGGAAAAGGTGTCTAGGCACAAACTTCATGGATCGAGCGACTACGTTGGAATGAATAGTGCCTTGCTTCAGAAGACTGTCTACCAATTGCTCCCAGGCCTTCTCATCTCTATTCATGTTTGGTCGCTCAATCTACAATGTCTTGAGGTTCCTTAAGAATTTAGGGAGCCATCGGAGATCTGGAAAGAAGCAGTTACTTCACTGTAACAGATTTCGCTAGGTTTCGAGGCATATCAGGATCACAACCGCGTTCGATGGCCATGTAATAGGCGAAGAGCTGAAGCGGCACTACGTAAGGAATAGGTGACAAAATTTCAGGAATTCCCTTCGGTATTTCGATGTAATCATCGGCAATTCTGATTATCTCTTCGTCGTTCTCTTCGCAAATTGCTACTATCAATGCTCCTCGTGCTTTCATTTCCATAATGTTGCCAATCACAGTTTTTCTCGTTTGATCTGGTGGACACACGAAAACCACTGGAAACCCCTTTTCTATGAGACTGATGGGTCCGTGTTTGCTTTCTCCTGCAGGAAACGCAATTGCTGGCATGTAGGCGATCTCCATCAGCTTTAGTCGCCCTTCGAGAGCGGTTGCATAGCTTATTCCTCTAGCTAGAAAGAAGAAGCAGCTCTTGTCCCTGTACTTTGTTGCGAGTTTCTTGACTTTCTCCTTTTGTGTTTCGATTATTTTTTCCACGATGTCTGGGATTCTTCTTACTTTCTCATCTAGGATATCTATGTCTTCTTGCGAGATCTTACCTCGTTTCTTAGCTAGGCGAAGCGCAAGTTGAGACAGTGCAGATAGTTGAGACGTGAAGGTCTTTGTTGCAGCGACGCCGATCTCAGGACCGGATTGCTGACTAAGGTAGACTCTGGAGACTCGAGTCAAAGTGGAGCCGACAACATTCGTCAGTCCAAGGATTGTAGCTGCTCTCTGTCTAGCGGTTTCAACCGCAGCCAAGGTGTCAGCTGTCTCACCTGATTGACTGACAGCAAGGATGGTGCTATCAATATTTACTGATTTACCATGCTGTCCGGTGAACTCGGAAGCTATTACGGGGTGAGTGGCCAAGAAAGAGAGCTTTGAGAACATGTATGATGCAGCTAGACATGCATGGTATGATGTACCGCAAGCCACCATAATTACCTCACGGGCTCTATCTAGAAAAGTGGTTAGCAACTCCAAATACTTGTCTTGAAGGCGCAGTGTGTCACGAAGACAGCGTGGTTGCTCGTAAATCTCCTTTATCATGAAATGTGGGTACCCTTGTTTCTCAGCCATTTCTGGTGCCCAATCGATCTGCTTCAAGTCTCGAGTCACAGAGCTGCCGTCGAATATTTTCTTTATCTCAAATGCGTTCTTGCTGAGGATTGCCATCTCTCCGTTTTCTACATAAACAGCTTTGTTTGTTAACGGGAGAAACGCTGGAATGTCTGAAGCAAAATAGAACGCGTTTTCTGCGACACCCAAAACAAGAGGACTCTCATTTCGAGCGCAAAATACCTTATTTGGCTCATAAGATGAAACAACAGCTACTGCAAAAGAACCTTGAAGGCGATTGATGGCATTGAAAATCGCCTTCTCAAAAGGCGAGGAACTGGGAGTTTTCAGTGCGAGTTCTTTTTCGCCGATATTTTCTTCTATCAAATGAGCAATCACTTCAGTATCTGTCTTCGACCTAAAGACATGGCCCGCATCGTCCAGCTCCTTCTTGAGCTCCATAAAATTCTCAACTATGCCATTATGCACGACAGCTATCTTGGGCGGTTCTGAGCAGCTGAAATGGGGATGGGAATTTACTCTGGAAGGTGCTCCATGAGTTGCCCAGCGAGTATGTCCAATGCCGATTTCTCCAGGCAAATCGTCAAGGTTCAACAAGCTGTGAACCTCATCGATCTTTCCTGCATCTTTCTTGATGAACAGTTTTCCCATGTTTACTGTTGCTTCACCAACCGAGTCGTAACCTCGATATTCCAGTCGCTTCAAAGCACTGTGAATTATTGGTGCTGCGCTGCCGGATTTAAGCACACACCCGAAGATTCCGCACATGGTTTCTACCTCACTTACTCCTTGAGCGGATCATTAGCTCCAAGTGATTGAGGCACGGAATACTCTATAAGGATTTTTAGCAAAAAACTCCTAGTCTTAAGAGAGTTTTCTTAAATTTGCTCATGCATTCAAGGCGAAACGATTTCACCGTTACAGATTTGTCTTTAATGGTTCTCATCTCTGTGTTGCATAGACGTTTAATCAGACCTCACTTCTACTGGCTTATGCCTTCCTCAGAAGAGGATTAGTCGTCATCTAGGGAGAGAACTGTAGAAAAAGGGGAGGGGTTTACCAGCTTTCTCCATAGTTTCCAGCGGCGATTACTACGTCGAAGATGTTGATGTTTCCGTCGCCATTTATGTCGCTGCAAGGATTGTACTTCGATTGTCCGGCACTCGAACCATAACCGCTGGCTATCTTTACAATGTCAAAGATGTCAACATCACAATCTCCGTCAACATCGCCGGGAATCGTTACAAGCACGGGGTCGCTAGTAGAAGTGTTGTCTTCTATGGACGTTTCTCCTTCTACTGGTTGAACAAGTGTTGTTATTGTATAGTTACCTAGACTTTCAGCGTATGTCTCCCAAGAAATAGTGAAAGACGTCATGCTACCGCTTTGGAGAATCAGCTGTGTGGTGTCTATAATCGTCCCGTTTACGCTAGTTGTTACATTCACCATTTCCGTGTAATGCCCTATGTTCCATATAGTGACGTTTATCTGCACTGGAAAGCCCTGGCCAGCAATCATTGGTCTTGTTGAGAGTTCGCTGACCGATGCATCATGTTGCATCATCTGAGGAAGATTAGTGTAGTTAACACTGTAATGATAGTCCTCGAGAATGCCATAGTCATCGTAAAGAAAAAGTTCCACGTCATACCAGTCCTCCTCGCTTCCCTGAGGTACACTGAGGTTCAGATCACCCCATTCTTCATTGTGACCGGTGATGATCCAAGATGTATTGTCCGTGTCAATAATGCTTCCAGATGAATTGATCAACTGGCCGAGCATAGAAACATTGCAGGTGCTGCCTGTTGTATCAGCATCTACATGAACATGAATAGTGTCCAGATAATCGTCAGTATCATTGTCAGACAACGAGTAGCAGACCTCAGCATATGATTCTTGCGACAAGGTTCCTGGATAATAGGTTAAGAAGAGCGCATCCACAAACTCGTCCCAAACAGTGTCTGAGACCCATTGGATTGCGTTTTGAGAGTACCAAGTGACGTAGTGATCATAGGAAGGGGGCAAGTAGATGGATAGTCCATGCAGGTCAGGACTATTTATATCGTGCCATTCGGCAATACACGCATTCAGCAGTGTGTCCATAACCATTTGTGCGGCTTCATCTGTCTCAGTGTCGGAAATACTAGCAGCCTTGAGGACTTGGCAGAAATCATATAGATCGCGCCAAGTTGGGGTGGTGTAGCCTGTAGCTGCCTGG
>CP070683.1:1078110-1095887 GCA_020352645.1 Candidatus Bathyarchaeota archaeon | reverse complement strand
GTACAAGTGCCTCTAATCATAGGAGGCTGTGGCGACCCAAAAAAGGATCTTGAGGTTTTTGAGAGAGTTGCAGAGATAGGAGAGGGCGAACGTTTCTTACTCAGTTCAGTGACTCAAGATATGGACATTGAGCGAGCTTGCGCTGCTGCAAAGGAGCATGGTCATGCAATCCTTTCATTCACGCCTATGGATTTGAACCAAGCGAGACAGCTAAACAGGCGTCTTTACGATTTCCTACCAAAAGAACAAATAGTGATGGACACCACAACTGCAGCTCTAGGATATGGTTTGGACTACGCTTTCACAATAATGGAGCGAGCCAGACTAGCTGCCCTGATGGGCGATCAAGAACTACAGCATCCCATGTCTTCAGGAACCACAAACGCTTGGGCAGCTAGAGAAGCATGGAAAAAACTGGATCCAAAATGGGGACCTAGAGAGTTGAGAGGCCCAATTTGGGAAACTGTCACCGCCCTAACTCTACTGCTGGCAGGTGTCGATCTCTTCATGATGATGCACCCAGCTGCAGTTCGAACCTTAAAGAACACGATAAACAGGCTGGCACACGTGGAACCTGGTGACGCCAAAATGATTGAGAACTGGGTATCTACCAAAATGTGAGGAGGAAACATGGATGTCCAGTGAACGCAGGAAATCTAGCATAAAGGAGATCAGCCCTATTGACGTCTATATGCTGCTTCCCAAAACCAACTGCAAAGAATGTGGCGAAGAAAACTGCATGGCATATGCCACAAAACTAGTGAATCACGAAGTTACACTGGAACAGTGCGCCCCACTACTCAAGGATGAAAACCAGAAAACCTACAGCGAACTGTGGGAAATGCTCAGACCTCCAATAAGAGAAGTGACAATCGGGTCTGGAGAGAGAAGCATAAGGGTAGGCGGTAAACATGTCATGTACCGCCACGAATTCACGTATGCAAATCCAACTGCAATCGCAATCGACATCACTGATGAAATGACTGAACAAGAATTGCTAGATCGAGTACAGAAGACGCAGCAGTTCGAATATGAGTACATAGGATCAACCCTGAGACTAAACATGTTGGCCATTCGATCTGTCTCAGGTGATCCAGCCAAGTTTGCTGACACAGTGAAGAAGGTTGTGCAGAACACTCGACTCCCACTTGTGTTCTGTTCTTTTGATCCCACAATCTTGGAGGCAGGCTTGATGGCAGCTCCTAAGGAGCGGCCTCTCCTCTACGCAGCCACGAAAGACAACTGGAAAGAGATGGCTGAACTTGCGTTGATGTATAATTGTCCACTTGCGATCTTTGCCCCCAACGACCTCAAGCTTCTCCGTTCATTGTCAAAGACCTTGTTCGCATACGGCGTAGAAGATCTACTGCTGGATCCAGGAACCTTACCTGGAGCAGGGTTTGGAGACATGATCAGCAACCTCACAATGATACGACGAGCCGCGGCGAAAAAGGGTGATTCCATCTTTGGCTATCCAATAATAGGCACTCCCATCACTGCGTGGATTCAAAGTGCCGATGCTCAAAAGAAGGTTGCTGAGTGGAATGAAGCTTGGCTGGCTGCAACCCTCATCAATCGTTACGCTGATCTCCTCATTCTTCACAGCGTTGAAGGATGGGTGCTACTCCCAAATGTGGTTCTCAGACAAAACATCTACACAGACCCGCGGAAACCAGTAGCGGTGGACCCCGGATTACGAGTGATTGGAGAGCCCAACGCTGGCTCACCAGTCATGTTCACAACAAACTTCGCGCTAACGTACTACACAGTAGCTTCAGACATAGAGTCAGCTGGCATCGACTCTTATCTCATAGTAGTTGACTCGGAAGGAATAGCGGTGGACTGCGCAGTGGCTGGACGCAAGCTAACTGCAGAAAAGGTGGCTGAAGCCTTAAAGGAAGCACAAGTGGACACGAAGGTGAAGCATAAAAAACTAATCATCCCCGGCAAGGCTGCACGACTGAGCGGAGAAATTGAAGAAGCAAGCGGATGGGAAGTAATGGTCGGCCCTAGAGACTCGTCTGACATCCCCAGATACTTGGATGAGAAATGGACTAAGAGCTGAAGAGAATAAAGTGCGATGAATTGAGCGTTAGTTAGCCGTAGCGTTTCAGATAGGCTTCCGCGTCTGAAGAAAGCGATTCGACAACCTGATGTCTTTTTTTTGCATTGATCTTGCGGCACACAAGGATAACGTCAGAAGGCTTGCTAAAACTCTCAGTCGCTGCGTTGCTGCGTTTTCTCGTGATTCTGATGCAGTCGTCAACTATGCAGCAGAGGACGCAAGCCCCACAGTAGACGCAAAGATCTTCAAGTATGCCAATCTCCCCATCTTTCCAGTATAATGCTTTGCTGGGGCACGTTTTAATACACAACTCGCATTCAAGTCCTTGGCAAGTCTTTTGGTTTATAGTGATGGTTCCCTCATCGAAAAATCGTTCTACTCCCAACGACTTGAGAATTTCATCTCGCTGGGTTTTCTTCTTTTTCCCTTCTTTTTCCACTAGAAGCTGAAATATGTCTTCTTCAGTACTCGCATCTTCACCATACATACGCACATCTCAGCTCCTTCAGCACAGTTTATCAGAGTGCCACTGTTTTATAGAAAGAGCATGGATACCTATTAATCCTATATTTCCAGCAGTGTACTATGTTCGTAGAGGCACTTTCGGAAGTAGGCAGTTTTTCCCTTTCATAAGAGTAGTGCAAGCCCACTTCAGGAACTACCTCACAGACTCACAATATAAACTGCCTACTCTGTCAAGGGCTGCAGCAAGTTAGAGTTTGCAGCCTTCAAGTGAATTTATCTCTCAGAATCACCTCAGAAATCACAATCGTTCTTTCCAGGGAGATAGGTTATCCTTGTTTGATCATCTCCAAGTGGAAGATTTCCTCTCTGCTCCATTCATTCACTACTTGGAACCTTGTTTGATGCGCTATTTGCTTGAAGTGTTCCATATTCTGAACTTGCCACTTCACTCCATATCCCGTTTCCACCACTTCATCAGGAAGCGTGATCCTCAGAGGTACGATGAATTCCTTGAACTTTCTTTCAGAAGCAGGAATCCTAACATCCCACACTGCGAATTTTCCGTTTTCTGTAAGCACTCTGTACACTTCTTCAAATACCTTCAGATGTTTACGCTTCGGTATGTACATGAACGAGAAGAAAGCTGTACACATGTGGAAAGAGTCTGGAAGAAATTTCAGATCTGAGGCATCCATGACGACTTTCAGGGCTTCATTCTGAGTTCCCTCTAACTCCTCCTCTCTTGTGTCAATCGCGACAACTTGTTCGCCATTCAGCCTACCAACGATTCCTTCTCCTCCACCTCCAATGTCCAGAATCAAACCTTCATTTTTCAACGGTTTTAGCTCAACATATTGAAGGTTGGTTGCAAGCAATCCAATTGTTTGCAGGAGATCTAAGATCTTGTTTGTGGCCTCAACATTCTGTGTTTTGTTAGCCATGCTGAAGGCCTGGTATAGTTTCTGTTGTGCCTTTCCATGATTACCTGATTTAATGTAGGTCTCTGCCCCTTCAATCAGTTGGCTAATCTTTTCTGGCTTGTTCATCGGTAACACCCTTGAATGTGCGCAAGCTGGTCATGATCTAGCGTAGAATGAATACACACTACGTCTCCAATTCGCTCTAGCCTACAGGAATCTTCCCAAGGAGGTCTGATGCTGATCTCTATAATTGGTGCAATCTCAGCGTCTTTGGCCGCTTTCGTGCTGATTCTCGTATTTTCCACCTCAGTTCAAAAGAGTGTGGGCATGCTAGTTTAGCATGCTGGGAAAAAGTGGCCAGAGACGTGGTCACGGCTCAGCTCGGATATGACAAGGTCACGTTTAGACGCAATGCATGCAGATTGATCGAAAACAAGGGAGGAAATGCGGAACATTCTATTTCTACTAAGAGGGAATCTAGAGGATCAGCAATTCTTGATGGCGGGCCCATCATGATGTAACTATCATTGTGAGAGTTTTCTGAACTCTGTTTATCTTACGCACATCCAATGTTGTGACCGCTTTAAGCTTATTCATGCTGTCTGCTTCGACTCTGGCTAGTATGTCATATGCTCCATAAACAATGTAAGCTTCTTTCACATTCTTGAGTTTTTTCAATCCTTTCAGAACCTCGTCTTCCGAGCCCACTTCAGTGTTGACCAGTACATAAGCTTCTGGCATGGTTTCTCATTCTCCTTTGAGAGTCTTATGTAAGAGCACACACTATAAGTTTTCTCCTTGATCCGCCGCAGTCTTGAGCTTATTACGCAGACATTCCATTTACGCGCGCGGTTTCAGTCCTCCACAAGTCATAAATGACAATTGCAGCGAGGAACTAGAAGGATGTCAAAGAAAAGACGTATTGATGAAGTCCTCGATGAAATGCCCTCAGAACTTCTAGTGGTTCTGAAGAGAATTGGGACATATCAGCCTCACGTTAGGCTTCCACCTGATTGGTATCAGTGGCAGATAGCTGAGAGACACATGATCCTAAAGCACGCCAAAATTGCATCTGGAGCAAATATATTGGAAGTAGGCTGTGGTCCTCAGGCTATATCCACCATTCCACTTGCCTTCCTGGTGGGTGAAAAGGGAAGGGTTGTTGCACTTGATAGAGGGAGATGGGGAGATTTCTGGAAACTTGTTGGAAAAGGTGGAGTAAAAAGTAGGGTGATTCCTCTTCAAGATGATGCTAGAAAGCTTCCTTTTCCCTATTCTTGTTTTGACTTGACTGTTTGCATTCATGGCATAAGAAGCTTTGAGAGCCGCAAAGCATGTGTTGAAGCAATCGAAGAGATGCTCAGAGTGTCCAAAGAAAGGGTCTTCATTGCTGAAAGCTCTCCTATTACAAGAAACAAGGCTCAGAAAGCCCATTTAATGATGTATAATCTCAGAAGAAGCGTGTTTCTCGCATTGAATCATCCTGAAGCAGGAGACATTCCATATTTCTCACAAAATGATCTGGTGAGGATTGTCAAAGAAGCTGGGGCAACGAAGGTTGATGCTAAGCTGCTTGAGGTAAATATGCCCCATCATCTTGCATGGTTTCCCCCCGAGATGCTTGACAAAATAAAAGACAGAGCAAGACGAGAGAACTTGAGACGAGAATATGTGAAGTGTGAGAAGAGGCTCGACAGATACGGAGAACAACATCCTCCCGTTATCACCATTGATGCTTGGAAGAAAGATCAACCTGAGAATCGCTGAGAAAGATTATTTATGTATCAATGGTTGTTCAATGGTCTAATTGGGAGAGAGCTGATGATGGGGGAAAACAAAGAACACTGACAAAACAGGTTTGGAGCTCAAGAAAGTGAATGAGAAAAAGGAAATCGTCAGAAAGGGATATGACAAGATAGCCAGAGAATATCAGGCATATAGGCACACCTTTGACAACGCTGAAGTTCTCAAGGAATTTTCCAGCCATCTATCCAAGAGTGCAAGGATACTAGACGCGGGCTGTGGTGCAGGAATTCCATTTGCGAGATTGCTATTCCAGCTTGGGTTTGAGGTTGTAGGAGTTGATTTTTCAGCAAACATGCTTAGGCTGGCTAAGAAAAGTGTTCCAGAGGCAGCCCTCATCAAGGGAGACATGACAAGATTAGGTTTCCGAGATAATTCTTTTGATGGTTTGGTGGCCCTTTATTCCATCATCCATATACCAAGAGAGATGCATGCTTCACTATACCAAAGCTTTCATAGAATCCTGAAACCAGGGGGATTAATGCTAGTCTGTCTTGGATCTGATGAATGGGAAGGAGAAGACGAGTATTTCGGAGCCAGAATGTTCTGGAGTGAGTACAGCCTTAAAGAGGCTTTACAGATGGTGAAAAGCGCTGGAATCCGCTTACTCTCAGGCAAACACCTGATTATTGGTAAAGAAAGACACTACTGGATAATAGCAAGGAACCATAAAGACGATCCAAAGTAGCGAAACCATGCGAATTGATGTGGGTTGCCGCTGAGTTTCCTCAGACCTCTGTTTTAAGGGATTTCCAGCACATTGCCAAGGCGCAGACCCTGCCAAGGATCATTCTGACGCAAGTATGGCAACCAAAAAAAACACATCATGCGTCACTGTTAGAAGGGCATTCTCCAAGACAATTCTGGAAACTGTCAGGAACACTCATTCGCTCCCGTCTTCTCATGCGTGCTTATGGTTTCTAAAAGGTCAAATACCGAATTGAGCTTCAATACGATTATGACTATACTTGGGAGATGGAGATCGCTGATAATCTTCTCATTCTGGTGAGAGGCGGAGTACATGAAGATCCGATTTGCGGTTCACATAGCTCCACAGTTTGGATTCAACTATGACCATGCCAAGAGAGTTACACTCAAAGCTGAGGAGCTTGGCTATGATCTTGTCACTATCGGAGATCACCTTTTTCTGGATGAAAAATCGGAAAGTCGTGATTGCTATGAGGCTTGGACCCTAGCTAGTGCCTTAGCCGCCGTGACGTCCAAGATAAGAATCGGAACACTTGTCACATGCAATTCATACAGACACCCGGCGATATTGGCGAAAATCGTTGCCACAGTTGACAACCTTTCCAACGGACGCACTCTACTTGGAATAGGCGCTGGATGGAAAAAACTTGAATATGACGCTTATGGAATTCCGTTTCCGCGGGCAAGTGAAAGAGTGGGTCAGCTAGATGAAGCAGTTCAGATCATCAAGTTACTCTGGACCAAACCGAAAGCGACCTTTGTAGGAAAGTACTACAGGATCAAGGATGCGCTTTGTGCTCCGAAGCCCATTCAGGAACCACATCCGCCAATACTTGTAGGCGGACATGGAAGGAAATTATTGAAGGTAGTTGCGAAGCACGCAGACATGTGTAACATAACCTTCGAGGTTGGCCCGGAGCTTGACGAAATATTGGAGACCCTAGAAGCTCATTGTAATTCGGTGGGACGAGATTTCCATGATGTAGAAAAGTCCTTCTTTGCCTATTGTTACATTACAGAAAACAAGCGGGAGTCCGAATCTCATCTAGCTGAGTTGGCGAAACGCAGTGGTCGAACCGTGGAGGAGCTGAGAACGCGTATGCCAGGAGCTTGGGTCGGTACTCCTGCAACGATTAGGAATCGCTGTCAAAGCCTTGTATCGAAGGGCTTCACAAGCTTTCAAATGAGATTCTTGTTTGGCAAGGAATGTGAGATGAGTGAGCTGTTTGCAGGCCAAGTCATCCCTGAGTTATCGTAGTGGATTCTGTAACAGGAAGACTACTTTCCAGAAGTTAAGATATCTCTGCATGTCTCTGCTTTCAGCAACGCATCAAAACTGTCTTCTATGGAGAGATCTCCGCTACCTCTGGCAATTCTCCTTTTTTCATGCAAAATGGCTCTCAGAGTAAGCAATATTCTTCATAATCGCTTTCGCATGGAGAACCTTCGCAGAGATATAATCTGTTCTCGCCCAAATGAGCAATCCAAGCCCAACATGTGGTGAGATTTCTGAGTTTTCCTTCATAGATTTCCTGAACGTGAGGACAAATTTCCACATCGTGGGTTCGTTGAATTGCCTCCAAATCCCTCTGATCAACTGGAGATGTCCTGTTGTTGAACCAGGAGTTAAGGTAGTCGATTCTGTCTGTGCTGTGTCTTGGCTTTGTGGGAGTGATCTCGTCGAACTCCGGAGAAACGTAATGATTTGCTGCAGCCAGAAAACCTCTCCTATCGACTGTAACGATTGTTCTAGCAGGATGAGCTTCAACAATCGCAAAGTTGTTCGCCCTATCTGCAACCAAGTAGTTATTGCCCATGAGATGCGGAATCTTCAGAAGGAAGGAAACTGCTTCATCTGTGGTTGTGCTCTTCTGAGTCGCTCTCTTCATTCAGCTTTGAGACTAGGCTTCTACGAATAATGAGAGAGGGTTTTGCCCACATTGCCCCTTATTAGCCACTTCTCTCAATCTTCTTCTTCATGTGAAAATATGAGAACCAACGCTTTGAAACCCGAAGAAGATGCATACGGGCAAGAGATATGGGCCTGTTATCAAGGGAGGGAAGTTTTCGAAATAGTCGAAAGAGATGACGGCTACGTTGATCCTTCTGCACTTGGTCCAAAAACCTATTTCACCAAATACAGAGATTGGGCTCCTTACCACAAGCAAGCAATGGAATTCGTGAAGGGAAGCGTGCTAGATATTGGTTGCGGAGCTGGCAGACACTCTCTGTACTTGCAGAAGGAGGGGTTTGAAGTACTTGGAATTGACAACTCCCCTCTTGCCATAAAAGTCTCCAAACTGAGAGGCTTGAAGAAGGCTGAAGTCATGCCAATTGAGGATGTAAGCTTCAAGCCAGGTTCTATTGACACAATTATCATGATGGGAAACAATTTCGGTCTCTTCGGCAACTTCGATAAAGCACGAGAATTGCTTACGAAATTTCACAGAATGACTTCCAAGAATGCGCTTATCATTGCTGACACTCTTGACCCGTATGAGACTGATAATCCTGATCACTTGGAGTATCACAAGCATAACAAGAAAAAAGGCAGGATGGGTGGACAAGTGAGAATCCGAATAAGATTCAGGAAATATGTAGGAAGATGGTTTGACTACTTGATGGTATCGAAAGCAGAGATGAAAGAGTTACTCAGAGGAACAGGATGGAAAGTTAGGGAGTTCATTAATTCGGAAGGCTCACCATACATAGCTATCATCGAAAAAGTGTGATTCTTTCGCGGAAAATCGCTTCGTCATAGTTTGTCACACATAAAAGCGACAAAACCACGCTAATTACACATTTTGGTTGCGTGCGCAACCCTTAAGCTCACAGGCGCATAGAATCATGCTATGAAATTAACGATTCTGAAATCTAAAGTCCACTGCGCTATTGTGACCAAGGCTTCCCTAGATTACGAAGGCAGCATCGAAATTGACGAGACCCTGATGAAAGCTGCCGGAATCATCGAATATGAGAAGGTTTTGGTGGCTAACTTCACAAACGGAAATCGATACGAAACGTACGTTATGAAAGGTATGGCCGACTCAGGGGTCATATGCGTTAACGGAGCAGGGGCTAGGTACAGCGCAGTCGGTGACAAGGTAACGATATTCGCGTTTGCACAGGTGGAAGAATCCGAAAGGATCAGTCCAAAGATCGTGCTTGTAGACGAAAGGAATCGCATAAAATCGATCAGATCTCTTCAATGACTTGGCGTGGAATACTTCATGCTATTCCCAGATGGTCGACCAATATTCTTATTCCTATGACTATCAGGATCAATCCGCCAAGAATCGCAACCTTGTTTCTCAAGAGACCTCCAATCTTTCCGCCCAAATAGACACCTAGAAAAGAAAGCGAGAAAGCAACTAGTCCAATCATGATAGCAGGAACAACAACAGGGATTCGAAGAAATGAGAAACTGAGTCCTACAGTCAACGCGTCAATGCTCGTAGCTACAGATAATGTCAGTAATAAACGGGTGCTGAGAGAATCCAGCAACTTCGTGGAGCTCGATCTCACAGATTCATAAACCATTCTGCCGCCTATGAAGGCTAACAGTCCAAACGCTATCCAATGGTCAAAACCTGAAATCAAAGCCAGAACGTGAATTCCAGAAAACCATCCTATAACAGGCATAATTGCCTGAAACAAGCCGAAGAGTCCTCCCATCTTCAGCGCATTGCCGGCGTTGAAAGATTTGCTTGCCAGTCCGTGTGATACCGAAACTGAGAAGGAATCCATCGCCAAAGCGAATGCTACTAGTAAGATGGTTGTGTCCATCACTTTTTCACTGTTGAACGGATTCTGGTCTCAAAACCTGCTTAAAAGGATTCCTTAAGCGCGAAAGAAGGGAGTTTGAGAGGAATTCTGAAGATCTCAATACGTCGCAGTACTTGAGTTACCTTGTATCCTTTCTGCTTGACCGTTCATGCTTTATCTGCTGCCATCGCTTTCAATGGCTTTCATCCAAGAGATATTGTGATTTGAGGTTTTGCTAGATGCAACATCCGCATGTCAAATCAGTCTTAACTGTTTGAGAAGATGCTTTTTTTCTTTCTTGAGAGTTTCGTCAACAGTTTCAATGCAAAAGCTTCTCCATCAGGCGATCTGGTTTTCAACTGTCCCGCTTCGACACACCTGTCAAACAACTCCTCACCATTCTTCGTTCTAAGAACTAGCAAAGTCCAATTGCTGAGACCCAGACCTCCAGCTGAGATGTCTGCAAGTTCAGCGGAGAAATCCTGGCAGAATCCGCAGCTTTCTCTTGCGTACTGTTTTGCTTTTGGCAGCGGTATTGTGTGCTCTTCGCCCGTCTCTAACGAAATGATGATCTTCCCCTTGATATTCATCTTGACTATCTTGTGAAGGTCAATTCCCATTTCTCCCTCAATATGCTTGAGAAAGAGTCCATCGTATGAAAAGCACTCTGTACACATGAGGCCGATGGCAAGCTGGATTGGATTAGAAAACTTCTTTAAAGGCGACATTTGCACCTTTCGAATTGCTTGGATTTGGCAGGGAGTTCCTACAAACGCTAACTTCCTGAACCCTCCCTTAATGCCTTCTGCAAAGGCCAACATGTTAGGTGAATACGCATATCGAGTACCTGCACTTTCTATAATTCCGTTCAAGGTTGACGCCAGCTTAGGTACTGGAAAAAGTGGTTTGTCAGTATTCAACCCTGACAGGGCCGCTGCATCAATCAAGTTGTTTCTTAGAGCATAGGCAACGAGGGTGCTGACGGCTCCTCCATCTTGGCACTTTCTCAGAATCCTCTTATTCGCTGTCTGGGCGAGGACTATGCGGCGACATATGCCGAAGTCATCGGCTTCGCTACTAGCTTTGCCAAACAGGAATTTCTCAGCTTCCTCACGTGACCAGTTGAATCTGGGACAGACATTTGGGCAAATGCCACATTGCTTACATTCCTCTGTCAATGTCGGCTTTTGCTTATCATAGCTCAAACTACTAAAGGGACAAACTACAACGCAAGAAGCACAACCAACGCATCTGCTAGTTTCAACCACATTCTTGCCTAAAGATTCCTCAAAGCCTAACTTGCTAGTTTTCATCAAGTTTCTCTCCAGAAAATGTATCTCTTGAAGACGTCCCACATATTACTTTGCTTCTTCAGTCATTTTTCTCCCACCCTCGCTGATAGGATGCTGCATAGCATTTTAAGTTAGATGAGCAACGATATAGTTGGCAAGATCTTCCATATGAAAAGCTCCGGAAATCCTGGTATAGAGAGATGTCAAATGAGAAGGAGAAAACCGATTATAGTTCGAAAGAAGGATAGAGGAAACCGCGAAGCACGAGGCTTAAGTCGAAAAGAGTTGAAAGAAGCTGGATCTACTGTCAAACAGGCCTTGTGCCTGGGACTTCCCGTGGACATGAGGAGAAGATCATACTACAAGGAAAACGTCAGGCTCGCAAAGCAATACCTCAAAGATGTAAAAACCTCCCGAGTCAAGCCTACCAAGACCTCTAGGAAACCAACAAAAAAGTAAGAAACGCTGTGGCCGAAGTGTCAATCCCAGTGAAATACGTCAATATCAGGTTGTCGGCTCACGCGACGGAAGACACAGCGAAGGTGGAGAGAGCGTTCTGGAACCTATTTCCCGATAACAAGCCGACAGAGATTTCACTCAATTTAAATTCAACTAGAGGCCACTACGGCAATCCCATAACTCTTTTCGAGACACAGATAGAAGACCCGGATCTGATAAAAGCTTTCATAGAGCGACTTGCTGACAATCTGAGCGAACCTGACAAGATCGCTTTAGGCAAAGACTCAAGGCTCATAATAGAAAAACGCAACCTCTACCTCCGTCTTGACAAGCAAGCTTTATTCAATGGCAGGCTCAAGCTGTGCAAGGCAGATCCAATTCGCATACGCATTCATTTTAAGGAGAAGAAAGAGAAAGTCATTGAATTATGCAGAAACCTTGGGCTAATGCTATGAGTCGATTCGCGGATCTTCATCTACAGCCATCATTGCGAGACAAGAAAAGCCTAGGAAACTTGATCAGAAAGGCCTCAGAGCTCAATTACACTCTATTGGGAATCTCACTCCCGTCAAATATCAAGCAGAGCGAGAAAGATGTGCTCAGAAAAACATGCGCTGAACACGGTGTTGATTTCACCCCTAGAATAGATTTGCATCCGAAATCTGCAAGGGAATTACTGAGAAGCCTGAGGCGTCTGAGAAGGAAGTTCGAGGTGGTCTCGGTCGACTGTTCGTCCAAAGCAGTCGCAAGACAAGCAGCGAAAGACCACAGAGTCGATATACTCTTCGTAACGAGGGAGAGTCTTAGCATGCGATTCTTTGACAAGGCTGAAGCAAGGCTGGCTCTTCAAGGCGTTGCCGCACTAGAAGTAAACATGAGATCACTACTTGGCTTGACCAGGTTTTCCAGAGCGAGATTGCTCTCCTATCTTCGAAGAGAAGTAGAAATCGCTGAAAAGCACCGAATCCCAACAGTTCTGAGCAGCAACGCCCAGGTTACAACACAGATACGTGGCCCCCACGACCTCGCTAGCCTCGCAGCTCTATTTGGCATGAAAGAATCGGCTGCACTGAAAGGGATATCGCAGATGCCGTTAGCAATCGTAAATCGCAACAGAGAGAAGCTCAGTTCAGACTACGTGGCTTGCGGAGTGCGAGTAGTAAGGAGGATATGAAGTGCGCAACGAAAAGAGGCGCTACCTGGCCGTAAAGGCAGAGGATACCAAGCAAACAGACACTAGGGATCTGATGAGCGCAATTTGGGATTCAATATATCGTCTTTTTGGAGAGGTGGGTGCAAGCAAGACTTCGCTGTCCAGAATCAGATCAGATGATGATGAAATCCTGATCTTAAGATGTTCACACAAAGCACTAAGTATGGTGAGGGCAGCCATTGCTGCTACAACAGAGATCCATGGGCAAACAGTGACTATCAGAGTGCTAGCTGTCTCAGGAACGCTAAATGCACTACGAAAAAAACTGACACATACAACTGAGAAATCAAATCCAGGACAGCCTAGAAATTTGGAGAAACTCTTGCGGAATTGGCTCAGAGAAGCCAAGAAGACCGTAGTTGTTGGCGTTGGAAATGACCTTCGGATGGATGACTCCATCGGCATTTCAGTGGTTAGAAGCTTAAAGAACAGCGCCTTCAGCAACGTGATGCTCATTGAAAGTGAAACCGTGCCTGAAAGCTTCATAGAATCAATAGTAGAGTTTTCTCCAACGCACGTTCTAGTGATTGACGCCGGGTTAGTTGGGCTGCACCCTGGACAAGCAAAATTTCTCAAATCAGTCAAACGCTTGGGTCCCCTCACGACAGCAGTCTCGTCCCATGCCCTTCCACTAAGATTATTCTGTGAATACCTGGAAAAAGCAGCTAATGCTAAGGTTGGTTTGGTGATTGTTCAACCGGAAACGACTGATTTCGGCGAAGGTATGAGCAAAAGAGTGAAGTGCACAGCTGAGAAGCTTAGGACCTCTTTAGAAAGAATTTTCACCAAATCTTGAGACGCTGCAGGTACATCAAATGTTCACACTTCAGCGGTTATCCCGTTTTTCGTTTGGCTCTCTCCAGTTTCAAATGTTGAGCTAGTGCAGATGCTTCTCGCGATGTCTCCGCACGGCCAACTCGTTTCGCCCTTGATACCACCACTCTTTCACCACAATAAAAGCAGCGACGACTCTTGTTTTTCTCACCTGCAATCAAGAACTGCCCGCACCTACTGCACAATATGACGAGATACATCTTCGAGGCCTAGGAAAAGCTTTTTGCATAAAGCGGATATTTAAGTGATGCCAAAGAGAAAGAAGAAATGAACGCGCCCAGCAACATCGAGGAACACGCCCTAAACTACTTTCGAAAGAAGGGTTACAAAGTAGAACGCGATATAGTCCTAGAAGGCTCATCCGGAATCTCCCATAGGTTCGACCTCATTGTAACCAGATCAAGCAACAGAAGAGGCGTCCGAATACTCAACTGGAAACGCACAGTCGGAGTCAACGTAGTAATAAAACTTGACAAAGCGTCTGAAGACGTGAACTTCAGGAGGCCAATCCTAATTTCCAACAAGTTCAGCAGTCATGCAAAGGCGTACGCAAATCGAAAAAGCATCTTACTGTTGACAAGACAGGACATACGCAGATTCTGAAAACCTTGTTCAGAACATGCTCCTGCACTGCCTAATTATTCGGTCTTTTCTCGGGCCACACATTTCTGCGATCCGGAGAAACCCAACACACTCATACAATCGGAAAGCGTGGAAAGCCCTTCCTTAGTTCCTTTCAGAGCGAATCTTTCGGACAAATCCCTGACTAACATAGTTTCAATCAGACTAGCACCCTCAACTCCAAACATTTCGGCTATTGCTTCAGTGAATGCGACAGATTTACGAGGTATGTCTTCTAATTTCAGCAAGAACTTCTTCTCTAGGTAATAGTAGATCGCTTCAACCGTCCTTTTACCGAAGATGACTTCCATACTCTCATTGAGAGCTATCAGAATCCCCTCATGGCTAGACGCCTCTTTCTTCCCCAAACTATCACGCTCCAAGAATCATTGGACGACAGAGTTTCATATAGTGACTGAAGGAAATATTTAATTTTCCGTCTGCATTAATCATGCATCTATACGAAAAGTACAAGAAAGGAGGAGGTGAGATGTTGAGAAGAAATGCTTTGCTTTTTGTCGTCATTCTCATGACCGCTTCGGTTGTTCTGACTACCGGTCTAGCGCTCACACAGGCCATCGGCCCCAGTTTGACCGAAGCTGCAGTTGACTGCTATGATCTGCCGCGAAGTACAGATTACACTTTGCTGGGTGGAGGGGACGAGGTTCCTGGCGGCGGAGTTCCAACATAACTTAAAAGGGCGAATCAACAGTTAATTTACTCTGTTGGGGCTGCGCGAAACCTTGGATCTCTGCGATTTGGAAATATTGGAAAGCTTGGGACAATATGGACCGCGAAACATAACTGCTATTGCGAGAAAGCTTCAGTTGGCAGAGGCAACTCTACGTAGAAGAATCAGGAGAATGAGCGATCAGATCTTCTTAAGAGCTAATG
The DNA here is from genome assembly GCA_020352645.1 of Candidatus Bathyarchaeota archaeon. Lineage (GTDB taxonomy): Archaea > Thermoproteota > Bathyarchaeia > Bathyarchaeales > SOJC01. Next base: position 1,080,848 of record CP070683.1, on the reverse strand, counting down.
TTTATCACACAAACATCGGACTCAGAAAAACCATTGTCTTTGCAAGAGCATCACAAGGATACGAGAACCTGCTTTTTGACTGTCTTAACGCACATGACTACGTAATCTACTCCTCTAGATGCTATGGCCTGTTCGACGGGTGTGTCGCGATTTTTGCCATCCCCACAGAGAGATGTCTTGATTTTGAGCGATTCTTGGAACATCTGAAAAACAGAGGAATCGCTGCACATATAGAGCACTCTTGGTCAACGTGCTTTCAAACGGTGAATCTGCGCTGCAAGTGGTACAACAAATACACGCAAAGTTGGGAGTTCTTCTGGGAAGAATGGATTGAACAAGTCCTCTCTGAGTCAACCGATCTGCCCTTCACGTTGGTGGATCCTGCAGCGTATCCATTGAAAGCAGATGAAATCGACATCTTCTTATTGAAAGAACTGGAAGTAGACGCAACAGTGACCCTCAAAGATGTTGCTAACAAATTGGATAGAAGTGTACCACTGATCAAATATCATTATGACAGACACGTGATAGGCCGGCGTCTACTCGAAGACTTTCAGATTGTCTATTATCCTTTTGACAAATCCACATCTAACGGCTTCTACTTCAGATTCATGTTTGAGAACCTTGAAAACATGGCCAAGTTCGCAAGATCATTGTTGGACAAACCCTTCGCCCTCTCCATAGGCAAGATCTTCGGCAGACCAGCACTCTTTGCATATATATACTTACCAATGTCCCAGCTACGGGAGTTTCTCGACTCCCTTGGACGGCTGATCAGAATAGGATTCTTGAATAGATATGAATATGTGCTTCAAGACATGGTGACCCAAAAGCGTTTTACAATACCATACACGTGCTTTGATAACGGATCGTGGCGTTATGACCATGATAAATTCTTGCGCGCTGTTGATTCTTTGACCGAAGCTGATGTAGCACTTATTGCTGAGAAGGCTGTCGCCCTTTCCTATTAGGATCACTTGGATATCGCTTTCAGGATTGTGCTCGGTCAAAGTGAAGCAAGAAAGTCGTCAAGGCGGCCTTGCGATTCAAGTCTTGTCAGCCAGTCGACAATCCCTTTGCGACACCTGCTTTGGCCACTGACAACACTGATTATCTCGTTGGCGACATCTTGCAGAGATTTGTCTGACACGTCCACCTCGCAAACCTTACCTTCGCCATAAGTCTCTACAGCATCAAACAAACAAACGTCCAGAATTTCAGCAGCAACATTTTCCCGAGCTTTTCTCTCTGCAAACCCTCTACCTACTAGAACGTTCAGCAGATCATCTGGATCTCTTCTCAGCACAAACGCAAATGCAATATCCTTTGCCCCCAGCACGCTGGTGGCTAGGTGGCCATCGACAACGATGCAGCCATCGGTTTTTTTGATGATCTCCTTCACATGCTTCGAAAGGAGTTCTTCATCAGCAATCAATGCTTGCCTCTCAGGATCCAGACCACTTGACAACCCTCTCTGACGCACCAAATCCCCCAAGCTTACGTGTATACCATTGAGAAGTGAAGCCAGCAGCCTTGAGATTGAGGATTTGCCGACACCAGGAGTCCCTGTTAATACTAGTACCTGCTTCAATCTAAGACGTGCTCCAACGTTTTAGGGAAACTCACCTTCAATTGCAGTATGCTTTAATGAGATTTAATCCAAGAACCTCATCCTGACTTGGCTGGTTTAACACACGTTTATATGAACAGCGTTATGTCTGCGGTAGCTGCGAGCTCAAGAAAGGCTGCGGCGCCGATGATTTCGTCAACTTCAGGAATCAGATTTTTCCGATCCACTTCAAACATTTCCATGCTTGGACTGCAAGCGTAAATCTTGAATAGCCCAGACTGTCTCAGGCGCTTGAGCATTTCGTATGGTGTAGGGTACTTCATTCTCTTCAGATTCTTCTTCATTCGTGGCTCCAAGTGCTCGTACATCGGGGGCAAGCTTGCCTTTTCCATTTCCCCTTTGACGAGCATGTTTAGACCCCAGAAAGTGAAGTACAAATGTGCTTCCATCTCCATGGCGACAGCTGTAGAGGCCATGATGAACGCACAATATAACTTGTCCAAAGTTCCGCCTTGAACTACCATTGCGAGTTTCTTCTTGCTAATATCGCTCAATTGAATTACTCCTAGTGGTTTTCTTCATTCATTCATGTATAAGGCTTTTGAAATCCAGAAATTCGCAGAGCGTTACAAGCGCAGAGCTAATCTGACGGTGTGGAACTCCTGGCAAGAAGCAATTTAACTAACTTTAGCAGTTGTTTAAAGAGCTGAGAGTGCGCTGTTTGAAGACGCTGAAAGTTGAGGGTGATAAGAGCAAGCATAAGGTTTTGATATATGCATTGAGCACTTGTGCCTGGTGCAAGAGAGCAAAGAGGCTGATGAAAGACAATAAGATCGCTTATGAGTACGTTGATGTTGATCTGTGTTCCAGCGAGGATCGCGAGGAAGTGAGAAGGGATATCGCGAGAAGAGGTGGCAGGCCCAGCTTCCCAACCATAATAGTTGACGACGAGATTCTTATCACTGGTTTCAAGGAAGACAAGATTAGAGAGGCCTTGAGCATTTGACGAACTTGGACATGGTGAGAACGAGAGCGCTGAGCGACGCAGAAGCTTATGGTTATCACCTAAATCCGGACAAGGGCTTTCTCGATGATCTGATTGAAGGTCTTGCGCGAAATGAGGAGCGTTTTGGCTATCCTTCGTGCCCCTGCAGGCTTGCCTCAGGGA
>CP070683.1:1072781-1078010 GCA_020352645.1 Candidatus Bathyarchaeota archaeon | reverse complement strand
TGTTTAGGATGGATGGTGTTCCTCCATACATTCTGTGGGAGGGAGTTATTAAAGACTATTTGGAAACTTGTACTCCTGAGCAATTGTATAGAGTGATTGGTTCTTATCCAATTGAAGTTTCCAAGCTGGTTCCTGAATTGAAGCAGAAGCTTCGAACTTTTCCTCAATCATTCCCCTTAAGCCCACAACACAGCCGTGATAGACTTTTCGAAGCAGTCACTCAATTCATCACTAACATTTCTAAAGAAACTCCGTTGCTGGTTGTTCTTGATGACTTGCAGTGGACTGACCAGTCTTCGCTTCTATTATTACACTATCTAGCGCGAGGTATCTACAGGAGTTCTCTTCTGCTCTTGGGTGCCTATCGTGGCACCTATGTTGATAACAAACACCCCTTGTTTCCTGTATTGACCGAACTGAACAGGGAACGGTTGCTCGAATCACTTTCACTGAAGCGGATGTCTTCTAATGATATTTCAGAGATGATTAAACGATTATTGACGCAGGAGGACCTACCAAGAGAGTTTTTCAAACTGGTCTATGAGAAGACAAGAGGAAATCCGTTCTTTGTTGAGGAAGTTATAAAATCTCTGAAAGAGGATGAAGTAATCTACCGTGAGAAGAATAAATGGAACATTAAAGAGATTTCTGAGATCAAGTTTCCTGAGACTGTTAAAGATGTTATAAAGACGAGGTTAAGTCGGTTAGATGATGAATGTCAACGTGTGTTGACTATGGCTTCTTTTGCAGGAAAGGATTTCACGTTTGAAGCTCTACGTGGAATTACTGGTGTTGAAGAGAATAAACTAGTTGAAATCATGGAAAAAATGCTTAACACAGGACTCATCAAGGAGCGTGTTATCCGTGGAGAAGACACTTATTCTTTTGCTGACATCATCGTACGAGATGTTATTTACGAAGAAGTCAGCCGCTTGAAACGTAAGAGGATCCATGGTGATGTAGGACAAGCGCTGGAGAATGTGTATGCTGAAAACATTGAGCAGCATCTGGGGGAGTTGGCATTGCACTTCCTCGAGGGCGGAGATAAGGAGAAAGCGCTTGATTACTTCCTAAAGGCTGGGGAAAGGGCCGCAAATGTCTACGCTAATAGTGAAGCAGCTTCCTACTTCCAGTCTTCTCTTAGGATTCTTGGCGAAAAGGAAGATAGACTTCCTGAGAGAGCACGTGTCCTTGAAAGAATTGGGGACATCAAAAAGCTTGTTGGAGAATCTGGGCTCTGCGGAAAATACTGGAATGATGCGCTGCGATTATGGAAGAAACTACGAGAGAAGAGGAGTGCAGCAAGGTTACATAGAAAACTGGCAAACGTTCTATGGGAAGAGACAGGAGACACGGAAGAGGCAAAGAAGCATCATGACAGTGCATTGAAGATTCTGGGAACCTCGCCTGAAAGCATCGAGCTAGCCAGCCTTTACGAAGAGATGGCTCACATGTACTACCGAATCGGGGACATGACTGAAGCTAGTTCTTGGGTTAGGAAGGCGCTCGAGCTTGCCAAAAAGCTGAACGCGCATGAAGTTATCGCAAGCTCATACGCCACCTTGGGCACGATACTTTCTTTCACTGGTGAAGTGAAGAAGGCTGTTGAATGCCATGAGAGAGCTCTGACGATAGCGCTTGACAAAAAATACATGGAAACAGCGTTGCGGACATACAACAATCTTGCTAGCGCACTTACAGCAGGGCAAAATGAAAGAATCTTGGATTACCACAACAAAGGATTTGAACTGGCAAAAAAAGTGGGACACATTTCATTCCAATCTTGGATTGCTGCCAATTCAGCGTTGAGCCATCTTAATATGGGAAACATGGAAAAAGCACGTCTCCTGGCCGAAGAAGCTGTCGCATTGGACCGGAAAACCGGCAACGCACCTCACCTTTCCATGGCCCTGGGCGGACTTGGATATGTACATCAAGTACAGGGCGAATGGGACAGAAGCGAACACTACTACACGGAAGCATTGAGCATTGCTGAAAAACTAAGCGATTGGCAGTCAATCGGTTTCTGCTATTGGGGTCTGGGGTGGTTCTTTTTCAATAAAGGCGAATATATGAAGGCGAAAGAACTCTATGAGAAAGCTCTTGAGGTCGCTAAGAAAGCTGACGCAAAACACTTTGAAGCGACTATAAAAGCACAAGGAATTGCATTGACTTCCCTGGAACTTGGAGAAATTCGCAAAGCGAGAAACATAGCCGACAACGTTCACAAGTTTGCCCTTGAGGTGAAAGATAGAGAGCTCCTCATCGCGATAGATGTCCTGAAAGGCATGATCTTTCGTGCACAAAGGAAATGGGAAAACTCAATCAAACATTTCGAAAAGAGTCTTCAAGAATCCGAGGCTCTAGAGGCAAGAAGGTGGAACGTGTATATATTCGCAAAAATGGTATTGTCTCAATATGCTCGTGTGTTCCTGGAAAGAAACCATGAAGGTGACCGAGAGAAAGCTAAAGAGTTACTCAACCAAGCATTGGGAATATTCCAGAAGATGGGCGCAAAAAAAGACCTAGAGATGACAAGGTCCAAACTGGCTAGCTTGGAAACTGGATCCGAGATGGCCAAACCAGAACTGATGACTGAGATTTCTCTTCCAACCCACGCTTCTACTGGATATGATGACCTAAATGGCTTGCTTCGTGGCGGAGTACCTCGAGGCTATGCTGTTATTCTGACATCTCCTTCATGTGACGAAAGGGACTCGCTAATTGAGAAATTTCTAGAAGCAGGGGCAAAAGAGGGGCAAGTCGCATTTTACATCACAACAAAGACAAGTGGATTAGAACGTCTTATAGAAAGGTTTCAATCGAACATCCATATTTTCGTGTGTAATCCTCAAGCGGATAAGATCTTCACAGATATGCGGAATGTAACTAAGTTGAAGGGTGTTGAAAACCTCAATGATATTAATATCGCTTTGACATCAGCGATTAGGAAACTAGATGCTTCCTCTAAGGGATTAAGAAGAATTTGTCTGCATGTTTCTGACATTTTGTTGCAGCATGACGCTGTTCAGGCAAGGCGATGGCTTAACGCACTTATTCCAGAATTGAAGTCAAATGGTTTTACCACTCTTGCAGTGATTGATTCTGAGATACACACTCAACAAGAGGTTCGGGCGATTGTAGGCATATTTGATGGAGAAATCAGTATATACGAGAAGGAGACGGAAAAAGGTCCAGAAAAATTCTTGAAAATTAAGAAACTGACTAATCAGAAATACTCAAAGAGTGAACTTTCTTTGAAGGAAGAAAAAGTTCAGGAATAACACTAAGATTGCGCACGCGCAAAAGAAAACCAGGATTTTTGGAATACCTGCGCTACCGTGCCTTTGACAGAACTTGATCCCAAAACTGCGACAGTTTTGCACTCGGACCTGGTTTGAACCACCGACCATTGGAAATGCCTCCCCACAGCTCCATTTTATCTTGCTATGTTTGGAAGGCATACTTGCATGTGCAACTCAAAACTCCTGAGTTTGTCAGGTTTAATACCATACTCCCTACTCCGGTGCATGAATACGAACGTCTCCCATCTTAAGAGATCTGATTCGTGCCCGCAATTTTCTCTACTTTCTGGAAGAATGTAATAGAAGAAGGTTTCACAAGTGTTTAATATCCACTATCCTGAATGAAGTTATCGTTTTCTAGGAGAAAAAGGAGGTGATTGAATGAATAAGAAGGTTTTGATGCCTTTCATGGCTCTGCTAGCGTCTTTTGCAGTAGCACCTTTGGTGGCAGCACCAGCAGTAAAAATACCGTACACTGCAGACGTAAGTCTCGAAATTACTGATCCAGGCGAAAGTTGGATAATGGGCGGTATTCTACAAGTCAGAGGATTAATAGCGGTAGGAACCTTCGACAGTGCAGATCTCGGTATTTCCGGGGCAACAATGTGGAAAAAGCTCGACTACACCCTCAACACGATCACAGGCAAGGGGACCATGCATGGGATATTTGTACTAACAGTCGACGGAGTTGGTACTTTTGAAGGTTCATTCCGTGATAAGATTACTGATTCTACTCATCTTGCAGGAACAGTTGTGGGGCAGGGCACTGGTGCCTTTGAAGGGGTAAAGACAATGGGAATATGGTATGGAGACATAATAGATGGCACAATAGAAAACGTATTAGAGGCCCAATTATTGTTCCCCAAAGGATAAGCGCGCAAAATTACCGCTGAAAGTGAAGGCGGCTCCCGCACACTCCCCATTTTTTGTGAATGTAGACCACCCATTTTCTGAATATGAACCCCTCTTTTTTTTGGGCTCATTACATGCATACATTACGATTTCAACAAGATCTGATCAAGCGGGTTCTCACGCGCGCAACAGACGACGACTTAAACACGCCCTTCAGGAGCTTGATGCACTTAACCTTGACGGAAAATGATACGGCACATCTAAACTCTGGTAGGATATCAGGTTCGCTTGGCGCGGAGGAGTTGCGGATTTTCGCGCGCTCCTAGGATGCTTTTCGACCATGCTTGTTCATTCTAATGACCAACACTAGTATCAGTGCACCGCTAAATGTCAAGATCGCTGCCGTGACAAACGACGTTCTATAGGCAAATGCTTGAGTTGATCCAGACGTGATTAGCTGATCAACAATCGGACCCACAATGAAAGTGCCTGGGAGCCCCCAACTCAGGAATAGTGTTGCATTGAAGAACGCAAAATACCTGCCCCGTCTCTCGGGCTGGATTAATCTTGAGGCGAACGAATATGAAGACGCGACAATAATGGCGTTGGAGGCCCCATACAGAAAATTACTGACGAAGATCATCGGCAGATTACTTGCTACGGCAAACCCTGTCAAGTAGAGGATCGCTGTCATCGTGCCGATGAGAAGCATCATCTCGTCTCTGAAGCGGTCAGAGATCCGTCTTACCAACAAGCCGACCACAAAAATCGCAAATGACCCGGTGTTCACAATGTAGCTCAGTAAGCCACTGGACACATCAAACCCTTCATCCAGCGCAAGATACTGCGACTTCATCAATGCCACCGAGTTTATCCCGAAATTTATGAATAACATGGCCAACAGAAACATAAGAAGCTGCTTCGAGATCGACGCGTTTCCCGTTTTTGATGATATCCCTTTCTTCCCAATCCCGCCTTCAGGTACGAAAAACATGGGAATAGTGGAGATCAACATCACCCCAGACGCTATGAAGAATAGTAGCCCACTCTCAAACCCCCATCCCTCATAATA
>CP070683.1:1029416-1072681 GCA_020352645.1 Candidatus Bathyarchaeota archaeon | reverse complement strand
TAGCACTTTGCCTGTATTTGGAAGCTGCCGCTAAGCACATTGCAAAGCCCCACCACAGCAGCAAAAAAAGCAATCCACCGTTTATCGTGATGCTCACATCCAAAATGAGGGATACTGAGGAGGCTTTGCTAAATTCAAGTCCCTCACTCGTTGAGAAGAATACCAATATTCCAAATGCCATAGAGAGCAGATATGTGAAAATAATGAACACGCTTATCGCCAAAGCAATCGCGAAGAAAAACCTCTGCAGCTGGGAGGACAGGTCACTAGTCATTCTGATTCATTAGATGTAAATTACGAGGTATGCTTCATTAGCTTTGCTCAAGACTATTGTCCTAGCACCTTGTCCAGAACACTGTTTGCTTGACTATCCACTCGATCGATGTGCTCGTTTCTTCTCAGAGCGTGGTTAAAACTCACGCTGGAAAAACTCTTGCAAAGCTCGCAAGTCTTTTCCCATAGCCTCCGTAATCGAGGATTTCTAACCCGATATTCTCCATTAAGTTGCTTAACAACAAGCTCACTATCCAAGAAGCAATCCACTTGATCATCAGTAAGATGCCTCGCTATCTCTAAGGCAGCGATTAATGCTTCATACTCTGCCTCGTTGTTTGTTCGCTTTCCCAAGAACCGTGAAAAGGCCTTAAGCAGAGCCCCATTCTCGCTCGAAATCTCTCCAGCGATGGCTGCGGGCCCTGGATTTCCTCTTGATGCTCCATCAGAGTATACTGTCAAGTGCGGTCCCGATTCTTTCTGCAATTTGGTAACCTTCAGAATCAACTAGAGCTAGAATAATAAAAATGTGCTTTATGCAAAACCTAGAAACTTCAAAATCATCCGTGCACTGACGAACACTAAGACGAAGCCGAATATTCTTTGGAGAGTGATGCTCGATGCGCGTTTGGCGAGATTTGCTCCAATCTGTGCTCCAACCATGACGCCAATGGCTAGAATTAGGGCATAGCCAAGCTGCACATTTCCTAGAAACAGATGCGTGGTCACTCCAGCGATTGAGGTAAAGACCATGATGAACACTGAGGTGGCGACTGCGAGATGCATGGGAAATGATAGTGTGAAATGGAGTATCGGTACCATGAGAGCACCTCCCCCGATTCCAAGCAAGCCTGACGAGACGCCGGCAAAGAAGCTCAAAGGTAGGCCTAGCTTGACATCTGAGATGTATTCAAAGACTTCACCGTCTGAATCGGTAAGTTTGCGGATCCAACCATCTTTGGACCTTCTGAAGAGTTTGAGACCGCTAAAGGCGTCATTAGAGATCATTCGTGAAGCAACATAAAGTAGGAAGAAGGCGAAGATCAATCTGAGGAATTCCTCTGCGATAATCTCTGTCAAATATGCACCGAGGAATGCACCTGGCACTGTAATTGTGGCTATAAGCACGCCCATACGATAGTCTATTCGTTTTTGTCTTGCGTAGCCGCTTGTGGATGATAGCGCTTTGAAGACAATCATTGCGAGGCTTGTTCCAGCTGCCATTTGATGAGAAAACTCCAAGCTCAAAGGAGTCAATTGCAGAGCAGGCACGACAAAGACCCCTCCGCCAATACCCAGCATTGCTGCAACTACTCCAACTAGGAGGCTAAATATCGGAAGCAACACAATCTCGTAAATATTCGTTGGACTTCACCATATCATGCAGATGTGAGAGAGTGATGCTACACGCTATTAACAGTAGCGTTTGAACCAGGAATCTAGGTCACAAATCCCTCTCTTTCTCTCCTAGATCTGCCAAAGTCAATGTGTATGCGCATCAAGGCGCAGAACGCCTTTACACATAACAACTCTTATCTGTGAGACGCAGCATGTAGCCATACCACATGTGACCCACGGTTGAGCAAAGCTAAAAGGCGAAGAACGTCCCTCGAAAGATTCCGATTGAAAAAGACACTTGACATGCTAGCTCGAAAGGAAGGCCGTGGAACTGAACTCGTCACACTATATGTGCCACCAGGAAAGCAAATCAGCGAGGTTCTCAACACTCTAAGACAAGAACATGGCACAGCTGCAAACATAAAATCTGATGCAACCAGAAGCAATGTTCAGGACGCCATTACTAAGGTTCAGCAAAGACTGAAATTATTCAAGAAAGTTCCGAAGACAGGACTTGTTATATTCAGTGGTTCCATTCCCCAAAACGGCCCTGGCAGCGAGAGAAACGAAACCTATGTGCTCATCCCTCCCGAGGCAATTACGATAAATCTCTATCGCTGCGACTCAAGGTTTCACACCGAATACTTGCAGGAAATGCTGAAGGAAAAAGATACTTATGGAATCTTGCTAGCTGACTCAAGTGAGGCCACTTTTGCGACTTTACAGGGTAGACGCTTGAAGATCCTTAGAGAGATTACGTCCGGTGTTCCGGGAAAGATGCGTGCAGGAGGACAATCTGCACGGCGTTTTGAACGACAGAGAGAAGCTAAATTGCTTGAATTCTTCAACCGCGTGGGTGAGTACGCCACTGAAATCTTCCTAGATGTAGAGAATCTGAAGGGCATCATAATCGCAGGTCCCGGTCCTATAAAGTATGACTTTCAGAAGGGAGATTATCTTCATTACCAGTTGAAACCCAAGATCATTTCAACAATTGACACAGCCTACACAGGTGAACAAGGAGTAAAAGAGGTTGTGGAGAAAGCACCAGGGATTATGAGGCAAGTTCGTCTTGTTGAGGAAAAGAAGCTAATGCAAGATTTTCTATATGAAATTGGACATGACACAGGGTTGGCTACATACGGCGAAGCTGAAGTTAGGCATGCCCTGAATATGGGAGCTGTCAAAACCTTGTTACTTTCTGACGCGTTGGATCTAGCTAGAGTGACCACGGAATGCACAGCATGTGGCTACGAAAAGACAGAGACAATGAAAACTCAAGAGACGGAGAGTTTTCAGCAAAGTCTGGCAGGTAACCCTTGTCCCAAATGCAAGTCTCCCTCGCTCACAACGAAAGACACGAGAGACATTGTGGAGGATTTGGCTGAGCTTGCTGAACAAGCAAATGCGGACGTGGAGATAATATCTAATGAGATCGAAGAAGGAGAGATGCTGCAAAAAGCATTCGGCGGAGTTGCAGCTAATCTCAGGTTTAAGATCTAGAGATAGGCATCGACCAATCTTAAGCTAAAGCTACAAAACATCTTCTAGTTTTCTCTTCACAATATTGCTGACCTTTTCAGCGTCAACCTTACCGCGTACTCTTTTCATTATCAGGCCCATAAGAAATCCAAACGCTTTCTCTCCACGTTCAACCAGAAGATGGCGGTTTTTCTCGATCAGAGTGTCAATGAGATTCTCCATTTTATCTAGCGAAAGCGTGTCTAGGCCCAGCGTGCTAATTGCTTCGTCCATTGTCGCTCCACGATGCTTTGACAGCCAAGCGATTATGTCGGAGATTGCCTCTTTTGCAATCTTTCCATGTTCGACAAGGCGAAATAGATCCAGAAACTGGGCGTCGGACAGATCAACTTCTACGCCATCTCGTTTCAGGGCTTTCACAGTTTCCGTGAGCACCACAGCCACTAGTGTGGGAGAAATCTCAGAGTTCTTGACCACAGTATCATATAAGTTGCTGAACTCAGAGTTTGAGACTTGCTTCGCTAATTTCCTATTCAGTCCATGATCATGCATTAGACGCTGTAGTCTATGCTCAGGCATCTCAGGCAAATCCTTATGCAGTCTTTGAAGGTATTCGTGTGAAATTTGTATAGGCGGGATGTCAGTCTCTGGATACATCCTTGCGGAACCAGGCCTAGGGCGCATGTAGCGTGTAGATCCATCTGGCTTTGCAACGCGAGTCTCCTGGGGGATCGTCTTTATGGCTTCCTTTGCTCGCATCGTAACGGCTTTCAAAGCATCAACAGCATTTTCCGAGATATCTGCGACAAAAACTACTGCATCATCTTGCCCTGCGTTCGTTGCTCGTTTCAAAGCATGAACCTCTTCTTGAGTGATTCCGTATGCGGGCAGCTCGTCTGTGTGAAAGATCCCTCCTACGCGACCCCAGAACCTTGCCACGTCGGCCAATTCGGTGCCAAATCTGATGCTTGGTGTCAGTTCAGTCTTGAGAATTCCTTGAAAATTCCGCAGGTTGACGGCGAGAACTTGCTTGTTATTGTCTATGGCTTCCCGAATCACTTTGCACTTTGTTTTTCTGAAAACAGCAGTGATATCTTGAAATTCCTCTTCAACGCCATTTGGATTCACACCACGTTTCGCCAACTCGTCTCTTATGGTTAGGAGACTAAGCTGACGTCTCACTTCATTCCTTACAACCGAAGAAATGAGCTCAAGCTCCTGAACTCCTTTGATTTCCACAAGAGCACCGTCGCGAATAGAAATGTTTAGGTCTTGTCGAATAGTTCCCAATCCTCTTTTAACCCGGTTTGTCGCTCTGAGAATCTTCCCGATTGCCAGAGCAGTTCCTTCGGCTTCCTCAGGTGTATATAGAACCGGAGCTGTTGTCACCTCAATCAAAGGTATACATAGTCTGTCCACGCGATATATGCGGAGGTTACCTTTTCCCCCCATCTTTCGCGCCGCGTCTTCTTCAAGACCAACATGTTGAATTGGGACAGGCTTCTCTCCTAGTTTGATCAGGCCGCCTAGAGCGATTACACACGTACGTTGAAAACCTGTTGTGTTCGACCCGTCAATCACGATTTTACGCATTATGTGAATTTCATCAACAGGCTTGGCCCTTAATAGAAGTGAGACAACAAGCACGGCTTCAAGCGCTTCGCGGTTCAACTCATGAGGTGGTTCCTCGTCCATTTCAACCAAACAGGAAGTGTCGTGGCTAGCTTCGTAAAGAATTTTTACACCCTTTTGAAACTCAAAGAATGCTGCAGCATCAACTTGTCCAAGTTCGCTTTGTGTTGGACGAAGCGCTCGAAGGAAAGTTATCTGGGGTTCTTCTGTGAAGAGCTTAGTCTTGCAAGCACAAAAGAGCTTCTCATCAGAGTCTATTTGCTGGTGGACTTCCAAGCCAACCTTTAACCCTAGGCGCTTATAGTCAAGATTCATTTTTTCTCCCACCAGCCTGAGAGAAAACTGAACGTGGTGTAAACTCATATGTGATATTTCGAGTTAGAAGTTGCTTGGCTTCAAAAGTGTTTTCTGTATTGCCCAGCGCCCACATCATTTTCACAAGTGCTGTCTCCGGAAGCATGTCTGCGAGGGGAATGACGCCAATCTTGAGCAGTTCTCTCCCTGTGTCATATACATTCATGTTAATGCGCCCCCATATGCATTGAGAAGCCATGCTTACAATGACATCGTCAGCAATTGCCTTCTTCACATCTGCGAAGCATTGGCTTCCAACATGGCCGAGTCCTGTTCCCTCCAAAACAATTCCTTTGATACCTTTGTCAACGTGCCACTTTATGATCTGAGGATTCATACTAGGGTGAAATTTGATGAGTGCGACGTTTTCATCAAACAAGGGCTTTGATGTCAGCCTTCTTTGACCATCCCGTTTGCGGTATTCGTCTGCCAACATAGTAACAGTGTTATCTTTCAGCCTAGCTAACGGTAAGGCGTTAACAGACTCAAATGCATCACGACGACTTGTGTGACATTTTCGAACTTTGGTGCCTCTGTGAAATATGATTGACCCGTCAGAAACTGTCTCATGCATTGCAACAACCACCTCAGCGAAAGGCCCATTTGCTGCAGTCCTAACTGCTCCCGCAAGATTCGTTGCTGCATCCGAGCTCGGACGATCTGCTGATCGCTGAGAGCCTACCAAGACAACAGGCACTGGTAGATTCTGAAGCGCAAAGCTCAAAGCGGCTGCAGTGTAGCCTATCGTATCGGTTCCATGTGCCACAACTATCCCATTAGTTCCTTCATGGATGTGTGCTGAGATCTGTTGCGCCATCTTCTCCCAATGCTTGGGAGTGATGTTCTCGCTCATAATGCTGAGGAGGATTTCTGTTTTGATCATGGCTATGTTTGAAAGCTCTGGGACGACGCTGTATAGATCATTGGCGGTCAGCGCGGGTCTCACGCCTCCCGTTCTGTAGTCAACTCGGCTAGCGATAGTTCCTCCAGTGCTGAGAATCACAACTTTTGGCAGGCTTGATTTCTTTGGGGGTGGAGGTGGGCAGAGAAACTTGGGTTTTGACCCCTTTCCTGTTTTCTTTATTGTTAACTCCTCTGTCACTAGTATTCCTATGTTGTATCCGTCTTTGAGCTTGACTACCAAGTGATCGTCGTCGCTAAGCTCCGCCCGCGGAATTAGCGCGCCTTCGTATGTCTCTTCGCCCTTAGAAATCCGAATTATGTCTCCTATTTCCACTTCAGCTTCGTCTAGGAGATTTCTAGCCCTTTTTCTGTAGCCGTGTTTGCCGCTCAAATCTTGTTGTCCTCCAGTATTTTGGACATGTAGGGACCAGCGTGTGTGTAGCCGAACCGCATATAGTATCTCTTTGTCCCTAAAGCACTTGTGATTAGGATTTTTCTTCTGTCGTACTCTTCTTTCGAAATCCTTTCGGCTTCGGACAGAAGTATCCGGCCGTAGCCTTTATGTTGCCATGCTTTCGCGAGGTGTTTGCCAACAGGCACCAGAGAGCCGCAAACGTGAAGCTCCCTAATTATAGAGGACTTCTCTGATGATATTTCTGGTCTGTGAGCTTTTTCTGATGGGATACGCAGTCTCAAGTAGCCTATTAGAATGTTGTTGCTGAAATCTTCAACAGAAACAAACACATCCAGGCCTCTTGATGCCCGCTCTTCTGTTGATTTCACCGCTATGCTTTTAGCATCAGGCTCGACTCTGTCTCTAAGCCATCGATGTCCAACCTCGCGGCATCTGATGCAACCGCAATTATCACCATCGACTTCTAGCTTTTTAAGGGCGAGCTGCCTCAGGTTGCTCTTCTTGACCCCCGCTTCTACCAGATTGGCTGGAATGTCCCGCTGAACTCGCATTATGCGCACCCATGGAGGAACCATTTTCTTTATCTCAGCGACCAGCCAAGCTGCTTCCTGCGTGGAGTATGGTGTATATTCGCCTCTTCTCAACCATTCATATGCTGTAGTGTCCTTCAGCACGAGGCATGGGTAGATTTTGATCATATCTGGTTTGAAGTTCTGATCCGCAAAGACCTTTTTGAAGCCCTGCAGATCTCTATCAAAATTTGATTTCGGCAAACCAGGCATCAGATGATAAGCGACTTTCAAGCCAGAGTCTTTCAGTGTACGCGTCGCTTCAATGACATCTTCTACTGTGTGCCCTCGATTAACGTGCTCATATATGTCATCATAGACATTCTGAACACCTAGTTCGACCCGAGTCACGCCCAAGTGAAGCATGTGATCAACATGATTTGTCCTAGCCCAATCAGGTCTGGTCTCTACCGTAATGCCGACATTTCGGATAGCGCTGACTTCAGCGAATCTCTTAGCTTCTTCCAAGCTTTGGGTCTCGCAACCTGAAATCGCATCTAAGCTTCTCTTGATGAAGTTCTCCTGGTAGGAGATTGGAGTGGATGGGAAGGTGCCTCCCATGACTATTAGCTCTACCTTGTCAACTGTATGTCCAATCGCCTCTAGCTGCTTCATCCGACTCTCAACCTGCATGAAAGGATCATATCGGTTCTGAATTCCCCTCATTGCAGCCGGTTCATGACCTGTGTAGCTTTGTGGAACTCCTCGTTGAGGACCGCCTGGGCAATATGCGCATGGACCGTTGTGTGGACATGGCCAAGGTTTCGTCATCACTGCAACTGTGGTGACACCTGAAACCGTACGCGTTGTCTTTCTTCTCAATAGAGGTAGAAGTTTCAGCTTCTCCTTTTGAGTCAAGCAACGTATTAGCTCCGAGTTGGGAACTACACGGTTCAACCGTTTCTTGCCGGCAACCCGTATCTTGACCAAATTGACATCTGCCTTGGTGGGTTCATCAATCTCCATTAATGAGTTGATGATTTCACGGCAAGCGGCTTTTTCCATCACAATTCCATCTGTCTATGCGTTCGTGCTCCAAAATAAAGGTGTAGCTGCCCCAGTCACTTTCGGGCATAGACAACTCTGCCCCCGACGATTGTTAACTCGACCTGAATCTCTTTGATTTGCTGAGGACTGACCTCGTAGGGATCTCGTGAGAGCACAACTAGATCAGCGAGTTTTCCTTTTTCAATAGTGCCTTTGACATCTTCTTCAAAGGAGCCGTGTGCTCCAGTAGCAGTGTACAGACTTAATGCCTCGTCCATTGAGAGTCTCTCTTGAGGAACAGTCTCTCTTGTAACTGCAGCATAGATACCCAGTAATGGGCTAGCAGGTTCGACAGGGGCATCAGAGCCTGCAATTGCTGTAATTCCTGCCTTCAAAAGACTTCGAAATGAGTATGTCCATCTAGTCCTTTCTGCCCCCAAGCGACGATTTATCCACACGTCTGAGACTATGAAATGGGGCTGTACTGAGGCTATTACTCCGACCTCTTTCATCTCACGTATAAGCTCAGCATCAAGAACCGATGCATGTTCTAGGCGGTGACGATGATCTCTACGTGGATATTTCGACAACACTTCTTCCAGAACGTCTAGTGTAAGCTGGACGGTTCGATCACCTATAGTATGTATCGCCAATTGTAGACCTGCTTTATGAGCTTCTTCCACAAATCTCTTCAGCTTCAGCTTGGAGTGAAGTAGCATTCCATGAGTTTCAGGATCATCATTGTAGGGCTGTCTCAGGGCTGCTGTTCTCGCTCCCAGAGACCCATCCATCATTATCTTGATAGCGCCAATCTTTAACCTATCATCGCCGAACCCCGTAGTTAGACCAGTGTCAATGAGGGCTTTCATGCATTCAGTTGGAATCAAGAGGTATATTCTTAGTGGAAGTAGTCCGCGTGCATGCAGTGCTTGGAGCAAGCGTATTTCACGCGCGGAGTTGACTACCCAATGGGCTGTTGTTATTCCCTGTTCCACCATTTTCCTGCAAGCCAAGAGGCAGGTGTTTTCAAGTGACTTTTCTGTTGATTCCGGCAGAACGTCGAAAACTAATCGAAGCGAGTTTTCTCTCAGCACACCGTTTGGTTCGCCTGTTCTTGGATCTTTCTCGATATATCCGCCTTGGGGCTCATCTGTATTCTTAGTGATGCCTGCAAGCTTGAGCGCAGCTGAGTTGACCACTGCCAAGTGACCACAGACACGCAATAACAGAACAGGATTTTCCGGAGCTGCTGTGTCTAGATCATCCCTTGATGGATAACGGCACTCGATGAGTTTGTCCTGATCCCAGCCCCGGCCAATTATCCAATCACCTTTGGGAACAAGCCTCACACGCTGCATGATCCTTTTTCGTATCTCTATAATTGACTTCACAACGCGTAGATTAATCTGAGACGTGCTTCGCCCTAACGAGGTACCATGAACATGAGAATCAATGAACC
Source organism: Candidatus Bathyarchaeota archaeon (assembly GCA_020352645.1). Classification (GTDB taxonomy): domain Archaea; phylum Thermoproteota; class Bathyarchaeia; order Bathyarchaeales; family SOJC01. The sequence continues at coordinate 1,063,269 of CP070683.1, read as the reverse complement.
CTGGAACCACGGCCCTATTGTCTAGATCTAGCACTTCAGTGTCTTGATCTACATATGAAAGAATCTCCTTGTCGGATCCTACGGCCACAAATCTCCCGTCTCTGATTGCAACAGCCTCAGCTTGGTGTTGCACGGGGTTCATCGTGAAGATTCTGCCGTTTAGAAGAACGTAATCAGCGTGACCCATAGGAACCCTAGGGGGAATTCGTTTTTAAAAGGTTTAGCAAGATATGTGCAGTAATCATTTCTTGTTGTGCGTTTATCAGGCCCAGTTTTGGCCAGGCTTGCGTTGGAGAACTATGCGCTTTTCGAAGTTTCGTCTAGCTCTTATCCTGGGAATAGAGTTCTTCTTACGGGTTGCTGTTGCCTTTGGAGTCTGACCGCGTACCTTCCCAGCTTTTGAAAGTGATCCGTGAGTTGGCAATTCCTTTCATTCTCTCCTACGTATGCTTGAAAATGCCTTTCGGGTTCTTTTAAGGGTTTCTAGCTTCTCTTGAAGTGTCTCTTTATCTCATTTATGCTTGAGCCAATCAAATCAATTCTTTCTTCGCTAATTTCGCCGAATCCTTTCTCATAGGCCCGCTTAATGTGGTATATTTCTTCCGGATCTACACCCATGAGTCGACATGCTGTTGCATCAACTGCTACTACGTCTCTACCTGCTATCAGCACATTCATTTTGACTGGAGTGCCAGACGTTGGACCTGGCCCTTCAAGAGCATAGAAACCATCAACAATTGTGAAATCTGGTGAAAGAACTGTGTTTACGTCCACAATCACTTTGCTTATGTTTCTGAAATGAAATTTGAACTTCATCTTATCCGGCAGCAAGCCGAACATGTTCTTTAGCCCAAGAGATACGCCGGTTGATCTATGTGTCTTCAACTTCGCAGCATTGATGATAGCTGACTCGACCACGATTCGTGGAACTTTGATTTGAGTGAGAGTTTCACCGTCTGGAATCCGTAGTTTCAGCCGATCTTTTTCCCTTCGCAGATTTAGGAAGCGTGTATTAGTCTCGTGACAAATATCTTTTATACCAGTGATTTCGCATGGTTTATCAGCGTCTGTCATGCTGGCGTCTGATTCTACAACAAGAACCTGGTCAAAAACCTTCTGAGCGCTTCGGATCAAGCCTTCGACTACTAGGGGATCAGTTGTGACACCTGTTTCATAGGTCTTTGTTGAAATGAAATTTACCTTTATTAATGCTCTCAAGTGATGCTTCGATATTTGTTTAAATCCGCCTGCAAGTTCAACAGCTTGGTAGACTGTTTCCAGCTTTCTTGGCCCTTTGATCAAAGCCACTCTGGCCATACTGAGCCACCTTTGACCTAGGCTTTGAACCATTTGAATATGAGATATTCAATATGCCCAGTTTTATGATCAGGTATTGCGATTATGAATCTTTTGCGCACTGTTGTTGCTAGCCTGCCAGCCTTCACGATCTCAGCCGCAGTCAAGTCTTCGTCGCCTTTTCTTACTGAAACCATGTATGGAGCATGTTCAAGGCCAGGTCCTTGCTTGTAGACAGCAAAATCACACCCGTATTTCACGCCTGGGGTAACGATTAGTTCGTTGTCTCTCAGATCACGATAGACCTCATACCTGAGATCAAACTCGTCATACAATTTCTGGGCTCGCTGTCTGAGCTGTTCAAGCTTAACCTTCTTCTTGGAGCCTTCCTGCACCTCGATAATTCCTTTTTCCGCCAGATATAGACCTTCCATAAGATCCAGGATTAGCGGGACGTTAAACTCAGGAATTTTCGGCTTCGGTATGCCCAGTGGTTTGCCATAATAGCCCATCTTGTAGAGCTTGGAACTCTGCGAGGTGTTCCAAACCACTAGAAAATCTTCGATGAACTCCACCTTGATGGGTTTGCTCATATTGGACCAAGCTTTTCTACATTGCAAAAGATAGGATTCGAGCTGCGTCTGAAGCGTCTTCCGCTTTATCCGCAGCGTTCTCGAGAAGCTGTGTGACCTCTCTCAGAAGCAGCATCGCTGCAATGTTCAAGTCACTGTTTATTAACTTGACTTCAAGATCTCTGTAAATCTCGTCAACCACACGTTCAGCAGTTTCAACCTCTTTGGCTTTCTCCAAGGTCTTAGAGGAGCCGTAGGAAAGTGTTATTGCAGTCTCTCGAAGTCTTATCACGGTGTCTAATGTTGCTTCAGCGAGCCTTACGAGGTCTCCCTTGATTTCCGGAGAGACCGCCCATCCTCGTTCCATAACAGATAAAAGCCAGAATGCTATGCCTTCACAGAAGTCGGCGATTTCGCTAGCCAAATTAGTGAAACGCAGAAAGTCCTCACGATTTATCAATATGGCCCCTATCTGAGCGAGTTCTTGGGAAACCATCCGTCTTGCTTTATCGACTTGTTCTTCAGCTTGTTTTATCTCAGCAAAAACCTGTCTCGCTTTATCCGTGTCATCAGCAGCAAAGCTATCGACCATCTGAGGGACCTTCCTCGTGATCTCCAGCACCTGCCGTAGATGATCCTGGCAAACTGTGAGAGCTCTTCGTTTTACACGTTCCTCTGTTTCTACTGGGAGAACCAATTTCTCGCCCCAGAAAATGCCTTTGAGGCACTACACTAGATTATGCGGATTGACTAAAAAAGCTAACGCGCTCCAGTGCTTTCAACGGCTTCCTTTAAAGAAGTTCTCCCATGTCCTCGAGATCCTTCTTGAATTTATAATAGTCGCGCAAGCTCTTGACGAGGGTCTTGATTCCTGTACGTGATTGTTTCCATGAGTCGCGATCTCGAATTGTTACGGAATCATCCTTCAGCGATTGATAGTCAACTGTTATACATAAAGGCGTGCCAGCCTCATCAGCTCTGGCGTAACGTCTACCAATCGAACCAGCCTCATCATATTCTACTGCAAAATCCTCTTTTGCAAGGATTTCCGAAACCAGTTTTGCTTTTTTCGCCAATCCATCTTTTCTGACGAGAGGAAAGATGCTGATTTGTATAGGAGCCAGTTCTCTAGGAAGCTTTAGAAGTGTTCTATCTCCATGTCTTTCGTAGGAGTATTCTAGGGTCACATAAACGAGTCTGTCAACGCCGAAGCTTGGCTCAACGACGTGAGGAATGAAACGTCTTCCTGTCTCGTCAATGTCTTTGTGAGATATCTTGACGTATTCAGGCAAGATCTTCATTCCTTGAATAATGTACTCTCCGTTTTTCAGTATAGACTCTTCAATCTGTTTAGGGTCGGCTTGAGAGAGCAGAGATGCCACTTTTGATGCATTCTTCTTAAATACAGGGCCGATTTTGGCAAGTATCGGTTCTACAACAAGCCTCTTTGTTTTGACTGGCTTTTCATATTCTCTGAATACTTGCATATCAACTCCGCTGTGTTCCATATGACGCTTCAGATCATAATCTGTTCTATAGTTGTGACCTGAAACTTCAGTCCAGCCCCATCTGTCCAGAAAGACCTCTTGATCATAACCTTGAGCCGAGTAATGAGCCCTTTCCCACTCAAGCTTCTCAATGAATCGTTGCTTGTCTTCAGGAACTCCAAGAGCCTCCAGGAAGTGTTTTGCCAAGATCATGAAATAGGCTTGCCATTCTGTTCTTATGTAGCCTTTCTGCAGGGCTTCGCGCACTGTGATTTCTAAGGTTCGCTCACTGTCTCTCTGTTTCAATATTGTGGGCATCAGATGTAGTTTCTCGTTCTCAAACTGCTTGAGTTGAGGGCATTGGGGTTCATTTGGGTCGAAAAAGAACTCGATGTCAGCAATTGTGAATTCCCTAAGTCTCACGGGCCCTTGCCTAGGAGATATTTCGTTTCTCAGAGCATGTCCTATCTGGACTACACCTAAGGGTAATCTTTCTCTAGCCGTCTCATAGATTCGTCTAAAGTCCACAAAAATGCTCTGAGCCGCTTCAGGTCGTCCATAGCCGACAGCATCAGAGTATGGTCCAATGGTTGTGGAGAACATTGTCATGAAATACTTCGGTGTGCCCAGTTCGCCTTGGCATTCAGGGCAGGTGATCTCGTATTCTGTGATTTTCTCTACTATTTCTTCAAGACTGAGTTTCTCAGTTTCAGTGTCAGTCATTCCAGCTTTTTCCTGAAGAAGATGATCAGCCCTGAATTTTCTCTCACAATTGCGACAGCTCACCATGGGCTCTTTGAACGCTTCGACATGCCCAGAGGCTTCTAGAACCTTTGCAGGCATAACGATTGATGATTCGATTTCCTGAATGTTGAGTGGGGTGACGAAAACGTCTCTAAATTTCGCCTCAACCTTTCGCTTCAACACAGTTCCCAAGTGACCATATGATATGAAACCACTCAGTCCACCATATATTTCATAGGAAGGCCAAAAGAAACCTCGACGCCGAGCCAATTCACTGACGGCTTCATATTTGTCCGCTTTCTTCGGCAAGCCTCAGCAATCTCCTCTTAGCCCTTAATGCACACTGCTTTAATGTGTTTCCTTTAAACGGCCGTACGTCAAGAGCAGCATAAGCTTATCATGTTTTCTTGCGAAGCCAAATGAATTGGAATTTAGTCATCGCATTGTCTCAGCTTTTTTCCTAAGAATTGCGAGCATATTTAGCCTCTTTTTCATCTCCCGTTTCAGATTGTCTATTGAAATAGTTTGTGAAGGATCAACTCCTCTCAGCAATGCTAGATAGACGCTTGCAAAGTCACCTAAGTGCATGGTGGAAAGCAGCCTTGCCAGCTTCCTGTGGCCCTGTGCTCTGATTTCTAATATCCTTGCTACTTTCGCGGATGCAATTTCCTTCGTTATTTCGATTCGATGCTTGATCTCTGTAGGTTCTTTTGGATCTCGCAGGATAAGCAATGAGAAGTGCTTTGTGATGTCCTTGGCGGCTTCCCACCCAACGATTTCGTTATGGTCAAGCTCCGGAAAGGCTTCGAAATAACTTGGAATCTTGCTGTTTTCATTGAACTGGCATTTGAGCCGTTGAGCGACAGCCCGGTATTGGCCAAAACCATATATGATTGGGATTTTTCCTTCCAAAGCCAAAGCCAGTTTCTTCGCCTTGTTGTTCTTCAACGGCGTCTTGGGTGAATTTTCGTCGCTGACCTTCCTTAAAACCCTTAGTGACTCCTCAACTTCCTCCTCAGTTTCCTTCACTACACCTGCCCTGTCCATCAGGAAAACAAGTGGAAAGAACATGTGAGCTATTGCGGCCCTGGGAACCAGTCCCTCAGGTACCGTCACACAGGGAACACCTAGAGATTCTGAGAATTTCTTCAGGTGACCCCCGGAGGTTATCGTAACCACCATGCAGCGACGTTCAACTGCCTCAAGGAAAGAGTTAAGAGTTTCTTCAGTCTCCCCGGAGTAGCTTATGGCCACGACTAGGCTGCGATCATCAGCATATGCTGGCAGCGTATAACTCCTAGATACCGAGATTGAAGTCTTCGACGTGTCACGCAGCCAGCTCCTGAGTAGTTCGCCGCCGATGGCTGAGCCTCCCATTCCAGCGATGATGATGTTATGGGGCTTTTCAAGTGAAATTGCCATTCTCTTAGCTTGTTCAAATGCTTCTCTTCCGAAATGGGGCATTCTCTCGCACATTTTTAGTATGCCACCCTTATCGATTGCTTCGATTTTCTCCGGTTGATCCAGAAGTGTGAGCTCAGGCATTTTCCATCATCAGTGATATTCTGCTGGTAGTAATATAAGCTCGCATATTGTGGGGGGTTGGTTCGAAGTAGACCTTTCTGCTCACCTAAAAATATAGATAGTTTTAAGCGTAGACATTGTTGGTATTTTGTTAGATTTGGGTAGTGGAGAAATGGCTTTTATACCTGATATGTCAGTTGCCATTCCAGCGTCATTGGTTTCTGACGTTCCTCACTTGAGAGAGAAGACCTCTAAAATTGGAATGGTGGGCAGGTCTTTAGCAATATTTGGCATAAAGGAAGTGATCATTCTTGCAGACAATCCTGAGTTAGATCAACACGTAGAAGTTCAGCTGATTATGAGTGTTCTTTCTTACTTGGAGACTCCGCAGTACTTGCGCAAGCAGTTATTCAGAATAATGCCTGAGCTCAAGTACGTTGGCGTTTTGCCGCCTCTCCGCACTCCTCATCATCCACTATCAAATCAAGCGAAGGAATTGAGGAACCTAGAGTATCGGGAGGGTGTGACTCTTCGAAGCACACGAAAAGGAACTCTCGTAGACATCGGTATTGAAAGACCGGTCCTGATAACGGACAAGAGGTTACCATTTAACAGGCGCATCACAGTCAAAGTGAAGAAGTCAGACGACAAATTGAAAGCGACGGTGGCTGACCGCAACGAGATAAGTGAATACTGGGGATACAAAGTGTCTTCTCCGAAACTATCTTTTGGACAGTTTCTGAAAAAACGCAGATTTGATCTTGTCGTGGCAACTTCAAAATATGGAAAGGCCTTTTTGGCTATGTCAGAGGAGATGGAAAGGCGCTTTGGGACAGCGAAGAATGTTCTGGTTGCCTTCGGTGCTCCCGCTAAAGGTCTACATGAAATCGTCAACCAGGAAGATCTGAATCTTGAGAATGTTGCTGATTTCATAGTGAACACAGTGCCGGGGCAGAAAGCTCACACCGTTCGAACTGAGGAGGCAGTGTTGATCACTCTAGGAATCCTCAACTCGACATTTGCTAAAGGTTAAAATTCGGGTCACTTAATATACTGGCTATGCAGTTCGACATCATGCTGCCAATCGTTATATGCGCTGTGACAGTCGCGACTGTCTGGCTTTTTCCAAAATCTCAATCCAGAATTAAGTCGCTTTTTGAAGAAAGAGAGTTTCGGATTCGAGAAGCGGTGTTTCTTGTCATTGCTATGGGAGTCATGGTTACAATTATCGTCAGCATTCCACAGCAGATTTTCCAAACTGTTCAAATCCTGTTCCTAGCGGCGTACTGCTTCGTTCTTTTTCTTTTTACTTATATTGCATTGGAAAAATGGTATTTCGCCATTCTTCCATCCATAGTATTTACGGTCTTATACATATCCCCGCTTTGGAACACTCTTCTCATAAACATCTTTGCAATAATCTTTGTCGTGCTTATCTCTGTCTATTTGGGAGGGCTCTTTTCCTGGAAAACGGTTCTAGCTTTCACCGCGTTGCTCACCATCATGGACGTGATTCAAGTCTTTGCAACTGGGTTCATGGGCCAGTCTGCTGATAGACTGGTGGAATTGAATCTACCAATTTTGATTGAAGTTCCCACCTTTCCACTTAATTGGTGGGAAACCTCAATTCGTTTGGGACTAGGGGATCTTTTCTTGTCCGGATTACTGGCAATTCAAACTGCTGAAAAATTCAAAGATTTGAAGGAATCAGGAGTCATATCCGCATTTTCGATAGCCTTTGCTTTCTTCATATTCGAGATCATTGTCGTGAATATAGGCTACTATGACTATTTTCCTGCAACTATTGTGGTAGTGTGTGGATGGCTTCTTGGCTTAGGATTAATTCATCTGCTTAGGCAGAGAGGCACTTAGTAACCTTTATAACTTCATGCTTGCATTCACACTGAGACGAGTGAAACGGGCATGGGGCATAGAAAGAAGAGTGCTCCAAAACGTGGTTCTCTAGCTTATTTACCTAGAGGACGGGCTGCTCGAGAGACAGGCAGAATACGTCATTGGCCCACTGTGTCTGAAGGACCTGCGCTGCTAGGATTTGCAGGTTATAAAGCAGGAATGACTCATCTTTTCTATGTGGAAGATCATCCACGTTCCCCGAATTTTGGGAAAGAGGTGTGCCAAGCTGTCACAGTTATTGAAGCTCCACCGATTCTGGTGTGTGGAATCCGTGTTTACATCATCACAGATTATGGACTGAAGGCGTTGTCGGAAGCATGGATGAAAGATCCCCCGAAGGATTTGGCTCGGCTTTTCACGTTACCAGAGAATTTTGATCCTGATACAGCTTTGAAGAAAATAGAGGAAAAACTTGAGAAGGTTGCTGAAGTTCGTCTGTTGACTGTTACTCAGCCAAAGCTGGCAGCGATCCCTAAGAAGAAACCTGAGTTAGTAGAGATCAAGGTTGATGGAGCACCAACAAAGGAGTCACTTGAGTTCGCGAAAGGTTTACTGGGTAAGACTGTTGGTTTGAGCGAGGTTTTCAAAGAAGGACAGTTTGTGGACACGGTTGCAGTTTCTAAGGGTAAAGGTTTTCAAGGTCCAGTGAAGCGATGGGGCGTAAGAATTCTACATCATAAATCAAGAAAGACGAAACGAGGTGTTGCATGTATTGGTCCATGGAAGCCTCCACGTGTCTTATATACAGTTCCTCGTGCAGGACAAATGGGCTATCATCACAGAACAGAGTATAATAAGAGAATATTGAAAATCGGAGTCGATGGGAAGGAGATTACTCCTGAGGGCGGCTTCATCAGATATGGAGTTGTGAATGCACCCTATGTTTTGTTGAAGGGAAGTGTACCAGGTCCACGCAAACGATTGATTAGGCTTCGGGTTCCGGCCCGCCCCCCCAAGACGGTCCCGGCTGAAGCTCCAAAACTTACTACTGTTTCTTTGGCTTCACAGCAAGGCTAGGTGTTATGATCATGGGCAAGGTATCTTCGAAGATTTTTGACCTCAGAGGCAAGCCAGTCGGCAAAGTGAAGTTGCCCTTAGTATTCAAGACCCCACTACGCCCTCACGTGGTCAAGAGGGCAGTTGTAGCTATGCAATCCCGTCATTTCCAACGACAAGGCAGAGATCCGATGGCAGGAAAGCGAACTACCGCAGAGTCTCGAGGAGTGGGATTAGGGATCGCAAGAGTCCCTAGAATGAAAGAGAGAAATCGTGCTGCCTTCGGTGTAGGAATTGTTGGAGGTCATCTCGCCCATCCACCACGTTCGAAGAAGAAAATTGTGAAGAAGATTCCGAAAAAAGAAATGCGCCTAGCAATTAGCTCAGCTGTAGCTGCAACAGGTGTCAAGGAAACAGTGGCTAAACGCGGTCATCACGTTGAAGACATCCCAGATTTTCCGCTCGTAGTAGTTGACGACTTCGAGAATCTAAAGCAAACCAAGGATGTACGTGAGGTCCTTTTGAGCCTTGGAGTTTGGGGTGACGTTTTTCGAGTGCGGGAGAGTCGAAAGGTCCGGGCTGGCAAAGGAAAGGGACGTGGGAGAAGGTACAAACAGGCTGTAGGTCCTTTGATTGTGGTTGCAGAGAATGGAGGCATAATTGAAGCTGGAAGGAACCTGCCAGGAGTTCAAGTTGAACTAGTGGATAAGCTGAACATTGAGCTGTTGGCGCCCGGGACGCATGTGGGCAGACTCACGGTGTGGAGCAACTCTGCAATAGAAAGGCTGAATGAGCGATTCAGCGGAGGCGACTGATCCTTTGGATCCATACGATGTCGTCTTGTATCCTCTAATGACGGAAGTCGCTAGCCGCATGCTTGAAACAGAGAACAAGTTGGTTCTAATGGTGAGTTTGAAAGCGACAAAAGCTGACGTTAGAAAGGCAGTTGAAGAGCTATATGAAGTTGGGGTTGACAAAGTCAATGTTGTCATCACACCGCGGGGAGAAAAAAAAGCTTTTGTCAAACTACATCCAGACTATAAAGCGGTTGATGTTGCCATAAAACTCGGAATACTGTAAACTGTAAACTGCATATCTTTTCATCGAGAAACACTTCTTGTATCTGCCTCGGTTATTCGGCGATGGCCCTGCAGCTTAAAGCGAAACAAAGACAATACTTAAAACCTAATTCGTGGAAGTACGTACAACACAGAGGTAAAACGACATGGTAAAGGTAAACGACGTTGAAGTCCCGGAAGGATTGCTATATTCAAAAGACTTTGAATGGGTAAAAACCGAGGGTGCCGAAGTCCGAATTGGGATAACAGACTATGCTCAGAAGCAGCTTCGTGAGATAGTCTACGCAGAGCTCCCTGCAGAAGGGGACAAAATAACACAAAACGAACCCTATGGCACAGTAGAGTCCGTAAAAGCTGTGTCTGATCTTGTAGCGCCGCTAAGCGGCACAATCTCACAAGTGAACACCGAAGTGCAAAACAAGCCCGAGCTCTTGAACGAAGACCCATACAATAAAGGCTGGCTCCTCGTGATTTCACCCAGCAATATGGACGAGCGAAAAAATATAATGGATCACCAGAAAGCAGTAGAGTGGCATAAGAGCCTCTCAAAAGATTAATCAATGCTACAGAAAGCCCCAATTGGCTCACACTGCGCATGCTAGTATGGTGTGTCAAAGCACTAGCTATGGGTATGCATGCATATCACACACTTGTGTGCGCTTATTGTGAAGTTCGAAAGTGAGGGCGTTTAATTCTCAGTGTTCTTTTGGCATCATCTGAAGTTCCTTGTAAGTGAAGACTGGCCCATCCTTACACACGAACTTGTTTCCTATATTACACCTTCCGCATTTTCCAATGCCGCACTTCATCCTCATCTCGAGGGACAGGAAGGTATCCTCAGGGGAAAAGCCAAGCTCGCTAATGACTGGCATTATAAACCTTATCATTATAGGGGGGCCGCAGATAATAGCGATTGCGTTATCAGAGCTTGGGGCAAGTTCCTTGAGGACCGCAGGGACAAAACCGACCAAGCCGGTCCAGTTAGGAACAGCTTGATCTATAGTCACGTTAAGGCTAATGTCGTCTCTCTGTTTCCAAGTCTGGAGATCGTATTTGTACAGGAGCTCGCCTGGGTTGCGAGCTCCGTAGATGACTGTTAACTCTCTGAATCTATCTCTGTTGGTCTTATGAAGGATGAAGTTGGTTAGGGATCTCAACGTTGTGAAGGCGAATCCCCCGCCGATGATAACCACGTTTCGTCCCTCCATTGCCTTCAGTGGGAATCCGTTGCCAAATGGTCCTCTAACTCCTATGACCGTCCCCTCTTCACTGTTATGTAGGGCCGTTGTCACGACCCCCACCTTTTTCACAGTGAATTGAATGTAACCTTCGTCAGTAGGAGACGAGGCTATGCCGATGGGGCACTCTCCAGCGCCAAACGCAGAGATTTCTGCGAATTGGCCGCATTTATACCTGAAGTCCTTCAGATCTTCTGGGTCGTTGAACACAAGCTCAAAAGTTTTTATGTCCTTTTCTTCGTTTTCTACTGTAATCTTTCTGATGGCTGCAGGACTTGGAATATATGGATTATCCATTCTTTTTTCTCCATATGTCAGTCGAAATTCCTTCAACCACTTCTCTAATATCAAAGTTCACCGGACATTCTTGAACGCATCTTCCACAGCCCACACAGAAGTTTTCGCCATGGTTTTTTGGGAAGTAGTTGAACTTGTGCATTATCCTTTGCCTCATCCTCTCCTTTCCCGAAGGACGAGGATTATACCCTGAACCTTGCAGTGTGAAGCATGAGAACTGGCACGAATCCCAGATTCTAATTCTTTTCCATTTTGTCGTGGCTTCATCTAAGACGTCAAAGCAGCAGCAGGTTGGACAAAGGTATGTGCAGACTCCGCAGCCAAGGCACTTCTTATATATCTGATCCCACAGCGGGTTATCAAACATTCCATCCAGTTTCTTGGTCACGCTCATACCGGATATCTCAGATGTAACGGCTCTCTCGGCATCTCTGGCTAAATCCCTCGCCTTTTCTATATCAGCCTTTTCTGCATCCTCCAACCATGGGAGTTTCTCGACAAGCTTGTCACCTTTTTCAGTTACAGTCTCGATCAGATACTTGTCGTTTATATCTTGAAGAAGCAAGTCCATGCCTTCTTTTCCGAAAGGGGCTCCTCCCATGGAGGTACAGAAGCATGTGCTGATCGGACGATTACATGCCAAGCCAATTGTGGTCGTGTTCCTTCTCTTCTCCGAAAAGTAGAAGTCTTTGTGATCCCCGGACGAGAAGAACTTGTCAAGCAAAGAAAGGGCTTTGGCATCGCAAGGACGAATGCCCAGCAACGCAATCTTCTTCCTCAACTCTGGAGCTTTCTCTATCTCTACACCGTTCTTTTTTATGTCATAAGTGAATAGAATTTCAGTTTGGGGGAAAAGAACCTCTTTAGGAGACTTGGTTGTGTTCTGGAAGTCTAGGGAAATCTCACTTCCAGGTGAGACTTTCTCGAAGAAGACGAGGCTTTCCTTCTTGACTGGCGCGAAAACTTCGTGCTCTTTGGTCAATTCTTTAATGAGTTTGGGGATTCTCTTCTTTTCCATGACTTTCCACATTATCTGAGACACACCGTTTATTTGATGAACTCCTGAGAGTCATCCATTTTGAACTCTCCTAGTGGGGGAACCTTTTCAAGGCTTAGTCCTGCGGTGTAGTTGTATCTCTCTTTCATGATCTTCTCGGTTTTCTTCATGAGTTCCCTCAGGTTTATATTCATTGGACAGGCTCTGCTGCAGGCTCCACAGTCAACGCATCTCCCGGCTACATGGAATGCCCGGACTAGGTGGTATATCATTGTGTCTGAGAGGTCGGTCGTTTTGCCGAACCAGATGGGCATTGTCTGGTCAACGAAGCATGTCTTGCAGTAGCAGAGGGGACAAACGTCTCTGCAAGCATAGCATCTGATGCACTTGTCTAGTGCTTCCTTAAAGTGCGTCCACCTTTCCTTGCTGGATTTCGCTTCAAGATCTGCCACATCACTGAACTCGTCGGCCTCCACTTCAGGCACTTTTGTTCCCGCAAATACATCGTAAATAGGAGGAGTTTTGTGTCTGCAAGTGAGACATGAGCTGCAAACGAAATCTTTCTTCGGTAAGACAAGCTCAAAACCTTCCCCTTTGAGCTGTATCTGTTCATCCTCAATGGTTGCTTCCAGGAGTTCTTTCCCTTCGAGTTTTGTCCTTACTTTTTTCTTGTCAATGAGTCCCGAGCACGGGGCGCCTATGATTACTACATTATCCCTTACGATTTGCTTTTCAAAGGTGCAGACTGCTATTGAGCGTGCATCACAACCTTTCGCTACTACGCCCATTCTTTCCTTTCTGCCTATCAAGTACTTGGAAAGATTGGCGTCACAATTCTCGTTCCAAACAAGCTTTGGGACATCTTCCACTTTGTCAATGAAGCAAGGAGTCGTGCGAAGTGGTAGAGTGCCTTGCTCGTGTCCAACTATCAGATCTACTTTCTTCTCGCTGAGAAGTTTCTTGGCAGCTTCTCTTATTGATTCTTCAGCATTATGCATGTAGCATTCACCTCTTCACCAATCTTTCAGCAGGCCCCAAGGATTTCACCTTCTCCACCACATCTTTTACGACAATAGCGAATTTTTCGCCTTCGGCTGCGGAGACCCATGAGAAGTTGAGTCTGCCAGGTTCAATTCCGAAGTATTCCAGTAGATCTTTCAGAACAGCGAATCTTCTTCGGGCAACAAGGTTCCCGCTGATGTAGTGGCAGTCACCTGGGTGGCACCCCGAAACTAAGACCCCATCCCAACCGTGCTGAAGGGCTTTTATCACAAAGTATGGGTTGACTCTTCCTGAGCAGGGGACACGGACGACTCTGATGTTAGGGGGATACTGCATCCTGCTTATTCCGGCAAGATCTGCTCCAGCATAGCTACACCAGTTGCATAGAAAGGCTAGTATTTTCGGAGTCCATCCTTCACCGGCAGATTCCACTTCTGATTCACCTCATCGCGGTTATGATCGAGCTTAGCTGCATGTCCGTGAAGCCCTTGATGTCTATTGCTGAGCACCTGCATGTAGCAGCGCAAGCTCCGCATCCCTTACAAAGAGCGCTGTTAACTTTCGCCGTTTTTCCCCTCTTGGTTTCTTCGATTTCTATGGCATTGTATGCACAAACCTGCATGCAGAGCTCACACGATGTGCATCTATTTGGGTTGACGGTAGCTATTACTCCCTCAGCTTCTATGACGTCCTTCGTCAACAGGCTGCATGCTCGAGAGACTGCTGCTTTTGCTTGGGCTATGCTTTCATCTATGGATTTTGGCGAGTGGGCCATCCCGCATACAAAGATGCCTTCCGTAGCAAAGTCAACTGGTCGAAGTTTAGCGTGAGCCTCTAAGAAGAAACCATCTTCATTTATAGGAACCTTTAGCATCTTGGCCAGAATGCTGTTTTCTTTGGGTGGAACCACTGCTGTGCTCAAAACGAGTAGGTCTGCGTCTATGAGTATGTCTTCTTGGATGGTTGGGTCAAAAACTGACACATGTAAAACCTCCTTTCCTTCGGACAAAGCCTTTGTAACTGTTGGTTTGCTTTCCTCCTTGTAGCGTATGAAGATCACTCCGGCTTCGCGAGCCTTTCTGTAGTGTTCTTCTATTAGACCATAGGTTCTAATGTCTCGGTAAAGGATGTACACGTTAGTGTCTGGGGCTTTCCCTTTAAGTTTCAAGGCGTTTTTGACTGACTCTCCGCAGCACATTCTGCTGCAGTATGGGTGTTCGTCATTTCTTGACCCTACGCACTGGATCATCACCACATTTCCAAGCTTTTCGAGGTCAGGGGTTGCGATTCTGTTCTCTAGTTCCAGCTGCGTCATTATGCGAGGGTCTTCTCCGTATTGGTACTCGTTTGGAGAGTATTCTTCGCCTCCAGTCGCTACGATCACAATTCCATGATCCCGCTCTATCTTCTCTGAGCCTTGAGTTATTGTTGTTTTGAAGTTTCCTACGTAGCCAGAGACATCCTCGATCTTTGCATTGAGGAATATCTGGATCAGTTTGTTTGCACTTATGTTTTCAACCAGGTTTCTTAGGTTCTCTTGGGTGTTTTCATGCTCTAGCGTGTGATGTATCTTGCGGAGGAAGCCTCCAAGCTCTTGGTTCTTCTCTACTACGTCGACTTCAAAGCCTTGCTTGGCTAAGGTTAGAGCTGCGGTCATTCCTGCCAATCCCCCTCCGATGACAAGGCCTCGGTGAGTGACGCCCAAGGAAAGTCTTTCCAAGGGCTCTATCATTCTAGCCTTTGCCACGGCCATTCTCACCAAATCCTTTGCTTTCTCCGTGGCAGCTTCAGGATCGTGTAAATGTACCCAAGAACACTGGTCACGAATATTCGTCATTTCGAAAAGGTACCTGTTTAAGCCAGCTTCCTTTATTGTTTCTTGGAAGAGCGGTTCGTGAGTTCGTGGAGAGCATGATGCTACTATAACCCTGTTCAGTCCATATTCTTTGATGTTGTTCTTGATTATCTCCTGGGTGTCTGAAGAGCATGTATAGAGGTTGTCACAGGCATGGATGACGTTTGGGAGAGTTCGAGCATAATCCACAACGCTTGGAACGCCAACAACTCCGCCGATATTGATGCCGCAATGACATACGAATACGCCTATTCTCGGAGGCTGACCCCTAACATCCATTTCATCCGGGTACTCCTTCTTCTTCACCAAAGTTCCCCGAACAGAAGACAGCAGTTCACCAGCTTTGGCAGCGGCAGCGCTGGCTTGGGTAACGGTTTCAGGGATGTCTTTAGGCGAGGAGAACATGCCGCAGACGAAAATTCCTGGCTTGGATGTTTCTAAGGGATAGAAAGGTTGGATTTTGGAGAAGCCATACTCATTCAGCTCAACACCGAGGTTTTTGGCCAGCTGCTTGATGTTCTCGGAAGGTGTGAAGCCGATTGATAAGACAACTAGATCAAACTCTTCCTCACTGAGTCTTCCATCTTCAGTCTCGTATTTCACCCTCAAGTTCTGAGTGTTAGGTACTTCCTTTACTTTGGATATTCGGCATCTTACAAACCTGACTCCAT
Source organism: Candidatus Bathyarchaeota archaeon (assembly GCA_020352645.1). Taxonomy (GTDB): domain Archaea; phylum Thermoproteota; class Bathyarchaeia; order Bathyarchaeales; family SOJC01. The sequence continues at coordinate 1,047,597 of CP070683.1, read as the reverse complement.
ATTCTTCCTTGGCGCGATTAATGTACTTGTCAAAATCCTTGCCGTAAGACCGCATGTCTATGTAAAAGATGGTTGGCTCAATCTGATTCATGTGCTCCTTAGCTATGACTGCCTCTTTTGTGGAGTACATGCAGCAAACTGAGGAGCAGTAGCTATTTCCACATGTGACATCCCTTGAACCAACGCATTGTAGGAATGCAATCTTCTTGGGGATATCCCCGTCTGAGGGCCTCTGCACCCGTCCCGAGAAAGGTCCGGAAGCGCTCAGAATACGCTCAAATTCAATGCTCGTGACCACATTTGGATATCTCCCGTAGCCGTACTCGCTCTTCAGCTTGGCGTTGAACTCCTCAGCACCAGGGGCTAGAATGACAGCACCAACATTCAGAGTGGTGACTTTCTCTTTATCTGAGTATGTTATGGCGTCCGCCAGACAAACGCTTCTGCATAGTCCGCAGCCTATACACTTTTCCTTGTCGATCATGTACACCAGAGGAACGGCTTGCGGGTAGTTGATGTGAATCGCTGTTCTATCACATAGCCCTTTGTTGAAGGTGTCAATAGCCTCGACTGGGCAGAATTTGGCGCACAGTCCACATCCTGTGCACTTCTCGATGTCAACATATCTTGGTCGTCGTCTTACTGAGACACTGAAGTTGCCTACCTCTCCAGAAATCCCTGTGACTTCGGAACATGTCAAAACTTCGACGTTCAAGTGCCTTCCGCACTCCACGAGCTTTGGGGACAAGATGCACATGGAGCAGTCGTTAGTTGGAAAGGTCTTGTCCAGTTGCGCCATGACTCCGCCGATTGTTGAGGATTTGTCCACTAAGTAAACTTTGAAGCCTGACTCGGCTAGGTCAAGCGCAGATTGTATCCCTCCTATGCCCCCACCTATAACTAACACTGAACCTACTTTGTTTACTTCAGAAACCGGATTCTGCAAGCTTACCATTCGGAGTCTTCCACCGCCAACATGGTTTTCACCCTCTAACTCTCCTATACTTGGGGCTATTTCCTTCGATTCCCACAACCGAAACCAACCCGTCATGCTCAAGAGAAACTATGTTTCTCAGCACTTTTCCTGGAGATGCTTCCATTTTTCGAGCTATCTCCTTGATAGAGAGAGCGTCATCTCCAATGGAGATGAGAATCTTCCTTTTCTCAAACTCCTTTTCGATAGTTTGAAACATTAGCTGATCGAATTCTTCTTGGGTCACTCTCTCACCGAAGACATTTTTATCCTCTGTCAATTCTCTTTCTCTGCCCACAAGCCATCTGATTCTATCTCGGGTAAGAGTTTCTTTAGCCGCAGCCAAGCGGGTCTTCAACTGTTGTATGTCACAGTTTGCTTCTTTGCCAAGTGCACCTAGTTCCCTTATTGTTTCTGTGAACTCCTTTACCAAGGCTGCAAAGCGTTCACCCTCAGATGCGGACACCCAATCGATCAGCAGTCGCTCAGGGGATAACCCCACGCTCTCTAAGACACTTTTAACGGTTTTCACGCGTTTCTCGGTGTAGTAGTTCCCCGTCAAGTAGTGACAGTCGCCGAGGTGGCAGCCTAAGACCATGATCCCGTCCAACCCTCTCACAAAGGCTTCAAGAACGATGGCTGGATCCACTCTTGCTGAGCACATGACCCTGATAATTCTGACATTTGGCGGATATTGAAAACGGCTGACTCCAGCTAGGTCTGCGCCCGCGTAAGAACACCAGTTGCAGAGGAATCCAATGATGTCTGGTGAAAAACCCTCTTGAGGAGTCAAGGTTTCACCTCACCTAGGGAAATTATCTGTGCTAGGAGTTGTTCATCTGTGAAGTGCTGCATGGTAATTGCCTTATGAGGACATCCGGCTCCGCAAGCCCCACAACCCTTGCAGGAGGCAGCTATCACCTTGGCTTTCCTCCCTTTCTCGGTCTCTTCTACCCGTATCGCTTGGAAGGAGCATGTCAGCTCACATAGGCTACAACCTGTGCATTCATCTTCATTAACCACTGGGGTTAGAGGTTCAGTTTTCACATGTCCAACTGACAGGGGTATGGATGCTCGAGACGCGGCAGCATATGCTTGGGAAATGCTCTCGCTGATATCAGCTGGCCAATGGGCGCAGCCACATACATAAATTCCATCAGTAGCGAAGTCAACTGGTCGAAGTTTCACGTGGGCTTCTAGGAAGAAACCGTTTTTGTCCACTGGCACTTTCAATTTCTGTGCGAGGATTGCGGAATCATGGTGGGAAATCATGGGGGTTGACAACACGACTAGATCGTAGGGGATAGTGAGTTCTTCGTTCAAGAGCTCATCGTAAACTCTCACCGATCCCTTCTCGACGACTGGCTTTCTTTCCGGCGAGTATTTTATGAAGGTTATACCAGTTTCCCTGGCTTTTCCGTAGTAGTCCTCGTATTGGGTTCCTTGAGCAACTATATCCCTATATAGCACGAAAACCTGGGCGTTTGAGTCAGCTTCTTTGATCAGCATAGCGTTCTTGAGGGCGGTTAGACAGCAAACCTTGGAGCAGTAAGCTCTTTCTTCGTTTCTTGACCCTACGCATTGAATCATCACAACCTTGTTGGCGTTGAGTTTTCCTTTTTCAAGCCTTTGTTCCAGTTCCATCTGGGAGATGATGTTCTCTCCGTTGTAGCTGTACATACTCGTGGGCTTGAGTGCTTCAGCGCCCGTTGCAACTATTATTACTCCAGCCTTGAGTAACCTGTCGTTCTCTCCGTGCTTCACTGTGACATCGTAGTTGCCTACGAAACCCTTGACTTCTTTAACCTCAGAAGATGTTAAGACTTCTACCTTGGGGTTCTTCTGGAGATCCTCAGCTTTCGCCTGTATCAGCTTTGAAGCTTCGTCTTGTGTTGGGTACAGTCTGTAGAGACTGTTTAGGGTTCCACCTAGTCGTTCTTCCTTCTCTACTAGTTTCACTTCGAAGTCTCGTTTTGCTAGGCTGAGAGCGCAGGTCATTCCCGTTATTCCTCCGCCAATCACCATGGCGCACGGGGTGACCTCAACTTCGGTCTCTTCCAGAGGTTCCAACAACGCTGCTCTTGCGACTCCCATCTTTATGAGAGCTTTTGCCTTTTCGGTCGCCTTCTCTCTTTCTTGCATGTGAACCCAAGAGCATTGATCCCTTATGTTGACAAACTGGAAAAGGTATGGGTTCAGCCCTGCTTCTTTGCAGGTTGATCTAAAAAGGGGTTCATGGGTTCTAGGCGTACAAGAGGCTACGACCACACGATCAAGTTTCTTTTCAGCTATGGCGTTTTTTATTTCTGTCAATCCTGCGTCGGAGCACGTGTACTTGTTGTCCTTAGCACAAGCAACGTTTGGTAGGCTTTGGGTGTAATCAACAAGTCGTAGAACATCCAAAAAGCCTCCTATGTTGGTGCCACAATGGCATATGAAAACACCGACTCTCACGTCATCCAAGCTTCAGTCACCCCATTACCGCTTCTGCAGCTCGCCCAGCTGCTCCACTCGCTTGAGCTACTGACTCCGGTATGTCCGTTGGCTCTCGACAGCAGCCGCAGGTGAATATTCCAAGTCTTGTTGTATCCAGGGGGCTAAGAGGGTCTGTCTTGAAAAAACCATGTTCGTCGAGCTCAACGCCTAAGGTTCCTGCTAATTCCTCCACATTTTTCCGTGGCACAAAGCTTGTCGCTAAGACCGCCAAGTCCACCGTCATTTTCTTTGTCTCGGAGGTCTGGGTTTCTTCGTACCAGATTATGGGATTCTCGTCATGATCCTCGGTGATCTTGGCTACTCTTCCTCTGATGTACGATATGTTGTATTCCTGTTCTCCCCTTGACACATACTCCTGAAAGCCTTTGCCGCCGGCTCTAAGATCCATATAGAATATGTGAGACTTCACTTTTGGATCATGTTCATAAGCAAGCATGGCCTCTTTTGTCGCGTGCATGCAGCATACGGATGAGCAGTAACGGTTATTTCTGAAGTCCCTGGACCCTACACACTGAATGAAGGCTATTCTATCTGCTGGTTTATTATCTGAGAGTCTTAGGAGATGGCCACCTGTGGGTCCTGAAGCACATATTAATCTCTCGTACTCCAAGGATTGGATCACGTTTCTATACCTTTCATAGCCATACTGGGATATTCCTGATGGATCATAGGGGTCAAAGCCTGTTGCGACGATGATGGCACCGACGCGCAACGTCACATCTGTATCCTTCTGCTCAAAGTCTATAGCCTCTCGCGCACAGAATTTCTCGCAGATTTTGCAAACTTCTCTTGTTAAGTAAAGGCATTTTTCCCTATCAATGGTCATGACCGCGGGAACACCTTGCAGGTAGTATGGGTATATGGCTTCTCTCTTTCTTAGTTTCATATCAAACTCGTCAGGCACTTTCACGGGGCATTTTGCGGAGCAATCCCCACAGTTAACACATTTCTCTTCATCTACAAATCTGGCATACTTACGCAGCTTTATTGAAAAGTCTCGCATCTGGCCTTTTACCTCTTTGACCTCTGATAGAGTGTGGAGGGTTATGTTTTGATGTCTGAAGCAGTCTGCTAGTTTAGGTGATAGTATGCATATCGAACAGTCATTTGTCGGAAAAGTCTTGTCGAGTTGCGCCATCCTTCCTCCTATGCTCGGGTTCTTCTCAACCAAGTGCACCTTAATTCCCATATCTCCGAGGTCGAGCGCGGCTTGAATACCCGCAATTCCGCCTCCAACAATCAAGACTGCTTTAGGTTTTTCCACTAAGAGCCCCTCCTCGTGTCAATTTCGAGAGCCTCTTCTTGGCTCTCATCTTCTTTCTCCTAGAGTGCGAGACGATCTTTGCCATCATCTTCGTCTTCTCCAATTTGCTCACCTCGGCACTTTCGAAGGTTCTCTCTCGGATGTAGCCTTTGCGAAGAGCTCCATCGAAGATTGATGAGCCTGATTCTGTTCTTATGAGAGTTGTAGTATATCCATCAGGCGAACCAAGCCCCCCGACAGATATGTCTGCATACTCATTACTGAAGTCTTGGCATGCAGAACATGCTGGGCGAGCAACCTCGTCTATCTCTGCCAAGGGGATATGAATTGTCACATCTTTGGTGAGAGTTATCATGAAATCGTCCTTGATATTTAGTTTGACAATATCCGACAGATTGATGTCAAGTTTTTTCTCCAATCTTTCTCTTGCTACATCATCGAAGGAGAAGTTTTCCGTGCAGAATAGTCCGATTGTGTATTTTACTAGGTGAGCTGGTATGATCCCCATGCACTGCATCTTTCGGATCGCGTTAATCTGGCAGGGAGTTCCAACGACGGCGATATCCTGCAAATATTTTCCTTCTAGGCTCTTCACTGTGGATAGTATCGGGGTGTAAGTGGTGTATTTTCCCCCAAGTTCCTCTAGGTGGAGAGATCCTGAGAATGCAGAACCAGCTGCTTCTAGAAGCTCCTCATGTGTCTTCGCAATTGTCGCCTTTCTAGCGAAGGGGCCAATCTTTTTTGAGACAATTGCGCCATTAATCAGATTACGCTCTAATAAGTACATGAGTAGGGAGGTTACTACTCCTCCGTCTGTGCAGATTTTTCTTATCTTCTCGTTTGTTGTCTGAGCGGAGATTACCTTCTGATAGCTTCCTACAGGGAGCTTCCAGCTGAATTTTTCTTGGAGCTCGCCATCTAGCGTGTGTGTTTGGGGACATATGAGATAGCATATCCCACATTTCAGGCAATTCTCCTCGCTGATGTATTGCGGCAACTCATTTTTCCCCATCCTTAGGGCGTTGAGTTCTCCAGCTGAGCAAAAAGAGACGCAGCCACCACATTTACCACATATTCCCGCTTCAACAACTTCTAAGCTTAGATCTTTGAATGACTTGACCTCTTCCATCAAAACCCAGCCTTGGAATGCTAGTATAATTTCGTACGATTATTTAGGAATTTCTTAGGAGATCAAAGAACAATAGATATAAAGCATCGGAGCAGAAGTATACGTTCTCACAAGGTCAGAGGGATTCAATCTGCCCAGAAGAATAGTGATCATTGGTGCTAACGCTGCTGGTGTCCATGCCGCAAACGCGGCCCGCAAAACCGATCCTAAAGCTGAAATAACCTTAGTAGACAAGGAATCATATTCCGCCTATTCCCGTTGTGGCATACCGTACGTGCTAGCTGGTGAGATACCTAGTTTTGAAGATCTTACAGCCTTTCCTCCAAGGCACTATAGAATGATGAAGCTCAATCTACGGCTTGAGACTATCGTCAGATCTATCGATCCAAAAGACAAGATTATCCTGCTTGAAGATAAGGAAAAAAAGATTGAAGGGCTAACTTACGATTCTCTAATACTCGCCACTGGTGCGGATCCATTTGTCATTCCAATAAAGGGCCATGATCTACCAGGCGTTTTTTCAATGAGAACGGTGGCCGACGCAAAGGTAATGCAGGAGAAGATGAAGACCGCAAAAAGCGCAATTGTCATCGGAGCTGGATTCATTGGCTTGGAAACAGCACACGCTTTTGCGGCGAACAAAATCGAAACCACAATTGTTGAAGTAGTGCCCTACATTCTACCTGCATTATTCGATGAAGATATGGCTGACTATACACAGAAGAAGATAGAAGAAAGTGGTGTTAACGTAATGGTAGGCAAGCGAGTGGACGCGATCCTCGGGAAAGACCATGTTGAAAGTGTAAGCATTGGTGGTGAAGAAGTGAAAGCAGATGTTGTTGTCATGGCAGCAGGTATAAGGCCTAAAACAGACTTGATAAGGGGGCTGGGAGTAGAGCTTGGCGTAACCAGAGCAATTAGAGTAAACCCAAGAATGGAGACCAGTGTTTCTGATATATTTGCAGCTGGAGACTGCGTTGAATCCCAAAGCTCGATTACAGGGCTACCATGCCTTTACCAATTAGGAACCAACGCAGTTAGACAGGGAACAACTGCAGGAGTAAATGCTGCAGGAGGATATGCCGCCAATCCACGCGTCATTTGCAGCGCAGTCTCAAAAATCTTCGATTTCCAACTTGGGGCAGTTGGTCTCTCCGAATACCAAGCTGCGAAGGTAGGATTCCAGACGGTTAGTGCAAGCATTACGGGAAGAACCCGAGCACACTATTTCCCTGGAGGAAAAGAGGTTAGAGTAAAAGTAATCGCTGAACCCGTTTTAGGAAGAATTATGGGGGCCCAGATAATCGGTGGAGAAGATGTAGCGCAAAGAATTAACATGCTGTCAGTGGCGATACAAAAAGAAATGACTGCGTTGGAGCTTTCGGCAGCAGACACGAGCTACGCTCCCCCAGTCGCTGAGACTGTGGAGCCCATAGCAACAGCCGCGGAGATCGTCGCAAAGAAAATACGACGGCGTAGATAGCGACTTTCGTTAGGTGCTGAACGAAAGACTTGGCGTTAGGTGCTGAACGAAAGACTTGGTCACCGCACGTGGAAAGTGAATGGATGAAAGTTGGTAAGTATGCAGTTCCTGAAGATTACCACTATATTAAGGAACATGAGTGGGCCAAGAAGGAAAACGGTGACAACTGGAAAATAGGTATCACGGACTACGCTCAGAAAGCACTGAGGGAAATAACATACTTCTACCCGGGAAAACGGGGCAGTGAAGTCAAGCGCATGGAGACAATCTGCAAAATAGAGTCGCAAAAATGTGTCTCTGAGATATTGAGTCCTCTTTCAGGCATGGTTCTTAGATTCAACAATGGATTGTTTGACACTCCTGAGATCATAAATAGTGACCCGTATGGTAAAGGTTGGATAGTCATCATCCGCCCCTCGAACCTTGAGAAGGAACAAAAGGGATTACTAACGCCAGAACTTTATGCGAAGCACATTAGCAAACTTGCAAAAACCGATGAGACCTTGTTGATTCATCGATGGAGAAAGGGAACAGAGAAAGAAGCGACTGAGTAAACAAGATTCTGACTTAGAAGCCAAGCTTGCTCAGAAGATCAGATGTTTTCACACGGTTCATGTCCAGCCCTAATTCCCTTGGATCAATTCCAAGAGCAAGTCCAAGGATCTGCGTATAGAATAGGACTGGCAGGCCATAAGAAGCATTAAATCTTCTCTCTATCACCCTCTGATTTCTGTCATACATAGAACCGCATAAAGGGCACATCAGAACCATTGCATCAGCACCCATAGCGTTGACATGTTCAAGTTTCCTCTGAGCCATCGCCAACGCAATGTTATCGTCAATATCCAGAATCACTCCGCCGCAGCACTGAATCTTTTCCTCGTATTCTACAGTCTCCGCGCCTAGCACAGAAATCAGTTGATCAAGAGTCTTTGGAACCTCAGGGTCCTCAAATTCATTGAACACATCTGATGGCTTAAGATAATGACATCCATAGTGTGAAGCCAGCTTGAGGCCCTCAAGGGAGTTTTTGACCTGATCTTTGATTTTTTTGAGACCAATATCCTCATATAAGACTCGCACAAAATGCTTGACTTTGACCTCTCCTTTGTAGGCGCGGCCTATTTTCTGCAGTTTCTCATTGACTTTTTCCCTTAACCCAACGTCATGACTCAATTCTTTGCCAGCTTCTGCCAGCGTGGAGGCGCAACCTGTGCAGATAGTGCATATGTCCAAGTTTTTTCCCTCAGCAACGCACAAATCTCTTGTCGCCAGAAGCAAGGCTGTCTCCTCATCCACAGATCTTAGCGGGAAACCGCAACAGGCGAAGTCCTCTATGTCTATAAGTTCCAGTCCAAGTTTCTCCGCAACTTTCCTTGCTGAAAGCTCGAACTGTCTTCCCATCACAGGCGCAAGACATCCTACAAAAAGAGCGTATTTCACTTCATCCTCCTCCCCCTACGTTTGATGGTTTGCTTGAGCCTACTAGTTTACAGAGTTCTTGAACCTCTTCGTTCTTAGGTGGGATTTGCGGCAGCCCAAGCTCCTTACGTTTAGCGTTATCAAACTGACTTACTGGAAAGAGCCTGCCATTAGCCTCAATGACTTCTAGTCTCTTTGCAAAGGAGCTGTGAACATGGCCTTCTTTGACTGCCAGATTTTTGAGAGCATTCATCACATCAGCTATTCTTACGTCTTGCGGGCAACGTTCACTACAGGTATAACAGGCAGAACACAGCCATATGAATTCGCTTGAAAGAACCCTTTCCCTCATACCAAGTATAGTCATCCGTATGATCTTTCTAGGATTATACTTCTCCTCTATCTCTCTAACCGGGCACCCAACGTTGCATGTCCCGCATTGGTAGCACCTCTTTATGTTCTGTCCTCCCCGAGTTTTCGAAACTTCGTCTTTGAACTTAGGATCGAGTTTGGTGGCCACCATACAGATTCTCCATATTCAATCTTGTAGCAAGCCCTTGCATCTGAATATGTGTCTCGAGTCAGGCATGCATAGGGACAATATAAGACCACGTAACTCGATTTAAGTATTTATTACTCATACACAGCAGCGCACAATTGCCCAAACTTGCTGCGTAAAGCTTCTAATAGAAGAATCACCGCCTAACGGTGCGCACCGACTGGAGAATTACTCCATCCAGCCTAGTTCAATCACATTGCAGCTGTAACATGTAGCAGGAAAGTTAATATTAAGAATGCTGTTAACCTAATGCAAATCCTGAAATGGTGATTTGGAATGGCAATAAAAGCAGCTATAAATGGTTTTGGCAGAATCGGACGATTACTCTTCAGAGCAGCAACTGAAAGAAAGGCCAACATTGACTTCGTTGCAGTCAACGACTTGGCGCCGACAAAAACTCTGGCACACCTGCTCAAACACGACTCAGTCCACGGAGCCCCGCCTTTTGATGTAAGAGTTGAAGGAGACACGATGATTGTAGACGGCAAACCAATAAAGGTGCTCTCAGAAAGAGATCCAAGCAAACTGCCCTGGCAAAACCTGGGAGTCTACTTAGCTGTAGAATCAACAGGACTGTTCAGAGAAAGAGAAAAAGCCGCACAGCATCTGCAAGCTGGAGCTAAGAAAGTCCTAATATCAGCGCCTGCAAAAAACCCGGATATCACTATAGTCCTTGGAGTGAACCACGAGAAATATGACCACGCCAAACACAACATACTTTCAAATGCATCATGCACAACCAACTGCGTTGCCCCAGTAGCAAAAGTCCTGAGCGAAAATTTTGGACTAAAGAAAGCCCTCATGACAACTGCCCATTCATATACAAACGATCAACGGATACAAGACTTGGTGCATAAAGACCTACGCAGAGGAAGAGCTGGAGCAGTCTCAATCATACCCACTACAACAGGAGCCGCAGTCGCAGCGGGCTTAGTTCTTCCCGAGCTTTCAGGAAAAATGAATGGACTCGCCTTGAGAGTTCCAGTTCCCAACGTCTCAATAGTTGATCTCACCGCATTACTGGAAAAGAGAACATCTGGAGATGACATAAACGCTGCATACAAAGCCGCTGCAAAAGGACCGCTGAAAGGAATCCTAGATTACACTGAAGAGGCGCTAGTCTCAGTAGACTTCAATCATAACCCGCATTCCGCAACTGTCGACGGATTGTCAACAATGGCAATTGACGGTGACCTTGCAAAGATACTTGCCTGGTACGACAACGAATGGGGCTTCTCCTGCCGAATGGTTGAACTTATAGAAATCATAGGAAAGAAGGCAGGACTCTAAGAGCGAAAGCACACATTCCAAACATGCCCTACGCGGCATTCCACCCTCCTTTTTCGTTGGTGAGAAAGTGAAGATCAAAACAATTGAAGACTTCAACTTCCGAGACAAAACAGTCCTAGTAAGAGTAGACTTCAACTCGCCAGTGGACCCTCAATCAAAGAAGATACTGGAAGACACCAGGATTAGGGCTCACGGAGAAACAACAATCAAAGATCTTCTCTCGAAAGGTGCGAAAGTTGTAGTGCTTGCGCATCAAGGTAGACCTGGAGAGCCAGACTTCATCCCACTTGATCAGCACGCTCAGATACTGAGCAAAATACTTGGCAAACTGGCAAAGTACGTAGATGATCTTTACGGAGAAAAGGCGGTCAAAGCAATCAAAGCCCTGAGAGGAGGCGAAGTCCTGGTATTAAAGAACGTTAGAACGTACGCTGATGAACAGAAAAAAAGAACTGCAGATGAACACGCACAGACAGACTTCATAAGATCTCTCGCTGCCACCGCTGACTTCTTCGTCAATGATGCATTCGCCTCCGCGCATCGAGCCCATGCGTCTATTGTCGGATTCACAGTTGGACTGCCAAGTGTAGCCGGCCGCATTATGGAGAGAGAACTGAATGCATTAGGCAAAGCCTTGGAGTCACCGGAAAAACCCTGCACGTACATCCTTGGAGGAGCGAAGGCAGATGATGCCCTCAGGATCTCGAGATACGTGTTGGACAACAACATAGCAGACAAGATACTTACAGGTGGAATAGCAGCTCAGCTCTTTCTGGCAGCCAAAGGTTTTGAGCTTGGAAAGCTAAACACGCAACTTTTAGAGAAGAAGGAGCTGACGCCCTTCATCTCAGGCATAAAGGAGTTGATTCAGCAACATCCAAGTAGTGTTGAAACACCGTCCGATTTGGCTTTAGACGTGAACGGAAAACGTGGAGAAATTAAAGTCGGGCAACTGCCAACCGACTATGCTGTATGCGACATAGGAGCAGAAACAATCAAGCATTACCGGGACATAATACGCGATTCCAAATCAATAGTTGTCAGTGGACCGATGGGAATATACGAAAGCCAAGAGTTCATGAATGGTACTAGACTAGTCCTAAGCGCAGTAGCTGAATCGGAAGCTTTCTCTCTCGTTGGAGGCGGCCACACTGTTGCAGCTGTTAAGCAATTCGGACTTCAGAAGCAGATGGGTTACATTAGTACGGCTGGCGGAGCATTAATAGAATTTCTTATGGGCGAGAAACTGCCAGGAGTCGCCGCCTTAGAATCTGCATCTGAAGCACACAAATAACGTGGCTACGGAGATCAAACGCAGACCTGTGTAAGATTGGGATCAGTATCCTTCAATTGTGCAGTGCTTCTTCAAATATTCATCTAGTTTGTCTCCCAGAGCTTGCTTCAGCAGATCATCTCTGAGAGATAGATATTCATCCCTAAGAATGTCAAAGTGGTACGCGCCCCATTTCCTCCCATTAATAAAAGCTGCATCGCGCATTATTCCACCTCTTTTGAAGCCACAAGTCTCTAAGGATTTGTGAGCGCGTTGGTTGTATTCTACGCTCCAGGCTTCACATCTATCCATGTTCAGCTGGTTGAATGCCATTTCCAACAAGGCCACTGTGATTTGTTTGCCTAGGCCTTTCCCCCATAGTTCTTTCTTGCCGATGTAAGTACCGACTTCAGCTGTTTTCACATTTGCCCATTCCCCGCGTCTCAGCCGTGCGATTCCAATAGGTTCTTTTGAATCCGCTAGTTCTACTATGAAGCGTAGTTCTCTCTCATCCTTGATCCATTCCTCATACTGCTTTTCCAGTTGAGCCATGTTCACGAAGTTCATGGGTTTGCTTCTTGAATACATAATGAGTTCGAAGTCGTTCTCCCAAGAGTGCAGAATCTTCAAATCCTCTCTCTCAACCGGTCTGAAGCGGATTCTCCCAAACTCAAACAAAACGGTAAACCACCCAGCTAAATCAACAATGCATTACCCAATCCGGGTATTAATCTTTGCACGCCATACTTTCCAGGATAGTAACTTGAAGCTGTTGGTAGCGGGGAGTAGATTTGAACTACCGATCTCTGGGTCTCTCAGAGCCTAGCTCATATGAGCCCAGCGGGTTAAACCTGGCTACCCCACCCCGCTTCCATCTTGGAATCTGTTAATGTGGATTGCTTTAAATGTTTTGAGGCAGCTCTCAGTACGAAAAGGATTATAGTACCTGACATTCTCTTGTTAGCTGTGACAGCCCTTGAAAGAGTCCATCATCAACCAACTGTTTACACCGAAACTTGAAAACCCAATCTTGATGGAAGGACTTCCTGGATTCGGTAATGTCGGAAGACTTGCAGCTACACAAATTATCAAGTATACTGAAGCAAAGCTCTTTGCGGAATATTACTCCCCGCTGTTCCCTGATTACGTTAGTGTTAACAAGGATGGTGTTTGCAGTCCTCCCCGCTACAGGTTTTATGCCCCGCCCTCGGGGGAAAAACTGAATTTAATTATTCTGACGGGGCATTCACAGCCTTCACCTGAAAACATTGTGGCTCATTACGAAATCTGTGAAGAGGTTTTGGAGTTTGCAGAAAAGCTTGGCTGCAGATTCTTGGTAACGGTTGGAGGCGTGCCTGTGTCAACTGAAAAAAAAGATGTCTATGTGGCCGCAACGTCCGGTAAGCTAGCGGCAGGTGTGATGGAGAAAGGAGCCATAATCTATGGAAAGGGGCGAATCATGGGAGCCACAGGGCTGCTTTTGGGAATGGCCAAGCAACGTGGACTTGATGGAATCTGCCTTCTTGGAGCAACGAGTGGAATCCAGCCTGATAAGAGTGCAGGGTCTGCGGTGTTCCAGCTCATACTGAGATTATTCGGCAGCCAATCAAAGCTCGGAATGTAACGTATAGGGAAAAGATTTAAAGTGTAATTTCTGAAGTATGTCAGTTTGATGGAGAAGAACAGATGAAATCCAAAGGCAGATCAATGGGAAAAGGAACGAGGCAGATCTTGTACGCAATCATCGCTGCATTACTATGCTTTGTAGGACCTACATATTTCGTCGCCGCGGCTAGCAGGGTCATGCCGCAGATATATGGAATGACTCTTGGCCTCGTGATTTTCCTCGTAGGAATTTTCTTTGTCTTCAAGCTTGTTGAAGAATGATAACACGTACACGCGGAACTGCCGACTGATAGACCTCAAGCAAAGGCGGCTAGACTGCAAAGCTTGGGCAATTGGCATTGCCAGTTACCGACTCTTGGATGTTGGCTTACAAGTTGCTGTATCTCTTGTGTTCCCAATCAGTAACGTTTCTCTGGAATTCACTCCACTCAGCTGTTTTGACTTCGATATATTTTTCGAAAGCGTGATCGCCTAGAGTCTCTCTGGCGAATTCGCTTTTCTTGAACTCTTCAATCGCTTCTCCCAAGTCAGATGGCAGGGTCTTAATATAGAATTTTGCGAGTTCTTGATCATTGAATCCATACACGTCTTCTTCAACGGCTGGTGGAGGTTCAGTCTTTTCCTCAATCCCACTGAGGCCCGCGGCTAGCATGAGTGCAAATGCAATGTAGGGGTTGCAGCTTGGGTCAGGGCATCGTAGTTCAAGTCGTGTTGACTTTTCTCTGCCCTTACTATGTTTTGGAACTCTTATGAGAGCTGATCGGTTCCTCTGTCCCCAGCAAACATATACTGGTGCTTCATATCCACGGACGAGACGTTTGTAGCTGTTCACAGTCGGACACAATACGGCTGCGATCTCTCGGATAAGCGTGAGTTGGCCTCCAAGAAAGTGGTATGCGAGCGGTGACAAATTGTATTTGTCGTCTTCCTGGAAGAAGAGATTTCTACCATTCTTGCTGAACATTGATTGATGAGTGTGCATGCCGCTTCCGTTGACCCCATGCATTGGTTTTGGCATGAAAGTTGCATGTAACCCTTTGTCGCTGGCAACTGTCTTGATCGCTTGTTTGAGCATCATTATGTTGTCTGCAGTCTTCAAGGCTTGAAGGTATTGAATATCGATCTCGTGTTGGCTGGGGGCACATTCATGGTGAGTCATTTCAACTCTTATGCCAAGCTTCTCAAGTGTTGAGACCATGATTGCTCGAATGTCGGTAGCATAGTCTTGGGGAGAGAAGTCGAAGTATCCCGCTGTATCATGGTAGGTTTTGTTTTCCTTTGATCTAAATAGGAAGAACTCGATCTCTGGACCCACGAGGTAGGTGTATCCTGCGCTTCCAGCTTTCTCAAGAATTCTCTTCAAGATGAAGCGAGGATCACCAGCAAAGCAGGTTTTGCTCGGTTCGTGAACATCGCATATAATTCTCGCCACGTTCTTCTCATCTCGAGGCCATGGAAGAGGAAGATAGGTAGATGCATCTGGAATCAGCAGCATGTCGCTTTCATGGATTCTGGTGAATCCTTGAATGGAAGAGCCATCGAACCACTTCCCATCATCAAGGCACTCTTCCAATTCTCTGGGCGAAATAGTGACACTCTTCAAGTTTCCATAAAGGTCACAGAACATCAAATCTATGAAATCAATCTTGTCGCGTTCTACACGCTCTAATACTTCCTTTTTTTCCATGAAATAGCAGCCCTTCTCCCGCATCAGACTTCAGTTACGCATGGGTTTTGTTGCTTCAGATTTTAAGCTTATCTATATGTAGACAAAACGATGCTAGCCTATGGTACATCTAATTCGCACATACAGTCCTGAGGGGGTTTGAGCCAGCAATCACAAGATGGGCCCTTAATAGTTGCTACTGCATGCATTGGCTCAAAAAAAGAGAGTGTGGATCACTCTATAGTGATTTGCTTCGCTTGTCCTTCCCATAAACCGTGAAGGTTGCAGAATGCTCTTGCGCACAGTTTTGCTGATTTTTCCAGTGTGATCGCGAGTTTAATCTTGTAGCCATCACTTATTGCCGGAGCGAACTCGATTCTTGCAGTGTGACGTTCACCTGCATAGAGCTCGACCCAAGTTATGTAGTGAGAGAGCATGTTAGGATGCTCAACTCCATCTATTCCTCCAACCTTGAGTTTGACCTCAAATGGTTCTCCCGATTTCGCCTTTGTTGGGGCCTCTATGATGGGCACATGCTTCTTGTCCATTCCAGCCAAGTTGTTCCAGTCTTTCGGCTTGTTAAGCCTGGTCAGTGAATAGCCTTCACTCAAAATCACTCAACCTCCTCTAACCCAGATAGAGCTTGCCGATATTTCTTAAAAGCCTTCCGAAAGATGCTGGCTCCTGAAGACTAGATTTTTAAGTGTGGCTTGAATCTAGGGGAACTGTTGGATGTGTGAACTTGAGCTTTGCTGTAGAAGTTCAGGATCTTGTAAAAGTTTTCGGCGCCATTAGAGCTCTAGATGGCCTAAGTTTCAGCATCAAGCCTGGTGAGATTTACGGGCTGATTGGGCCCAATGGAGCGGGAAAGACGACCGCGCTCAGAATTGTGTCCACTCTGATTTTACCGTCTTCTGGATCCGCTAGAATTTTTGATCATGATGTTGTGAATAAGGCTTCAGAGATACGCAAGTTGATCGCTTATCTTCCTGAAGAGGCGGGAGCTTACAAGAATCTCTCTGGAGATGAGTACCTGCGTTTCATGGCTAAGTTCAATTCAGAAGATCAGGAGGCCTTGGATAAAACGGTTAGAAACGCTGCAGAGATTTCGGGGCTCGACGAGCGTTTGCGTGATAAGGTGAAAACTTACAGCAAGGGCATGAAAAGGCGGCTTCTAGTTGCTAGAGCTCTCATGACCAAGCCGAAGCTGGCGGTGCTAGATGAACCAACCAGTGGTTTAGATGTTCTTCACTCGGTTCATGTTCGGAAGATAATAAAGCGTTACGTCGCAGAGCACGGCGTCACTGTTTTGCTTTCCAGTCACAACATGTTGGAAGTAGAATATTTGTGCGAGAGGGTTGCCTTGATTGATCATGGAAGAATAGTTGCAGAAGGCACTCCTGAAGAATTGAAGTCTGAGAGTAACGTGGAAAACTTAGAAGAAGCTTTCGCAAAGGTGGTTGGACTTGCTTAAAGGCTTTCGAAATGTTGTTGTAAAGGAGCTGAAAGAACTACTTCGTGATCCTAAGATACTCATCGGAATCATCGTTGTTCCCCTCGTAATGTTTCCAATTCTAGGCTTTGTCATCAGAGGTTCTATGGAATCGACTCAGGAACGTCTTCAAACTCTAGAAGTAGGCGTTGCAGATTTCGACAGGGCTGAAATCGGCGAAAACTTGACGAAGTTCCTCAAAGACGTCTTGAAGGTCACGCTTGTCGTGATAGATACTTCCAGTGTGGAAAATGCTGTGGAAATACTGCAAACAGAGACAAATGCGACAGATCTAATTGTAATCCCGCTTGGAGTGACTGAAAATGTCACACAAGGAAAGCCAGCTGTTATTGAAGTGTACAGCGTTTTCACTGGAACTGGAGGAATCGCTGAATCTGCAAGCTCATCGGTTGTCGTTAGCTTCTTAGAATCCTTCAAAAGAGTCTTGGAACCTGACCCTTTTAAGACAGTCTCTAAATCCATCATCAAAGGTGAACCTGCCCCCGTATCGCCTGACGTTCTTTTCAGCATATTATACTCGCAGGTTTTCGCGTTGCCAGTCACCATAAGTGTCTTGTTGGTTTTCTCTATGCAAATAGCCGCAACTTCCGTGGCCTCGGAAAAAGAGGAGAAAACTCTTGAGACTCTGTTGAGCCTGCCCATAAGTCGCTTCACCATTCTAGCTGGCAAACTCGCAGGATCAATCATCGTGGCTGCAGTTGGAGCTATAGCCATCATCTTGGGATTCAACTATTACATGGGATCTTTCATGCTCATAGGCGGAGTCGGCGTCCCGGTAGATCTTGAGGCCATAGGTTTAGCGCCAGGTCTTGTGGGATACGCGGTTTTAGGCGCTTCAGTCTTTGTTTCATTGCTTTCAGCCCTTGCTCTAGCTATAATAATCTCAGCATTTTCAGAAGACGTCAGAGGCGCACAATCAATTGTAGGCTATCTCTACGTGCTCATCATGCTGCCCATGTTCATCATAATGTTTGCAGATTTCAACTCTCTACCATTTGCAGCGAAAGCAGTTTTGTTCGCTGTTCCATACACTCATCCAATGCTAGCAGCACGAGCTGCCTTCACAGGAGACTACATAACTGCAGCCTTCGGAGTCATCTATGTCTCGGCTTTCACAGTTGCCCTTCTCTATATAGCTGCAAGACTGTTTGCCACAGAGAAAATCCTCACAGCTAGACTCAAGTTCAGAGGATTCAGGATAAGAAGGAAAAAGCCGAGCTGAATTGAAAACTTAAGTGAAGCGTCTACCCTAAGTTTTGTGGGCTGGTGAGCTGGCGGATGGCTCCGAGCTTGTGAAAGCTTGAGGAAACTCCGCCCACCGTGCAGAGTTGCAGCACCTGAAAAGGTGCAGGGCGAGAGCCTTGGCAACAGAGCAGAAACGAAACGTCCATCCAGCGATGTGACTATGATACATGCTAAGTTGTTGAGGATGCTGGATGGAAACGGTGAAACGGCTGTCCTGCAAGGTGAAAGGGCAAATAAGCGCC
>CP070683.1:1026072-1029316 GCA_020352645.1 Candidatus Bathyarchaeota archaeon | reverse complement strand
GGTTCGAACTCCCAACTCCGGGCTTTGGCGGAAGTCTACGGATGTGATGACTCCCACGAGAAATTCCTGCACGACTTCGTCGCAGCGTGGAACAAGGTAATGAACCTTGATCGCTTCGACCTCGCCTGTTCGTAGCAAGAGCTAGCTAGCGACGACGACGTTGAAAGCCACTCAGTCCAACATTCCCTACTCAAATTATTCTCATCTCTCCACAAAGCATTAAGTAGAACCCATGAAGAGCGTTGAATTGGCGCGCGCGCATTTACTGGAATGCTCAGAATATTCAGAATTTTCTGTAGAGTTGCCGATCTACTCTCTGGGAACCTTGCTTGCATACAAGAACCCGAAATTTACGCCGGTGTGGGCTGTGCTTTTTTGATGATGAATGGCATGTGCTTGTAGAACTCGTTTCAGATATGTGCCTTTTGGCCGGTAGTTTGTTCTGATCCTACTGTGAAAGAAAACGTCATGTACAAGAAAATAGCCTATGCCGTACGACATGACGCCTATGCCAATTGCCAGCCTAATATTAGACCAAGATAATATTCCTGAAAGTATAAAAGCGAATGAAAGAAGCGCAAAGAACATCCCAAAAACATCATTCTTCTGGAAGCGCTTCCCGGTGTAACGGTGATGGTCCTCATGTAGGAACCATCCGAAACCATGCATGACGTATTTGTGAAGAAACCAGGCTACTCCTTCCATTGAAAGAATAACAATAATGGTTACAATAACAGATAGCAACGCAAGTAGGGAGTCATTTAATATCATCTACTGCTCTCCAATTCTGTCTTTGGTCTGTAAATGCTCTTCAATCTTGCACGTGACAAACCCAGGTTCTGATAAGCGATAGCTGCTATAATATGCTTTGAAGATTGTGCAGATCGAGGCTGGTATTGGCACAACCATTCTTTGTTAGGATTACGCCTTGACCTGGTATTCCGAGTTTCCTCAATGGCTCGCGGGCCATTTTCAGTTCCATGCCACATGCCACTCCGACGACCCCATCATATTTCCCGTCTTTGAGTATTTTCTGAGTACAAGCCCCACCTGGTACAATATAGACATCATAGCCTGCTGCTCTAGCGAGTTTTGTAGCCTTGTTGACTAGACAATCGCTTCGACATTCCCTGCATATGTAGGTAGGAACGCTTGCATCGAAGTCTGCCATGCATTGTCTGCCCATACATGATCTTGCACAATGTGGAAGGAGCAGTGCTTTGCGCTTAGCTTTCTCGAATCCCTGCCTCTGAATCGCGTTAGCTACTTGCACATCAACCAAGTCTTCAACAAGTGTGATGGCATCTGTTAGATTCAGTCCTGTGATCTCATCTATCCTGAATGCCTTGACGAGTTTCTTCGCATTTCTTCCTAGAAGTCTATGTAGTCTCGCCTTGTAAGCAGATTCCAGTATCTGCTTGATAACACCTTGCGAAAGACGTGTCAAATCATACGTAAAATTGTACGGCAGTCTTTTTACCTCCTATCTAGTTTTTCACACACAGTAGGTTCATTGCTCCCATATGACATGCGTCATATTTAACCGTTTTCTCGATAGTAACCTAAAGCAGAGCATCACTTTCCAATCGCTAGGGCTCCCGTTCACCTAATTAGTTAGAAGTGTCTATTCTAGCTCAATGCATCTTTACCTATACATCAATCTCGCGATAATCTTAGGTCCGCTGATCATTTCTTTCGATAGAAGGAAGATTGACTACTATTCCAAAATCAGATCAGTTGCTCTGTCGATGCTCTGCGTTAGTACGGCTTTTATTGCATGGGATACGTTGGCGACAATTCGAGGCCATTGGTCATTCAACTCTCTTTACCTTGTTGGTCCTAAGCTTTTTGGTCTTCCATTTGAAGAGATTTTGTTCTTTATCACTGTTCCGTTTAGCTGCCTTTTCGCTTATGAAGCACTGGCGTATTTCGTGAAGGAAACAAAGCCAGTTCAGACGAGCAACTCGCCATTAATCATTGGGCTCGCTCTTGTAGTGTCATCTATAGCGTTTATGAACAAGGAATACACTTTTCTCGCAGTGCTGTCTGTGGGAATCAGCGTAATTGTGGCACACAAGCTGGTCAAAGGGATTTTCTTTTCAAAGCTATACTGGTCATACATCGTTTTGACGTTTGCACTCTTCTTAGTGTTTAATTACCTTCTCACTTCATTGCCGATTGTCGAATACTCAAATCAGGCAATAATTGGCCTACGCGTGAGCACAATACCTGTTGAGGATTTCATGTTTAATTTCTCGATGCTCACTCTTTACCTTGCTATCCATCTGTCATTTGCCAGAAAGCTAAACGCAAGCTAATCCTTGCTCCTTTTTTTGTGCATCTTCGTGTGTTTGGCAATCAATCCTGCTGATATCATCGAAGAAAGGTATATTGTTGGAAGGCCGCTTCCCGGATGTGTTCCTCCTCCAACCAAGTAGCAGTTTTCGAGCTCTTCGAACTTGTTGTGAGGTCTGAAGTAGAGCATTTGACGTATGTTGTGAGCTAAGTTGAAGGTGGCCCCTTTGTAGATGCAGTAGTTATTCTCCCAATCTTCTGGGGTGACTATCTTTTCGATCTCAATTTGTTTGCTTATGTCCCTCATGGGGGTTCTGTTCTCAATTGCATCGATAACTCTAAGTCTGTAGTCAGCCTTTTCCTTGTCCCAATCTATCCCTGAGAAGTTGTTTGGTACTGGAACAAGTATATAGACAGTTGATTTTCCGCGGGGTGCCAACGTCTTGTCAGTTACGCATGCGTTCTGGACGTAGAAAGAGAAATCGTCTGAGAGTCTTCCTAGACTAATGTCGCCAATGTTGGAACGATAGTCCTTTGCAAAGATTATATTGTGATGAGGTGCCTCATACTGCTTTCTTAAGCCCAAGTAGAGCATAAATGTTGAACAAGAATATCTCTTCTTAGCAATATTTTCCTGAGAATATTTCCTGAGCTTTCTCGGCTCGACCAGGTTTGTGAATGCATGTCCAAAGTCAGCGTTTACTACTACTTGATCAAAAGAGCGGATCTCGCCATCTTGCAGTTCAATTCCGGTAACCTTGCGACCGGAGATCGTCAGCTTCTTGACTTTCGCATTTGTTCTGACAGTACCTCCTTCTTCTTCTACAACCTTGGTCATCGCTTGTGATAGTTGGTTCAAGCCTCCCATGACATGATAGATTCCGAATTCATGCTCGACAAAGGGAATCATTGTGAAGGCGGCTGGGCATTCCCATGGAGACATCCCAAG
>CP070683.1:1015136-1025972 GCA_020352645.1 Candidatus Bathyarchaeota archaeon | reverse complement strand
AATTATCACTGGAAGAAATATCTCAATGAGATTTCTCGCAGATTTGCTGAGAAATTGCTAGAATAGCAGGTTTGTGAAATTTCCGGTATCAGATGGCTTGTGTGCACGCTAATGAAATTGTGACAAAGCTTAATGCGCATGTACATCATCTAATAAGTAGGTCTTCGAGCAAACGAGGAGACAATCAGATGAGAAAAATCGTTTCTGTACTGATCTTAATCCTGCTGTTCAGTTCTTCTGTATTCCCCTTTCACAGTCGAGGAGTAGAGTTTCCAGACACTTTTTCAGCGGAATCGCAATTTGCACCGCGTACGCCTGGACCGTGGAGTGACTGGAGTCACTACCATAACTATTCAGAGATTATCGACTCGCTCCTGTTTCTCAATCTAACCTATCCGGACATTGTGGATGTCTTTTCCATCGGAGACAGTTGGCTGGGTCGTACGATTTACTGCATTAGGTTGACTAATGAGAGCATAACTCGCCCAAAACCCAAGTTGCTCTTCGTTGGATACCATCACGCCCGTGAACCCATCAGCGCTGAACTTGCCCTATATTTCGTCGTGGATGCTGCCACTCGTTATAGCACTAGCCCCACCCTAGCTGAGTTAGTTGATGAAACGGAGTTGTATGTTGTCGTCGCCTTGAATATAGATGCTTTCGAGGTTGTGAATCAAAATGCTTGGCAGCGAAAAAACATACATCCCATCGATGAAGACGGGGACTCTTTCTTCGACGAAGATCCGCCTGACGATGCTGACGGAGATGGATATATTGAAGATCTCATATTTTGGAACGGAACCTACTATGAGTTCCTTAGATGGGAGGGGCTAGACGATGATAGCGATGGTTCGTTCAACGAGGATTGGGTCGGCGGTGTCGACTTGAACCGAAATTACGGATATGAATGGAACGCCTCAGTGGACAGTGGCAGCCCTGATCCCCGCGACGAAGATTACCGAGGACCTGCCCCCTTTTCGGAGCCGGAAACCCAAGCCATGAGAGACTTCGCCCTGCAGCACGATTTTAAGTATTCAGTGAGTCTCCACTCAGGAGCAGAGATGGTGATATACCCATGGGGATACTCTGCGAACCCACCCACCGACGTTATCGTGTTCAATGAAATGGCCAGTGATTTGGCAACGCTCACTTCTTCGGCCTATCAGCAGGGAGGAACCTGGTATACTACAAGCGGCGTGTGGGAAGATTGGATGTACGGCAATAGATGCTCCTTTGCCTTTACTTGTGAAATCTACATGAACGACAGTGCGTGGCATTATGAACCCGGACCTGACCCAGACACTTTTTGGGAGAGCAGGATTTTTGAATACTTTAATCCTGATCCGACTCAAATCGAAACCGTGATTCAACAATGGTTTCCAATCTTCACGTACCTCTCAAGTAGAGCAATGGAACATGACATCCTCGGCGACGCAGATGGAGACAGAGACATTGACATTTTCGACATTGTAAGAATGGCAACGGTATATGGTGTTGCTGAACCACACCCAGATTATGATCCTGCTTGCGACTGGGATAGCGATGGGGACATTGACATCTTTGACATCGTAGCCGCAGCTTCAAACTACGGAGCGATTTGGCAGCCATAGCAAGCCTACACGCGTTTTCTCTGCGTAAGTGTGCGGTGGAGGTTCAGCAGGCGCGCGCGCATTACAGAAGTAAGGGTTGACTATGGGCTTTCCCGCAATCCATAAAAAAGAAAGTTAGGAGTTAGAGTAACCTGCGTCACGTAAATTAGGTGCTACTGAGGAAAGTGAAAGGGGTAATTGTCCGATCCGTTGTAAGTGGAGATGAAGACGATGTCGCGTCTATTCATAACGTCGCTTTTGGTGAATGGGTTGAAACGCTCGGCGATGAATACGACTACCAATACATAAGCCCAAGAGATGTGGCAGCATGGATAAAGGAAAGACGTGATAGACAGGAATGTTTGTGGATTGCAGAAACGAATGATACAGCTGTAGGATATGTACACTGTAGCCTGAATGACATCCACTCAAAGAAAAATCTCAAAGAGCTAGTATTGGTTCCCACGAGCTGGGACATGGGGCAAAGCAAAATCGCCGTCATCCCAAGATACAGACGACAAGCGATAGCGTCCGCGCTCGTTTGGAAATGTGTGAAACATTTCAAAAGGGCAGGAGCGAACTTGGCACTGGCAGTAGCCTACAACGATAACAAAGCCGCATCCAAGCTCCTACAAGGATTAGGCTTTGTTCATCACGAACGCTTCTATCATAGACCATACTCAGACAAGAGACCGTGGCGTCATGATACAGTATATGCTGAGCTGAACCTTAGCCAACCTGTAACATCCCCTCAACGACTCAACCTCCACGTGACGGTACGATGTGCAAGAGAAGAAGATGCTAAGCGCGTTGCCGAGATTTTCAGAAAGAGTGCTCCATGGACCCCCTTTGGACCAAACGTCTCAACAGACCAGATTCTACAGCACTACCTGAAAGGCAAGAGCCATGAAACCATTCTTGTGGCAGAATATAAAGGAGAAATCGCAGGCGTAATGGATTTTAACAGCAAAAACAGTCGCCTAGGAATACTTGGAGTGGCACCAGAATACAGGAAGAAGGGAATCGGATACACCCTCTTCTACCATCTTCTGGAACACATGCGCAGGAAGGGTCTTCCGAAGGCAATCGCCGACACCGGAATTGTCCTTTCTGACGCGATAAGAATGTACAAGCGGTTCAACCTCAAAATAGTGAGGAGACAATACTCTTGGATCAAGATCCTGAATAATGATTCCTAGATGCTAGAGTCCTAGCATCGGAAAAGTAATTTGCCGGTGCTGAGTGACAGCTCGCTTAACCGAAGCGGAGTTTGACGCACACGCGCACTGGCGCTCGACGATAATAGGTCGAATGGTAGCCAGAGTTGTGAAGTGTGCGTTAAGTTGGTGCTTTCTAGACAACATGCACAAGGGTGTTCTGTGGAATGCTTATAGGAACCGGCCGACAATTCGAAAATGCTACACGTCTTAAGAAGGGTTACCGCATGATTCATGAGGAAAGAGTGAGGAAGCTTAACCAAAATAAACTTCGAAATGGCAGATACGTGCTGTACTGGATGCAATCATCTCAAAGAGCCCATTATAATCATGCACTCGAATATTCAATTGACAAGGCGAACAGTATCAATAAACCTGTGATCGTTTATTTCGGCTTGACCGAATATTTTCCAGAAGCAAATGAGAGGCACTACTTTTTCATGTTAGAAGGACTTAGGGAAGTCGAATTCGCCCTTACAGATAGAGGTATACAACTAGTCGTTCTTCAGGAATCACCTGCACACGGGGCAATCAATGTAGCAAAGGACGCTTCGCTTGCTGTGGTAGACAGAGGTTATTTGCAGATCGAAAGAAAATGGCGGAGTCAAGTGGCAGAGTCCATTAGTTGCCCCTTGATTCAGGTCGAAAGCGATGTGGTAGTTCCCCTTGAGGAAGCATCACCAAAAGAGGAGTACTCCGCAGCTACTTTCAGACCGAAGATCACGAAGAAGCTGGCTAGATATCTCGTACCTTTAAATGAAAAAACACCAATTGTGAAGTCTCTCGAATTGAGTTTTGATTTTCCTTCCTTTGATATAGATGACACCAAAGAAGCGCTTAATCGACTCGACATAGATAGAACCGTTTGCCTGGTGAAAGATTTGCACGGCGGAATCCACGAAGCCCAAAGGCGCTTGCAAGATTTCTTACAGCATGGTTTGGAGCAATACAGTGAACAAAGGAACGACCCGACCAAAGCCGTACTTTCGGATATGAGCCCTTTTCTCCACTTTGGTCAGATCTCTCCGCTTTACATTGCTCTCAAAGTCGCGGCGACTGATAGCCCTGGCAAAGAAGCCTACCTAGAGGAACTTATCGTACGGAGAGAACTAGCCAGAAACTTCGTTTTCTATAACCAAGACTACCATTCTTTTAAATGCCTTCCAAGCTGGGCCAAGAAGACTTTGAATAAGCATAGCAAGGATTATCGGTCATATATCTATACATCGCTGGAACTGGAGCGTGGAGAGACACATGATAAATACTGGAATGCAGCGCAACAAGAAATGAAGGACAAAGGAAAAATGCATGGCTACATGAGAATGTACTGGGGAAAGAAGATACTGGAATGGAGTAGAACTCCTCAAGAAGCTTTCGTGATTGCATTGTACCTTAACAACAAATATGAACTTGATGGAAGAGACGCGAATGGATATGCTGGAGTCGCGTGGTGCTTTGGGAAACATGATCGTCCTTGGAAAGAAAGGGATGTTTTCGGCAAGGTTAGGTATATGAGTGAGAATGGACTAAAACGGAAATTCAATGCAGAAAAGTATGCAGATCTGAACCTACCAAGCGATAACTACACCTAGCTGATGAGCACACGCCGCGTTTGAAAACACGCTAACTGCGCCCGCATCATGATGTAGACTGCAGGCGCCTTGCGGGTATTAGGACGCTGGCAATGACGAGTACGGGTCCGATAATGTAGCCAGCCCAGAAGGCTACTCCAACCAAACCATAAATGAGTACTCTCAATTTCTGCCCCCGACTCCACTGCTCTTGCCACACTTCTCTCAGCAGGGCATACCCCAGTATCGCCGGGAGCAGAATAAAGACGGGAGTCACGAGCACAAGAGATTCAAAAGCAGCACCGAACAATCCGATAATCATCTGGGTCAAGATAATTCCGGCACTGCCCAAATAAGTGAGAGCCCCCACAAAAGCCAGAGTTCGCGCCACATCCAGCTTTGCCTTCCCGTAATAGCAGTTGAGGAGCAACCCAGCGAAGAGCACCACGATCATGGGAAACAAAATAAGAAGGTAATCTTGCCCTTCCCAGTGATGTACGAAGGCGACATCAAACGGCACTTTCACCCATTCATAGACCGTGAAAGACTCGAGATACCCAATTACAATGCCAACTTTCCCACTGCCAGTCGTGGCATCCGTCACCAGATAGTATGTTCCAGTCTCGTTAACCGTGAAGTCCACACTCAACACGAAGTAGTAACTGGAAGGAGTAAACGGTTCAAACTCTTTATGGTCTTGAGCCTCACCGTGAACGTGTAGTAATCCATATCCTAAGGGAATTTCAAACTCGGTCTCAAATTCTTCGTTGGAATCTGTGGGTAATCCAAGACCCATGATGGTCAAGTCGGGCACGAAATCTTTGTCAACCGTTAGTAACCCAGCCTTTAGCCTTTCACCAGAAGACAAATTAAACTGGTAGTACAGTGGTCGTGCGTCCTTGTATTCCGTATACACAACCCACGACTTCAGGGGGTCGCTAATGACGACCGCGTCTCTCAAACCATACCCCTCGCCTGTTATTGGTATGTGGGCACAGCCAGCTGGGATCAACGCAGCAAAGATGATGATAGGCAAAAGCAGATGCGCGCGCATAACAGTAAGCGCTTTCATAAATCTATAGGGGATACTACGATATATAAACTGCCAACCTATCTCCTCGCGATCGCTAGGAGGTCTGCGATTGTCTAGCATCAGCACGCGCGGGGGCTCAGTTTGCCAAAAGAACTAATGCGCAAACTATATGCATCTTATAGTAGGGTGTGGGGGGGTGGTATTTTGGTCAAATGTGGAATCTGCGGAAAAGAAGTGCCTGAACAACCGAAGATAACCTCAGAAGGCAAATGCTCTGTGTGTGGCGCCAAATTAAAGCCTGCCTGAACATGCGCGCCATCAATCGGACTTGGATGTGAACGTTTCCTTCATTTCCAATAGTCTTTTCCATCGCAATACGCTGTCATCGTCTCAATGTCCATCAGTTCCGTTGGATAAGGTTCAAAAAAAGTCTGCCTCAGCAGATAATCCTCTCTGAATTTTCTTAACCATAACCGTAGCATGGTTATGTTCACACTTGAAGGAAGCACACCATCCCTATACTTCTGAAGCGACTCTAGAAAGAAACTCTTCTCCTCCTTTGATAGTTTATCTGAAAAATAGCCCATGATATGCATCATAACATTCAAGTTTGATCCACATCTCGGTGGTCGCTTCAGAACGTAACAGAGGTGCTGCTGATAGTCTTCAATTACCCTACCTATAGACTTTTTCTGCTTCTTTGCTGCAATGCCGCCAAGAATCCGGAGTTCTTTCTGGTTATAGGCTTTGAAAAGAATCATGTTCTTGGAGTGGAACTCCACGAGTGAATCGTGAGAATTCTCTTCCTTCATTGTGCGAAAGGATGCCAAAGTAAAGAGCTTCGTTAAGAAGTGTTCTTTTATTCGCGGATTTCTTAGTCGCCCTTCATCTTCGATAGCGAGGCATGGGTGTTCTTCTAGAATTGCGCCTCCGAATAATCCGGGACCTTTTGTGACTATTGCTGCGCCTGGGTTAGTGCCCGAGTAGACTCGTGCATCCCTGAGCGCACTTGTTGGCGATTTGCCTTTCAGTAAGAACCCGTCTACTTCAGGCAACGAATCTAGGAAGGATGAAGCAAAGCTTTGCATTTTTTCTGTATGATCAAGATTGGCTGCAGGCTGGAGAAGCCTCAACTGGCCATTAATAGAAACCAGTCGCAAGGGCTTTCTCGGAGTTCCAAGACCTATCTCAACCTCTGGGCAGACTGTGATGAACTGCACGTATGGGATCAGCTTCCTAACCAAGTCACTGGAAATTATTCGCCCATCATACCTGCACTCTTCAAATTCGATGCATTTGCTCAGTACTAATATTGGTTTGACAAATTCCTTCAGATTCAGCAATCTCCTTTATTCGGGAATCGTGAGCATGCGAACGGAGTAAGCTTTGAGAAACCCAATATTAAAACTAGTCCTCTAGGTCTATGATGGAAGGTGTCAAGTGTGACTATAGTCAAGCTGCCTTAAGATGGGGAAAGTCGGAAATAAATAACCTTCTTCAGGAGCATATGATAGTCGTATCGCTTTCAAGGGACACGAGTACCCGTACATGCACGCGCGCAGAGAAGAAAGGAGGAGATTGGGTGATATCTCCCTTGCGGGGAGCGTTCGAATCCCGCCGCCAAACCCAAACCCCTCATACGCTCTCTTTCTCCCCTCTACTGTTACACTCTCTTACACACACTCAGCGCACACCCGCGCGCATGTTGGCAATCACGTGCGCTGGAGTGAGGAGATATGATCGAGAAATTCGAAGTGATTTGTCTATGGGCGGAAGATGTCCCCAAAACCGCTCATTTCTATAAAGACGTGCTGGGATTGAAACTGCTGTCCCACCATCACGGTGGGCGACCAGCTTTCGAAGTTGGCGACGCGTATTTAACGATCTTGAAGGGGAAGCCGCATCCGGCAGAAGAATCGGATCCAGACCGGTTTCCATTACTCGTCTTTCGGGTTCAGGATCTCGATGCGGCAGTGGAGCGTTTGCAGGCGCACGGTGCAGAGCTGCCGTGGGGTGTTGAAGGGCATAACGGACCACGTTGGGTAATGTTCCATGATCCAGCCGGGAATTTGATCGAATTGACTGAAGGCGTTAAAGTAATTCTCACATAAACAGTTTTTCAGAAATAGAGGAAAGACTCTGAAATCAAAAACACCTCACCCGATCCGGTGAGACGCGCACGGAGGAAGCAAACATTAAAGATAGGCTATTTGCGCTTTCTGCATGCATGCAGAGGTCAATAGGGCCATTTGCCTGTAGCATCTGGGAAGATTGCCCGATATTCTTTGAACCCACTGGGTTCATCAAGAGTGAATGGGTGCCATTTGTTGTGGGTTGGCGCACCAAAGCAGATGTCCGCTTCAATGGTGGTCAAATCAAATATCATGGACCAGACAGTGCCAAAGCCATCTGAATAGTAGTGGTCGCAGAGACCTTTCGGGAATTTTCTGGACAAGGTCATTCTCAGTGCTTCCTTTTTGATTTCTGATGCGGCGCTCAAGTTTGAGGCAAGTAGTTGATAGCGTTTCTGTGATTGCCCTATAATGCCGCAGTTGAGTTCGTTGGATTTTTTCGTCGCAGGCAAGGTGTAATGATTAGTTGAGAATAGGTATTTGCCCTTTGAGTTGTTGTTCATTTGCTTGATGTCACGAGTCCCGTCTGCAAATTCCACTAATACCGCATTACTGTCTCTATCCGCAATTAGAAGGTTGAAGAATCCAGATATAGGTATCTTCTGGATAAGTTCTATTGCGTCATCAACGGATTCACTGCTGTCTAGTAAGGATCGTATAACCAGATGGCTTTGAAAGCCTTGATGCTTCAGCGGGACCCCGAAAATTCCTCCACCAGTGAATGTCACGCTGACGCCGTGTTCGTTTAGGCCATCAGCACGACCGAAGAGGAATATTGAGAAGCCGATGTGCGCCGCCTTTCCCTTCACTCTTGTCGTACATAATCGCAGGTCTTCTTCCGTGTGTGTCCATTCATAGCTTCTTCCAACATAAACATGTTTGTCATTGGTCGCAGATGAAAGCACTGCCGCTTGGCTACAGTTCTTGCTAACATTGTATGTAGCACCATAGAAAGGTACCACGTTGATTTCCACTCCAAGGCTATCAGCAAATCCCTTCATCTCCTCGTTCAATCCGGGACAATAATCTTCAAAGAAGCCCTGCAATTCATCGAAATCCTGAAATCCCATTTTCTCCAGATCGGGTTTTCCATCTTGAGAAGCCCCTAGCTGACGTGAGAATGATGAAACTGATCTTTCTATGCGAGTACGCATTTCCTCGTCACCTTTGAGGATTTCGCCCTGCATTTTGCCTACTTCGTAAGCCGTACCTTCCAGGATTAGGTGATGAAACTTTCCGTTGATAATATTGAAATTTCGGTTCATGTTTAATCGCCTTGAAGCTGTAACGTCAAGTGCACAGCATCGAGCCTACATATAAGTTTTATCGAGCAAACGACTTGAAATGTTGTTTCTTCGAGCATTTAAATTCGTTTTTTGTTTTAAAATGCCATTTAAACTCCGATTCTTGAGTTTTAGGTAATAAGGTAATCGTTTCTCGCGTTCGCGCGCGCATCAAGATTCTAGTGCGCTAAGATTTGGCTTATACACTGCTTTCTTGGTGATCTCGAGTGAGCAAGTTGCGGTTTTCCTGCACCAATCTTCACACATCTGAGCTGTTTCTCTATCTACGTAGCCCAAGCCGCATTCTTCACAGAGAAACAAGGTCTTACGTTTGATCTTTGACTTCTTCACCAACTCAATATTCCTGCTGTGAAGTTTCAGTTGGGGATTGACGCACTGCTTCCCAGTAGCCCTTTCTAGCCAGTTCGAGGCCTTGTTGCAGTGTAAGCCTCATGCCAAGCTCGTTTGGGTTCGTGGCCTGCCATTCTTCAACGTGCTCCGAAGAACTGAAGAAATTGATGTAAGGGCAGAGATATGTCTCACATGAGCCTTCTCCCGCTTGGCTGGCCCCCAACCATACAACGCATGAAGATGGCTTTACGCGGTCAGCAATTCCTCTCGACATCCTGACCTGTACTGGTTCACCACAGTGGAAACATGTCGAATCGATTCTGATCGGTTGGAAAAAGCCTTCAATTAGAGCATCGAGAGCACATGCAACGTGAACTTGTTCCTTGCCCGAAAGCTGGACTTTGTGACGGGTTTCGTAGTCCACATGACCGAAGATTTCAGTACCTTTGAAGATTTTCTGAAAGTACGCCCTCGAACCTGGCTCCTCTAGATCTTTCCTGATACGCTCTTGAAGAAGGGTTCCATACTCGTCCAGAGTTTGTGGGGTACGGCTCAAACGATCTAATACGCGAAGTCGTGTTCCAAGATCTGGAGGAATCATGACGGTGTTTAAGCTTTTAGACATGAAGCTCAGCCAAGAAAAGAATCAAATATCCCATTCTTAAATATGGCGATAATACGAAACGATCTGCTGTGGTGTAGTTATTTTGATAGTTTCCAAACATGTAGAGTATGAGTTCAGGGATGCTGATCATTTGGAGAAACTGCTGGAGCATGTGAGGGAGACTACATCACAGATAGGAGGAGTGAAGCTGAATGGCATTTATTTTCCCAAGGGTCGAAGAGAATTTGTGTTGGCTGTTGAATGTGTGAGTGAAGATAAGTATCTTGAATGGCGAGATGCATGTCCCCCACCGGCAGGCGCAAAGGACTGGTATGAAGTGTATCTAACAAGAGAAGAGCGGTATCCAGAACGTATCCCATGAATGCATCACAAAGATGAGACAAAACTTAGGTCCTTCCGACTTCCACAAGTTTGAAAACGCGCGCGCGTGCGGCGTGGAAAAACTCATATTCAAAACCTTCAAGGTTATGATGTGAACCTAGATGTCACAGGTCGAAACAGATCTTGAAGCTTTGTGCAATCTAGCAAAGGAACTCGAGGCGACAAACGCAGTATCTTTTGATGCTGAAGGGGTTGTTGTTGATGAAAGGGTCAGACTGAAGTGTCTTGTCCCAGTGTGCGATGACTATGGCTTGAATATGATGTGTCCTCCTAACGTGATGGGTGTTCAGGAATTCAGAGAAGTATTAGCCAAGTACAATTGGGCGATACTCATCCAGATTGAAAAGATGATACCAACTGATATGAAAAAGGAAATACAACAGGCGAAAGATGTTGCAGCCCTCTACAAGAGCAATAAGTTCCTGGACAGCTATAGAAAGTCATTTGATCCAACCAAATTGAAACTGCATCGTATAGTCCACGAGGTGGAGGCGCAGGCATTTGGATTAGGATATCGTTTTGCGACAGGATTCATAGGTGGATCATGCAAGCTGTGTCCTAGATGTGTGGCAATCAGCAATGTGCCGGAACCTTGCAGACATCCCTT
Source organism: Candidatus Bathyarchaeota archaeon (assembly GCA_020352645.1). Lineage (GTDB taxonomy): Archaea > Thermoproteota > Bathyarchaeia > Bathyarchaeales > SOJC01. The sequence goes on along the minus strand of CP070683.1, from coordinate 1,015,183 downwards.
CCGAGCTCGACCATCCATGGAAGCCGTAGGAATCGACGTGTTTAAAA
>CP070683.1:994052-1015036 GCA_020352645.1 Candidatus Bathyarchaeota archaeon | reverse complement strand
GCAACAGTTTTTGCCTTTGCGTTTCAAACCTTCTTTCCGGCTGAACAAAGCTTTGCGATAAGAGAAAGCCTCCTATAAACATTGCGACCTGAAGCTGCTATATGGTCTAAGTTCTGGTGCTGCGTTGGCCACCGTAATAGGCCCTCTGATGGAGGTTCCCTCAATTCTGTCCTTGGTCAAGTTTGGCCCGCGGACACGGCGTTTTTCTCCAAGAAACAAGAAAGAAATGCAATGACTCTGGTGGCATCACTTGACTGGCATGGTGGGAGTTCTGGTTCTGCAAGTGATACTGAAATCCAGATGTTGTTGGAGTGAAAGCCAGGGATGGGAATTGAACCCATATAGAGCAGCTCTGCAGGCTGCCGCCTGAACCGTTCGGCCACCCTGGCGATATTGAATGCTCAGATAGCGATTAATAAAATTAGCGACACCGTAAGCATGCTTATATCTAGCTAAGGAATTTCTTGTAGAATTCTCCTGCCTTTGAAATCGCCCATTCAGGGTCTTCTGTGATTTTCTCATAGCCCACTTCAGAGCTCAACTTTGCACACTTGCTGAAATACTGCTTCACTTTCGCCACATCTCCTTTCCAAAGGGCTAATCCACCTGCAATGTGATACCATTTCTTAGCATGAACGCCCGCTCCCTTCTTCTCAAATTCAGCAGCTTTTTTCGCGGCCTCTGCAGCCGTGGTTTGTATCTTTCTTGGATCGTAGAACATGATGTGTTTCAACGCTTCGCACACTTCTTTGTCGCTGCTGCAAATCTTATCAAGATCAGTCAACTCTTCCGAAGTTTGTGCTTCTGCTACCTGCTCTTTCTTCTTTCGCCCAAATATCCCGGTCGGCACTAAGCTGATCCCCCTATACTACCTTGAGTTACTAGAATCGACCAAAACCAATTTAAGTATTTGGTCGTAAGCGGCCTCGTCAAATTGCTGAGGAAAGTAAATATCTTCACCTAGCTCTTAGACTTAAAAGCTGCAACTTTGTAGAACTAAAGCGATCGGAGGATATTCAGCTGGAACCATTAAGCTTTGTTCACGTGTCAGATCTTCATCTAGGATACTCTCAGTATAACCTTGATGTAAGACGAGAAGATTTCACCAGAGCCTTCAACGAAGCAGTCAGCAAAACCATCCTGTTGAAACCTGATTTTATGATTATTGCCGGCGACATTTTTCATCATGCCAGACCCAGCAATGTCGTCTTAGAGATTGCTATAAGTAATTTGACTAGGCTCCGAGATGCCAATATTCCAGTTCTAGTCGTCGATGGGTCACACGACGCTGCACCCAATATGATTACCGGCACGATCCTCAACCCTCTTGACGAAGCGGGCTTGCTGTATTATCTTCCGCGCCATAAAGGTGCGAGTTGGCAAACAGAGAAATGCTACGTGTACGGGATTCCGAATTTCAGGACCAGACAGAAGACAGAGGAGCAACTCCCACTTTTTTACGACAAGAACAACCCGTTGCCGGATCCGAAGCTGTTCAACATCTACGTTTTCCACATGGCGCTCGACTTGCCGAGTGTGAAGCCACCTCAGATGGAGGCTGAAGCTCCTCCAGAGCTAATTCCTGAGGGCTTCAATTATTACGCTGGCGGACATGTCCACAGATCCTCAAGCAGCAGATTCAAAAGTGGAATTCTAGCCTATAGTGGCTCCACTGAAACAGTTTACTATGATGACGCATCCTTTCAGAAGGGTTTCTACCACGTAAGAGTGGACGAGAAAGGCAAGATTGAATATGATCATGTTAAGTTCGAGACCTCAAGATCTTTCAAGATTCTAGAAAAGGATTGCAGTGCAATGACACCTTCGAAAGTAACTGAATCTGTAGCTAACCTCGTTAGAGAAAACGATGAAGAAGGTGTCATAATAGTTCCTGTCTTAAAAGGAAGCCTGCCAGCTGAAGCCAACAGAAGCGAAATAGATCTTTCCCGAATCAGGAATAGTGCTAAAAGAGCTCTTCTCGTTCGTCCAGTAATTCGGTTAGCAGAAACAGAAGTGCCTGAAGAGGTTGTCCGTTCAATATTTGGAGGAGAACTCAAGGATTTGAAGACTAAAGCGTTCGAGTACTTCCTTCAAATATTCTCTGAACGCTATTCAAGAACTGAGGCTGAGAGAATTGCACGGCTCTCAGTAAACATCATTGAACCGCTGACCCGAAAGGACGAAGACAAAGTGAAACAGATGTTGGAGGGATACCTAGATACAGATTAAGACAGTGACACTTCACAACATTCGTTCTCACGTGAACTCCTCTATAGAATTTGAAGGAGGATTCAATTGCCTCATAGGTGGTCTCGGAGCCGGCAAATCAAGCATACTCTATGCTGTGGACTTTGCTTTATTCGGTGATCCCCTCACAAGAAGCTACAATTACCTCTTGCGTGAAGGAGAAAACAAAGGAAGAGTGTCAGTGGAATTCCTACTGAACGGAAAAACCTATCGCATTGAGAGAGGACTGAAGAGAAAGAGAAAGGGAAAGAGCATAGGCCAAGAACTAGACAGCCTGAAGCTCTATGATGAAGAGAAGCTAATCGCCAGCATGAACAATGAAGCAATTGCAGAACAGCTAGAAGCTATAACCGGACTAGATAAAGAAACCTTCCGAGAAGTCGTGTGGATCAGACAAGAGCATCTCAAGGAGCTGCTAAATGTGTCTCCAAGAGAGCGACAGAAAAGATTTGACCAACTATTCGGTTTGAGCGACTACGAGCTAGCATGGACCAACATACGAGAAGTTCAAAGAGAATATGAAGGCGAGAGGAAAGCATATGAAAAGGACTTCGATGTTTTGGGAATCGAGAAACTGGAAACTGGATATCATGCAGCAGTTGAAGAATTCTCCAATCTGACTAGCGATATTCTGAACCAAGAAAACAAGCTACTAGCCGCACGAAAGACGCTTGAAACATTAGCAAACAAACTTCGAAACCTAGAAAAATCTGGGCAACAAACCCAAGAACTTCTGAAAAAGGAGGCTGAACTGCAAGCACACGTTGCGAACGCAGAAGACATGAGTGCAAGGCTTGCAAATGAGACGCATGGAAAGGCAAAAGCCATAGCTGAATTGACAGAGCGTTTGGGCGAGTTTGAAAACTGGCTAAATCTGAGAAGAAATGAGCTTCAGGAAATCAGCTTACCTCCAAAGCTGACGATCGAAGATCTGAGTCGCCAACTATCTTCGTTTGACAAGCAGATGACGAGTATTCGAGCTGAACTAGAAGCGGCTAGGAAGGAAGCCCAAGTTTCAAAGGAGCGAGCGCTTAGCCTAGCTGAAGAAAGCAAGTGTCCACTATGTATGCAGCCTCTCTCAGAAAACTATCGCACTCACGTATTAGAAAACATCGAAGAAGAGAATCTCGAAAGAGATAGAAGGCAGGCAGAGCTTCAGAAGAACTGCCAAGAAGTCGAGAAGCTCAGAGAAATCGTCAATCGAAGTGTTATGGATTTCCAAGCTTGGGAGCCCAACATAAAGAGCATTAGCGAGAGAATTGCTGAAGAGAAGGATTCAAAAGAAAACTTGGAGAGGGAGTTTGAAGTCCAACAGACGACTATGAGAAATCTTACGGAAAGTCTCGAAAGCATACGAAAGCAGATTTCAACCTTTGACGTTTCGGAATTGGAAAATGTGCGAAGATTGCATGAAGAAGCCATTGATAAGTATCATACCATAAGAGCGGAACTGGAATCACACAAAGCCCGAAGAGAGGAAGCGTCAACAAGGATTGAGGACTTTCGTCAGCGTCTTGCAAATGCTCTGCAGAAGGTTGAGAGAAGGAAAAACATTGATAGATTATTAGAGACGGTTGACGGAATTCGCGACGCATATAGAAGCATTCAGCCTAAGCTCCGAACTGAGTTTGTGAAGATACTGGGTAAGGTAATCCAGAGCGTGCTTGACAGCCTTGTAGGCGAAGAAGATACTGCGTTGGCCGTAGGTATTGATGAAACCTATACTCCCTTAATCAGAAGTCAAGAGGGTCATGAACGCGAGGTTTCCTTCCTCTCCGGCGGGGAACGCACTTTGCTTGCTTTTGCGTATAGATTCGCTATAGGTCAACTTATCATGCAGGCGCGGACTGGACATGGCCTTCAAATGCTCCTATTGGATGAGCCCACAGAAAGTTTAGGCAGAGAAGACCGCTCAGTCGACCGTTTAGCGGAAACGCTTGCAAAGCTGAAGGCAATCGAACAGATAATTGCTGTGACTCATAATGAGGCTTTCGCAGAGAAAGCAGAGCACATAGTGAGATTAGAGAAGGATGCTGCGGTAAGCAAAGTAGTAACTGAAAGATGAGTGGCGCTCTAAAATGGTTGCCAAGAGCAGACACCTATCTCTGCTGGAAGGCGCATCTGCAGGCATCCTTTTCGGCACTGCAGCGATTTTTATTCGCTTAGTCGACGTAAACGTTCTCTCAATAACTCTGTGGCGCCTGATCATTGCCGCATCAGTGCTTGCTGTCATCATCATGATTCTGAAGGGAAGGCACGTCACAAATGTGAAACGTGAGAGTCTTAGGCATTTCTTGGTGTTAGGGATGCTTCTTGGCGCCCATTTCATGCTTTTTGTTTCAGCAGTCAAGAACACTACGATTCTGAATGCAACTGTTCTCGTGAACACCACACCTATTTTCTCTGTGATAATATCAACACTTTTCTATCGAGCACGACCGTCCAGATTAGCTCTAACTGGAATATTGTGCTCCTTTGTCGGAGCAGGTGTCATAGCCCTAGGATACACTGGGAAGATGGAGAACGTGAATCCAATTGGCGATCTTGAAGCCGTTTTAGCAGCGGTAACTGAGGGTTTCTATCTGAACTATGGAGGAAAGAGACGCCGTCAACTGCCACTCTTGCCTGCGATGCTCTTCATCTACTTAGGGGCAGCTCTCACTGTTGGTTCTGCCATGGCGGTCACGGAAACAAGCTTTGAAGTAGTAAGCCACACCGAAAAGCTGCTCCCTTTGATAGGACTCGGAATACTTCCTACAGCCTTAGCTCACACCTTGTACTTCTCTTCACTATCAAATCTGAAATCCTTCGAAACTGCTGCTATGGCTCTTCTGGAGCCCTTAGGAGCAACTTTCTTGGGCATCATGATTTTTGCTGAGATCCCAGCGCAGATTTTCGTTTTTGGCGCGTCACTTGTGCTTGCTGGAATTGTCGCAGTCGCATTAGAATAGCACAGTGAACCAGAGCTCTTATTCCTGAGTGGCTATCTTCCTGAGTTTGATTATAAACGCGCCTTCCTTTCCTGCTATTACCTTGAAATCTCCAAGCTCAGTTCTGTGCAGGAACTTCCGCAAGAGAGTCCTTACATAAGACCGTGGAAGTGTTTCTTCTTCACTGCTCAAGATTACTGCACTTCCAGTCATCTCAACCTCAACACTCTGCAGTTTACTCTCAACAAAATCAGCCAGTTCCTTTATTGTGTCTCCATCTGCATTTTTGCGCAATTCAGAGATCTCAATCGGTACTTTCACTGCATTATTCCCTCCTTTAGAGTCTTATGATTCTTCCGATGTGGTGTCATACATTTCCCTCTGGCAAGCTAATGCTGAGCTTTCTCCAACTTTGTCTACCTCTCCTGTATCCTTTGCTTAACAGACAGCTGCGTTCACAGCATCCCTTGAATCAGCCGCTGAACCCAGTGAGCTAAGAGGTGTTCATAATCTGGTTTAACGTATACATTTCTCGTCATTCCGTGAACCAATAACAGCTCGTCCTTGTGCAAGCGCCTTCAGCATCTTGCCAATTTTTTGAACTATTCTCCACCGCTCTAATAACACTTCGCTCGCAAAAGGGTACGAGTTGTCAGATCGCCCGTCGAGAGCTCTATCACAGCATTGCTCATATGACTCTCGTGCTCATCATCCACCTAAGAAGAGAATCTCGAAGCTTAAGGGCTTTTCGCTGTGTCATCAATGTACTAGCTCTTTCTGCATGCTTGAGAGTATTATACATTGGATCTTCCCAAACCAGATTGGCTGAAAATCGGAGAGAACCGGAATCTACAGCACAATGCCTTGTGGCTCCTTTCATTCTCCATTAGCTCCAATCTTTAGTTTGAATCTGCAAGAGTGAAATACCCCCTAAACTCTATGAATGAGTGATTTGCTCTTCGGGGGGGTGTTTAATGGAGCTGGTTAGGACCTATGTGGAAGGTTTGGATGAGACACTTGGAGGTTTGCCTGCCCAAAGCGTTGTTATGGTAACAGGCGAACCGGGGTCAGGTCACGATCTTCTAGCTCAACAGATACTCTATCTTCACGCACTGAAGGGCGGTAAGGGGAGCAAGTCAGTCTACTTCTCTACTTTCAAATCGGACGATGTAGTGAGAGAGAACTTAGCAAACTACGGCTGGAAAATAGAAAACCTTGAAAACAACAAGCAATGGGAATTCGTGGATCTTCGTTCCAAAAATTGCCGTCAAGCACTCTCGAGAAAAATATCGTCTAAGATTCGAAAAGGATCTTGGACGCTGATAGATTCCTTTTCGCACCTATTGATGCGACAGCAAACGAAGCAAGCTTTCAGCTTGATTGAAAGACTTCTAGAGACGTCACGGAAATTTGGCGGGGTTCATTTTCTAATATTCACAAAGAGGATGCATGATCCACAAATGGAAACAACGATGCAAGAATTTGTTGACGGCGTCTTAGAGATTGTGATGCAGGAAGTCGGCGGAGGAATTAGTAGGCGAATTAAGATAAAGAAACTAAAGGCAGTTCATGTGACCAGGCTAATCCCATTTGCCTTGACGCTCCAAGGCATAACTGTCGAGACGGCTGTAAGAATTTAAGTCTCAATGAAAAGGCTTGTTAGCTTGGAGTAACAAGGTCAGCGAAGCATTGAGCTTCTTAGGCTGAGATATGTCTGTTGATCTGCCGCAGACCTTGTATGTGTTGCTAGACATGTTCGGTCCCTTCCGGACGCAGTCAACCATTAGGAATTTCAGACCCAAAATTCTGAACCCCGGAAAACAGCTTTCGCAATTGATTTGATTGAGACCTTGCCCAGCAAGCGTAAGCACTATGTATCTCAGCGCGCTGATACACTTCACTAAATGGGGATTGATCACTCCTCACACCACTCCACAGCTTGAATAGTTTTATTTTTGGGTAATCACCTTTGTCTACTGAGACGAGGAGCTCTTTGTGAAATTCTCTGTAATCGCTGATTGCTATGAAGAGATTGAAGCCACAGCCAAGCGGCTTGAGATGACTAGTAGTCTAGTTGAGCTTCTGAAGCTCACACCAACCAGGATTGTGGACAAAGTTGTCTATTTGACTCAGGGGAAATTGTACCCGGACTTTGTCGACGTGCAAACCGGAGTAGCTGAGAAACTTGCAGTTCAAGCTGTGGCTAAGGCGACAGGTGAAAGCGAACGGAAAATACAGAGCAATCTGGCAGAAACAGGCGATGTAGGCGAAACTGCTCAGAGATTCTTGGAGAAGAAGCCTCAAGCAACTCTCTTCAAAGCAGTCTCTCTCACGGTTGAAGATGTTTATGAAAGGCTTGTGAAGATAGCGAGAACGTCTGGCTCTGGCTCAACGGAGAGGAAACTAAGTCTTCTTGCTGGGCTCTTAACAAATGCAACATCAAAGGAAGCGAAGTACATCATAAGAATCGTAACAGGTAGTCTAAGATTGGGCGTAGCTGATATGACTGTTCTAGACGCGTTGGCAGTCGCTTATGGGGGCGGGAGGGATGCGAGAGAGGCCTTGGAGAGAGCTTACAACATATCATCAGATCTTGGCATTGTGGCCAAAGAGGTTGCGGAAAAAGGGCGTTCCAGCATTAGAGAATTCAGGGTCGTAGTAGGAAATCCTATGCGGCCAATGCTCGCGGAGCGACTGAGTTCATCCGAAGACATCTTCGAAAAGCTTGGAAAGAAGTTCATGGCCGAGTTCAAATATGATGGAGAGCGATTACAGGTTCACAAGCAAGGAGATCGCATCATGCTCTTCTCAAGACGTTTAGAGAATATCACCAATCAATATCCAGACGCAGTTGATCTTCTTCGAGAACACGTGGAGTCAAAGGACGCCATTCTGGAAGCTGAATGTGTAGCAGTCGACATTGACACCGGTGAGATGAAGCCTTTCCAGGAATTGATGCATCGAAGACGCAAATACGGGGTCAACAAGGCAATGGAAGAGCACCCAGTATCTCTCTTCATGTTTGATTTGTTATATGCTGACGGTAAAGACTACACTTTGGAGCCATACCTGACTAGACGACAGAAACTCGAGAAAACCGTGACTGAGACTGAACGAGTGAGACTCTCCAAGTCTCTTATGATACACAATGTGAAAAGTATGGAACGTTTCTTTGCAGAAGCTGTGGAAAGAGGCTGTGAAGGACTTGTGTGCAAGTCGATCGCGGAAAACTCAACTTATCAGGCTGGTGCGAGGGGATGGTTGTGGATAAAATACAAGAGAGAATACAAAAGCGAGATGACCGATAGGGTGGATTTGGTTGTTGTAGGCGCTCTTCATGGGAGGGGGCGACGAGCAGGTACTTATGGTGCATTACTTCTGGCCGCTTACAACCCAAGCGAAGACACCTTCGAGACTGTGACAAAATGCGGAACTGGGCTTACAGATGAAGACCTCGAAAAGCTGCCTAATATGATGGAAAGACACAAGCTTTTACACAAGCATGCAAGGGTCAAATCAATTCTTGAAGCAGATTTATGGTTTGCCCCATCTATTGTAATTGAAGTTCTAGGCGCAGAAATCACCTTGAGTCCAATTCATACTTGCGCCATGGACACGATTCGAAAGGGATGCGGGCTAGCTATAAGGTTCCCTCGTTTCACTGGTAGATATAGAAGCGACAAATCACCTGAAGATGCCACAACAGTTGAAGAGATTCTGAACATGTACAGGCGTCAGCTCAAAAGATTGAAAGAAAGCCATGCTATGCAGCTGTAAGCGAGAACTTAATGAGTCTCAATAAGCATATTAAAGCTGATTGAAGCGCTCGCAAACTAACTGGGCTTTGTGGAAATGTCCAAGCAGAGACGCGTACCCGGCAAAGGACTAAACCGAAAATTGCTGTATGGCTCCATATTGATAACAACAGTTCTCATGGGAGCATCAGTTATATATTATACTTTTTTCCTGAGCTACGAAAACAACTGGACTGCAGCGATAATAGATCAGCTGACAGTTGTTCCCAGCCTGTTCAATCAGGACTTCAAGTCAAATTGCACCTCTATTTTGACAGAAGCGGGCTACGAAGTGAAGTATCATTCTGGTGAGGATATTGACGTGAAGTTCTTCGAAGATCTTCCATCAAAAGGTGGCCATATAATGATTCTGAGAGCGCATTCAGCCGTAAGAGATAACACGGATTACGTTGATTTGTTCACATCTGAGCCATTCAGAGAGGGGTCGCATGTTGACTTGGCGCTTGATCGCCAGATAAGCAAGGCTCAAATGTACTCATTCGATGAATGGTACTTTGCAGTGGGTCCGACTTTTGTCAGTTCAACTATGAATGGGAGATTTAGGGATAATCTGATAATCTTGATGGGCTGCGACAGCATGCACAAGACCAGTATGGCTGAAGCGCTAATTTCCAAAGGCGCTAGGGTCGTCATAGGTTGGACTGGACTTGTGGATGTTGGATACACAGATCATTTTACACTCCAACTGCTTAAACTCCTCTTGATTGATCGCGAAACGGTGAAAGCTGCTGTGGATAAAGCAAATCAACAGCTTGAGCTGCAGTCAAACCCCTATGGCGCAGAGCTAGCCTTTTATACTCAAAGCGAGGAAGCCCAGAGCTACGTTGTCCCTATACGGAGAACTGAGGTTTCCGAATACTTAATGGGCCAACTTGCATTGCTACAATCAAGGGCCTTCAGTAGATGGAAACAGGGGTGTACTAGAGAGCTTCATGGTTAGATTTGCAATAAGCTACTTGACTTGACCCTCTGCTGTTTTACTTGCCCCGGGTTTAACGAAGGTTATAGTAGTCGTTCTTGGCTTCGAAGAAGATATCGAGGTCACTGGCCTTTTCTTGAGATTCTCATAATGCTTCGAAACGATCAAGTAAAGACGATCTCTAAGATCAATCCCTATCGGCATTAGCTCTCTTAACTGTCTGATCTTACTGGCGAGCGATCTGTCTTCAAGTGTACCAGCGATCCATTTCTCGAAGTCGCCTCTGTAAAGATGAAATTCTAGTGATTTCACGTCGATCTTCAGAATAGCCTCAACGAATTCCTTCAGTGAGGCCGCACTTTCTCCTGAATAATTCCCTATCGACGTGAAAAAATAGAAGGCTTTCTCCCGTGGAAGTAGCCCTGACGTTGTTGAAGTTTCAGACTTGCTCAACACAACTTTCTCCGGTAATTCTTAGTGCACTCACTTATAGGTTTTTTTCGATTTAAAACTTAGGCTAGCCTATGCGCTCCAGCTCGTAAGAGTCCAGAACGAGATCATTAGGGATAAGCTGAACGTTATTTCTTCCCTTTCTCAACTTTCTGTTTGAGCTGCAGAGCATCTTTGGTATATATTTGAAGTTGACGATCCCTTATTTTCTTCTCAGGCAGAGTTTCTTGTGCATACAACAGAGGGATGACCGCCATGAAAAGGAAAAACGACGCCAATGGCACAGCGCGCGTTCCGATGTCAGGGGCCGAAGCTACATAAGGCGTGGCAAGAGAAGAGATAATCTGGGTCAGAAACAATGGTGTTTCACCTATCGCATAGTATTTTTCTGATCCACAGCCCGACATATCGCCCCACAAGACGGTCGTGAAGAGTAGCCAAAGTAAACCTATTGCCAAACCGTTGATGACAAAATGAAACAGCCATGAAATCCAAACGTGTGAGGCTATGCCTAGTACTGCATAGGCTATTCCAAGAGAAACGAAACCGAAAATCACGACTCGCTTGCGCCCAACCCAATCAGAGAAGACACCAGCGGCTAAGGCTGAAAAACCTGCAATCGGAGGCTCAACAATCGCCATGATGAAACTGAGACTTTCATCGAAGATCGGCATGTATCTCATTACAACTGATTCAAAACCGTCCACCGCTGAAAACATGAACCATGCCGCAAAGTACAGAAGAAAGGTCCTATCATGTAACACCGAGGTGAAAGAAGTTCGGCTTTGCTTTATTGTCATATTCCGAGATCTTAGTCCAATCAACAGAAGAATGGGGAAACTCCACCCCCTCCATGCAGCATATATCAACGAGCTAGACACCAGATCCAATTCCAACGTGGAAATTATCACAACAGGAGCAATTAATGTCGTTAGCAAGAACATGATTCCCCCTGCCCTTCCCCGCCTCTCAACAGGAAACGCATCCGAGAAGTACGCCAGACAAAAGGGCATGCCAATACCTAGCGAAAAGCCAGCAAAAGCGACAGCAAACAGGACAACAAGTGGTGAAAAAACCGTAACATATCCAACAAGAAAAGACGCAAAAGTACCCAGTAACAGCCAAACATAGAAGAAGGTGGTTCTGTTCATTCGTTCTAGGAAAGCTGCTCCCAAGATCCCTGATACTATAATCGAGACATGATAAGCCAAGCCTACCCAAAGACCTGGTACACCAATGCTGCCAAGGACTAACGAGATTTTTCTAACAATTATCTGGCCTATGAAGAACCAGGAAAAACTGTTGAACAGTAGAAGGAACGCTGCTGTCTTATTCATTCGGAAACCAGTTTTTCTGCGTAGCCCTAGGAACATCTTCAGCCACTGTATGGGTGCAACAGCTAAGAATGTGCAGATTATCTTAGATTAGCCTTAGGAATCTTGAATAAATATCAATGGTTCTGGCCTTGAACTGTTTATGTGTCGAACAAAAAGCTTAAATAAACTGTTCGACACAAATACATTTCGTGGTTATCTTGGCGAGAAAGAAGAAGGTTCCAAAGGCTCCAGCAAGATCATTCTGGAATTGGCCTAGTTAGTCATCAATATGGTGTTTCCACTCTTCGGGATCCAGAAAAAGGGAGTTCCCTAAGAGCCTTAGTGCATATATAGATTCTTTGTCCCCAAACATGTCGATTTGTGTATGTGCTTTCTCAATCACATCCTCGATATGTGCCGAAGCGAAGCTTAGCCCTCCCGCTGTTTCAGCAAGTCTCGAAATCCTCAGTAAATCTCCTTTTAGTAGTCTTCTCTTCATCGTTAAGAGAGGAAGTAGCTCTGATTTGATTCGGGGATTTTGAAGAGCAAATATCAAAGGTAAGGGCAAGGATTCCTTCCTTATTCTATGCCTTAATGATCTGAAATCCAGCATATCTATTAGTTCGTCTCGAATTATGGACGCCACGCCGAAAAGTCGTCCATATTCACCAAGCGCTTCTATCTGATATCTGCTACCGCTGCCTAGTATAGCTCCTATCCGCGTGATGGCTTCCATCTCTGAAGCACGCATCTTGATTTTCCTGAGGCATTCTTCAAGATTCATGTTATGTTTTCCTTGAGAACTCACCTCCAGAACCTCCCCTTGGCTTTGCTCAAACCAAACCTCCTCAATGGTCTCGAAAATGCGTACGATCTTCTCATTCGGAACTCCAATCTCAAGCATCTTTCGTAGCAATGTGAATCCCTTAAAAAGGAGAACATCACTCAGGATGAGAGCCATGGCTTTGCCGAAAGCTCCCAAAACCGTTGTTTGCTGGTTTTTTGTTCTAGATTGATCTATTATGTCGTCATGTATGCCAATGGCACGAGCGAATAATACAAGAGATGCTCCGCAAGGAATGGTGACCTCAGAAGTGCCATCTGTTATCTTACTGCAGAATGAAAGGATGGCTGGTCTAAAATAGTCTGGTGATGATTTGAGCATAACATATCTTATTGCTTCATGGAGTTGTCTGTTCTCCGTCTTATTGTTCAACATTGTGTCTTTCGCCATTTCCCACCCTTCTTTTCCTTCCTTTCTCAGCAATCTATCAATCTTGTGCCGCAAGTTTTCTCTTTCTTCCGGTGAACTTCGTATTTTCATCAATAGTTGGTGCCCAGTAGTAGTCTATATGTTGCTCTAAAAAAGGTCATCTACTTAGCACGTACGACCCATTATTGAAGTCACTCTCCGATAGACTCATTGAATGTGTCCAATAGTTCGAGACCTTTTGAAGTGATTTTGTAGATTTTCCTCAAACGTCCTTTTTTCGATTCTTTCCTGCTTCGTAAGAGCCCTCGCTTCTCCAAGTCATTGAGTAGAGGATAGACCGTTCCATGACCGATCTTTACGCCATATTCCAGCTCTGCGAGTTTAATTATCCTGTAACCCCACATTGGCTCCTTATGGACAAATCTGAGAATCATCACGTCAAGGAAGTTTCTGAATATGCGTCGAACGATTTCCTCTTTGAGGCTTCTGGCCATTTCTTCGTTCCTCATACCTTGTGTCTAAGCGTTTCTACGATTTCTCTTATGAGGACTACTCTAAGTTTTGGAATCTACATTCTAAGTCTGTATGCCTTCTTATGACTTGTAGTCACATTAATCCTTATATGAAGGTTTAACATATAGTAAGTCTTGAGATATGTCACATCTGTGACATATTGTATATGCGGCAAACAGTCCAACTGTGGAGCGCATGTACAAAAGAGGTAAAGAAAGATGAAGCATGAAGCAAGAGAAGTGCAAAACAAGCTTATGAAGGGGCTCCTAGACCTTGTCATACTCCAGTTTCTGAATGCTAACCCAATGCACGGGTATCAGATAATCTCAAGTATACGAAAGAATTTTGGAATTTACTTTGGACCCAGCACAATATATCCCCTTCTTAACAGCCTTGAAGAGAAGGGGTACATAAAGAGCCAATGGGATCTCAGCAACGAACGTCCTCGAAAAGTTTACAAGCTCACAAATGAAGGGCGAAACTTGTTGAGCTTCACTGAGAACTCTTTGAACCATATATGTCGCAAGATTAGCAACATAGGCATAAGCAAGAACATAGTGAACGGAATTCTGCAGAAACCAATCTGTTCAGCCGTGAAGACTCGCAGCGGAAAAGGATAGAATTCTGTTTCACTAGTGCCGATAGGTAGAGTCTCTACATTCATGCAGTCTTCCATGACTTCATGGATCACAAGTCGTCACTCCATTTCCGGATTGGGTCGCACTCGTTCAGAATCAGCTTAATGAGACAGGAAAGGCTGAGACCTCTAGCGCAGTAAATAGAGATGTTCCATCAAGCACATCTGCTCAGGTTAGAACCATGTTGAATGCTGAGCGAGGAGAAACAATCTAGGATTCCTTCGTGGATTCTCGATTCTAGCACATTGGCTGTTGAGCAGCTGAAGAAAGGCTGACTTGTGAGCACGATATGTTTATCTGTCGATAGCGTTCTCTGTATCTAACTTCCCGGTTTGAGCGGAGATGCTGACCTAGTGGCCATTATTCGCACGGTGGATCTGACAAAACGTTTCGAAGATGTTGCTGCAGTTGACAACCTGAATCTGTCAATCGAAGATGGAGAAATATTTGGGTTGCTTGGTCCGAACGGAGCTGGCAAGACAACCACTGTTCTCATGCTTTCAACAGTCATCAAACCAACCAATGGAACAGCCTTCGTTGGCGATTTCGATGTGAGGAAGAATCCCAACGATGTGCGCAAATTGATTGGAATCTGCTTTCAAGAGCCCAAGCTGCTGTGGGTTAGCACTCCTTGGGATGTGCTAAACTGGCACGCCAAGGTTTGCGGTCTAGCAACTGAAGAGAGAAAACGAAGGGTAAAACAAGTGCTGAATGATGTGAACATGTGGGAAGCTAGACGCAAGAGCGTTCACGGACTTTCGGGAGGAATGAGGAAACGCGTGGAAATTGCCAAAGTGCTGATTCAACGTCCAAAGATCGCTTTCGTGGATGAGCCTACAGCCCAGATAGATGTCATTGGCAAGCACAAGATATGGAATATGATCCGACAGCTCCGCGACGAAGGCAGCACAATAATTCTGGCGACAAACGAGCTATATGAAGCAGATGTGCTGTCTGACCGCGTTGGGATTATGCACAAAGGAGGACTATTGGTGTGTGATACCCCAAGAACACTTAAGGACAGTATCCCTGGAGGAGATATTGTTGAGATACATCTTGAAAAGGAGGCAACAGACAAAGTCCTGGAGGAGCTGAAGAGCTTGAAGGAAATATCTGACATTGCGGAGATTAATCCGAAGTCACTCAGGGTATATCTGAATAATGTGGAAGAAGTTGTTCCTCAGATTATGAAGGCGTTTCTGAAACGCAACCTCCCGATTCTTTCAATCAAGATGAGTGAGCCATCTCTGGATGATGTCTTTGTACACTATACGGGGTTGACGATAGAAGAAGCTCAACAGAAAATGATAAAGGGTGAGGCTGACGGGTAATCTACTCGCAATTGTAGAACGAGATATTCGGATGTTCCTGCGGTACAAATTCCTGATAGTCATGCGAGCCATATGGTTCATAGCTCAGGTTAGCTTCTTCGGTCTCATTGTTTCGCGACTTGTCGTGTTTGAACTGAAAGGCATCTATTTCCAGTACTACGTTGCCGGTATCATTATCATGATGCTCTACTCTGTATCAGTTTTTATCGGGTATGACATCTTTGAGGAAGCAGAACATGGAGTCTTTGAATATCTTCTAAGTCTTCCTGTTTCCAGAAAAGAGTTGGTGTTGGGCAGATCGATTGGCGGAGGAATACGCAGTTTTATCTTCGTCGGCCCGCTCATTGCTATCGCCCTCGCAATAGTTGGAGTAACACAGATCATGAACTTGGTAATTGCTCTTTCAGCACTTTTCCTGTTTGCTTTTGGTGCTTCGGGAATGAGTATAACGATTGCTGTTGCTTTGAAATCGGGTGACCGCTTCGACATTTTGATGGGGGTCTTAAACGCGTTGATAATCCGACTAAGCACTGTGATGTATCCTCAAGTCTTTATAGAAGACGCAAGTAACGTCTATGCAGGCATAGCGAATTTCAACCCTGTCACTTTCGCATCTGATCTGTTTCGATGGGGCGTAGGAATTGAACAATACCTAACGATGACACCCCTCCTAGCTATCCTTGGCATAGTAGCATTCTTCTTTGTCTTCACATTTGTAGGAGTGACGGTGTATGAGAGAAGACTTGAAGGTGGGGGTTGGAAATAGATGATGGGAATATTCCACATCATCGAATACGACTTCAGAAATTTCTTTCGGTACAAATGGTGGTTAGCCGGTCTCATCAGTATGAATCTTGCCGATCTATTTGTGATGGCCATAGTTTACAACAAAATGGTGGATCCGGAATTGGCAAGGCAGATAATGGGCTACTTTAGCTTTTTTGCCCCAGGGGTCACGATATTAGGCTTATTCGCTTCCGCATTTATGATTGGCAGGGAAGTAAACATGGAAGTGCGTCGGGAAATTCACTACTACATGCTGAGTCTGCCTCTTTCACGTATCGAACTTGCCCTTGGCAGACTGCTTGCAGGGGGGTTGAGGGGAATGATGTACATGTCACCGCTTCTGTTAACGACCTTTGCCTTCCTCGGCATTCCATCACCTTTTCAGCTCCTCATAATCTTGGCCGCTCTGTTTCTGCTGGCGATGGGAATATCCGGTCTAAGCATAGCAATAGCAGTATCAACTTCCAGTTTTGAAAAGTTCGTCACTGCACGAGGCCTAGTCTACTACGTCTTGTTTTTCTGCAGCACAATCTTCTATCCGCTGTCTTTGATACAATCACTCGGAGAGGAGGGCATCATGCCGCAACCTCTCGTGACACTTGCAGCGATAAATCCTCTGAGCAACGGGGCAGATATAATCCGATCATTTCTCCTGGGAATCCCGGCTTTCACACTTGACATGGTGATGAATTTAGCATTGTTCTCAGCACTCTTCGCCACGACTGCGATTTTCGCTTACATGAAGATAATCCAGCGAACATGATGTTTCCCGGCTAAGATGTATGCAAGTGCCAGTGCGGAAGGCGAACGCTGGAAAAAGCTTTTATTCCGATACGGTGAAATCCACAACAAGGGTCTATATATATGAATATGGAAACTAGCAAAAACCTTGGCGCAGTCGGAGCAATACTACTTGTTGTAAGCTTTCTAGGTTTCTTGGGATCAGCTTGGGCTGGTCTACTAGGTCTTATTGGCATAATACTTGTTCTGATAGCTATGAAGGGATTGTCGGACTATTACAACGAGGGAGGCATATTCAACAACGCACTATACTCGATAATAACGATAATTGTCGGTGCTGTGGTTTTCATAGGTGCTATTATAGCCACTGCTTTTGCTTTCCTCGCTGAACTTGGCCTTGACCTCGCTGATTTGGCAAGCCTCGGGGAAGGGTGGACAGCGATTGGGGAAAACCTGGCTGATCTGAGCAGTTTCTGGACGCTTCTGGAAGGCCTGGTCCTGTCTTTGGTTGTACTCTTCGTTTTCGCCGTGATCGCAGCCATACTCTATAGAAAGTCGCTCAATTTGCTCGCCGCGAAAACCGGAATTGGCACGTTCTCTACTGCAGGCCTGCTATTCTTGATAGGAGCTGTACTGACAATAATCCTCATAGGCTTTCTTCTGATATGGGTCTCACTAATTCTTCTTTGCATAGCCTTCTTTAGAATCAGGGGAGCCCCTGCTGCAGAGATCCAGACTCAACCACCACCGCCGCCTGAGCCGCCATCATAAGCCCTCTTTTTTTGATGAGACCGCTGACAACGCTGAACCAAATAATCACAATTATCTTAATAGTCGGCAAGCCTGCAATTTACGTATGAGTGAGAGCTTTTAAGCAAAGAGATTTCTCATAGTCTATGACAACGATGCTTGACAGTTTTTCAGTAGACACGGGAAAACGAGAACTTCTTAAACTGTGCAAAGACGTTTCAGGCTCTCAGGAGATATATGCAGCCTGCTTTCATGGGCCTCGAGTATATGATCATGCTGATGAGGAGTCCAATATTGATGTTCTGTTGGTGGTGCGCGAATACCGTCCAAAGATGGCTGCGTTTACAGAAAAAACCAAAGATGCCTGTCTTTCAATCATCGCAGTTGATCAACAGATATTCGAAGGCGATGTTAAACAGGGCGATTTCGGCGAATCCGTCGCAGAGGCAATCGTTTTCCCTTATCATTCCTGGATAAATGGGGATTATCTTGAAGAAATGGAAGTGAGAATAAAGAGAAGATATGCGCTCGAGCTACTAAGAAATATCGTTTTAAAGTATCCCGAGCTTTCCTCAGAGCTTCTGATAAGACCGGAGTACTTCATGTATGAAGTCCTAAGGAGAATGACCAAGCTCTTTCCATCTCTGAAACCTGGTTTCTCTAGTATTTTCAGAAAGAAGGCAAGAAAGCGAAACATCAGCCTAATTATGAGAGGATTTAACCGTGCTTTAGCTGAGCTGGAGAAGGACAAATACATAGTCATATCAGATGGATACATAAGAATGGATGAAAAGCTCATAGAAACAACCAAGAATCAGCGAAAGAAGCTCACTGACATCATGACCTCTGTGCGAAAAGCCGTACTACCGTACACACGCAGTTTCTTTTCGAAAGTCATGATAGGCTTTCTTCGAAATCAGAGGTTTTCCATAAGGAGCTCCAGCCAGGACACCAAATGGAAATTGCCTAAGGCAATCGAAGATGCAGAGAGATTCTTGCTGGCGCCTACACCGCTAGGACCCATACCACTATCAGACAAGACGAGCATTGAAGGATTCGTAAGGAAAACTGTACCAAGCGGAGAGACTTTTGAGATAGAGATTAGAAAATTAGGAGGCGTATTAAACAGCGTCTTTCTGCTTGACATCCAGAAAAGAAACAAAACACAGAAAGTCGTAGTGAAAAGATTCGAAGATTGGCTGGGCTTCAAGTGGCTGCCCTTAGCTCTTTGGACAGTAGGAACTCAATCATTTGCAGTACTCGGTGATCGAAGACTCCAGAGAGAATACTCGGTCAACCAGTTTCTGGGAAGACATGGTTTTCGCGTACCACAGATTCTCTACATGAGCATCAAAGAGCGCATGATATTCGAGGAGTTCGTTGAAGGAGAAAAGCTGAACGATATCATCAAACGGCTGATTGGCTCATCGTCAGAAAACGCGACAAGCCTAGGTGAAATCATAGAAGATGTGGGAAAGGAGATTGCGAAGGCACACACACTTGGAGTGTCCTTTGGAGACTGCAAGCCTGAGAACATTCTATACACAGATGAAAGGAGAATCTGTTTTCTGGATCTTGAACAAGCGACGAGAAATGGAAATAAGACGTGGGACTTGGCCGAGTTCCTCTACTATTCAGGCCACTATTTCCCACCGCTTAACTCTGACAGCGCTGCAAAGGTAATCGCGCGCTCCTTCATCAACGGATATCAAGCTGCTGGAGGAAGCAAAGAGTCTGTTAGACTTGTCGCATCTGCAAAATACACGAAGGTTTTCAGCATATTCACTATGCCTCATATAATTCTGGCAATGGCAAACATTTGCAGAGAGATGGGCACAGATAGAAAAAGATGAATACATTGCTAGACAAGAAGCTTCTGATAAGGGGGTATTCCAAATCTTAAGAAGGAATTATTATGTTGCGTCTTGTATCTTGTTTCGTAAACCTTAAGATAATTATGTGAACACCTATTCTTGAAAGAACTTGGAGAAGTTCAGAATCAACAGACGGCTTCGACAGCTCTTCCATTGCCTAGGTTTCAGTTGCATGGGGGGAGCTATCTTTCTGCAGATTCTTGTTTTCTCAGACATCGCGACCCAAGGCTATTTTTTCGCTGTTGAGAAAAATCTGCTAGTGTTGTCTGTAGAGGTCTTGTTAACGTTATTTGCTTTCATCTACTTTCTATATGCGTATCGATTCTTCATACGCATGCTGAAATAACCAGTGATCAACAAGCACTAGATAGAAGAACGATGGCGGTCAATAGAGACGCGTGCGTTCCACGTAATCATGCTGGAGAAAAGTCACAGGCATATCTGGATCATTTTTCGTCACTCTCTGTGCAGCTTTCGAGCAGCTATAACAGCTAGCCCTCTCTCAGTTAGAGCCCTTGCAGTTCTATTCATCGCATCATGTTTGTCAAGATAGTTTAGCGTCAGTTTTTGCATGAGACCTTTTGCGATGATGTCTTTCTTTGGAATAAAGTAGTCCAATATGTCTGATTGGTGCTCTCTGGTTTTTTCAATCTTGGGGCTCCCTCCTTCATGCTTGGCGCTGAAATTTTTCACATGGTTCGATATCTCGAGTAGCTCATCAAGTCGATCGTAAGGTTGTCTAACAATACTCTTGTACGCCTCAGTGATATGATGTTCCAGCCTGACAATGTCTTCAAGATCAAAGGCTTTGCGAATCTCAGCGGAGAGCTCAATTGTTTCATTATCAACAGCGTTTGAAAGGTTGAACCCTATGAGAGGAGTTGTTCCATCATCTCGGCTGAAGAGTTTTGCAGTCATCAGAGTCCAGAAACAAGAGTAAGGGTTATCGTTGCCTAAGAAGACTGATATCTTGAATTCTAGGTCTATCCCGAGCCTATATAGCCAGTATCCAAGCATCACGCTTCCCGTGTTGGTGTTTAGCACCTGTTTGATTCCGTACTTGGTGTAGTAATGCATGAACTCATCAACCCATTTCAATGCGTAGTGATTCGGCATTCCTACACCGCCGAAATATCCTGCTATTGTTTCTGGACCTCCCAAATGGACATTGACAGGCAGCCCATCAGATCCCGGAAGTGTACCTTTGGTATCAAGGGTTTCAACGTAAGAGGCCCCAACAATCTGCATCGCGGCAGCAAAAGCCAAGATCTCATTGTCCTCGACTTGCTCTTTCATAGGGCGCACACGGATGAACCGTCCTGGCATGAGATCTCTCTGTTCAATAGCTCTCTTCGCTTCTTCGATGACCCAAGGGAAAAAATTGCAGGCACTGATTTCCATCGTGACAGCAAATGACTCATCGAAAGCCATGGAACTAGCTTTGTTTCCCAAGATCTTTCT
>CP070683.1:960802-993952 GCA_020352645.1 Candidatus Bathyarchaeota archaeon | reverse complement strand
CGATCTAAAGCCTTTGATGTTGTGTTCTTGAGACATTTCATCTGCAATTCTATGCCTCTGTCGGCGATATACTCGGAGGGTCCTGCTACCAGAACAATGTGGTCTTTGTGTTTCTCCGGGCTTCTCTGCGCTTTCTTCAGAGTTTCCGTGTTTACCTCGTTGAATTGGATGTGACGTCCCCCTTAGCTTGAAGCAGAAATGGTGCGGATTGGTTTTCCACAGGTTTCTAACGGTTATTTTTGAGTTGAGTTTCGAAGTGTGGATGGCGGCAGAATTGTTTCTTCTGTTATTATAGCGGAGGAGACATGCTCTATTCCCTCTATGGAACGCAGTTGCTCCATCAGAGCGGCTAGTGCTTTGAGATTATGCAGTCTCGCTTTGATTACTAGCTCAAAATTAAATGCTTGGACCTCAGTTATTTCCTCAATTTCTCTTATTCTCCTGAGAACTCCTACTATAGTCTTTTTTGGAATATGCCCTCTTCCCGGAATGACTTCCTCTAGATTGACTAGCAAGAAAGCCCCTATGGGTCTGTTTGTTCTTTCATAGTTAATCAATGCTTTGTAGCCATAGATTATTCCTTCCCGCTCTAGCTTCTTGATCCTCCTATGGACAGTAGAAATCGGCAAACCAACCATTTTCGAAAGGACCCTACTGGACAACCGTGCTTTCCTTTCAAGAACCCTGATTATCATCTCATCTTTTTCGTCCATTTCTCGTCGCTGACTGAGAAAAAATCTCAAAACTAATATTCTTTTCGGATACCGATGCCATATTTTCGGCACAACACCTTTATCGAATAATCTAACCTCCCGTTACAACATTGAATTGAGACACGACCGGTCGAAAGAGTATGAGAATGGCAGAAACACGTGGTGAGCGGGAGTCTAGGGAGAATAAAAGCTCTTACGTAGCATACAGGCTCATTAGTTTGCTAGATTCGATGATTGGCTCAACAAGAATAATGAAGGTTTCACTCAGCAGATTTAGGGCTGGAATAGCCTCCCAAATCTGGATTTAGATTCTGCGAAAAAGGTGAGGAATATGAGAATCACTTTCAGGAAAGGTGCCGGTTTCGGAACTACTTCAGGAGTTATTACTACATTGGGACTGATAGCAGGATTGAATACAGGCACACAATCCACGATTGCCGTATTGGCCGGCATCGTTGTTTTAGCAGTTTCCGACGCTCTATCAGACGCAATGGGAATCCATGTCTCTGAAGAGGCTGAGGACGAGCATTCAGCGAGAGAGATCTGGGAAGCCTCAGCGTTCACTTTTCTATCCAAGCTATCTATAACACTGACGTTCTTGGTCCCAATTACGCTCTTGGAGTTACAGACGGCTGTTGCTACCAGCGCAATCTGGGGGCTTCTGTTAGTTGCGTTTTTCAGTTTCTGGATGGCAAAATCCCAGAAGAAGAACCCTTACAAAGCGGTTGCTGAACACATCATGATAACAATTCTTGTCATCATTTTGACCAATTACCTAGGGTTTCTGGTTTATCAAATTTTCATGGGTTGACATCGGCCTGAGCTGGAGGCAGTTCATACTCTCTATAACGGAATCTGAAGTTTGAAAACATGTGTATATAGCCGCTCGCTCCTCAGAGGTTCTATATTCTGAGGCTGGTTTGAAAGAGAACTAATCTGACTCTCTACACTTGTGCTCATGCTTTTCGTCATCTATTTCTAATGCAAATGCCCCTCTATACCCACATTTATCACAGGTGTACTGCTCGGGGAGAAGCCAAATGTCAAACTTGCTTGACAGGCTGATGTTTGGGTTGCCACATTTTGGACAATACTTCTTGACAGGCTTTCTCCGTTTCAAACCGCCTATGATATCGCGCAGAACACCACCCATACAAAAAATCTCTCTACATTCTATCATTGAAGCTCTATATTCTGTTCAGGAAAACCTAGGCGGACAAGGCACACTCTGACTCTATCACGTTGATCTCCTTGAAGAATTATCTGACGGTTCTTGGCGGTTCCACCGCATGCACAGAAGGTTTTGAGTTTCTGCGCTAGACGTCCGAGATCTTGGTCTTTGTCGTCAATACCTTCTATGATGGTCGTTGGTTTTCCGAATTTCCGAGTCTCACGCCGTATCTTTATGCGTTGTTGTTCTTTGCCGATTTCAGTGCAGACACATATGTCCATTGGGAGCCCGCATGTTGGACAGATTTCAGCCATGTTGCTCAACTAGCTAAAGAAAGCTGGCGATATTTAAGATTTTCAATGTCAAAATACTGATTCAACTCGTAGAAGCTGAATCGTCTATCCTCATAGCATATCACCCGCAGTTTCCGCCTCATTCCCTCTAAGGGCGACCGATTATCCTTGCCTGCGGTTAGGATTCTAGCCAAGAGAAGAAAGCCCTACTCAGACACCTCGGCAAAACCCACATAGTTCCTAGGATATCTTTGAAAGAAGTATCTTAAAGCAGCCGACAGGCAACTGATCTTCTACTTTTCTATGGAAATGTAAAGAATATTGTTTCCTCGCACCAGCACGCTGCCATAGTTTGCTACAGGTTTGTCGCCTCTGCACTCAGTTGCACCTTCCAGAATTATGTTCATGTGACCATCACACTTTGCCATGTGACCCTTATACGTGACGCCGTTCTTGAGTGTTATCATTACGTTATTGTTTAGCTGTTTGACCAAAACATTCAATGGCTTCTTGCTAGGCTCCAAGCTACTCACCGTTCTCACCAAACGATAAAAGACATGGCCCTACCGTATAAAAGCTTTATGAGAATTGATATTGCCAATTTTACCCTCCAGGAGCACCATGAAAAGGAACGTTTTTCCAAAGGATCTCCCACCAGTCTTCTTCTGTTATGGCTTCTTTCTTGACCACTAACTTCATTACTGTCTCAAGAAGCTCGTGATGTTTGTTTTCATCTGCAACTATAGATTTCAGTAGGAGCCTGATTTTTTCATCTCTTATCTTGGGCATGGCCTTCGCTAGAGCGGACAGCACTCTCTCCTCGTCTGCAATATGCATTTCTGCTATCTTCTTGAGATCATTGTATTCTTTGTCAGTCAAAGCTGGCGTGATTTTAGCGACAGAAATTGCTGCGTTGTAGATTCCTGCATGTTTCTGCGAGTCAAAAGCTATAGCCTGTAAAACCTGCTTCACCACCGGATTTCGGACGTCTTTCAAGCTTTTTGTGATTGATTCAACGATATGGTTTTCCAATCTGATCTGTTCATGGAAGAATTCAATCATTTCATTCTCAGGCATGGAACAAACCTTCTTCTCACCATTTGTGATTAGGAAGCAACTATATAAATTGCTGTTGGAAGGTGAAAGGACTTCAAGATTGAACCTAGGAATCTCAAGATAGTGAGAAAGCTACGGTCAGAGTCCCGGCAATCCAGCAGTAGAATGCAAAAAGGTGGAACTTACGCTTCAAGACAACTATTCTTAACGCTTTGAGAGACAAATAGCCGACTATTACAGAGGCAAGAAGCCCTAAAGCAGCCGAAGGCAGATCTCCATTAGTAACCAACAAGCCGAGATCATCTGACTCCACCACAAGGGCTCCCAAAATAGATGGAATAGACAATAGGAACGAGAATTTGAAGACTGATTCTCTCTCCAACCGACGCAACAGACCAGCTGAGATTGTCACTCCACTTCTTGAGATTCCCGGAATTATGGCAAATCCTTGCGCTGCGCCTAGAATCGCTGTGTCAAGAACGTTCAATGATCTTTTCCCTTCAATTCTCTTCGAAACGAAAAGCAGGACTCCAGTGATTAGAAGAGCCAAACCGATGACAATAGTGTTATCGAAGAATGATTCGAAAAGCTCTCTAAAGAAAAGGCCGATTATCGCGGTAGGTATACTACCCAGAAGAATAAAGATTCCCACCCTTCCCTCTCTCGATCTGAAATCCCCTCTCAGCAAAGCTTTGGAGATCATCACCACGTCTCGCCTGAAAAAAGCTAGAGTCACGATCAAGGTGCCTAGATGAAGAAGGATATAGAACACCAACGGAGGTTGCCAATCAAGGAATTCTTTGGCAAGAGCCAAGTGTCCTGAGCTTGATACTGGCAACCATTCGGTGACACCTTGAAGTACACCAAGAAGCAAAGTCTCCGCAAACGAAACCATAAATCTCCAGTAGATTAGGTTGACCATATTAATCTTCCCAAAAACTGCAACTGCAAATCTACCAGAACCCGAGCGATCTGCACAAGGCCTCTTCACGCGATGATAAGACATAAATAGCCTGCAAATCAGTTCTCTTCTGATCTATGAAGTGGGATAGCATTTATGCCTCAACGGATTGTCTGCCAAAAGTGTGGCAACTTACTTTATGAAGGACAGGAATTGAAACCGCCTGACGAGATTATACAGAAGCATGATGGGAAATGCCCAAAATGCGGCAAGAAACTGTCCTATATACCTATAGATGTCGAAGTCAAGCCCGCCACAAAGAGCTAAAGGTGGGCTGGCGTGAGAGAAATGCACGGAAAAACACATCTCTACAGTTTTCATGCCCAAAACGGGAAAGTCGTTCCATTCGCTGGATTTGAGATGCCGATATGGTATAAAGGCATAATTCCTGAACATCTAGCAGTCCGCAATAATGTGGGGATTTTCGATGTCACGCATATGGGGAGAGTAACAATCACTGGGAAGAGCGCTGAAGCTTTCCTCAATTATGTCACCACAAACGACGTATCTACATTGGCTCGATTAGATGCTCAATATTCAACAATGTGCAACGATGAAGGGGGGATAATTGATGACTTTGTCATCTCAAGACAGGAAGAGAACCAATACTTCATGGTATACAACGCTGCAAATAGAGAGAAGAACTACAAGTGGCTAACCCGCCACGCAACAGATTATAACGTGAGAATAGATGACCTATCCAACAACGTAGCCATGTTTGCAGTCCAAGGACCAAGAAGCCAACAGACCCTGCAAAAGATTAGCACAGAGGATCTAGATCAAATAAAACGGTTTAAATGTGGCTGGACAACAATCGCTGGCTCTAAAACCTTCATTTCAAGAACAGGTTACACTGGCGAAGACGGATTTGAGCTTTTTGTGTGGAACACACATACTTCTAAGCCGAAAAAAGCAGTGGACGCATGGAAGGCAATTCTTGAAGCAGGAAAGGAATTCAACATCGAACCCTGCGGCTTAGGAGCACGAGACACCCTACGATTAGAAGCTGGAATGTGCCTCTACGGAAATGACATTGATGAATCCATAACGCCGTTGGAGGCAAGAATCAGCTTTGTGGTCCAACTCCAAAAAGCCAAATTCAAAGGAAAACAGAAACTGCTCAGGCAAAAGGAGGAGGGAATAAAGAAAAGACGAGTCGGATTGAAAATGATTGAGGAAGGAGTCCCTCGCCCCAAGCATGATGTTCTCACAGATGAGAAGAAGATAGGATGGGTAACAAGTGGAACTTTTTCGCCGTTGTTGAAAAAAGGCATTGCAATGGCCTATGTTCAGAGAGAATATGGAAAGATGTCTCAAACCGTGGATGTGAGAATAAGGAAGAGACAGGTGAAGGCAGAGATTGTCAAGTTCCCCTTTTACGATCCAACCAAGTTCGGCTACACGAGGAAGCAGTGACGAGCTTGCTGAAAACCATAAGGGAAATAAAACAGTTCCTTTAACATGTCTGAGAAAAGGAGAAACACTTGTTGGACCTCAGAGGATTGATAAGTCGGGAAAAGATCACGGGCCTATTCAGTACTATCGCACATGTTAGAATCTCAGTTTCTCGCTCCACCCTACTTACCGTTGCAGCTTTGACACTCATATTCTTTGTCGCTTTGTCTGTAAGACTGCTGCCCACTCGCTGGGGATTAGAGCTCTCCGAATTCGATCCGTACTTCCATTTCCAACTTACCAATAAAATCGTGAAAGATGGCCCCTTCGATTGGCTAACTTGGACGACCGCGGAATCAAACCGATGGTATCCTCTTGAGAAAACTGTCAGCGATAATGCTCTTCCAGGCCTTGCCTATACTGCTGCAACATTGTTCAACATTGTTTCAGTCTTGGGAATACCGATTTCTCTTTACCATTTGTGCATAATATTTCCTGCCATCTTCGGGGCACTAGCTTGCATCATGGTCTTCTTTCTAGGTAGAGATGTGGGAGGTAGGGCAGTAGGTCTTTTCTCAGCTCTGTTTCTCGCTCTAAATTCATCGCACATAACGAGGACTGCGGCAGGATTCTTCGACGACGAAACTATTGGAATAGGAGCTATTCTGCTATTCGCGTTTCTGTTCCTCAGAGCTTTAGACAATGAACGCTCTCATAGAAGCTCCACAACCTATTCTATCTTGGCGGGTCTAGCTCTTGGTTATGTTACTGCCACATGGGGCGCTTCCCTATATCTTATAGGGATGGTGACGCTATTCACGTTCATACTCCTGATAATCAAGAAGTACACGAGGCGGCTACTCCTATCATACAGCGTCACATTCGGCCTGGGCTTATTCATGGCAATCAACATCCCCAAGAACTCAATTGACTACCTTACAACTTGGGCTATTCTTCCAGTTCTCGGAGTCTTCATTCTCCTAGTTCTTCGGGAAGCGTTAAACGCTATAAAAAGTCGAGGAAGAAGGGTGCTGCTCACCGTAAGTGTTCTCTCTGCCATTATAGCGGGATTCCTGGTGCTGTCATATCTGGGATACTTGGGTTCAATAGCCGGGAAGTTCGTTGGCACAATAAATCCAACACAACGAGGCGAATCTCAGATATATCAATCTGTCCAGGAACATAGAATGACAGCTTGGGGCTCAATATACTACGACTATGGAGTTGGAGTTCTCTTCTTCGCTATAGGTCTCTTCTTCGCTGTAAGAGATCTAACAACTAGAAACCTTTTCATCATAATCTTTGGAATAACCACGCTTTATTTCGCTTCCTCCATGGTCCGACTTACAATACTGCTGGCACCAGCTTTTGCTATACTTATGGCAACAGGAATAGTAAATCTTCTAAGACCCTTCGTCACGATAATAAAAAGGACCCCAAGAATACCTTCAGGCAGAAAATACATCACTGGACATGTGGGTAAAGAATTTAGTGGTTCAGTTTTAATCCTAATATTCCTGCTACTCACTCTAACATATTCGTTACCGTCACCCAGAATGTTCAGCCATGCATACTCTCCGCCTACAATACTTTCAGCAAGTGTTCCAATAAAGCCTTCAGAAGCAGTAACTGAATGGACAGAGATGCTAAGATGGATGGAGCTCAACCTCCCCGAGAAATCAATAATCTGTAGCTGGTGGGATTACGGGTATTGGATAGCGATCAAAGCAAATCGAACTTCTCTAGCCGACAACGCCACCTTCAACGCTACACATATAGGGCTTATAGGGCTGACATTCATGTCTAATGAAACTGAAGCCGTGAGAATCCTGAAAGAGAGGTTTGATGGACCGGACGGCCCACCAACTCATATATTGGTCTTCACAACTTTCAACAGCTTGGGTGGTGACCAAGGCTATGGTGATGAAGGAAAGTGGAGATGGATGGCAAGAATCGCGAATCAAACCGTGGAGGATGCAAGAGGATTCTATCTTGAATGGGGAGAACGCCTACAAAATAGCACATTCGGACACATAACCCAGGAAGGGCAATGGGTGTGGAACGATCTAGGCAAAAACACAACTATTTACAAGCTGATGCTTACAGCAAAGAACTCCAAAGTCCAATCACCGGAATCCCCAGAACTGAAGTACTTCAAAACAGCACACTTCTCACCAGGGAAAGAGATTGCAGCGCTCGGACAAACCGAAGCAGGACAAACCGTCTATCTCTACGCATTAGTTGCCCTTTACGAAGTGGACTACACACAGTTCGATATTGACCAAGCCTCATGAAGGCGGATGACTTGTTTCCGAAAGCCGTTGATCAACACAAACCAAACCATCGCTTGGTTCCCAACGGACTAGGCGTCATATACGTTATTACCAGCGCAGCATACCTTTTTCTTCTTCACTATTTTGACGCCGCAGGAGCTTTGCCTCTAGCTGGATGTATTCTATTTGGCGGATTCATGGGATTAGTAGACGATTGGGTGGATCTCAGATGGAGATACAAGGCCTTCCTACCAATTTTCGCATCACTTCCTCTTGCAGTACAAAGAGAGGCGATACCAGAAGCTACAAAAATGGCAACTTACATATTCGGGAAAATCGATTTCGGAATCTACTTCTACATAATAATCATTCCCATCATAGTCACAGCGACCACCAACACCGTAAACCAGCTTGGAGGATTGAATGGTCTGGAAACTATATGCCCATCAGTCGTCATGATTGGCTTGGTGATAACATCCAACGTAGGTATTCTTCTTTTCTTCCCACTTCTCATCTATCTAGTTCTTGCCTTTCTGAACTTCTCTGGAAAAATTTTTGTCGGAAACACCGGAACGTTTGCAGTCGGCATCACCCTCGCTTCGTACGCCATAATCGCCAACAATGAACAAACTTTGCTAATCTCAATTCTACCATTCATCTTAAACTCCTCGTTAATATTGGTTAATGTCTTTTTCTTCAGAAGAACCGCCCGCCTGGTTGTGGAAGGTGCGAAGCTTCACTCAGAAAGCCGGCGCAGCCTTGTAACGCTAATCACTTATCGTAAACCGTTGACTGAAAGGACACTCGTTTCACTTGTCTCACTTCTCGTCGCTCTTTCAACGCTAGCAGCAGTAGCTGTGTGGCTTCTATGAGAAAAAGAATCCTGATTACGGGAGCAGGCGGCCCAGCTGGAGTAAACTTCACTCAATCATTAAGAATCGCCCCTGAGAAAATGCACCTAGTCGGAGCTGAAGCCAACCCTTACTTTGCCAAACTCGCACTGACCAGTGAAATGTATGCAGTCCCAAAGGCAACTGAGTCCACATACATTGACAAGCTAAATGAGATTATCAAGCTCGAGAACATTGACTTCATTCATCCACAGCCTGACATCGAAGTAAGAGCGATATCAGACAACCGCGAGAAACTAAATGCCAACATATTACTTCCAACAAAGAAAACAATCCGAATCTGCCAAGACAAGCTTGAATCAGCCCGAATATGGGCTAAGAAGGGAGTTTCGGCAGCGAGAACAATTCCACTAGATGATCAAGATGACATCGAAAAAGCCTTCAGCGAATTCGGCAGCCCAATTTGGATAAGGGCAAAACATGGAGCAGGAGGGAAGGGAAGTACTCCAGCCAACTGTGTCGAAACAGCGTTGTCTTGGATTAACTATTGGAGATCACGTGGTCAAAACTGGGAGTTTATCGCGCAAAAGTATCTCCAGGGAAGGAATATTGGATTCCACAGCATATGGAAAGATGGAGAGCTCATCACTTCGATGGCCAGGGAACGCATTGAATATATCTACCCACATCTCGCGCCCTCAGGGATCACAGGCACACCAGCTGTTCAACGAACAATTCATGATGATGCGGCCAACAAAGTCGCAACAAAAGCGGTACTAGCAATCGAACCAGATTTCGATGGCATTGCGTGTGTGGATTTGAAGGAGGACAACAATGGAACCCCACACGCCACGGAGATAAATGCGGGGCGAATGTTCACAACGTCCTTTTTCTTCTCCTACGCAAGCAAGAAAATCCTTAACAATTACCACGCAAACTTCCCCTACCTTTGCGTCAAACTAGGCTGTAAAGAGCACCTAGAAAAGACACCAAGATACAACATTCTGCCCAAGGATCTCTATTGGATACGCCACATGGACTCCTCCCCACGACTTGTCAGAGCTGGAGAAGTATTGGGAAGGTTAATAAATGATTGACATAGTTTCCGATTCAGAGAAAACCCAGCTGCCCTCCTAACAACCGTGACAGAAACATAGATCGTGTTGGAATTACAGAAAGATATGATACGCAATTCATCAGGATGAGAATTTGAAGGCTTGGTATGACGCATGTACCGGAAAACACGTTCGATATGCGATAGCTGTAGCCCGACGGCTTAGAACTTTGGGACATGAAGTTATACTAACCACCCGACAGCATCCTGACACTCTCGCATTAGCAGAACTGCTTGAGGAAGACTTTCTCATTGTAGGCAGATACTCACCAGACTCAGCCCTTTCAAGATTGAAGGGAAGCTTGGAGCGCCAACTTGCTTTTTGTGAGCGGTTCGGAGACAAACCTCCACATTTGGCGATCTCCCATGGTTCAGTAGATTTGATTAGAGTCGCATTTGGTCTCAGAATACCTTCAATATCAACTGCTGATGCCCCTCATGCAATAGCTGCAAACAGGCTTGGACTCCCCCTGGTCGACATCCTCCTAGCTTCAAAGGCAATCCCTCTGGAAGAATACGAAAGATTTGGAGTCAAGAGGATCGAACGATTCGCTGGAGTAGATGAGGTAGCTTGGGTCAAGAACTATCCGTTAAAACCCAAGAACTACAAAAGACCGCTAATAGTTGTCAGACAAATGGAAACAAAAGCCTCATACGCAGAAAAAAAACAGGATATTACAGAAAGAATAGCGATGAAACTCTCTAACCATGGAAATGTGATGTTCATACCACGATATGATAAACGTCCTAGAAAGAAGTTGATCATTCCTCACAAACTCATAGACAGCGTCAACCTCTCAGCTGCTGCTGACCTTGTCATAAGCGTTGGAGGAACTATTTCCAGAGAAGCCGCATTGCAGGGAACTCCTAGCATAGTAGTCCAAACCTTTGGGCAATCCTACGTCAATGACTACCTCTCCAAACTGGGATTCCCACTATTCACCGTACAACCCAGCCAAATCATCAAAAGAGCCAAGCAATACCTAGGGCAGAAATGGGACACTAAGAAGCAACTTAAACAATTAGAAAATCCAGTTGACTACGTTGAGAAGCTGACCCAAGAAATATTCTGACAGATTATGCGTATAGGGGCCACGTCCACAACAGCTAAATAGACTCCTAACTCCCAAATCTTAGAGCACTCAATGAGCTGGAAAAGAGTTGAAAGTTGACAGCGTTCTCGTCGTTGGATTGGGCGAAATCGGTGCACCTCTTCTAGAAATCGTCAAAGGAGTCTATCATGCAGAAGGCCTAGACATTGAACCAAAAGAACTGCAAGACAGCTTTGACATACTGCACATCTGCATTCCCTACACCAAAGAATTTGTGAGAACCACAATTGATTACATCAACCGATTCGACCCCAAACTCACCATCATCGAAAGCACCGTGCTACCTTTCACGACTGAGAAAATACACCAAAAAACAGAAACAGCAATCTGCCACAGCCCAGTACGTGGAAGAAAAGAAGATGGATTCAAATGGGCCTACTTCAACTATACGAAATTCATAGGCCCTGCAGAAGCAGAATACGGAAAGATGGCAGAAGAATACTACCATTCATTGGGTTTCAAGACATATATCTGCAACTCTCCACTGGAAACTGAATTCATGAAGGTTCTCAACACAACCTATTATGGGCTCATGATTACCTGGTTCCAAGAAATTCACAGAATCTGCAAGGAATTCAACCTCAAGGAAGAAGAGATAACCCACTTTTTCAGAACAAATCAGAAAGAGTCTGGGGGAAGACATCAAAGACCTGTGTTCTATCCCGGAATCATCAAAGGTCATTGCGTAATACCAAACGCGAAAATGCTAGAGGAATTATATCAATCCCCTTTTGTCAAGGTTATCTTAGACTCGAACGAGAAGCGAAAGGAAGAAAACCCCCCAGAGAAAGTCGACCGCTGAGATAGTTGATAGTTGTCGCTCTGACCGAAGGTTGGAAGAGTCTAGTATGACCCGGAAAAGCGTTGATTTAATTATGTGGGCTAGAAATGGTGCACACTTCCTCCCAAGAGTACTTAAACGCATAGAGGAGACAATTCCCTCACGAAATGTCAACCGCAGGATCTTGATCGATGATCACAGTTCAGACTCAACGGTAGAGATCGCTAGGGGATTCAACTGGGAAACCTACAAGAATCCATCTTCAGGAATATCAGCTGGTGCAAATGAAGCCCTCAGGCATGTGGAATCGCCCTTTTTTATAAGCTTCGAACAAGATCTTCTTCTGACCAAGGAATGGTGGAACGAGATACCGAGGCATTTTGAGAAGAAGAAGGTTGCGGTTGTATCTGGAATGAGAGTTGCTGAAAAACCTGCTGGTCTCAGAAAGCTCCAGCAATATGTAGCAAGAAAATACAGAGGAGAAAAAGAGCTCTCGTCATGGCTCAGAAGCAGAATGATGGCAGCTTTCACCTTAGGCAAGACCTTGGACAATACCATGTACAAGACTGAAGTGATGAGAAACCTCGGGGGCTTTCCTAAGATGACAGTTAATGCAGGAGTCGACGCAGTCCTAGCATATAAAATGGAAAAGGCTGGGTTCCACTGGATTGTAGATTACAATCTTCAATCAACGCATATCAGAAAAAATCTAAGAGAAGAACTGCGTCACCAACAGCTCTATGCTTCAATGCTGAAAGAAATTTCATTAAAGATAAGGCAGGAGACAGGGCTGGCCTTTTCCATCACAAGATCAAGCGTGTTTTTCAGGCTGGCCATCTCGCCCGCCACAGGCGTGCTCATAGCCCTCAGAATGCGTGATCCCTCGATTACATACATTCATCCCCTTATACGACTAGCCTATGCCAAAGGATTGCTTGCAGGTCACCACGATTGAATGGTTCACGCTTCGGGAGAAAGGATGAAACTAGATCACATTTGGATCTTATAATTGGAACATTCTCACAAGCACATCTGAATCTTATTGGTCTTCCACTCGAGTGATACGTTGTGCCAACCGAGCGATCCATCTTAAACGTGATGGAAGATAGTTATCCAGTAGTTTTATGTCTCGGCCTTTGACTGCCTTTAACGCAACAAGTGAAAGAACATAGACAGCGACCCCAACAATAGCGTAGACAGGAAGCTGACGCACACGCAGAACGAGAAATTCATATGAAGACGGCGCAGCAATATACCTTAGGAGCTCCATTGCAAGAATTGAAAAGACCATTACTAGCGAAGATATAGCTGATTTCCAGATTGCTTCCTTGTCGAACTTTACTTTAAGGCTTTTTCTGACCACATAGGTACCCAACACAAACGCTGCGAGAGCAGCGACTAACCTTGAAAACGCTACTCCGGAGAGATCGGCACCAAGACGCGATAAGAGAACATATGAAACAAAACCTTCCAAGAAAATAGAGACTATTCCTATTAAGGAAGCAATCTTAGTCTTCTCCAATGTATAAAGCGCAGGCAAAATCGCAGATCCCAATATCGTCGGAATCGCTGCTACACACATCACTACAAGTGGAATGGCAGCCTCAGAGAATCTGACTGTTGCGAATAGCACAATTATCGGATATGCTAAAGCTGCGACCAGCAGCGATACTGGGAAGCCTATTAGGGAAGCGTATCTTGTAGATGCTCTGAAAGCATCTCTCAAACTCTCCGTCCCGAGTTTGGAACGCATCTCTGACATCTTGGGAAAGAGGGAGATAATTAACGCTATTGAAACTAGGTTGGGAACAAATGAAGCTCTCACTGCAATGTTGTACACTCCTAATGCTTCAACATCCATCAAGCCGAAAACGAAAATCTGATCCACCCAATTCACAACAAAGGTCAAGAGACCTGAAACATAGATTGGAAAAGAAAATGACAAGAGCGGTTTTAGCTCGTGGGGACGTCTTGAGAAACCGATGTGGCGAAATGCGACTGAAAAGCTGAGTATACATGCCAGAGCTAAGGCGAATATCCAACTAATTACTATTCCTAGAACTCCATACCCAATGTACACAAACAGAATAGCAACAGAATACTGGGTCAAAGAATACAGTATCCCTATTGCGGCGAACTCCCTCAATCGCTGTAAGCCCTGAAGGAATCCCAACGCTTGAAAATACAAGATCTGAAACACTGACGACAACGGAAGAAGTTGAAATATGAGAATCGCGTTTGGATCAGTGCTTGCTAGAGAGGTGGAAAGCGTATTTGCCAGCCCGAAAAGCAAGGCTATTTCTACCAGAGAGGTAATTGCAGAGACTTGAAGAACTCGCGATACCACCGACTTTGCTCTATCTACCTTTCGTTCTGCAAGGTATTGTGAGATGTATTTAACAGAGGCTGCACGAAGCGATAGAATTCCAACAGTCGAAGTCAGCGTCAGAACGAAACTAAGAATAGTAGACAGACCCCAATTCTCTTGAGTGAATAAGATTTGTCCAGTTATCTCTTTTGTGTGTAGAAGAAACCATACATAGAGTACGCCAAGCCCTGAGTGTATGAAGCCCTGGAGAAAAACAAACGTTGCACCTCTAGCAACATGGGTTTCAGAGCTTTGCATTCAAGACAACCACTTGCATATATGACAGTGTAGATTATTAGTGGAAGATTTAAGTCCAATGTTTGGTCGAGAGGTCTACTATCTATCGGCTGGGGTTTCTCCATGTAGCCATGGAGTGTCAAATTGGAAAAACTTGTCTCTCACCAATGGCTTCCACCACCATGAATTATCCTTGTACCAGTTGACTGTCTTCTCTAAACCTTCCGCAAATCTGACTTCAGGTTTCCACCCGATTTGCTTCATTTTGTCCACATTCAGAGAATATCGCCGATCATGGCCCGGTCTATCAAGAACTGATTTGAGCAGATTCCTAGGCTTCTTGAGTATTCTTAGAATCTCTTCCGCCACTTTGATATTCATGCGTTCCTCGCCTGACGCTATGTTGTAAACTTCTCCAGCCTTTCCTTTCTTAGTTACTTGCTCAATAGCTACACAGTTATCTCTCACGTGTAGCCAGTCTCTTACTTGTTTTCCGTCACCGTAGATCGGTAAATGGATATCATGAAGAGCTCTCAATATTAACTTAGGAATAAGCTTTTCAGGATGTTGGAATGGCCCATAGTTGTTTGAACTGCGGGTTACAAACACCTTAATTCCATATGTTTTGTGAAAGGCCAGAGCTATGTGGTCACCCGCGGCCTTGCTTGCGGAATAGGGGCTTGATGGGTTCAGAGTATCGGATTCCTTGAATGCTCCTTCTTGTATACTGCCATATACTTCATCAGTAGAGACTTGTATGAATTTTCCCGCTTCGAATTTTCTTGCTGCTTCAAGCAAAGTGTAGGTCCCGTATGCATCTGTCAAAACGAAGGAGCCTGCTTCTACAATGCTTCTGTCCACGTGAGTTTCAGCTGCGAAGTTCACTATCAAGTCGACTTTCTCTTTAAGTAAGGACTCCACGGTCCTTCTTTTTCTTATATCTCCTTGAACGAATCTAAAACGTGAATCTTCCGTCATATCTTGTAGATTCTCAAGTCGCCCTGCATAAGTAAGCAGGTCTAAGCAAACTACGTCTATGTCTCTATATGTTGACAAAAGATGTCTTGTGAAGTTGCTGCCAATGAAGCCTGCTCCACCTGTGACAAGTGCTTTCATCTATCTCATCCGTGTTTCAGCCAAGGAGCAAGTTTCCAATCATAATCGATTTTTTCTGTATTTGGTGGAAGCCTATGCTCATCGGGCTTCTTGTAGTTATACAGGTTATTCGGTATGTTGATGACTAGGGCGAGATTTTCACCTATGTTCTTGAAGCCGTGCCAAATTTGTGGAGGAACCTTCACCAGCATGGGTTGTTTCTCCCCGATCACAAACTCTTCAATGTGACCTTTGGTAACGGAGTTCTTACGATCATCGCAGAGGACTAGTTTTACCATTCCTCGTATACAGGCTATGTTATCTGTCTGTTTCTTGTGCATGTGCCAAGCCTTCACAACTTGCGGATAGGCTGTAGTCACGTATGCTTGAGCGAATTTCTCGAATATTTCCCAGTCGCTTCTAAAAATTTCGAGAAGCCAGCCTCTCTCGTCTGAGATCAGCTTCAGTTTCCGGGTAACTACGCCTTCCAACAATTGCCAATCCTCAAAGAATTATCTTGGAACATTCGCCTACAATTAGCTTATAACCTTTCGGGCTTCCTAAATTTGAGGTTAGGACTGTGGAAGGCCCTATGAGGCTGTCAGTGATTCTTGCTTCAACTTCCACTTGGCAGTCATCCATAATGATGGAGTTTTCTATTTCACCCTTCCTTACTTTGACGTTGTTTCCTATACTTGTATAGGGTCCGATATAGACGCCGGAGTATATTTCCGAATTTTCACCTATGATTGATGGCCCTCTTATCAAAGCTCCTCGCTTGACAATGCTTCCGCTGCCTGTCGACACTCTTCCCTGGATGGAAGATCTGGCTTCCGCAACTCCCTTTGAAGTCTTCTTAAGATCATCAAGAACAAGCCGGTTAGCTTCTAATATATCGTCCACGGTTCCCGTGTCTTTCCACCAGCCCGTAACGAATCGGTAACCTACCTTTCGTCCAGTGTCTAGCAGGCCCTGTAATGCTTCTGTGATTTCAAGTTCATCTCTCCAGGAGGGTTTCAAGCTGCTTATTGTGCTGAAGATTGAAGGTCTGAGAAAGTAGATTCCTGTAAGGGCATAGTTACTTGGCGGTTTCTCAGGTTTTTCTATCAGTTTGATTAGTTTTCCGCTTTCTCCGAATTGGGCCACACCAAACTGGCGAGGGTTTTCAACTTCACAAAGGAGTGTCATTGCATCATAATCCGATCTCTTGAATTCTTCGACAAACTGCGTGATCTTGCCTTTCAGTAAGTTGTCACCAAGATATACGATAAAGGGATCGGTTCCGACGAATTCTTCTGCAAGGCTTATAGCGTGAGCTATCCCACCAGGCTTGTCTTGGTGTATGTATGAGATTCTCACGCCGAATTCTTCACCTGTTCCGTAGTGGCTTTTCACTTTCTCTGGCAAAACGTCTCCGACAATTATCGATATTTCACTTATCCCAGAATCCCTCAGATCTTCCAGCACATACTGTGACATAGGCTTGTTCGCGATTGGGATTAGCTGCTTCGGGCCTGTATGGGTCAGCGGCCTGAGTCGTGTTCCATGACCTCCATGAAGTATAATGCCTTTCATGTTTTCATTTCCCATTCTTGTCTCACTTCTTTCAAGCCTTGAGAAACACCCAAAAGCTTGGTGTCGATTTCTCTTCTGATCTTGTCCACGCGCAATGAAGAATCTTTTGGCCTTTTTGCGATCCACATTTTTAGCTTGCTCATTTTAACCGGTCTTATGAGAGCGGTATCAAAGTCAAACGTTTCGGCGATTTTTAGGGCGAATTCGTATCTGCTTATCCTCTCACCTCCAGTGACATGATATAGACCTTTGATGTCCTTGTCTATAATTTCCAGAATTGTCTTCGCGAGATTCTTGGCAAGTGTTGGAGAATTGTAATGATCTTCCACGATCGCCAGCTGGCTTTCCTTCTTCAGGTTACTTATAACCCACCTTACGAAATTTTGCTTCTTGGGATGTAATCCGTAAAGGACGCTTGTTCTAAGAATTGCGAAATCACTACAGAGTTTGGTGATGCATTGCTCCCCAAATAATTTGGTTACTCCATAATGGTTAATTGGATTAGTGGAGTCGGTTTCGACGTACAAACCTTTTTCTCCGTCAAATACGTAATCTGTTGAGATGAAGATTATTCTTGTTCCCAACTGATTGCATATCTTCGCCAGATGTTTTGAACCTTCAACATTCACTCTTGAGGCATATGCCTTATTATCCTCGCACTTGTCAACGTTTGTCTCTGCAGCCGTGTGAACGACTACATCTGGCTTGATTAGGCTTATAACATGTCTAACCTCGCTTTCATCAGTAACGTTCATCTTCAATGAGTTGGGGAAAAGAGCAAGAGTTGCATGTGTTGGGTAAACTTCGTATTTGCTACCAGCTTCATTTACTGTTTTGCTTCCTAAGAGTCCACTTGAGCCAGTCACTAGAATTCTTTTCATAGTTCAACCTTATCTCTCTGGCGCTTCAACTAACCCGTGGATGTGGAATCGTAGAACTCAGCTGATGTAAGTGGTCTTGCCTTCCTCTCCTCTACGCGTCTTTTTCGCATATGTTTCTCTCCTCGCTTCTATTTGCCTCATCTTCTCTAGGATCTCGTCAGATTTCGCGATCTCCTTGTCCAGGTCATTCAAATCCACGGTTACCGTTAGCATTCTTTGCAGAACGAGGAGTATGCTCTTCGCCGCTTTGGGATCCGGGAGATATCCACGTGTCTCGCCCAGAAGGCACAAAGCCGAGATTCCTTGGAACCTTGCCATGCCCACAAGCAACCCAGCGGTTCCGACTATCGGGTTTCCCGGAGGGCTGATAGACGCATTGGCCCTCAGAGCATCCTTTAGAAACTCTGGATCGGTGGCTGTCGCAATGACCTTCGGTGTTCCATTGGCTTCTTTACGATAGCCCCCCAAGGTTATCAGATTTTTCACATTTCGTCTGTTAGCAAAATCCAAGATTGCTTCTGCGATTTCATATTGTCCCTCAATTGTTTGGGCTTGGCTGTCCCCAGTGAAGAAAATAAGATCATTACCTTCCGAGTTGTTCCAATAGTAGAACTCGCCTCGCAAGAGGCGGACATTGCCTTTCTTGTTAACAACAACATAGTATGGAAAGTGGGGGGAGTAGAGTAGCGCAAACCTCTTTGCTCCCAGCTGTTTGATAAGATACTTGGTAGCAATTCTACCAACCATCCCTAATCCTGGAAGGCCTTCTATAATAAGAGGGTTCTTGGGCTCTATCTTCAGATGTTCTCTAATCATCGTTTTCATTAAGCTTACCTTCTTTTAACGCTATTCGATACCTTGCATATTTGTCGTTTGGAGAGAACTTGGCAGGATGCGGAATGCGAATTCTGCCTCCACAATGAGGGCATGCGTTCTTATTCAGTGTGTAGCGTTCGCATTCGACGCACTTTCTCAGAAGCCAAACCATTACTTTTCCCGTTCGAAGTCGCCTTTTCCGCCGGCAGCGGTAATTACCTGAATTGCTTTTTCAGAAGCCCGTTCAATCACGGTTTCAGCTTCTTTGTAGTTCTCAGCTTCTACTCTGAGAAGGTACTTAGGAGCGGCTATTGTGTGTATGTGAATCTTTGCATTCTTTGAAACTGACATCTTCTTCGCTGCACCTAGTGCTTCCATTATGACGCTCACACCATCGGCTTTGCTACTAGTGAGTCGCAGAATTCCTTTGACTTCAACAAGTTGTGGAGGAATCTTTTCTTGAGCGAATTCAGCTAAGACATGAGCGATCTCTTTGGGTATGCCAATCTTTGTCAGTGCCTCAGGACCATTGCGACTTGCCTCCTCAAGAGCGGGGTATATGCCGCCATAGTTTTCTTCCATGACAACTGCAGCTTTTTCCGCGATTTCTTCAAAGGGCTTTCCAAGTTTCTCCGCTGTTAGACGAAGGAGAGTCTCGGCCTTCCTTTCATGTTTAAAAGTATATAGCTTGTCTATCCGATCGCGTCGACTAACTCTTTTCCGCGAGAGATCTATGTGCTTCTTCTTTGGATTGACTCGGAGGACCTTAAGAACGAGTTTCTGACCTTCACGAACGTGGTTCCGAATATTGCGAACCCAACTTGTGCTGATTTCGTTTCTGTGGAGCAAACCTTCTTTGTTGCC
Source organism: Candidatus Bathyarchaeota archaeon (assembly GCA_020352645.1). Taxonomy (GTDB): domain Archaea; phylum Thermoproteota; class Bathyarchaeia; order Bathyarchaeales; family SOJC01. The sequence continues at coordinate 974,396 of CP070683.1, read as the reverse complement.
ATACTCCTCCAAGGCAACGTAGACGCCATAGTCAGCAACCTTCTTGACAGTTGCTAGTACGAGCTCCCCTCTTTCAGGCCACGAGGATTTCTTGAGGGATTGCATTGTTGATCTGACCTCACTCCATTATGGCTGTGATTTCTCCACTGATCTTGGCTTTGCCTCCAGTAGGTGAAGCAAGAGTAGTCTTGCATATATTGCATCTTATGACGTTCACCGGGTTACTGTAAACGAGTTGCTCATTGCCGCAATCAGGGCATCTTACCCTAAGAAAACAAGATTTGGGTTTTGGTATCAGTGTCTCCCAATCAGCACTCATACTCTAAGCTTTACCTCCTATTGTCAGTTTCCTCAATCTCATACCCTCCTTTTGGACGGTGAACCCACACTTCCTACACTTCAGCTTCAAACTCTGCTTCTTAGTGGTTTTCGCGAATTTCTTTTGCAGAGGCCAGCCTTGTCCACCATATCCACGCTTTTCCCTTTCATGTCTCCGAGCACCCAATGCGAGGACACGACGTTTTCCGGCTTTATACAAGCTCACCGAGTGTTGTGTGTGGATCTTACACTTTGGACAGTAAGTGTTTATTGTCTTTGGAATGTTCATGACACGCACAACATACTTTGTTGCGTCTAGGTAAGACAGAAATGAGCAATATAAACATTTAAACGAGCAGATTTCAACTGCTGTTTTTCACACTCCAACCCGTGAACTAATTGATGCGTATTGGAATTGCTTTATGCAACGGAAGGTACAAGGTTAGGTGATGAATGTAATGCACAGACCAAAAATCTTATCCTCGGAAGTACACATTACTGCAAAAAAACCCCTGGGAGTAATACCGTCATGTGTATATTGGGAAAAGACAAGCTTGTAAGCCTTATCGAAAAGTATCGTATAATCTACCCGTATGACTACCATTTGCTTGATGGTGACAGTTATGTCCTAACGGTTAAAGAGGAAACCACTTTAAACTATTTGGAACACCAAAATCTCATAAGTTACGAGATTGTGTTTACACCCCCCAGTCTTGTCGCTCATCTCACAGCCAAGAGCAAATACGGTCGCATGGGTTTGAGTTTTCTTAACGCTGCGAAGGTTCATAGCGGTTTCATTGGACGTTTAGCTCTGGAAATAGTTAACTTAAGTAATGAGCGTAAGCCAATTACGATAAAACGCGGCGACCCATTCATGCACATTGAATTCATAACACGTGAAGGTGAACCTGCGCCTTACGTGGGGCCTTATCAATTTCAGTATCTGACGAAAGAGGAGCGGACAATCTACGTTCCAATCCTGAAACAGGTTTTTCCGAATTATGATGAACTGGCAGAGAAATGGTCTAGATCAAATATCTCATGACGAGCTGCAGAATTCCCTTCTGGTTCATATTCTGAATTCATAACGCCCATAACTGATTGTCAACAAACGGTTTAAATATCTGCAAAATCGCTATGCTAGAGGAAATCACAATGAAAGCAAAGAACTATCGCCAAGTTAAGGGTCAAGCCTACACTAGAAAGGAGTACGTGAAGAGCTCTCCTCCTTCGAAAATAAGCAAGTTCACAATGGGAAACAGTAGAACCGAGTTTTCAGTGCAGGCAAAGCTTATCGCCCTGGAAAACGCTCAGATACGTCATAATGCCCTAGAAGCTGCTAGAATCGCTTCAAATCGGATTCTATCGGAAAGACTTGGCGAAAACTACTTCTTGCGAATTATGCCTTACCCTCACGCAATCTTAAGAGAGAACAAGATGATTTTTGGCGCCCACGCGGACAGATTGCAGGACGGCATGCGAGGAGCATTTGGCAAGCCAATAGGAACCGCAGCACGAGTCAGAACGAACCAGCCAATTATTGTTGCAGGCGTCAACGAGGATGGTCTGGAAATAGCCAAGAAAGCCTTGAAGCTCGGGCAAGCAAAGCTTCCCATGCCTTGCCGAATTGAAATCGAGACCACAGGGGACTGACACAATGAGCCCCCCGAAAGAAGACGAGTTTGTGTTGTGGTTTGAAGAGCTAACCAAGAAGGACATTCCACTAGTTGGGGGCAAAAACGCCAATCTAGGCGAAATGACACGCGCAAAAATCCCAGTTCCTCTTGGTTTTGCATTTACCGCACAGATGTATCAGAAGTTCATCACTGAAACTGGAATTTCCGAGAACATATATCGAATAATAAAAGAAACTGTTACAGACATTAACGAACCCAAGCAATTCGAAGAGGCCTCAAGGAGAATCAGAACTCTAGTTGAATCAACCCAAGTGCCCAGACAAATTCAGGAGACCATTCAAGAAGCTTATGAAAAACTTGGACGAAAGGTTAATTCTGCCCAGGTTTATGTAGCAGTCCGTTCAAGCGCCACAGCAGAGGATTTGCCAGATGCATCCTTTGCTGGACAACAGGAGACCTACCTCAACGTGAAAGGACCCAAAGAGCTCGTTCAAAAGACGGTTAAATGCTGGTCCAGCCTCTTCACACCTAGAGCAATATTCTACAGAACAACCAAGGGGTTCAAGCACGAAGAAGTTCTCATAAGCGTGGGTGTCCAGAAAATGGTGAACGCTCGATCAGCAGGCGTCATGTTTACAATAGATCCAGTGACAGGAAATAAAAGCAAAATCATCATTGAAGGCACTTGGGGACTCGGCGAAGCAGTTGTTTCAGGCGCAGAGACTCCTGACCATTTTGAGATAAGCAAAGAAAGATCCGAAATAGTCGAACGCAGAATAGCCCAAAAAACAGTGGAATATGTCCTTAACCCTGAAACTGGAAGGACCGAACACGCTGAAGTGCCATCAGAGCGACAGAAGAAACCATGTATAAGCGATGAAGAAATTCACAAATTAGCTGAATTGGGCATCCACATTGATCAGCATTACGGCATAGCTCAAGACATAGAATGGGCAATAGATCGAGACTTGGCTTTTCCCCAGAGCATTTTCATAGTTCAATCAAGACCTGAAACTGTTTGGAGCAAGAAAGAAGGAGCCCCCGAAATGGCTAGGCCCGCCCCTCCAATCTCAGAAAGGAAGATCGTGGCCAGAGGAATTGCAGCGGGCAGAAGAAGCATAGGGTTTGGCGTCGCTAAAGTGGTGTTCACACCCGAGGACGCCTCGAAACTCATTGAGAAAGGAGACATCCTCGTCACACCCATGACAAATCCCGATTTTGTGCCGTACATGAAACTCGCCAGCGCAATAGTGACTGACAAGGGAGGCGTGACCGCTCATGCCGCAATAGTGAGCCGTGAACTAGGAATACCATGTATAGTAGGAGCAGAGAAGGCAACCAAGACGATGGAAACTGGCAATGAATACACTGTCGACGCACGAAACGGTGTAATTTACGAAGGCAGAATTGTATCGCTTGAAGAATCCGCCGCCCCATCCACTACAGGAGTGGCAGCACAAACCCTTCAATCTGTACCCGTAACTGCCACCAAGATTCTCATGAATCTAGGTGTTCCGGAAAAAATCGACGATTATAAAGATTTACCCTTTGATGGTATAGGACTCATGAGAATGGAGTTTATCCTTGCGAGTTACATCGGTGAACATCCGTTGCACATGCTTGAGACCGGCAAAGGAGAGGAGTTCGTTGATAGACTGGCAGAAGGAATCGGAAAGGTTGCAAGAGCAATCCAGCCGCGGCCTGTAGTTGTCCGATTTAGCGACTTCAAAACAAACGAATATCGCGACCTCAAAGGTGGCGAAAAATACGAAATTGAAGAAGCCAATCCCATGCTTGGATGGCGCGGAGCAAGCCGCTACATAAGCAGATGGTACAAAGAGGCTTTTAGACTGGAATGCAAGGCTATTCGGAAATGCCGCGAAGAATGGAGACTACAGAATATTTGGGTCATGCTGCCCGTGATAAGAACTCTATGGGAAGCCAAGGAATGCCTGGGAATTATGAAAGAAGAAGGCCTTGAAAGTTCCAGAGACTTTCAAATATGGTTCATGGCTGAAACGCCATCAATAGCCATAATGGCTGACGCGTTCTCAAAGCTTTGTGACGCGTTCTCGATTGGCTCAAACGATATGACACAGGGCATCCTGATGATAGATAGAGATTCGGAGAGGCTTGGACAGATGGGCTATTTTGATGAAAGAGATCCAGCGATCAAGCGAATCATTGCTCACTTGATAAAAGTGGCTCATCAAAACGGTGTCAAAGTTTCGATTTGCGGTGAGGGCCCTTCAAATCTACCTGATTTCGCAGAATTTCTAGTTCGTTCCGGCATAGACAGCATCTCAGTCAACAATGATGCTGTGATTAGCACGAGGAAACTGGTAGCAAGCATCGAGCAGAAGATTATCCTTGAACAAACGATGAAGAGCCAAGAGACAAGTAAGGAGCGGGTTTCAAGAGAATTCATGTGGACTTAGTCAGCTCGCATTCGTAACATCTTAATCCTTTCGAATCACATTTTCCATGAGAAGAATTGCATGAGAAAATCGCACGATCTTGAACAAAGGCGGTTGGCAGAGAAAATTCTCAAAGCAAGAGCCAAATTTGTCCTGATTCAGCTTCCCGAAGGATTGAAAACCTATGGACCAGAATTGGCTTACTCAGTTGAGAACTTAGGGGCCTTAGCGATAGTCTCGGCAGATCCTTGCTACGGTGGTTGTGACTTGGCGATATCTGAAGCTGAAAGGCTCGGCGCAGATCTTCTCGTCCATTACGGGCATACTAAGATGTTGGAGCAGAAGGCGTTTCCCACATTATACATCGAAGCGAAATCCAGAAGACCCGTGAAATATGCAGTGACGAGAGCACTTCGTCTACTTCAGAAGTGGAGGAGAATAGGCCTGATAACAACTGCGCAGCATATTCAGAGTCTTGACGAGATCAGGAGTTTGCTTGTTGAGAAAGGCAAAGTGGTCTTGATCGGAGACTCTGGCAAGTTGGAGCATGCAGGCCAAGTTTTGGGCTGTGATTACAGCAACGCACTAGCGATTTCTGAGGATGTGGAATGCTTCCTTTTTGTTGGAGGTGGCAGATTCCATGCACTAGGCGTATCGCTGGCAACTGCTAAGCCAACAGTTGTTGCGGATCCATATGAAAAGAAAGCTTTCTCGATGCTAGAAGAAGTCAGAGTCTTACTGAAGAAACGGTGGGCAAGCATTTACGAGGCCAGAAAAGCTGAACAAATCGGAGTATTAATAGGGTTGAAAACGGGACAGAAGAGACTTGATTTAGCATTTAGGATGAAGAGGATGTTGGAGAACGCAAAGAAGAGAGTAACTCTCTTTGCTTTGAGGGAAATCACCCCAAGTACCCTAATGCAGTTCCCAACAATCCATGCCTTTGTGAACACTGCCTGTCCCAGGCTGTCTCTTGACAATGCTGAGAGTTTTCGAAAACCCTTGCTAACCCCTAATGAAACACTTGTGGCTTTGGGCAAGATGAGTTGGGAGCAATTGTGTCAGAAAGGATGGTTCGAAAACTAGATCTGAAAATTGCCCTATCGAAAATTCGACCTCACCCTTCTCCTAACGCTTACCTAGAGCAATACACAATAACCCCTGAGGTGGCCGCAGAACTGCTGTATTTAGCCGCATATACACATGACGACATAGCAGACAAAACCGTTGCTGACTTGGGCTGTGGAACCGGAAGACTTGCAATCGGAGCTGCTCTCATGGGAGCAAAAGAGACCACAGGCGTGGATATAGATAGAGCTGCCATATCAACGGCTTCAAGAAACGCTGAAAGACTTCACGTGACGCCAATAACTCAATGGGTAACCGCCGATATCACTGTGCTTCGAGGAGATTTCGACACTGTACTTCAGAATCCCCCCTTTGGAGTGCAAAGGCGAAATGCTGATCGAAGATTCCTCAAAACAGCGCTTGAAATAGGCAGAAACATCTACTCGCTACACAAAAGCACTGACAACAACAGAAAGCAGTCTGGCACTAATCAGAAGACAAAGCTGTATATTGACACCCCTTCACGCTTCTTGAAGAAGACTATCCAGAGATACGGTGGAGAGATTACCGCAATATACACGCTGCAGATGTCAATTCCCCACATGTTTGGCTTTCACAGAAAACCAAAGCATCAGTTTTACGTCGATCTTTATATTATTGACAGCCAGCACTAGCGCATGTGTCATAGGTCTTTCCTCTGTTGTCTTCCAGCCAACGAAATATCCTTAATGGCTCTACAATCAAAAGGTTTATTGAGTAGTATAAGGAGAAGTAACGAGCACTTTGATGAATGCGCATACTCGCTTGTATAGAGGAACTTAGAGTAGTATAAACGGAGAAAGATTGAATGAGCAATACCCGCTCAAAAAGACAAAGTGGTCAATTTGTAGCGCCTGGTGATCCAATAGGTGTAATTGAAGAATTCACACCAGGACAAGGCACGTATGTGGATCAAGGGATCATCCACGCTAATGTGAGTGGACGCACTCTTCTCGATCTAAAGAACAAGACAGTCACAGTTTTTCCTTTTGTGCCAGGAGCAAGAGTACCTCGTGTGGGAAGTATCGTAACAGGTCAGGTTATGAGTCTTCAGAACAAGACTGCAGTTATCCGCGTTTTCAAGATAGGAAAAGAATATTTATCAGGCGTTTTCTCAGGATTGCTTTACATTTCGGACGTTAGTAGATCTTACATTGATACAATTGGGGACGCATGCAAACCCGGAGACATAATCCGAGCTAAGGTGATTAGTCTGAAAAACCGAACATATCACCTCTCAACGGCTGACAAGGATCTAGGAATTCTGCACGGCTATTGTTCTCAATGCGGACAAGCACTTGAGAGAAGACGGTATAGGACGAGCTGTCCTCAATGTGGAAGGATTGAAAAGCGCCGTACCGCTCCAGACTACGGTCAAGCGAACTTCTAAGACATGGAGGGCTTATCAATCAAAGTGAAGATCATGAAACAGAAAAAGAACGAGTTGAAGATAGAGATTGAAGGAGAGAGCCACACCCTCTGCAATGTCGTCCAGAAGACCTTGCTAGAGGACAACAGAGTGGATTTTGCAGGTTACCATATTCCACATCCATTAACTGCAAGTCCACAGCTCTATGTCCGAACAAAAGGAAAGAGCAAGCCAGACACCGTGCTTAAAGCCGCTGTTAAACAAATCAAGAAAGACACAGCATCCTTTAGGAAAGAACTCGCCATTGCTTCAAAGAAGATCTCGTAAGAAGCTTAGTCCGATCCAAGCTTTTCCATCGCATCAGACAGAAGCAAGGCGAAAGCTTCTTGTACGTTATCATGCTTTGCCAGGATGCTAACACTTCGAGTGATTGTCGTCAGTCCACTTAACCATGCGTAGGCAAGCAATGCTTCTGCAGCGTCCGCTTGGTCGTGTCGATCTACTCGCGAATTCATCAGGCTTCTCAAACCTGATTGCCTCAAAGCGTTCGAAAGCGTGTGACTATCCGCCTTAGCTCCCGCAGGTTTTCCTTTTCTAACGGAAAGATATAGAGAGTAGATCAAGTTAGTATATGCATCACCTAGACTTGCCAGACCATGATCGTTAAGAATTTCCTGCACGGTTCCATGATGCGGTACAAAGGGAAATCGCACTTTTGCGGATTCTCGTCTCATAACCATTGCCAGCCTAAGCATATAACAGGGTCTATTCTTAAATCCCTCTAGAAGCTTTAAAAGGCAATTGGAGTTGAGGAGCCCAATGCTTCGATCCATAAAGACCGAGATAAGAATAGTTGGAATTGATGATGGTTTCTTCGAACCTCACACACATGGAAAGTGTGAGGTTATCGGCATCGTTTTCAGAGGCGGGTATTGGATCGATGGAGTTATGCGAACACAGGTTGAAGTTGATGGCATGGATGCGACTGAAAAGATCTCACATATGATAATGGGATCCCCTCATTATGGCCAGCTGAGAGTGATAATGCTGGACGGAGTCACGTTCGCTGGCTTCAATATTGTTGACACCACCACACTTTTCGAGACGACCAGTTTGCCTGTCATTTCGATTACACGTGCCAGACCAAGTTTCAGCGACATAAAAAAAGCTTTAAAAAACTTGCCTTTCACAGAAGAACGATGGGCAGCAATAAGGAAGACACAAAAGATCACCGAAGTTTCAACAGGAACAGGCAACGAAAGCATTTACATGCAAGCAGTTGGGATTGACATTGAAACAGCCAAGAAAATCGTGGAAAGCACTGCCACCAGAAGCAACATCCCTGAACCCTTACGTGTAGCACACCTAATCGCTTCTGGATTAACTAGCCCACAATTGTAGCCGGAATCACTGTTGAAATTGGAAAAGATTTTTAAGAGTCAATTGCAACGGGGAAAAGAACAGGCAAGGGTGAAAGCATGGAATTCTGTGTCAAGTGTGGAAAAAGATTGATAGCAAAAAAAAGCGAGAAGGTCGCGCTTTGGATGTGCCCAAAATGTGGTTTCACAAAAAACGCCGAAAAAACGGGGGAAATTGCTGTTCCATTAGTTATGAAAGACCCCAGGCCTTTTGACGCGTCTATCGCTGTGATTGGCAAAGAAGAACAAAAGCTACGAACTCTACCTACAGTAAGAGTTGAGTGCCCGAAATGTGGGAATAGCCAAGCTTTTGTGTGGCAAGTGCAAACTAGAGGAAGCGACGAGTCATCAACTCAGTTTTTCCGATGCACAAAATGCAGCTTTACCTTCCGAGAGTATACGTAGTCATCTTGCGAATAGCTTTTTTCAGCATTGATCGTGCTAATTCGCGCTAAGCTGGTTCCTACTAGTTGCCTCGACTCTTGTTTGATCATTCATTTGAAGCAAGGTTTTCCAAGTCTTCTTCCCCTTCTGAATATCCCGAGGCTAGCAAAACGTCATTTGGCAGGATTGTTGTATTAGGCCTTGGGCGAATCCAAGTGTTGCCCCTTCTGATAGCCAAGATCCACATCCCTGTGTCTTCATGAATTTGAGCCTTGCGAAGCGTTTTCCCTACGAGTTGGGATTTGGGAGATACTTGAACACGCACGACTGTCTCTTCCGCTTCTTCTATCGCTAGCTTAAGAATAGGGTGTGGTTCCAGCTCCCTAAGAACCACTTGTGCGATCTCGGCTCCTGCGTCCGCCAATTGCTCAGTGGCGACTCCCAGCCTTATCAATCCTAGGAAATCCTTTGAATCTTGCGGCTTGAACCCGCTTGACATGACAAGCTGTTCAAACTCTGTGTGGAGCTGATCCATGCTTTCTTCAAGGGCTTGTACTTCTTCAGCCAGGTATCGGCTGTTTAGCAAAACTGAAGAGTAGGCCAGATCAATCATCAACTCAGACGTGTCTTTTAGATAAACCAATCTATCAACTATCGTTCTAAACTGCTGGTCTTTTTCGCTCATATTAGTCCTCCAAGTTCCTTAGCGAACCTTCAGCTGCTGCTCTAAGCTCGTCGATACCATGTGGTGCTCCCCTCGCTAACAGAACATCATCTCTTTCAAGCCTTTCATTTCCTTTTGGACCAATAATCCATTTTCCGTTTCGCCTTATTGCGATCACATTAACACCAATCTTAGCCGCCAACTCCAGTTCGCCAATCGAAGCTTCAGCTAGAATTGAGTTAGGTCTCACTTTCACCCTAATCAAACGCTCCTCAACTTTTTCAAAGACCTGCCTCACAATAGGGTGGATACCTATGTTTTGGATTACTATTGTGGCAATGTCGGCGGCTGCATTTGAGATCTTGTCGGCGGCTGAGGCAACTGTTGAGACAGCCACCAGATGCTCAGCATCTTCAGCGTCTCGGACAGCTATCATGACATTCATGTGCAGAAGATATGCAAGTGTGTCCACGTGGTTCTCAAGTGCCAATACTTCCTCCGCTAATTCTTTACTGTTGAAGAGTGCTGCTGAATATGCCAGATCAATCATCAACTCAGACAAATCTTTGATTTCAACCAACAAATCTCTAACCGATATTGGTCTATATTCAACCTTCTCCAACTTCACCATCCAATAAGGAACACTCCGGTTTTGGATGACTCATGATGTAGTTAACATACAATCCATGGAGCTAGATAATACTTACTGTCTTATGAATTCATGCAATACACTCCAAAGCCAGAAGCAATGCGACCGTTGTCACGGTGTCAGCCAATGAGCTTTCTATTGGAATCACAAAATTGTCTGGATCAAGGCCTCTCTGAAAAGTCAGAATAGCTACGCTGAAGGAGATGCAAATCATGAATGCTGCTGCAACAATATTCGTTACGCAAAACACTATGATATAATGTGACATTAAGACCAAGTCGGAAAGATGTTGATAGAAGGAGGAGACAAGTGCGAGTATCAAATACATGATCACAGCCGCGGTCCAAGCCCCTGCAATCTGATTTCTGTGACTTCTTATTGATGTGAAGGAAGAATCAATTGTTCCCAAAGCAAGTTTTGTAGTGGCTGTAGAGCCGATTATTGCCCCAAAACCTCCAATTACGTCGAGAAGCGCAGGGTATACAAGGAAAATGGCGGGTTTAAGGCCAATATTCGTTAGTATGGAGCCTGTAACGTTTACTATCAAAGCTACTGCAATCATAGTTAAGAGGGCCTCTTGGATTGTTCTTACAAACTCCCCTTCCTTTCTATTCCCAAAAGCTGCGTTTGCAGCAATGAAAGCGAACATCAGACAGATGCTCCATACGATAAGTTGACCTATTTCACCCATACTGAATGTAAGGCTCAGAACAAGAACATAGCATATGGTCACCAAAATGTCAGCCATAGTTGCTGTTATCGGATAGACAATAATGTCCGGATCCAAACCTTTCTTGGCAGACGAAAAAGCGACAACGATAGTTATTGGAGAGACTGCCAGTATTGACAAGCCCATTGTAGAAACTAGAATGCCGAGAATCGTAATCATGTCAAGAGGGGTCATTCCCCAAAAAAAGGTTCCGAAAACGAATGCGAAAGATCCTAGAAGCATGCTGCTCCCGAAGGTCAATACAACAGTGGAATTCAATAATGTGTGGAATGTTTCCGTCTTTCTCCCAAGGATTCTTGGCTCGACTGTGCCCAAATGCAGGCCTGTACTCAAGCGACCGGAGAAAAGTCCGCCTATGACTCCTCGCATACTAAGAATCCCAGGATAGAGCGCGACAATCCATGGTTTCTGCAGAAACAAACCTAGGGAAGAAGCTACTAATAAACCCGCAAGAATAGCACCTAGATTGGAGACCAAAGATAGTGAAGATTGCTTAGTCGTCTCTGCGAGACTGAGCTGCCTGACTCCTTCAGCGCCCATGTCATACTCCCTTCATTGCGTTCTGGATCACCTTTGACTTCACCTTCCATGTTTTCACCTCTTCAAGGCATGGTTGCTGGAAGTGGCCAAGCAAGTTCCATGTGCTTGGACATAAGGCACATGGTATCTCGTTCTGAGGCGTTCGAGATTTGTCATTTGCCGTATTAAGCTTGTTTCTCAGCCTGTCTAGTTACGTCCTCTATTATTTCCAATGCGGCGTCCACAAGCTCTCTAGTTATGATGAGGGGGGGAGCTATTCGAATTGTTGATTTCCCACAAGTTATCACAGCGACTCCTCGCTGCCAGCTTCTCTTCATAATCTCTCCGGCTTTCTTTGCGGCAGGTTTCTTACTCACTTTGTCTTCCACCAATTCCATGCCAATCATCAGCCCTTTTCCTCTAACGTCACCTACTATCTCACATTCTTCCTTAAGCTCTCCGAGTCTCCTCATTATGTGTGAACCCTGTTTTGCTGCGTTTTCCATCAATCTGTTTCCCTCAATTGTATCAATGACTGCTGAAGCAGCCGCACAGGAAACTGGATTGCCGCCGAATGTACTCGCATGAGAGCCACCTTCCCAATCCATTATCGAAGCTCTTGCCACAGCAGCGCCAAGAGGCATTCCTCCCGCTATTGATTTCGCGATGCAGACTATGTCTGGTTCCACACCCCAATGTTCAATTGCAAACCATTTACCAGTTCTTCCCATTCCAGCTTGCACTTCGTCATCCATCATCAAAATGCCGTATTTGTCAGCAAGCTTCTTGAGCTTTTTAAAGTACTCAGGTGGAGGAGCAACATAACCTCCTTCACCTTGAATCGGCTCAAAGACAAAAGCAGCAACCTCTTCAGGCGGTGCGTATTTTTTCAATACATGCTCGTCTATAAAGTCTACACACCAATAGTTGCAATCGGGGAATGAAAGTTTGAAGGGGCAACGATAACAGTAACCGTAGGGCACATGAGTTACGCCGGAAACGAGAGGAAAGAAGTGTCTTCTTTGAACTGGTTTGCTGGCTGTAAAAGACATCCCACCGAAGGTTCTTCCATGGAAGGCACCTACGAACGCAATATACCTCGGCTTCCGTGTGTGCCACCTCGCCATCTTTGCTCCTGCCTCAACCGCCTCAGCGCCGCTGTTGCCGAAGAAGACTTTTTTCGCCCCTTTTCCAGGAGTGATTCTAACTAACTTCTCAGCTACGTCGACAACTTCACGATACAAGAAATCTGTTACCGAGTAATGCAGAAAGCGGTCTAGCTGGCTTCTGATTGCTGCAACAACTTTAGGATGGCTGTGCCCCACGTTCAGGCAAACTAGGCCAGAGTTGAAATCTATGTACTCGTTTCCGTCTACGTCACGAATTATGCAGCCTTTTCCACTTTGTATTGCTAAGGGATAGAACCGCACAAACGATTGTGAGATCACTCTTTCGTCACGTTTCGCCAGCTCTTTAGCCTTCGGTCCAGGTGGGGTGATAACAATCTTGGGATAATCAGACATCATATTCACCTTTCTTGAAGATTATTCAATAGTGAAAGAGAGATTCTTATAGTCATCGGTAGTCCGCTACAGATTTTGGCTTCATAGACCAAAAAGGAGATGATAAGTAAAGAATGAACACGAAGAAAATGAAGCCAATCAAAGACATCGCAGACAATGCGCTGAGAGAGTGGCTACTGACAATTAGCCAGAGTGAAAACACACAAAGAATGTACAGAATTTCGATGAAACAGTTCAAAGAATTCACTGGAAAGACATGTGATGAGATGCTTAAGGAAAGAGAACAGCAATTGACAGCTGACAGGGTTAAGAGAAAGACCTACGAAAGACTGACTGTGCAATCAAGAAAATGGTAGGAAAAAAGATTTCTCCAGACATGGAAGCTTATCTGACAGATTTAAAAATCTATGGAGCATTCTTCAAATATGAAATGGCTACAAGACTAGACGTTGAGCATGATGAGCAGCTAAAAGTGATTAATGCTCTTATCGCACATCCAGAACGGCTTGCTGAAATTCAAAAAGAAGTTGAGAAATGGCGCAAATATACAGATCAATAGCATGTGTGCGCAGATTAGAGAGTGTTTGTGGACATGCCACAATAGCTTAAGACAAGCAAAACGCAATCTGAGAGGGGCAATCACTTGCAGAAAAGCGATGAGAACACGGTAGTTAAGGAACTTATTACTAATGTTAGAAAATTCCTGCGCGAAAGAGACTGGGAGAAATATCACAACCCTAAAGATCTGGCAGAGTCTATATGCATCGAATCAGCTGAGCTCCTTCAACTTTTTCAATGGCAGACACCAAACGAAGTTGCAGCACTGGAAAATGATCTAGCAAAAGTCGAGCAAATCAGG
>CP070683.1:951802-960702 GCA_020352645.1 Candidatus Bathyarchaeota archaeon | reverse complement strand
GGCTTACGAGCTTGGTGCTTCCAGCTATAGGGTTGGAGTGGGTCCTCTCGGGATTTGCTGGGGCTTTTCTCACTGTGCTTCTGGTAACAGTTTGGGCTTATGTAGCATCTCCTCCAGAGCCTTAACGAAAGCTGAACTTGCGATCCAAAGGGATAGTTTCCATCTGTCTATCCCTGGGACTCGATCTTTCTACACCGTTATTTGCCAAAAGATTATCTGCAACGTTATCGGTTCATTCGCTTAAGGGTTTCCAAGCTTGAGCGAAGCACACTATGTTTTCGGAATGCTGGCGAAGCCTGTGCAAAGCGTTCTGGAAGAACTAAAGCTCTTCAAGCCCACCGAACCTCAGGTCAGAGCTATACCTCTTGTTCTAAGGGGCGAGAATCTTCTGCTCATAGCTGCCACAGGCAGCGGAAAGACAGAAGCAGTTCTTCTGCCAGTATTCTCAGAAATTCTTCAGCATGCAAAGATAGAGAAGATCTATGTTCTCTACATCACCCCTCTTCGCGCTTTGAATCGTGACATGATACGCCGCCTGGAATATTGGGCGTCGAAACTGAACCTTTCCGTGCAAGTTAGACACGGCGATACTGAAAAGAAGATTCGGAGAAAGCAAGCACTCTCTCCTCCTGACATACTTGTTACGACCCCGGAAACTTTACAGGCTATCCTGCCAGGCTCACGAATGCAGCAACATCTGAGCCACGTCCGCTGTATAATAATTGATGAAATCCACGAGTTGGCCGGGGAAAAACGTGGAGCGCAGCTTTCTCTCGCTTTGGAAAGACTGCTTGAATTTACTGGCAAAGAGTTTCAGCGGATAGGACTGTCAGCAACCATAGAAGATCCTGCAAAAATTGGCAGATTTGTTGCGGGAACAAACAGATCTATAAGCATCGTTGATATTTCGCTGCCGAAAAACTTCTCGTACGCAGTCGAATATCCTGAACCTCTAGACTCAGATTATGATCTAGCTGAGAAGCTCAAAACTGCACCTGAAGCTTCTGCAAGAATACGGCGCATCTTTGAGTTGGTAAGAAAACACACGTCAACACTGATTTTTGTCAACAGTCGAACCAATGCAGAGATCTTGGGGCACAAATTGGGCCTCCTAACAGACAACATTTCAGTGCATCACGGTTCACTGTCCAAAGCAGAGAGAACACGAATCGAAAGAGAGTTCAAGGCAAACACTCTGAAGGCCATAGTATGTACAAGCACCATGGAGCTGGGCATCGACATTGGGCAAGTGGACCTGGTGATTCAATACCTTTCTCCTCGACAAGTCAGCAGCTTAATACAGAGAGTTGGTAGAAGCGGCCACCGTTTGCACCTTGTATCCAAAGGCATTATCATCACAGCATTTTCTGAGGATGTACTGGAGTCACTGGCAGCAGCCCAACGAGCACGCAGGAGACAACTAGAACCCGTCTCTGTACACGAAAATGCATTGGACGTTCTAGCTCATCAGATAGCAGGAATCGTTATGGATAAACGAAGCGTGAAGGTAGATGAAATGCTGAAGATCGTCAAACGCGCCTATCCATTCAGGAAACTATCCAAAACCAAGCTTTTAGAAGTTGGGAAATACCTGAATATTCTGGGGCTGATTAGTCTAGAAGGCTCAACGTTGGGCAGAACCATACGAACGCGGGACTACTACTATCGAAACCTGTCAATGATACCTGACGAGAGACGATATCCCTTAATTGATGTACTTTCTGATCGAAAGATAGGTACTCTAGGCGACGAATTCATGGCTCTAAGAGCTCGAATAGGTCTGAGCATCATATGTAAAGGCAAGGTATGGCGAATCTTGCAGATAGAGGACGAAACAGGCACTGTATATGTGGTTCCATCAGAGGATCCATTCGCTGCAGTCCCTGGATGGGATGGTGAAATGCTGCCAATACCATATGACTTGGCCAAGGAAGTGGGGAAGTTGCGAAAGGACATAGCAGCAGAACTGAGTAGAAGCATCAAAGCCGAAACAGCAGTAGAAAGGCTTTCGAAAAAACACAATCTGGACAAGAAGGCTCTGATCGATCCAGTCAAAGAGATAGAAGAATATCTGAAGGAAAATCTGCCGCTTCCCACACATATCCACATTCTTCTAGAAGCATTCGGAAAATACATAGTTGTGCATGCAAGCTTTGGAGAAATAGTCAACCGCACTCTTGGGAGCATTTTCGACGCCGTCCTTTCGAATAATGATCTAATAACTGGATGGTGGAACGACGGGTATCGCATACTGATAGAAACACCCAAAGATGTCGATGAAAGAACTTTGAAGAAAATCTCTAAACTGCTATTTAACTTGACATCCAGTGAAATTGAGAATGCATTTGAAGAATTCGTTGAAGCGCGTTTTCCCTTCTCCTACAAGATGAAGTTCGTTGCCGAGCGTTTCGGCGCCTTACCCAGGGGCAAGACCATGGATGGTGATAAGATGGCGCAGCTTCCTTCTCGCTTCAAGAATACACCCATTTACGAGGAAACTATGCGAGAAGCAATGATTGAGAAAGCTGACATTTCAGCTGCAAAGCGCATAATGAAAGACGTCAGGAAAGGTAAGATCAAGATTAGCACACTACTCAGACTCAGCAAGCCTACTGCACTAGCATGGCACATATTCTCGAAATATTCTGAAGTCGCAGAGCTGATGGCCCCAGAGCGTGTAGTTCTCAGTAACATGGATAGAATGAAGAAATCAATGCAGTCAAGAACAATCAGACTTCTATGCCTATCATGTGAAGAGTGCGAAGAAAAATCAAGGATTCGGGATCTCAAAGAAAAACCATCTTGTGGTAACTGTGGATCTGGACTACTTGCAAGAATAACGTATAATCAAAACCCTCTCAGGCTCCGCGAACTGCTCAGGCGTAGAAAGGCTGGGGAGGAACTGGCTCAAGAAGAGCTTGACGAGATAGTTTATGCGCGGCGAACGGCAGATTTAGTTCTAAGTTATGGCAAGAAAGCTATCATTGCCCTGCAAATCAAAGGAGTAGGTCCTGAGACTGCTTTCAGAATACTTGGAAGAATGCATCCAGACGAAGATGAATTCTATGCTGATCTATTGAAGGCAAAGATACAATACTTGCGCACGAAGCCCTTCTGGGATGTGAAGGAAAGAAAGCGTCGATGATACGAAGTGTCACACTGATATCTTACACCACGAAAAGCGTCAGAGAATGTCCTTGTTTTAGAGATCTACAAGGGTGCAACTGCTATCCAAGCGAGCATAATTATGTATGCCTAAACTCCGGTTGAACTTGCATCCGAATCAGCGATGAGACTCATGCGTCCACATATCCACCAGTGGACATCGGAGGGAAGGGATCAAACCTGTGACTTTCTGGATTGTTTGATGCGGTGACAATTCCTGTTTTCTCTGACGCATTAATAATGCACTCACAACGATGGAACTCTTAGAGCATTAACAGGAAACGCCAATCAATGATGTGAAGCCTTATTACGGGCCAACCAAGCATTTTTTTGGAACGATTTAGCAGAGGAGAAAGGAGGGCAACGAAATCGTAGAAGAGCCTTCTTGGAAGATTGAAAGGTTAGACCCAGAGGCTCATAAACAAGCAGGAATCAATGGTCTATCGAGCAGACGAGATCGTCACGACATAATAGCAGAGATTCTGAGAACGGCGATGAAAGGCGAGAGGAAGACGCATATCATGTCCAAAGCGAGACTCAGCCATTCACAACTGAAGATCTACTTGGAGCTGCTTGATCACAACGGAATGATTATTAACAATGGTGGAATGTACAAAACAACGCCGAAAGGTATTGCCTTTGTTCAGGAATTCGAGTCTATAAATTTCATCTTTCGACAATGAATTGGCGATCGATCGAAGGAGCTGATGCTCTTAGAGAGTTGAGCTACGCATATCTTATTTCGCCATGACTAGATCGAGAAGGATTTTTTCGTCGATTTCAGCTCTTGTTCGCCAATCCAGATAGAGTTGTCCTTTATCGTCTTCGTCTATGTAGCCTGATCTAATGTAGCGGTCAAGGTTGATGTTTGTTCTCCAATCAGGTAGCTTGTCTCGCAAGATCGCCTCCACATCTTTTCTCTGAGCTCTCCCTTTTCTAGCAACTATTGTTGATATGGTTATAGCCAGGCCTGCTATGTCGTCGATTCGCCAACCCATCATTTTAGTTTCTTTGGGAGTAAGCGCTCCTCTCAGAGTTATGTAGAATCTTGCCTTGTCCAATTCCGCCATTGTAGGCTTTTCCGGAGGTTTTTCTTCTTCGAACACCGTTTTCACTTGTAGGTCGAGTTTCTCCAAGTGTCTGTTTAGCAAAGCCAAGATTTTTGGGTAGTTGGATCCCAGGTTTTTCCTCAGTTCCCAGCCTTTAGCTCCTGGTTTCCTGTGGTGTTTGAAGAAGAGGGTGTGGGTTGCTTGTTTAAGTTTTGATTCGTAGAATGTTTTTTTCCTCAACTGGCTCTACCTTCTCTCCAAGCTTTCCAATCTGCCAAGCTTACTGGGATCGGTACTGACACTGCTTGCTTGTTGCCCATTTTGGGGATAGGAGTTTCGTGAGGCTTGATGTAAACAATTTCTTCCAGTCTGTCTATCTCCAATGTTGCGTAACCGTACGTGACTAGGAAACTTGCCATGTAAGCGCGGTTAGCTGTTTCCGCATAGGTTTCAGACCCAATGAAATCCCAGTACTCTATCTTCTTGCCGTCGACTGCTTTCTGCTTGAGTTCATGCCAATATGTTTCCAGTTCCTTGGAAAACTCCTTCTCTGCAATGATGTTTTGTGCAAGAAGCTCTTTTTTTGTTGCGATTCCAGTTTTTGTCCATGATCCTTCGGTTCGCAGCCATCTTTTGCCGAGTGGAACTAGGTCTTGCCAGTATGTCATTGCCTCTGTCAAACTGCGGGGGGAGATTTGTTCAAGCTCAATCGTGGGATGCCACGATTTGAGGAATAGTGTTGCAATTTCCTCTTTTGACAGTTTTCTCAGTTTCTCCTCTATAAGAAAGGGATCAGTGTGAAGCGATGTGCTGCGGTGTTTCACCCATTTGCTTTGGAGGTTTATGGCTGATGCTATTTCATTTACTGCTTCTGCATCAAGGCAGAGTTCATCGTGATTCTTCCATTCCGGAAAGAGTTCTTTGATGGTTTCAAGTACGTTATCCACATCCAAGAGGAAGGGGTCTAAGCCTCGTTCCTCAAGAGAACGACATAGATCTATTATGCGGTGAAGCTTTTCTGTGCCGAGAAGTTTCGTTTTAGTCCTCTTTGCCATCGACATTGCACCTCTCTACGATGTTACCTTCAGAGCTCATGCGACGTCTCTTACTCTGGATGAGCCTTCAATGTTTTGAACCGTTACAATGTGTACTTGCCTTTCCGCAAAGGTGATCTGACTTGGTGTGATTATGATATATTGGGAGCTAAGGTTTTGGACAGAATCGATCAGAAGGTTTGTGATTGTTTCTCGGTTTTTTGGATCCAGGTGGACGTCATACTCGTCAACTGCTCGGAAGGGAGATTTCACGTGCTGCTGCAGAGCTAGGAGAAAGCTCATCGTGGCCATGCTTCTTTCTCCTCCGCTTTGAGTGTAAGCGTCTAGAGGGACGGGTTGGGCGCCTTTGAAGCCAACTAGAACTTCCAGTCCAGCAGCCTCAATGTCCCGGAGGCCAGTCAGGTGGACTTCGCCGACAGCGTGGGCTTGGGATAGAATCTTCTGATATTGATAGCTAACCTCATTCAGCAGATCCTGTATCGTTTTGCTCCATGCTTCCATTCTAGCGTTGACTTCTTCAAGCGCTTTTTCACGGTTCTCAGCAACTTTCTGTGCTCTTTCCTTCAGGTCGAGGTACAATCTGGAGTAAGATTCATACATGCGTTCGATGTCTTCTGAAACGTCTCCGAGGGCAGCTAAGTAGCCATCGGTCAGCCGGATCTCGTCCAAGATTGCGATGGAATTTCTTGTCGATGATATTAGGTAACCTGTTTTTTCAGCTCTGTACAAGGCTTCTTGGTTTTCCTCTGTCTTAGCTTTCAGCTCTCTTTGAAGTTTCTTCAGATTTTTTTCGATGTTTTGTCTCTTGTATTCCAGCAATGCGCTTTCGATTTTTGATTCGATGATTTGACTGGTAAGCTGTTCAATGTCATTGGTTGCTTGTTCTGCTTTAATGCGTATCTCTAGAAGGTGCTTGTCAGTTTTTTCAAGTTGTTCATTGTAGGTTGCCATCTGTAGCTTCAGATTTTCGCTTTTCTCGTTAAAGCGTTGGGCCCACAGGTTTTCAATGTCCTTGTACGAGCGCTTTATTTCGTTCAGCATATTTGAATAGTCTCGAGGATTGTGATCGGACATAGTTGTTTCCAGTCTTTCCACCAATGCTATGCAATCGCCAACTTTTCCGTTGTTTGTCTCCACAAGCTGGCGCACTTCTTCAAGAGCTTGTGTTTCTGACGAAGCTAAGACTTCAGTTCTCGTTTTCTCCTTTTCCATCTCAAGTCGTTCTTCGAATAGTTTCTGCCATTCATTCTTTGATGTTTGCAGCTTCGAATGAAGTCCTGTAAGCATCATTTCTAGCTGCTTTGATTTATCTTCAAGTTGCTCAAGCTTGCTTTCTCCTGTTCTATGCTGAGTCTTCAGGTCGTTGATTATACTCTCTCTTCTTGAGACTTCTGCCCAGGCAAGCTCTCTTTCAAGGAAACGGCGTTTGATTTGAAGCTGTTTCTTTTGTTGGTAACGATCATATTGCTCGCGCCAATAGGTCAGCGTCTGTTCTGCTGATTCGAGGAGTTTGCCTACGCTGTTCTCTTCGCTCAGCATGCGGCTTAACTTCTTGTTTGCCTGTAAGACGTTCTTTCTGTAGCTCTCTAGGCCCACAGCTGCTTCGACTGTGGAAAGCTTCTCTTGAGGTGGCAAAACCGTGAATTGCTCTGTCATGTTTTGATGCATGATGATGAGGAGGTTGTCAGGATCTACATTGAACTTGGCAAGCAGCCTTTCGACACCTTTTTTCGTAGCCGCTCGATTATCTAGTTCAAACCAGTATTTGCCATCTTTTCTCAATGTACGGGTGAGGAAAATCTGATCTTTGTCAAATCTCCTCGCTGGACGCTTACCGTTTTGGCGGGAATTATCCAGAACGATTGTGACTCGAGCTTGATCTTTACCCCAACGTATGAGGTTGCTCAGTTTTCTTCCACGTTCTGTGTACGATTGACCTAGAGCTATTGAAATGCCTAACAAAACTGAGGATTTTCCCGCGCCATTTGGCCCACAGATCACGTTTACGCCAGATTTGAACGGTATCCTAGCGTACTCGTATGACATGAAGTTCTCAAGGATAACTTCTGTAATCAGCATCGGAGGGCCTTCTTCGTAGCATTAGATAGAACACGAGGTCTCATATTAAAGGAATTACCACAAGTTTTCCTCAAATATCACAAGTCAGCTATTTGCGTTTTCTAAAGAGATTGCAACCATCAACCACAGTCACAAATTCAAAGCCAACCAGGATAGCCAATCTACCATATAATGCTTAAGATAGTTCTATTCCGCACCGTGGACATGCTCGCGGGAAAGCCTTCATGGTGACGCCACAGTAGAAGCAGATGCACGCACCACAGTGAGGACACCACCAGTGCGCCCCAGTGACCCGATCACCACATTTAGAGCAAGGCTTAGTCAAACACTTATTCGACACAATTCATCCTTAACGCTACTGTCAACTTCAGAAGATTTAGCAGTTGCCAGGCAACGATAAATCAGAGAGAGGAGAGAGATCGGTGGAACAGAGCTATAGAAGCTGGCGTGAAGAAAGAGGAAGAGAAAAATCATGATGCGCGCGCATACTGGCAAGACTTATGAGCTCAGAAGTCAACAAACCGCTAGGAAGGTAGCCTTGAATTGGAGAGTCTGCCAGGAGGCATGACAGAGTCGGGTGCAGCAAAGATTCGAGCCAGGCTTGGTCAGATTTCTGGTGGAAGAATACTGGATGTTGCAACTGGCGAAGGTGACTTCATTGATACTCTGATGATAACTTTGAAGGACTATGACTGCTTCGTCGGGATTGATATATCAAGAAAGGATCTGAAGTCAGCCACGAAACGGTTTAAGGATCAGTCTGTAAAATTAGCGGAGATGAATGCAGAGTCGCTGGAGTTCGATGATGCTTCCTTCGACACAGTAAGCATGGCTTATTCGTTACATCATCTTGAAAGAACAGATGAGGTGTTAGCTGAGATGCTTCGAGTGTTGAAACCTGGTGGAAACCTCATCATTCAAGAAGAATTTTTCGATGGAAACCATACTGAAGCCCAGAAAACAAACCTACTCCAACATGCATGGGACGCGCAAATCGATTCTTTGTTGGGCGAGACTCATAAGACAACTTTTACCAAGCACAGAATCGAGGAAATCATAGGTAATTTGCAGCTTGAACCGGTTGAGATATTCGAATCAGCGTATCCATTGGGGTGTTTACTCTGTGAAAAAAGGTCTGAATGTATAGAAGATCCGAAAAACCAAGGCAGAATTGACGGAATGATCAAAGAGATTGATGACAATCTTGAGAGGCTGGAGAAAATAGCAGATGCGGAAGCTCGGGTTAGACTTCGGGAGAGTGGCGAAGAGTTGAAAGAAAGGAACAGAAAGTTTGGCAATACTCCTCCTTCTGCATTGTTTGCAATCGGAAGAAAGACCTTCAAAGGCAGTGTTTAGAGAGATGCGTGCAAAAAAGGATAGGGGTTTTGATAGTAGCGAGTTTCCCGTCGTCTTGCGTGACATGTGTGCATTGCTCATTGGGTTAATCGTAGAAATCAGACCTTTGATTCCTCAGGAACTCGTTAAATTCGCCAAACAGTTCCCTTCTTTGAGATACAATGAATTCGATAGACGTTAGAGTCATCTGCCTCCC
>CP070683.1:917423-951702 GCA_020352645.1 Candidatus Bathyarchaeota archaeon | reverse complement strand
ATCCCAACAGAAGATGTTCAAGTGGGAGACATCGTGGTTGTTAGACCTGGAGAGAAGATACCTGTGGACGGGACTGTAGTGGATGGATATTCGGGAGTGGATGAAAAAGTGATTACTGGTGAAAGTATACCCGTCGAGAAAAAGGCGGGTGATGAGGTGGTTGGAGCTACCATGAACAAGACAGGAATGCTGAAGTTCAAAGCCACAAAAGTGGGAGCTGATACAGTACTAGCCCAAATCATCAAGCTGGTCGAAGATGCTTTGGGCTCAAAAGCGCCTATCCAAACGCTCGTGGATGCTGTAGCAGCACGTTTTGTACCCGCCGTCATGATAGTAGCAACACTGTCGTTCCTCGTATGGTATTTCGTAGGAATGGGATTCGTCTTCGCCCTCACCGTATTTATCGCAGTGCTGATAATTGCATGCCCATGCGCGATGGGACTCGCCACACCAACAGCAATCATGGTAGGCGTTGGAAAAGGAGCAGAAAATGGGATCTTAATTAAAAGTGGAGAAGCCCTAGAAACCGTTCACAAACTGCAAGCAATTGTCTTCGACAAGACCGGAACACTCACAAAGGGGGAACCAGAAGTCACCGATATCGTTACACTCACAACCTCAATGAACAACCCGTCACCAGAGCAAGAGGATTGGGAATTCAGTGAGGAGCAGCTGCTGCAGCTTGCAGCAGTCGCAGAGAAGAACTCTGAACACCCACTCGGCGAGGCCATCGTGAAGAGAGCGATGGAGAAGGAAATCAAAGTCACAGATCCAGAATTCTTCAACGCCTTGCCTGGACACGGTGTGGAAGCGAAGTACAATGGTATGGAGATACTGCTGGGCAACCGGAAGCTGATGAAGAAAAACAAGGTCAACGTCGAGTTTCTCGAGGAGAAGATGAAGTCCTTGGAGGAGGATGGAAAGACTGCGATGCTTATAGGTGTAGACAAGAAGGCTGCTGGCATAATTGCTGTAGCTGACACTTTAATGGAGTACTCTGCTGAGGCTGTGAAGACCCTTCAGAAGATGGGTTTAGAGGTGATTATGATCACAGGCGACAACGAACGGACGGCGAAAGCTATTGCGAGACAGGTGAACATGAACCGTGTGCTAGCAGATGTACTTCCTGGAGACAAGGCTAACGAGATAAAGAACTTGCAGGAGGAAGGCAAAATAGTGGCGATGGTTGGTGATGGCATAAATGACGCGCCAGCGCTAGCGCAGGCAGACATCGGGATAGCCCTAGGCAGCGGAACTGATGTCGCGATGGAGACCGGGGACATCGTGTTAGTCAAAGATGATCTGAGAGATGTCGTCACCAGTATCCAATTGAGCAGAGCAACGATGACAAAGATTAAACAAGGTCTATTCTGGGCATTCGCCTATAACACAGCTCTAATCCCTGTAGCCGCTGGCATCTTGTACCCAATAGCATCGATATTGTTGGACCCCGTCTTCGCAGCTGCGGCAATGGCAACCAGTTCAGTATCTGTTGTTACCAACGCCTCCCTCCTGAAGAGGTTTAAACCAAAAATGCAGACGACCAACTGAAAAATGATTCAACACAGTAGGAGGTGAAGGTGTATGGCAAAAGATCCTGTCTGTGGCATGGATGTTGACGAGAAAGCAGCAAGTCACAAGACAACGTACAAAGGAAAGACATACTACTTCTGTGCACCCGGATGCCTGAAAGCCTTTGAAGCAAATCCTCAAAAGTACTTGGAGAAGTAGTAATGCGAATTTTCTCCTTTTGGGTGATATAGTTAGTTCGTAAAAAAAGGTGGAGTGAAATAATACATGAAGGAAAAAATGTGTCCCATCTGTGGGAAACCGGTTAGAAGTGACGCTTTAACCAAGAAATCCTGCAAACTCTGTGGAATGTTAATAGACGACTCTAAACCTCGGTACATCCACGGAACGAACTCAGGCAAGATCCACTATTTTTGTTGTGAGAAATGCCGATCATCGTATCTTGAAATTACTGAGGACGTCGAAAAAGAGCGTATACAAGACCAGAAGGAAAGCCTAGCACACGCAAGAGAGAACTAGGCACAGTAGAATGAGAGGACAGCATTCTTGTTTGGTCAATTTTTACTAGCTTTCAGGGAAGCCCTAGAAGCAGCGCTGATAACGGCCATGATTCTGGCATACTTGGTAAGGACTGGGAGAAAACCATTGGTTCGTTATGCGTGGTTTGGTGTATACATTGCAGTAGCTGCCAGTTTTGCTCTCGGAGTCGCCATATGGCTTGTTTATGGCGACCTCTCCGGACCTGCCAAGGCACTGTTTGAGGGAGTTGCAACTCTTTTCGCGGTTGTTGTTCTATCTTCCATGATTTATTGGATGGCTCGCAAAGGCAAGGAGCTACGAAAAGAAGTGGAGAGGAGGGTAAAGGATATTGTTACTCGAGGAGCGACTCTTGCTCTCATCTCCTTTTCGTTCATCGTTGTGTTCCGGGAGGGGCTTGAAACGGTGCTTTTCTTGACTCCCTTCTTAGTGGATGATGCTACCGGTACAATCATTGGAGCATCTCTCGGGGTAATGGCGTCGCTGGTTCTCGCTTACGCAATTTTCGTTGTCGGTATGAAGATCAACATTCGAAAATTCTTCTATTTCACGAGCATATTACTTGTACTCTTGGCCGGAGGGTTAGCTGGTTATGGAGTTCATGAACTGGTGGAGTATTCTGAGGAGATGGGGTTTGAACAAGGCTGGCTAAGTGAGTACGCGTATGACCTAGAAATACCATCAGAGAATCCGTTTCATCATAAAGGCATAATCGGCTCAGTATTTGCAGTGATGTTCGGGTACACAGTAAAAGCTGAATGGATTAGAGTGATAGTCCACATTGCATATTTGACAATCGCGCTTCCTCTGGTGGTTTGGGTCTACAGAAAGGAAATACCGCGCAGTAGAACTGAAGAAACATCATCAAAGTGGAAAAGACAGAACCCGCCCCACAAGGGAGACATCACTTAATCTTCCATTTTTCTAAGCATATATGAAACATGTACAGTGTATTTTTCCGAGTGTGAATCCGAGTGTGGAACTAGGCCAGGGCGCCACAAAACCATAATCACATACGATTCCTGCTTTATTCACTTCGAACATTCTGATAGTATGCACATTATAATATTTGGATCGGGGTAAGAAGCTTCTGGAAGGTCTGGGAACGCTAGATTCGAGCGCAAAAGCTCAAATATGCTGAAGATTGTTATCGATGCGTGGCGATGAATCATGGCACAGTTAGCGGATACGTTAAAGTCGAACTATGATAAGCTCATGGACAAAAGCAAGGATGCAGTTACAATTGGAACAGTTCAATCAATCATTAGCTGGGACATGGAGACAAAAATGCCACCAAAAGGCATTAAGCTACGAAGCCAACAGCTAGCTAAGCTCAGCCAGATTCTACACCGAATGATCACTGATCCTGAGATTGAAACGCTTCTTTCAGATATCAGGAAACACACTGGTTATGAGCATTTGAGTGAGCAGCAGAAAAGAAATGTATATCTCGTTCGGAAGACCTACGATGAACAAACCAAGCTTCCTGAGAAGCTGGTGGTCGAAACAGCAAAACAACAGGCCATAGCGGTCGATATATGGAAGAAGGCGAAAGCAGCTAAAGACTTCTCCATGTTTAAGCCAGAGCTTGAGAAAATCTTAGAATTGAGGAAGCAAGCTGGCGACATCTTAAAGGAAGTCAAGGGCACAAAGACATCGTATGATGCACTAATAGACATTTTCGAGCCTAAAATGACTTCAGAGACCATTTCAGAGGTCTTCTCAGAGCTAAGGAAGGGATTGATTAGCATCCTTAGAAAATGCCAAAGCGCATCTAAGCAGCCTAAGGCGGGAATTCTGGATCGTAAGATTCCATTTGACATTCAACGGCTGATCTCAAAGGAACTCGCCAGATTTATGGAGTATGATGTAGATTCGCCAACTGCAGGAGGTAGAATCGATGAAACTGAACACCCTTTCACTACGGGCTACTACGACGACGTGCGTATCACAACTCACTACTATGAAGACAATCTAGCATCCTCGTTATTTTCCATCCTCCATGAGGGTGGCCACGCAATCTACGATCAAAGCCTGAGATCTGAATGGATGTTCCAGCCAATTGGCGATTCATGCTCATTGGGATTTCATGAATCCCAATCACGCTTCCTCGAAAACATAGTGGGGAGATCGCGAGAATTCTGGCAGTACTTCTATCCCAAGCTGAAGGAGCGCACAGGTGAAGTATTCTCTGCTGTCACTCTAGATGATTTCGTCAGATCTATCAACCAAGTGAAGCCTTCGAAGATCCGCGTAGAAGCAGATGAAGTCACCTACTGCCTACATGTGATAATACGCTTTGAGATTGAGCGTGACTTGATTCCTGGAAACATCAGTGTCGCAGAACTCCCTGACATCTGGAACGAAAAATACAGGGATTATCTTGGCGTAAAGATAGAAAACGACTCGGAGGGTGTAATGCAGGACACACACTGGGCTAGCGGATATTTTGGCTACTTTCCAACATATGCTTTAGGAAACATATACAGTGGACAAATCCTCAGCAAAATGGAAAGTGATCTTCCCCATTGGAAGAGCGAGCTAGAAAGTGGTAACTTCAAGGCAGCCAAACAATGGCTAACCCAAAACATCTATTTGCGGGGAAACCTCTATGATCCGCAGGAACTCCTCAGGAAAGTAGCTGGTGAACCAATAAACGTCAAGCCATATCTTGAGTACCTCGATGAGAAATATTCATGGGTATATGGTTATTAGGCAGCGATTTCGATCGAGATTCGAGGCGCTCATGAGCTAACGAAACCCATAAATTATCCACTCCCTTTTTTTACCAATGGCGAGATCCGATCGGGCGGTAGCTCAGCTTGGTAGAGCTTCCGAGTTTGTCAGTTATAGCTGACAAACGGAGACGCTGTAGACGCCTGCCAACATGGTAGGCCTCGCTCAGCCTACCGAGCATACATGCAGCCTAGGCAGTAACCGGAGTGTCGCAGGTTCAAATCCCGCCCGCCCGACCAATGTTACGACGGCGACAAATCAAAAGGCGCAACCTGCATCCTATCGTACACAAGAACAGTTCTTAGAATCGCAGATTTATCTTCTTTTCGAGGACTTCACACACCAAATCTTCAATGATTTTCTTTTGTTCTCCCAACTTTCCTATTAACTCAAATCGCTGATTTTCCACTCTGCTGAATCGAGCCTCGATAGACTTCTTTCGTCTTTGCAGTTCAGCAAGTTTTCCATGAAGCTCCTTCAATGCACGTTTAGCAGCAGCGGTCTCATCCGTCGAAATCAGGCGCTTTCTCAGAGAAAATGCTTTGGAACAATCTTTCTGCAGAGCCTCCAGTTTGTGATTTCTCAAAATAGCATCTATCTCCTCTAGAGCCTTTCTTAATCGGCTCCTCTTTAGCTTGAGCTTGCTTTCGTTAATTGCATGCTCTATCTTAAGGAGTATGCTCTTGAGAATCGGATAGCCATCTTCCTCCATTGCAAGCGCAGTAAAAGGATCTTTCAAGTACATGTTTAATCTTTCCACCTCCCCAGAACCAAGTGGATACGCTGCGCTTCTTAGATTCAAGAACTTGATAAAGGGCTTCTCCAAATGTCTAATCTCATGTTTTACCTTACTAGCCAGCATTTGAATAGTCTGATTTATCTCTGTCAATTCACCAAGCTGTTCTATGTTCTCAGCATCTTCAATTCCTCGTTGGCTTTCCTCAATCTCACTCTGAACAGTCTGCAGCCTGTTTGCGACTACGCTCTTTCGTCTATCTACTCGATTCAAGGCATCCTGCAATCTTGCAATTTCATCACTTTCTGAAAGAAGCTTCTCTATGTCCCTAGCTCTGACATAATCATCGCTCAGGAATTTTCCAAGAGTCGAGATTTCATTCGTCAACCTAACAAACGCGAAATCGACGCGTCTTCTCGCAAGGATGAATAGCGGTGAGATTCTAGGAAACCACACCGCTCTTTCGCGAGAAACTAGAGAGAGCATTTTTTTTGAGTCTCTATGCGCCTTGTTCAGCTCACTGAAAGTCATATCATCCGGGAAACCGATTGCATCGATCTGTTTGAGGAAGTATCTAGAAAGTTTCTCAGTGGCTTTCGATTTTCTTGCTGCCCTTCCTTTTTCGGTTTCTTTCTTCGCTTCTTCTGCTAGCTTTTCGCAGGCTCTTCTAACATCGCTTAATCGCGCCTCGATCTTCTCAGTAATTCTCGCTCCTTGCTTGTTGAGAGGCAGCAAGGATTTGGCTGCTTCTCTCTCAAGCCAAGCCTTCAATCCCTCAGCGCGTATTTCGATAGATTCGGATACGAGTGGCACTTCCATGATTCTTATGGTCTATCTACAAAGTATGTTAAGAATTTATTTAGAGATTTCCACAGTCACACTAGTTCACGGCAACATAACTGCTTTGCCAAGAAACTCTGACATGGCCACACATTTCATATGGGGGATAAGCCAAAATATTTGAGGCTGTTTTCCTAGCTAAATACACAAAGGAGTGAGCCATGGAAATAGTTTCAGAAATCCTTGCCGGTGCCCAAAGAGATGGTCGAAAGAACTTACTGGAGTCTGAAGCCAAAACTGCATGCCAAGCTTATGGAATCCCTGTTACCAAGTTCAATATAGCCCGAGAGCAAGATGAAGCTGTGAAGCTTGCTGAACAACTTAGCTTTCCTGTTGTACTCAAGATCCTTTCGCCTGACATAATCCACAAATCAGATATTGGGGGAGTAATCATTGGCCTGAACACATCGAGCGAAGTGATAGAAGGTTACAGAAAGATCTTAGAGAACACACACAAGCACTGCCCAGGAGCAAAGATTGTAGGAGTCCTAGTGCAGGAGATGGCGCCACCTTCAACTGAAGTCATAATAGGAGCCATAAGAGACACTCAATTCGGCCCAACAGTGATGTTTGGTCTAGGAGGAATCTTCGCGGAAGTCCTCAATGATGTAGCCTTTCGCATTGCGCCTGTCTCGAAGCACGAAGCCGATTTGATGATCACTGAAATAAAGGCGTACCCTGTCCTGAAAGGATATAGAAATCACCCAACCTTGGATACAGAAATCGTGGCTGACATCATAGTAAACACTTCGAAACTCATAATGAGTCACCCACTAGTAAAGGAACTGGATTTGAATCCTGTACTAATCTATGAGAGGGGAGCACAGACGGTCGATGCAAGGATTATTCTTGAATAATCATGTTCTTAACCTAGGCCAGAGCGAAGTCTTGGATGAGAATAGCTCTTCACATTTGAACACCATCTTCCCAATCAAACCAGAGGAGGAACTACTCTTCGCCTCGTATCACTGACCAATTGCAGACCAAGAAATGCACAAGTTGAGGAGGCCAACCTGATGCCTGATAACACAGCTAGAAAGATCAAGCAACTTGAAGAAAAGCTCAAACCCATCGTACAACAACGTCACAGCTTCAACGAAGAAATGAATCGATGGGTGGATAAAAGAGATTCAATTCACAAGCAAATTAATGACTTGAGAGATGAAGCCCTCAAACTAAGGGCAAAAAGAGATGAGATAAACGCGGAGGTAAACGCGCTAAAGACGTATAGAGACGGAAGAAGGCTTCTGATAACCGAGAAACTCCAGAAAATCAATAAGTTGAAGGGAAAGCTGCCTACACTATCAAAGAAGAAGCCAAAGGAAACTGCCAGCGACATAATGAAAAGGAAGGAAAAAATCGAATGGAAAATCCAAACATCCTCCTTGACACTTGAAGAAGAAAAACCACTTGTGAAAGAGGCAGACTCCCTTGAAACCCAACTGGACATCCTAAGAAAGATAGAAACCACACGAAACGAAATCGGAAGATTGCGAAAAGAAATAGATGCAATAGAGGAAGAAGCCAATCGTTCTCACACGGAACTGCTGAAACTAGCCAGCAAAAGCCAGAATTCGCACAGCAAAATGCAAGAGTTTCTAAAAAAGGCAAGGTCTCTACAGAAAGAAGCTGACAGATACCATCGGAGCGTCCTACAGATGAAACGGAAATCCAATGAGATACACCAGTTCTCTCTGAAAATCAGATCAGAACTTCAAGCTTTGAAGAGACAAGTCAGAGAGAGCAAGGAAACGGAGAAGGTGTTGAGGCATGACGAGACATTGAAGAAGCTGAGGGCAGAAACGTTGAGAAAGTTGAAGCAAGGAGAGAAGTTGACTATTGAAGAGTTGAAACTTCTAGGTGAAGAAGATATCCAGTAAATGTTAAACCACACGCGAAGTTTCATATTAGACCAGTACAGAGTTAAAGCCCTGGTAAACTGGCACTGAAAAGTGGAAGCTGCAGATGGCGAAAAAACAAAAGGAAGAATGGCTAATCGTTCTTTGCGTCGATAGAGACGGTGATATAAACATCATAACAGAAGACCGCACGCCGATACTAGGTCGAAAAAGAAACTTGGATGCAGCCGTCTCTCTTGCGCTCAAGGATCCCGAAGAGCCAGACGCCAACGCTATGTTTGAAGCTGTTCGCATATACGACCAACTGAAGATAGGTGGACAGCCCCACGAGAAGTTCCAAGTTGCCACAGTTTCAGGATCTAAACTGCTTGGTGTTGAAGCGGATAGAAAGATCGTTCGAGAACTAAACCAAGTTCTAGAAGAATTCCCCGCAAGCAGTGTGATCTTGGTGACGGATGGCTACTCTGATGAAGCAGTGTTACCGCTAGTTGAGTCAAGAGTGCCTGTGACCTCGATTAGGAGAATAATCGTCAAGCACAGCGAATCAATTGAGGAAACTGCAGCGCTTTTCGGCAAGTATCTCAAAATGATTACAGAGAACCCACGATACTCTAGGATCGCGCTAGGGGTTCCAGGATTATTGCTGATAATATTGGCAATTATGTATCTGGGAGGTTGGTTGTATTACACTTGGATTGCCTTTCTGATAGTCCTTGGAGCAATTTTCTTCGTGAGAGGGTTCGGTCTTGACAGGACAGCTATGGGCTTGGTTCGGTGGATAAGGGAGTATGAACCGCCTCCTCTTCCTGTTCAGATTGCAGGTTTTGCTGTAGCAGCTGGGATAATTGCAGCTGGTGTCGGAGTATTTCTTGGGCTGAATGAAGCAGCATCAGCTATCATTAGTCCCCCTACCACAGTCGGGGACTGGGTACAGCTACTGCCCACATTTGTTGGGGAGTTCATAAGACATGGTATATATCTAATTGTAATCGGAATCTGCGTCGTGCTATCGGGCAGAGCTGTCCGCTGGTATTTCGAACGGGACATTCGACTGCTTCGAACGCTGGTTTTCATTGTTGTGATCGCTTGGTCCTCCCAATTGTTCGGTCAAGTCTCAAGCATATTCATCGATCCAACAAGAACAGGAGCCGAGCTGGTCTTCACAATATTCATCGGCATCATGTTGGCTATAGCTATGACTCTCGTAGCCTTTCTAATTAACATAAAATATGGCAGCTTCTTCAAGAAGAGGAAAGAGAAGATTGAAGAGTTCGACCAAAGTTAGCGTGGGGATCATTGGAGGCAGCGGCCTGGAGGATTTGCTTGATGAAGCCAATCATATTCAAGTTGGCACTCCTTTTGGACTTGTACCTTCAATGTCGATTGGCAAACTCAAAACAGAGAAAGTTGCCTTTCTCCCGCGTCACAAAACTGGCCACACAGTGCCGCCTCATCGCATAAACTATCGCGCTAACATTCTCGGCTTACACCAAGTTGGCGTAGAACGCGTTCTTGCCACGAATGCTGTAGGGGCCTTAACGCAAAACCTCAAGCCAGGAAGCTTAGTCGTTCCAAAGGACTTCATGGACTTCACTAAGTTGAGAGAAGGCACCTTCTATGATGAAGGGCGTGTTGCACACGTCGATATGTCTTATCCCTATTGTCCTGAGATTCGCAGTGTTTTGATGAGGGCAGGTGAGCGTGTGGGACAGAAGATTTGGGGAGAGGCAGTTCTTGCTTGCACCGAAGGGCCTCGATACGAGACACCTGCTGAAGTCAGGATGCTTCAATCTCTTGGATGCGACATTGTAGGTATGACTGGAGTTCCGGAGGCTGCATTGGCCCGAGAGATGCAGATGTGTTATGCTTCCCTTTGTTATGTGTCTAACATGGCTGTTGGTCTGCAGAATCGACAGATAACAAGTGAGCTCGCCTCTATAGCGAACCGGATGAAGCCTACTATTAGAGAAGTCTTAATAGGAGCCATAATGTCATTACCGAAGACACGCAATTGCGTTTGTGCCCATGCACTAGAAAATGCACGGCTTTGAGGTTTCAAATTCATGCTTAAAGGATTGCTCTCAGCTATTGGTGCTTATAGAATTTATGAAGGATGGCTGTGGCACCAAGTAAAAGGAGGCAAAATGCCTGAGCATATAGCAATCATTCTGGATGGAAACAGGCGTTGGGCAGCGAGCAGACTTCTCGATTCCAAGATTGGCCACCTATATGGAGCTGACAGGGTTAGTCAGCTACTTGACTGGTGTTTGGACTTGGGTGTGCATTGTGTCACATTGTATTCTTTCTCCACTGAGAATTTTAATCGTGCTCCAAGCGAGGTTCAAGAGATTCTGCGAATCGCAGAAAAGAAACTGCAGGATGTTTTGGTGGATGAAAGAATTCAGAAGGCCAAAGTTCGAGTGAAAGTTATCGGAAGAATCGAACTCTTGCCTAAAAAGCTGCAGGAGTTAATCCGCAAGGTCGAGGAATCTACGCAGAAGCATAGCAACCAGTTCTTGACGGTGGCCTTGGCCTATGGAGGAAGAGCGGAGATAGTTGATGCCGCTAAGAAGATTGCTGAGAAAGTGAAGTTTGGTGAGTTGCCTATCGAGAAGATAACTGAAGACACATTTGAGAAGTTCTTGTACACGGCCTATATGCCAAAGCCTGATCCTGACTTGATAATAAGAACAAGTGGAGAAGAACGACTGAGTGGATTCCTGCTCTGGCAGAGTGCCTACAGTGAGCTGTGTTTCCTGGATGTGTTTTGGCCCGATTTTAGGCGAATAGACTTGCTACGGGCGATTAGAACCTATCAGCAACGCAAACGCAGGTTTGGTGCCTAAGAATAGGACTCAAGGTCTTCCTGCAATTTCCTCTTTCGTCTTCTCTATCATGAGTTTCACTTGTTCAACAGCTGTACCTAAGTAGTTCTGAGGGTTCAAAGCTTCACGGATTTCTCTCTCATTCAAGAAATCTCGGACTCTTCCATCTTTGGCAAGAACCTTTTCGAAATTCCTTCCTTTCAGTTCGCTCTCAACAGTAAGTTGTCTGAGAAGTTCAAGCGCCACTTGGCGGTTCATGCCTTTCTTAACAAGGATTGTCATGATTGCTTCAGCCATTGTTCTTCCCTGGGTAATCATCAGATTTCGCTGCATCTGTTTCTCGTCAACTCGCAGGCTCTTAAGGACGTTTATGGCGAGGAATAGAATGTAGTCGATTAGAACGCAAGCTTCCGGGATTGTGAAACGCTCAGATGAGGATTGAGTAAGGTCTCTTTCATGCCAAGTTGTAACGTTTTCGAGTGAGGGAACAACTAAGCCCCTCAAAATCTTTGCCAGCCCGCATATTCGTTCACTGATCTCTGGGTTTCGTTTCTGAGACATTGAAGAACTGCCTACTTGCTTTTTGTACTCAAAGGCTTCAAATGCTTCTGCGATTTCTGGACGCTGCAACTCCCGAATCTCTGAAGCTATGTTATCTAGAGAGGATGCAATGATGGCTAGTAAGCAAACAAGTTCTGCGTGGCGATCTCTCTGTAAGATCTGTGTGGAAATGTCGGCATAGCCTATTCCGAGTCGTTTCATGACAAGTTCTTGAATTCTTGTGCCATGTTGCCCTAGTCCAGCTTGAGTGCCCACAGCACCAGTCATTTTTCCAACCAGCAAGCGTTCAGCACATTGTTCTAGCCTTTCGATGTTTCTAGCATTCTCACGCATCCACACCGCAAATTTAAAGCCAAGCGTGGTCGGCAAAGCATGTTGCCCATGCGTCCTGCCTATTATTATGGTCTTCTTGTATCTATCAGCCTTCTTAATGAGAACCTTCTGCAAGGCAACCTGCTTTTCGCATATGAGGGTGATAGCCTCTTTCAGCAGAAGCGCGTTTGCAGTGTCAATTATGTCATAGCTTGTGGCACCAAGATGAACGTAAGCGCTGCTGGAGCTGCATTGTTCCGATAGAGCTCTTACAACTGACGCGGTCTCGTGCCTGATTTCTTGTTCGATTTCTTTGACACGTTTAAGTTTAACGTATCTTGTTGAGGCTTTGCTCGCAATGTAATCAGCGTCTTTTCGAGGGATCTCTCCTACTTCAGCGTGAGCCCACGCGAGGGCAGCTTCAACATCTAGCATCCTCTGAAGCTTGTTCTTTTCATCGAAAACCAGCTTCATTTCTCTTGTTCCGTAACGTCCTGTATCAATGGGAAGAATCGTCATCCAAGTTCCCCCAAAGCAAGTTTGCATTATGCTGCTTTAAGGATTAGCTTTTTAGCGTTTTCGCTTATTCTATCGTCTGAGGAGGATACCAGATGGGTGCTCTGGCCGCGGTTGTAGGCAAAAGGTGCACGAATATCTCTGATGTTCTCATCCTTATGCTTCAGACTCTCGAGCATAGGGGCGTTAGTGCTTGCGCAGTTGCCATGCCAGATCAGATCACAATGAAAGAAAATCTGCAACAGCTTAAGCAAGAAAGCATTGAAGCTTCGGCTCTAATTGGGCAAAATTCCTATGACATTTTGCCCACAGATGAAGCCCAACTGATCCTTGAGAATAATTTTTCTTTCGCTCTAGAAGGCCGGCTTTTTCCAACAATTTCTAGAAGTGAACTGGAATCTATCATTCAAGATCTAGAACACAATAGGGACAAGTCGACTCATCTAATAAGAGAGCTTAGTGGTGACTATGTTTTTGCGATCAATGAAAAGAACGGAGTCGTTGTAGGGCGAGATCCGATTGGATCATGTCCACTATACTTCGGAGAGAACAAGAGTTTTTCCGCCGTAGCTTCAGAACGAAAAGCCCTTTGGAGAATAGGCATTACACAGACATATCCATTCCCACCCGGAAAATCCGCGACCATAACTCAAAAGGGATTTCACTTCAAGAATGCAAAAGCAATCAAACAACCTTGCCTCCAAAAGATTACAATGAAAACAGCGGTTGAGAAGCTCAAGAGCACCCTGTATCACTCAACAATGGAACGTGTTTCGGATGTAGAAAATACTGCAATAGCGTTTTCCGGTGGGATTGACAGCAGTATAATTGCTTATCTCGCAATGCAATCAGATAGTGACCCGCATCTAATCTATGTATCAATGGAGAACCAGGAAGAAACTGCCTTTGTCAAGCGTGCTGCCAACGCCCTGAGGTTGCCCTTAAGCTTTGCAGAGTATTCCATTGAAGACTTGGAAATAGACTTGCCAAAGGTTTTATGGTTAATTGAAGATTCTAGTCCTCTGCAAGCTAGTATTGCAGCACCTCTCTTCTGGGCTGCTGAGCAGACCGCCAAACTTGGGTTTCACGTATTGATGACTGGGCAGGGAGCTGATGAGCTCTTCGGAGGATATCATATCTACCTCAAGGAATACGCGAAGCATGGCCATGACGGTCTACAGAAGAAGATTTTCACAGATCTGATCTCTTCCCACGAGAGAAACATGCAGAGAGACAACAAAGTGTGCGCCTTTAACAAAATCGAACTAAGAATGCCATTTGTCGATTGGGAAACAATCCACCTAGCTCTGAGTCTTCCCACAAAACTAAAGATTAGATCCACAGTTGACCCTTTACGAAAGAGAATTCTCAGACGGTTGGCCAGAGAAATCGGAGTGCCAAGGTTCATAGCTGAAAAGAAGAAAAGGGCTATACAATACACAACTGGCGTGAACAAAGCCTTGAAGAAGCTTGCGAAAAAGAGACGGTTGACTTTGCGACGATATCTCCATGGGATTCTCGGAGAAGTCTATAGTAGGACGAAAGGGGAATGCCTAGAACAGCGATAGTTTTTACACCAAAATACTACGAGCACTACACTGGCTTGGGACATCCGGAAACAGCAAAGCGGCTTAGAGTAATAGTCAAAGAGGTAAACAAGCTTGATCTATCCTCGACTGGGGTTGGGTGTAGACTAGTCAAACCACGCCTGGCGACGCTGAAGGACCTTGAGCTCACACACGCACCTGAACACATCAGATTGGTGAAGCACGTCTGTGAAACTGGAGGGGGACTACTTGACCTGGGGGATACTGTGGCCTCTGAGAGAACCTTTGAGGTTGCCCGCTACGCTGTTGGAGGCGCATTGAAAGCAGTGGACTTGGTGGCGAAAAAACAGTTTAGAAACGCGTTCGCCTTGGTTAGGCCGCCCGGACACCACGCAGGACCATACTACGCTTCTGGTTTCTGCGTATTCAACAACATAGCTGTGGCAGCATCTCATCTGATTAGAAGACACCACCTGAAGCGAATTCTAATCTTGGACATAGACGCTCATCATGGAAACGGGACTCAAGAGATTTTCTACGATACTAGTAGAGTCCTGTACATGAGCCTGCATGAAGATCCTTCAGATTTTCCAGGGACTGGGTTTATTGACGAGATCGGGAAGTGCGATGGATTGGGATATACTGTCAATGTTCCTTTTCCGTTATACACAGGTGACAAGCCATATTTGAAAGCCATTGCCGAGGTTGTGGTGCCAGTTGCAAAGCAATACAGGCCGGAATTCGTATTAATGTCCGCAGGCTTTGATGGCTACTACGGTGACCCAGTCGCAAGACTCAATCTTTCCGCAACGGCCTATATCATGGCTTTTAGGAGAATGATAAACGTTGCAGCGGAATTCAGTGAGTCTCGATTCGTCGCTCTGCTAGAAGGTGGTTATGATCTTGGCTGTCTTGGCTGGCTCGCATTATCCGCGATTTCTGAAATGGCCGGATTTCATTATGAGACAATGGAAGAGATGAATCTGCCCAGGAGTCCCAGAGCTGACAAGAGAGCGGAGAAAGTAATTAAAGAAGCAAAGCGTATGCAATCGGCTTTCTGGAGTCTGGAGCTTTGACCTTACTCAGTCACCTGTATTGCTCCGTTTGGACACTGCGCTTCGCAGGCTTTGCATGCTAGGCATTCCCCCTGTCTAGCAGGTACAGATTTTCCATCCTTAATCTCGTACACTTCCACAGGGCATGTATCGATACAAGTGTTGCAGGCATCGCATTTCTCTGTACTCACTTGAATTTCTACCATTCTTCCACCTTAGCAGAAACAAGATGAGATGATCTCAAGAATAAAAACATTCAGGACGGCTTCAATCCGCATCTCTACTCTCTAAGCCTAAGAAGAACGCCCTCAATGGTTGTTCTTGCTCTCTCTTTTCGTCGCAGATCGTTCTCAAGCAGTTGTCGATAGGTTTGAGCGGAAAACTCTCCTCGCTTGAATCGTATCTCAATCCGCCTAATGTCTGCCTCAATGTTGTCAAGCTGAGTTTCTGCGACCTCAAGCTGTCTCATGACAGCGACATATTTCGCCCCGCTGCTTACAATCTTCTTCCGAAGGTCAGCCAGTCTCTTGGATAACCCAGAGACTTGGTTCTCCAGTGTAGTCTTTCTAACTTTATATCGGCGCCTTGAAATTCTTCCCTTCACAGCCCTTTGTTTGAGGTGCTCCATATCAGAAAGGGTTCTGTTCTTTTCTTCATACGTCTCTATAAATTCATTCAAGGTTTCCCTCGGCACAAGAATTACTGAAACAGACGCGGGAGCTTTCGGTCTCTTCCAAGCAAAAGCTATGATCGACCCGATTACAACAAAAGCCGTTGTCCACAGGGTAGGTCTAAAGGATGCCCAGAAAGGAGAGTAGCTAAATGAGAAATCCCACACTTCCTTTTCAAACCATGTTACATTTGGTTGCGACAGAAGAAGAGTTTCCTGAAAAACATCCTTGTGAATACTGAATCTCCCATCTGGGAAAGCTTCAATAATCGCACCTTCGGGAAACACTATCCTCAGTCTGAAATCGATCAGCATTAGCTGCAGCTCCTCAGGGATACGTAGATCGAATCTGTAGGCTTGTGAGTCTTGCTGATTAAGAGAGTCATCAACAGACAAGTCGTACACCAGGTTGAAACTTCTCGATTGACCCACGAGCAAATCAAGGGAAATTTCATAGACACTTGAAGTGTTTACTGCGACGTTGGTAAGCAGCTTTGCTCCTTGTTCATCAAATGCAGAGATTCCACTCGCGTCGTCAGGTAGCTGCAGTCGGATTTTGCTGATCGCGAAAGCAGTCTTGCTCTCCAGTAGAAATCGATCCGAGAACGAGATTCGACCACTAGTATCGACACCCACTTCCCTTTCCAGCTTTTCAACGGAAAAGCATGCAAAAAGATCTTTGTCTCCAGAACTGAAGCTGATCTCTGCGGATGTGTGAGAAAAAGCTGGAAGCGGGCTTCTTACGTATCCTAAATAATGTACGTCGTCCTGTTGAATTACTTCAAAAGCAAACCCACTCTGGTTCAATGTCGTTCTCTCAGGTAGGACAACAGTTGTGTTGCAGATTGAAGCTTCTTGAGCTAGAGAGGGAAGTACGGGAAAATCAAATGTGAATACATACTCTGTGGTTTCATTCACGGCCTTCGTAGATGATTCAATCAAGTCCTGAAATAGCCACACAACTGTGAACACATGTGGTTGCCCCTCATAAAGCGCATTCTGAGTTTCTTCAGGAAAAGCTACTGTTATCCCATAGTAACCGATCACTCCTATCCCTGTGTCAAGAAACACATCCAGTAGCGTATCTGGATCTTCGCCATACGCGATAGCAAGTTGAAGGTTTGATCTATAGCTCAGAGGAAATCCCAGAGAAAAATCCCTGATTACAGCGTTCACAGCAGTGGGGGATATTCTTACAGTGTCGTTGACGAGAAGAAGACCCCCATAAAGAGGTGTAACAATGCGATCTATCCTGTCCACCTGAATGAGCGTCGAGGTAGCTCCGTAAGCATCGTTTGGGACCAATGCTGGAATTAGTGTTAGCGAGAACGCTAGTAACACAAAGAATAACATTATCTTTCTCATTTTCATGCCTCTTAGGCCGGTCTTCCTAAGTATTACAGGTTATCCTTATTTACTTTCCTTTGAACAAGGGAAATCAAGTGAGTAAAGGTGTCATTTCGCCAGCCTGAAACTTTTCTCCCGAAGTCGCATAGAGCTTAGACAGATTTCACGAGTTTCCAGCCTTCCTAGATGTTTCCTGCGCTACTGTAACGCTATGACGATGAAGATTCTAGCTCCATCAAGAAATGTAGACTAAGTTCAGTATTAGTCATATGCGGAAAGAATGGATTACGAGTGTGGAAACTCCACCCTCGCCCTCAGAGGTCAATGTCGGACAGACTAGCCTTCGCTCATTTCGAAATAGTAGCCTTCTTCTTTCTTCGAACCAAAGCTACGCACACCATTATTCCGAAGCTGTTGACGCAATTTTCTTGCGTAGTTCAGCGTTATCTCGCCACGGTTTTCCATGTAGGTTATTATTTCTTCTGCTTGCGCCTTGTTATCACATCTTCGCAGGAAATCGATTATGTCAGGGTTATAGTTCGAGAAGTTTCTTTGAGCTGCTGTCTTCTTCTCAGCGGTTCTTTTGCTTGAACGGATAGAATTCATCGTGACCTTGAGCCTATCTTTTCTCATTTCCTTCGCCAACTTAGGGAACATCCTTCGGAAATCATCCTTGCTAATCTCCATCTCGACTCGCCGTGTCAGACCCTTCACTTTTTTCTATTCAAGAACGAATATTTAACCTCTACTGCAAGTAGGTTTTCTTCTCGATCATCAAGAGAAAACTCGCTATGGATATACACTCATGATATGAGCAAAACTGGGCAGCTTTCCTTTGAGCATGCTAACACCGAGTTGCCGTGGCAAACATGGAAACTATATATAGACCTTTACTTATGTCAAGGTCTTAAGCAGACAATTGCGTTGTTACATGCGATGTTTATGCTCTATATCGGGTGACAGGCATGCCGATGAGAATTCGAAAGTCTGAAGCGGGCAACTGCCTTATAATAGAAAGAACGCAACATGCGAAAAAGTACAGGCTGGTCATCGACCGAAAATTGTGTGTAGGATGCGAGTTGTGCAGCCTAGTTTGCCCCAGAGAAGCCCTTGAAACAAAAAGGCAACTGAAACAACGAGGCCAGAAGGCTGCTTGTCCAACAGTTGATGTAGAAGAGACAAAGTGCGATTATTGCGGTATATGTAGCGCCATTTGCCCTTTTGGTGCAGCACAAGTCAACATAGATGGAAGAGATGTCGAAGTCGTTGTGGAAAAGGAGAGTTTTCCCCAGCTTATACATGAAATCTCTGTGGACACAGAGAAATGCCCACCAGACTGCGTTGAATGCGAGAAGGCTTGCCCACTGGAAATAATCTCTGTCAAATCGAACCCTAAGACTAAGTCGGTCATAGTAGACGCTCAAGAAGAGAAATGCCCTGCTTGTCATATCTGCGAAGCAAAATGCCCCGAAGATGCTATTCACATCCGCAATATATTCACTGGAAAACTGAAGATCAACAGAGAAAAGTGCCCCAGCAGCTGCCAAGATTGTTTAGATGTCTGCCCAATACCTAACGCTCTCTATCTCTCTGATAAAGACGGGAAAATATATGTTAACGAGCAATTCTGCACATACTGTGGCGCATGCAGGATCGCTTGCCCAGAAGAAGGGGCGCTAGAGCTTTCTCGTGCAACAATCTACCACACTCCTGTTCGCTCAGGGGCATGGAACAAGGCTCTGGAAAAGTTGACCTCCACAACTGAAATGACTAAAGAACTTCGTGGAAAAGGAAGAAAGAGAACTATGGAAGCTGTGAAAAGACGTATGATGGAGAGGAAAAAATAGAATGTCAGATGCCGCGGCAAAACCAGGAAGAGATGAGGATGCTGGAAAAGCAGCCCGGATCGGCATTAATGCACCTATAAGAGCTCATGAACTCAATCTTGGCTTCAAGTATGAGATCAGTGCGATGCATGATGGAGAGAAGCTCAAACAATGTTTTCAATGTGGCACATGCACCTCCGACTGCCCTATCGCTAGGTTTAGCGACACCTATAGGCCTCGGATGATAATACGCATGGCTCAGCTTGGCTTGAGAGACAGAGTGCTCTCTAGCGACACCCTTTGGCTGTGTGCAGCTTGTTTCACATGCACAGATCGTTGCCCGCAGGATGTTGAGGTGGCAAGCGTGATTCGAATTCTGAGGAATTTCGCGGTGAGAGAGGGATTCATGCCATTGATTTTCAGAGAATTGGGGTCCAATATTCTGAGAATTGGCGTTGCTTACGAAATCCCCGAATTGCGACTTAAGAAGAGAGAAATCGTTGGATTACCACCCTTGCCCAAGAGCGACCTCAATGACATGTTGAAATTAGCTAATGCAACTGGATTTTCAAAGACGCTGAAGGAAACTGAACGAAAATGATCAAATCAGGGCAGTCTGCAAACAAGGAATTTCTGCTCTTCTTAGGCTGCGCCATCCCTTATCGGGTTTCAAGCTACGAGATCTCCACACGCAAGGTTCTCGCAAAGCTTGGAGTTAAACTGGTGGAAATGCCTGATTATAACTGCTGCGGGCTTCCAATAGATCCTGTTAATCACGAGATGATGCTTTCTTTAGCAGCTAGAAATCTCTGCGTTGCTGAACAGAAAAAACTTGACATTGTTGCCCTATGCCCAGGGTGTGCTGGAACTTTGCGGAAAGTCAACAAGAAACTTAAGGAGAGCAAAGAGCTCAGGGAGAAAGTCAACGGTTACCTCAAAGAAATCAATATGGAGTTTCATGGTACTGTAGAAGCTAAGCATTTGCTGCAACTATTAGTAGAGGACGTGGGTCTAGAGAAGATTAGAGATGCAGTAACGAAACCTTTGACAAAACTGCAGGTAGCTGATCATGCGGGCTGCCATGTTTCACGTCCATCCAAGCAAGTTAGCTTCGACAACTCTGAAGATCCAGAGGTTCTCAAGAATTTGATTGAAGCAACAGGCGCCAAACATGTGGACTACAAGGACAAACTGTCATGCTGCGGCGCTCCAATTGCTGGTGTAAACGACAAGATTCCCCTCCAACTCGCTCGGGAAAAGCTCTCCAGCATGAGAAACGCTGGCGCCCAAATCCTGGTCACTGTATGTCCATTCTGCCATATGATGTTTGACACCAACCAGCTGCGAATAGAAAGAATGTTCACCGAGACTTTCAAGATTCCCGTTCTGCATTATCCTCAGCTCTTAGGTCTGGCGTTGGGCTTTTCTTCCAGTGACTTGGCTTTGAGGGACTTGCGAGTAGACCCAAGCGGCATAATCTCACCGTACGCAATGGAAGGGAGCTAGGTGAACCTGAAAAAAGAAGAGCCGAGAATTGGCGTATTTGTCTGTCATTGCGGCCTCAACATAGCTGGAGTAATCGATGTAAAAGCTGTCATCGAATATGCAAAGACGTTGCCTGGTGTTGTCTATACAAAAGACAATAGATACACATGTGCTGATCCAGGACAAGAAGAAATCAGGAAAGCAATAAAGGAGCTTAAGCTCAACCGAGTAGTAGTTGCAGCATGTTCTCCACGCATGCATGAGCCGACATTCCGCAAAACCTGTGCTGAAGCAAATCTGAACCCCTTTTTCTTCGAAATGGCAAACATACGGGAATTCTCATCATGGTGCCATCCTAGCACTCCAAAGGAGGCAACAGAAAAGGCCAAGGAAATCGTGCGAATGGCAGTTGCGAAAGCTAGGCTGCTTCAGCCTCTGAAAGAAATCGAAGTGCCCGTGACAGACAGAGCACTTGTCATAGGCGGTGGGATAGCAGGCATCAACTCAGCTCTTGATCTCGCGGAAATGGGATACAAAGTATTCTTGTTAGAAAAGACTGAAAGCATCGGCGGCCATATGGCTCAGCTTGACAAGACATTTCCCACGCTCGACTGCAGCATATGCATTGAAGGCCCTAAGATGGTAGACGTAGGTCGACACTCTAACATCGAAATCATATCTTATGCGGATTTGGTTAGCGTCTCCGGTTACGTTGGAAACTTCAAGGTTAAGATCCGCAAAAACCCGAGATATGTAATCAAAGACAACTGCACTGGATGCGGTGAATGCAGAGAAGCTTGTCCCATCGAGTACCCAAACGAATGGGACATTAATATGGGCGTCAGAAAAGCAATATCCATTCCTTTTGAGCAAGCTGTTCCGTTAGTGTACACTGTGAACATGGATCATTGCATCGAATGCTTCAAATGCGTTGACGCTTGCGGAGCAAGACGAGCAATAAACTTTGAGCAAAGCCCGGAAGAAGTGGAGCTGGATGTAGGTGCTATAGTAGTAGCCACGGGTTTCGACGTATATCTACCCGTTGAAGATCCACTATATGGATATGGAAAATATGACAACGTGATCACTGCTTTGGAATTTGAAAGACTCATTTTGGCAGCTGGACCGACAGGTGGCAAAGTTATTCGTTTTTCGGATGGCAAGAAACCTCACACAGTCGCTTTTATACAGTGTGTTGGCTCTCGTAACCTCAAGAAATACGAGTATTGCTCAGGGTTCTGCTGTATGTATGCTTTGAAAAATGCAATCCTTCTAAAAGAGAAGTACAAAGACGAAGTGGAGGTCTACATCATTTACATGGACATACGGGCTCACTTCAAAGGCTACGAGGAGTTCTACAGACGAGCACGAAACCTAGGCGTAAACTTCATTAGAGGACGCACAAGCCACATCCTCGAAGACGCGGAAACCAAGAACTTAACTATTAGGGCAGAAGACATGACCCTAAACCAGCCAATTGAGTTACCTGCCGAAATGGTTGTCTTATGTACGGCAGCTGTACCCAAATCAGATGCAGCCGACATGGCTAGAGCTCTTAACATCTCAAGAGGAACTGATGGCTTCTTCATGGAAAGCCACCCAAAACTGAAGCCGATGGATACGCCAGCTGATGGGATATTTCTTGCTGGAGCTTGCCAAGCTCCAAAAGATATTCCATATAGTGTGTCTCAAGGAAGTGGAGCTGCAGCCCGAGCTGCAACAATCCTCTCAAAAGAGAAATGGAAAATAGAGCCTATCGTTGCAAATGTTGACCCTGAGAAATGCAGGAACACAAAAGTCAAGTGCGGCATATGCGCGGAACGGTGCCCTTATGGAGCAATAGAAGCGCTTGAAGGTAAGCCCGCAGAGGTCTTAACAGCTATGTGTCACGGCTGCGGTACGTGCGTTGCAGAATGCCCTGCCGACG
Source organism: Candidatus Bathyarchaeota archaeon (assembly GCA_020352645.1). GTDB lineage: Archaea > Thermoproteota > Bathyarchaeia > Bathyarchaeales > SOJC01. Next base: position 929,393 of record CP070683.1, on the reverse strand, counting down.
CCATTACACAGAATCACTTCACAGACGAGCAAATCTTCGCTCAAATAAGCGCGGCTTTGGATGAGAATCCTGAAAACAAAATCCTAGGATTCCTGTGTAATTGGTGTTGTTACGCAGGCGCCGACTTGGCAGGCACAAGCCGATTCGAGTATCCACCTCTTATCAGGCCTATCAGATTAATGTGCTCTGGACGCGTAGATAGGGATTTTGTCTTAGAAGCCTTCCGACTTGGAGCAGGCATGGTGTTAATTGGTGCATGCCATCTACCTTACGATTGTCACTATATCAGCGGAAACTGGAAGATGAAGGCTCGAATGGATGCCTTAGCGCCGATGCTGGAGAAACTTGGTTTGAGTCCTCAACGCTTCAGAGTTGAGTATGTTTCAGCCGCAGAAGGGCTGAAGTTCGCAGAACTCATGAAAGAGATGGGTGGGCAATTGAAGGAACTAGGTCCGGAGAAGATCAGCGCAGAAAACGCAAAGATTAAGCCGATCCTGGATAGGATGATGGCCAAGAAGAAATCAACAGGCAGCTAATCTTCTCTCGTTACCTTCCCCTCCCCAATGATGAAGTCATCAGGCGAAACAACACATCCTCAGACACAGCACATGCATACTCCAGAAATTCCTTTCCAAACGCAGACTCAATTCAAAACGTGCGAAGTAAAGTCTTAGCTAAAATGGTCTAATCTGACCCCCCAGCTGACATTTGAAAGCGATAATATGACTAAACTGAAAATCACTGTAGTGAAAGAATTCACTACAAGAGAAGTATTTGGCGGAAATATACCGCAATATTTCGGAGGATATCCAGGACCCTGCTCAAGACAAAAAGTGGGACAAGAATTCATAATGGATGGCACCGATTGTCCTGAAGGCTTCAGCAACTGGGCTTACGCAGACTTCCAGAAACATCTTGTACGTCTTTATTTGAGCGAAGAGAATCTGAAAGATCGAAAATCCTACTACCTAGCCTGCACTGATGGAAAGAAACCAGTCATTTTTAAGTTGGAGAGGATTGAAAGCTAGAAAGAAACTAAGAGTCCAAGCAGTATGAAACAATCAGATTGCCAAGCTATTAGAGAGAACTATTAAGACTGCTTAGAGTTCTGATCTAGTATTGCCCGCTTCAGTTTCTCCAAGAGTTGTGCGGGCACATAATCCGCTTACTGTAGAGCCCTTGAATCACGTTATTGAAACACTTTGGATCTGAAAGTATCTTTTTGCGAGAAAGCGTATTCGATCAGCGTTTCTTCCGTTTCTCCCGATAGCGACACCTTTGTCTCTTGGATCAACAGCGACAACTGCAATGGACTTTCCATCAGGCTTCTCTGTTATCCTGATTTCTCTTACATGGGCAGGTTTCAATGCGTTCTTGATGAATTGAGCAGGTTTATCAGAGAACTCTATGATCTCATGTTTCTTGCTAGTCATGCGTTCTAGGAGGTGGATGTTCTTGCCCCCTTTTCCTATTGCCATTCCGATGTCGCCTTCCTTAACGATGAAGATGGCGCGGTTAGTATCGTCGTCAAGAATGCAATCTTTCACCGCTGCACCAGTTATGCTTTCAAAAAGAGCTATGTAACGCATTTCCTTGCTTGTCAGTTTTATCCCGCTGGCCATTCTAAGACTCCTCAGTCTTCTCATCAGTTACATCCTGGATTGGTTCTGCCTTTTCACCTAGTCCTAAAACGTCTGAGTCGCCTGGTTCTTTCACTGTTAGCGCTGAGATGGCGAAAGGCCTTCCACAGATCACTCCCAAATCTATGCTGGTACCTTTATGAGTATAAATAGGGATCTGTGATAATTTTCCATAGTATTCTAGATCATCCCGAACTTTCTGCAAAGCGTTCGAAGCAAGAATAATCAGCCGAGCTTTACCAGTCCTCGCATTTCTTACTGCTTGACAGGTTCCAAAGATTACCTTACCCGTTTTGACAGCAGTAGCAATGGCTTTATCCACGTCAATCATCCGGTTTTCTCCTGTTTGTCAGCCAGAGTAGACATGTATAGATTCACAAGGCCGGTGCCAATGGGTATAGATTGCCCCACTATAACGTTTTCGGTCACACCGCACAGTGGATCTGATTTACCCATAATCGCAGCTTCAACAATGTTTGGAACCGTAATTTCAAAGGCTGCTCGAGCCAGCACGCTGGATTTCGCTCCACTGATTCCGTGGCGACCGATCTGTCTCACTTCGCCCGTAGCAGTCATGATATCTGCAACCAGCATTATGTGTCTAACATCAACATCCAAGCCTTGCTCTTCCAACACGCCCAATGCCTCCCTGATAAGTGAGTTACGGGCTGCTTCTATGCCGAGCATCTTAGCAATTTCGTGAACATGATTAGTGGTGGATCTCGTTGGATCTACTCCCTCGATTTCAAGAACTTTCGGCAGATTAGAACCATCTGTTCTGATTACCCATTCGCCCTTTTCTTCAGCAACCAGAACACGCTTGACACCTGGAACTCCTTTTACGTGGTGAGCGATTATCTTTTCTAAGAGCTTCTTACGGTCTTCAATCTTCTTAGGTTTCACATAGATTCTTCTTCCTCGGCTTCTTGTTGTACATCCGCTGATCTGTATCGCATCTCTCGTCTCTTCGATTGAGACACTTCTACTTTCCATCACAGTTTTGTCAAGTTCAACTACGATTTCTTCGTTCTTAGGATCATCATAAACCGCCTTCGCAATGTCCTCCACAGCTGTATAGACGATTCTTCTGGCTATTTTGGTGGCTTCTTCTCTGCTTTTGCGATGAATCTTGTCGAGGTATATCGCCATGACAGGCGTTGAAGGGATTCTTCTTGCATCCACGATTTCTATTAGTCTAGGTAGACCTAGAGTGACGTTCTGTTCCCTGACACCAGCATAGTGAAAGGTCCGCAGAGTCATCTGCGTACCTGGTTCACCTATAGATTGAGCTGCTACGATGCCAACAGCTTCACCAGGTTCGACCAGGGCTCTCTTGTAGTGTTTCATTGTTAGCTCTGTGATGCGATCCACTCCTTTCCTGTTCAGCTTCGCCTTTTTCAAGTTAGTTTCCAATTCATCTATCAACTTTGGCGTGAGTCTATTCTGTGAGTCCTTTAGTCTTTTTTCAATGTACTTCTCTGATGAAGGGCGACCTCCCCCCATCATGATGCTGGCTTGGTCAATGAGTCTGCTAACGTTTACAGCTTTCCCATGATCGCTTTTTGCGGGATCAACTCCGTCCTCTCCATATCGGAACTGCACAACGTCACCTATGGAATTGCGCACCGTTCCATCATACTCTATTCTTAGATGCTCAAGAGCATTAATCAATCGTCTTTGCATATAGCCACTTTGCTGAGTTCTCACAGCTGTGTCTACTAAGCCTTCGCGTCCTCCCATGGCATGGAAAAAGAATTCCACCGGATCCAGACCTGATTGATAAGATGAGTAAACGAAACCTCTCGCTTTAGGGGATGGATCGCCAGGCTCAAAGTGGGGTAAAGCTCGTTGAACATAGCCTCGCATAATGCGTTTTCCCCGTACAGACTGCTGTCCTACCGAGGCCGTCATCTGTCCTATGTTCAAATTTGAGCCTCGCGCTCCTGTGCGCGTCATTATTATGCCTGCATTCTCGATGGTGAAGTCTTCATCAGCGATTTTCCCCGCATCATCTCTAGCTTTTGCAAGCTCATTCATAACGTATATTTCAAATGAGTCATGTAGAGATTGACCAGGAAGTCTTTGAAGTGTTCCTTTTCTATAAGCATCAATGAGCTTCTGTACATTTCTTTCATATTTCGCTAGCGTTCTGCCGATTCTGTTTTGTGCCCTCGGTGAAAGCTCCAATTCATCGAAAGAGTAGGTGAATCCACGTGTAGACATGAAAAGCTTGAGCATTTGACAGATATTGTTTAGAAACTGTCGCCCTCTTTGTGCACCGTAATCTTTTATTATACGATGAAGAATGCTTTCAGATTGCTCTGCACCTATTGATCTTCTGTCGATAACGCCTGATTTCAGCTTGCCATTCTTAATGACAACAAAGGCGTCATGAGGACACTTCTCTTTTTCGCATTTAACACAACTATGACAAATAGTAGCTTTCAGCGAATAGTTGAAATCCTTCGGAAGGAATAGCCCGAAAATCTGTTTCCCAGTCCATTTCGGCTTCGGTGCTCTTACTACAGGTTTTGGTAGTAACCCCTCATATCCTGCTGCACTCAACAGTCTCGTTACTTCCTCCTTGGAAAGCAATGTTGACTTCTTCGTCAATATATAAGCAGAAGTGATAAAATCTCGAATTGCTCCGATTATAGGCCCGCCAAATCTTGGAGATAGTATCTGATCCTGAACCTGCATCAGTATAAGAGCCTCTGTTTGGGCCTCTTCACTTTGAGGTATGTGCAGGTTCATCTCATCTCCATCAAAGTCAGCGTTGTACGGGGGACACACACACAGGTGAAGACGAAATGTCTTGTATGGCAGAACTTTCACGTAATGAGCCATGATTGACATTCGATGAAGTGAAGGTTGACGATTAAAAATGGCTACGTCTCCATTCTTGAGATGTCTTTCTACAACAAAACCAGGTTCTATCGCCTCGGCAACCTTCTGGCGATCAACCACAAATTCAAGACGGATTCGTTTCCCGTCTGGTCTAACCACATAGAGTGCGCCTGGATACCTGCCCGGTCCATTCTTAACGAAAGTCTGCATTTCCTCAAGGTTCCAATCGGTCACTTTGTCAGGAATAGAGAGTTTCATAGCTACAGCAAGCGGCACTCCGACTTCACTGATGTCAATATTAGGATCAGGAGAAATGACAGTTCTTGCAGAGAAGTCCACTCTTTTTCCCGAGAGATTGCTTCGAAAACGACCTTCCTTTCCTTTAAGGCGTTGGCAGAGAGTTTTCAACGCTCGTCCAGATCGATGTCTAGCAGGTGGAATTCCTGACGCTTCATTATTGAAATAGGTTGTCACATGATATTGAAGCAATTCTGACAAGTCTTGTATGATAAGTGTTGGAGCTCCAGCCTCCATATTCTCCTTTAGTCGCTGGTTAATCCTTATGATGTCAACTAATTTGTGAGTTAGATCGTCTTCTGAGCGGATTCCAGACTCCAAAGTTATAGATGGCCTAACATACACGGGAGGAACGAGGAGAACCTGTAGAACCATCCATTCCGGTCTTGCTGTTTGGGGGTGAAAGCCAAAAAGCTCCAAATCCTCATTCGGTATTCGCTCAAGTCGTTCGCGAACAATACTTGGGGTTAACTGTGGAGAACCGCCTTCTGGTACTTCTTCTCGGTATCGAGTTGGCTTTTCGAAAACTATTTTGTACTGGGGTGTTCCACAGTAAGGGCATTCCTTTGTTTTCGCATCTTTCAACACCTTTTTGTAGACTGTAGTTGGAACTTCCCCGAGGAGTTTGCGGATTTCTTTGATGCGATCTCTGATTCTATTCAATCGCTCTTCCGGCAGTGTTATGCGTCCGCAGTTTCTGCATGTAGCGCTTAGCAGGTTATGTATAACCTTCGTGAATTCTATGTGGATTATTGGAACGGCAAGTTCAACGTGTCCGAAGTGCCCTGGACATCGGATGGCGGTGTTGCCACACGTTTTGCACCTTTGTCTCGGCTCAAGGGTGCCAAGTCTCCCATCCATCAGGCCTGAGGTGATTGGGGCGCCATCTTCGTCATAGGTATCAGCGGTTTGGATTTCCGCGACTGAAAGTCTTCTCATTTTCTGAGGCGAAAAAAGCCCGAATCTGAGTTGGTCTATTATCTTGTGAGCCACTTCCTCAAATGCCATTCTAAGCACGCTCCGTAAGCTTCAAACGAGGTGCAACACATAGGCTCATCAATTCCTGCAAGAGCAGCTTGAACGCATATGAAATCGCAACAGGTGAGATGTGAGCGTCATCTTCACATATGCGGCAAATGTATTCTCTCCGCTTTATGTCGTAGTAAGCTATGTATCCACAGTTCTCACAAACATAAAGAAGATATTTGTCTGACTCTTCAAGTAGACGATCTCTCAGAAGCATTGCCGCACCATGGCCGATCAAACAATCCCGCTCCATTTCTCCGAATCTTAGTCCGCCTCCTCTTGCTCTTCCTTCTGTGGGCTGTCTAGTTAGCATTTGCACCTGTCCTCTCGCTCTAGCATGAATCTTATCGGAAACCATGTGATGCAGCTTCTGATAGTAGACGTTTCCCACGAAAATGTCAGCGGCAAATTTCTCACCAGTTATGCCGCTATAGAAGACCTCTCTTCCAGTGTTACTGAAGCCACATTTCATTAGTGTTTGCTTTATTTCGCCGGATTCTTCATTTGTGAAGGGTGTTCCGTCAGCAGGTCTTCCCCTAGCAGCAGCCATTTTCCCAGCCATTGACTCCAAGAATTGACCTATTGTCATTCGTGAAGGCATAGCGTGAGGGTTTATTACTATGTCGGGTACTGTGCCCAGTTCTGAAAATGGCATATCCTCTTGCGGTATGATCATGCCTATAACGCCCTTCTGGCCATGGCGTGAGGCAAACTTATCCCCTAGTTCCGGGATGCGCTCATCACGCACTCGAACTTTGACGAGTTTGTTTCCTTCTCTGGATTCCGTTACAAAAACAGCGTCAACGATTCCTTCCTCAGATTGTCTCACGTCTATGGATGTATCTCGCATTGAGGGCCCCTTCACCTCGAATTCCTTGTATTCTTCGAGGAATCTTGGCGGGCTTGTTCTTCCGATCAGGACATCTCCCCCAGCAGCGTTTGCTTCAAGACTTACAACACCGTCAGGTTCGAGTAGACGATAATATTGCTCGCCTCTGAAGCCTCTCATACCTGCTTCAGGAATCAAGAATCGATCTTTCAATCCTCCCAAGTATTGGCGGCATTCAGCCTCGTATATCCGATTGAACGTGGAGCGACCTAGTCCCCGTTCGATTGATGCTTTGTTAAAGATCAGGGCGTCTTCCATATTGTAGCCCTCGAATGACATCACTGCAACCAAGCAGTTCTGTCCGGATGGCCTTTCACTGTAGCCCAGAATTTCCATAGGTTTTGTCTTGACAAGGGGGATTTGAGGGTAGTGCAAGATATGAGAGCGGGAGTCCACTCGATAGATGAAGTTGGTTGAATAAACACCTAGAGCTTGCTTAGCCATAGCTGCTTCATAGGAGTTACGCGGTGACTGATTGTGTTCAGGATATGGGATTATAGAAGCACATATGCCAAGGATTGTGTATGTTGAAAGCTCAAGATGTGTGTGTTTTGAGGTAATCTCGCCTAGACTCAATGCTGCGTATACGTTTTCTTCTTCTTCTGCGTCAATATATTCTATCAGCATGTTCTTGACAAGATCCTCCCATAGCCATTCGCCCGATCTAATCTTGTCAATGTGCTCGGGCTGGAGGTTTGAGATGCCATTTTCAACCATTATTAACGGTCTTCGAACGCGTCCTTCGTCACAGTTGATGTAGAGTTCCTCTCTTCCGCCACTTGTCCTGAGATGGGCAACGTTGATTTCTGAGGAAATCTCGCCAATCCGGCGTCTGCTTCGCAAGCTGTAGGCAAGATCTGACGGATCTTGGTAGTATCCTATTAGGGAACCGTTGATGAAGATTTTAGCACCAGAAAGACGAAGCTCGCGATTCGCGTCTTGCACAGATATGACGCCTAGGCCGTGGGCTACTTGTCGCACTTTCTCAGCGCTTATAGCAACTGATATGCAAGCGGATAGCGCGAGATTCTTCACCAGACCACAGTTCGATCCTTCCGGAGTTTCGTTTGGACACAAGCGACCCCAATGTGTTGGATGCAGATCGCGTGCTTCAAAGTTTGGTTGGCTGCGACTAAGAGGTGATTGCAGCCTTCGAAGATGACTAAGAGTTGATACAAGATTCGTCCTGTCAAGAAGCTGTGTTATGCCGACTCGCCCTCTGCCCCAGTTGCCAGTTGCCAATGCATGTTGAAGTCGCTCTGAGATTATGCCTGGGCGCACTGCGGCTGAAACAGTTATCATTTGTCGTTTGAACCCCATTCTCTCAAGTTGATACTTGATGTCTCTGCATAGATTTCTGAAAGCGACTCTGAAAAGATCAGCAAGAAGAGGGCCAGCTAGCTTCAACCTCTTATTTTTAAAATGATCTTTGTCATCTGTCATGCGTCTTCGAAGTTTGAGCTCCATCGCTCGTGAGGCCATCTCGCCTAGAAAGACTGCTTTTTCTTCACGTTTTTCAGGTGTCCGGCCTAGATGCGGCAAGAAATTCTTATCTAGAATGCTCTCTGCTCTTTGTAAGCGATACTCCAATACTTGTCCATGAGCTACCCTGTTTCCTATGTATTCAAGAGCCTCTTTGATGGTCTCTACTCCAACCGTTTTCTCAAAGGAGAGCTCAAGCATGTTTTGTATTGATTCACTTGGCGAAACCAGTTCAGCAATATCTTTGTCGGATTCGACGCCAAGTGCTCTCATCACTATTATGAATGGGATTTCAGATGGAACACCTGGTATCGTTACGTATATCGCCCCATCAGATTTCACTCGGAGCTCAATCCTTGCTCTGAAGCCGACAGTTGTAGAGAAGATTTTTGCTTGGTAAACGGGGTGCGCGCCTCTTGTGTCAATATCCACTAGTATCCGGTTAGGGGCCAAGTCTTCCAGTGCTACAATGACACGCTCTGATCCGTTTATTATGAAATACCCACCAGGATCATTTGTGTCTTCACCATATAGAACAAGTTCTTCAGTCTGTAGCTGCGATAGAATGCACAATTTCGACTTAAGCATCACAGGTATGTCGCCAATTAGCACGAGTTCAGTATCCTGCTCTCTTCCATCGATTATCGGGGTCATTTCTACGGCGATGGGGGCTACATATGACAAGCTGCGGAAACGTGCCTCCATGGGCAGTATTTCATGCTTAGTGCCGTCTACTTCAGTCAGATAGGCGCCGCTTATACGGGTCTGAGGGTCGATTATCCAAGCTTGTCCCAGTTTTATTTTGTAGGGGCTCTCAGGTATCTCGACGTTGATTTCGCCTGTTTCCGCTATTATTTGCTGAAGACCGTTATCGATGAACTCGTTGTAAGAATCCAAATGCTGCCTAACAAGGCCCTTTTCCCGGAAAAAAGATCTCTGAAGAAGTAGAAGTTCCTCTTGTGTGATTTCAACCAATTCTCAAATTGCCTCCAAATAACTTGTGCTTGTGCTGAGTAGAAGTGGAAATCTTTCTCTGGTTTCTTCTTCCAAACTAGGGGTTTCCTCCAATTGGGCCGGATCATCCGACCCGAGAAGACGGGTCTCCTTATGTTTCATGTGGTCCGTTTTGGAGCTAAAGCCATAGTGGCATATTCGCTTGATATAAACTTTGCCTTGAAGGATTCATCGCATGTTCACGTTCTCAAAGACGGGGCTTTATCCAGCTGGAAAAGTCTGGATATATCATCTTCGGATAGCTGTGTCCTACAGTCAGTTAGCTACCTATATTGACTTACCCATTCTTTCCCAGCACCATTGAAAGAATCGCCATTCTAGTTACAATTCCATTCCAAACTTGCTGGAAATATCGCGCATGATGCGTGTCATCCACTTCAACGGCGATTTCGTCGACTCTCGGTAGTGGATGCAGTATAATCATGCTCTGCTTGGCCCTTTCCAACAGTTTCAGGTCTACTTGATATGAGCCCCTCACCTTTGCGTATTCAGCTGGTTCAGGGAAACGTTCCTTTTGGATTCTCGTCACATATAGGACATCCACATCATCGATTATCTCGTCTAGTGTGGCTTTCTCTGCGACCCGGATTTTTTCTTCAATTGCGTCCAAAACCTCTCTTCGCATACGTAGCATGCTAGGTGACACAAGAATCAGATTCACATCGTACAGTGACAAAGCGTACGCAAGTGAGTGCACAGTTCTACCATAACGTAGATCGCCTACCAGAGCAATATTCAACCCATCGATTGTTCCTCTTTCTTTTACGACGGTGTATAAATCGAGCAGTGCTTGAGTTGGATGTTCCTCGGCCCCTGAACCGCCATTGATTATTGGAACATTAGCAAACTCAGCTGCCAGCCTTGCGGCGCCTTCAAGCGGATGCCGAACTACAATCACATCTGCATAGTTCTCAACCACCCTGATTGTGTCGGCCAAGTTTTCTCCTTTCTTGACTGACGCGATCCCCGCTTCGGCAAAGCCGATTGAAGTGCCCCCCAACCTATGCATAGCTGACTCGAAACTTAAGCGAGTCCGAGTGCTTGGCTCAAAGAAAAGCGTGGCCAAAATTCTACCATGCAACATATTTGAGCGGCTTTCAGCGAGTGGTTCCATAGCTTGAGCCATTTTCAAAACATGATCTATCTCCTCGCGTGAAAAATCCTTCAGGGAAATGATGTCGCGTCCCTTTAGCTTCAAGTTGAGTCCCAACCCAAAGAATGGTAACGTAATAATTAACTTCTTTGCTGGGAAAATTCATATAGGCTAGCTACACGAATCAGGTTAAGAGGCGAGTTCTAGATGGATGAAAAAACTCTTCGGGTTTCAAAGATAAGAGACGGCACAGTAATCGATCACATCACAGGTGGACATGCACTTGACGTAGTAAAAATCCTTGGGATAACAGGCCGAACAGATGGAATAGTCCTGATCGCTCTGAATGTCTTTAGCGAGCAGTTAAATACAAAGGATATTGTGAAAATTGAGGGTAGGGAACTAAAACCTGAAGAAGTCGATAAGATCGCTCTCCTAGCTCCTTATGCATCAATCAATATAATACGTGACTACAAAATAGTTGACAAGAAGCGCGTAAAGCTGCCTGACGTTATTAAGGGAATAGTGAAATGCGGCAACCCGGCATGCATATCTAATAGTAATGAACCTGTTCAGCCGAAATTCTACGTAAGGTCTCAGCAACCCATGATGATAAGATGCCATTATTGCAGATACATAATGGAAAAGCAAGATATCTTAAAACAGTTCTAGTTATTTTGTTTGAAGAAGAAGGATCGCCTTAGCAAGATCCGCTCCGCTTTCCTCAAGAGCTTGCTTCGCTTCTTCGACACTCTTGCCGGTTTGATCAGCCACTAATCGCACGTCTTCTTCAGGAATCGCGAGCTTCGCGTTCTCAACCTCTAAGGTTTTCTCAGTAATCTTTCCACCAGTTACCTGGAACATTTTCTGTCCCTTCAGGTTCAGCACAGCAACCTCTGGCTCTTCTACGATTATCTCTTTCACACTAGTTCTGAAAATAACCTGTTCGACTTCTGGCATCGCATCCATACTCAGTCCCATACGCTTCATCATCCGCTTAGTTTCTCGTGGACTGATCCCTCTGCGCAACTCTTTCGCCTCTGACTATAGTCTTCAGGTTCTCCTTCTTAACTTTCCCCCTCCGCCCTTCATCAACGCCACGTCTGATGCGAACTGCGACTCCTTGTCTAAACGCCATGATTTCTTTCCCTGCTAACACCGATCTGCCAACAGCTAGGACTTCGGTTTTGCAGTTTAAGATAACAACTTCTTCTCCAGGCCTAATTCCCTCGTCACAATCAGTCACGTGTTTAGCGAAAACGCTTCTGCCTTCTGCTATGAATTTTGCGGCTTCATCTTCAACCTGAACCCATAATCTAATGGGCTTAATCTGCAACAATCGACGACCGCCTTCAATGGTCAAGGCGAGGAATCCGTTTGTAGGTCGCAGAGTTGCAATCATCTTTCGGTCCAAGTATACATGTCTTATTCTTCCAGTTCGCTTGGAGAAGGCTATTTCAACATCAGAAGGAAAGAGTTTCTTGCCTACGCCTCGCCCGAACTGATAATCAGCAATGACTCGAATTTTCCGCAAAGGGTCTACCAGCATAACGATGCCACTTAACGACGTCTACAATAGATATGCTACGCAAACGCAATTCTTGAAGCTTTTGACTGAGTACTATTGTGTCTCCACACGAGTTACTTTTATACAAGACATTGACCTTGTGCTATTCTGTAAG
>CP070683.1:831853-917323 GCA_020352645.1 Candidatus Bathyarchaeota archaeon | reverse complement strand
TAGTACCTAACGCTAAAGCCATAACTACGTACGAGATCGTTGTGATAAAACTTACAAATATATTGGATCCGAAAACCATTTTGCCACTATATCCACGCTTTTCTAATGCAGCAAACATCAATGAGGTGAATCCGAATATCGCCGCTCCGACCCAAAAAACAATGGCTTCTTCGACCAAAACCCAAGACCAACCTACACGTCTGACTTACAAATGCTACTTATTTCCAAGTATTTATTAAATTATCTAAGCGGGCACTTTGGCTGTTTCGCGTGCGCGCGCGCATTACACAGAAGTTAAAAGCAACAATGTGTCAAGATTATGTGTATATCATTCTAAGAATAGCCAATTTTAAGTTGGGTCTTCGGGAGATATCTCCACTTTGCCACGTATAAAGCCTCATGAAGACACTAAAAGGCACACCTTACAAAAGGCTACTTTCGTTTTCGAAACACCTGAGTACTTTCGATAGTCGTGAAATAGAGAGAATGGCTTCATGCAAGATGACAGTCATCGCGGCGGTTGGGGCCGTGGCCGGGGACAGGTTGACCAGTCATGCGTTGTGCGGAGATTTCCGGGTGAACTTGCAGAAGCAGACTTTTAGTATGTCTCTATGAATTCTCGAAATCTCTCTATTCGTGTAAGCCTGATTCAGCAGCAGGGGAGAACACTTGCGCTTGTGGTTTCCAGTGTTGTGGTTCTTGGCAAGAGTAATTGCTTTGATACTGGCCCTAGTTTTCCTCTTTGTGTTTAGAGACTATTCAGGAGCAGCCAAGGTCTTCGTCGTGGTGCTGGCTGCACTAGCGGTGATCGTTGTCATTTTATCTGTCGTGATAGGTGTCAGGCGACGACGAGCTCTCGCTAAGTTGTGACCTAGCCTTTTTCTTGGAACACTGGAAGGGGCTCAGGGTAGAATACTGCTACTAATGGAGTACAGCGTGGTTCAACGCTGAAAAAGAAACTTATATATGCCCCGATTATTTCGGAACTACGGTCGAGTAAAGATGATAGAATGGTTATTGGTCTCAGCTATAGGCATATTGGTAGCACTAGGAATACTTCTAGCGCTGGTCTTATGGAGAAAGAGGAAGGCTGGAATAGCAAAAGAAGCAAACTACCGAGCCCTTTTCGTGATGGGACTTGTCTTCTTTCCTGTCGGACTTGTCTGGATGATCATATCCTTTCTAATAGACACATCATTATTCCCAACTGGCTTGCCACTTTTTTCATTGGGATTGATATATCTTTCAATTGGTTTGGCTAATCGAGATAAATGGAAGAAGAAGGCTTAGAGCCCTCCTCATTTGCGAGAACGCACGTAATTTATCCATATTGTTTTGACCATAACAAAGCTTAATCTTGCCCCCGTCCAACCCCGCAACCGTGCTCTCAACTGCTCAATCAAGCAGCGAGCGAGCCAAGATGCGTGCGCGGGTAGCCGTCATCTATTCTACGGGTTCTTACTTACCGTGGAGCCACCTGAGGTTTCAATGTCGCCCATTGTGGGATCCCCGATGTAGAACAGGTGCGAGCCTCCGCTTAAGTCAGCATCCAATCTACCATCAACGTTTATTGTTGCGTGGCTTCCCCCATTGAGGTTGACGCTTGCGTCATGAACAGGGAAATCTGACAAATCCACGTGGCTTCCTGATGAGGCACTGACACCAAGGTCACTGGCTGCACCATCCAGTTTACTCAGATGGCTTCCTCCAGACAAGGAGAATTTGGCGTCTCCGCTAGTTCTAAGGTCGCCACTAAGATGGCTGCCCTCTGATAGTTCAGCAACAAATTCATGGGAAGAACTAAATCCTTTAACGGTGCCGTGTGTTCCTCCCGACAACTCCAGCTCGCGAAGCTCAGGCATAGTGATTTTGCCTCTCAGGGTTACCGATTGAAAGCTATAGCCCAATCTGAGACGTATTGTCAACGTATCGCCCGTTTTGGAAACTATGATATGATCCAAGACGTTATCGTCAGCGGTTATCTTGACGGTGTAAGAACTTGATTGTGTAATCTCAACTTCAAATCCGCTTCCCACATCAACGGCTGAAAAATCACTGAAGGATTTCTCCTGGGTAATCAAATTTCCAGAACCGATGATCTGGCCGAATGGATGCCACGCCCCAAGAAAGAATGCTGCGGCTAAGACTGCCGCCACTACCACCGCTGCCGTAATAAGGGCAATCAAGATAATTGCCAGGGTGCTCATTTGCTTCCTACGTCTTCCATGTGTTGTTCTTCTCTCAGGCTTAGTCACCGGTGGACCAGCAGGAGTTCCACACTTGGGACAGAATGTCGCTTCTCCGTCTAGTTCAGCACCACACTTCGAACAGTATGGCATTATCCCACCTCTTATCGATTGCTTCATCGATTTACGTATAAAAGTACTTTCATCGCGCGCAGGGGTCAGTGCACGCAGCTCAATTCCTGCATGTGGCTAAGCTAAGCATATCATTAGCTAAATAACTGGGAAAAGTGGGGGCTATCATTCATTTTTGAGTGCGTGAAGACTATTATGTGGTTGGCATGGATGGAATGTTTTCAGCAAGGTTTTGAAAGGCCTCTTCTTCCATGTCAGCGATTGTTATGAATTTTCCTTCTGCTGCTCTGATTTTTTCTTCTATGTCTATGGCTGTCTCTGCGTCATCGAATAATTGGCCAAGCTCTGAGAAGTGCTTTCCCGATTCGAAAATCATGGAGGCTGCTGCTTCTAATGCTTTGTTTGAGGTGATCTCTGCTGCTTCCTTCAAGAATCTTGAGTACATATATCGAAAACAACCCCCTCCCGTGCCCCCTATCTCTATGAAGATGTAGATAGTGAATAGATTCAACCTGAGCTCCTTCTCGTTGAACAGACATGGCCACTTAGTGATTTCTTTTGCTGACCGTCTTATTCCTTCAACACCGAAGTTGCTGATGGGAGGGTTGAGCATGGAATGGATTGTTTGATTGATAGAGGAATAGATGTCCTCATCGTTTGGTGGATGATAATTGCCGAAATCGAATTCAAGATAGGCATTCTTTGGAGGAAAAGGTCTGTACGGTGAATTTCTTGCCTTCCGCAGCTGTTCCAACGTGATGGGAGAATAGAATCCTCTTTTTAGTCCACTTGCCTTTTGATCCATGTCCGATGCCAGGACAGTGTCTTGACCGTCATATCCGCAGACCACAAATGTATGTCCCCCAAAGTGGTATCCTTCAGGCAAGTCAAACCAAGGTAGAAATCCCATATCAGCATAAACCATTAGTGGCTCCTTTCTCAGAAGGTTATCCAGAAGAGCTCTTTCAGCCTTTTTCTCGATCGAGGTAGATATCACCTTTATAGTGACTGAGGTTCTTTTTCCAAGGTCTTGAAAGAAATTCTTCACATTTCCTCGTCCACCAATGAATGGAGACATTCCCTTTTGATGCCAATACATGAAGCCCATACCTGCCCCAAGCCCTAGAAGCATGTCTTCTGAAAGTGGACAGTTGTAATAGTGAAATATCTTTGCTAGAGAATTGGTCTGACAGTGGTAACCATCCAAGGCCGGACAGTTACCAAACGGAGTGATACCATTCCTGTTCAATTTGGATACGGACAACGTTATACACCTCTTGCTACTGGCACACTTCCACAGTTTAAGTTTTAATCAATGAATTCAGGAGTTGCCTGCCTGCAGAAAAGAAGGAAAAGAACGTTATCAACGTCAAAATAGTACGGGAAGAATTCGTGAGAAGGCCTTACGATTGGTTGGCTTCTTGAGGCGAATATTGTGTACTTGAAAGTCGTGAAACAGTGATATGAAGACTATTCTAAATAGAGAAGTCTAGTTTAGATAGAGGAGCAACGAATGGTGAAGTGAATGCTCTTTGACGATCAAGGCAATATTGTTTGATATGGGGGGCACTCTAGTCAGTTTCGATGTTGAGCATCCAGGAGAGATATTTCAAAGAGCCCTTATTTCATTGGGCATCTCTAGATCATTAGCTGAGACAAAGATTGCATTCTTGAATGCTGAAAAAGAAGCTAAAGATCTCAATCTGCTTTCATCTTTTGGCAAGATGGATCGTGAGAAGTATTGGAACCAATGGGATGCTCTTGTCCTGAAATACCTTGGAATAGCAGAGAATGTGGAGCTTGCCAGAATTGTACAGTCCAAGTGGTTTGATTTTGTGAACTTCGCACTCTATCCAGAAGTAAAAGATGTTCTTATGAAGCTTCAGCAAAGAGGGTTGAAGTTGGGACTCATAAGCACAGGGTATGAAGACGGAATCCACCTCATTCTTGAAAAGGTGAATCTCGAGAAGGCAACGTTTGACATCATAGTTGGAGTAGACACAATAGAGAAGGTCAAACCCGATCCAGACATTTTCAGGTATGCTATTAGAAAGCTGAATGTGAGACCTGAAGAAGCAATATTCGTTGGAGATAGTGTGGAAGCTGACTACCGGGGAGCTAAGAGTGCAGGCTTGCATGCATTGCTGATTGACAGAATAGAAAAACAGCAGAGTGACCTAAGGACAATCAAAAACCTGAAGGAGATTCTCTCTCAAATTAACTGAGTTTTCTTCAAGTTATAGAACTAAGGTATAGAACATCGTGCTATGTGTTCCAGCTGATTTTCAAACACACTTTCACATCAAGCAGTTGGATTTCCCGATTCTGTTTGATCTCTATGTGACCTTTATACCGACTTCATCTCACCTAATAACTTGGGTGAAAGTATTGGACATAGCATCTGTTTCGGCACTAGTTACAGCCGCAGGCGTGATAGTTGGCGTTGTGCTAGCTATACTGAACACTGTAGGCTGGGCATTCGAAGGACTAGGATTTCTCCTACACAGAAAATTCCCAGATATTGACACAGTTCGTGAACTCATGAGCGAATCAACAAAGATGACATGGGAAAGGGTCAAACCGATGGCAGAAGATGTTAGAAAACAACTTAGTCAAAGGAAACTTGGCGGATATGTCCCTCTGTATCAATGGTGGGAATATCTCTACAATGAACTGCAGAAAAGAGAACAAGGACTACAAAAAACACAGCAATAGACTAGGAAGCGATTGCAGATGAATTGAATCCTTTAACTATAAGCCACCCTGCTAGAATCATCTCTTGCGCGGCTATTGGAAGAGCCAAAATTTCAATCGATGGAGGACTAAGGCCAAACATACGTACAGGCCATGTTGCTAACCACAGTGTGCCTCCAACAAGACCCCAACCTGATAACCATCGAGGAATGAGTGTTGATTTATACAACAAATAACTAAACACCGGAACACTCAGTAGCCAAGCTAAGTCCAGCAGAAGAGAGCCCCAATCAATTACTGCTAGTAACAAAGCGCCTGAAGTTTGAAAATATGAAGCAGCCGGAGCTCCAGCGTCTACAAATTCTCGGCCTAATGACAATAGTAACAGCAGGCTGATTACGTTAACAGCATCGAAAAAGCCCTCAAACATCCTGGCACCAACGTACCCAAGAGCTAAGCTTTCACCATGCTTCTTTAAGATTGGAAACATCAGAATTGGAATGGCAACAACTGAAGCGGTCATAGCTAACCAAAGGAGTGCTCCTATTAAGACTTGGTTTTCGTTTGCAGAAACAGCAGTAAGATAATCTGGATCACCCTCAGATCCTAAGAAACCAAGCGGAACAACACCAAGCGGAACAACACTCAAAATAGGTGCTGCCGTCGCAACTATGAATAGCACTCCCACAATTATTGCGGTCTTTCTGTTTGAATCCATTCTCATTCTCCCTTTCTGAACGATTTCGGTATTTCCCACCAAATATAAAATCTTTGCGTGCGCGAAAAGAATTCTCGATTAGAGGCAAGCACGCAAATGGAGCAAACCGTACCTTAATTAGAGGCAGATCTTAACCTAGACTTGCTTGAGGTTAAGGTGAGAGCTTGACGGATCTTGATGCCAGCATCAGAGCCATGGTTTTCAGTTTCATCCAAGATTCACCAGAAAACACGCTGAAAAACCAAGCAAATGACAGGGCATTTGAAGAGCCAATAGTTGGATTCTCAAATGGAAACGATCCACTATACCAGTTCTATAAGAGAGATATTGGCGAATTCTATCTGACGCCTCTTGAGATATTCAGCAAAACATTCCCCGTTGTGAATATCGGAGCAAGCGAGCTCACCGTTGTCAGCTGGATTCTACCCCATATTGAGAAAACCAAATCTGACAATCGAGAACAAACAACATATCCTTCAGAACGCTGGGCAAGAGCTCGCATATATGGTGAACAGGTCAACGACAAGCTTCGCGATCATGTTGTAGCAGGAATCAAAGGTATGGGCTTTGAAGCAGTGGCACCGATGCTTTCACCAATCTGGAAAGTGTATGAGGATAGCCGCTATGGACGTGCTTCAAACTGGTCAGAAAGACACGCTGCATACGCTTCTGGTCTCGGAACCTTTGGATTGTGTGACGGGTTGATAACTCGTAAAGGGAAAGCTGTCCGTTGTGGATCAGTAGTCGCTAATCTCAAAGTGCAACCCACCGAAAGACTCTATGACGGTCATCACGCATACTGCTTATTCTTTTCTAATGTAACCTGTGGAAGATGTATACAACGGTGTCCAGTAGGAGCCATAAGCGAATCCGGCCATGACAAAAACAAGTGTAGAAAGCATCTTAAGGCAACTGAAGAGTTCGTTAAGGAAAATTACGGTTTTGAAGGATATGGATGCGGGATGTGCCAGACTGATGTTCCATGTGAATCCAAAATCCCCACAGAAAGAGACTTACATTAGGTAGTGTTTGAAAGGTTTCATTCTGAAACATGTCTAAATAAGTCATGGTGCCCAAGTCTGGCGCGCGCATGACGGACATATGTAGATATTCCCTTTCTGGGCTCACGTGAAGCTCTAAATCATTGAACACGCCTAAATCACAATATTCTTAAGTCACTAACCTGGGCGGTCCATCGGTGAATGAGGGAATAAAATGGAAAAAAGAAAGATAGTAGGGGTTCGTAGCTCGGAAGGCTCTGAGCGAATCTTATGCTGACAACAGTCTAAGAGCGATGGGTTCAAATCCCACCCTCCGCACTGACGACTATGGATTCAGGTTCAGCCGTTCTTTTGGGGTAATCTTTCATTTCAAGATTATATAGTGTCAATTTCGTTATTATGAAATGGAGAAGCATGAGATCTTTACAAAAAAAGGTAAAGGTGGATAGGTTCCCTCTATACCAAGGTCTGGAATGGGATAGAAAAATACGTAATCCCGATAATCCGAATTTTTGGAAGTATAATATAGCCAACCTCATTTTTCTGGATTACATCGGGGACAAAAAGTTAGTACTTGATCTTGGTTGCGGAACAGGTGGCGCCTCCCTTTTCTTAGCGAAACATGGAGAGGCAAGGTGGATCGTTGGTATGGATTTGGTAGGTGATATGATTAAGGTGGCAAAGAAGAACGCAATTGACAAGGGATTAGATCAAAGGACCTCTCTCCTAGTTTGCGATGGACGACACTTGCCTTTCAAAACGTCCTGTTTTGAAGCCTTAATATCGAGAGGAGATTCATTTTGTTTTCTAGTTCCCCTGAAAAGAACTGCTCAAGAGCTAAGGAGGGTTTTGAAGAGCAAAGGGATTATAGTTTTGGAAATGGACAATCGGGTGGATTGGAAACCAGGCACTATAATTTCAGCAAGCTTTCAAAAGACCCCTGATGGGAGAATTGCCTATCGTATAGAGGTGTTCACAACCAAAAGAAATCACAGCGCTACTTCCTATGTCTTAGACCCAAATGGTAAAATCGCCAAGAGCGTCAAGAATGACCCAGAGTTTAGGGGAAAGGGATACTGCTCATTGAAGTATCCTCTTCAGCAGATAGAAGAAGAAACTTTAGAAATAAGGGAAGGAGCCCCAACGCATTGGCCTACAGCAAGAGAACTGTTTACCTTATTCAAGAAAAGCGGTTTCACCAAAGTACAAGTGATAGGTGATGGTTTGCTAATGAAGTTACTTATTGGCGGTGATGAACTAATTATAAAGGCCATGAAAAGAGATCCACGGGTCTTTTTCGAGATTGAAAAAAGACTTGTTACATACATAAATCCGGATAAAGCCCCAACAATTATCTTACGAGCCATTAAGCCTTGAAAAAGGACAGGATATTTCTAAAATTCCAAGAACTCAAGCCGAGTTCTAAACCTAACTCTTACACTTCAAGTGAATCTCGTAGTCTCTGCAAGAACAGATATTTCGATCAAGGATTGCACCTATCTACAGCGCAAAAAATGTTGGAGGAAATCATCTATCATGAAGTTACAACTCCTATTTGCCAACCATTTTCTTCCCATGCTTTTCTAATCGCAGGATTATGCTTGAGATACTCATCAACAACTTCCCTGGGCACTCGGTTTAGAAGACAAGAAAAATTAACACATTTGGAACATGTGTACTTCTGTGAAGTCCAAAAAAACAATATCAAGCCCCATGCCGTAAGAAGAGACAAGATGAATTGCCTACCAAGAATTAGAAAAGGGAAAGGATAACCGCAAATCAAAATAAAACCGATTACAAGTTGAATCTTTTCTGAATTGTTAATCGGTTCAGGATGGTATTTCCAAAACTTAGGGCAACCATAATTGGCGATACAGTGTAATACTCGTCCTTTTTCAGCATAAAATGGGCAATGACTACAAAGGATACGAATCTCCCAGAATCCAAAGAAAATTACTGCCAGCCCCGCCCAACCTAGAAGACTCCAGCTATATCCGCTCAGCACGATTCCAATAAGAGCAGGAAACAGAAATGAAAGGAAAAGACCTATAAAATGTAGCAAGTCTCCCGAGCCGCAACGACATTTCAAGCGACCGACAATAGTACAATTTTTGCACTCAGAAACTGGCTTCCAAGTACATACATTGTGTGGGTTATTTGTTTGTTCTTGTTTTGCCATTAAAACCCCAACCTGAGCTTAGATATCTATGGTCGTATATTAGCACTTAAAGGCGACCGGGGATCATTGTAGCTGGGCAGGAAAACGGGTTTGGCGTCAACCGCAAAGCAATTGTACGAAGCCCAGGCATAAGCAGTCTCAGGCTGGGACTCACGATCACCTCTCTGCTAATAGGAACAGTAGTGCCTGTTTTTCTCCTTATCGGACTGGGCTTCCTTTCAAGAAGAATGGGAGTTCTAAAGTCTGGCGATGAACGAGTCCTGAGCGCTTACGTGTATTACTTCGCGCTTCCAGCACTTTTTTTCATCAACATGGCTGAAACGAGTTTCGTGGACGAAACGCCGAGATTCATGTTGGCAGGGATCTTCCCCGTCTTCATACCGTTGATCCTTTACATCTTTCTATATCTTCTGTTAGGATTCCAGAAGAAAACTCTCTATCTGCTTACGCTAAGCACCATTTTCGGTAGCTTGGCCTTCTTCGGAATACCCTTCATAACGTTTGCCTTTCCCACAAGCCAAGGCGAACACTTGGCAGCGTTGTCAGCCGCCACGATTTCCATTGTAAGCGTCCCAGTTTCCATTACAGTCCTTGAACTGTACAAGCTTGAAGAATCCACGATAGGAAAGAGGCTGAAGCAAGTTGCAAAGAGGCTTTCAAAAAATCCGTTGGTCTTGTCGATCTTTTCGGGCATTCTCTTGTCACTTGTTGGAACAGAAATCCCTCTTCCTATATCGACAGCCTTGCACATGCTGGGAAGCACAACCTCAGGAGTCGCAATCTTCATGCTCGGGGTTTTCCTATACGGAAGAAACTATGCGAACATAGCTGACGCTTTGAAACTAAGTATGTTGAGGATCATACTCTTGCCAACTATAGCTTTCTTCACCACCACGCTATTTGGCTTGCGTGACGTTGAGAGAACAGTGCTGGTGCTTATGCACGGTATGCCTATAGCTGTTTCGATGATAGTTCTCAGCGAACGCTACGACTTTTACAAAGAGACTATAGGCTCTCTCATTCTGATTTCCTCGCTTGGAGCAGGAATATACCTCAACCTATGGCTTCTACTTCTAGGATACTAGTCTTGAGCTATTCCCACTATCGCGCTCACTCAGATGTTATGTCAAAGCTGGGTCTGGTGCTGGATGGCCTGCGCCAGGGTTGTTACGCGTTTCGACATATGCTTCTCTTGGATACATGACAGTATTCGACATATCCAGAGGCTGCGACGTACACTTAATACCTGATGGGCGAATGTCTCTGTGGTCGTAGCAAATCAAAGGGTACATTTCTTGTTAATCTCCCTAATCTCCCTAGGAATGCAAACTTTGCTACGGCTTCTCTCTTATTTCCCGCGCAAGGTGCGTGTAAAACAAGAAGAAACCTGCCGCTAAGGCTGTAATGCAAAGCCTCTTGCATTTGGAACGATCGGCGCGATTTTGCCTTCTGTACGAGCTGAAGCGCATCTTTTATGCTTGTTGACTCATCCCAGCTTTACAGTGAGCAGCAAAAGCCCTGTGAAGATGAGGATTCCTGCAACAGAGGTTTTCAACGTTATTTTCTCCCCGAGGAAGAGCGCTGATAAAACTATCACTATCAGTATGCTTGCTCGGTCAATCATTGCCACTCTTGAGGCCTCTGCCAGTTTTAGAGCTGCGAAGTAGAACAACCACGAAAGTGCGCCCGCGATCCCTGAAAGAGTGATCCAACCCATGTCTTGGCTTGAGAACTGCAACATCTTATCTCCTTTTCCAGTGGAGATCACGAAGGCGACTATGAAGGCTGCCATGATAATCGCTCTGACCGCTGCTGCAACGTTGGAATCGATGCCTTGCAGGCCGATTTTCGCAAAAACAGCCACCAATGCAGCAAAGAAAGCTGAAAGAGCTGCCAGGAAAAACCATTCCATCTCTTATCACATGACCGTCATGTGCGCGCGAGCATAAAATGTTTAGGCTTCGTCGATTACAGAAGGAATGCGCGAGTCCGCGTTTCTATGAAGTTCTCAGAAGAAGCTTATCGAAGTATTGGATGAGCGACTCTGCAAGTATCTTCCTGCACGCTAGATGGTGGGCTCTGAAAAGATGGAAAGGCGAAAAAGCAAATTGAGACACTGTCAATATGTAGCCAAGGTGAAGGATGGTGGGCGAGAAGACAGAACCAAGCTCGAGTGCAAACAAATATCCTGTTCACGAAGTCATAAAGGTCATCGAAGGCATTGACATCTACAAATCTAACAAGTGGTGGAAGGCCGCGCTCCTTACCGAAAGCTACGGGAGACGACAAGTGACAATATACCAGTGGATAATGAAAGATGACAAATGGAAACGCAAACAGAAGATGAGTATAGCTAGCAAGGATGAATGGGCGAAGATAGTGACAGCCTGCGCAGACTTGGTGGCGAAGCTATAGTTTGTGAAAAGTATAATTCAAAGGTCAACATGCACACGAAAATGAGGACAGAGGACATCACAAGCTGCAGCACTGAGTAATGTTGACGGACCTACTAACGTCAACCGGAGAGTGATGAAGCAACTCTATCCACAGGAAAAGCGTTAAATTGCCAAAGGCTTTTTCATGGATTGAAAAGCTGACGCTTTATGAAAATTGACCCTTTCTTAGTTGAACAATACTTGGGTGCCTATGAAGATTCGGTGGATCTGAACATCGCTGAGACCTGTGTTGATCCTTTTGCACTAGGTGAATTTCTAAAGTTTGCGGGAAGAGAGGATTTTCTTGAAGAACTCAAAGCGTTGAGGCTGACTTACGGCCATATCGAAGGCTCCTTGAATCTGCGGGAAGGAATTGCAGAGCTCTACGACTTCATGAAGCCAGAAAACATCCTTGTGGCAGGCGGAGCAATCGGGGCAAACTTTCTGGTCTTCTACAGCTTCGTTGAACCAGGAGACACGGTTATCTCGATTTTCCCAGCATATCAACAGTTGTATAGCCTGCCAAAGTCATTCGGTGCAACAGTCAAGCTATTGCCGCTGCGCGAAGAGAATCAATGGTTGCCTGATCTCAACGAATTGTCTGATCTTGTTGATTCAAAGACAAAGCTCATAGTAGTAAACAATCCACACAATCCCACAGGCAGTCTGCTCGGCGCTGACGATTTGAAGCAAATCTGCGCTATCGCAGAAGAAGCAGACTCGTTTTTGCTTTGTGACGAAACATATCGAGGTCTCTATATAAGACCAAAACAATCTATTCCATCTGCTGCTGATCTTAGCCAGAAAGCGATAGTGACAGGATCATTTTCCAAATCCTTCTCTCTTACAGGGATAAGGCTAGGTTGGATCGCTGGAGGCAGAGATGTCATTGAACAGTGCAAAGCACACCGCGAATATACGACCATCAGCAATGGATTGATTGATGACGCTCTGGCGACTCTGGCTTTAAAGAGAAAGCAGCGAATTTTCAAACGCAACCTCGGCCTGATTCGCACCAATCACCTCATACTCTCCCAGTGGGTGGAAGATGAGCCGCTTATCCAATGGATTCCATCCGTGGCCGGCAGTGTCGCCTTTCTGAAACATAGTCTGAAAATGCCTTCAGCGGACCTTTGTCTGCGCCTCATTGAAGAAAAAGGAACGCTGCTTGTTCCTGGGTCATGTTTCGATATGGACGCATATTTGAGGATTGGCTACGGCTGTAAAACTGAAACGCTAAAGTCGGGATTGTCACGGTTCAAGGATTTCTTGAATTCCTACCGCTGAATCTGCATGGAGAACACGGAGCAACTCAACTGAGTTGCTGAGAAAACTAAGCTGTCAGAGCGATCACTTGAGCTGCGAAGACGAAGAAAAACCTCATAAAGACAATGACGAGGGTTTCAGGGTTCGAAAAAGGATTTATACGTCTTTCAAAGAACCATCAAGAGGACGTTGAAAGAGGAAGGTCAACGGAGATAAAACCTGTGCAAGTATAGATTGCTGAGTAATGGAGACTGAAGGGATAAGCAATGGTATCTGTCTTGGCTGAGTTAATATCTGAATACTCTAATCTTGATCTATTAACAAGTGAGATAATCGCGGCTATCATCATTTTCGCAGTTGCGATGATTACTGGTTGGATTGTTTACTCTGTTTTCAGAAGGTATCTCTCACGCTGGGCTAGGACAACCAAAACAAAAATTGATGACGAGATAATACGCAACATAAGGGCTCCTGTTCTGCTTCTTGCTCTTCTAGTAGGGGCTTTCTACGGTTTAGAATCGCTCTCCCTTCTTCAGCCATATTCAGATCTGCTTGCTGCACTATTCACTGTCGGGCAAGTGCTGATTGTCACTTTCATCATAACACGCATCACGAATGTGCTCATAAGCTGGTTTGCGAAGCGAGCACGACGTGAAAAGAGGCTGAGCGAACATATTCTCTTTGTCCTGAAAAGGCTTATTCAAGCAACGATCTACATTTTCGCCTTTTTGGTTATTCTGGTCACTTTTAGGATAGATCTGTCCGGTGTAGTCGTCGGGCTAGGTGTTGGCGGGATCGCTATCGCTCTAGCGCTTCAAACGGTTCTAGGCGACGTATTCAGCGCCTTCTCCATTTACTTTGACAGACCATTTGAAGTTGGTGATTTCATTGTGGTGGGCGATTTTTCTGGAACGGTTAGAAAGATAGGTGTAAAATCCACGCGGCTGGAGCTCTTGCAGGGAGAAGAGCTGATCATATCCAATAGAGAATTGACGCAGTCAAGTGTGAGAAACTTCAAGAAGCTGAAGAAACGAAGAATAGTCTTCAGGCTAAATGTCGATGCAGGCACCTCTCTCGAAAAACTCAAGAGAATCCCATCCATCGTGTCTGACATAATAAGAAGTGTGGAATCAGCCGAGTTTGACAGAATACACTTCACAAAATTCGGGGAGTTCAGTCTAGAGTTCGAAATAGTGTATTACATGAAGACTCCTGATTATGTTAAATACATGGACACTCAGCAAACCATCAACTTCGCAATCATAGAAGTTTTCGAGAAAGAAGGCATCAAGATGCCCTTTCCAACGCAGACTATCCTTCTGCAAAATACGCCTTCTCAAGCTGACAGCTCAGAAGCAATCTAGAATCTGATGAGCTACGAATTATGATCAAGCAAGATAATGGCTACAACGGCTGTCACATTCAACGTGCTTAGAATATGGCAGGCCATCCTTCTTCGCTCGGCTCTGCACTTTGAACACGATCTAACGCTTGCGCCAGTAGGGACGTGGACGCATCTATCAATAGCTATGGTACCTCAATTCTCTGGCTACGCCTGTTGTGAGAAGCTTGTTCCTTCTTAGGGGTAATTCGTTTTCAATATAGTCTTGTTCATACATTCTTCTTATTCGCAGGAATTTCTGATCATTGGTTTCGTAGACTTCAATCTCACCGTCAAAGAGATCAAGGACTGCTTGGCCATCCTCTGCAGGATGCATATATGGGTTCAATAGCGCCAAAACCGTGAATCCATTCGATCTGAGTTCGGTAATCAGTCCAGTGAGCCACCTTCTTGTTTGAGCAGCACGATGTTGGAGCAGTATGTCAGAGAGGATTTCTATGCAGATCCGTCTAGGTTTACCATTGGATGCCTTGAGTTTAGTCAACGCTGAGAAAAGAGGGATGTTGATGTCAGTTAGGCTCTCTACCCCCCTAATTTTGACCACGTTGGGAAGCGCTTCCATCGTGGTCTCTGCTTGCGGATTACATATGAAAAGGCTGACGCTGGGAAATTCCTTAGCCAGTTTTTCCCATCGCCTTGTCTCTACCGTTATTAGGAAAGTAATCTCTCCTTCTCGAGCACCCTTTTCGACGAACCGCTTGATAAGGAGCTTCGTTTCGTCGCAGGCGATTGATGTCAGCGCTATTGAGTACTTTTCAGGGAGTCCACCAAAAAGCAGATTGTCAAGTTCTATGTAGCCACTGTTTACACGATTTGGCAGAACAACTTCCTCCACTTCTACAGTAGCTGGATTGAGACCGAGGATCTTCTGATTTCCTTCTCCGACTACATATACTAAACGTGGAGAGATTGAGTATGTGCCCTTTTCGAGAGCTCTTGCCGTGAACTTCAGTTTCTCCGTTGTTGATGGCTCCAATGTCTTTCCGTTCAGGTCGAGATAGGAGCCCTCGAGGGGTTGCTTGTCTGAGGCAGTCATCAACTCCATTCCACAACAAGGGATGAGCTCCTCCATTCCATGTAATGTTACAGGCGTCCTTCCGAAATTGACCACCTCAATATCCAGACTGAAAGTTTCCCCAGCCAGAACGTGGGGTTTGCTTGCTGTCGCTTTTCCTTGCAGAAGCACTCCAAGTATCTTTTACGTTGGCTTTTTTGTGTAGACCCTGTTTACCATTAAGACCATGTTTTCTAGCCAAGCGATCTTTTTTAGAAGCAGGTCTAGCTTCTCACCTGAATCTGTGCGATTATAGGGGTCTTCCGTCATGATCTACACCATCTCGCAAGCACGAACCTCAGATGACAGGATGCTCTTCGCTCAAACGCACTGCTATACCACTAGTTTGCCTTGTTTGATGATTGCTCTTCCATCAAGCTGCACGGTAGGCTTGGCTAGAGTCACTGATAGGTTTATGTTGCTTTCATTGTTTCCTCCAAGTTCCTTGTTGTCACCTATTTCTATAGAGGCCGTTCCGAGCACTATAGAGTTGTCAATGTACCCAAGCTCTGCTTTTGGGTTCAGGCCTAGAGCAAACGTTCCCATCATATCCTTGTCACCTGATGCTTTTTCCCATTGACCCTGTGTGACCTCAATGTTCTTGCCCCCACCGAAGGATTTGACTTTTCCATTTTGGAAATCTAAGGATATACCTCCAATTACTCGCCCAGTTTGTGGGAAGGGAATATTCGAGGTGAGGCTCCCCTCTGCACTTGCTTCATTAGGGGCTACAGCGACTTTACCACCGGGCAATTGGGCAAAAATTGCTCCCATCTCAATGTCTTGGTTATCAATAATCCCATCGTAGACGTGGGCTTTTCGTTCTTCCAGAGCAAAGCTCAAGTCAGTTCCGTCAGGGTTCGTGATCTTTACCTCTCGCGATTTCTCGATGAGGCTTGCCAGCTTTCTTCCGAGCTTCTGCATCTCCTGATATTCCACATCAGTAGATTCCAATGCACTGCGTTTCCACGCCTGATAGTCGAAACCATAGGTCTTAGCCCGTTGAGGTGTAACGTATCCTAACATTATTTTCGTCATGCGAACTTTCCTTTCAAGTATTCGCTCATAACGGAGCCTTTCTGATCTTGACAAGGCATTCCATCGTTCAGCTTGCACTAGTTTCTGGCGTTCGGGATTTTCTGGGCCACTGATAATGATGAAGGCTGTCGCAACTCCGGCCAGCGCAAGATCAAGTGGATCAGGGATCTCCAAGTAGTCTAGTGGCAGGGTAGTGACAGATTCATACCACATGTCATCTGAAGAAAACTCCACAAGGGTATGTGCACCAGCTCTCTTACACTCCATTGAAAATGCTTCCGCCAAGTCAAGCATGTGACGCCAAGCGAGTATCACAACCTTATCGTCCTTTCCAATTCCAAGGCATGTCCTGACTACTTTTTTCACAAACCCGGGGACAGCCATCTGCTATCACATCACAGTTTGGAATACAATTCTTACAGAGGCTTATTTTAGTTTTCCAAGAGAAGCTTGACTTTTGAAAAGGTCACGACATCTGGAACAATTCATTCATCTAATGTCATCCTCTACCGCGTCAAGGAAAAACAAGGGAAGCTGAATGAATTTTCCCCACAAAAATAGTTCTGTAAAGAAAACCACGTGCTCATGCATCACCGTAATGTTCAGCATAGACATTATGCTAGTTTTATTTCTAGAAGCATGAACATATACTCGATTGAGTCTAATCCTATTGGTGGTTAAGATTATGGTAGATGGAGATGAAGAACTACCTGAACTCAAGGCGTTATACGATGAGCTGTGGAGTAACGCAAGAACTATGATTAAAGATATGAAAAGAAGCATCTCGATATATCTCTTCACTGGTTTCGTAACGTTGGCTTTCTCGGCCATAATGATTGGAACGGCAATCTCCGACTGGAACAAAATACTCTCCGGAAGCGCAAGTGCACTTACCTATTTCTATGCAGTTGTCGAGACGCCAGGCGCAGTGTTTTATGTTGCTTTTGGCGTTCTCTTGCTCTACTGGTTCAATAAGCTCAAAAATCGATATGCCCGATTAATCCGATTGGAAGAGACTATCGAGGACTAGATAAGATGTGTCCAAGGATCACTCCTTCCCCTTCGAGGGCTGCGGAGAGACTGAAAGAATACTTGGACATATTTGATGTAGCACACGCAAAACGCGGCAAGACGCTTGAGTATGACATATACAGAAGGGCGGGAACACAATGGCAAACAGATCGCATGATCGAATATCTCCAAGAAAACGGTCTGATTAAGGGGGATAAAACAAAGGGTTACCAGAAAACGAAGAAGGGCGAGATATGGCATGATATCTTGAAGAAACACAGCGACCTTGTTGGGGTGCTAACAAAGGAATTGAGCGGAGATCGCCGAAAACGTCAGTAGAGAAAGGAGAACTTGAGAAAACCACTTCGAACTATATACACGCATGCCTTCTTCTTCAGAAAAAGTGGAGAATGCGGGAGAGACTCAAGCCTTTGCATGAGTTAGCCGTGACTTGGGGGACTTCTACGAGAAGATTGACGTCGTATAAACGACGTATGCCTGCACACACACGCGTAGAGAGTTAGACTACTGCTTCTGCCACTTTTCTCCCGAGGTCTCTACATTCTTGCAGTTTCTTGTCATCAGGTTTATAATTGGATAGGAGAGGAGGCTCTAAGATGTTCATCTCAAACCTTCGTTTCAGAATTTCCAGAACATGTTTCGGTGCTTCACCACTCCACCCATAGCTTCCAAAAGCTGCTGCAGTCTTGCCCCTCAGAGAGATATGGTCCACAGCTGTCCTGGTCAAGAGGTTTTCGATGTCAACGGTCATTCTATGATTATACGTTGGCACGCCAATAATGATGGCATCAGCCGCTTGAAGATCTACAGGTTTGGCATGGTACACGAGGTTCACCTCCACACCTTGAATGGACCGTGCTCCTTCTTCCACAGCTTTCGCCATGAGTTCAGTATTTCCAGTCTTTGTATTATAGAGAATCAATACAGTAGGCATTGCGAATTGTCCTCTCATGCGAGAGACTCTTAAACGTTACGTGTGCAAGGGGATAGGGGAAGCACAGTCTCCTGATCGGGCAGAAATTCCTGCATCCCCGAGAATTGCAGCTCTCTTCATCGATTCAGAAAACTCATAACTTCATCCAATTCAAGTTTGCTCGTGAATGAGCAGGATGATGATTGCACACTTTATGAACTATCTATCAGAGTTTGCGATATCATCACTGCAGGTATGCTCAGATGCTCGCCTACTCTTCATCAACATCATTAGAGCTTAAAATCTATTAAGTGTTTATGCTCCATTTTCAAACGTGTCTTATCAATGTGGGCGTGGGCGGTCAACGGAGCATGTTAAGTTTTCTTCCATCGATTGTCGTGTTTGGACTTCTTCAGCGCGAAACTGTGTTTGCCATCCATCTTATACTCTCTTAGATCTGTTCCACATTCGCAGGAATAGGCTTCAACGTCAAATCTTCCATACTTCCACTTCTTCTTGTGCTCTTCGTATTCTTTCATGCAATCAGGGCACTTAACCACATGCATCACCGAGGAGAATTATCTGCGGATCTGGAAATATGGTTTTTGCACACAACGCACCTCTTAGCCATGATTTATGCGTGTGGCTGACTCTTCTATTCAGCATGCTAGAGACCCTGGGATTTGTGCTCTTCTTTTAGCTTCTTAACCATTTTTCTGTACTTCTCCGTTCCAGCCTTCTTCCTATACAGTAAGAGTCCAGCTCTTGTGAATGCACTCCTCTGTCCGTGTTCTGGATCATATTGGTTGACAAATTGATCACATGGAAATTCTGTGCACAATCCACAGTGTTCAACTTCATGATCTCTAGTGCAGCCGTAGAGCTTGCAGTCACCCCAGAAAGGCTGTCCCTTATGAACCCCGCATCCAGAACAGCTGGGCATTCTCTCCTTCTTGTAGTAAAGACAGAATCCACAATGTGTGCCACAAGGTGCTATGAGAACATCTTTCACTTTGTTTCACTAGCCTTGTGTTTTCATTCAGAATATGCCCCAAATACTTATGATTTATGGAGGGAAACTGTAGAGAAGTGTGCGCGCACTGGCAATTCAATGAAGGAGAGCGCGTAGAAAATCCTTTGGGTACCAGAGGAATCTAGACCTACTCATCTCCGTGATGTGAATGGGTTTGAGATTACAGAAGCAAGTGTACCTGATGGGAAGGGGGGGGTGTGTCCCTTGATGGGAGAAAGGAAGAGAAGGGACTGTTTTAAAAGAGCTTACTACCCCCCAGCTCATCATGACGCGGATGTTGCTTATAAAGATGCATGATTACGTCACGCTTTGATAACGTCATTGTCAACTTGGGCGACCATACATAGCTGCTTCTGTAAGAGTGGTAGAAACTTTGAAACTCAATTAGGATGACAACAGGCTGTACCCAGAAAAGGGTATGAGTGATTCCCTATTGAATAGGAGATCACAGCATTCGCGCTTTGCGCTTACCTCTGGATTATATATTGAAACAATATCAGGCTTATGAAGTGAGAATCAACATTCAGAGTGCGAGTCACTAGTCGCAGATGGTGAGTTTATGGTGCGTCTGCTAAGTATTTCAGATGAAATGGCTTTAAAACTAAGCTTCCTCCCAGATTGACGACAAAGGTTTGCTGACTGTTTACCAGATCTCCGACTTCGCGTCTATGCCTTACCATGAAGCTTTCGAAATCAGAGTAGTTTTTGTGGATGGTAATCATGAAACCCTCCATTCCCGCTCCCCCTCTTCCTCCGCCCCCCATAATCACGTTAGGATGACTCATTAACCATTCTTTTGCTCTTTTACGGGAAGTTTTCGCCTTGCTCTGCAATCCGATATCTTGGTTGATACTGTACAGGGTGATTGCAAATATCTCATATCCAATCTCCTTCCAAGCTGGAATCGTGGTATAACCTTCAATAGCTCCATCCTCAAGCCTTCCTCTTCTCCTCGTTATGGTTGGTTGGGAAACTCCCAACTTATTGGCTAGTTGCCGGTCGCTTGTTTTGGAGTTTTTCATCAATTCAAAAATTATCTTAAGATCAATGTCTTTTAGCGTCATCATAGTGATGCATGTGTACATATCAGATAAAGAGTTTGTTGTCTCAGATACTCGAGGCATGAAATGTTGAGGTAGAGCCGAAGTCTCTATTTGGCAACTGGTGCCCGCTATCATGGATGGCTTAGTTTTGAGTTTGACTGTGAATAGCAGGAACGTGCGACACTTTGCTGTAGGCAGCAATTACGAGGAAAACATATGGCGCAAGCCTATCTAGAGAGAACTCACTAGAAAGAATCTCGATGAGGCTTTATTCATCTTTGGGCGAATCAGCTTCTTCCTTAGGTGTTTCAGCTTCTTCTTTAGGCACTTGCGTCTCTTCTTTCTCTTTCTCCTTTGACAATGGAATTACAAACTCGACAAAGACTAGAACCACTATCAAAACTGCGATAACAGTAATTCCTATGGGCGTGTGGACAAACAGAGGAATGTGGCCGAGATATGGAATGCTCCAAACTACCTTGCCCACCAAGTCATCATCGTGAATTCTCCAAGGATCGTTGCCATTATTGTCGTCACCTTTCGTGACAAGATACGTGTTCTCTCCTTCATCCTGCTTATCTACAGCTCTGTGAACAATGAGATCTTCCGGATCGTAGGGCTTGTGGAAGACTATGATGTCTCCTGTAGGGTATGGTTCTGCAACAATGTCGTCAATGGTCATTCCACCTTGGACAACAATTAGGTCGCCTTTGTTCAGTGTAGGAACCATGCTTCCCGAAGCCACTGCAAGCATGGGATATTCAGTTCTCAAATAGGCTCTTAGGCCAAACCAGACGCCAACGATGGCAGCTAAAACTATTGCCAGAAGAATCAGAGATTTCACATATTCATTTCTCAGCGCCGCTCTAAGCCTTGACATGCAATCAGCGTCCACTCACGGTGACAAGTTTGCAGTGTTTGTTAGTTGCCCACTATTAAAGGTTAACGTTTCTTCAGAGGATAAAAAAAGAAGGAGCAATGGTTGGCGTGCGTACGGCTTTCCAATGTTAGCATGAGGCGGAACTAGATCTTCTTCTTGCTCAAGACGACGCGAAAGGCTTTGTCGCATTTCGGACAATCGTACAAGCCGATTCCAAGTTGTAGTCTCTTTCCCTTCTTGTCAGGGCGACCTGCCATCTTCCATTGCTTTCGCATTTTGCCTTCAGCGCCGCAATTTGGACATTTGGCCATTACTTTTCCTCCATAAACAATTGCATGGTTGTTATGATACTACATAAAAGACTTTCCATCATTTCTAAGGCTAAAATACAATGTGCTCAGAAAACCAGCGTGCAGAACAAGGCCAAAGGAAAACCCTTTAAGGAGAAGTCACGTTAACAGCAACGATTTGGTGCAGGAAGACTGCGGCAATGACTGATTCATGGCACTCCAAACCTGCTAAAATCGTGCTTGACGATCTACAGACCGACTCCTTAGGCTTGACGGAAGAAGAGGCAAGAAACCGACTCGAAGAGCATGGGCCAAATCAGCTCAAACAGAGGAAGAGAGTTTCGCCATTAACGATCTTTTTCGATCAGTTCAAAGACATATTTGTAATCATGCTTCTTGTAGCAACTCTGATCGCATTCTTTGCAGCATATGTGGAGAATGAACCGCAAACAGACACTTTGACTATAGCTGCCATTGTGGTTCTCAACTCTGTAGTTGGCTTCGTCCAAGAATACCGCTCGGAAAGAGCGATGGAAGCTATGATGAAGCTAACGGCGCCTAAAGCTCAATTGATGAGAAACGGGAAGGCAGTAGTCGTCGATGCAAAAGACATTGTTCCAGGAGACATCGTTCTCTTAGAATCTGGGGACCGAGTGCCTGCGGACAGCCGACTGATAGAAGTAGTTGATTTAAGGACCGACGAAGCTGTGCTGACGGGAGAATCCACACAGGTAGGTAAGAGAACCAGCGTCGTTGACGAGAACACCCCAACAGCAGACAGGAAAAACATGATTTTCATGGGAACCTTCGTGACCTACGGCCGTGGAAAGGCTGTTGTAACTTCTACTGGAATGGATACTGAATTCGGGAAGATCGCTGAAATGGTCCAGACAGTTGAAACTGAGCAGACTCCGCTGAAATTGAAGCTTGAGAAATTCGCGAAGAAACTGGCTGTCATTATCGTGGTCATCTGCGCCATAATCTTCATACTTGAGTTGGTTGATCCTGCAAGATCTGGACAAATCATTGAAAGCTTCCTAACAGCGATCGCACTGGCAGTATCCGCTGTTCCAGAAGGTCTTCCCGCAGTTGTGACAATATCACTGGCCTTGGGAACCCGCGAATTAGCCAAGCGCAGTGCAATTATAAGAAAGCTAGCTTCCGCTGAAACCCTTGGAGCAACTACCGTAATATGCTCTGACAAGACAGGCACCCTGACCAAAGGCGAGATGACAGTCAGGGAGATTTTCACCAACGACAAAAGGTACGATGTGACAGGAGTCGGATACGAAGCAAAAGGGCAGATCTTGCTAAACAAGAAACCAATAAACGCAAAAGAAGACACAAACTTGAACCTGCTACTTGGCGGGGGCTCAGTCTGCGCCAACGCATCATATGACGGCGCGAAAATACTGGGCGACACAACAGAAGGAGCATTAATTGTAGCAGCTGCCAAAACTGGGATGACGAAAGACAAGCTGGAGAGTAAGTATCCTCGAGTGCATGAGATACCATTTACTTCAGAAAGAAAGCGGATGACAACAGTTCACAAAATGTCCGAAGGCACTCTACTGTCCTTCATGAAAGGAGCACCTGAAATCATCCTGGACAGATGCACATCGATCTTCAAAGACGGAGAGCTAAGAAAACTCACAAAGAGCGAGAAAACAAAGCTACTTAAAGTCAATGAAAGAATGGCGAATGACGCGCTCAGAGTTTTGGGAATCGCATCCAAAGACTTGGAAAATGTGGAGATCGATGACTTTCGAGAACTGAGCAAAGCTGAGGAAATCAACAAGAAAGTCGAGACTGAAATGGCTTTCATCGGATTAATCGGCATGATTGATCCACCAAGAGAGGAAGCCGTTGAAGCCAACAACCTGTGCAAACAAGCAGGTATAAAGACCGTAATGATAACGGGCGATCATAAACTAACAGCTGTTTCTGTGGCCAAAGAAATCGGAATAGTCGAGGGAAACCCTGACAATCTAGCACTGACCGGCAGCGAATTGACAGATATGAGTGACGAAGATTTCGACCGAATAGTGGAAACAGTGAAGGTCTACGCGAGAGTTGCCCCTGAACACAAACTTCGAATCGTAAAGGCCTTGAAGAAGAAGGGCGAAATAGTGGCAATGACTGGAGATGGCGTCAACGATGCCCCAGCGCTCAAGCAAGCCGACATCGGCGTTGCCATGGGCATCACCGGCACAGATGTTACGAAAGAAGCAGCAGACATGGTACTGGCCGATGACAACTTTGCCACAATAGTGAGCGCAGTAGAGGGCGGACGAACAATCTACGATAACATCCGCAAATTCTCCTTCTTCCTGATGAGATCTAACTTTGACGAATTAGCTCTGATCGGAACCTTTGCATTGCTGGGACTAGAATTGCCCCTAACGGCTGGAATGATTCTCTGGCTGAACTTGGTGACAGATGGGGGACCCGCAATCGCCTTGACTATGGATCCTCCCGAGAAAGATGTAATGGAAAGACCTCCGCGAAATCCTAAAGAAGGAGTGCTGCATGGGCGGATTGCCTCAATAATAGCAACTTTCACTTTTCAATTCATGCTGACTGGAGGACTCTTCTACTGGCAGTACTACCTGCTGCCTGGACCGTTGACTGCTATGAAGCTCGCTCAAGCTCGAACAATGGCTTTCACAAGGGCTACATTGCAAGAGCTATTTGTGGTGTGGAACTGCCGATCAGAGAAGCACAATGCTTTCAAAGTCGGCTTTCTGACAAACAAATTCTTACTCATCGCAGTCATAGGATCAGCAGTCCTAACAGTCATTGTACCATTCTTCGGCTTGTTTGGAACAGTGGTGATGGACGATCCAGTTGAATGGGCGTTAGTAGTAGTAGCTGCTATGTCTGGACTGCTAATTTTGCCAGAGGTTTTCTACAACAGAAAAGTATGGAAATGGCGATAAAGACCGGCTATGAATGAGCAATGTTTATTACGTGGGGAAATTCTGTTTTCCTGAAGGTGTTCTTAACGGCTAAGAAGTTATATCGATGCAAGCATTGCGGTGGCAAGGTGTTGAGAGAGCCTTCAAGGGTTAGAAAGACTGGTCGGATATTCTGTTCGAAAAGGTGTTTGGGGCAATTTCTTAGGATTCTGTTTAAACCCGCTATCATCAGTTTAGGCTAGCTCTCTGTGACGTGTCCTCCCGCGAATCCTCGGTGCTGATGATATCCCCATTAGCGTAGGAGTGAGTTACCAGCTTTCGCCGTAGTATCCAGCAGCAGCGACGATGTCGAAAATGTCGATGTCTCCGTCACTGTCGATATCGCAGTTAGAATAATAGTCGGGATCTCCCTGTGATTCCCCATAGCTGCTAGCTATTCTGACGATGTCGAAGATATCCACATCATGGTCTCCGTCTACATCGCCTGGAATTGTGACAGCTACAATGCTACCGATGAGCGTGTTATCTGTGGTGTTTGATTCGCCAGGCAAGGTGTCTACAATTGAGTGGATCGTGTAGTTGCCTCTTGCGAAGGTTGAGGTGTTCCATACGAATGTGCAGGAGGTGGATTCTCCGCTCTTCACCGAGGATGATTGATGTTCATACAACTCGTCGTTAAGATACAACGTGACATTGACTTCCTCAATCATACTGCCTTGATTAGCGACTTCAACAGTCACATTCACAGTGTACCCTTGTCCAACAACACTTTTGGAAGAGTGTATTGTGGAAATCGCGAGATTAGGCGGCTGTGCCAAATCTACGATATGAGTGAAGACTGGGAGCCATCGCTGGATGACTGTTTCTATGCCGCTTGGATAAGGATTGTAGAGCCATCTCTCCCCTCCCAGCCATGACGTGTTCAGGTACGGTCCAGATCCTATTGTAGCATCCCGCCATGTTTGATTGCGAAAGATTTCACACGTTAACGCAAGGACGCCGGCTTCACCGTACATCCAATCATCCCAAATACCGTACATCACAGTGGGCGTCACGTAGGGAAGGCCACCCGTGATACTCGAGAGATCTTGAGCGATTTCCACGAACTTAGCGTCATCAAGTGTCGGGTCTGCGGTGTGTCCCCACGGGTAGATGATGATTTCTAGGCCGGAATGGAAGCTGAGGGCATGAGTGAAACTGTGTGCTAGAACTAGATCTCTGAGGGCTTGAGTTTCTGGCTCTGAGAAGGGTGCGGATCCACGGTAGATGGGGGAGGCAGGATCTGAGACTGCTTTGTCCCATTCCACAGGATAGTTCCGATTCAGGTCTATGCCTCCGATCCAATCTTCGCCGTTTACTCCATCCGTATCGTTGTCAACTCCCTCGTACGCTAAGAACTCAGGATTGTGGGGATCCGTGAGGTTCACAAGGATTTCAACAAGGCTGTTCCCATTCAGATCCTCGGGAGGATCTTCATCAAAGGAGGCGTCCTCATCCTCATCCAGTGAATGAGCATTCTTTCGGTGACGATCATTAGATTCAAACAAATCCAGCCCGTCCACATTCAAAGCCACGATCACATAAATGGCCCGGGTGTTAAGCAGGTGGGTCAGATTGCTGTCGGATCCATAATTCGTGGCAGCATCCACCACGTAGTAGAGAGGTAACTCGGCACTGATCTGCTCCTGAGCATGATGATATCCCACAAACAGCACCTCTGGTTTTGGAGATCCATCACTTTCGTTTCCCAGCCGGATGCAAAGAATGTCCCGATTCTGCCAACTCTGACCGATGACAGACAACTCGACAATCTCGGGATACGTGGCATTCAACCCGGACAGAATGGTGGTTATCTCGGTGTAGTTGTGGTAATGCGCCCAATCTAGTGATTCCATCCATTTCCATGCTGAGGGATGAGCTGACATGAAGCAGATCTTGTGATATGGATGGTCATCCGAAGGGACATCAGAATACGTCATGAAGAGGGTGTTCTGGGAATCAATGGCTAGGTTTGGATCTGCGCAGTCGATGCTCTCCAGGCTTGAATTAATCGAATTCGCTCGGATATTCTTGGTGAACACCGAACCTCCATCTGAAAACGCGTAGTAGATGTCTCGACAATAGGTAGTTTCATTGACGAAGTTTCGAAAATCCTCCCACACGACATGGATCCTAGAAGCATTATCCGTAACTATCGAAGGAGTACCTTGGGCACCCCGGGTAAAATGGGGGTGGGACGCTGGAGGCATCATAACCGAATCATCGTTGACACGGACATTAGATCCAAAGGATGCGCCACCATCAACCGAGATGGCGTAGTAGATGTCCAAGTATTGGGTTCCATCTCCTCCTCGACCATCAGTCCACACCACATGGAGTGCTCCATCTGGTGAAATGACTACTTGGGCTCCTCCGCGGTAGCGGGTGGTGGAGTCGTCCTTGACTTTGACAGGGGTCTCAAAAGAAGCGCCTCCTGTCTGGGATTTAGCGAGATAAACACCCGAATGGCTAGCGTTCCTCATCGGATAAACCACGTAGATGACGTTGGCTTCTGTGACGGCGATCCATGGATGGCTATGACGAGCTTCAACCCCAATGGGGTTCACTGCGGTGGGAGAGCTGAAGGTCTCTCCTCCATCTGTGGACGATGCGAAGTAAATGTCACAATCATAGAGAAAAGAACCATTGTACAGGATCCACGCGACATAGACTGTTCCGTCACCACCAACTTCAATGTTGACTGTTCTCGGCAACCCGAAAAACACCTCATCGTAGAGCCAGTCGTAGACCAAGACATCAGAGCTAAAGGTGACCCCTCGATCCGTTGATTTGTCGACGTAGGTCTTCGCGACTCCAGTCCGGTTGTCTTTCCAAGCCACGAAGACGTGTCCCGTGGTTGGATCCACAGCGATGCTGGGGCTATCGCAGACCACTGAGGCGCTGCTGTTATCGTTCACTCGGAAACTTGCACTCCAAGTGTTTCCATAGTCATGGGAATACGCAAAGTGGATATGAAGGAAATAGCTGTTCCAGCTCTGATAGGCGACATACACTCCTCCCATGTCATCGGTACCTATGACAGCAAAGGCTCCGTCAACCCCTGGAATCTGAGTGTTCACTCCAAAACAGCCAGCCGTCTGCGACCCAAGATCTAAACGGTTCCCGCCTGTTATAGTCAAGCCAAAGGGAAAAATCAGGACGCTTACCAAGCACAGTGAAACCCACTGCCAAGAAACAATTCTCAGTCTCCTTCTACTCATCGCTCTGATTCTCCAATCTTCACAGCAATTCTCCTTTCCAATAGCTGCATGATTAAACAAAGGTGGATCCATGACATAAAAGTTGCTTCGTCATATGACGTGTGCACCACGAAGCGCATCTTAAGGATTCTGGAAAGGAAAACCAATGCCTAATTTTCTCGGATGAAAGGACGTGTAACTCTGGAAATCAGCTTTTCTCCAAACTACTCCATTATTTTTCGCGCCACACTTTGAAATACACAATGGTCAGAATTATCGCTGCAGGGATACCGAAAATCAAGAGCAACCATCCCAAAGCTAGGAACCATGAATACACCCAATGAGTGTAAGGATAGTCTCCAAATGGGGTGAAGAAATCACCACTGATATACATGTAAATCGAGTACACAATGAACATGGCGAACCCGAAACCTCCACCCTCAGCCGTTGTACGACCTCGCCATCTGCCACTGAACTCCGCTCTCTCCTCAACCGGCAGTCTCTTCCACCAGAAATACCAGCCTAGTCCCAAAGCAACCACGACAGGAATCCCGACAATCAATAACTCCCACAATATGAGAAATATGAAAAACTCCCAGATCCATGCTAAGGTCCATTCTCCGACAGTAGCGGTACCCATCGCTCCAATTGGAGAGGTCTGAATGAACCAGAAAAGAACGAGCAGAACTCCCGCAATAGCGGCTATACAACCAATAACAAAGACGGTGAACATTTTCCAGTATTTCTGGATCTTGCGCTTCCAAAACTCTGCGTCGCTGCAACTACTATTTTCTTCCATCTTCATTCACCATATTCGGAACCTTCAACAAGAAGGCGACTACTATAACCGAGAAAATATCTCTGCGATATTAGTATAAAAAGATGCTCTACCGAGATACCGTTTCCATTCCAAGCCCTCGACACCAATCTTCGATGGGGAAACGAAAAGAACCTGGTTGTACGGATGATAGCACCCAATCTTCCTCTCTCTTCTCTGGAAGACGGTTGCTACCAAGCCTGCACACACTATTCCTCACGGTTTACTTCGCTGGTTCTGCTTTGCTGTTCAAGCTGTTGACTATTTCCAGCGCATAAAGTAGTGCCGCATTCCGGTCGAAGTTGTAGGAGGCTAGCTTTTCATATGTCATTGGGTAATGAGGCATCAAGAGACGACCAGTCTTCGGGTCGCCTGGAAAGGCAATGAAGAACTTCGTGGAGAAGCTGATCCATAGCTTTGAGTGGGCCAATTCGAATGTTCTATTGTCGCCGAACGAATTCCCTGCTTGACCAGAAGGGATACCAACAATCAAGGCTCCGATTCTGTAGAGGTATGTCATTAAGTTGAAACCGGAACTGAATGTCTGGCTGGAGCAAAGAACTACTATTCTCTCGGGCTTGTAGTAGCTTTCGAACTTTCCAGATTTGAACTCTTTGTGAAATGAAGGCATTTTCTCGAATGTCCAAGTCAACTCAGCGACTGTGGCCTGCCTTAGATCCGCAGGAGAGAAACTCGGATCTCTGCTGAAGTCGTAATCATTTATCGTTAGCGGAACCAGATGTGAATAAGGGATTTTCTCTAATTCAACTCCTTTCGCACTGATTTCCTGAAGGTACTTGGACATTTTTCTAACTGTCGCATTGTTCATCAGCAAGGAAACAGTGCTGTCAAAGCCTACAAGGAAGTACAAAAGAATAGGGATCATGTTGTCATTTCCTCCGCTGTTGTTTCGCAGATCAACAATTAGAACTTGAGATTCTCTGCTTCTCATCTCTTGGAACAACTCGATGAACATCTCCGTTACAGCAGGGATTCCGCTAATTGCTTGCCCAATATCTTCAGGTGCTTCTTGATCGTTGTAAATCTGGAAGACGCGTCTGCAATGGTTGGTGAACCACGGTAGATTGGACCCACTTCTTTCCCAGTATTCAAATGCTTCACGGTAAGTCATCATGTTCTCAATACGCAAGAGCGCGATGTTCTTGTCGCGCGCCCGACCCGAACCAATAAAGTGAAAGCTGAAAAACGGATTACTGGTTTCCGGGAGATTGAATTTCGTATCTCGTTCAATGAGTGGGTAAGTCACGTTCGCCGACGAAGAGAAAGAATGGGTCTCTTCCTCTCCACTAGGATTCCGCAAAACTACACTAATTCTATGATCAGTTCTCCATTCCGGAATAAGCTGCTTCAGATAGTGCTTATAGAAGAGCGACCCATCTTTCCCTAGAACTCCCAACAGTTGATACGCATTTTCCGACCCGATCAGTTTACTCTGTCGCCTTACGAGCTCCTTGAAGGAAACTTCCTCAACTGACACCAGAATGCAACCGATCAAGTGGGAGTATTCTTCGCCTGTCACAGCCTTCACATATAGATCTCCTTCAGTTGTAGGTTCGAAGAAGAGCGGCAATCCCCTAGGGTTTTGCCTGTCAAAGGATGACTTGTCAGCTACTAAGCTAGTGTGCCCATCTCCAATCATTGCCAAGAAGGGCTGCAGATAGAAGAAGAATTCCTGTTCAGTCATCCCACTCGATGGAACATCTCTAATGAGCTTCTGAAGTCTGCGGTTATATCTTAACTTACCTCCTCCATTAATATATGGATCAGGATGAGCGTTCTCTAAAACGGTCGACAATTCGCGGATATCTTGAATTAAGGCGTCCCTACTGATTCTGCGTTTCATGTTCTTCACGTGCGCATGTGAAACATCTCACTGGCGCACGTTTATGCTTTTACAGAATAAGTGTGGAAATGCCTGCTTCGCTTCTTCGCCGAGTTTTCTGCTATGTCACTATTTCCCTCAGCTTTTTCTGGCTAACTGCCCGATTGAGCTCCATCGCGACTCTCCTTCCTGGTCCAACTTCCTTCCCGTATTTGTATTTCATGTAGGGGGAAGTGGGTTCCACACAGGGGCATCCTGGGATTCTGGGACTTACGTCGAACACGTAGAATTCAAGGTTCTTTGTCATTGCACCCTGCAGTGCAAATAGTCCAATCATTCCTGGTGGGTATTCTTTTTTGCAAGTCGCTACGAATGCTTCTCCTGCGGCAAAGATCTTTTCTAGCTGTGATTCTCGCATTGTGGCACCTGTGTGTCCTATTTCCACATTCTGAACTTGAACTCTTGCTTCGAGTTGCTCGTCAGCAGGTAGGTCTAGCACTCCATCCAGATTTGTCTGAATCCTTCGATCAAACCCCAGTAAGTCCACCTGATCATCCAAAGGCGACCAGAAAAAGTTGGCGTTGAATTTCGCTCCCACAATGTATTCTTCAATCGTGGCTTTCTCGAGGTCTCTCTTGTCGATTATTCCCTTTTCCACTCTTTCTCCAGCTCTCCTCGAATATTCCTCAGGCGAAGATGCGTAGAAGAAGGCTCGTTCTATTTTCCTATGTTTCTCAGGAACTTTAACGATTACTAAGCGATCAATATGAGCGGGGGAGTCATATATTTTAGGCATTTTTATACTTGCTTTCTGCAGTAGGTAGTACTGGTTTCTCGGGGAATCCCTCTCCTCTGCTCTCAGAACGTATCTGTTCCCGAGAATCGGCACGCTGAATCGATCTTCTATGTTGTCATATCCTACGTATACGGAGAAGGATCTGTTTGGCACAAAAACCGTGTTCAGCTCCCTGAGTTTTTCCTGATTCTCTTCGCTGACGATGTCCGCGAATTTCTCAAGTACTAGGATGTGGCTAAACAGGTTCCTGTAGTACCTCGTATACGTTTTCTCTCTGCCCTTCTGGCAAACTACTACAACTTCCAAGCCTTCTTGCTTTGCCCCATGACCGATTTCGAGGGCTGAGTGAGATCCTAAGACACCTACCCTAACCCTGTCCAAGTCATAACTGTCAACAATATCATTCATTCTCTCCTCAGAATGCACTTACTTTCACCTTTTCTCGCTCTGTTTCTTGAAGGAGTTGTGCCTTCAAACTGAAATATTTTTGCTGAGAGAGGAGCATCGCCCGACAGCAGGAAGATGCAGAGCTCCACAAGCTCTTCCATGCACATATCCATCTTTCATCATGGACTACAACCTTGAGAAATCTTGAGCAGGTTATGAGACAGTTAACTCTCTGGTGAAACTTCATCTGCTGAAATTTCCAGTTTCTCTATGTGTCTCACATCGGTGAATAGCCACGAAAACGTCAGCGTAGCTACTCCAGATATGACACATGCAAGAAAGAGATTACTTGTTCCTGCATATTCTGCTAAGGGACCAGATATGATCATACCTAAAGGCATCGCAGCGGTTGCCATTGTGATCAGAACGGAGTTTACCCTACCTTGCATCTCTAAGGGAACAACAATCTGTAATATTGTCAGCATAGAGACATTGAAGACAGGAGACGAAAACGAGCCGATTAAGGCCCCTATAGCCATGAGCCAAAACATGCCTGTCGGGGTGAGTGCAATGATCGAATACCCAAAGAAGATGATATAAACAAAAATCATGCCAGTTACGATTTTCCTTTTGAATCCCTTTGTTACAGACATTAGGAGGCCCCCTCCTAGTGCCCCTGCCCCGAAAAAAGCACTAACTAAGGCCA
Organism: Candidatus Bathyarchaeota archaeon; assembly: GCA_020352645.1. Taxonomy (GTDB): domain Archaea; phylum Thermoproteota; class Bathyarchaeia; order Bathyarchaeales; family SOJC01. Next base: position 885,321 of record CP070683.1, on the reverse strand, counting down.
GGTCCTCAGCTCCTCCCAAGTGATTAACTCTAACATAATATGGAAGAAGTGTGGATAATGGAACGAGCAAGAAGTTCAGCATTGTTGCAGTGAATAGCAGGGGCATGAGTCCTTTTGTGCTCTTTATGAATCTCAAGCCAATGGCTAGCTCCTTGGAGAAAGATGGTTTTTCTTCCGTTTGCTCTCGGGTTTTCTTAACTGACGGAATTCTGACTATCAGAAGAGGTATCACAGCTATTGCAAATGTGATGACGTCAATCCACAGAATTTGATGTATTTCCCAGACGGCAAGTAACAGTGCCGCAGCGACTGGTCCAACTAGGTTGATGGCTCCTGTTGAAAGGCTGTTTAAGCCGTTCATTCGGCTTAGCTTGTTTTTCGGCACCATTGTGGGGGTTATCGCGGTCACTGCAGGTGTGTGGAATGCTTGAAACACACTCCTAATGGCAAGCATCACGAAAACATGCCAAATTAAGACAATGTCGAGCCAAAACAACATTATCAATGATATGGTGGCTAGAGCTTGTAGAAAGTCTGTGACTCCGCTAATTTTCTTTCGACTCCATCGATCAGCGAGCACACCGGCGAATGGGCTTAATACGATTTGAGGAATAAAGCCGACAAAAGAGGCAATCGATAAGTAGACCGCACTTTCTGTCAGTAAGGTTATCCACCAAATTATGACAAACTGGGCTATTGACGATCCTAGCAGAGATGTTAATTGACCAGACCAAAAGATCAAGTAACTTCTGAATGTTGAGGCATCGATCTTGATTTCCATACACCCATCCTTCCCTAATCGGGATTTGAAGCTTGACCTGCGCGCTTTCATGGATCAGGTTCTACTTGCTATGCGAGTTGTAACTGCTTAAACATGTCATTTTCGCTCCATTCTTCTCTGAAGAGCTCGCCTAACTTCTGGAGACGCTCTCAAGACTCCGTACACCTTGACGCTTTCAACCCCCCTTCCTACGAGTTCAGGTGTAACGCCTGCTCCTACCTTCAATAGTCCGACAACATGTATCTTCAGTCTCCTTCTCTGCTCAATCGCCCGTTCAAGTCTTTCTTTACCTAGAATTTGGACTCCCACCGTGAAAATCTCAAAGTCCCTGTCTGAATCGCTTTGCTCTTCTCTCGATTTCAAGGTCAGTGTTTCCGTCTTCTTCTCAATATAATCTCGGTGCAAATCAAGAGTGCTTCTGACAGCAGATCTGATGAACTCAGCGCGGCTCGGGTAATAGCCTGCTTCAACTAGAATGTCCATTCGAGCAACCTCCACTGGTGGAAGATTTATCGTTATCTTCTCCATCTTTGGTTCTTCATACAAACCTTATTCACTTCTCGCTAGCCAGATGCCTGTCTTTCAGAACAATAACTATTTCTGCGAATGGAAGCCGTATACTCAATTTCTCCAACTTCTTTCACACCATGCCTATGGGATCCCTATAAACATCCCTGTAGATGTTATAGGGATGTTTCTGGTATATAAGCTTTCCCTCTCTTCGGTATTCTGCCAGCAAGTGTTTTGCCAGCAGAGCCAGACTGATAATCCCCACTATGAATGAAATCGCTTGTAAGACTTGGATCGAGACCTGCATGGGTTCAGTTGCGGGCTGAATGCAGCACCGTAGCCAACGGTGTCGATCAGACAGTGTGCAAGGATATTGGGACAAGATTCCTGAGATTTCGAAGAAGCGACCGAATACCAAGCCGAAGACGAGAGAGCATTCAATATGGACAGCCACTCCGATTGGGTCAAAGGGCGTGATGTGCCAGACGAAGTGTGAGAACCCAAACCTCTCCATTTTGAGTCCGAAAGACTGTGCGCGCCTTCCATTAGACAAAAAACAATGGGGGACTTGTTGCGCGAGAAATGTGTGCTCGACGATTCTCAGTGTTGTCTCTTTGCTGATAAGGGCTCCAGCAGCTCTCAAGTACGCCCGCGCATAGAGAGTGGCAATTCTTAAATGCTTACGGCTCAGAGGGAAAAGCGGCGATAAATGAGAGGCGCAGATGTCGGGGTCGTTCTTTGGCTTCTCTTCCTTGTCTATGTTGTGGGCTGGTTCGGAGCCTTTCTAGCATTTGTAGACAATGAAACACTCATCAATAGGCTTGAGGCAGATCCACAGCGTTATCTGGACTATGTTGAACAGACGATGATCTTCCTCGCAGTCCCTTCGATCATTGAGATCGCTGCCATTGTCATCACAAACTTGTCATCGAGAAGATTCTGGGTGGAAGTTCGCTCTCGGAGGTCTGTTCTGGCGGGCTATGGCATCCTTTTCTTGCTTTTCAGTTCCTTCGGATTCTTGAGGACAATTTCCTCCTATGACGTGCTGACTGAAGAATTGGGCGCAAGCATGGGGCACCTTCAAAATCTCCTGCTCGCTATACATGCTTCCGTTGCGGCAGGCTTCTCGCTCTGGACGCTGGCAGGTCTTCTATTCTTAGTCACCGTGCTTCGCAGGAAGCGCAGACGCTTAACAGGCGTGCCTGGCTAAATGATAGACCACGCTTCTCCAATGATCTCGGTCATAAGCCACAAAAACCACGAAGGTCCTGAGGCTTCACCCAACCAGCAGATGCGCCACATAATCTGACTGTAGCCGAAAGCATCAGACCAGAACACTTTTAGAGAAGCGTTCTTCACTATTTTTCTACCCTCGGAGTTCCAGAGTGTTCTTGAAGGCTGAATCTGAAGATATTTTTGGCCAGTTTGTCAAGCCCGTTCGAAGGCTTATCGAAGAGAGAGGCTTCTTGACACCAACAGAACCGCAGAAGAAGACGATACCGAAGATTCTGGAAGGCAAAAATGTGCTCTTGATCAGTCCAACCGCAACTGGCAAAACTGAATCTGCTGTACTTCCAATTCTGAACACACTCATTCAGATGCCTGATAGAAGACCTGGAATCAAGGTTTTGTATGTTACACCTCTCAGAGCTTTGAATCGTGATCTCCTTGATCGCTTGCAATGGTGGTGTAACAACCTGGACATCAAACTTGCTGTGCGACATGGGGATACTGAAACAAAAGAGAGAACTAGACAATCACGTAGCCCACCTGATATCCTGATTACCACTCCTGAAACTCTGCAGGCGGTTTTGATTGGCTGGGTTTTGCGGCAGCATCTGCAACATGTGAGGTGGGTGGTCATCGACGAAGTCCATGAGATGGCTGAAAGTAAGCGTGGCAGCCAACTGTCGCTAGCGCTTGAAAGACTGAGGTCTCTCGTTCGCGATAAGTTTCAGATGATCGGGCTCTCTGCCACAATAGGAAGTCCTGAAAAAGTCGCTCGGTTTCTAGTAGGTAACGATGAAACTGTGGAGATCATCAAGGTTCCTGTTGCGCGGCGGATGCAGTTGGAGATAGTCTCTCCTGAACCAACCTCAGAAGATCTTGAACTTGCTTCGTCTCTGTACACTCATCCGGAAGTAGCAGCTCGGCTGCGAATTATAAAGGACTGTATCAAGAGCCATCGATCAGCGCTACTTTTCACGAACACCCGAACTATCTCTGAAGTACTTGCCAGTCGCTTCAAGATATGGGATGTGGACTTCCCAGTATCTATTCACCACGGTTCATTGGCGAAGCCTTCACGAGTTGCTGCAGAATCTGGTCTCAAGAGCGGCGAACTAAAGGGCTTGGTGTGTACAAGCTCGCTGGAACTTGGCATAGACATTGGAAGAATAGACTTGGTCGTTCAGTACATGAGCCCTCGACAAGTGACGAGATTCATTCAACGGATTGGACGAAGTGGCCACCGTGTCGGTCGAATAGCCAAAGGAATCGTCATAACAATGGATTCTGACGACACACTAGAATCTATGGCAATCTGCCGAATGGCGTATGACGAGGAGCTTGAACCGGTTAAAATCCCAGAGAAACCTTATGATGCCCTCGCCCATCAGATCGCGGGTCTTTTAATGAAGAGGAGACGTCTCTTCTTCGGAGATATTCTGGATCTCTTCAAGAGAGCCTACCCTTACCGCAACCTTACAATGGATGACATCCAGAAAATCTTGACCTACATGCACTCGCGATTTCCACGATTTGCTTGGGTCTCTTTTGAAGACGCCACGGCTCTAAGGCCACGAAGAAGCAAAGCACTGTACGAATACTACTTCGACAATCTATCCATGATACCAGTGCAAAAGCAGTATCTCGTCATTGATGAAAGTTCAGACACCGCGATAGGGATTTTGGACGAAGCCTTCACAGCTGAATATGGAAAACCAGGTGTAAAATTCATAATCAGAGGCAGCCCATGGAAAATCATCCACGTATATGGCGACAAAATATACGTAAAATCCGTCGACGATCCCACAGGAGCAATACCTAGTTGGGTCGGCGAAGAAATCCCAGTACCCTATGAAGTATCTCAAGAAGTGGGCAAAATCAGACGACTTGTAGAGCAACAATCGAAAAACGGCGTCTCTAATGAAAAAATCGTGTCTAAACTCACTCAAGAATATCCAGCAAGCAAAGACACAATTTCTCGAACACTGCAAGAAACCTTCGAGCAGATAAGTAGGGGCCATCCTGTTCCCACAGATGATCGCATCACCATAGAAGATTGGGAAGATCTCGTAATCATCCACGCAAACCTTGGATCGCTGACTAATCGCGCCCTAGCTCAGCTGTTGGGTCACTTCCTGTCTGATAGAACGGGCCACACCGTCGCTGTCCAGCATGATCCTTACCGAGTCTTCATTCAGGCTATGGGAGCAACAAACGCTGAGAACGTAGTAGATCTATTCAACGAGTTCAAGGGGATGTCTGAGGCTCAAATACGTGATGCCGTGGCAAAAAGCACCGTGAAAACAGGGCTCTTCAAGCGCCGGATGATCCATGTGTCGAGAAGATTTGGAGCTTTAAAGAAATGGGCTGATTTCAGCACAGTTAGTCTCAACCAACTCTTGAAGAGCTTCGAAGGCACTGCAATCTATGATGAAGCGCTCAAGGAGACCTTCACCAAAGACATAGATGTTGAAAGACTTCTCCAAGTAATTGGCAGACTTCGAATGAATGAGCTGTCAACCGCTAAAGTTGATAACCTTGGAAGAGCCACTCCTGTCGCTAGAGTGGGAATTGAACGCGTAAGCATGAGAACTGATCTAATTCCCTCGGAAAGAATGAGACTTATATCGGTTGAATCGGCACGAGCAAGACTGCTGAACGAAGTGAGAAGCTTTGTCTGCACACAATGCTGGGATTACCTTCAGATGATACGGATCAAGGATCTGCCAAGTAGCCCCAAATGCCCGAAGTGCGATTCGCCAGCATTAGGCCTCCTCAGAAGAGAAGAAAACAAAGTGAGACCATTGGTTGAGAAAAAAGGAGAGAGGCTAACGAAGGCTGAACGGAAAATGCATCAGCAAGCAGAGGAATCCGCAAGATTGATTGCACAATACGGAAAGAGCGCAGCGATCGCTCTCTCTGCTCGAAGAATAAACGCAGATCAAGTTCAGAAAATTCTGAGCAGAGAGCAATCTGCCAACGAGCGCTTCTTTGAATTAGTTGTTGAAGCTGAGAGAGAGGCTCTGAAGCGCAGGTTCTGGGCCTAACTGATTGATTTCACCACGTCTCCTATGCACACAGTTTCAATGTGGAAACTGATGTTGATCTGCAACTCAAAAGTGAATTAGACATATCTATTGGCATTTCCAAAAGGTTAAATGACGCCTATCTAGATTAGACCACGTCATCGGAGTAGAAGTGTTTGGAGCTAAGCAGACAAAAGCTTAGAGAGAAGACATTGAGTAGATTCAACTATGTTCGAACGTGTGTTCTAGCCAGAGAACTCTGCTTGTTGGTCAGAACAAACCGTGTTGCGTTCAACCCAGAAGACGTGAAGCAATGTTGCCACCTAATATCAGACCTGTGCAGAGAAGCAGGTTGCATTGGGCAAAGTGAGCTTTGCCAACAAGCATCAGAAGCTGTGACAAAAGACGAAGAGGGGTATCTTGAGACTTGCACGCAAAGCTGCATGAAGTGTGGCGAAGCTAGACAACCCAGATCTAAGAAGAATACAACATACGTGGCATAGCAGGGTCTGACAAACCTTAAAAGACCGTGAAAATAACTGGAAATCAATAGGAGGATCGCAGCTTGTTTATAGCGCCTTTCGTAGCGACACCACTTCCAGTCGTCAGACACATGTTGAACGTGGCGGATTTGAAGGCTGGTGAGACATTTTACGATTTGGGATCTGGAGATGGCCGGACAGTCGTTATGGCCGCTCAGGAATTTGGCGCAAGAGCTGTGGGAATTGAACTGCGAGAGGATTTGGCTAAGAAAGCATTAGCAGCTGTACAGGAACTGGGCATTCAGGGCAAAGTGACGATTGTGAGAGAAGACATGTTTAACGTCAACATATCACCAGCTGACGTCGTCTTTCTTTATCTCACAACGAGCGCAAACGACAAAGTGAAGCCAAAACTGGAAAGAGAACTGAAGTCAGGCACCAGAGTAGTCTCACATGACTACGAAATCTTAGGGTGGAAGCCAGCTAGAACTGAGAGCTTCTGTGAGAATCCAAGACTCGGCTATCCTTCACACACAATTTACATCTACAAGAAATAGTGTTATGCACCAGTCATTCTTCAAGTCACGAAAATACGTTAGCGGGATGCCTGTAACGCTTTCTTCATATCTTTTCAGAATGGATGAAGTGGAATCCGAAAAAGCTGAATGAGTTATTGAACAGGGCCATTGCTAGGGAGCTTCAGCTAAGTATTTAAAGTGCAGAGGTCTGTAGACCCCTTTTCCCGCAAGGTTCACAATAATTGTATTGACCTCCTCCAGTAGATTCCCAAGTTGTTGTCTATGGCTGGCCAAGAATTCGTCAAGATCTGAATAACTCTTGTGAATTGAAAGCATTATCCCAGTCATTCCCAACCCTCTGCATTCTCCTCCAAAGATAACATTGGGCTGATTCTCTAGCCACTTTGATGAACGCTCAATAGCATCTCTAACAGCTTTCTCTGAGCCAAATTTGAGGGGAGCTTTGACTAACGTGACTGCAAGTATTCTATACCCAAGTTTTGCCCATTGAGGGATGGCAGTGTACCCATCAATAATCTCATTCTCTAGTCTCGTCCTCCTCCTTGTAATTGTGGGTTGGGAAACACCAATAATCTTAGCCAACTTTCTGTCACTTATCTTGGAGTTCTTCATCAGCTCAAAGAGAATCTTGTAGTCGATACTCTTCAGTTTCTCCATATCCCATCACACGTACATATATCAAACGTGTCAGCTATATGATTAATCGTAGGATGATCTGCTAATTAAAGAGAGGTTGCTGCCCACGTGGCTCGCGCGTAAGCCTTGAGTTTCGAAAGATATTTCAGTTCAGAAACCTACGCCTGTTCAAAACTATGATTCAACAGGAGATGTGCGCAACGAACCTCATTATTTTTGGTCCACCGGGTTCGGGGAAGGGGACTTATGCATCTAGATTACAGTTGAAACTGGGCATTCCAGCAATTGCCATGGGAGACATATTCCGCGAGATTTCGAAGGAGGAAACTGGATTGGGTCAGAGGGTTAAGGAGTACATGGAGAAGGGGGATTTGGTTCCAGACGACATCGTAATTGAGGTTTTGAAAGAGAGACTGGCAAAAGACGATTGCAGAAGCGGTTTCATCCTTGATGGCTATCCGAGAACGATGGAGCAAGCACGAGCTCTAGGTGAGATTGTAGAAATCGATGCGATCATTCGACTACTGGTGCCCGAGTGGATAATAGTTGAACGCCTATCAACTCGACGGATATGTAAGAAATGCGGAGAAGTCTACAATCTCAGATATTTGAAACCAAAAAAGCAAGGGATATGCAACAAATGCGGCGGCAACCTCTATCAAAGAACTGACGACACTGCAAAGGTTATCAAAGAGAGACTGAAAGTCTACGAAAAACAAACCCAGCCGCTTCTCAAATACTACGAAGGCACAGTTCCTTCTATAGAGTTCAAATGTGAAAAGATCGACATACCACCCGAAGCTGCGGTGAAGGAGATCCTCAACGGTTTAGAGGCTCTCAGCATTCAATAGCAATCTGCAGGAAACGATTCTCAATTCTTGGGTGAGATGGAAGAATCCTTAATAGAAAACGCAGTCCTATTCAAAATGAGTTGGGAACATACAGGGGATCAACATGCGGTTTGTCCCATGGAGCCTTGTCAGTTCGTGGCATTGTAGTCAGTGTGGACTCTGTTGCATTCAGTATGATGTGGTTCTCAAGTTCCCAGAATGGCTGAGAATCGTAAAGAACTTCGGCGTGGAATACACAGCACCTAGCATAAGCTGTTTCTTCCTAAGAAGGAAAGCCAACGGCTCATGTGTGTTCCTTCTAAAGACTCCTCGCGACTCATATTGCAGTCTTCAAGACTTGAAGCCGCAAGCCTGCAAAATGTGGCCCTTCAAGATCTTGGACAAGCCGAAATATGGAAAGGCCAAACATGCAGCATACGATTCCTGGAAACAAAGGCTCTACATATATCTTGATCAAGCATGCACCGGCATTAGATACGGGATTCCAACAAAAGACTTCTCTCACTCGGTGCTCCCCGAATTCGTAGAACTTGCCCTCGGTGTACGGAGGAAGCAACACAGAAGCACAAGCATGTTGCACCCGCCGATTCTAGGTGGCAATCTGTGAGACCCTACTGCAAACCGCGAGTAGAGATGGGGCAAACAACCTATAAGGTCTGAGGAACATGTCTTTCATACTGCAGCTCGTGCAGCTTTTCCATCTTCTTCACGCTGTCAATGTCTTCTACACTTTTGTCTTCTCTAAACCGCACAACTTTGGGGACACGTAATGAAAAGCCGCTGGTGTACTCGTCAGTTGTCTGCACTTCCTGATAGGTCACTTCAACTACGATCGATGGTTTGACAAAAACTCCCTCTTCATCCTTGCCTGTCTTGTTTCTCTCCACTACATTCTTTAGGTGCGCCATAACAGTCTCAGAGAGATTGGAGACCTTCCCGATTGTAAACAGTTTTTTCTCAGATGGATCACGGACAGCCATCAGGAAGGATGAGTATAAACCCGCCCTTTTACCTTTGCCATACAATGCTTTTACAAACGTGCAATCAATGGTGTCACGTTCCGGCTTCAGTTTTAGCCATGAGTCTGATCTTCGTCCAAATTCGTAGGATGAGCTAAGATTCTTCACAACTATGCCTTCAAAGTTCTGCTGCAAGACCTGCTGATAGAAATTCAACAGCTCAACCTCATCCTTACATTCTTTTCCCGACACGATGAATTCTGACGGAACAACGGAGACCAGATGTTTCCTTCTCTCAGAAAGCGGTAAGTCGGCTAGTTCTCTTCCGTTGAAGTATATTATGTCAAAGGCACGTACAGTAACTCTCACTCTCTCACCCTGTCTTCCAAGCTCTTCCTCGGGGAGTTTCTTGGGGAGTGTTCTCTCAAGCAGAGCTTGAAATGGCAACGGGTTTCCCGTCGAGTCTACTGCTATAACCTCGCTATCCACTATGCAGCTCTGCGCGTTGAACCTTCTGCAAACATCGACGATTTCTGGAAGTGTGTTGGCTTTCTCGACTCCTCTTCGAGAGTATAATGAGATCCGGGTTCCCCACTTGTGGATTTCAAGTCTGCTACCGTCCAATTTGTGCTCAGCTAGGGTTGGATAGGTCACTTTCTCAGGTTGGTAGAGGTGGGCCAATTGAGGCTTGAAGAATTGGCCTGGTTGAAGTCTGACTCTTTCTAGGGTGAGAGCTCCTTTGGGAGCTAACATTATTCCTTCAGTGAGACCTATCAGGGCGCATGCGTTTTCGATCAGCTCAGCTGGCAAGCCGTAAGCTCTTGCCACGGCACTTATCACCGTTCTCTGGTAGTAGCCAAGCTTCAGGTCGAACAGGAGCAGTCGGACGACGTACTTGCCCTCTCGAGGTGTGCTCATATCAAGAAGACTTGAGACCAGATAGTCACGTTCCTTAACTTTATCAAGCTTAGGCAGAAGCCTTATTGATTCATAAACCTCTTCAACTGTTAGCTTTGGTCGCTGGGGCTTAAGCAGCAGAAACGCGACTTCTCCGTATTCTCCATAGTCAATGAGGAGTTTCTTGATTTCTTTAATGCCTGCGCCGGTCGAGACACTCAGGGCTTTCTCCACTACTGCTGGTCCTATTCTGAGAGCTTCGTCAACGATTTTGCCTAAGGCTAATCTAGCTCTAGCTTCAAGCTCAAGATCTTTTCGTTTGAAGAATTTGACAAGCTCGGTTTCCTTGCCCTTCTTGCTTCTCAGAAGCGCAAGCCGCTCATAGAATTCCACTATGTCTGAGAACAGCATTGGCTTCGAAGGTTCAATTCCCTTCATATAGAGCCGAACCAGATGGTAAGGAATTTTCATTTTCCATGCGATTTCGTCCGCGGCAAGGCCAGACTCGATGAGGTGTAACACAGCAGCTTTCGGGCTTCCATAGGTTCTCACAAGTTCATTGAAGGACGGCGGCTTGACCAGTGTCATGACAGTGTTCTCGTCTAGAAACCTTGAACAAAGCGACCTTTATAATCTTGCGTTTAGAAGCATCGCATCATTCCAGTTCAGGACGGTTTGTTCTTTCAGGAAGGAATTGAAGGAGCACCACACTCGCTATCAGAAAACTTGCGGCAAAGGGCAATACATAGAATATGTTGGTCAACTCTATGACGCCTGCTGCTAGCGTTGGGGCAAACGAAGCAATCAGTCCTTCTGTGAAGAAGTAGAAGCTATAGCTTAATCCTCGCTCTGTGGCTGGTGTCAGCTGCGCTATTATAGTGTTTATCGGCGCCCAAACCATGCTTATCGAAAATGAGTAGATCATGTATGTTGGCGAAACCAGATAGATTGTTGATGTTTGCGACAGAATGGCCAGTGAAACTGCACAGCTGAGAATTGCAAGGCTCAGCGTTCTTTTCGGACTTATTCTTTCCGCCAAGAAGCCGCTGTACAGAGAGCCTACTATTCCAATAAATGGTCCTAGCCCGAAGATTAGGCTAGCCGTGGCTTCAGAAAGCTCTCCAGCTGTTACGAAATAAGTTGTCATGAATGTTAAGCTTCCTGTAGATCCTATCTCCCTTAAACCTACGACTATTAGGAACAGAAGAAGTCCTGACGAAAAGATGAGGCGTAGCCGCTTCAATCCAAGCCGATCTTGGCCCTTGTTTCTTATCTGAGCCGCTTTGAGCTTTGAAGAAGTGAGAACTACAAGTCCCCAAGCTAAGATGGGGAAGCTCCAGAAAAGGTAAGTCCATCTCCATCCCACTGTAGACAGAAACAACGTAAGACTGACTACTCCTGCCGCAGTGCCAAGATTCCCTAGGGCGTTGTGATACCCGATAGATCTGCTTATTCTGTCAGGCCCGGCAAGTCTGCTGATTTGGCTAAGCCCTGGAATATGATAGATCGGTGAGGAAACTCTCATCAATGAGACTCCCAACACTAAAATCCAAAAGCTATTTGTCTGGCTGACAAAAAACGCTGATAGACCTTCTATCAACATACTGGCAAACAACAAGTAGTTTGCGCTGACTCGATCTGCCAAAATACCTGAGGGGATGTTCATCAGCAGCGCCACTAAGCTTGGGATTGTGGCGATGAGAGAAGCTTCAAGGATGTTGAGCTGGAACTCCTGAATGATAACTGGGATTAACGCAACTTGGATCAGGAGATTGATTTCGATGAACATGTGAGTTGTGTATATGATCCAGAGGGGCTTTTCCATACAACATCCCTAGGCGCGCTATCTAGCCCTTCATCGGATCGCTAATAGAAAACACACCATCCACACCGTCATTCTTAAGCTTCTCCCCAAGATACATTCGGATACTCACCTGAAAGACTGAAAGCTAAGTTATGAGAGACCACTCATCACTTGTTTGTACATCTAGGGAGAATTCCATATTCAAGTCTCAATTCCAACTCTGTGTCATCAGGTTCGGCAAATCCGGCTTTTCTGTACATGCGTATTCCGTCCTTCGTAGCATTGAGGTGTAAATATCTCAGTCCAGTTAATCTGGCTTCTTTGATCAACTCGTTTAACAATCGTGTGCAAATGCCTTTTCTTCTAGCCTCAGGAATCGTATAGAAATTTAGAAGATACCCAAGCTTTCCAGATTCGAGGCCACCATAATTTGAAGGCCTTTGCCAAACGACCATTCCACCTGTACCGATTATTCCTTCATTATGTTCTGCTACCCAAGCAACGAAATCGTTGGAGGTAATTGCTTTATAGAAATATTGTCGTAGGGATTTTCTTAAAAACTCAGTTTGCTCATCATCAGGATGATTATGGAGTTCGTTCAAAAATCTGACTCGACAGCACATCAAAGCTTCAACATCATCTATACTAGCCCTACGATAGCTTATCTCATCAGTTTCAATCTTCATTTCTTACATCCTCAATTGTGTGCGCATGCAGTGTCCTATACCAAGAGTGCCAGGATGTTGTCAGATTCAATGCTTCGTTATGTGGAGCTGTTAGCTAGATCTACATGATTGATTACTGATTAGGCTTAGGGGAAGCGTCAATAGGTCTCAGCAAACCCTCTTTGGTGATGTCAATTCGGATTCTGTCGCGTTCAAAGTTGCACATTCGACAGTCCAGAACCCTGGCGATTCTGACGAATTCGCCTCTTTTCGCCTCCAGATCGGCTTGCTGATCTTGCCAGTAGACGCGTCCGTAGTCAACTATTAATGTGCCATCAAGGTTGTGGGCAAGTCCTATGCCTCCTGCCATTTCATATGTGTCCCAAGATTCCTTGCTTCGTTGATTCACATAGATGCACGTGACTCCTTTCATTTGATTGTGTCTGGCCAATTCCATAACCCGATATTTCAATGATCCTCTGTAAGACTCTAGAACTGTTACCGAGTCAACTATGGCGAGATCTATGTTCTCTCGTTCAACAACGTAGCGGTAGACCTCTGCAAAAGTGTTCCAGTCTCGCAGTTCGGGAAACATCACTGTGTCCAGCACAAACAGGTTTTTCTGGATTCTTTCCCAGTCTTTCCCTAAGAAGTCAGCTTTTTCTTTCATACGAGACTGCAAGTCAAACCGGGGTGTCGGGCTCTGCCATGTGTCTTCCGCGGTGGCGTAGAGAACTTTCTTCCCGTCAGAAGAAGCGTTTACAGCAATCTCCTCCGCTAATATCGATTTTCCAGCTCCAGGCAGTCCAGTGAGCGCAAATTGGCCAACAATAGGCAAGCCGCCCAGAGGTTTTCCTTCTTGGTTGAAAAAAAGATTGTCGATAAAAGTTCCTGTTGAAAGAGCAGTCAACGTTTTCCTGGCGTCTTCAGCTTCACTTGGCTTCAAGATTAGTGAGCCCAAGCTTTTCTCTTTACGTTCAATCTCTGTTGTCATAGGTTTCTTAGCCAGCTCCCATTCATCAGCTGGCTCTCTCGCCTCTTTCATCGCCGTAGCTAAGGTCTTCGCCATTGCCCTAACAATTTTGTCCACATCAGATGCTGATTCAGCTCCTTGGGTAAGTGTTGTGTCATCTGGCTTTGCCGTAATTTCTGCTGATTCCTCGCTGGCGAGCGTGGTCAAGACCCACATTTCACCCTTTCTGTCAACAATTCCTTTGGCCTTCAAAGCTTGAAGCAAAGCATAAGCTGAGTCAGGACCATACTTTGACACTCCAAGATTTTCAGAAACTTCGTCGAGCGATGCTTGCCCATCATGATCCTTGAGGAAATCTAACACATCAGTGTCTTCAACCATTCTTTTAATCCCTTAACTTCTAATGCTTGCTTGCTTACAAAAAGCTTCTTCCACACAAGTCTCTCTTTCGCACGAACTACCAGTTCTTGCCATAATTGGTTGCTGCCTTAACTACGTCGAAGATGTCTATGTCGCCGTCGCCGTCGAGGTCACAATTGGCCTCGTACTCCGGAGCAGGTTTTTCTACGCCGTATATGCCAGCCATTTTGACGATGTCGAAGATGTCCACGTCTCCGTCGCCGTCCACGTCGCCCTGAATAGTTATTGTAACCATGCCTGCTACGTAAGTGTTGTCCACCGTATATGCTTCCCCTGAGACAGGTTCCATGTATGCCCATATTGTGTAGTTGCCGTAGGCGAAGGCTGAGGTGTTCCATGCGAAAACGAGGATTATCGAGTTTCCAGCTGACAGAACGAGTTCTCTTGTCTCAAGTGCTGTTGCATTGGCGTAGAGAGTGACGCTAGAGGCTTCGGTGTTGTGACCCTGGTTTGTGACTGTTACATTTGCGTATAAGTTGTACCCTTGTCCAACGATGCTTTTGGAGAGTGTGACCGCTTGTACTGCGACGTCGTGTGGACCGAGTGGTTCCATGAAAGGGTAGTTGTCTTGATTGTCTGCGTCAATGATGTAAGGGTTGTCTCCTATGCCGTCGCTTCCAAGAAGGTCTTGATGCTCTCCACTATACATGTCTTCCCCCGTGTAGTCGCTCCAGTAGTTGCCGCCAAAAGGATAACTCTGGTTCCAGCTGTTGACCGAGCCTGTGGACAAGTAGACTTGCTGGTCATTGCCTACGATGTTATTTCTGTATATCATGTTCTGCGTGGAATAGTCTATGTAGAATCCGTAGCCGTTCTGACTTATGTTGTTCTGAATTATCGTGTGGTAGTTCGAATACTGGCCCAGTGCGATGCCGTCGCTGTTGTTTACTATGAGGTTTCTTGATAGGGTGGCGTAGTGTGACCCGGATGTGAACCCTGTTAGTCCGATGCCATAGCCTCTATTGTGCATCACGTCGTTTCCGGAAACGTTTAGGTAGTTCGATCCTCCGCTGGCTACTCTAACACCAAATTCGTTGTGAGTTATGTTGTTGTTGTAGATCGAGACGCTAGGTGAGGTCGTGTACAGGAGGATGCCTCGCCAGTTGTCCGTGATGAGGTTGGAGTGGATTCTGGTATTGGCTGCGTAATCAAGCCGAATTCCAGCATCCCACGCGCCTCCGTAGTTGTGAGTAATCGTATTGTTATATATCTCGGTGTATCCAGCGTTCTGAATTCTGATGCCGGATTGGCCGTTCGCCAGAAGATTTCCAGAAATAACGTTATTGTGATTTGGACCAAGCAGTTTAATGCCGACGCTGCAATTGGTGAAATCATTGTCTGCGACAGTATTGTAACTCACTTGCTCTTGAAAATATATGCCCTCGACTGCTATTGTTGATATGTTGTTTCCTTGGATGTTGTTGTGGATTACATTGTGGTAGAACATGCCGTATGTGCTGTTTGAGATTTCATTTTCGGTGATATTGTTGTAGTGCGATGAAGCGTGCCCATTAATTCCGACGTATGTGTTGTTGGTTAACACGTTCCGAGATACGTTGTTGTTGCTAGAACTGAGCAAATGTATGCCGCCCCAAGTTGTGTTGCTTATGCTGTTGCCAATGATTGTGTTTTGCTGAGAGTATTCAAGAGAAATCCCGCAGAAGCCGTTGTTGATGACGCGGTTTCCTGATATGTTGCAGTGTGTCGCACTGTCCAGGCAGATTCCAGCGTCAAGGGTTGGCGAGTTCAAGCTTCCACTTCTCTGTACAGTGAAATTCGTGATATTGACATTGTCGCTGACTATGTGTACGACACGTCCCGTCCAATTGCCATCAATCACCGTGGCGTTGCTATCCTCGCCTACAAGCGAAATAGACTTGTAGACAACGACATGCTCATAATACACCCCAATCTTAACGAAAATCGTGTCTCCCTCAACGGCATTGGCAATGGCCCCTTGGATCGTGAGAAAATCGTCTGGAACAATAATAGTTATAGATTCTGTTCTAGCCAGACGAACGTTAGAAGCCAACGCAAAAGCTACTATCAGCGAAAGCAAAAGGGCTGATTCAGGTAGATGCCTTCTCATCCTCCCACTCCCGAAGTGTAATGGAAAATCCGAGTAGCAGTATTTAAGACCTGACTTGCATAAACCAAGTCACATCATCATTTGTCTTTCTAACTACTTGCTACTTGCTACTACACGCATATGCATAATGCATCAAGATTAATAACCTCTGTCAACGTATCAAGTCCGAGAAGGAGTGAATACGATAAGCTTTTGTCATTCAGGTGAATGATGTGGGGATTAAGACAGTTTATGATTACGTTGATGGCCACTCTGCAGATTTCATCCAAGATCTTGTGCGGCTAGTTAAGCAGCCTAGCATTTCAGCGAGAGGAGAAGGAATAATCGCGTGCGCAGAAATAGTTGAAGCGATGCTTGGGGACGTCGGGTTTTCTACGAAGCTCATTTCAACTAGTGACGAATACCCAGTTGTTTTCGGAGAGCTGAAGTCCAAAACTGGGAAGAAGACGATTCTGTTCTATGATCACTATGATGTTCAACCTCCGGAACCCATTGAAGAATGGAAGTTCGGTGCCTTCAGCGGCGAAATACACGAAGGCATCATCTATGGTCGAGGCGTCTCAGACAACAAGGGCAACATCGTCTCCAGAGTAAAAGCGGTCGAGTCCTTCCTGAAGACACATGGTGACGTTCCAGTTAACGTAAAATTCGTTGTAGAAGGCGAAGAGGAAGTCGGGAGTCCACATCTCCTCCCCATGGTTAAGAACAACAGAAGTTTGATTGCGAATGACGCCACTATATGGGAGTTTGGAGGAACCAACTTTGAAGGACGCCCTGAGATCTACCTTGGCCTTAAGGGCGTGTTGTCTGTTGAGTTAAGAACCCAAGGTGCAACTAGAGATGTTCACTCTGCGAATGCCCCGCTAGTCCCAAATCCTGCATGGCGCCTGATCTGGGCTTTGAACTCAATCAAGGACGATCAAGACAAGGTGCTTATCGATGATTTCTACGAAAATGTCAAGGAGCCATCTGAGACCGAGCTTAGATTGCTAGTTGAAATCCCGTTGGAAGAGGGAAAAATCAAGCAAGCCTTAGGGCTGAAAGAATTTCTCCATGGAAAACGCGGGAACGAAGCGAAAAAAAGCCTTCTTTTCAGCCCAACATGCACAATAAACGGCTTTCTCACCGGCTACGTAGGGAATGGCTCAAAGACTGTGTTACCTAGAAAGGCTATGGCAAAACTCGACTTCAGGCTGGTTCCCGATCAAAGATCGTCTGAAATCTTCAATAAACTCGTAAGCCACATGCATCAGCGCGGATTCGCAGACATTGAGGCTGTACAACACGGCTCCACAGAACCCACAAGAACACCAGTTACTCACAAATTCGTGCAGATCGTTGCAGAGGCCGCCGAGAAGGTATATGAAAAAAAAACCATCATATATCCCACAAGCGCAGCTTCAGGACCAATGCACCTATTCCGAAACTTGCTGGATTCTCCCGTTGTTTCTGCAGGTTGCAGTCACGCTGACGCAAAAGGTCATGCACCCAACGAAAATCTGACTATAGACAGTTTCATAAAGGGAACGAAGTTCATGGCGACTATTCTGAACGACTTCGGCGAGAACTGACGACCCATCCATGAAAAAGCTGCCTTACAAATTGAAGACTTATGAAAGCCAACTCCCAAACGCAAAATAGATGATTAAGAATACAGAAGCGGGATAGCCAAATGGGCCAATTGACTGTTAACGAGATTCTGAGAAATTGCAGAAATGTAGCTGTAGTTGGGCTTTCACGAGAACCTACGAGAGCCAGCTACAATGTCGCCAAGTATCTTCTAGAGCATGAATATACCATCATTCCGATCAACCCTTCAGCTGACGAAATCTTAGGTCAGAAAGCGTACAAGACCTTGTTACATATGCCGCAAGAAGTGAAGAAAACGATTGACGTTGTCAACATCTTCAGACCATCAGAAAGTGTGCCTCCTATCGTCGATCAAGCTATCACACTGAAAAGAACTTATGGAAGACCCCACGTTGTGTGGATGCAACTCGGAATAAGGAACAATAGAGCGGCGGAAAAAGCTCAAAAGGAAGGGTTGACTGTAATAATGGACAAATGCATGATGCAGGAGCATGGTCGATTGTCTGAAGAAGATCCTGAAATCCAGAAACTCAGAGCTAAGAAAATGCGTGATATGACTGAAAAGCTGTCCCAGGGACACACATCTTCTAAACCTTTTAATGTAACAGATAGCAGCTTTGAAGAAAGCATTAAGAAACATCCCCTAATCCTCGTGGATTGCTGGGCTGACTGGTGCGGGCCATGCCGCATGATAGCTCCAATCATAGAAGAACTGGCCCAAGAATACGCTGGCAAAATCGCATTTGCCAAGCTCAACGTAGACGAAAACCCTGGAACAGCAGCAAAATTCAACATCATGGGAATCCCTACGCTGCTAATCATGAAGAATGGATCAGAAGTTGATCGCATTGTGGGAGTAGCTCCTAAAGCATCATTAGAGAACAGACTGAAAAAACACATCTAGTGGATTGACACAATGGACACGTCAGAAAAGAGAATTATCGGTTCTCTCATCCTTCTATTGGGAGTCACTCTTCTTTCCATAGCGCTATACGCAAATCAACTGCCGCTGATCCTCGAGTTGATGAAGAACATATTTGAACCCTCGGTAGCAGGTGTACCCTGAGGAGAGATTGAGATGCCTGTTATACGTGAAAGCGGGGAGCGAGAAGCCATGTTGGACATTGCCAAATTGATGATGGTCTCAGCGAGGACAGCTCCAAAGTCAGGAGGAATCGATGACATAGTCTTGGCACTTGTGCATGGCGAAGAAAAGGAGCATATCGCATTAGAAATGGAAAGGATTGCTAAGGAAAGGAACAGTGCAGGCTTCGTGCGAGACAGCGGGAACGTACACAACTCTGACGCAATCTTGCTAGTTGGACTAAAGGGCCCCAAGACCTTTGGCTTGAACTGCGGGGCATGCGGCTACGGAACTTGCGAACAATTCCAACAAGTCGGGAGAAAGGAAGGATCCGACTTTGTAGGTCCAACATGCATCTTCAAGTCTTTGGACATGGGGATAGCCTTAGGCTCAGCCGCAAAGACTGCGGGTCTGCTGAACGCAGATAGCCGAATAATGTACCGCATAGGAACGGCTGCAAAGAAACTGCAATTCATCCCAGAAGCTCACGTCATAATGGGCATCCCTATTTCAGCTAGAGGCAAGAGTATCTACTTCGATCGTCCACAAACCAAGTAGACATCCACGGAGTCGCTTGGACCAGATTTCGATAGAGGATCATGTTTTTTCATACATCTTCTCAAGAGTCCAATGAATGCTTGATTTCAGCTCTCGCAGCCTATCTGCGCTGAGATTCTTGGCCTTAATCTCTCGCAGGATATCACCATCAACCGCAAGCTCGTAAGAAAGGCACTTGTCTCGGGAGATCTTTCCTTCTTCTACTGCTTTGTCGTCTTTCTCCTGCATTTTCTTGAGCACACGATCAACCAGAAACTGTTGGAAGGGAGGCGTCTTCACGCTAAGTTCTTTGTCACCGGCAACGGTGACTCGCATGGAGTTTTGAGTCACGTGAAGATTTGCAAGGAGATTCCCTGAAGCCGATTTGAGAGGAACCGTGGTCTCTTCCTTGATCACAGTTTCTGTAGCTGCCGTTTGAGCTGCGTTTGGCTTCAAGGCTTCTGCTCTTCTAAATCCCTTCTCCAACAAGGCTTCGCTGACCAATTCAAGCAAGGCCTTTAGACTCCTAAGCTCAGTTTCTGTATCTTCTACCTTCTTTTCAAGGGCAGTCTTGAGTTCAACGAGCTTCTTTGTCTTTGCAGCGGAATTCTCCTCTATCGCCATTGGTTTCTCCACAGTAAGATAGATACTAGTAGCGCTGCCTATCAAGCCTTCGGCTTCGAAATACTTCTCTTAGAAACCTCACAGAAACTCCATATTTCAGCGGGAGGGCGAAGCTAGACGTCATATCTATTGCTGACGCGACTGCTACGATAGCTTATGGATTTGGATCTTGTGGAAAAAAAGAGATGGAATTCCATCAGAAATATGAGCCTCTTCATCACACACCGGAAACTGTTCAGCTCCCTGCTCATTTCATCATCTGAATGCAATAACGGTAATAAGCTAAACATAGAAAAGCCTTCGTCTGTCGGAATCAATATTGATTGGTGGCCGATGTTTCAGCATGATGCTATTAGGCCACTACGGCGAAAGTTGGTTGCTCTCTCCTTTTTCCTCATTCACACAGTGTGTAGTGTGAGTATCTACTGTACTCCCTTCGAGTAATCTCGCTTCAAGGCTAGAATGGTGGGGCTGCCCGGATTTGAACCGGGGTCCCTAGCGCCCGAGGCTAAGAGCCTAGACCAAGCTAGCCGACAGCCCCCATATTCCTAGCCCACACGCGAAGTGAGGATCCCGGACTAGTCAAGATTTATGCGAGTATCCAACATTTAAGCAAAACTTGCCACAACACAATTGAATAAGTGATCAAGTGTTCAGCAAAGGAGTTGGTGAATGACCCTCTGAGAAGAAGCTAGTGCGCACCCTAATGCTATGTGTAAACTCAATCTTCTGTCATGGTCAACGTTTGAATCAGATGTGTTCTTTTTCTAGAAGATTGTTTCACAAATCCCTTAACTCAGTCAGCCCAAGAATAGTTCGTGCGCGAAGCGAGGGCTCTGAAGATTACGTCACCTTAGCAGGACGCATGATTATTGCTCCTTGCTGCCACGCGCACAGCCCGAATTGCAGAGTGATCATAAGGCTCATTGAATTGGCGAGTAATATCCTGTTCATTCTGTAGCCTTCAGTTGCCATCTGCTCCGGAAGCGTTCCCTCAAAGGTTAAGTGTATTAGCTAATTCTGATCCTCTCAGGGTTGGCATAAACATTCATTCTGTTACCTCTGACAAATCCGATCAATGTCAGCCCGGCTCTTTCCGCCACATCTACACCGGAATCTACAGGTGCAGAAAGAGATGCTACGATAGGGATTTTCATACGTGCTGCTTTCATAACAATGTCTGCCGTCAGTCTTCCGCTTGAAGCCAGAAAACAACTGTTTATATCATGACTCTGCAACAAGGACGCGCCGAATACTTTGTCAACTGCGTTATGTCTTCCAACATCTTCAGCGAAAACCACGAGGTTTCCATCGTGCTTGAACAGAGCTGCTGCATGGACACCTCCCGTTCTTCGGAAATTCTGTGCCAAGAAGTTCAGTTGTTTAACACACTTCAGAACAATTCGCGCATCTACTTTGCTTGAAGGAAGGCTTGGAAAATCAATCGTCTCAAGCAGCTTGGCAAGTGACTCGTAGTCAGCGCTGCCACAAGCTGAGACCACAAGCCTCGAAAAGGGCTTTGAGATAACACCACGCTCTTCAGCATCGGTCTTCCGCAAAGTCACACGGCACACACTCTCCCTTTCAAGTCTCAGATTCACAATCTCGTCCATGTCAGCAACCATTCCTTCAGAGAACAAGTGCCCAACCACGAGCTCCTTCTTTGAGGTTGGCGAACACAGAATTGAAACGAGATGAATGCCGCCTATGAAGATGTGCAGAGGAGCCTCTTTCGCCACCAACTCCTGTCTTCGTTCTACTTGCCCCGTAACAACATCAATCCTTGAAGCTGAAACGTCCTTAATCATCGTGGTCATCCTGCTTTTCTCACCTCTTTCAGCACGAAGTCAGCGATATGATCAGCTATGTTGAATTGAGTGACAGATTGCAGCCCTCGCCACCCGGGCTGACTGTTTAGTTCGATAATCATTAGGTCTCCATCACTTTCGAGAATATCCACACCGGCGATCTTGCAGCCAACTATCTTTGCAGCTCGCACAGCTAGAGACTCCAATTCCTCGTCAATCTCAATCCTCACTGGTCTAGCACCTTGGCTTACGTTAGTCTTCCACGATTTTCCAACTCTCCGCATGGCGGCAGTAACGCGGTCACCAACCACAAATGCACGTATATCTGAACCACCATGAGGAACAAACTCTTGAAGATAAAGAACACCATGATGAAATCTCACAGATTTAAAAATTCTTGTAGCCACATTTTCGTCAGAAATACGTGTTGAACCAATTCCCCTAGAGCCGAAAAGAGGCTTCAAGATGACATCACTCCCCAACTCATGAAATCCGTTCAACGCATCCTTGGCATTCTCTGTCACAATTGTTCGAGGAACAGGTATCCCACTCTCGTCTAAGAGTGCCAACGTAAGATATTTGTCCACGCATCTTTCAATGGCCCCAGCTGAATTGATGACTGAAACTCCGTGCCGTTCCAAGCTGTGCAACAGATCCATTCTGAAAATGACTTCCTCAAGTGATCCGCGTCCCATTGGGCGGACGATTAAGGCTGCTAGCTTGCTGCTGATGTCAAAGTTCCCTTCACTCACTGCCGCTAGATTACGTATTTTCGCAACCAGGTTTGGAAATCTAAAGAAAGCAGAAGATGTGCCCTTCAGATTAAATGCCTCCTTCAGTTGCGTTGTTGCCCATGCATTGATGTCTCTTCCAAGAATACCAACCATCAAAGCGAGTTGCGCCTCATCAAACAGATGACATTTGACAATAAAGCTATTGCTTCGCAGCAGTTCAGGGGACTCAGTATCTTAAAACGTAAGATTTATATGGATTGTCACGTATTAATAAACACGATATGTCTCACGTGTGACATATTGTAGTTAAGGAAAACAGAAAAACCGTTCAACAAAAATACAGCCCGGGAAAGAATGAAGTGTCCATACCTCTCCAGTGCCTCAAAGAAGGAGTGTGTAAAAATGCTAGCAGAGAGGATGGACGGTACACTCTCCGACTTTGATCTGAAGCATTTTTGTGATGGTAACCCAATCTACTGCTACTATTTTAGATCCCGTACACTGGATTCATCCGACAGACTCAATGGACCTACCGTAACAGCTGACGTGACTACCACTGAGAAGAGGATGTTCCCAGCAACCGCACTGAAAGAGAGTGTCCTGAAACAGGATGATCGTTTGTTCCTGGGGAAGCGCGACCAGCAAGCATAGTTGTTTGATCGTTCGCTGCATCCTGGTTAGGGAGGTTCTTGTAGCAATCCGAATTAATCATGACTTCCTTCGAAAAGACCTAGTGCATGTATGTAATCGTTGAATGTGTCTATCGTTATCCATTTACCATGATATTTGAAACCCTTCAGAGCACTCTGCTTCGCAAGCTTCGGCAACACACTCTTCTCAAAGCCTCCCGTGTCCGGAAACTGCGTCAGTACAATGCTCTTCTTCATTGCATAGTGTCCAGCGTTCACATAGAAATCTAGCTTCGGCTTCTCCTCAAATCTCTCTATGTATACATTTCTGGTTTTAACTTTCCCATAGGGCAATGTTGGCTTTGCCAACAGGACAGTTGTCATATCCTTTGCAGATGAAATGAGGTCGTTTGGATTGAACTCAAAGGCAAGATCATCAACGTTACATGCATAAAACGTCTCACTTTTCACGAATCTGCAAGCCTTTTTCAAGGCTCCTCCAGTACCGAGTTTCGTGTCCTCGATGGACATCAATATTTCAATTGTCTTCTCATTCTTGAATTTCTTATACACGTCAGTTTTCAGTATCAAATATCCAAGAAGGTTTTTGCTTAGCGCTAAGATTACTCTCTTGAAGCCATGATCTGCAAGCCAGCCAACCTGCTTTTCGACAAGTGTTTCGTCCCCCAAGCTGAGCAAAGGCTTAGGAATCTGAGCCTCCGCCTTCAACATCCAAGTCTGCCCCCCGCAGAGCACTATTGCTTCTTTCCTCTCCGGCATCTTCTGTCAGAGCTATTCTCTATCATTTGCAGCGTAAAAGCCTTAGTAACTACAAACCTTGGATTCACAAATCCACATTTGCTGAAGGTACTAGCCGAACATCCACTGGCATTAGTAACAGCAATTTCCCAACAGCTTTGGTAAGGCTTAAAAAGTCCTACATACTGCAATACTACACCTGCACCTCGATTGGAAACACTCTAAATCAGAAGCTCAGAGATGACAATAGATGCCTTTCAAAAACGGAGATTTCCTAATAGTAGAACACACAGCCAAAGTGAAGGAAACAGGAGAGGTCTTCGACACAACCAGTGTAGAGATCGCGAAAAAAGAACGCCTTGACAAAGAAGGAGAGCTTTACGAGCCAAAACTTGTAGTTGTAGGTGAAGGATGGGTGATCAAGGCTCTAGATGAGAGTCTCCAGGATTTGGAACTTAACAAGCTGAAAACTGTTGAGATTCCTCCAGACAAAGCCTTTGGATCTAGAGACCCGGAGAAGATGAAGACAGTTCCATTGAGAAGGCTTAGAGACAAAGGGTTGACACCTCAAATCGGAATGCGGATCGAATACGAGAAGAAGCAAGCAACTGTGAGAACGGTTGGAGCGGGCCGAGTAACACTGGACTACAATCCACCTCTGGCTGGAAAAACACTACTATACGAAGTAACGGTGAAGAAGAGGCTGGGGAGACGCGAAGACAAGATGCGTGCCCTGATTCATCGAAGAATCCCAATCATAGACGTCAAGAATTTCGGTCTAGAACTTGGAAAATCCGTTACAACAATACATGTCCCCGAAGAAGCGTTCTACTTAGAAGGTATTCAATTGTCCAAAAGAGGCATTGCTGCCGACATACACCACTTCTTTCCAGCAATGAGCTGCGTCGAGTTCATTGAAACGATCAAAAACCCAAAAGCAAAGACCCGTGCAGCCATCAAGAAAGAGAAGCCAAAGGCTAGCAAAAGGGAAAAGCCAAAAGCCAGAAAAAGCAGGAAAAGATCAAAAAAACGAAACGCCTAACTTATCTCTAGATTCCTCATATCACTCCAGTTTTCTTCGCCAAAGCTCGTGCTGATCTGTCCGTCAGCTTCTTTTTATCCAGGATGGTGAACCGTTCTGATCTGATGGATCTCGCCTTCACCAAAGACTCAACCACCTCTTGAGGCTCGACACCTAACTCTCCAGCTGTTGTCGGCGCCCCAACCTTTTCAAGTTTCGATCTGATTCGGCGCCAGTTTAGACCTTGTAAGCGGGACATCATTATTGCACCAACACCGGCTTGCTCACCGTGCAAGGCAGGCTTAGACGCGACTAAATCCAAAGCATGGCTGAACAAGTGTTCAGAGCCGCTGCTTGGTCGACTGCTTCCAGCTATGCTCATTGCCACACCACAGCTGATGAGGGCTTCCAATAGAACCCTTAATCCCTGTTCGTTTCCGGGCTTGATCGAGTCTGCGCCTCTTGCCACAAGCTTTGCACTCATAAGCGCTAAGTTCGCAGCATATTCCCCATAATATTCACCCTTAATTTTGTGCGCTAAATTCCAGTCAGTGACTGAAGTGAATTTCGCAATGACGTCACCGCATCCGCTAGCTGTATACCGATGTGAAGCTTGAATTATTACATTAGTATCAGCGATTATTGCCATAGGGGCTTGTGCCATGATCGAATAGGGTTTTTCGGATCCCTTTATAGATGCAAGAGGACTTGCAATTCCATCATGAGAAGCTGTTGTGGGGATACTCATGAATGGTATGCCTTGACGAGCTGCACTGAGTTTTGCGATGTCAATTTTCGTCCCGCCCCCAACGCCGAGGACTACTTGAGGTTTGACTTCATCAATCCTCGCCTGAACCTTATCCACGTTTGCCAACGTTGAGGAATGCGTCAAGAGAAAATCTACGTTGACTTCTGAATTCTTGAAGGAATCTATCACTCTGCGACCTGCCACCTTGCATGTTTCGACCCCTGTCACAACGAAAACGGATTTGGAAAGCCCAAGTTTCCTGCATATAGGAACAATGAGATCTAGAGTATTTTCTCCTATGACAACCTCTCGCGGAAGCTGCATCTGATGAAGCTTGAGAGCCAAAGCCAACCACTATTCTCGAGGAATCATATAGAGTAGTACCGCTATAAATGTCCACGAAATATTTTTAAATAGGTTGGTAAAGTATAAAAGCGACAGACCTTCATTGGAAGGTTGTTACGAAGAGCCTTTTGAATTTTAAAAGGAGTAGATGAAGATGCATAAAGTTCCAGATCAACTAGTGTTGAAAGGTACAACTACAGTAGGCGTCGTCTGCAACGACGGCATAATTCTTTCCTCTGATACCCGTGTAACGATGGGCACGTTCATCGCCCACAAGAGAGGCAAGAAAATATACGCAATTGACGATCACATCGCAATGACAATCTCAGGAAGCGTAGCTGATGCACAAAGAGTGGTTGACATACTCGCTGCAAACGCGAAATTGTATAAGATGAATTATGGAAGACCGATACCAGTAAAAGCTGCTTCAAGACTAGTGGCAAATCTTCTGTTTTCATCACGTCTCGCTCCATTAATTGCTCAAATCTTAGTTGGCGGAGTGGATGATACGGGCGGTCACGTGTTCTCAATGGATCCGTTAGGAAGCTTGACTGAAGAGAAGTGTGTTGCCACAGGTTCAGGTTCACCAGTAGCCTATGGCGTCCTTGAAGACAAATACAAAGAAGGAGCTTCTGTGAAAGATATGCTGCCGATTGTGGTTCATGCAGTGAAAGCTGCAATGAAGAGGAATACCGCGAGCGGCGACAGTTTTGACGTGGCGGTAATCAACGAGGAAGGATATCGGGAGCTAAGCGACGAAGATAAGAGGAGCATCTCGGAGACGGTACCACAGATGAGGAGAAAAGTGTGACCAGTGCTGACAAAGGCAAGGGCAAGAGTAAGGTAGAGATTAGCAAAACCATTCTTCAACACATCCCTAAGAAAGCTGAGGTTACTAGGATAGAGTACGAAGGACCAGCATTAGCGGTTTATACAAGAAGACCCGAGATTCTGTTCGAGCAGAGCTCAATTATTTCAGAGGTAGTCGGACTAATTCGGAAGAGAATTGTTGTCAGATCAGACCCTAGCGTCAGGCTACCGGAGAAAGAAACAACGAAAATTGTGAAAGAAGCAGTTCCCAAGGAAGCAGAGATCACGGGTATAAACTTTGACCCAAGTTTGGGCGAGGTGATAATCGATGCAAGAAAGCCAGGTCTCGTGATTGGGAAAAACGGATCTGTCTTGCAGGAGATGGTTAAGGAAACACGTTGGCGTCCTCGGGTTTTGAGGAGCTCACCTATACCGTCAAAGATAATCACTCACATGCGCCATCACCTTCATTCCAAGAGCAAGGAACGTGAGAGAGTACTGCGCACGGTGGGGGAGAGAATATTCAGACCCACGATTTCTGAGGTTGGCGATGTCCGTATTTCGGCTTTAGGCGGATTCCGTCAAGTTGGGCGCTCAGCGATTCTCCTTCAGACGCGAGAGAGCCAGGTTCTACTAGACTGCGGCATTCACCCAGGCTCCGCGAAGCCTCTTGACGCTTTTCCAAGGTTAGACACGTCTCATTTTGACATTGACAATCTTGATGCAGTTATCATAAGTCATGCCCACCTGGATCACTGCGGTTTCCTTCCTTTTCTCTTCAAATATGGTTATGATGGACCGATTTACTGTTCTGCTCCAACATCGAATCTGATGACACTGTTACAACTTGACTATCTGGATGTTGCCAACAAGCAGGGCGTCATGGCACCCTATGATCAGAAAGATGTTCGTGAGAGCGTTCTTCACACGATTCCACTTCGCTATGGAGCCGTGACCGACATCTCTCCAGACATTCGGCTGACGCTGCATAACGCTGGCCACATCCTAGGTTCATCTGTGGCTCATCTACACATAGGTGAGGGTCTTCACAACCTTGTGTATACAGGTGATTACAAATATGCGAAGACAACGCTTTTGGAAGCTGCAGTTACAGAGTTTCCCAGAGTGGAGACAATAATCACAGAGAGCACTTACGGTGCACCACAAGACATTATGCCCTCCAGAATTGCTGCGGAAGAAAGACTTGTTTCAATAGCAAACGAGACATTGGAGGGTGGTGGTAAGGTCATAATCCCAATCCCTGCCGTAGGTAGGGCACAAGAGATAATGTTGATCATTGATGGATACATGAAGAGGGGCGCGATGAGAGAGGCGCCAGTATTCATTGAAGGGATGATTTCTGAAGCCACAGCCATCCACACAGCTTATCCAGAATATCTAGCTAGGGAAGTCAGAAACAGCATTTTGCATGAAGGCGTTAACCCGTTTCAATCTGACTACTTCACTATGGTTGAGCATCCAAGCGCTCGAGACGAGATAGTTGAGGGAGAACCTTGTATAATTATGGCAACTGCGGGAATGCTGGAAGGTGGACCTGTAATTGACTATTTCAAGAGATTGGCATCGGATCCACTCAACACAGTTGTCTTCGTGAGCTACCAGATTGAAGGCACTCTGGGAAGAAGAGTGCAAAAGGGAATAGGCGAGACTCCTATCATGAATGCTGATGGAAAGATCGAAGTCGTGAAAGTCAAGGTCCGTGTTGAATCTATTGAAGGCTTCTCGGGGCACTCTGATAGAAGGCAAATAGTTAACTACATTCGTCGCGCCACACCAAGACCTGAGAGAGTCATAGTCTGTCATGGAGAGAAGTCTAAGTGCTTGAGTCTTTCAAGGTTTCTGAGGAGAAGGTTTAAGATCGATGCAATAGCTCCTGAAATCTTGGAGACAATTAGGCTGCGGTAGGAACAGGTTCTTCAGACTTTACAGTTCTCTCTCTCCAGATTCCGACGCCAGGCGGAGTGATCACTATTCTCTCTTCACCGAGGCGGGCGATGTCACCTTTCACTTTCCCCGCAAATTCACAAAGCTCATTCACGGCTTCTTTTATGTCTTTAATGCTCTTGCTTGCCAGCGGCGTAACCTTCAATATAAGAATGTTGCCAGATACAACCTCGTTCTTTATACTCTCTAGATCTGAAAGATTCCTGAGAGGCATAGCCTTAAGGTATATTTTTGAGAGTTGCTCTTCTGGGCTGCTGTCGGGTTCAGGGCTCTCTCTACTCTCATGTTTTCGGTCGGGAGTCCTGCCGACTTTTTTCAGGTTGGACAAAGGGGCACTCTCACAAATACTATCTAAAGCCTACCGATTTTTAACACTTTTTTCTGCAGCTAGTCGCTTTTTGGGCAGTCTAATCTCGTGTTTTGTTTTATAATACTTGTGTCTTTGAAATCAAGGTTTGCTGGAAAAAGAGGCGTATATTCCTAGCTGTTAAAAACTGCTGAGGATCTTCAGTCTTTGTTACATGAATCTTTCTAGTTTGGTCAACCCGATAATCTCTTCAAACTCTAATCCCAAAGCATCTAGGACCTGGTCAAATGTGGATTGGAGGTAAGCAATGTATTTGTCAACATCAACCTCACTATCTGTAACCATTTCCAGTGGCTTCACGTGAGGATCCTTGATGGTTTTCACGAAGCTGATGAGATCTCCCGCCTTCAACTCAACTCCTTTTTTCTTTAGCATTCGCGCCGCTCTCACATGCTGAGGTGTAGTCTTCTTGTAGTGTTCAAGCCTTTCTCCAAGTACGACATGAAAGGCCAGATCGCTCAGCTTATCCCACCGTCGTCTTTTCAGCTTCATATATCGATCCAGAACTGTCGTCTTGATATCTCTCTTCGCTGTCTCAAATTCTGCGGCTGAACGGACTTTGGCGAGGCGTCCTTTCATTTCATCAAAAGCGTCTTTTATGAATCTGGGAATGTGTTTCTTCTTTCCTGTGAGGCCTTTTACATCAACAGATCCATCTTCAAGAACGCCCAGATAGTTCTTCTTTCGAGTGCTGAAGACAGCATAACGATAGATCTTGTCAACATCCAAGCCCATCCTTAACTCCTTCTCAGACCACTCTGCTAATTCCTTGATCTGCTCCTCACTTGGATTCTTCAAGAATACACTGTCTGTGTCTCCATAGAGCACTTCGATACCTAGCTCTTTTGCCTTGTTGACTATCAGTTTTATCGAGTGGCGGCCAATAGCAGCAGTTGCCTCAGCGACTGGTGGGCAGTATAGATCGAAAGACTCCGCTCCAAATACTCCGTAACTTGCGTTCAGAATAACCTTCAATGCACTCTGAATAGCATTGTACCAATTCCTGACACCAACCTGCAATTTGGGATTCTTAGCTGCCGCTTTATACCACTTCACTCGTAAATCTCTTAAGGAGCCGATCAGCAAGCTCTCCATTGCTTTTTGCTTATGGCAAACCCAGTGAGGTGTGTTTGGTATGGCATCTCTTTTGCACTCTTCATGAGGACACCGGATTGTCTGATAGCCTAAGTTCCATACCTTAATTATGGAAGGGTACAGACTTGGGAAGTCCATGACGGCTACATTGAAATGGACCCCTGGCACAGGTTCTACCACAATTGCGCCCTTGTACTTTTTCCCTTTTATTGTAGCAGTTGTAGCAGTCTTCCCTTTCAAGGCGAGAATGTCTGACGAATTCGGAATCAACATATTCTGCCTGCGATGTTCGAATTGCAGGAAATTCCTAATCCATCTGGACACTCCTTGCCGGCTTACGTCTTCCATGGGCATCTTGCTTATCCGAGCAAGAACCAAGATAAGCTTCATGGTGAGGTCCTGGTCGAAAGCTGTCAGCTTGAATGCTATCTCTGCATCCCGGAGACAGTAATGCGCCAGTTCAGAATAGTTCAGGTCTGAAATAGGCTTGTCCAAGCCAATCTTCGGCAGATCTACTAGTGCTTTTCCAAGATCATCAAGAGTTACATCACGATATCTATTGCTGAAAGCATAGATCTGGATTGAACGGTTGTAGAAGAACTTGTAGAGATCGATGTGAACGCTGTTCTTGAGCAGACTTACACGGCGGCCCACCTCAATCGGGATGCCGCTTCTTGGTATGCCTAGTCTCTCCGCCCGACGGGCTAGATACCTGAGGTCAAAGTCGTCTCCATTGAAAGTTATGACAAAAGCGTAAGCCCTCAAGAAGGAGAAGACAGCTTTCAACAGTTCTTCCTCTGCATCGAAGTATCTCACCTTCACACTTGGTGGCAACTTCTCAGCACCATTTCTCACTCCACGTCGTCTCAACAACAACACTTCATCATCACCGTCTGTGGATACAAAAGAAGCACAGACAACAGGGTATAATGCCTCACGTGGATCAGGTACACGCGTTGCCACGGGAGAAATTACTTCAATGTCAAATGCTACGCGTCTAAATGAAGGAGCAGGGTATTCAAGCAGTCGAGCCCATCGTTCAATGTATTCTCTTTCTTCCGCAGACGCATCATCAAACAAAGCCTTGATTCTTTCGACGGCGCTTTCTGCAGTCTTCACCACAACCGAATTCAGCTCTCCATTGTCGACGCTGTAAAGCATGCCTGGGACTAGGCCGCGATCATAGATGTAGCATTGATAGTATTTGATCGCTGCTTCCCATACCTCTGCTTGAGGTTGCGAAGAATCAGTAATATCGCCATGTTCTTCCGGTATAATCTCTCGCAGACAGCCTCTCGGTCTTCCTCCTATTGCCAAAGGATCTTTCGCCACTACCTTAGTCAACGTCACAGTTTTGTCTCGAAGTAGATCAAACTTTTCAATCTGTTCGAAATTCTCGAGACTGGGGTGTGTCTTCACACCATTCAGCTTGTCCAGTTCAAATGGAGACAAGTTGGTGAGAAGGTAGGGTTTGTGGCCTGTCTTATCACGCCAAATGTAGATACGTTTAGACTCTGGTTCATAAAGCTTTATGGAAGCAACACCTTTGCTCCCATCGTACGAAGCTGAAACAAGGTATGATGGAGGAAGTTGCTCTGGATCTACTACTGCACGCTGCAAGCTCTCTCTCCCTTTCTTTCTAGGCTTAGGGTCGTTGTTGGATGATGCTTTCTCTGCTTCCAGCTTTCTGCTATTCGCGGAGAACTGGTCAAGTCTCCTTTGATCTGCCATCAGTCTATAGCTCGCTTGCTATTATGCGAATAGAGCCTTTAATACTTAAAGCTCGAAGATTTTCCTTCAGTTGATCTACGCCA
This sequence comes from Candidatus Bathyarchaeota archaeon, assembly GCA_020352645.1. Taxonomy (GTDB): domain Archaea; phylum Thermoproteota; class Bathyarchaeia; order Bathyarchaeales; family SOJC01. Next base: position 853,532 of record CP070683.1, on the reverse strand, counting down.
GATGATTGTTTTTGAGACAAGAGTTAGAGTTTGCTCAAGATTTAATAATTCATCTCTGGATGATTCCTGCGGGGGCAAAAGTTGTTACAGCTTGCGTGGGGATTAGCGATCGAAGCTCTTCGCTTGATCGAACTCAAAGGACTTAATGAACGACTTGCTTTGACTGAGGCTATCAAGAGATTCCACACGCAGGACTCTAATGCGAGAGGCTTGGCGTACAAAATGATCTTGGAAACTGTAAGGAGACGAAATTTCTTGGACAGAATAATCAACTGCTTCTTGGCGCCAAGCTCTATCAGCGATCTTGACCCTGCAGTTCGTGCTTACTTGCGTCTTTACGTGTATCAGATGAAAACGAAGGGGCCAGACAACTACGAGATGGCAATAAATGTAGCTAGAGTCGGCCGTTCTTTACTCGGCTGGAGAAACCTCGAGGAGATTGAGGAACTTCTCGGTTTGTTGGCGAGTTCAGAACCTGAAGAGATCTTCAAGGACTTAAGCTATGAGGAAAAGCTTTCTTTGAAAGTGTTTCTACCTATATGGTTCTTGAATTACTGCATCAAGCTTTTTGGTCGTCATGAAGCACTGCAATATCTGCTTAGTACGATGAAAGGGCTTCCAACCTATATCCGCATAAACACGTTGAAAGCTGCTGAGTCAGAGTTACTGCGGGAGATAGGCAGTGAGGGTGTTGATGTGGAGAAGGTGGACGGATTATCCCATTCATATAAGGTTGTGGGGAAGAAGGCTCCTATCGTGAGGACTTCTAGCTTCAGGAACGGCTTTTTTGTCATCCAAGACAAAGCAAGCTGTCTTGCAACCGAAGTAGCAGACCCTCAACCTGGGATGACGGTTTTGGATGTTTGCGCAGCTCCAGGGGTCAAAACGACACATCTTGCCCAGTTGATGGAAAATAGGGGTGAAATTTATTCAATCGATTACTCCAGGCGAAGAATGAGAATATGGAAAGGTGAGATCGGGAGAATGAATTCTAGAATATCTCAGCCGATAATAGGAGATGGAGTTTTTTCTTTGCCGTTCCAGAAAATCAATGCAGATGTTGTGATACTTGATCCTCCTTGTACAAGCACAGGAGGGTTCAGTAGGGTGCCCTCAGCGAAATGGCGACTTACAAGTCGGTCAATACGAAACATGGCCGTTATTCAATGGAAGATGCTCAATCACTGCGCTGAGTTTGTGAGAGAAGGCGGCCACATTGTGTATTCAACCTGTAGCATAACTGTTGAGGAGAACGAGTCTCTAATTGAGCGTTTTCTAAGGTTGAACCCTGATTTTCAACTTGACGACATGAGCCCCAGAATAGGTCTACCTGGACTGAGAGGTCAGAATCTCAGTCAGCGCCTTTATCCACATCTACACGAGTGTAACGGCTTCTTCATAGCTAACCTAGTGAATCAAGGTTAGCCTCTTCGGACACTCTCAACCCCACATAGGGCTTCAAACAGCGTTTTCGCTGCCAAAATCGAAGTGGTGCCTTCATCGTATAGTGGCGTCACCTCCACAATATCTAGGCCAATTGTACGCGAGTCACAGAGCCCTGATACTAAATCCAACACTTGATGGCTTGACAATCCGTCAGGTTCCGGGTTCTGAACAGCAGGGGCAAAGGAGGGATCGAGCGCATCCATGTCTATTGTCAAGTAGGTGCCCGAGCATCCCTCCAATTCCTTTCTCACTGCCTCAACAGTTGCTTCCAGCCCCATTCTATGAATGCTTCTTGATGTGAAGTATTTTATCCCTACAGCTTTCGCGTAATCCAATTCCTCCTTACAAACAGCTCTTGTGCCCAATTCTACAATTCTTCGTGGTTTCACCTGCTCGTTGAGTCGTCGCATGAAGGTGGTGTGGCTTGTTACTAGATCCATGTATTCGTTGCGAAGATCTAGATGGGCATCAAAATCTATTATCGCGGTATCTGCGCTGCCAACGGCTCTCAGCACACCGAGGGTCAGCGTGTGCTCTCCGCCAACAATTACAGGTATCTTCCCGGCTTTGGTCAAATTCCGAACAGTCTCTTGAAGCCGGGTTAGTGTATTGTCCATTTTGCCGCTGACGTGAAGATCTCCAAGATCATGGAGCCCGATTTCTTCCACGTCAAGATTCGATCTGAAGCTGTAAGTTTCAATATTCAAAGAGGCCTCCCTTATGGAGGCTGGGGCAAAACGAGCGCCTGTTCTATAGGTACTCGTCATGTCAAAGGGAACGCCTACAACCACGTAGTCTGCTTGATCAAAGGACTTCTGACATCCACTGAACGTTGCTGAAGTCGAAACATAAAGTTCAGAGTTGCTCATACGTCTCCCATACTCCGCTAATCTACTGGAGCTTTGTGGATCTGTTTGGATAAGCGTTTTCGTTCAGTCAAGTATGTGGAAGGCTTTCAGACACTTTCTGATATGTTATGACATAGTCAGCCAATCGTTTCAACGGTGGAGGGCTACTCAGAATTGAACAGGTGCTTGTCTGCAGAAATTATGTGTGGCTCCGGATGACACTGGGCTCAGCCGACCTACCGTGTCAGGTCTGTCTTGAGTGCTGTGACCGTCTTTTCGCATCTTTCTGAGCACAAGGGCAAATAGTACGCCTGCAATGAAGCCTCCGATGTGCGCCCAGTACGCTACTCCGCCACCTACGTTTAGTGACGTGAAAAGCAGCTGCAATATGAACCAGAAACCTAAGAAGGCTGCTGCGGGTATGGGAACGAGGTACGCAAATCTGAAGAGGAGCAGTGTGAGCACCTTTGCTTTGGGGTATAGTACGATATATGCTCCTAGTACTCCAGAGATTGCGCCGGAAGCACCTAGTGTAGGTATCAGAAGATCTCTGGCGTTTGTGAGGCTCAGTGTGTGCGCAAGAGCTGCTGCTACACCACAGATTAGGTAGAACAGCAGGTAGCGGACGTGGCCAAAGGCATCTTCGATATTGTCTCCGAAAACGTAGAGGAAGAGCATGTTACTTCCGATGTGGAAGATGTCTAGATGAAGGAACATGGAAGTGAACAAGGTGTATAGGTTGTTTCCGCGAACTATGTCGGCAGGGACCATTGTGAAATTGCTGTAAAGTGAGTCCAAGAACAAGCCGACTGCGATGTTCTCAGGGAGCAAAATGAAGTAGATTAAGGGAACGGCGAAGATCACTACGTTGATTATGAGTAGAGTCCGCGTTATGTGCGGAACCGTACTCGAGCGGTTTTCATCGCGAATGGGAATCAAACGTAGTCCACTCAGAAGTTATTTTGTACACTGGGAACTTTAAGCATTGGCTTTCTATTAGCCATGAGTATAGAAGCTCAGGAATTTTCCCGAGATGAGGATTGTGGCTTGGGCATGGCTTCTGTTAGCCAAGTCACTGATCCGAGAAACTTCTTCCGTAATTTCAAGCAATCCCTATCCGCATTCTCAGCCGACTCCTGCTTCAGCAATCTGGAGCCGCTATGTTGCGAGTACTCCTGCAAGCTTTAGGAGGGATAGATCTAAGGTTCTCTCAGTCATGCATGACTTTTCGAGACTGAAAGCAACTAGTCTTCCACGCTGCATTCCGACTATCATGCCACCACGCCTATCTAAAAGCAGCTCGACAGCCTTGTTTCCGAAAAGACAGGCCAAAAGCCTGCTTCTGGCTGTTGGGCTTCCGCCTCTTTGTGCGTAGCCAAGCACTGACAGCCTTACCGTCGACCTGGTTTGCTTTTTGATTCCCTCAGCAAGTTTACGCATGTCACCAACGCCCTCCGCTGCTACAATGATGCCAGACTTTTTTCCTCTGACACGATTGCTCTCAATTATCTGACACACGTCATCCTCATTCACGGCGATTTCAGGAACTAGGATCACCTCTGCTCCTGCAGTTATTCCCGCTGCCAAAGCAAGAAAGCCTCTTGTTCGTCCCATCACTTCGATGATGAATATTCTTTCATGTGATATTGCGGTGTCGCGGATTTTGTCGATTTCCGCAACTGCTGTGTTTACTGCTGTGTCAAAGCCTATCGTTTCATCTGTTCCGTAGACGTCATTATCAATTGAGGCTGGGACACCCACAATCAGTGTGTCAGTTTCTGCGCTTAGCTCAAGAGCGCCGTTGAAGGATCCATCTCCTCCAATAACTACTAGTCCATCCAGATTGCTTAGATCAAGTGTGTCCGCCGCTTTCTTGACGCCATCCCTTGTTTTGAAAGCGGGGCTTCTAGCAGTGTAGAGAATGGTGCCTCCAAGACCTAGAATTCCACCAACTGTTCTCGGGCTCAAAGGTCTACTCACATTCTTCATCAGACCTTCCCAGCCTCTCTCAAAACCCAGAACCTTCAATCCTTCAGCGTATGCAACACGCGTGACTGCTCTGATAGCTGCGTTCATTCCAGGTGAATCCCCACCGCTTGTAACGACCCCGATTCGTTTCAATTCCAATCAACCCTTGCTACTTTGTCATCCGATAGGCGTTAAGTAAGAACCCTAAGATAAATCTAGGTAAGCCATATATGTGCAAGAAGTTTTCCACCTGTTATCTCAGGAGCAGACTAGTTATTAAGGAAATGAGTTATGCCTGACAACTGACGAGATCCTCAGCATTGTCTGAATTTTCGCTAGGCATGCTGCGCGTATAGTCTTTCTTGGATTTGCAGTTTGCACCCGCATCACCCCTATCTCAGTGGTGGCATCTCCACTATCAAGCATATTCTTGCTTCACGATGAGGATTGCCGAATTATCATTAGAATCAGGTTATAGAATTCTTTCGGGTTCTCCTTCATCATGGAATGTCCACCGTTAGAAACGTAGAACAATGGAATTTCTTCGCGTCTAAGCATGCTTTCGGCTGGGAAAAGACCTCTATTCTTCTCACCGTAGATGTAACACTTGTTGAGGGGTAGCCTAGCGAAACGCGTGAGCAAGTCACCATGACACGATTCGAAAACTGTAGACACAGAACTTCTGTACAAAGACTCCGGTGTAGCTTTTGACAGACTCGCCACGTACTCCTTTAAGGGTGTGCTTTGTGCTTTCTCAGCTTCTGCAGAAATTGAATGCTTAAGCTCCTCGAAACCTTCCTGCGCGAAATATCTCTCACCCATCTTGGCGACTCGTTTGCTCATCGTGCAATCCTCAGCTGTGATGTTTCCTTCAACATTGATGAATGAACGTAGCCGGTTAGGAATAATTTCGCCCAGTTCGATCCCGATGATTCCTCCCATGCTGTGAGCTACTAGATGGAATCTATCAAAGCCGACCAAGTCGATTGCCTTTTTGAGAATTTCCGCTTGTTCTCTCAATAAGTAAGAGAAGTTGGAAGGTTTGCCGCTGTCACCAAACCCAATGAGGTCGGTCGCTAGCATGCTGAACGATTGAAATCCTTGAATTCCGAATGCTTCTAGGAAGGTATCCTTGGACGCTCCATACCCATGTACGAACACAATTGACTCTGGACCGCGTCTCTGGGAAAAATATGAGACAGAGTGGCCTTCTACTTCCGCTCTCTTGGCTGCAGGGCTTTCTCCATTTGTCTTCAACTCTGAAACCTTCAATAGAACGCTAAGGCCAATTGCATACGCTCTAGCTTTAGTCTTTCTCTCTAAGAGCGATGGTCTAGGGGTCGCTAAGGTGCTGGAGGCTGGGTTCGAACTGCGACAAGTGGAAGCTTCGCATGGCTCTGCTTTTTTCCTTTGGTAGAGCATGGTTACACATAATGCAATCTCGAAATGGAGGAATCTTGATCCTTGATTTAGAAGATGGAGACTTTGACCTAGATTGGCAAATCTGAATGATTTTCTTTTTTGGGAGACGCTGCTTACGTTCTGTTGGAGTGCTAGATTCTACCCTCTCTGACCGCTTCATTCGCATTCGTGTCAGTCTTCCTACTGCGTATTTCGTGATTCTTAGCAACGAGAAAGCAAACACTAGGGACAGATATGCTCCTTGGAAAATCCACAAAGCTGTTACTGAGGCTTCTAAATTCGGAAAAGTAGTAGTAAGATCTAATGTTAGCCGAGCAAATTCCTGTATCAACGATATGCTCCAAGGAATGATGATTGCGAGCATCATTCCATTCATTAGAAGTGCGAGAGGAGTGTAAATGCGTAGAGTTTTGCGTTCAGCTTTCGAATAGGTTGATGTAAAATCCTCGAATTCTTTCTCTGAGCTCAAGCCAAAGCTACGCTTAAGCCATGATGATGCATAACTCCACAAGTGTGAATGAATATTCGGAAAAACCACCAATGCTTGCAAGATGTAGCAGCCATCAGCTTCTATAAGAGGGTTAAGCCCGGAAAGCACCGAAAGATAAGATGCGAAAGCAACCATCAGGAATAGCTGGCTCCAAGCACTTGTCTGCAAGGAGATGTAGATCAAGAAAGAAACGTTCCCAATGAAGAGCGTTGCTAAGGGACCCGCTAAGAAGACAAGGATGCTTTTCTTCTTGTCAAATAGCCATATGTCGCTTGTTTCGGCGTAGAAAAAGAATGTGAAGAGATAGACCGCTATCCCGATCTCGTTCGGTTTTCCTCCGTAGTGGAAACAGATAACTGCATGTGCCAGTTCGTGTGCTAGTCCGAGCAAAGGAAAGATCAGAAGCATGTAAATCATGAAGGCCAGAAAGCTAGATTCTTCGAGTGAAAAGAACTGCAGATGCAGAAACCCCAGAAAAACGCTTGCTACGAAGAAAATGACCGCTAAGATGTTAAACAGCAAGAATAGATTTAGCAGAATTCGCTTGTTGAAATGCAAGAGAAAGCGATGAAATAGATTCAAGGTTTTCTCAGGGTTCTTTAGAAAGGGCATATACCACACTCTGAGTTTTCCATCTCCTTTTTTCTTTGATTGCGGGAAAGGGTAGTTCTCAATAAACCCCTCGTTTCCCAAATCAGAGATGAAACGTTGCAGGTCAACATCGACATTTCTCTTCCTGAGATCGTCTGATATCTCGGCAACTGAAGTGAAACCATCAAGGGATTCGATTATGTCCTTACCTACTTGGTGAACCCTTAAGAAGATCGACTGCTGGCTAATGCCGATTATGTAGAACTTCCCTCTTTCGTCTTCTTTCAAGAATCGAATCTTCACTTTTGAGGAAAGTTTTGGCTTAAACTCATTGATATTCTGCATCTCACTTTCAGTTCGTTGAGAAAATTATTTATTCTTTGCTAAAACTTCGATTAGGGATTGAGAGACGCAAAGGCGAAAGTCCTAATCTTGCCTTGTTATTTTCAAATAGCCCAAAATCTTTTAAGTAAATTGCAATACTAAAAAAAAGGGGGGAAATATTGAAATACAAAGTGCTCATAGAGAAGCTTGACAAAGTCGCTCCAAAAGTTGACAGATGTTTGCTACTGTGCAACGCACTTGTGACTTATCCGCAGATAGGGATGATGTAGGAGTCCTTATAGGGCTAACGCACAAACTCATTCCCTTCTACCCTTTTTTGGAAGAAAAGAAATAATGAAAAGCCTTTCAGAGGATCAAGTATTATTTCCGCCAGGTCATCTGCTTTTAAGAAAACTTGGTGAGTTCTACATAGTCCTTAATGCTGACGGACCTAATGTTATCGTGGCTGACGAAAGCGGCAGAGAGTTTTTTCAACTCTGCGATGGCACACGTAGACTCGGTGAAATAGCAGACCAAATCCACCAAAAGTATCCATCAGAGGGAACGTCCCTGAAGAATATCAAGGAATTCTCAGGCACTCTACTAGCAGCTGGCTTTGTGTCAACGGAACCGTTTCATCAGTTGAAAAAAGAAGCTGGTCCTCCAGAAAAGCTGAGCCAAATCTACCTTCATCTAACTCGACAGTGCAACTTAAACTGCAAGCACTGCTACATTAACGCGGGAGTACCACTCCAGGACGAAATGAAGCTAAAGGACATTCTTACTCTTGTTGAGGATTTCTGGAAACTTGGTGGCTACAGACTAATCCTTACAGGAGGAGAAGCCTTTCTCAGAAGAGAATTACTATTCCAAACTGCCAGCAAAGCTAGAGATCTCGGAATTCAGGATATTAAGGTCGAGACAAACGGAACCCTGATCACGGACACAGACATTCCAATCCTTAAGGATCTTGAAGTAAAGGTGGCAGTTAGCCTTGGAGGGGCGACACCTGAATCCCACTCATATGTCAGGGGGGAAGGAACGTTTCACAAAGTGATCAAGAACGTTAAGAGATTGGTTGAGTCGAATGTCGACACTACGATTGGAATAACTTTGATGCGACCAAACTTGGAAGAAGGGGCGAAAGCTGTCGAACTTGCTAAGGAGCTTGGAGTAAACCTGGTGACGTTGAACATGGTGACTATGATGGGAAGGGCGAGAGAGCACAAGGAGATGGGGATTTCTCCAGCTGAAGCCATGCCTACAATTAAGGAAATACGAAAGGCGTCTGCAGAAACTGGAGTGAAGACCATCTTCGAAGAGGTTCTTACAAGTTTGAAGAATATTGGGCGACGAGAATCCTGTGGGGCGGGAGTAGACTCTCTGAGCATCGCATCCAATGGCGACATATATCCGTGCAACTCTTTTCAGGGTGGACCGCTAAAAGCCGGCAATATTCGTCAACAAAGTCTGGAGGAAATCTGGAAGAATTCAGAAGTGTGTCAGACTTTCCAAAATCTAAGTGTGTTAGACATACCTGAATGCAAGAGGTGCGAACTGAAATTCATTTGCAGTGGAGGTTGCCTTGCTGAGACGTATCGTGAACGTGAGAATCTAAGAGTGAAATCTCCCTACTGTCATGTTTACAAGGAGATTTACTGGGATCTGATTAGTGAACTGGCCCATGAGCTTTGGAAGGAAGCGTGAAACTGCTCATATCACTCCTTCGCGCGAAATATCTTTTAATAGTGTTGCTGATGACTCGGCGATATTCGAAGTCCATCGATGGGGCTGCTGCTATTGAGTGGGGCCAGAAAACTTATTACTGTATCCTGTCGAGTAATTCTGGGAGAAAAGTTGAGAAGAGCAGTTTTTTCCACCCTTTTAACGGTGCTTTTGGTTAGCTCAGTTGCGGGAGTAGTAATTGTCCAAAAGGCTATTGCTTCGCCTAAATTTGAAGTGGATGATTTGATCCAGGTCACAGACGGTTCCTCCTTTAATAGGCCAGGAGGCCTGGTGCGTAACAAGAATGGCAGCTTTATGATGTTCTCATCCTGCTACGAGCCTGAGTTCGAACCATTTGGGTTGCACTTCCTAGAAGTAATTTTCTCTCAGAACGGGTCTGCTTGGGGCAGTCCCCAACGGTTACCCTTTCCACCTAACTGTGTTTATCCCTCAGCGATTCAAGACCAAAATGGAGTATACTGGGTGGCGTGGGAGCAACAAAGCTGCGGCGCGAGCAGCATCCTTGTAGCGAACTCCAGTAATGGAGTTGATTGGAGTGGCCCATTTAAGGCATCTTCAGGTGTCAACGGTCGACCGTCGCTGATGCAGGACAGAAATGGACTGTACTGGATTGCCTACGAAGACAACACCTTTGGAGCCGAAGACATCCTAGTACGCAATTCAACAGACGGGGTGAACTGGGGTGCACCTATCTACGTAACCGAGAGGAGTGACGACTACAGCGATATAATGACCTCACTCACTCAAGACTCGGACGGAACCTACTGGATAGTGATGACTAGAATCGCTCAGGTGTGGGACGGAGGTTCAAGGATCTGGATTAGCCACTCCAATGATGGAACCAACTGGAGCCCACCTACTAAGATCGAGACAGGCATGGAGTCTCACTTCCCACACATGGCTCAGGGTTCCCAAGGTTCCTACGTGATGGTGTGGAAGGCGTTTAACCAAACACCCTCCGGCAACGATAATATGTGGATCAGTAAGTCCAGCGACTGCCTACACTGGGGATCTCCCCAACAACTTACCTACAACGAAGAAAACAGTCTTCTTACCTGCTTGCTAGCTGAAGAAGACGCGTACTACATCGTCTACGATGTCTGGAAGACATGGAACATCACAACATGCGAAGAAGTCATCTGGATGATGGTTGTCAAAGAAGCTCCTACTCCTCCAGTTGCCCACTTCACGTACAATCCGCTACCCTGCCTACTGGAAGACGCGATAACGTTCAACGCCTTCGCATCCTATGACGTTGATGGCGAGATTGTCTCCTATCTATGGGATTTCGGCGACAGTTCAAGTGCCAAAGGACCAACAGTAACTCACTCATACTCCTCAGCTGGGAATTTCACAGTAACACTTACAGTGGTCGACAATGACGGTCGCACCTCCAGAGCATCCCAGAACCTCTGGGTCGATGTTGAAAGCACATTTAGGGGACCCATGGTAATTTCCATTCAAGGATCAAGAACAGTTGTGGGACAGGGCCTCACTGTCAGTTTCCAAATAGATGTAGAGAATCAGGGAGCGATGATCGAAACATACGATCTGACTCTGCTCACAAACACAACAATAGTCGCCATATTCGAAAACATCACCCAAGCTAGCGAAACTGTCACCACTCTTTCAACAGTGTGGGATACAACGGGATTCACTAACGGAATCTACTCGATAAACACTCAAGTTACAAACCACAGAGGCGAAACAAACATTGTTCACATGTACAGCTTGGAAATCTGTGTTTCGCTTCTAGGCGACGTTGATGGAAACTTGAATGTTAACATTTATGACATTGTTCTTGCTGCAAGTGTTTATGGACTGCACAAGGATGTTCCATTGTACAACGCTAACTGTGACGTAGACGATGACGGTGACATCGATCTATTCGACGTCGTCCTAATTGCTGGCAACTACGGCAAAGGATTGTGACACAAGCGCGCGCATGTGCAAGAATCTGTTGTCTGCGCTCAGTCCATCTTCATGTAGAAGTCCCTGCAAGTCATCGCTGACTCATGCAAAAGCTTGAGTCATCTCCAGCATAATCCACCGTTTCAGCGGTTTTGTATTAATAGGCAATTCATCTAATCTATCGGTTAGGTGATAAGATGTTAGATATACCATCTATTTCAGCAGTAGTTGCAGCATTTGGTGTGATAGTAGGTGTAGTCTTTACTATATTGGAGCTAAGAAATCTGGTAAAAGCGAGACAGACAGACCTCGCTTTGAGACTGTATTCACATTTTGGAAGCAAGGAATTTCTGGAAGCAAGGAGAACAGTCATGGAACTGGAATTCAAGAACTACAACGATTATGTGAAGAAGTATGGACGATTTGGTCGGGTAGAAGCAGTCAGTCAAGTCTGCATGTTCTTTCAAGGAATGGGCGTTCTCTTACACCGAAAGCTTCTGAGCATTAGTCTAATCGACGAGCTCTTCAGTCCCATATCAATCAAAATAATATGGGAAAAAATGAAGCCTGTAGTAGAAGGTTGGAGAAAGCAGTTCAATGAACCAAGAACGCTTGAGCGGTTTGAAAACCTCTGCAATGAACTGAAGAAAAGAGAACAAACACTAACACAATCAAAGCAATAGACCATTCTTCCTATCCATGTCAGAGACTCGTGCAAATGGCGAAACTGTGGATGTCCCCCGCAAAACTCCCGCTTTCAGCCAAAAGAATGCGATATGATAGGGAACCTCTAGAGAGTGTATTCTTCGCCATAGTTAGCTGCTATCGTAACTAGGTCAAAAATGTCGATTCTTTCGTAAGGTTCAGCTATGTCGCAATGGGGGTTCCAGTTGGGGGAAGACGGAGTAGAACCGTAAGCGATACCACATTTGACAGCATCATATATGTCCACATCCAAGTCGTGGTCAATATCGCCACGAAATGTGATGTTGAAATCTATGATTTCAGCCAAGAAGAAGCCTTCCATGTAGTGAATGCGTTGAATGTAGACCTTGAACCTGTATTCTCCGACGGGGAGGTTGCCGAGATTGTAAGTTTGGGAGTCCGTATGCACTATCATCAGTACAACTTCCGATGGTGTAGGAAAGTACACTGTGACGTTTACTGAAAAAGTATTTCCAGCCTGCACGAAGGGACCAAAGCTCTCAACGAAAGGAGGCCAGGTACTGAAGAAATAGCTCACGGTAAGGTTAACGTTATCAGCGATTGTAGGAGTGGTTGGGGTCACAGTGACATCAGGGAAACAAAACGCCGCTTCGATGCCCACACTAGACGCCAAAATCAGAACAGCCGCCAGAGCAAGCTGAACAAGGCACAAGCTTACTCTTCTCACTTCTTTCCCCAGAGATAATGCGTTTGAGCAGCAGATATATTTTCAGGAAGAATCTTCTATGAACTAACACAGTCAAGCTAAGATTTATTACTGGCATGTGTATAGCGATAATTCAAAAGAAGGCCTATGCATGGACTTGTCGTCGATACTTGAAGTAAGATCTAAGGGTATGTTTGCATTCGCTATCTTCTACGCGCTGACTGGTATCATGAACTTCAGTGTTTTAGTGTTGCATGGACTGGGCCTTATTCACGTGGCTTTGATCGGGATTCTGAGCTTAGTCTGCTCATTTGGCCTGTATCAGCTGAGAAGCTGGTCTCTTTGGTTTGTTGCTGCTCTGTTCTTCATGTCCACAACTTATGGAGCTATTATGCTGTCCACTTCTTGGAGCGGCTATTCAATTGGAGCTGACATTGGCAGTTTGGCTGGCGTGGTTGTGTGGGCATTGTACTTGATTTTCATTTGGGTTGCAACTGCGTACATCATGGCCAGAAGAGAGATTATGAGATAACATTCGCTTCTCTAAGGTTCCTGAATAGGAATACCTCGACTTCTTTTCCCTTCTCAATGAACTGCTGGGTCTCTCTTACTTCCACATAACCGTCAGCCTTTGAAAGCGTTGTGATTGCCCCAGATTGACCTGGCAGAATCGGTGACGCTATCAGCTGCCCATTCCTTTCTTCATCAACTGCAACAGGGACGAAAGTTCTTCTTCCTCGTGCTGAAATCAATCGTTTCGAGGTAACTGCTCTCAATACAGGAGATTGATATTCTTGCTTTCCCATCATCTTCAGAAGAATGGGGCGAACAAACAGGTGAAAGATCACGAGCGAAGAAGTGGGATTTCCCGGAAGCGAAAAGACAAGTTTGCCACGAACCATCGCGACGGCAACAGGCTTTCCTGGTTTGACTGCTACCCCATGAATTATTATGCCTGGGTTCCCAAGCTTGTTCAATATTTGAGGGACGACATCTTTTGGGCCAACCGAGACGCTGCCAGAGGTTACTACAATGTGAGCATCCGCAATAGCCCTCTCCAATGTTGATCTCAGCAACTTGTCGTCATCATCCTCAACAATTCCAAAGATGACTGGTTGACCACCTATTTCCGCGATCGCTGATGCTAAAGTGTAAGTGTTTATGTCATAGATCTTCCCCGCGGGCAAAGGCCTTCCAGGCTCCACGATTTCCGCACCTGTTGATATTATCGCAACCCTAACTGTTTTGAAAACCTTAACCGTTGAGAATCCCAGTGCAGCCATCAATCCTAATTGGGACGAATGGAGAGTGGCTCCACGTTTCAAAACAGTCTCGTCCTTCGCAACATCTGAAGCCCTGAGCATTACGTTCTCTCCTATTGACACAGGCCTATAAATGAACAACATCCCCTGTTTCTCACGCGTGTACTCAAGCATCACTACCGCGTCAGCATTCGCGGGCAATGGTGCGCCGGTCACAATTTCTGCAGCGGCACCTTCTTCTACTGCCAGATTCGAAGGTGCTCCTACATCCACCTTTCCTACTAGCTTGAAAACTACTGGGTTGTCTTCTCCAGCACCAAAACTGCCTTCGGCTATCACAGCGTAGCCGTCAACTGTTGAACGGTTGAATGATGGCACATCAATTGGCGATGCTACATCTTGGGCTAAGATCCGTCCAACAGCCTCCAGCAACGGAAGCTCCTCAGCTCCAAGAGATTTCAGAGGACAAGCCTCGTTGATTCTGCTCTTCGCCTCCTCAAACGAGAGAAGTTTCCTGAACATTGCGATCTCCTCTCAAACAATGTCAAAAAAGATGCGCGTCAACAACTTCATTGTCCCTCAACCCTTCCCTGTCTTCGGGGATAATGACATAGCCATCTGCTCTTGACACTGTCGTAATTATCCCTGAGCCTTTCGCTCGAACTGGCTCTGCTAAGTACCGTCCATCTTTCTCAAAGATTCTCACCCTCAAAAAGACACGCCTTCCCAAAGCTCCCGCAACTCTTCGAGTTAACCTAACCCTGATTTTTATTCTTGAAGTATCTTTTGCTCCCAATAGATGCCCGATGAGAGGTCGTACGAAAACCTCAAAGCCTATCATCGCAGCCACAGGATTCCCTGATAGCACTATGACCGGCTTGTTATCTATAACTGCAAGGGCCGTTGGCATACCCGGACGCATACACACACCATGAACGATAACGCAGCGCGGCTCGATATGCTCAAGAACCTTAGGAACCAAATCGTGTAAGCCGACGCTTGTTCCACCAGTCGTGATTACGAGATCAGCTCTAGCGAGACCCTCGCGTATTTTCATCTCGATTTCACTCTCATCATCTTCTGCTATGCCTAGACTGAATGCCTCCGCGCCAAGCTCACTGCACATGCCCGAGAGGATCAGACTGTTGACCTCGATTATTCTGTGAGGTTCAAACTTTCCGCCAAAAGGAACCAATTCGCTGCCAGTTGCAGCTAATGCCACTCTCGGTCTTCCGGTAACCGCAATCTTTTCTATTCCGATTGAAGCCAAAAGCCCAAGATGTTGCGGCTTTAGTCTTTCTCCCTCCTCCACCACAACTTCACCTTCCTCAATGTCCTCCGCTTTTCTTGAAACGTTTGCGCCAGTCGGCAAAGAACTGAAAACCTGCACCTTTTCCCCTATCTTCTCAGCTTGTTCCAGCATAATAACCGCGTCTGCGCCTTTCGGCATTGACTCTCCAGTCCATATCTCCCTCAGTTCCCCACTCCTGACATCGTCCTCTCTAACCAAGCGTAGGGTCTCCGGGCTATGTTGAGAGGCACCAAATGTATCTTTTGCCCTAAGTGCATATCCATCAACAGCTGACCTGTCAAAAGGCGGGGAATCTCTTTCTGCAATAACTGGCTTTGCTGTGACCAGTCCCAACGCTTCTTCCGTGGGAACATAAACTGCGTCTAGTTTTTCCAGTTGAAGGGCGCTGTAGAACTTGCTCCTTGCTTCGTCAATTGGCATGAGTTCTGCAAATCCTTTCAGCCGAACCAATGGCTACACCACTTTAACTGCAACATAAGCATCGCACAAAAATCTATCGTAAAAAGACAGCACCCAGTTTCCGATAAACGGTGTCCCGCATACTCTTTGCATCCTTGTACAGCAAAGGGCTCTCGCAAATAACCACAGGCTTCAGATCAAGATCTGCAATAACCTGTGCCAATGAATCGAAATCTGGTCCAAAGCCAAGCGTCCCCAGGGGATGATGCCTTCTCTCTCCTCTAAAGGAATATTCAACCAGTGAGAAGTGACAATGAAGATATCTTACTGCTCTAGTTCCGAGACGTCTTTCAACTGTTTCTACGATTTCACGGAAATCCCTAGCAGTCCTAAGGCTGCCTCTCCGCCTAGCGTGAATATGGGCCCAGTCAACGACTGGCTGGGTCTGCTCAACACTTTCGCAAATTGCTATAATCTCTTCCAAGCTCCCAAGTTGTGACAGCCTACCTGAAGTCTCAGGTCCTAGGTTTGCCCTAATATTCATTGAGCGCATCACTGCCACAACCCCTTGAAGCCTTGATACACAGTTTCGAAGATCAGTCATACGCGAATGCTTATTGCTGTAATAGCCAGGGTGAAATGTCACGGTGTGAGCTCTCATCCAGTGAGCGGCGGTGGCGGAAGCAATGAGACGTTTCTTACTCGCTTCAAGCACTTTCTCATCACCCAAGAGATTGATGTAGTAAGAGCTATGGAGCGAAAGCCAGACGTCATGTTCTTCAGCGCTTATTCCCAGTTTTTCCGCTTCTCTCTGTCTTGTCTGCGGCCTCTTTCCCCAATGTACTGCCTCATATTCAAGAGCATCCAGCCTTTGTTCCCTCAGAAAGCGAGGCAGTTCGCTAGTAGGCATCTTCAATAGCCTAAAAGAGTGAGGTATCCCCGCCGTACCGAATCTCGGTCTCTCCCCCATTATTGACTACCGTCTGCGACCACGCATCTTCGCGTATTGACTTTGCAAGAGCGTAACTGTGACAACCATGATCGCAGCCACATTCTGTACTATGATATATTTCTCAACATGACCAAGTGAAACGAATCCTTGTGTCATAGCTGATGCCGCATCATTGAGACTGCGGTAGAAGGTAGGTGCTACAGAAATCAAGGAGTCCAACAAAGACGTGCCTATGTATCCCAACGGTGGAACGGCTTGGGAAATACCCTCTGAAGCCCTCATTGTTCCCGTGACAAAACCTAGAAAAGCCTCGTTACCTGCCAAAAGATTGCCTGCAGTCGTTGACACCAATCTTGGATATGCAGCAACTGAAATGACAAGTGCAATGGCGACAAAGCCTAAAGCCACCGCCACAGCGCTACGTATTAATGCTCTTGCCAACTCTATCTTTCGCCCAACATATGACGTTGACTGCAGACGAAGAAATCTTCTCTTCACGCTTCGGAAAGCTCTTTGAAGTCTCGTTCCAAGTCGCTGAAGAGCTCTTGGCCTCGATCTCCTCCTGCGAACTCCCTTCTTTATCGCCCTCTGCGCCTGAATCCGTCGGGATACAGTAGTATGAGTGGTGAGATGAACGAAGCACGCTGTAAGTACGGTTACAACCGCAACTGGTAATAGGTGATACATGAGACTTACTTCCGTGTTGAAGAAAGGCAACACAAAGGAGCTGAGATCTTCAGTTCCTGCCTGAACGGTAGACGACACGACTATGTACTCTGCAAAAAATGCGAAAACTGCAAAGAATCCAATAGCAAGTGCATTCTTAAGAGCAGTCCAGCGAACTATGAGTCTTCTTTCGGACTGAACCGTCATGTGGATTTCACTTTGAGGAACTTGATTGTAGTATCAAGGGCTGCATATCAACTTTACCTTAACCAAAAATAATCTGCTGCTTCCAACCGGATTATCATGAATTCATATAGTTTATTAAGACTCAATACTCTATATGATTTGTATCCGAGCACCATTCACCGCGGATTGACTAGGATACATGCTGGAAGAACGAAAGATGGTGGAAGAAACACAGCAAGAAGAAACACAGCTGGAAGAAACCAGAAATGCGGGGACTTCGATATTTCAGCATGTATACCCAATCCAAGAACCATACGTCTACGCAGCTATAGTCAAAGATCCTGAGACCGAGAAAATCCACTACAAGGTAATTGAACCTACTCTGCTTGAACAAGAAGCTAAACTGCTAGAAGAGATTAAAGCAATTCTAATGGAAGAGATAGAAGTAAGCCTAAAAGACATCGAGACCAAAGAGAAGGCTGCAGAGTATCTCAGAAAGAAGATACACGAGGCAATATGGAACTATCACCTAAGAATACCGTCTGAGTCCGTTGACAAACTAATCTATTTCGTTGTGCGCGACTTTATCCATTATGGAAAAATAGACCCTCTGATGAGAGATCGAATGGTAGAAGATGTTTCAGCCGATGGTGTCAACATTCCGATTTACATATGGCACCGTGAGTATGAATCCTTACCCACTAACATAATTTTCGAAAAAGAAAGCGAGTTGAACTCATTTGTCATAAGGCTGGCATATCTATCTGGAAAAAACATCTCCATAGCATCCCCTATTTTGGACGCTTCACTCCCTGATGGAAGTCGCGTGCAGCTAACCTATGGAAACGAGATCACCAGGCGAGGCTCAACATTCACTATACGGCGTTTCCGTGTTGATCCGCTCACAATCTCCGACCTGATTAGTTTCGGTACACTGTCTGCTGAAATGGCTGCTTATTTCTGGTATGCAATTGAGAACAGAGCCTCCATTCTTGTCGCTGGAGGAGTGGCGTCTGGCAAAACCACCATGTTAAACTGCTTATCCATGTTCATCAAGCCTGAGTTGAAAATAGTAAGCGTGGAAGATACAGCTGAACTCAACTTGCCACATGAAAACTGGATTCCTTCTGTAGTGAGAACTCGCTTTGGGTACCAAGAGAGAGGACCTGGCGTGATAACGTTGTTTGATCTCTTGAAAGCTGCCGTACGTCAACGCCCAGATTTCATCATCGTAGGTGAGGTAAGAGGGTCAGAAGCATACACGCTATTCCAAGCTATGGCAACGGGGCATCTTGGTATGAGCACGATTCACGCTGAGTCGGTAGATTCAGTTGTGCATCGACTTGAGTCCGAGCCTATGAATATACCAAGACCTCTTCTGGCAATGATTGACGCGATAACCATTCAAGTAAGAACTGATATCGACGGCAAGCCGACGAGAAGAGCATCAGCAGTGACAGAAATAGCTGCTTTTGATCTGAGGACTAAGGAATTACTCACTAATGACGTTTTCAGCTGGAATGCGCAAAGCGACAGTTTCCAATATTCTGGTCGAAGCCACATTTTGGAGAGAAACATGGAGCGTAGAGGAATAGAGGAGAAAGAAATGCGAAGAGAGCTGCTGAGAAGGAAAACGGTTCTTGAGTGGATGGCTCAAAGAGACATAAGAAGGCAGACAGAAGTCGCGAATGTCATCCGAGAGTACCACGCAAACCCTGACCGAATCTACAGAAAGGCGAGGATGGGACACCAATGACTAGGCCTCAATTCGGAAGAAGACTCCGACAGACAAGCAAGCGTGTTGTGGAAAAAATCACGGCAAAACTCCACCTGCTCTCCAGCAATCTTTCATTCAAAACAAAGACTGCAAGTGATGACGGGTGGAAACCTCACATCTTCGCTTACCGTCTCATAGGTAGAAGATCAGACCAGCTGCTACCTATCTTCAAAGACATGGACAAAAGCCTGCGTAAATCTGGAATTATGATCGGCTTTAGACCTTATGTAAGCCTGACAGTCTTGGCAAGCACTCTATCCTTCTTCTTTGCCGCTGCTTTAATTCCCCCGATGCTGCATCTGTGGCTGAAAATCTCCCCTTTTCCATCATTTCTTTTTGGATTAGGATTCGCGCTGCTGGCTGCAGCCTTAACCACCATACTCTTCTACATATACCCGCTATTCAAAGCAGACATCAAAGGACGCAATCTAGACGAAAACCTAGCATTTACAGCTGGATATTTCCTGATCATGGCAGGCTCTGGCGTACCTCCAGATCGTATGTTTCGCTCCCTTTCCAGAATCCCCCAGAAGCTAGAAGCAATCAATGAATCAAGAATGATAGTCAGAGACATGGATCTGTTTGGTGTGGACACTGTTACTGCTATGGAGAATGCATCAAAACGCACACCTTCTAGAAAATTCAAGGAGCTACTTGAGGGCCTCATAGCAACGATCCACTCTGGCGGTAGTTTATCCTCGTACTTGCTGCAAAGATACCGACAAAGCATGAAGTCAAAACGCATCTCATTGAGAAAATTCTCTGACACTCTCGGGGTCCTTTCTGAAATCTATGTTACACTACTGGTAGCTGGCCCACTGATCTTCGTTGTAATGCTAGCCGTCATGGCAATGCTAGGAGGTGGAGGTCTTGGCGCATTTAGCCCGGTCCTGCTACTCTCGCTCTTAAGCTATATTGGCATACCAATTGGCTCCATCATTTTCCTAATAGTCCTCGACGCTTTGACACCTAGGTGGTGACCATGCCAAAGGTAGCAAATCAGCAAAAAAGAACTGTCTGGGTGTGCTCCATAGTTTTTGGCACTGCTATCGTGATCATAGCTCTGTTGATTCTTAGAGAAGACCCTATTTTCGAGGATCTTGCTTTCCTTGGCGCATTCATCATGATGTTTCCACCTGCTATAGTTGATTACATGGAATCCCGATGGAAAAAGTCGATTGATGAGCGTCTACCTGACCTCTTTAGAGGCATAGTTCAGTGCCAGCAAACAGGAATGTCCGTCCTTAGGGCTTTGGAAGAAGCTTCAACGAGAGATTACGGCCCCTTAAGTGCAGAATTGAAAAAGATGCTGAACCAAATGTCTTGGGGCATGTCTTTTGAAGACGCACTGGAAGATTTCGGGAAGCGGACTGGGACTCCTCTGGTGCAAAAGGCCGTTCCATTGATTATTGAAGCGAGCAGGTCTGGCGGAAACGTGGAGAAAGTCTTTGCTCCCTTGGGGAAATTTGTGCAAGCTTCTCTCATGTTGGAAAAAGAGCGAAAGGCTCAAACCAGACCTTACATCGCAATAATCTATGTTGCTTTCTTCGTCTTCATCTTCACAATAGTCTTGCTCTTCAAAACATTCTTCGCTGAAGTGGATGATTCACCAATCTCAAGCTTTGCCACATTAACTTCTGAGGGGGCGTGGGATATCTTCTTTCACATGAGCTCAATTCAAGCCGTGTTTGGTGGATTGGTTGCTGGAAAAATGGGTGAAGGTAACATTAGTGCCGGTCTGAAGCATAGTGTAGTTCTCATCGTCAGCGGATACTTCGCGCTAAGAATAGCTGCCTGGTGATGTTCTTGAGAGCCTTTGTGAGAGATAAACGTGCTGTCACTCCAGTTCTGAGTAATGTCTTACTTACTGTCGTCGCAGTCGCTGCAATGTCTCTTGCTGCATCAGCTACATACGTCATAACAGACAACATGAGACAAATCATGGGAGAACGCATGATTCTAGAAGATATATGGTTCACGTCAGAAAGCATATCTGTCTATCTTCGCAACACTGGAAAAGTGGCGTTAGAAGTATCTTCAGTATATGTTAATCATGAGAATCAGCCTTTCAAATCACAAACGTTAGAAGCTGGCGAACATGGGTGGGTCAATATATCTTTCGTATGGGATACGAGCAAGTTATATCATGTGAGCGTATCCACAACAAGAGGAACACAGGTTACAGAGTATTATAGAGCTCCCACAACATGATAAAGCCCAATATCATCCTCAGAAAGCCAAGTCCTCATGAAAGACTAACTTTGCTCTTTGACGCACTGGGCTTCCAGGGCTTTTACGGCATCTTTTGAGTTTCTTGCTTCAACTAGCGTAATCTTGTAGAGCTTAGCCATTTTTTTTCCATTCTCTGAGATTCTAGGGATGGCTATCAAACATGCTTTGTCAGGGGAAACATCGTATATCTTTGCAAACATAGCTATCACGGGTTGTTCGGAGATCATGTCTTCAGTAGATGTGGCCAGATCAATTACGGTAACTTCCTTAGAGTCTTCCTTCCTGAAAGCAGTTATATCAAACATGTGGCTTGCACCAGACTTCCCCTTTAAGAAGCCGGGCGTTTCTACCCCGAATCCTCGCTTCTCTAAGAACTCTCTTATGGGTGCAACAAGAATCCATCCAAGAGACGCTTCTTGTTTTGCTTCATCGGTCAGCGTATATGAATAGATATCTTCGTAAGATGCATCTTCAAACGTGAACTCTTCATGGCAACTTCGGCAGAAATGAGAAGGAACCGGTATGTCGAAGCTCTTGTTACAGTCGTTGCACGTACACCATATGCCCGCCTTTCTGTAGTCAGCATCTGGTCGAATCAACTCCTTATCACATCTTGGGCAGACTAGTTTGCCTTCTCTCTTAAATCGCTCTTCGGTGTCGATGTAGCCACATTGAAGATGCTCTACAAGGGAACTCCTGGCAACACTGAACGATTTGCAGTGGGGACAGTTGTAGTGTATCGAAATCTTCGGCGACCTGCAATGTGGGCAGAACA
>CP070683.1:813226-831753 GCA_020352645.1 Candidatus Bathyarchaeota archaeon | reverse complement strand
TATCTTTGGTTAAGATGCATGAAGCCTTCGATGAAGTTCATGTATTCATGGATGCGTCGTTCAATGACGCCTTCAAGCTCAGGTTCGATTTTTTCGCCCGCGACCTCGACAACTACTCCTAGAGGGTAACTCCCTCCTTCTTCCATGTCTCTTATGTCTGGGCCTGTTACAACCACCTTGCCATCTTCTATTTCTTCAGGTTTTCTAACTCTTGCTAGTTCGAATTTATGTTCTTGTTTGGGTCCACCGAGTTCCACTTGCATGTTTTTCCGTCTTATTCGTTCGCCTTCGTAGATGACGCCTACTTCAACTGGTATGTCCTCGAACATTGACATTTTTCATGTTCCTCCTAACTTTTCTAATATTGTTTGAAGACTTTGATCCCAGTCCTTTACTGAGAGATTCGGAAATGACCACGTTGCGTGGGGAATGTAGAATCTATCCAGGCTTATGGTTTTGAGGTTTGATGCAAAGTGTTTCAGCCCGGAAAGTATGACAAATTCCATGTAGTATGGAAGTCCCATGAATAGAGCGAGATCATACTGCCCCTTATTATCCAGGCCTGTCCACTCAGGATCGCTAAGTCTGCTGCCGATTTCCATTGCAGACATAGAGGCTGCTGGCTGGAAATTCATCTTGGCAAGTTCATTTATGGTGTGCGCTGTAGCCACCATTGGGATGCCGGCGGTTTTACTGAGACGAATGGAGTAGTCAATCATTTTGACATCTTTCGAATAGTCTACTGCAGCGTGGTGTCCTACAACGAGGATGGAGCGATTTGCCTTCCTCATCATTGCGACGACAACTTCAGGCTTGAGAATGAGCAGCGCTTTTTTGGGGCCTGCGATTTCTGCTTTCTGCCAAGGATCAGCTGTCACGCTCATTTCACTCACCCTTCCTTCTCCTGACAAGGCGAGGTAGAAGTGTGGGATCAGGAATTCTTCTGTCTTTCCATCCTCTTTCATCGAGGATTCTGAGTATGTCGTCTTTCATTGTTATGGGTATGTCAGCCTTATTTCGAACGAAGAGGTGTATGTCATCTGGCATGACTCCATAGAGACGCTTGTGCAGATCTATGTAGTGGGTAAGCTTTATGGCACGTCCCTTCGTGGTATCGTTTGGTCTCATGGCAAACTTTGCTATGAGCACCATGGCTTCTTCTTTTGTTTCAGCGGTTGTGAAGAGATGTTCCGGTGCTGGGCTTCCATATATTTTGTCTCCAGTTCGAGCGTCGAAGACTTTCCAGTCTTCATCTTTGTCCTTTCTGCCGAGAAGCATACGTCTATATTTGGCTCCATGTGGTCCAACGATTACGGGTATTCCCAGTCTCCACACACCAGCCGCAATCGAGGCTGCTTTTTGTGAGTAGGCTCCCCACGCGAGTCCAATGGCGCCCACGCGGTTGAGTATGTAATCAGCGATTTCTTCGTAGTTGCCCCTCAGCTTCCTTTTTGCGAAAATATTCGCGATCTTGACTGCTGCTCCAGCTATGTGAGAGTTTGCTACACAGGATCCAACATTCACAATTGCGCCAGCTTCAAACGAGCCTGGGTACTTCTCATAAAGAGTTTTACCTTCCTCATCTTTCACCGAAGCTATAGACATCGCGGCACAACCTGAAGTGATGACTATGAATCTCCGCTTGGCGAATTCCTCAGCAATCTCTGCAACCTCCCTTCCACTGTGAGGGTAGTTGGCGCATCCCACGATAGCGACTACTCCTGGAATCTCTCCCAAGACGATTGGACCTCCAACTTCCCGTATTTCTACGTCTTGAATTGCACCACGACCAACTCGCATCTTGAACTTCTCTTTCTGCAAGCTTCCTTCTCCAGCCTTCACCATGAAGCTGTGTAAGGGCAAGTCATTAGGGCATGCAGAATCACATCTAGCACAGCCCACACATTCTTCGAGGATATCAGCAAGAGGATTTAGATCACCTTTGGCTGCAGCCTTTATGGCCGTGGAAATTGGCTGATTGTTTGGGCAAGCCCTCACACATTCGTTGCAGGAGGTGCATTCCGCTGCAGCACTAACGATTTCTTCAACTTCAGGGATGATCTTCAATTTGTTGCGTTTGGGAGCAACTGCAATCACAGTTTCAACCGCAATCTCTCCCACCTTGTCTGTGTCCAAAACAAGCGCTCCGGGAGCCTTCCCCTCTGTGAGGTCGGATATCACCTCTTTAGACGGGCTCTGCGTTCTATCTTCAAGTCCCAAGCAGTTCTTTGAACTTGTCGCAATGACGGGTACATTCACCTTCTGAGCTTCAACCAATGTGTCTGCGCGGATGCACTGTTCGTCCACAACAATTAGATCAGCAAGTCCACTTCGTATATAGCGTAGCTGCCATGATATTGGGCCGACGATTTTTGCCATAGAGCTGTATCTGGTGACGTCATGGGCGGTGCAGCAGATTCCTACAACCTCAACCTTGCCAACCAATCCTTTATCGGTCAAGTAATCGATTATTCCAACAGAAGATGGCACATTGTGTCCAATTACCAGGATTGTGGGTTTTGAAACATCCGCAATTCCGAAGCCTAAATCAGTTAATGGAGCTTCTGGATCGGCTTTTGGGAAGCCTAGAACAGAAACCTGTGCTATATCGGCAACCTCCATGCCGAGCTGATCAACCATTCCAGCATGCAGGACCTTGGATTCAAAGTCGAGATTGCTGCCCTCTTGACCAGTGTGCGTGGCTGAAAGGAGCTGCGTGACCTGCCCTTCACAGTAGTCAAGAGCCTCTTCAAGATCCCGCAGCCTTTCAGGTCTAATCCCACAGATTAAGCGTGTAATAGGCGCCTCAATTTCAATACTTGGACCTATGTCGATTCGACTATTTGCACCGTGTTTCTCGATGAGATGCTCAACCAAATGCCTAGCATGAGCGATATGTGTGGCAGCTCCAATGCAGCAGGCAAGAAGCACGATTCGAGATTGCTGAGCTGCCATGTCGAGACCGCACGCTCCTCGCTTGTCTCCCGTTAAGTCGCACTTTCCAAAGGTGCAGAGACAACAGACATCGCAAAACGGCAGGTAGAAAGGCTTGTATCTCTCGAGAATCTTCATATCCCACTTCCGAAGATCGGTAATTGATGGAAATGGCGTTGGCCCTTGAGGTTCCTCCCAAGTTTCATCGACGATTTTCCCGAATGAAAGTTCCAAATCCTTAATGACGCCTAGGTCAGTTTTCATCTCTTGAATCTTCATGTTCACACGTTTTCTGGTCAAAACCGTACACACTTTCCTTGAGGTCTTGAAGCTTTAGATTCGAATACAGCTTATTTTAAGCTTTCTCGAAAAGCGGAGTACATGCTCCTGTGCCGTTACATCCCAAGTATTTGTCATGCAGACCAACGTGGGCCATTCTGGCTGGCTTGACTTCAGTGGTCAGCTGCTTTCATCAGCGTCTTCACTGAGAGGTATGCAGGGGAATCAGAAGGAAGCTTGAGTAACGACTTTCCTGAGAAAACATAGTTCTCAACAGCATTATCGCGGACGATCTTTCCTAAATACTTCAGTTCACTCAGCCCTCCAACTTTCTCCAAGTCCTTCTCGGGATATCTGTAGCCAGCTACGACGTAGAAGTTCTTGAAGTTTATCTTGACCTCCGTTGCAACTCTGTAGGCTCGCTTTAAATGATGGAAAGACTTTTGCGAAGGATCTATTATATCAAACATGTCATCGACGTGGGACGTTATTCTTCTGTTGAGATGCTCCAATCCAGCGGGAGAATCGACAAGTACGTATCTGTAATTCTTAGTCAACCCTTCCAGGGCTTTCTTCAAAGCTGCGTCTGGCAAGCAGTAGCAGCCCTCTATGAATTTCGTGCCAACAGCAATTAGATCGAAGAACTCCCCTTCATACAACGCTTTTTCCCAAATCCTTGCTTCTATTCTCTCTGATGGAGGCACTCCAACAGTTGTACCGCCTCCTTCTATGAACGTTTCAAGAATAAGCTCGGAAATTGTCTTCTTTCCCTCTTCTTCTAGATCCACTCCGACCATTTCGGACAGGTTCTGATCAGGATCTACGTCAACAAGCAGGAGAGGAACCTAGCCAACTTCGATGAGATACCTAGCCGCCAGGGCAATGAACGTAGTCTTGCCGCTTCCTCCTCTGCCTGCAGAAACAAGCGTTTTCATATGGCAACCTCCACCTTGTTTCTCTACTTGATTCCTTATATCTTTGTGGAAAACTAGATAACTACATATATATCAAGCTGGAAGAACAGTGGCGTAATGGAATGCTAGCCTCTTCAGCTATCTGTCAGCTTGATAAGTTCTTCGCCTAGTGTGGAAATAGCTTGAATTGCTGGATTTCTTCTGTGTCTGACTGGTGTCTGCCCTTTCATCTCTAGTTGCGTGACCTGCCCGTCAAATGGTATGAAGCTTAGAAGGTTCAGTTTGTTCCTTTCTGCGAAGCTTTCAATTGCACGTTTCTGGTCTTCATCTGCGACCTTGTTCCCAATCAGGAATACTTGTCCGATTCCTGCGTTAATCGCCAATTCATGTATATGACCAGCTGTCTCCAGCGATTTTATACTGGAATCTGTCACAATCAACATCGTATCAACGCTTCGAGCAGTTCCTCTTCCTAGATGTTCCACTCCTGCTTCCATATCGACAATGATCGCTTCGCCTCTTTCAACAATCAGGTGACGGAGTAGCGACCTAACAACAGCATTCGCAGCACAAGTGCATCCTGATCCCAGCGTTTTCACAGTTCCCATAACCAGCAAGCTTACATTGTACGGTGTCTTGACAGCGAAACGTCTAACAATGTCATCCACCGTGAAGGAAAGCCGATACACCCCAGCCACCTGCGTACTCGTTTTTGAGTCTATTAATGCTTTGTTTTCTGAGATGGGCACTAACTTCCGGGATTCCATCGGCGAAAGACCCAAAGTGAGCGCAAGATTCGGTGAAGGATCTGCATCTATTGCGATTGTGTTGAAGCCCTTACTTGCGAGGTAGCATGCGAGAGCGCCTGCTACGAGCGTCTTGCCGACGCCCCCTTTTCCAGAAACTGCAAGTTTCAAATAGCTCTTCTCGCCACGGAAAAGCATTGGCGAGACTATTTACGTTTTCGGAATAAGCGGATCTACTATCGCCAGATTGCTTGAGAGCTGAGGACGCTCCTAGTCTCAGAGGTTAAATACCGCTCTTCAGATTGTATTATTGAAGACGCATGATCAAAAAGAGCGTCCTCTCGTCTATTTTCAGCATAATATGCGTAGGTATGCTCATCGCAAGTGTCCATGCACCACCCGTGCCGAGGGCTGGATGGAGTCACAGTGGACTTCGACGTGAAGGAAGCTATACCCAGCGTTCAGGTATACCAATTAACCCTAGCGGAACAATCTCCGGAGGATTTGGGAGTGGCTCAATAATTCCGGATGCCACTGCAGGTGCTCCGGCAATGGTCATAGTCGCAATAGGGATTTTATCAGCACTAATCTATTTTGCTAGGAGAAGAGGGAGAAAGACAAAGCGCGTAGATGAATCTTCTCACGTTGACTGAAGACAACACAATTAGTGAAGGTTCTATTAGCTTGGTAATTGACTGTATGCACTCTTCTCCCTCTTGAGAGAAGTATGACATCAATCTCCCAGCATCGCAAAATCCATAATACCACGCCACAAAAGCAATTATATTCTCATCAGTTGGCTAGACAACTGGGCTGGTGATGTGTGCAGTGAAAAGCATTGGATTCGAGACTGGTGAAAAGTATGCCCGTGAGCTAGATCTCAGTGACCCACTTAGAAAGTACAGGGAGAGATTCCATACTCCGAGAAGTATGATCTATCTTGACGGAAACTCTCTTGGTCTTCTGTCAAAGGATGCCCACGCTTCAATTCTACGCGTAGTGAATGAGTGGAAGACTTTAGGGATAAGAGGATGGCTTGAAGCACAACCTCCATGGTTCTACCTCGCTGAAAATCTGGGTTCAACGTGCGCCAAGCTTGTAGGGGCTAAGCCAGATGAAGTAGTCGCTACTGGTACAACCACGATTAACATACATTCGCTCGTGAACACATTTTACAGACCATGTGGAAGTAGGAGAGGAATTATCGCAGACGAACTTGATTTTCCATCGGACATATACGCCTTAAAGAGTGCATTGGAACTTAGAGGACTAGACCCTGATATCGATCTTATTCTCACTCCAAGTAAAGATGGACGCTTTCTAGAAGAAAGCGAAATTGTCGAGCTGATGGACGAAAGGGTTGCCTTGATTTTCCTCCCCTCAGTCCTATATCGGAGTGGGCAGCTCTTGAACATGCAGTATCTTGTCGAGGAAGCGCATAGCAGAGGAATACCTATAGGTTTTGATTGCTGCCACTCAGTTGGAATCGTTGAGCATCACTTTGACAAGTTAGATCTGGATTTCGCTGTTTGGTGCAGCTATAAATACCTCAATGGGGGACCGGGCAGCACAGCTTTTCTATATGTCAACAGAAAGCATTTTGATCAAAAACCTGCAATTGCTGGCTGGTTTGGATGCGTAAAAGACAAGCAGTTTGACATGTCACTTGAGTTCCAACATTCCAAAAGCGCAGGAGGATGGCAGATATCTTCCCCAGCTATCTTGAGCTCAGCGCCAATTGAAGGCTCCCTAAAGATGATTCTTGAAGTTGGAATGGAAGAAATAAGAAGGAAATCTCTTAAGATGACTTCGTATCTAACATTCTTGATTGATGAACTTCTGTCTCAGTATCCTTACAATTTTTCGATAGGAACACCTCGAGAAGATCATCGACGCGGTGGGCACGTCGCAATTGAGCATAAAGAAGCTATGAGAATTAGTGCAGCATTGAGAACCAGAGGAATCATTCCTGATCACAGACGCCCGAACATAATAAGAGTTGCTCCAGTCCCACTCTATAACACCTATTCTGAAGTACGGCAACTAATTCAAAGCTTGAAGGAAATAATAGAAGGTGAGGAATACCGGGGTCTTTCGAGAAACAGAAAGATGATATCTTGACATACGGTGCATGAGCGTGAGCAACTCAGCGACTAGTTCCGTGAATAAGAATCAAGTTATAAGCTATGCTAATAAACTAGCTCATGTATCTGTGAACCAAGGATCTGTGTGACTAGTTTGTCCAGCAACATAGTGGAGTTAAACGCTGCAAATTGGGAAAAGGAAGTTGTCAAATCCGAAAGGTTGGTCGTAGTTGAGTTTTGGCATACCCAGTGCCCTTATTGCAGAATACTGGAACCAATATATGCAAAGCTTGCTGAGGACTATTCGGGAAAACTGAAATTTGCGAAGCTCAATGTATTGGAGAGCCAGCACAACCAAGAACTAGCAGGCCGATATGGCATAATGGGTACACCTACCCTGAAGTTCTTCTGTGGAGGAAGGCCTGTTCAGGATATTGTCGGAGTACTTACGGAAGAATATTTACATCAGGGAGTGGAGTTCGCACTCAAGAAGCACAAAGATTGTCTGGAGAAAAGCACACCTTTGAAGCTCTCTTATATAGATTGACGAAATCCACCTGTACACATCTAATCCCGGACCTCACACAAGCTCAAGGTGGCGTTTCCGATGGCCAATCTGCTTTCTTATCTTCTGCAAATAGCCATAGAGTTCCTTGGCATATTCAGAAAGAGAGTCAACACGTTTGTTCAGATTCTCAACTCTAGCCTCCAAACGAACAAGCCTTTCACGGATATCTGAGACCTCTCCTTCACGATTACCTTCTTTGGTCACCAAATCACCTCGCTTCTCTCACATAGGATGCGCTATCACGCAACCTAAAACATGCGACAGCTCTCGCTCTTGGACGTGGAAACACTTCTTTTGAAGTGATCTTGACATCAGAGATTCGCAGTTCCTAACTTCCTTGCCAATTCCAATACTTATTCTTGAACTTCACTTCGCCAACAAAGGGTCTAGCGGGATCATCTACTTAGAATGTCCTTCCATTAAGAAAGATCGTGAATTCACACTTGGCCTGACCGGTGAGGCTTCGACGGGAAGTGCAACGAAAATTCTGTGGAGACTTTTTTGTTATCTTGAAGGTAAATCGCAACCCTTAATATTGGCGTGCATTTTGCCATGATGAGAAAGATGCGCGAAAAAACATTAGGGAAACTCCGAGAGGCTGTAATAAACGGCAACATTAAGAAAGCAAAGGCACTGGCAAAGCAAGTTATTGATGAAGGAGTATCAACTGCGGCAGCTATCGATGTTCTTATGCAAGCCATAAGAGTAGTTGATAAACGTTATGAAGCCAAGGAATATTTCGTGACAGAGGTAGCGTCTTCAGCCTCAGCGATGAGGGAGGCCTTCAAGCTTCTGGAGCCCTACATGGAAGTTGAAACTGAAATGATAAAGGGCAGGATAGTTATTGGCTCGTTGAAAGGAAACATTCAGAGCTTGGGAAAGGACATTGTTGCCGCAACGCTTCAATCAGCTGGCTTTCAGGTTTTCGACTTGGGTATTGATGTTCCCCCCGAGGAGTTTGTCGATGCCGCTATTCACAGAGAGGCACAGATAATCGCGATATCCATCTCTATGCAGGAGACAATTCCCTACTTGAAGGATGTTGTCGACATTCTGAAAAAGAAGAACCTCAGAAGCAGGATGAGAATAGTAATCGGAGGAAATGCAGTCAACGAACAAACGTGTATGAACTATGAACTTGATGCCTATGCAGTTGACGCAAAAGACACTCTGGAAAAAGTCAAGATGCTGCTGAACTAGAATATCTTGTAGAGAGGATGAACCTTCGAGATTGGCTTGATGCCGAATCGTTTCTTTGCACGGTAAGCGATTATCGCATCGTTGATGGCGCACGCTGCAATCATGTTTCTGGCCTGCTTTATCGGTCCATAAATAAGGAAATCTGCGCCCCAGCTTTGGGCAATAGTGTGAGCAGAGACGTTTGCAGCGACAAAGGCGTCAGTCAACATCAAGCGATCTTTGCAGAGTTCCTTCCAAGAATAAGTGGCGTTTGCTGGTGAGCATCCTGCAGGATACCCCAAGGCTTCCTTCACAAGCTTGATGGCTTCAGCAGCATGGGAGATACTGGGTATATCAAAGACTACGGTGTCTACAAGAATTTTCTCTATTCTTGCTTTCCGAGAAGCGTCGATCAGACCCAATTCCTCCCCCGAGCCTTTGAGGATACTTACTCTGCCTTCTGGAGAATAATCCAGGTCATTAAATGCCATTACGACTGCCGATTTTATGCCAGAATCTTGGATAGCTATCAATTCTTCTTTTGAAGTCCTGGGCGTGATTCCATTGTAGATTATTCTCTCACCAAGACCAAGTCTCTCAGCGGTCTCAAGCGCTGCAATCCGAGTTTCAAGATTGGCACCGTCAACCAAGAAGACGTCGTCAGTTCGATCACACACATATTCAATGTATTTGGAAATCGCCATCGGATACATAGCCATTATGTCAAGAAGATGAGGAACCCCAGACTCAACAGAAAAAGCCTCCGCGATCTCGATCCACCTTGAAACGAGCTCCTTGTCAAAACTACCCTGTTTATGGTTGGAAACTTCAGGCATACCTTTGTAGAAAAGGTTGCCGATTAAAACGGTTGGCAACTCTCCTGGCTGACCACCCAATTGAAGATGGTTAAAACGATATATCCTCTGCTTCGTGTCGAACCTATGCAGTTAGCCCACCACCTCACTATATACAAGTGGAACGCTTAAGACCTCTATAAGCTTCTAACATCTCAGCCATTCCATATCAGGCTGTCTTTTCATTTGTCCTTCAAAGACCAAAAGCTAATAGTATGCATTTCTCTGTTTTGATGAAAATCTTATATAGAACTTGCCTATAGAACATTCCTCTATCAGGGGGTTGTGGGAGGCAGCTGTAATCTCCTTTCTCCTTTCGTGATTACTTCTGTATATTGAGCCTGCCACAACCACCATTTTTTTGACTACGAAATGATCTCGCAACCGTTGTACTTGAGAAAATCAAAGTCTTCGTGTCTGATGCTTCTCTGAAATATCAAGCGCTCAACTCTCGGCTTCTCCTCTTCAAGTGAGCTGACGAGATTCTTGACAGTGTCACATACACAAGCTTTTCGTAGCAGTATTTGAGCTTGAGATTGCATTCAGTCATTATCCCAGCATGGGAAAACAGATCTATTCCTCAATTCCTCAATATCACATGGAAATCTATGTGGTTGAGTAGCTTGGTAACCACCGCTTGGTGGATGAAACTCTATCTGGTGTATCCGACCTTTTCTTTCAAGTCTTCTACAGTTTCAGGATTCATCAGAGTTGTAGTGTCACCGACTGTTTCGCCTTTCACAAGTGCCTTCAGAATCCTACGCATTATTTTGCCACTTCTAGTTTTAGGCAGAGAATCAGTAATCACGATTTCCTCAGGCTTCGCAGTTGGCCCGATGACTTTCACAACTTGCTTCACAAGCTTACTCACGAGGTCGGCGGATGAAGTGGTTCCTTGTTTCAAAACCACGAAAGCTATTGGGACTTCTCCCTTTATGTCGTGAGGTGCGGCAACCACTGCGCATTCCGCCACTGAATCGTGCTGTGTCAACGCGTTTTCTACCTCGGCCGTCGAGAGTCGATGGCCAGCAACTTTCATAACATCGTCTACTCTACCAGTCAATCTGATGTTGCCCATTTCGTCCCATTTTATAGCGCCGTCACTTGTGTAGTATGTCTTGTCACCGTAAATACTCCAGTATTGCGATTTGTATCTCTCTGGATCCTTGTAGACATCTCTTATCATTCCAGGTGCAAAAGGGCTTTTCTGGACAAGGTATCCGCCCTCGCCGATTTTCACTGGTGATCCGACTTCGTCAAGTATATCATGTGTTGTGCCGGGGAAACTTCTTCCTGCTACGGTTGGTATGAATGGCCCTATTCCGGGAAGCGAGTTTATCAGTGTTGCTCCAGTCTCTGTCTGCCACCAAGTGTCTATGACTGGGCATCTCTCGCCGCCTACGTGTCTGAAGTACCACAGCCAAGCGTCTTGGTTTATCGGTTCACCAACTGTGCCTAGAAGTCGTAGACTAGTGAGATCATGCTTTTCAAGCCATTCTTCGCCCCATCCCAAAATCATTCGTATGGCCGTAGGAGCAGTGTAGAAGATAGTCACACCATGCTTCTCAACTATTTCCCACAACCTATCTCGCTGGGGATAGTCTAACGAACCTTCATAGATCAATATGGTGGCCCCATTGAGTAGCGGTCCATAACACGCATATGTATGCCCAGTAATCCACCCGATGTCAGCAGTGCACCAGAATACATCCTCGTCGTGCAGGTCGAAGTCCCACTTAGAGGTCCAGAGAGCAACAGTCAAGTATCCACCGGTATGATGCACGATTCCTTTTGGTTTTCCTGTTGTGCCACTTGTATAGAGAGTGAAAAGCATGTCCTCGCTGTCCATAGGCTCGGGTTTGCAATCAAGCGGTGCCTTCGACATGAGCTTATGCCACCATAAATCGCGTCCTTCCATTAGTTTCACCTCATTTCCAGCGCGCTTTACAACTATGATCTTCTCGATGCTGGTGTCGTTGGCGCCTATGTCAGCGTTTGCCTTCAAATTGATGATCTTGCCTCTTCGGTAGTAACCGTCAGCTGTGACCAGGACCTTTGCTTGTGCGTCTTGCATTCTACTTTTCAATGATTCTCCGCTGAAAGCTGAGAAGACAACGCTGTGAACAGCTCCTATACGCGAGCATGCAAGCATTGCGATCTGCACTTCCGGAATCATTGGTAGGTAAATGCCTACACGGTCTCCTTTCTTCACACCAAGGCTCTTCAACACGTTGGCGAACTTATTCACTTCGCAGTAAAGATCATTGAACGTGAGAACTCTTTTAGGTTCATTGACAGGTTCAGGCTCCCATATGATAGCTGGTTTGTTTCTTCGCCCTGTTTTCATGTGGCGATCTAAGGCGTTGTAAGAGGCGTTAATCTTGCCATTGACAAACCATTTATAGTAAGGAGGATTCCACTGATACGTTTCTGTCCATGGTGAGAACCACTCTAGCCCTTCTTTCGCTCTTACAGCCCAGAATGCTACTGGATCCTTGGCTGCTTCTTTGTATATTGATTCCTCACTGATCCATGCCCTCTTCTTCATCTCTTCAGTCGGCCAAAAGACAAACTTGTTATCAGTATCTTCCTTTACCCACTTTGTTAGCTTTGCCATTCATTTCAAATCCTTCATCTTAGAGCTTATGGAAGGATAGACCCCAGAAATAAAATGCTTTCCCTTTCTCCAGTTTGAGACACCCTCGTCTCTTCTTTTCCTAACGCAGCCATACGCCAAACTGACCTGATCTCTCATGGATCAGAAGCTTTGGTGGCGCAACATGGATTCATGAAATCTCTGCTATTTGTTTGTAGGGCATATTGGAAGAATGACTTTTCTGTGGGCTTCATTGAGTACTTCTGCAAGCGCGAGGTAGATAGCACTGAAACCGCATATGATTCCTTCATATCCTGTGAAAGTGCTTATCACTGCATTTCCTGTAAGATCTCTGATAGTCAACAAGAAAAAGAGTATCGCTAAGCTCAGAAACACGAATTGTAACGCGCGATTCGTTCTAAGTGTGCCAAAGAACATTACGAAGGTGAACAAGCCCCACATGAAGAAGTATGCAGCCATCGCAGTCTTGATTGGTTGTTGTGCATCAAGAAACGAAACAGTTGGAATAACAATCAATGCTACAAGTGACCACCAGAACAAACCATAAGAGCAAAACGCTGTGACTCCGAATGTGTTGCCCCTGCGGTACTCCATGACGCCAGCGAGGATCTGAGCTAGACCACCATATGCTAATCCCATCGCCAAGATCATGCTATCCAATGGGTACAATCCTGCATTGTGAAGGTTCAGAAGCACTGTGGTCATTCCGAAGCCTAGCAATCCAAGCGGGGCTGGATTCGCAAGTTTCTCGCTCATTAGCCATCAACTAGCATCTACTATGAGGGCGTTAGGTGAATAGTAGGTGAGATATAAAACGTTTCGAAAGTATTAAAAGCATGATACTTTTAAGTCATCAGGCTCTGATGAGAACGTGATGTAATGATGTGGGCTTTAACTGCTCCTATAAGCGCTGTTGTCGCTGTCGTCTTTTCGATATATCTGTACTTCTATGTTAACAGCAAAAGTGCTGGAACAGCACGAATGCAAGAGATATCTGAAGCAATTAAGGAAGGAGCAAGAGCGTTTCTGAAGAGGGAGTACACAGCTCTGGCTATCTTTGTGGTTGTTATGGCCGTTGTTTTGACCCTAGCCCTAGGCATTTTTATGGATATGGGCGTTGAGATAGGGCCAGCCTACATCTTTGGATCGATATGTTCAGCTATTGCAGGTTTCCTCGGTATGGAAGTCGCAGTGAGAGCAAATGTGAGAACTGCAAATGCTGCCCAGGATGGACTAAACAAAGCTTTCCCAATAGCCTTTAGAGGAGGTGCTGTCATGGGACTATCAGTGGTTGGCCTAGCACTTCTCGGGATATCAGTCGTTTACTATCTTACAGGCAGACCAGAGCTTGTATTAGGCTTCAGCTTTGGTGCCAGTGCCATGGCACTGTTCGCTAAAGCAGGAGGTGGAATCTATACGAAGACGGCAGATGTAGGCGCAGATTTGGTTGGAAAAGTGGAGATGGGAATCCCTGAAGATGATCCTCGCAACCCAGCTGTAATCGCAGACAACGTTGGTGATAACGTGGGCGATGTGGCAGGCATGGGGGCGGATCTTTTTGACTCATATGTAGCCAGTATCGTGGCTGTGATGATTCTCGGGGCAAGCGAAGCGCTTGAGCAATTCGGGCTGCAGTCATTGGGAGATATTAGCGCCTACACAACATTGCCTCTTATGTTCGCTGGGCTGGGAATAATCGCTTCCATTATAGGAATAGCCTTCGTCAGAGTAGGGAAGAAAGGCAATCCCGGAAAGGCTTTGAACTGGGGAACATACTTCACATGCGTAGTTCTGATAATTCTCACATTCTTAATAGTCTACTTTCTCGGTTATAGGCTGGAGGTTTGGGGCGCTCTGACAGTTGGCTTGATAGCGGGCATTGTCATTGGCATCACGACCGACTATTTCACTTCAATAGATCGCTCCCCGGCGAGAAGAACAGCAGAGTCGTCACAAACAGGAGCAGCCATCAACATAATCTCAGGTTTCTCATACGGTCTTGTCAGCATGTTCCCCCCGCTCCTAGGCATAGCTATAGCCTCTGCAGCAGCTTTCTTCATATGTGACGGCATAGGCCCTGGATTTGGGGTCTACGGTGTCGGCATGAGTGCAGTTGGAATGCTCTCAATAGTTGGCATGATAGTGGCCGGTGACGCATACGGCCCTATAGTAGATAATTCGAAGGGAATAGCGGAACAAGCGGGAATGGAAGAGAAAGTCATCGACATCGCGGATCGTCTTGACGCTGCTGGCAACACGGCAAAAGCCATCACTAAAGGGTTCGCCATAGGGGCTGCCGGGCTTACAGTTCTTGCTCTGCTTGCTGCATATCAAGAAATCGTGCAGAAAGCGACTGGAAATGCAATAGGCTTCGACCTGATGAATCCTCTAGTCCTAACGGGAGCTCTCATAGGCATAGCAATGCCCCCACTCTTCTCAGCTATGGTGATGCTTAGTGTGGGCAAAAACGCGTTTAGAATGATAGAGGAAGTTCGAAGACAGTTCAGGGAGATTCCAGGCTTAAAAGAGGGAAGAGAAGGAGTGAAGCCAGACTACGCGAAATGTGTAGACATCGCGGCAAAAGGTGCGTTAAAGGAACTAATGCCTGCAAGCATAATTTCCATCGGTGTGACGCTTGCCGTTGGCTTCTTAGGTGGGATTGAAGCTCTGGGAGGGTATCTAGGCGGCACCATATTCTCTGGATTAATCTTCGCACTATTAATGGCCAATGCTGGAGGTCTATGGGACAATGCGAAAAAGTATATCGAAGCAGGAGAGCTCGGCGGAAAAGGCTCGGAAGCTCACAAAGCAGCGGTCATTGGCGACACCGTTGGCGACCCATTCAAAGACACTGCAGGTCCATCATTAAACACAATGATTACGGTCATGTCACTAGTAGCGTCAGTTTTCGCTCCGCTAATTGCTGCCTTCGCTTTACTATAAACTAAACTCTCAGCGAAATCACTTCAGAGTCAACGCGCCTGCTTCGCTTTGGCTCGCTTTCTTTTTATGGCATGATGTCCTTCAGCAGAATTCGTCTCATGCAACTGCCGAATGTACCATGACCTATCACGCGCAAAATAGGTTCCAGCAGCCAACCCGAAAACCATCAAGGCCAGACCACCCAAAGTCAAAGACAGCCCAAGAAGGCAACCAGGCGATGTAGAAAAACCAATCGGCACAAATGAAAGCCACTCAACCCTCTCTGCCACAAACAAGGTCTCGATTACCCCACCGACAAACAAAACACTTCCTGCAATGAACATTAGATACGCTGACATCTCATCGTGCCTAGACTCGGCCGCTTTCTCGTGCAGATATTCCCGAACCGACAAAGCACCCACAAAAAGAGAAGAGGCCTGAAAAATATGTAAGACTTGTGACATATGACTAAGTACTCATGATCCACAAAATGAAGGAAAACTGCATACACGGAGAACAATAGTACGGAAACGTTTATTAAATCTTAACATTGACTATACGGTTGGGTAGCTATCTTGCCAAAGCTTGTCTCGGTAAGACAGCCTAAAGGCGTCAACGGAAGACACAACAGCTGTTCATGCGATGCTTGCGAGAGAGATTTCGAAAACCCGATTCAATTGACCAATCTATCCGCAATGCCTGCGCAAATCTATAGCGCTTGCCCTTTCTGCTTTTCCAAGCTCTCAACAGACCAACCTCCTGAAGAGCCAAGTCCAGAACTATGGGAACCAAATCCGGAACCGTTGAAACCGGGTTCTGAAATGGACAGCTCGACAGATTCTCCGAACCGCTTGGAACAGCGTGATATCTCTACAGAGAATGCAAGCGAAGGTAAGTGCGCACACTACTTTGGGTACCTAAAGAAACGCCCCAAAAGCGCAGCTGTGCCTGATAGCTGTCTGACCTGCGAAAAAATGATAAAATGCCTTCTTTAATTCGCTGGGCAATCTCCACAAACCATCCCCCTAGCTTGATTGCTGGACGTAACTAAGCTAAATCAATATTTTGTTTCCTGAGCAGCGGTTCATAAGCTATTTATTTTTTGCCAGTTGTATCAAATGCTGGGAATAGAAAATGGCAATCAGACGAATCAGTGTTAAAGACGAGAATGAGTTGCAGAAGGTAGTCTCTAATGATGTAAACTGTATTGAAGATGGACTGACAGCTATCTGCAACAATATGCCAATAGACTCCAAGTCAAACATCGACGTTCTTTGCCACGATGAAGACGGACAGCTTGTCATAGTGAAACTGAGCACGAAAGAGAACGATAATATGTTCTTTGAAGGTTTGAAGATCCTAACATACATCAACAATGTGAAGCCGATGCTGAAGTTCTCTTACAAAGACTTCAAGATAAATGATTCAAAAATGCCAAGGCTAGTTTTCCTTGCTCCATCATTCTCTGCCCAACTAGTCGAAGTGGTAGGCCAGATGCAAGGAATCCAAATGGATCTATACAATTGGGAATATTTCGAGTTCGACGGCAAAAAAGCGCTGCATCTAGAATCAGCTTGGCTGAGTGAGCCCACCAAATCGAAGCCTCGGAGAAAGAAACCTGAGAAGCCTAAGCCTCAGAAGAAAGTGGAAACGGAACCATCGAAAAAACCTGAAGAAATCACAGAAGAAGTCATGCTGCCTCCAAGAGAAGTTCAACTAGAGCCTGAAAAAGAGAGCAAAGACCACGGTAAGAAGAAGTCAATCTTTTCAATCTAAGCATTCTTCGTCTCCCCAACCTTTCTTAAATTACCTCCTCGCTATTCGTCCAGTACTTGCCTTTCACGCAGCTTTGCTGAAGCATATTGAGACAAGTTAAATTCATTTGCCCCTATCTAGTGCCGCTGGAAAGCCGTCGCTGGAATCGGTAGCTAAGGCAACCACTAACAACAATATTCCAGATGCCTCTCTCGACCTTCAGAAGGATATGATCTGCTCTTAAAAGCAAGGACTTAAGGATCTAGCACTTTAAAGAGTGAAACCTACTAAGTGAATGATGCTCTCACATGAGTTGCATTTGATGACGAGTTCCTGCAGTTGATCGTTTTGCTTCATCTTTACTTCCCGAATTGCGTAGGTTGTCTCTGTCTCATCTTCGGGTGATATCACTGCCCCACAATGTGGACAAGGGAAATCTCCATCGCCTTCAATCCGTGTCAGATCAATAACATATACCGTCGAGGCTTTCTTCATCTTTAATTCTTCCTCTTAACAGAGATGTTTCTGGTTTTACCTTTGATTTTATAGATAACGTTTGTGAATTATGAATCCATCCTTGTAGTGTTACCTATCAATCCCGAGGCTTCGACACGCTTCTTTTAGGAACCTCACAAAATCCATGAATGTACCTGCACTCGCGGTGAGGTGGCTCCGGTTACAGTGGAGCTGTCTCCACATGAACCCGCACAACCCGCCTTTTGTTCTGTAAAACAAGGTTTTACTAAACAGTAATCAATCACGCTAAGGCTAAGCTCATAAACACACAGTCTATTACGCCCAGAATGCTACGAAGAACCGTGGATCTAAAAGGCTGCGATGGAGAAGAGAGAGAAAAAAAGAAGGGGATTTGATGTTTTCTTTCCTAGCCGTTTATCTTTCTGGAAGACTTCATCCATCTTACGACGGCTTTGAGCACCTCGACGGTGGGCCGGACCAGCGTCCGCCTCATGGTATCCTTGAACGCCTCGTTGCCTTCCATCCTGTGGGCAATGGCTGGGCTGAGGCTGTAGTAGACATCTAAGAGACTTTCAAAGGCTCTTTTGTAGCTCGATTTCAGCAGCACGTCGTCCCTGAACTCCCGAAGGAGCTGTACTTCAGGCGCCAGCCCGGAGCCGTACGCTGCCGAAGCGATGAAGCAGTCGATGATGAGCTGCCTAAGGTTGGGCCGGTTGCCTATCCTCTGAGTTGCTGGCCTCGTGGGGGCGTCCTGCTGCGGCGACCCCGTGGCTCTCAACATGGTTCTCGCCGTTGCAGGCGTCCAGAGGGTTTTGCTCTTAGCTCTGCAGAAGCCTTGGACGCATCCTAGGGCGCCTACGACGATCGGCGAGGCGCTGGAGGTCCCGCTGAAAGTGTCTGTATACAATAGATCTTTATCCGATCCTCCTTGGAGGTCGCCATATCCGCAGCTCGTAACCTCCCGTCCCCAGCCTTGGGCATCTACTAGGCTCCCGTAGTTAGAGAAGTCTAGGCGGGATCTGTCAGGCCCGTGATTGCGGCCATGTGTGCCTGGAGGCGGAGCCCCGGCACCGACTACGATCGCCCCTGAGTCCAAGGGTTTTCTCTTGTAGGGATTGATCCACCACGATGGGAAAGGTCCATCGGGAGGAGCCGGATTTACGTCGTATATAGGATCGTCCAAGTTTTCTCTGCCGTT
>CP070683.1:809718-813126 GCA_020352645.1 Candidatus Bathyarchaeota archaeon | reverse complement strand
AATGCTTCGTTGCCGTGGGCATGGATTTTTATGTGGGTTGAATTGTTTTGAGAAACTGAACTCACGCATTTGAGTGACTGCATTGACGTAATCATGCTGGACGTGAGATTTGCAATCTCCAATTCGAGGATGGTTGTGTCAGTTCCTGAAACAAGTTTTTTCAGGTTTGATGGCGTGTTAAGTGCGGTGATTTTTCCATAGTCAATGATGCCTATCCTGTCGCACAGCATGTCGGCTTCAATCATCATGTGTGTTGTGAGGATGATCGTTATCTTGTTTTCTCTGTTAATCTTTTTCACAAACTCTCTAACTTCTACTGAGGATTGAGGATCTAGGCCTAGTGTTGGTTCATCAAGGAACAATACTTCTGGCATGTTAAGCAATGCCCTTATCACGTTCATCCTCTGCCTCATGCCGGTTGAGAATGTGCCTACTTGAGAGTTCTTCCACTTGCTCAACTGAACTAGTTCCAGCAGTTCGTCAATCTTCTGATTGAGAACGTCACTTGGGATGTTGTAGAGCTTCCCGAAAAACCACAAGTTTTCCTTTGCTGTCAATCTGTCGTACATTATCATCTTTTCAGAAACTAAACCGACTAGTTTTCTCACCTCACTGTCATGCTTTGTGATATCGTACCCGCCGATTGTGGCTGTTCCCTCTGTAGGCCTGGTCAACGTGGAGAGCATTCTTATGATGGTGGTCTTACCGGCGCCATTGGGGCCAAGTAAACCGAAAACTTCACCTTTCTTCACATCAAACGAAACATGATCTACAGCTGTGAAACTGTTGAATTTCTTTGTCAGGCTTCTGACTTCGATCATTCTGTCCTTCTCCAAGAGAGTCTCACCATCGCCATTTGCGTAGATGAGTTCATTTTTCTCAGTTGCAGTTCCAGAAGAACATGCTCATATAAGCGTTTGTCTTTCCAGCAATCAATCGTTAGTTAAGCACGCAAGTGACGCTCAGTACTCTTCCTTCTTGTCTATTAATCCGTCTCGTCGAGCCTTGAACATCGCGACCTTGAACACTGCGAGGCCTACAAGTATCGTTATGATCGTTGTGGCAAATAGATAAAGCAGGTTCGCCTGCACGTCGAAGTTTGCTTGATGTAGAAATGAGAATCTCACGAGCCGGAGAAAATACGTGACTGGCAAAGCGTTAGAAACGTATTGGCCCCACTGAGGCAGAATTTCCGGGAGGAAAACTACTCCTCCGAATAGATAGAGGATGCCGGATACATATTCGTTGAGCGTGAACTGGACTTTTGAGGTCATGATGTTGATCCCGCAAAGGACAAATCCAATGGCCATGAAACAAGCTATGCCTAATAGCATGGTTAAGCCCAGCAATCCCAAGTCTATGGTGAGCCAGTTGATCTGAATTGGCACAGCCAAGCCATGTTGGAATATTGCAACTCCTAATCCAAGGGTTAGCAGGAGCGCGATTGATGCGTTCATCACGCCGTTCAAGGCTCTTCCAACAATGTATACGTGAAGGGAGCCCGGCGTCAAGTAGATGTGTTTCAGTACTTCGTAGTGTGCTCTATCCTCGTGAATCAACATGCTCATCATCATCATGATTTGCATCACATAAATGAAGAAGCTGTTGCCGATGAACAGGAACAGGAACAATCCTGGATCAACGGTTCCTGAGACAACACTGCCTATCAGGAAGATGAAACCTACAATCAGCAGTCCGGCGATAGGCTTTATCAAGTAGTAGATGGAAAAGACGAGTGGATCAGCCCAATTGGTCTCAACTTTCCAGCCGATCCAGACAGATTGCTTTATAGTTCGCAGGATTGTGCTTATTGCCATCTTAGCGTCAACCTCCCTTCTCTCTTGCCGAGATTCTCCATGTAACGAAGTGCTAATCTGGCCAGTGGGAATAAGACCGCGATGAAGATGACGAGGGCTAACACGTTTATCCAGACGTCGCTAAAGCCTTCTCCTAGAATCGCCACCCTTCTTATGCCATCCAATCCAAAGGTGAGGGGGATGAGGGATGACAGGAGCTGAACCATGTGTGGAACGACTTGGCTGGTTGTGGGGAAGTAGGTCCCAGAGAGAAACTGAATCGGCTCTTGGAGCAAGTTGGCAGTGTGCCAAGCTTCCCGCCCGTATAACATGAAGAGTGACGCAAACATCATTCCCAGAGCGTAGAGCGATCCAATTGTTAGGAAGAAGAGGAGAAACGCTGTGTAGGGTTCATGTATCACTACTGGTACCTGAAAGATCAGTATGCCGCTGATGAAAATCGCTATAGCCCTCAGAGCAGTGTTCACAAACCCGCCAATTGCCATCCCCATAAGTATGGCCATTCTTGATATGGGCGCTACAAGGTATACTTCCAGGTTCCCAACTTCTTTTTCCCAGTAGAATTGAGCTGACATGTTCCAAAGAACGTTAGCCCAGAAGGCCATCATGGTTCCACCTATAAT
The DNA here is from genome assembly GCA_020352645.1 of Candidatus Bathyarchaeota archaeon. Taxonomy (GTDB): domain Archaea; phylum Thermoproteota; class Bathyarchaeia; order Bathyarchaeales; family SOJC01. Next base: position 810,686 of record CP070683.1, on the reverse strand, counting down.
TACGAAACTTGCGTATTCAGGAGGGGCATCCACCATCTTGTAAAGGTAGACATAGGCGCTCAAGGTGATGACTGGTATGACCATCTCTGCAATAAGCCATTCAGGTTCGCGGTTGCCACCTTTGATTCTCACCCAGAGTCTGGCGTAGACTGCTCTCAGATTGTGGAGCAAACTCTCATATTTCATGAGGAGCCCCCTCTTCATCCGCAAATCCCCGCCCGACCAGGCTTATGTAGACGTCTTCCAGGGTTGGCTCTGCTTTGTTGACGGCAAGTATTTTTAGTTGCTGCTTTTCCAGCTTTGACATTATTTCGGAGAAGAATTTCTCTTCAGTTACCATTACCTTGAACGTTGTAGTGTCTGTCTGAATACTCCGAGTTTGTGAGTACCCTATCACTTCCTTCATGTCTTTTACAAAGCTGAAGTCAGCTTGAACGGAGGAAACCTCAACTTTGATGATGACGTTCTTCTCCAGTTGCTTCTTAAGTTGGAGTGGACTGTCGCAAGCTAAGATTCTTCCACGGTCGATGATTGCCACGCGATCGCACATTTCATCTGCTTCCGCCATGTAATGCGTTGTCAGGAGCACTGTACCTTTCTTCTCCTGTTTCGCCCAGTCAACGATGTGTCCTCTCAGCTTCTTGCCAGTCAGTACATCCAAGCCTAAAGTGGGTTCATCAAGAAAGAGCATCTTTGGATCGTTCAGCAATCCCCGTGCGAGATTAAGCCTTTGTTTGTATCCAGTTGAAAGTCTAGACATTCGCGTCTTCGCGTATTCGCTGAATTCGAGGTCAGCCATCAATCGTTTGATCTTGGATTTCGCATCTGAGGAAGAAAGGCCGTATAGCTGTGAGAAGAACCACAAGTTCTCGCTTGTCGAGAGAATTCCATATCCCGGCGTCTCTCCTCCGGAAACGAGGCTGATTAATTCTCTGACCTTGTGGGCTTCTTTGACCACGTTGAACCCC
>CP070683.1:807347-809618 GCA_020352645.1 Candidatus Bathyarchaeota archaeon | reverse complement strand
AGTTTCTAAGCAAACGCGCCATAATGCAGTCCACATTTCTTGAAAGATAACGTGTTTCATCTCCAACGTCAGCTATTGTGAAGTTGGTGGTTCTCCAATCCAAGTGAAGCGCATGACCGCCCATTTGAGTCATAGCTACCTCAAAAGAGACACGTGTTCGAGTTGAAGTTTTCTGGAAAATCAGGGCTAAAGACTTATCATTTAACGCAGTTCTAAACCTGCTTTGGTTTCTTTTGATTTCCAGTGATTTCTCAATTACCTTGTTAATCTCTGCAGAACTCCAGTCTTTTAGGGTTAGCAAGTGCATATAGCATCACTTTTGCTCAGAGTAAGTCAAGAATTTGGTTTAAAGCTTTCTGGAGGTTTAAACAAATCCTCATAATGGAAGCGAGACCCTGAGAAATACATTCCACACTACCACGAATAAGTAGAAGGCCACAAGAACAACGAGAGCTCCCAGCAACATTCTCCTAGCGAACCGCCACTCGGTTGGCTTGGCGACCTTCTTGACAAGTGCACACAAGACTCCGAAAGAAAGGACCTGTCCGATCTTGATCCAAGCTGAAAGAAAGATGCCTACATTACCCCACATGTAAAGAGTGAAGGGGTTAGCCTCATAGGCTGGATTTGTGACTAGAATGTCCAAGATGTTGAGGCAAAACAAGAATAGAAACCAATTTGCCAAAGAAGATAATTTCCATTCCATGTTTCTCCGATCTCCTAGCTAAAAGTGCAACTCTAGATATTTATGCGCATGCATGGATGCTCAAAACGCGCGTGTGGGCAGCAAGCTACTCTCAGTATTTAGGCTGAATAAAAGATAAGTTCAAATTGCCGTATGATATTTGACATCATGAGTGTTGCCAAATGATCCGAGTTGCCATCGCAAGGGGAGCGAATCCTGTTGAAACAACCGTCAAAGCTCTTGATATGATAATGTCTGATATAGATAGCGTCCTCGCAGCGAAGAAGCCATTTTTGATCAAACCCAACTATATAAACGCGAAGCATCCATCAACAGGAATCACAACAGACAGCAGAGTCATTGAAGGAACTGTCAAGTTTCTGAGAGCGCACAAAGTAGATGAAATCATCATCGGTGAAGGAAGCGGGTTTGCAGACACACTCCAAGCTTTCAAGACTGCAGGCGTTGACGCAGTTGCAGAACGATGGGGCGTGAGACTCGTCGATCTCAACAAAGACGAGTTTATCGAAGTTGATCCGCCTGACCCACTGGCGCTCAAGAAAGTTAAAGTTGCCAAGACCGCCTTGGAAAGCACTTTAATCAGCGTTCCCAAGCTTAAACTTCACAGAATAGCCACTGTCACACTGAGTTTGAAGAACATGATGGGTGCCTTGGCTTCCAAAGGCTCCATGCACACAGGAAGACTCAGCAAGAACATTGCTGACCTAGCATCTATTCTAAAACCAAGCATATCGGTCATAGACGGGGTCATTGCAAGCGAGGGACACGAAACCAGCGGAAAACCAGTGGAAATGAATCTGGTCATCACAGGAACGGATCCGGTGGCAGTTGACGCTGTTGGTGCCGCAGTGATGGGTGTAGGGCCAACCGATGTCAAACATCTAGTTCTCGCTGAGAAAAAAGGACTTGGAACATGCAACCTAGAAGAGATAACCGTGCTGGGAGAATCCATCGAAAGCGTGAAACGAAAGTTCCACAAATCGTTTTCCTCAAGGCTTCTTGTTCACTTCGGCTAAAAATGTCAACAGTCTTCGGCAGTCTTTTCGTAAGTATGGAGGAAGAATTTTAAGTAATTCTACCGCTAGGAATGTGGTTCACAGAGGTGTAGAGATTGGATCTCAAAGGAGTCCTCGTTGACTTCGGAGATACCCTAGCTCACATTGACGAAGAAAACAGAACAAGATACGAAGAAGAACTTCTCTCGACTGCAAGGAAATATGGATATCAGAAGGATCTAGACAATCTGACCTCAGTCTTGCATAACACATCCAGAAACAGCCACAAAGGGGAGATAAAAGATTACCAAGAATTCTGGGGATTATTTCTGAAGAGCTTGGGAATTCCCGAGAAATCTGCACTGACTGAAAAACTGGAAGAAACTAGGAATCGTCACCTATCTACGATATTCAGATTGTATGCAGGAGCTACTGCGGTCCTATCAAATTTACGAAGGAAGTACAAGTTGGCTCTGGTTTCAAACTGTGCCATCGGCACATTCGATATTATTAAGGCTCTAGGTCTAGTCGACTTCTTTGATTGCGTCATCCTGTCATATGAGGTCAAAG
>CP070683.1:805001-807247 GCA_020352645.1 Candidatus Bathyarchaeota archaeon | reverse complement strand
AATCTGCCAGAAATGCAGTGCTAAGAACACTTCGGGAATGAAGTTCTGCGGAAATTGCGGAACAAGTTTGCTTCCATCACCTAAGACAGCTTGCCCGGACTGCAAAGCAGAGAATCCCGCAGGTAACAGGTTCTGTGGAAATTGTGGAAAACCTCTGCCTAAGCAGAAATCCAGCCCTGAAATCACTTGTTCCAAGTGCAACACAACCAATCCTTCCGGTACAGGATTTTGCGGAAACTGTGGAGAGAAGCTTAAAAAATAGGGTAAGCCATCAATCCTACGAAAGTCTGCGAAACGTTTGTTTCCTTCTCTCGGTAGCGAGTTCGCCCCGATTTGCGCACAAGCAATATCTGAGTTCAATCTGGGCTTGCCACAATAAGCAAGGTTTAGCGAAGCGACTAAACGTCAAGCTTTTGACTATTCTGAGCAACTCAGGAAAAGAACAGTCGAGTGCGCCCCATAACCTGTACGTCTAGATATCTAACTCGAATCACAACGGGGAAGTCTTTGACAGCTTTTCCCAGGACCAAACAGTGATAAGGTGGCAGATCCCTGGCCACAGATTTGACGGTCTCAACATCAACCTTGGAAGCCCTTGAGACTGTCTCCAAATCGTGCTCGTTGTTGAAGTTGAATAAGAATAGATTGTCAGCTTGACGATAGATGTTCTCGCGGATTGTGTCAGGCTGATTCGTTATGAACGTCGTGAACAGTCCAAAATGTCGCATCCTAGTGACGATGTCATTCCAGTAAGTTTCTCGGAGATATAGATGTGCCTCTTCGGCAAGCAGAAATACGGCTCGCAACTTCCGCTTCGAAAGCAGCTCCACAAGCCTTCCGAGCACATACTCCACAACTATGAGCCTATCCACAGTGGGCGTATCACGAAGATTGATGATTATTGCACCGCCAACCCTAGTTTTGAGAAGCGAGTTTTCCAAAGATGTCGCAAACGTAGAATCGTCAGTGAATAGTCCTGAGCCCAGCAAGGTATGATATCTGGAGAACAGCGCGTCGCGAACGTGCTGATTGCATTTCCAATTCTTTATAGTTTCTCCCAGTTCAAGCATTGACAAAGCTCCTTTCTCCTCAAGAAATCTCCATATGCGCCTGAATTCTCTAGCAGAAGTCCCGGGCAGGCTGAGTGCGTTCACCAGAATGGTCATCATCACGCTTAATCTAAGTTGTCCCAAGGTTAGTTTGAGGTTTTCGCCCGGCGTCAGAATGCTAACCTTGTGATGGAACTCGTTTGGTCTTCCCTCAGCGTTCCGACCAAGACCTGCATATTCACCGTTAAGGTCAAGCACTACGACCGGTGCACCACTTCTCACCAGGCCCAGAGTAAGAAGCTTGGAGATATGCGATTTTCCTGTTCCTTTCTTACCCGTTATGATGTTGAGTCCACCGTCCAACGTTCTTGCGTCAACAACTAACTCTTTTTTTTCTGTCGTTTCACCTAGGTTCAAAGGAATTGCATTCTTGACGTTAGTTTGAGTGAGCAGCTTTTCGATTGGCAGTCTCTTGATGATAGCACTCGATCGAGGAGGAAGCCATGAACAAGTGGAGATCAGTTTTCCCGAATGATTTGTGGCTCGAATCTTGCATGTTAGCAAACGAGCATCTTGGATGTAGTCCACCTGAGTGGCTATTTGAAGGGGATCTAGATCCTCTCCTTGAACCCAAGAATATCCCTCACAGCTTCTCAGCAACTCTTCCAGAATTCCAGGAACATTTGCGTATTCTATGCTGATTACTTGGACGATAAGGCTATTCGCACCGTTGCGATCTTCAACCGTTAGGTAAGTTCCTTTCTGCACTTCTTCGTGTGGATAGCTTATGATCTGTATAGTGGTTCCTTCTTTTCTGTAGAGTCTCATTCCTTAGCCATCCGGACCCTTGCCAAAGCGGCCAAAAAGCAATCGCCGAATGTCCGGCCTTGTTATTATCTTCAGGTTGCCTTTTTTGATAATCCAGCGTTGAACAGCTAGAACTTCATTTGCTGTGAAGGTGGAGAATATGTGCGCTAGACGAAGTGTTTCAGGATAGCTCTGTACAACAAGATCGTTGCCTAACAGTTTCTGCACAGCTTCCGCTGATTCGGCGTCGGACAATCTCTCATCTGTATCCAATCGGAATGCGCAGTTGCCTCGGGTCAGTTTTGCGATATAGGTATTGCCAAGGAGGTGCATTGGATGTCTTCTTTCTGTATGGTTTAGCTTGAGCAGGCATGGAGACGCATATCTCTT
>CP070683.1:758187-804901 GCA_020352645.1 Candidatus Bathyarchaeota archaeon | reverse complement strand
GAGAGTTGGAAGTCTGACCTCAGCCATAAGCGTTCCCATTCCACCAAATCCTACAGTGCTGTGGCCATTGCCCAGCCCTCCAGCCCAGGGCGAACCTTCTGATTGTACGCCCATGTAAAGCTTCAAACATGCTGTGACACCATAGATGAAATGTGATTTTAGAACTGGAACGCTTATCACCTTTAAACGATTTTCGTATGAGGTGCCATTCCAAATGCCGTACTCGAAGCTTATGTAAGTCCCATATATCGTTCTAAACTTCGGATAGGAGACATAGATACCAGTTTCAGGATCAGGACTATCGTAGAGTATGTATCCATCGCTCATATCTCCAACCGAATACTCGTCTACCCTTGTAGCTCTAAAGAGTGCCCAATCAGAGATTGAGACATTGTGTTGAGCCGAAAACATGTCAACCACATCTTTAGCTGACTGCCCAAGATTCTCAGCGTTACCATGCTGCCAATCCAAGCTTCCAGTACCCTGACCATTGTCTGCCACAACAATCTCTCCCGCAAAACCATCAGGATGGTCGACGATAGCCTGTATGATCTCCTTTAGAACGTCTGTGTTGGTTCCCCCACGTTCATCATCATAACAGTTGATTTTTATCAAAACAACGTCTTCACTTGAAATGAGGCCATCAGGTCCGCAGGTTGACCCCGTTGAGTTTGACTCGTAGAAGAGCACACCGTTTGAACCCATAAGCTGCAAAAGCTCATCGACATGGGGAGACACTCTACGACCATTTACCGCAAAGACATCAGACGCAGGTTCAATTGTTGCGGCTCGAGGGAAAAGGTTCAATCGGATTTCCTGGTAGGGATCCACTGCACTCACAATCTTTAAACCTCCCCAGAATCCGCCACTGAGTATCACGAAACTCCCCAGAATAAGAAGTAACGCGAGAGCTTTTCCGGATTCGGAAAAGAGCTTCTTGGCTCTTATTAGAAGAGCTGCTGCTGATAGTGGGAGAAGCGTGCTCAGCATCATTGAACTGTTGGCTAACGCCGCTCGCTGACAAGGATACACTATCCTGGAGGGCTTAGTGCCTGTTCGGAATACAAACCACAAGAAACTTGCAACTCCGAAAAGGAGCAATCTTTTGAAGTGTTTACGATTATTGTTGTTCATATGAGAAAAATGCATCGTGTCTCCCTCTCTCCGTGCCTTTTCCAAGGCAAGCATTCTATTTTAGTCTTAGCTTCAGGCTTCCCCGTCGATGCGTACCTCTGTATACAGCATCATGACTGAATTCCTCTCTCAATATACAGAGGTCTTCCTGAGTCAGGAAGTGTAACCACTGTTGCATCTAATTCACTTAGAAAAAAGTGATAAACGCTGAAACCGACTGCTCATCTGTGATTTAAAACTACATCTCTTGCGGGTCGCACGCTCATCTGCGATGCCCGCATACGGTGGGAAGACAAAAGGTAAAGTATCTTGACCTGCTAGAGTTTGGCAGAGTGAGATAAGTGATAAGTGTTTATGTTGAGAAGCTAGAGGATTCATGGTTTGGATTAGCTTACACTGGAGAAGAGATTGTGGCTACGAGCACAAACTCGACTAGAGAAGCAGCAGTTAACGCTCTTCTGAGAAGCCTGCGATCGGATGTTGAACATCAGATCGCTGACGAGGGCTCAGAATTCACGAGGAAGACATTGCAGATGTTGAAACAACTTGAATCCGGCAATGAAGCGAACAAGAGGTTCTCGCTTGCATCAGAGTACTTTCCGGACTCTTCTGGAAAGGTCCTTAGAGCGGCTGCTGCAATACCAATAGGATACGTGACTTCCTATGGCAACATCGCAAAGATAGCTGACACTGATCCGAGAAGAGTCGGCCAGATAATGGCCACCAACCCTCTCTATCCTATAGTGCCTTGCCATCGCGTTGTAGGTGCAGACTTCTCCCTAGTGGGATACGGAGGAGGCAAATCCCCACGAGCACTGCAAGCTAAACTGGAACGCTTGAGCAAAGAAACTAAAGGCTTCAGCGCAGAGAGAGAGGTTCAGGTAAACGGGCGATATCTTAGAGTCTACCCAGTTGAAAACGTTATAAACAAAGCTGGGAAGCATGACCCGCAATCCACTAAACAACAGAAACTGTTTAAGAATTGACCATACTCAACCGACTGAGATAACTCTGACGAATCCTTAAACCCAGAATAGAGTGACTGATGTTCCGACGTAGGTCCAACACATGTTGGACTCCGACATTACGTTGGACGCCAATGTTGCTACATACAAGATAGAATGTAATTCTATCGCATTTTAAATACTACATGTGCCAAAAACATTGTGGGCGCAAGGAGAACTCAGAGGAGATATTTTGTCTAGGAGAAGGAGGATCGATGATTTTGAGTAGCCTTAAGAGCGCCAAGTGTGTGGCGCGATGAAAGAAATAACCAAATTAATGGAGGAATGAGAGTGGTGAATAGGAAATTGCTCATTAGTGTATCACTAATCATCTGCGTCATAACAGCACTCTTTGTGACTCTGCAGCCTGCTCAAGCACAGACAGATGCAATCGTTGACCTCAGACCAGACACAACAAACGTGGCGCCATGCAACAACTTCATCATCACCGTTTGGATGATGTGGGTCTCGACTCCCGCAATCTACGATTACGCATTCTATCTGAGCTTCGACGCTTCCCAAATGACGCCTGTAAGCGCTTGGGACGGAGGCTTCCTTCAATCACCTGTTAGTTTCAATTGGGTACACTTGCCCGATTACTATGGTTTAGGCACCGACGCAGTATACTGCTGGGCGGAAACATTAGATGGCGGCAGCACAACAAGCACCGATGTTCCTCTAGCACATGTTGAATTCCACTGTGACAACCCAGGCCAAAGCACAATTTTTCTTGAGGAGATATTTCTCTCAGACGCCTCTTCAATAGAGCACGTTCCAGCCATCGACACAAACAACGCAGCTGTGTATCAGACCATACCACCAGCAACTGCTTGGATTGACCCCGCTGACTACACCGTACCCGTCTGCACACCATTTCCTGTCGACGTGATGGTTGACATCCCAATAGGATATGACCTAGCCAGCTTCCAGCTAATACTGAACTACGACACTACCTTCGTTGATGCAATCGACATTGTACCCGGCGGCTTCATCCTGCCTCCTGTATCAGTGGACTACAAGTTAATTGACGATTCACTGGGCACCATAGAATTCGATGTTTCAACAACCTCTCCAGGCGGATCAACTGGCAGCGGGTCCATTGCAAAAGCAACATTCCACTGCACTGGAGGCGGAGAAAGCATCTTAACCATTAGCTCGCTGAACTTATACACCTCACAAGGATGGCTTATACCTTACGTGGGAGCTGACGGCAGGGTTCTTCAAGTAGAGTATTGGGAACCGCTTAAGCTTCAACATCTGGTGGAGCTGCCATATCCATACTACCTGACAGATATACCGTTTGTACCACCAGGCTCGGCAGAGGGCTATGCTGAAGTGAAGGCTGAGCTTGAAGCAAAAGGATTCGTGTTTGACGAACACGTCGGCGGAGGCTTATACCAGGTCGATTCATTCTTTGACATCTACTTCGAACCGGGATCAGAACCGTTCAATGGAACAGTAGCCTCATGGTGGTCCAGCAACATGCTGGAAGATGGCACGCGTGCCTGCCTGCTTTCGGCTGAAATGAGCGATGGCTCAAGCATGGCGATGGGCTTCGTCACAAACCTTCTACCGCCTGATCAGATTCCAGAGGTAGATCCCTTCATCATATACAACGCGGAACCATACTTCTTCATAGACTTCTACTGGTGGGCTTGGACTCCTGTAGGAAGAGTTGTTCACTTCTACTACTGGTGGCATGATAGTCACAACCATCCGAATTGGTTCTGGGGACCCTATTGGTGGTGGCGTTGCTATGTTAAGGCCTACTATTACCCGTACACAGTTGTACCATTCTGGCGACCTTGGTGGGGTTGGTGGTGGCACTGGGTTTACTGGAGACATTGGTATTGGTGGTCAAGTTACTTCCCCTACGATCCATAGACTGCTTCGAAACACCCACTCTAGAAGGGAGCGGGACTCTATGAACAGAACAGCATCCTGTTTCAAAAGACGCTTCACAGTGGCTACCATATTGGTTGCCTCAGTGGCAACTCTTTTCTTTACGACACATGTGGTTCAGCGGGTCAGTGCTCAAGTCACTCACGAGGTGGAGATTTCTAATCTAGCGTTTCTTCCGCAAAATCTCACAATCAATCCTGGCGACACCATTCGGTGGAATAACACTGACTCTGTCATTCACACGCTGTGGTTCGTTTTCACAGCTAATGGATCTACATATCTTCTCTCTGATCCGATACCTCCCGGCACAACTTGGTCACATACATTCACCGATTCGGTGGAGCTTCAATACTACAGCTTTGACATGCTCTGGATAACTGGCTTCATTAACGTCACGTCAGATCTTCATGATGTTGCAGTCACCAGTCTGGGTCACTCAAAGTCTGGCTGCCTGCCAAAGGCAACAGTTGGTCAAGGATTCAAAGTGTCAATGAATGTGACGGTTGAAAACCAAGGCGGCTTCATAGAAAACTTCAACATAACAGTCAAAGCCAACACAACAGAAATCTTCAAAACCTCGGTAATACTCAATCCTGGAGAGAATCATACTCTAACCTTCGATTGGAACACAACGCTTTTTTCAAAGGGAAATTACTCTCTGAATGCCAATGCAGATGTGGTTCCAGGTGAGACTGAAACCTCCGATAACTCCTTCGTTGATGGTGTAGTGCTGATTACTTTAGCTGGTGACGTTGATGGCGATCGGGATATCGACATATTCGACATTGTGCGTATGGCAGGAGCTTACGGAGTTTCAAAACCACACCCGAAATACGACTCGAACTCTGACGTAGATGACGATGGAGACATTGATATTTTCGACATAGTGGCAGCAGCATCCAACTACGGTAAAAGCTGGTAACACAAGCCCTTTCCCCTTTTATTTTCACATTCTCAACTTTTCTCCTGAGCGCTCAGCCAGAGAATGTTGAGCAGGCTTAAAAGAGCAATAATGAGAATATAGTTACTGAATCCGCAGGTGGATTGTTTGAAAACCTATTTGACAATATGGTTCAACAGTGAAGGTTCAAACCCAACAGTCGTTGCTGAAAAGCTTAGAAGCATGGGCTTCAAACCCGTTAAAGGACATTATGATCACGTTTACGACTGGGGTAGAACCATTGATCTGGAGGAAATATTCCAGATAGCAAACGCCGTGCACGAGACTCTGAAAGGCCTGAACGTGATTTACAAACTAGAAACTCAATGACAATACAACACCGCCCAAGAGAATATGCGTCTTACGAGGCCATTAGCACGATGTTGCTAGCACTTTTCAGAATAAGCTCCTAGTTGAAGGGTTCTGCGAATTTGGAGGCTGTTCTTTTTCCTCGTGTAGCAGAGGTTCTTGACTTAGGTGCAACAACTACGTTTCCATTGTTTCCATGCTAAGAGCGATTTCGCTTCGCAGGTACTTCTGGCTTATCATCTTCTTCACTCGTAGAGATTTCTCTATGCCTCTTGCTGTTTCCTTTTCGTAAATGGAGATTTCTCCTTCGAACAAGCCCAAGATTGCATGGACCTCTTCTGAGCTGTGCATTAGCGGATTCACCACTGCTACAGTTGTGAAGCCTTTGGAGCGCAATTCCGGAATCAGTCCAGCTAACCATTTCCTGGTTGTGATGGCGTGATGTTGCAGCAATATGTCTGAGACTATCGCAATACATGCTCTTCTCGGCCCGGTTTGGGGGCCTAGTTGCCGGAAGGTTGACACTAGAGCAATCTCGATGTCTGTTAGGTTTTCCACACCTTTCAGTTTGTGTACGTTTGGTAGATCCTTTATCATAGCGTTTGCTCTGGGATTGCAGACAAAGAGTTGAAGGTGGTCCTGAAACTTTTCTACCAGATCAACCATTCCGCTCGTTTCTATGGTAACGTACAAGGTCGTTTGATTTTCTTGAACACCAGCTTCGAGGAATTTCCTTATCAGCACGTCTCTTTCGTCGCATGAAGGGGATGTGAGGACAACTGAGTAGCCTTCTGGTATCCCACCGAATAACAGATTATCAAGTCCGTCGTAGCCTGTTGTCAATCGGCCAGGCAGCACAGTCTCTTGTACTGTGACGGTGATGGGATCAGGGCCTCTCAGTATGTTGTTTCCGTGTTCATCAACGCATAGAATTCTAGGGGATATTTCGAAGACTCCCTTACCGAAAGTCTTCAAAGCAAGTTTTATCTCTTCAGTCTTTAACGGGTCAAGCCGTTTTCCTTTCATGTCAAGATTTCCATCTTCAAAGTAGCAGTAGTCGGGTTTTGCCGTTATTTCAAAGCCCACGGGGGTAACTTGCTCAATCTTTGACAGCAAGACGGCTTCTTTGCCAACATTCATTATTTGGATTTCTAGGTCGAAGCCTTCTCCTGATCTTATCTCCTGTTCATGTGGAATCAGCTTTGCTTGGATATCCGCCCGTTCGAATCTCTCTAAACCGACGGCAGTTTCTTCATGAGGAGTTAAGGTCATGAAGCTTGTAGTTGATGAGGTGATAGTTGGAGCATGCAAGACCTCTCCAAGCGAGACAGCTAATTCTCTATCCTCTCTAACCTCTTGGAGCAGCTGTCTAACTTGCTTCGTTTTCTCAGGGTGCCGGGCCTCAACATAGTATCCAGCTGAAATCTCCAAGATCTTTTCAGCCATTGAATAATACCTTGCTTGAGTCTCCGGATTCATTTCCGTCTTTGCATTGTTTAGGTGTACGTATGCTTCGAAAAGCCGTTGGGTTGCTTTTGCATATGCTGAGGCTCCTTTGAAGCCCGCTCTCAAGTAGTAATTCGCAGCAGTCTCCATGTGCTTTGTAGCTGTGGTATAGTCTTTCATGTCCATGCTAATTTCAAACTCGGTTCCTGCTTCCAGAGCTTTGCAGAAGCTACTGTGCGCCAGCGTCATCAGACTCGTTGATTGATCAGTCGTGTGTTTCTTGACTTCTTGGAAAAGCTCCGCTGCCTCGCCAAACAAGCTTGGGGATGCTTTGGCTTCCGCCATCATCATTTTCTGCCATGCTTGGCAGAGATATATTAGCGGTTTCACCTCTGAGGTGGCTTGCTCGAATTCCTTTCCTACTATTCCCTTGAACGTCTCCGCTGCAGATCCATATTTTGCAGAACTCGATGTGTGATCTCCTTGTCTGTCTAGAATCTTCGCTTCTTCGACCGCGATCCTTCCTAGGCAATATTTCTGTCTCATGTCTGAGGCTTTGATTAGTGTCTCTGCCAATTGCTTTTCGTCCGCATTATCGATTTTTTCTGACTGAGTCTGAAGTGTATGCTTGGCTTTGCGGAGGGTTTTGATTGACTCCTTGAAGCTTTCTGTTGATTCAGTGTTAGCTTCTCTTCTGCTATAGTCCTCTGCTTTTTCTAAGAGTGCCCATGCTAGAAAGTTTGGAGCTAGATAATTCCATTGCTTTGACTCTTCAAGTATGTTTGAGGTTTTCTGATAATGTTCATATGAGGTTGAGTATTCTCTTTTTTTGTGTGCGTGTTTTGCCTTCTCGATTTCGCTCCATGCTTTCATGTATGTTGCGTAATCCGAGTAGAAGTCAGCGAAATTAGGGATTTCTCTTGCGGCAGCTTTGTATTCTCCATGTGCTTTCTCAAAATTCTCCCCTGACTGCTCATTTCGTCCGATATAGTCGAGGTTGTTCGCTATTTTCCAGTAACACTCGGCGACTCGGCTCGACAGTCTGACTCTCTTAAATTTTGATGCTGCTTCACTGAGGGCTTCGTTTGCTCTTGCTAGAAGTTCTGCATCATCTGTCAGTAGATAGAGTTCTTTTAGTATCGCTGCAAATCCATCTTCATATCTTGCCACAACAGCCATCAAAGTCGGGTTTGGGTGTGAAAGAATCCATCTTCTGGAGAAGGTTATTCCTTCTTCCATGCTGAGTACAGCTTTCTCGAAGAGGGTCTTCCTATTCGCCTTGTCTTTTTCGACTCTGGCAAGATCGACTCTCACCAATCCCTCATAGCTTCTTCCAACTCCCTTGATCCAGTTATTGGTGGAATAGGATCGTTCTGCAACATCGATGTACATTTGTCTGTGCATCAACGCTTCTTCTAGAAGTTTCTTCTTCCTCGTTTGAGCGGTTTCTATGTTGGAGTAGAAGTGCAAAGCTTTGCTCAGAGCATGAAGGTTAGATCCAGTTGCGTCTGGTGATCCTGATTTGGTTGCGTGTTTGAGCCCGCTTCGTCCTGCTTCCACTGCTTGTTTCAACATTGCCCGCTTCTCGTCCAGTCCAGGTGTAAACTCTCGCGCCAAGGACGAGTGAGTTTCGGTGTAGAACAGGTAGGTGCCGGCAATGAAGAAGTCTTGATGAATCGGTTCAAGATACTTTATAGCGTTTCTTGCGTGTTTGATTATCTTTTCGTGGCCTGTCTTCTTTTTTTCGGGATCTCCTTCTCTTTTGATCATCCAATCTTGAACAAAAGTAAGAAGGTATGATGCTATACCCTTCAGGTAATTGTCCCGCGTCAATTCGCCTTGTTTCATCATTGTTCTAGCGTGGTTTAATGCTTCTTCTGCTTTTTCAGTGAAAAGAAGCTTGCAAACCGATGAGGCCCAGTTTGCGTTGGCAATCGAGTACGGGTCGTCTGCTTCCTTTGACAGTCTAATTGCTTTCTCACAGCATGTTAGACTTTGTTGCATGAGATCTGTTCTTTCAGGCATGATTCCATGTCCATTCCAACTCACAAGGCTTGCGAGAAAATACGTTCGAAGGAGTTCAGTTTTGTCGTTTAATCGTGACAGGACTGTGATACTCTCTTTAGCGAGCTCTATTCCTTCTTGAGCAACACTTGACATTTCCTCCCAATCAGATGCAACGTTAATCTTCTCAAGGGTGCATTGAAGAAGTTCGTTGCACATCTTTCCATATGCTAGCCTGTCGCCTGCCTTTCTAAGACTCTCCAGGCTTCTTTTACCGTACGAAGTGCATTCTTCAAGAGCTCTCTTTCTCTCTGAAGTATCAGATGCCAACCAAGAACTCACAAGTTCGGCTATGGCTTTGCATTGCAGGCTTTTTCCTGAGTTCTGCATGTTTTCAAAGTGTTCAGCTGCAGTTTTGTAGGCTTCCACAGAAGCTTTTCTCAACTTCGCGAATTCAGGCGATTCATCAGCCTGTCGTGAAGCCAAGTCATAGCAGTATCCCACTCTTTCCCAAAGCTCTGCTTTCCTTGGTTGATCAGTCGCTTCTGATGTGATCGCCTTTTCGTATGCTTTTGCTGCTTCAAACCAGTCCCAATTGCTTTCGTGTTCTCTAGCTCTCTTCATTTCCGCCGCGTCTTCCAGCTCTGTTGGCATCAAATCTCCACCAGAAATGCTCTCTCTGAGTATGAAAAACTTTCGGGGCGCATGCTTGAATCTACAGAAAAGTACCCGCGTGTATATAATATATATCGCTACAGGCGCAAATTCTTGCGCGGCTAAGCTGCTTATGGAAAATCTCTCAGATGAAAGAGCACATATTCCCGCGTAGAGAAAAAGGGAGAGAGTTTCTATGCTACGCTGAGTTTCCATAGTATGAAACTAAAGTTGCAAGATCGAATATGTCGATTCTTCCAAAGACTGGTGCAAGATCTACGTCAGGGTTCCAATTCGGGTCACTTGGTGTAGCTTCGAAAGCCATCGCTGCTAGTACGACGTCTGGAATGTCGACCTGTCCATTTCCGTTAAAATCACCTGGTATTGTGAGAGTAAAGTGCAAAGTGTCAGAAGCATAGTCTGTTCCATTTACATCGGTCGCGTACACAGTAATGCTGTGAGATCCATATGAGGTAATAGGAATCGTTGTGTTTCCTTCTACTGTAACATTCTCTGCTCCATCTATGCTGTAGCCAATCCAGCTTAGGAACTCCGTTCTTGGTAGGCTATGTTGCACTTCGAGCGAGAGATTTGCGGGGACAGATTCGGAAATGTACGTTCTGTTTTCGGGAGATACTATTCCGATTGAGAATGCAGGTCTTTGAGCGTCTGTAGGTGAGAATGCAGCGAAGCTTGGAAAGATCAACGCAGCCATCAGCATCATGAATACAGCTTCCAATGCTATGATCCTTTTCAAAGTGTTTCCTCCGTTCTCATTTCCACTTAATTCCATCTGAGACAACTGCTCAGAGAGCTAGTCTAGACGATACACAAAGGTATAAGCTTTTAGCAGTTAGCACGTGTGCAGTACCTCAGTCAAAGGCGCTTCGACAGTAATGATGTTCCGTGTAGATTGAGCATGAGCTTTCGTCAATGTGAGCCTGTGTTCTCCTGTGCCGCGCAAAAGATATATTGTTGCAGGAGTGTGCATTACCTTAGCTCTGGTCTAGCATGCACCAGTATTAATGTGGGAAGAGTGATTTGACAAGGAAATGTATGAGACTAATCACACTGGTACTGGGTTTGTGCCTTGCTTTTCCGTATTTAACTTCAATCTCTGGTACTTTTGGAGAAGAAGTTACTTCGCTAGGATTTCTACCTCAACCTTTAACAGTTGAAGTTGATCAAGTATTCAAAATCGCAGTTGTAGTTGAAAGCGTGAACGATCTTCAAGGCTTCGACATTGAAGTCAATTGGAACACCAGCTATCTTGAATACATAGACCATATATTCACGACACCTTGGAATGATCACCGAGAGCCAGTCTCTCCAAGCCCCTACGCTGGAATATTATATTCGGGCTATGAAGTTTCGGATTCAGTGGATCAGATCAATGGAACCTACAAGGCCGCATTCGCCACACTTATTGACGTCCCCTTTAATGGAAGCGGAACAATTGTTGTGATAACTTTCAAAGCATTGAATCATGTTGGAACAACACATTTGGAGTTTACGAAGGAAGACTTGGTCGATTCTGGCGCATCTTCTATTCCTCACACAACTTCACTAAGCAGTGTGAAGATAGTTCAGTCTAGTGGAGTTTCGATAATTTCACCTGAGAACAAGGTATATCCAAGCGATGAGGTAGATCTCACGTTTGCTTTGAGTGAACCTGCCACTTGGATCGGATACAGTTTGGATGGCATTGCTAATGAAACAGTCACGGCCAACACAACTCTTTCTACGCTTCTTGATGGATTGCATTACATAATTGTTTATGCGAATCTTTCAGGCGCTGTAAATGAATCTACCACTGTTCACTTTGCTGTCGATACTAGCCCTCCATCCATAACAGGAATAGTTCAAGCCCCATCTGTGAATGACGTCCAGCCAGAGGACAGTGTAAGAGTCAATGCTTCAGTTGGAGATGATTTCGCAGGTGTAAAGCGCGTCACCCTGAATTATACGATAAGTGACGGAACATGGATCCCTTTGGAAATGATGAACCCTTTCAGCCGCTTCTACAATACTACAATCCCGAAATTCGCCAATGGCACCACCGTAGAGTTCGTTATTGAAGCTGAAGATAATGTGGGCAACGTTATCACAAGCGAAGAGCTGGGATACACACACCAATACACCGTCGTTCCGGAATTCCCCTCAATGATAGTTCCCATATCGTTACTCATCGCTGGCACACTAATCGCCCTACTATATAGGGCAAGAAGAACGAGAACTCGCGATTCGTCCCCTTCTTGTGAACGTGATAATTCCCGAGCTTTGAGCGTTGAGAAAACCAAGAGTACTATAATATCGATGTTTGAGGTCACCGGCAAGCATCAAGATTGGAAGTCTGCACACAGCATGCCATAATAAGTGGGCGCTTGATACGAAACAAATCTGGCCTTCAAAGGAACACGAGTGAGGACTCCTGAGAGAATCGCTATCTGCCAGAGACTGTCAGGTTTCGCATTCTCAATGAATTCCGCATCAAGCTCCAAGAGCAGCTTTAGGTTATTCTCCTTAACAGCCTTGACAACAAGCTTGTCATACTCCAAAGATGCTGGGTGATATCCATAAGGACCATTTTTGTCATGAGCATGTCCTTGATCAGCACTTGCCACAAAAGCAACCTTCTTGTCGGAGCTTTCAGCTGCATCGGAAATGACTTCGCCAAACCTCACTAGTTCAGTCAACGGGATTTCTCTAGAAGGAGCCACAATCACTATTTTTCTTTCTGGAGCCGTCTTCGGTTTCCCACCGAAGAACCATAGAGGTATGAATGTTCCCCAATCCATAGGCATACAAGAGCTAGGTCCCTCGTTCGACCCGAAATTCGCTCCTACAACAGGAAGCTTCGCACCTCTCGCTAACTGCAGAATCGAGCTGGCAAGTTTTCTGTCACATTTGCAACGAATATTCACGGATTTGCCATGAGCCTTCAGAGTCCCTTCACAATACTCTGCTGTCACCACAGCAATCGTATGTTCCAACCTCAAACCATGAGGCGTCGCTATGACGACAGTCGAAGGTCTACCCCTCTTCAGAGTGCTTGCCATTAGCTTCATTCCTTCACGCGTTTCTTCGAAAGCTTCAAACAGCTTTCCTGCAAGCTTAGGAATGATCTCATATCCATGGGGGGCAATACAAGCGTAGACAATGCTCATGTTCAAACTTCTTCGATTAGGTTGGATTTAAAGCACTTGTAGTGCTAGCTTCCTTAAAGAATATGTCAACCATCATTCACTCGTACACAATATATTCTACCTTAATCATTACTCTGTAAGAGGGGAAATGTGATTGTCGCATTGGACAGAAGAAATATTTGTAGAGTTCCCAGAGATTTTCGCTGAGTTCTTGAAGGAGCGAACTGCGAGAGCCGATTCTGAAGTGAATCTGCTTCTGAGACTTCTTAACGAGCAAGGATTCAATCCTGAAAAGATCCTTGATCTCAACTGTGGTATCGGCAGGCACTCTGTTGAACTTGGCAAGAGAGGCATCAGTGTCTTGGGAACTGACCTGTCTCCTTACTATATCCGAATCGCCGAGGAAATGGCTAGAGAGAATAGAGTGGATGATAGGGTCCATTTCAAAGTGGTAGACATGCGGCAGATCAGCTCGACACTCTGCAAGGAAAAATTCGACGGCGTCCTCAACCTCTTCACTTCATTTGGCTATTACGACGACAAAACCAACATCGACATCCTGAAGCAATGCAACAAGCTTGTGGACGCAGGAGGTTTCTTCGCGTTAGAGATCATGAACAGAGATTGGATAATCAGAAACTTCCAAAGACGAGGCTTTTCCCGCTGCGAGAACGTGATCATCCTAGAGGAGAGGTTTTTTGACACAGAAACATCCCGAATGAAGGCGACATGGACCTGCCTAGAGCAGCAGGATGAGACGAATTTTGTTCTGAAGAAGGAATTTGTGATAGATCATCGCCTCTGGAGCCTTCACGAATTGATTGATCTTTTCGAGAAAGCGGGATGGAAATACAGAAAAGCATACCACGGATTTGACCAACAACAAAGCGACATCCCACTTACACAAGCCCACCGCCTGCTCTTGGTGACTGCGAAACGAACTTGAAGATCACACTGCAACCAAAGCTGAAGCTAAGCACAAACCAGGAAAGCATTATTCACATCTAGGAGTTAGTTGTAAGCTGGGAGAATCCACTATGTCTATTCAAAAAATGCTAGAGTTCTTTGAAACTGTTGGCAAGCTGAAAACCGTTAAAAGATCGGGCTGGATAACTCAAGCGGGAATAGATGAGCCTGAATCGGTCGCTGATCATAGTTTCAGATGCGCCATTCTGTCCATGTGCATTTGCGACACGCTGCAAATAGACTCAGAGAAGACAATTCGTATGTTGCTACTGCATGACATCCAGGAATCACTCACAGGCGATCATGATTTGTCCGCCAAGAAGAAGCGAGGTTTCCGCAGAGTGAAAAATGAAGCGCGAACAGCTATAGAAAGAATACTATCTGGCCTGCCGATTAGACTGAGAGACAACTATCTCTCTTTGTGGAATGAATATGAGAATCGAAAGACGCCTGAAGCTATTGTGGCAAACGACATTGACAAAATCGAAATGGTGATCCAAGCATTCGAATACGAAAAGAAGGGATACAAGTCAAACAAGTTCAAAACATTCTGGAGCCAAGTTCAAGACCAAATCAAAACGCCTTTGATCAAAGAAATGTTCAAGCTTCTCCAAACCCAACGAAAAGCTGCTAAATAGCTTTCTATTCCAATCTCACACTCCAAATACTGCACTTTGTTCTCTTTGTGCGTGTATACTGATTCAGGCTTCATAACATACTTATGTATCTGAAATGTAGAAGCAAAGGGCTTGACAGCTATGAACTTCATCTTAAAGAGGCTCGAAAAGAGGAAGGGGGAGCTTGAACGTAAGCTTCTGCGCTTAACTAAGACAGAGGAATCATTACGCAGAAGAGCCCTGACTATTGAGCGAAAACTGAGTCGTCAACAGCTGATTGGAGAAGACCAAACGCGAAAAGTCCGAGACACCCAGTTTCATGAAGGCATGACTGAAGAGGAACAGCTTGACACATCAAGCCGCTTTAAAGGAATTTCGCAATTACCGAACCGAGTTCGCTTGAACAGTCGTACTGTTTTTTCTTGGAGCTATAAGAGAATGTCTTAGCTTCTCCAAGCACAGTTTCCCCATTGTTCTCATGTCCTCAACCTCTGACTAGTGAAATGGATCAAGGTTAGATTCAGCTCGCTTGGGAGAGTTGACCATTGAAGTGGTCATTTCTGCTCAGAATGGCTAATTATAGTGACCAGTCACTAAAGCATTGGGAAGCGAAAGGGATATGAGCGTGCCCGTTGGCGAAGCGCCTACGTCCTTTATACAAAGAATCAGGCAAGAATTCTCCTTCATTAAAGGCAACTATGCGGTCCTTATCACCAGTTGGATTCTGATAGATTTTGCGGTCGAAATTCCAGTTGCTTACTACGCTTTGTACGTATTGGGGTTGGGAGCTACTGAAACGATAGTTGGAACAATCGGGCTTTTCCAATTCTTGGCTTTAGCATCCATGCAGTTTCCAGGTGGCTATCTGGCTGACAAGTTTGGTAGGAAATGGCTCATTTCCTCCATGACCTTTGGCGTCACGTTAAGCTATATCTTCTATGCCATAGCACCATCTTGGCATTTCATCCTTATTGGCGCGGTTCTCATGAGCTTCTTTAACTCCACATATCAGCCAGCTTTAATGGCGATGGTGGCTGATTCACTACCTCCTGAAAAGAGAGGTATGGGTTTTGGGATTGTCACACTCATAGCAAGCGCTTCAACGACGCCAGGTCCTGTCGTGGCGGCGTTGCTCTTCAGCAATTTTGGACTGATTCAGGGGATGAGGATTGGATATGGTATAATAGTGGGCTTATTTCTCATAGCTGCAATCCTCAGAGCGTTCAAGCTGAAAGAAACCATGGTCACAGTAGAGAGACCTGGCCTTAGTGAGATTCTGAAAAGCTATCCAGTTGCATTGAAAGAGAGTCTCGCTGTTTGGAAGAAAGTTCCCTCGTCAATGTTATATCTATTCCTTTCGCTTCTGATAACGCAGTTTGGCTTCGCCACTGTGATGCTGTATTTTCCACTGTTTGCGATAAATGAACTGTTGATAGACGCCGCGATTTGGCCTTTAATCATGGCAGCAGTTCCAATCACCATAATAATCCTGTCGATTCCTGTGGGTAAAGCAGTTGACAAGGCAACTCGCAAAATCCCCCTTCTAGCGTCTTATCTGGTATTTGGTGCTTCAATGTGGCTTTTCATGAATGGCAACATAACCGTGCTATTTGTCTCTCTTGCCTTAGTAGGTGTCGGGCAGGTCATGCTGAACGCAGCCTTCGGAGCGCTTCAGGCTGATCTCACTCCCAGGGCTGAGAGAGGGAAGGTAATGGGGTTCGCGAACTTTGTAGGTTTTATCGTCATGGCTCTGGGTAATTTAGCTGGCGGTGTGCTGTACGAGCATTTCTCACCCCACCTTCCTTTCCTCGTGGCAGCAGCTTCAGTGTTGCCATCGTTTGTGCTAACGCTTCTTCTAGTGCATGAACCTGAGAAAAAAGAAGAGTGACTCGATTCCCCTCCCTTATTGCAGGCATTGGACTCTTTTTGCGAAAATCATAAAGCCTATGAGTTCATAGAATCTATTTTATGGATTACAAAGAAAGGCAAGAGATTATTGCCAATTCTCCGATTTCTTTGGCATATCTGAAGCGTTTCAACACTGCTGCAGGAATCTTGCATCTGATGCAAGGCATCATCATGTTAAGTCTAGGCCTTCTCTTGGACTGGACCAGAGATATCTACACTTTCTATCTCGACATAGACATCATAAGCATCAGCCCACCAGTGTTCGAAGTCGTGCCGAAACCGCAGATTGCGTTCACTATCAGTTACTTAGGAGTCATTCTAGCTTCCTTCCCACTCATATCTGCAATAGCACATTTCTCAATTGCATATCTAAAGAATAACAAATACAACGAAAGCCTGAAGAAAGGGATTAACCCTTACCGATGGTACGAATACGCACTCTCAAGCTCGATAATGATCATTCTGATCGCAATGTTAGTCGGAGTTTGGGAGATTTGGTCGCTCGTGATGATCTTCGTCCTCAACACCATGATGATTATGTTTGGGTATTTCATGGAGTTGGTGAATCAGAAGACTGAGGAGACAACTTGGTCACCATTCCTAGTGGGGTGCATTTCAGGAGGAACACCTTGGATTGTGCTTTTCTCATATTTCATAGCAGCAATAGGATCTACTGAGACTAATCCTCCACCATTTGTGTATCTGATACTGTTGATTTACTTCATTCTGTTCAATGTCTTCGCCATAAACATGGTGTTACAATACAAAGGAGTCGGGCGCTGGAGAGACTACCTTTATGGCGAAAGATTCTACATAATACTAAGCTTTGTCGCGAAGTCAATCCTAGCTTGGCTTGTGTTTGTGGGTGTGTTCTCACCCTTCTAATCCACAGCGAGTGATACAACGCATAGATTAACACAATTGTTCGCTGCAGTATTCAATGAAGCTAACCACGCTTTCGAAGCTCTCTATCTCAGTGAATGGCTTGCTACTCAATCTTAGGAGTTCAGCTAGCTTGGATCCCTCAATTGCGAATCGGAAGTCAGCTTCAACAGCCGCGTGATAGTCTGCCGCCCCATCGCCGATGTAGAATACTATTCTGTTCTCTTTCTTGTAATTTCTGACGAGATCATCTTTGAAGTTCTCGGAGGTTTTGTAGGTCAAGGACGGAAATACAAACCTGATACCTTGGGCAGTGTGAATAGCTCTCGGGGCGTGCACATCCAATGAGTTTTCCCATGATTTCATCTTCAACAGGTGTCCAATGACAAAATCGATCCCTGCACTAACTATTATCACTGGAATATTGCGTTGCCCACAATAGTTGACGAGTTCTGGGAATCCTTTTCTGTATTCTGCTGCTTCCTCCAGCTGATTTAAGACTTGTTTCCAAGGAGCTTTCACAGTGGAGAACTGCAGCCGCATATTCTTTTCGAGACTGATCTCCCCTCTCTCGTATTGTTGGTCAAAGGTTCTCCACCCTGAACCTGCAAACCTATCTAGGATGAATTGGCAAGTGTCGATGTTGACAGCTGTCCCATCAAAGTCACATAAGACAATGATATTGCTAGGACTAAAAGGCTCTTTTGCATACGTGCACGCATTCCTCCCTTCATCCGCTTTATCTATGACCGAGATTACATCGTGGAATAAAACTTTGACGATTGACACGATCGGTGCGTTAGGGTAGTCTGTGCGGTTTTCCACAGCTTTCTTAAGATATTGTAGAAGGTTTGATGGTCGCATGCTAAAAAAGAGGGTGCGGGAGCTACCAGCTTTCTCCGTAGTTTCCTGCAGCTCGAACTAGGTCAAATATGTCGATATCTCCGTCGCCATCGAGGTCTATGATAGGATCGTAATCCGGATCCGGCTTGGCAACACCATAAACTCCTGCCATTCTAACAATATCGAAGATGTCAACATCTCGGTCTCCGTCAACATCACCGGCTAACGTAACCAGTATCGGGCCATGTACTTGTGCATCGTCAACCACTGCGCAGAGAGCCCAGAACCCTTTATCCACACCAGTTGTGTTCCACACGAAAGTGACAGTTGTGTTGCTTTCGCCAGCTATAGTCAGGTTTTGGATTCCAACGATAATTTCGTCTCCAAGAAAGATTTGATGACAATCCGCAAACATTGACACGTTGCACATTCTGCTTTCAGTGGCCAAGTTTTGGACCGTGACGTTCATGACAACTATGTATCCTTGACCCACAATCTCCCTTGAAGATGAAATGTTAGCTACTACAACATCAGGAAGCGCGTATTTGAAAGTCACGCCATGTATACTGAGGGTCGTTTCAAAGTAGACGAAGTAGTGTGTTCCGTTACTTGTGATGATGGGGAATGGCGGATATTCCAGCTTGACGTTGTCGACGAATACCTTGATACTTGTGGTGTTGAGGCCAGTTGGGATGGTGGCGTTGACATAAGCTGTTTGGCCTGGTGGTCCAGACACGTCAAGATGGAGTGAGTTCTTCGTAGCTACGATGTGCGTGAGGATGCCGTCGCTTTCCACTGTCATGTTGTATTTCTGACCCGCTGTCTCAACAACAACAGTGTGGAAGACTGGTTTTACATGAATCAAGTCTCCGAAGAGGAAGTTGTCCCATAAGTTGTGCTCTGGAAAGCTGTCTCCGTAATAAACGGGCCCAGCGTAGGCGGATATAGTGTGATATCCTTCAAAGCCTGTCGTGTTCCAAACCATAGTGATTGTTGTAGTCTCCATACTTGCCAATGTCACATTCTGACTGTCTACTTCAGTGCCTGAACATGATAGTCGAAGGGTGACCTCGAAGGTTTCAGTGTAGTCACCTTGGTTTTCTAAAGTCACGTTTACCAGGACCAGATCTCCAACAGTAACCTCCGTCTGCGAAGGTTCCAAGGCCAGTACTGCAACGTCATGATTCTCCATTGGTGTGCCCATCGCAACATGAACAACTGCAACATCGAAATCATCAATGATTCCTCCAGGCGGAAAGAGATCAGCTCCTGCCAACCAATTAGCATCTGGTATGCCTTTTCCCTGACTACCGAAAGCTCCAGCAACATCTATAATGTCGAATATGTCAACTTCGTATTCCCCACTTGGCTTTCTGATGAAGTCGATTTCACCGAGCGGTGGGGTTTCCTGGTAGTAGAATGGGTTCTTCTTCAGCGTTATGCTGCCGCCCACGCCTGGGGTGAAGCTGGTTGCGTAGTACATGCCGCCGCCTTCAAGGATTGTCTGCCATGCCACGTTGCCTGGCGTGTAGCCTCGCGGGTCCATAGGATACCTGTAACTCACATCCACGGTGCTGCCGTCAGCTATGCTTGTAAGAATCTCTAGGTAGGCGTTTGGTCCTCCACCTCGAGCGTAGATGTTGTAATCTATGTTTGGAGTTAGAGGCACATCGTTTACCTCAACCCAATCGATGAAGATTGGTTCGTTGGCTAGTGGAACGATGTCGGGCGCTTCGAAGTCGTTTCCAGGACCTTCAGTGAAGGTTTCGATAGCGCTACCAACCAGTGATGGCTCAGCAAACCATATGTTGCGTGGTCTGAGTGGGCCTTGGCAGTCGTAGTTGTTCCAGTAGCTGAGAGTATCGAAGTAGATCTCAAGTGTGGTGCTGTTGAGGACGTTGATGTGGTGTAAATCGAAAAAGCTTGAGCTAAACCACGCGTAGTTTAGCTGGTAGTCGTACCATGCGTTCCACATGTAGTCGTAAGCGTTTACAACTGCTTTCTGGTTGCCTGTTACAGGCTCACAATAATATCCGTTGGTTCTGTAAGTCTCAACGATCTTTGATTTGATTGCGCCACCATCATCAGGATCACTCCACGTGGTGATTTCGTGATACTTAACGAAGCCATTTTGATCAGCTGCTAAGTCATATGGAGCTACTTCCTGACCTCCATATAGATTCATTCTGTCTAGGCACCGGTAATCCACCTGCCAGCTAGAGTAGACAATATTCATGGAATGTGGGGCGTCCGTAAGTCCTACTCGTATTGGTGAACCGTCGATTTTGTAGGCGTTGAGAAAAGTGTAGTCATTAATCGGGCCACTGCCTTCCATGTTCACTACGCCTAGCAAGCTGCTGCGCCAAGCATAGTATCCAGCGTTGCTCCAAAGTGGGACGTTCACACAGTATTCCGTCATCCATCCACCTGCACTTTTTGTGGCAGTGATAGCATCAAGATACGTTAGAGCGTAGTTGCCAGCCTCCAAGAGAGCGTCTAGAGTTGGATGCGTTAGATTGCCTGTAACGTAGTTTTGTCCGTGTGGATATGTGAAGTCGCTGTGGTATAGACCGTAGAGAGTTACGGCTGGGAATCTTCCAACCTTCCATCCACCTGTGTAGAAGTGGTAGTCAAAGTCACCCATCACTCGGTCATATACAGCCGGCGCACTGCCTTCAATTACAATGCATGGTATGCCATGTTTCCTCATGTTACTATAGATTAATCGGCCAGTCTGCAATCTTCGTTGATCATCATCCCTAACGACAACAATTAGTGGATCAAGATTCTGTTCAGCTTTCTGTGGGTGATCAAGAGGATAGGTTCTAATGTATTCAGCTGAACCTGGGAAGGCTGAGTCGTAGTAAGGGTTTATCGTTGCCCCCTGTGGGAATTTACTATTCAACAAGACTGCAGCAGCTGGCGGGTTATACTCATAGGGGTAATTTGGGTACCAGTTCGTTTCGTCTGCCCAACCTTTCAGGGGGGCTGCAATCATCTGGTCAATTCTCTCCGCAAACCCACCGCAAATCTCGCTCACCACATACTCTTTGTCAGTTAACCAGGCAATTGCCTGCCTCATCTCAGTATAGTTCATTGGTGACCTAACGCCAGGGTAGCTTCCTATGGTGTAGTTGTTGTTCAAATCGATCTCATAGAAGCCGAAGTCAGCGACAGCATCTAACACAAGGCAAGGATCTTCTACAGCATCGGTGAAAAAGTCTGCTGGCCAAGTCAGTATTGGTTCTGCATTGTAATCAACAGAGATGTGAGAAGCCGCGGTGTAATTTACCCACCATTCGGAACCTGCGGGCCACGCCCATGGTCCAGCAAAGTAGCCTAGTGCCCACCATCCTTCAAGTTCGCCAGGCCAGTCAGGCTCATACCACCATTCACTTGGTGGAGGAACCTCAAAGCCGTTGTTGGTAGCCCATCTTGCAGTACCGTTGTTAAAATCAACGTAAACACTCTGAATGCATGAGGCAACGTATCTAATCCAAGGCCACCCATTTAGGGTGTTGTTGACACCCTCTTTCCAGTGCTCATTGATTATCTGTACGTCCAGCGGGTTCAGCAGTTCAATCAGATCATCGTCAGCGTGAACAACGAAGTCCACCCCTTCAGTAAGCGCATACGTGTAACTGTCTGGCGTGAAGGGCAACGCATGCACGGTTATGCTGTTCACTGAGGCAAGTGGGTGGTCTACAGTGAAGTTTCCAGTCCAATTAGGCAATCCATAGCCGTTGTACGCGCCGGCGTCTACTGGAACAGTTGTGTGACCGGGTAATCCCCAGTTTGCTAGCCCATCTGGCGAAATTGAGTTTGTCACCCAGATGAAATCTTCAACGCCATTTGGTGACGGGTCCGGCGGTGATGGAGGTTTGATTGTCACATCCCAATCGAGTAAGTCAATCTCATCGTTCTTCAAGGCCATGTAAGCAGTCTGCGAATCTGGATAGTATCTAATGACAAGGTCATCCTCCCTAGGTCCATGTCGGGCTGCGTCTAAAGAGACGCAGGTGTTTAGGGTTCTCATTGTGGCTGCTGTGCATAAAAGAAAAACTGCTAGTTTCACCAGTAAAGATAGATATTTCTCCTCGATTCTTCTCAATTTTCCTTCTCCTTTTGGGCCACTTTCAGCTTTCCATCTCAAGCTAAGCAGTTACCCGCTTCCTTGACTTCTGTCAAGGCTTCCAGCTAAACCAGACAGAGTACCCTAGCCTTTCTCCACCCCGCTATTCAATCCCCTAGCCTTATACGTATTGATTATAACGTGCTTCTGAAACTTCACGTAATTGATGCCTTATCTCACGTATTATTTATAATTTCTGCAACAATGTTCTATGACTCCAGTGTCTTCAAAATGCTGCGAGTTACTAAATCTGCCAGATGTGGATCATATCTTAACATGTGTCTTGGAAACAAACCTGCTGCAATTACTAACATTTAAAGAAGCTCGGTATGCTTCCACGAAATCCACAAACGACAAACAACCTTCTCTACTGTAGTGTCTCAAATCAGATCCAACCTTTGAGTGAAGGCGTCTCAATATTTGAATCTCCAGCAATTTGGAGCCCAGCCCAAAGATCTCCTCTATCGCGTTAGAAAAATCTTCAATCCTACCGGGAATGTCCCGCTGACAAATCTTGAAATTCTCTGCCAAGTAGAAATATATCGCATGTTTCGCCGAGTCTCCAAGTGAAGAAAAACTCTCATCTACGGCCTCCAATAGGAGCCTTCCGAATTCGGTGTTCTTGGTAGAGCTCTTTTCTAGATTAGACGTTTCGCTGGAGATTGATCGATTACCAATCAGATGAACATTCACATTTTCATGGTGAACTAAACACTTGCTCTTCATATATGATCACACCATGTGTATTTGTGTTGAACTGTTTTCCTGAGCTACCCACATACATATCGTATCGTGTGACTTAATATATGTTTTCACTCGCAAATCGAAATATTCCGTTTTTCGATATATTTTTGGGTTCGATATATCGACTTACACGCACTCGGCATGTGTGGAGCGTATTATGAAATCGTAAGATTTAATTAATGCTAAGACCTTAGAATATCTAGGGAACCCTAACAATGGGAAAATCAAAGACGTCTCCTTTATCTCGAGGTCTGATTGGGGGAAAGAGTAGCAGCATTTATGGGCAACTCGAAGTCACCCTTGTAAACCACAAAGAGGTCAAGGTCGTCATCAGGAGGAAGCCCTACTCACCCCATCCGGATGTTAGTTTCTCAATACCGAGCACTGATCTAGAAGACGTCATTGACATAATGCTTGATGCCAAAGACCAGCTTGACGCTCTTTGGCTTTCAAGTGTTGCCACACAAGAGCTTGCTAACAAATAGAAGAAGACCTCAAAGTAGAAATAACCGGGCATCCTGAGTTACCTTCTCATCAACTCGAAGCACATAGCCAAGCGTAATGACATATGTTATGAAGTGCAACCACTGGGCATCCTCATCAAATTCTTTCCAATTGATACCCTCACACTCTTTTGGGTCATCTAGATGTCGTTATGTATGCCTTTATCGCTGCCATCTTTCTGCCAGAGAAAGAATAGAATCCATGTTATCATTCGCACAATAGATCTCGATGTCGGAACAACTCTTGCTTGAAAAGCCTAGCACTGACTGTCTACAATCTCTTTCGGATGCCTTACATCATACCTGATGATTTGGGTTTCAACTAGCTCGGCACTCCCCTTAACATCTCCCTCGATAAGTTCCTGCTCTGGCTTGGTGATACGCTCTTCAACATTTGCTGTCCCTTTCATTTCTTGAGATCCAAGGTAATGCCTTAGCTCCCGCTGACCAGTATCGTTCCTAACAGTAGCGGCCGCTTGGGTTCCGAAATGACCGCGGTCTTTCCTTCTTGAAAACAAGTAGACCACAAGTGAAATCGAAGCGGCTATATTAAACCAAGAAAGACCGACTATGACCCCTGAGCTTATCCATAACGGCATCGCCCAAGCTTGGCTAAATCTCAACCCGAAATCGTATAGAACACCATGTACCAAGTTGTCAAGCTGGTTTAGTCCAATCATTGTAATAAGAGAAGCTACAGAAACGACGACTAAGGCTGTTGTAATCATCGACAAATTGGTATCAGCTTTCAAAGAGGTGTCGCCTATAACTTCACTGTGTGATGGAACCATAAGTCTTGTGAGCTTCTACTCCTATCTCTGACTCTGAATTTAGAATAATAAAAAATGCTTCGCTCAAGCTGTACAGCATCAGACATTATGAGACCACGACGCAGGAACCAAAAGACTAGAACTGCATTCTTTCGATTAACCCCGGACCACTTTGCCAGTTTGCAGAGCCACGGCTAAATCAGAGAAACCCTACAGATCCCCCTCGACCGTTTTGCCCTTCTCTTCTTGTTGAAGACATTTCATCAATTCCATAAACCTTGTACTTGCTTCTTCATATTTCCCTTGAAGATCTGCAAGATCTTTAACGAAGTAAAGACGCTCTAGCTTTCTGATCACATCGGTGGGTAGCTCATGATTCGCATAATGTGTCCTGAAATTATGATGAAAAGGATTGTAACGAATTCGTGTGACCTCTAATAGAGAAGCGAGAGTAATACCATGGTAGAGATCAATTGCCTGGAGTGAATTGCCTCTGTTTATTTCCTTCTGTATGAAAATGTTGAACATGTCGAATCTTGCCCTCAACCTTTTCAATCTCTTTGACAACTTCTTAGCGAATTCACCTGGATCCATTGTGGAGCATTGTACCTTGCCAGCTTTATTGAAGTGGAAAACGTTGTTTCCATGGATTTTCGGGTCCAAGAATTTCTCTGGACTACTGAGAGTCAGTACTGCGAGGTCGATGAGGAGATAGTCGCCTGTGGCTTCCAACCTGTAGAATGCTTGATGGACATCAGGCCAGGGCAGCTTCCCTGTTTCATACTTTTCCTTGATGGGAGATAAGGATGCTAGAGCTTTCTCAACGGCAGAAAAACCATCGTCAACTCTCTCGTCATCTACAACCATATAAACGTCGATATCAGACCATTCATCAATTCTGTTGAAAGCTGCTGCTCCTCCTTCCCAAAGAGCGTGCACATAACTGAGCGGTTCTAAGGCGCTGACAAGGGCGTCGATTATCATCCGACGTGTTAGCTCAACTCTCTTCATTTCTCACATCTCAGAAAAGGAATAATCGACACCAGTCTCGCTTAGTTGAATTCTTCTTGTGCTGCTAGCTAATATCTAACGAGTCTGATCGGTTACAATTGTGAGTTCTCAATGAGATAGAACATAAACCTTGCATGTGCCGTTCACTCGATACTGCTATTCAGATTTATCACAATCGGGACAAGTGAAATCGGAGCCTGTAGGTCTTTCTGGATGTTTCTCATTCGTCAGTTGCTCTCTCCAAACATGAAATATGTGACACTCTTTTGAGAACGCTTCTTCAGAAGAATCGCAATAATCAAATTCGAATCTTCCATAGTCTCCACCGATACGGCTTTTCAATTCCTCTCCGATATCATGATCGGAGCGCCCCACGTACTTGGGAATGAAGCCTCCGATTCCGACATATCCTAGAATAAAGACTCCGGCAGATGCCGACTCAACTTTTTCTTCAATCGTCTTCCTGTCTAGTCTATATGGGCCTATTAAACCAGTCTTAGACATGCCAGGAATTTGGCTTCTACCAGCTTTTATCTTTTTCCAGATAACTGCTGCGAGCCCAATGGAGTTTCGAATCTGCAGACTAATAGAGCAGATTAGGAGAAACAGACCAGAAGAAGCCGAATGAAAGACAAGCGCTTAGAAATCACTCGTAACGAGTTAAATATATGGGCTTGCTTGCTTCCCTAATCTTGGCTTCGAGTGGGCGATTCAGTAGAATAGCATGCTTCAAGGACTCAGCGCGGGCAGTATCCAAAGATTTTCTAAGTTTGCGGCATCTGGTTGGATTTGAAGAAGTCTTCATACATTTATCAACCACTCTAACACAAATATTAAGACTTAATAAACGTTTTTCGTAAACTGTAGAACTCAAGGACACACATACTCTAAAAGTCCCTCTCTTAAGAAAGAGAAACTCTGGGAAAGGCAGTTATGGAAGAACTCCAATGTCCGCTACTCATCGAGATCTGCTATGTGCTTCTGCACAACTCTAGGCTTAAATGGAAGCATCATTTAAGAAATCTCTGAATTACCTTGGAGGTTCCTACGTGGTTGAGAAGCAAGCAATCTGGATAGCAAGAGATCTGTCTAAGTGCAGTGGATGCAGACAATGCGAAGTGGCGTGTTCGCTCTTCCATGAAAAGCAGGTATGGCCAGAGGCATCAAGAATAAGAATTTTCATGCTTGTTCCAGGTGCTGACTTTCCTCATTTCTGCGCCCAATGCGAGGACTACCCTTGTGTAGATGCGTGTCCGGTTAAAGCCTTGTCAATCAGTGAGAGAACAGGTGCAGTTCTAGTCAAGGCAAGAAAGTGCACCGCATGTGGCAAATGCATAGAGGCATGTCCGGGCAGAGTACCTCATTTGCATCCAACCGAAAAGCGAGTTCTGATCTGTGATCTGTGCAAAGGCAAACCAAGATGCGTGCAAGTTTGCAGTGAGGGAGGATGGAATGTGCTTACAGAAGTTTCACGCAGAAACCGCGCCTACAATCTATATGCCCGCACTCCTGAAGACATAACACATGACTTGGTAACCAAATTGTATGGTGAAATGGGAGAGCAGTTTCTTTGATCTGTGGCTATGCAGGAAAATTCCTGGAAGTCGACCTATCAAAAGAAAGAACCAGAGAGACAGTGCTTGAAGACGACGTTTTGAGAGACTATATTGGTGGCAGAGGGCTGGCTTCAAAAATCCTGTGGGACAGACTCGGTTCCAAGTGGGAATCATTGAACCCTTTGAATCCAAGAAACCTGCTGCTATTTCTAACCGGACCACTGACTGGATATTTCCCCGGAGGAAGAACTTGTGTATCAGGAAAATCTCCCCAGAGTAATGGAGTAGTAGGCTCCACAGTTGGCGGAGAATTTGGTGTAGAGCTAAGATGTGCTGGTTGGGACGGCATAATCTTCACAGGTGAAGCTAGAAAACCATCCTATTTGTTTGTCATTGACTCCAACATCGAGATCGTAGACGCAGATCACATTTGGGGAAAAGATGCGAAACAAACGCTGAGAGTTCTTACAAAAGAATGTCGGCGGCACTTGACAGAGAAATTTCCAAAGTACGGTGAGATGAAGGAACCTTCAGTTCTATACATCGGCCCAGCAGGAGAAAACAAAGTACGCACAGCGGTTGTAGCAGCGAAGTGGACCCATGCAGCAGGCTACGGCGGCTACGGGGCGCTCATGGGCGCCAAGAAACTGAAGGCAATTGTCGTTAAAGGCACAGGCCCACTCCCTGAAGTTGCCAACCTTCGGAGAATGAGAAGACTAATCAAAGCAGTATACAAGAATGCCTACGACAGCGAACTTTGGAGACGGTGGGGAACAGGAGCAGCAGGATACGAAGTCGGCGCGAAAACAAGCTCTGAACCTGTACATAACTGGCAAGATGAATGGCACAACAGAAGAAGTTTTGGTGTAGACAAATTCGAAAACAGAGTGTGGATTAAACAATCATGGAGTGACTTTGGCTGTCCCACGTGTTGCCTCAAGATTTCAATGGTCAAAACCGGGAAATTCAAAGGAGCGATAACTGACAACCCAGACTATGAACTGCAAGCTTACCTTGGACCAAACTTGGGAATATTCACCCCAGAAGACAATGTGTATCTCACATCATTAATCGATGACTTGGGCTTGTGCGGTATACAAACAGGGAACGTGCTTGGTTTTGCTTCAGAGCTTTTCCAAAGGGGAATTCTGAGTGCTGAAGATTTAGGAGGATTAAGGCTAGCGTGGGGCAACACAGAAGCCTTTGCCGCACTGGCCGAAAGAATCGCCCGCAGAGAAGGCATTGGCGATCTGCTTGCAGAAGGAACATACCGTGCAGCCCTACAGATCGAACGAATGAAGAACGTTGAGGTTCTTGAATATGCTGTGCAATCTAAAGGCATCAGCATCGGAGCACACGGAATCCGCAGTGGCAAAGACTATCCAGACATAATTTCATATGCATGCTCGGTGCAAGGTGGGGATCATACATCAACTGCAGCCTTCCCGATAAACGATCCTGGAAGCGAGCTGTGGGAGATCTTCAACGACTCTGCAGTGTATTGCAACTTCAACAGTTTCGGTTTGCGACGTAAGATTAGATTTGATTTCTACGAAGCGGCGACAGGGGTAGAATTAACTCCAGAAGAATGGTGTAGCACAAAGGCCTTGAGAATACTTCAGCTGCAAAGAGCTATGCTCTTGTTGGGTGGGCCGGACCTAAAATGGAATCCTGAGACGGATGATGACAACCCCGCGCGATTCTACGAACCCCTACCATCAGGTCCTTACAAAGGAAAGGTCCTTCGAAGGGCGCGTGTTGATAAAACAAAGAGGAAATATTACAAAGCCGCTGGCTGGGACAAAAATGGAATCCCCAAACCGAGAATCCTTAGAAAACTGGGACTGCAAGATGTTGACAAAGCTCTAGACAAAATTCGCCAAGCAACTGATTAGAAGCTCTCCCAACTCACTTCTGAAAACCTAGGTTCAACGAAACACCTAACACCGCCAGTCTACGAGTGAAGCAAATTTGCATGCAAACGACACATTCTCCCGTGTTATCTGAGAGTGAGCACGCTTTCCTTTTGAATTAAAGCTTAAGAATCCCTTGAAGCCATTAGCTTGTGGTGTACTCTGATGACCAAGTGTCCGAAATGCGGGAAGGAAGCTCGAGATTTCTTCTATTGTGTAAACTGTGGCACTTTATTACGGGAGGAATGCCCGAGTTGTAAGACTTGGGTAAACACAACCATGAAATCATGCCCCAAATGTGAAAAACCAAATCGAATCTATGCCAAATGATGACAACAATCATAGAAAGCATGTGAGGAACTAGGATGTCGATTGGGAAAATTGAGTTTTCGAGACTTGAGAAAAACATCAAAAAGACAGGTAAGTCTTACCTTGAGTACTTAGCTCCCGCTATTGGTAAGGTCTACGTCATGGCCATCACGCGCGACGGATGTCCAGCATGCGCAAACCAGAAACCAAAAATGGAAAAACTGGCAGAGGACTTAGAAAGCAAGCATAAGAACAAGGCACTTTTCACGCAAATACATGTCAAATACTCTCGTGATTCCGAAGAAGAATCCCTGAAAAGTAAAGAGGTTTTCCGACACTATTTCTATCCCACCAACCTAATTCTACTTCGAACCAGAGATCGAGGCGCCTTTGAATACTACCGAGGCGTTTCACCTAGAATGAGCGAACTGAGAAGGAATATAGAGGACGCAATCGAAATCTCAACACACATCTCCAAAGAAGGGTAGACCGCCATTCCGCGCTGTTAAGCACGCGTATTCGAAGAAGTGCACCTATAACTCATCTTCTGCAATTCGCACATGCTGAAACAAGATTCCTTGGTCACAAGGCGTATCAACTGCCCATAGGCTGTAAGTTTATGTTTTACAGATCATTCTAAATGTAGCTATGAGGTGTAGGATTTGGCAATCGTTACGTTCGAATATGAGCCAAAGAGGATTGATCAAGGCTACAACAACAGAACGCTATACGTAAACCTGTCGTCTATGGAAATCTCTGGTAAGCAAGTATCACAAGTAATGAGAGACGTATTTGTAGGTGGCCGAGGATTCGATCTATGGCTCCTGTGGAATTCACTCCCACACGATCGAATCATCAAATGGAATGATCCCGAGAACGAACTCTGCATTGCTTGTGGACCTCTAGGTGGTACACCAGTATTTCCAGGAAGTGGAAAGAGCATTGTAGTTTCTTTGTCTCCTTTGACAGGTTCTGTCTTAGACTCAAATGTTGGTGGGTATTTTGGCTCTTACTTGAAATTTGCCGGGTGGGACGCGCTTGAAATCCAAGGCAAAGCACACTCCGAAATTCTCGTTTTCATAGATGGGGACAAGAACAAAGTTCAAATCGAAGATGCCTCGGAGCTTCCAACTGAGACTGAATTCATTGTTGAAATACTTGCTGACAGATTCGCAGCTGAAAACCCCCAAAGCATCTCAGTTGTATCCTCCGGACCGGGAGCTGAACACACATACTTCGGCTGTCTGAACTTTTCGTGGTACGACGCGGGACGGAAAATACACAGATTTAAACAAGCAGGCAGAGGTGGTTTGGGAACGGTTCTTCGTGACAAAAAGATAAAGGCTATTATCGTGAAGTATTCAGGACAAATCACTGTGGAATCCAACAATCCGGCCGACGTAGATATGGTCAAGGCAATCGGCAGAGCCTATAATCAAGAGATTAGAAAACTAGATCCGAATCAAAACGAAATGGCTAGAATCGGCACAACACACCTCGTTACGATAATGAATGATTTCGATCTTCTGCCGGTGCGCAACTTCCGCTTCGGCAGTCACCCCGAAGCCTCGGAGTTAGGGAGTGAAATATACAGGAGAAAATTCCATGAAGGCTTCGACGGTTGTTGGCTGGGCTGTTCACTAGCTTGTGCACATGGAGTGAAGGATTTCGAGCTGAAGACCGGACCTTACAAGGGTAGAAGAGTTTTTGTTAACGGACCAGAGTACGAGACAATCGCTGGGATTGGAAGCAACTGTGGCATATTTGATGCCGACCATGTTATCGAAGCAAACTACTATTGCGACTTATATGGTTTAGACACAATATCCGTTGGCACCTCAATAGCACTTGCAATGGAATGCTATGAGAACGGAGTCATCGATAGAAGCGCTACTGACGGTCTAGATTTGCGGTTTGGTGAGAAGGAAACTGTCTTGGAGCTTCTACATCAGATGGCGAGAGGCGAAGGTTTCGGAACGGTTATTGGTCGAGGTGTGAAGAAAATGAAGAAAATACTTGTAGAGAAACATGGTGCTGACGTTGAATTCCTGGAAGACATTGGTATGGAGGCAAAGGGGCTAGAATTCTCCGAGTATGTGACAAAGGAATCTCTTGCGCAGCAAGGCGGATATGGACTTGCCCTAAAGGGACCTCAGCATGATGAGGCTTGGCTGATATTTTTGGACATGGTTCACAACCTCATGCCAACTTTTGAACAGAAAGCTGAAAATCTTCACTGGTTTCCGATGTTTCGCACGTGGTTCGGGTTGAACGGTCTGTGCAAGCTTCCTTGGAACGATGTTGTACCTGAAGGCAATAAGAACACAAGAGAGCCCGCTAAGGTAATCTCTCACGTCGAGAATTATGCCAAGTTCTTCTACGCAGTTACTGGAAGGAAGATTACGGCTGACGAAATCATTTTGATGAGCGAAAGGGTATATAACTTCCAACGGATTTTCAATTTGAGAATGGGCTTTGGCAAGAGGGCACATGATGCAATACCGTACCGGGCAGTAGGACCAGTAACAAGGGAAGAATACGAGAGCCGCGAGAAACGCTATGATGGACAACTCGAAAAAATCGGCTGCAATCCCCAGAGCAATTCGACTGAAGAGAAAATTGCCATTCTGAGAAAGCACCGTGAAGCTGAATATGAAAAGCTTATGGACGCAGTATACAAGAGAAGAGGTTGGAATAGAGAAGGAATACCAACACTTCAAAAGGCGAAGCAGCTGGGAATAGACTTTCCAAGGATCATAGAAGTGATTCAGGGGAACTTGCAGAGCTCTGCAAATTCGGGCGCATGACAATTTGCGGTCAAGCTGCGTCATCAATCAACGCAAAATCATTATATGTTACGCGAAGTAGTTTTCCTTGGAGAGGTTAGAATCTCAAAGCAATAAGACGTTGTCTGACCCGTCACACAGCTGAGAGATTCTTGCCCTGCCTCTCCAACTCCCAATTTCAAGGGGGGAGAATCTATTGTGCTTGATTCATAGACAAGCATGTTTGTAGAACCTTTTAATGTGAGATACTTAGACTGTGTTACGGTGCAAGAATTGGTACTGCCTGCGAAAGTCTTTGAAATAAAGGAAGAGATCAGTCTTGGATTAATAGCTGGGAAACTGAAGGATTTTCGCGAAGAAGAGCTTTATCAAGCTGAGAGTGGAGAAAAATCGACGCTAGTGACTGAAATTCTGGATTTGAAACTGGAAGAGGACACGCTGTATGGGGTTCTCAGCAAGGACTTCATTCGCAGAAGATTCTACAGACGCCGACTAATCGAAAACCCAGTGACCGAGGAGTCACCTTTCTGGATAAAACAATTCAGAGAAAGAACTTTCATCATAGTGTCAGCGCCCTCTGTAGCTCGAGGTGTGAAAAAGCTATTAACAAACTACGTAGCAAACAAACTGAGTAAGATCCTATTCATAACAACTCATGCGATAGTGGAAGTGGAAGCACTGAGTGAAACCCTCCGAAATCTCCACGAATCAAACCCTCAGGCGACCAAACTGATATGGTTCGACCATGTTGACATACCTGGCGTGGGGAAGCTCTGCCTAACCGGATCCGACCTTGTTGACACGAAACTCTATCGTGAATACTTAGATCATGGAGAAATATGGTATGTTGTCTTTGAAAGCCAGAAACGCGGAATCATGGTCGGCATTACAAGAAATTGTGTAGTTACACTTTTCAGCAAAAGCACACTGGACGAATTCATAAACTATGTGCTTGAAGATGTGCTTCCAATAATCGAGTAAAATTCCACTGTTCTAGCTAGTACAAATGCCCAGATGGAGGAAGGTAGCAGTTGAGCAACCCAGAAACACCTGAAAAAACGGTTGCCCTAACAGGTTTTGAACCTTTCGCTGACTTCAGAGTCAATCCGTCATGGGAAGCTGCAAAGGAACTAGATGGAAAGATAGTAAGCTCTTTCACAATCAAGTCTTTTCGAATTCCCCTTGTATACCAAGAAATCAAGCCAGCGATAACAAGAATAGTCGATAGGGAGAATCCCGCAATAATCATCAGCCTAGGCCAATCTTACCATCCATTAATCTCCTTGGAAAAAGTAGCCATAAACTTAGCAGACCTCACAGAATCCACGACACTATACAACTGCAAAACACGCCCACAAGATGAAACGCTAGAGAAGCAAGCATTAAACGCATATTTCTCCACACTACCTCTACGGGAAATACTTCGCGATCTGCGGAAAAATCACATCCCCACAGAAATATCTTACAACGCTGGCACCTTTGGATGCAATCAGATTTTCTTCCATCTTATGCACAAGATAAACAGCGAAGGTTCGAAAGCCCTCGCTGGTTTCATTCACGTTCCCTGCCTTCCATCTCAAGCAGCGCAACTCAGAAAGCAAGGAAGAAGAATACCTAGTATGAGCCAAGGCACAATAACAAATGCGCTAGAGATTGCAATTAAGACAACCACATTCACAGCGGAGTCGAGCAATATGGGAGCAAAGTCTTACTAATACGCTCCCATCCGCTCTCCAACTTTGAAGTAGAAGCCTTGATCTTTTATCCATTTGAAGAGCAATCCCTGAGTCCAATCATATGCTTCATCCTTGTGAACCGTTT
The DNA here is from genome assembly GCA_020352645.1 of Candidatus Bathyarchaeota archaeon. Classification (GTDB taxonomy): domain Archaea; phylum Thermoproteota; class Bathyarchaeia; order Bathyarchaeales; family SOJC01. The sequence continues at coordinate 771,601 of CP070683.1, read as the reverse complement.
GAACCTCACCTATGAACCAAACGTGATCACCAGTTTCCATGGTCTGCACAACTTTGCACTCAATACTCATAGGAGACTCTTTTATGTAGGGAGCGCTGACTTTATCCCCTTTTACTGGTGTAAGTTGTGCCTTCTTGAACTTGTCGAAGTCTCTCCCTGAGTTCTCTCCGCAAGTCCGAACAGCACTCATAAGTCTCTCATTGACGACATTAACGACATACTCACCGCTGTTTCGAATTAAATCGTAGGAGTACCTTGAAGGCTTTACGCCGATTCCAACTAAGGAGGGATTCCCGGAAAAGAAGGCGAACATCCCAATTGTTATGATATTGCTCCTTTCCTGATCCGCAGTTGAGATCAGATAAACTGGTCTGATAGGCAATTGCCTCAGACCCTCCCGCAAAGATTCTGCTGTCTTCATAGTTCAGCCTCTGCGTTACATGAAATAGTCTTAACTCAATATAAAACCAAAGCGCCATCCTTCTGTTGAGTCAGACTTCCTAAGGACACCTCAAGAGACTGTAAATCATAGCTCCAGTTTAAGCCACCAGCCATGCAGCTGATTCTTTTTTGCTTTTCCTAACAACTCTTCTTCCTTTCTTGCTGGGACCTTTCCTGTTTTTTCTCCTCGGTTTGTCCTTTGACCTACGTTGAGTTCGGATTTTGTTCTTCGATAGAACCTTCCTAAAAGATCCATGTTTTGGGCATTCAAAGAGACCTATGGTAAGCTCAAGCCTCTCCCCCGTCTTACTCGGTCGCCCTGCCATCTTCCATGTTTTCTTGGGCTTTTCCGCTTTCAACCCGCATCTAGGACACTTTCCAATTGCTTCTGCTGCTGCCATCACGTAGGTACGACCTCTTACAATTTTCATCCTGATCTTTCCTCTCTCAACCAATTGATGCAGGAAAGTCGTGAAGTCTGCTATCACGAAAGAAGAGATTCTTGAGATTTCCGGCGTGGTGAAATCTGCATGATAATGAAGGCCCTCCATTACTTCTTGGGTTGTGAAGCCTCGATCTTTTCTTTCCTCCAGAAAAGATGTGATCTCCCCTTCCAGTTTGCTATGAAGCTTTCCATTATTGAACTCTTTGACGCTGATGGGCATTTAATTCCCCATCATATTCTTCGCAATTGGAACTTTAGTCTTTTGCCAAGAAATCCCGCAGGCGCTCTAAATCCCAGATGTCAAGGCAGGCTCCTATCCTACCCGCTCGTTCCGGACTTCACATATGCCTCAACAGAGCTGTAGTCGCCTTGACTAATAGGATCTTGCAGTCCTAGACCTTTGAAGGTGGGGTAGTTGTCTTCTGTTTAGTTCAATTGACTGAGAAACAACTAGTTATTATCTTGCGCGAGATCTGACTCTTGGTTCGAGCAGAGTCCAGAGCCAGTCTACGAATTCTCTAAGGTTCTTAGTCTGTATATACACATCGCCTGGCCCCTTGATCTCAGTCACCAAGCCCTCTCCGCCCAATAGTGTCTCTTTCAGTCCCCCGAACTTCTTTACTTTGTAGGCACATGTATCGCTAAAAGCGACAAGATGGAAGTTGTCAACGACTAGCTGTTGATCTGGGCCTAGGGTGTGTTTGTCTATTGCCCCAAAAGTGTTTATAAACATCTTTCCGTCGCCTGTAACTTTTATCATGAATAATCCTTGGCCGAAGAGTCCTTTTGTGAAACCCTGCCATTGAATATCCAATTCCACGTCCTGTGTTGAGGCGATATACGCTGCTTTTTGAACCACGTAGCCTTGATTGGGCTTGACTTCTAAGGTTTCTATGTCTCCAACTGGAGCTGAGACGAAGGCAACCTCTCCTTTACTCTGCATAGCGTTGTAGTCGTTGACCCAGAATGATTGACGTCCGATCAGCTTCAAGCCAATGCTTCCAAGGATGCTTTTTTCGCGTCTTCTGGTTTTTACTTCAATGTTTGGAGTCATATAGGTCAGTGCCCCAGATTCAGCCGTTATTGTTTCGCCTGGATCCAGGTTAACGACAACCATCGAATAGGATGGTTTGTATTTGATTGAATATTCCATTTTTTTCCCACACTCGGATTCTGAGTCGATAATATGCTGGGAGCCTTATAAGATCTGCCAGTGTGTCTGTCTCTTTCAAGATCATGCGCTTACTCTGTAATGTTCAGTTACATCCTCAAGCTCACCGTTTTCGAAGGCGTAAACTTCTTTCAAGTTCTTCTTCCAGTCCCGTTCATACATCTTGGGATCATCAACCCTTTTCTCTGAAGGATCAACATGGACCCATCTCATTTGCTTTGAATCCCAAATCTCAGACCATGCATGATCTGACATATCTAGTATCAGTCTGGCACGATAACCATTGGCTAGACATAAGGCAGTGAATAAGACACTGAACTCTCTACACTTCCCTCGCCCGTATCTGACTATTTTTAAGGGATCAGTGTTCCGAGCAATCTCCCCTTTGTCAAACTTGACTCTGCTATGAATCCATTCCAAGAGTTCGACCAGGGTCTGCTTCTCGTCAAAGAATTCCTGAAGTTGGCGAAGAAGAGAGGGATCTGAAAGGCTTTTGCTTGCACTTCGATACATTTCGATGATTTGTGAAGGCGGCGTATTCGATGTCATACTTGCCTCACACTCCTTCGAGGTACTGGTCCAGTGAATAAGATTATAGAATACTTAGGAAATGTCTTCTGAAGGGGAAATACAGACTGCTGTATTGTTTGGAATCATTCTGCTTTCTTTAGGGAGTTATGATAAAATTCCGTGCTAACCATTCTAGGCTAGTGTAATGTTTCTGTCTAGAGGAGTCCAAACAAATCATACGAAATGCTTATTCCAACACTCTGTTTCAATAGCCTTGCCTAACTAAATGAGTCAGCGAATCTGCTAGTGTTTGACCTTGAATGAAGCTAAAGCTTTTTCACCGGGGCATATAACTGGTTTCTTCCAGGTGTGTGACCAATCAAGAGATCCCTTGCTGAAAGGATCTAGAGGAGCAGGGTTTTCCACGAGTCTAGGGGTCGCAACTAAGGTGTCAGCAAAGAAATCAACGAAGAATCACGTTGAGATTTTGACGCCTGGTGAAAACGTTAAATCAGCATCGGTTTCCGAGCACGTTGTACGAACGCTTCTTACTCATGTCGATGGTAATTATGAGGTTCACGTTGAACATGACATCAAAATACCGGTTGGATGTGGATTGGGCTCAAGTGGTGCAGGCAGCCTAAGTCTGGCTCTAGCATTGAACAAGGTTCTTGATCTCAAGATGCCGTACCTGAAAGCAGCGCAGATAGCACATGCTGCTGAAATCAAATGCAAAACTGGGCTTGGCACTGTCATTGATGCAACTTTCGGAGGATTTCAGATAAGGGTGGAGCCTGGTGCGCCAGGTATAGGGGAAACAGAGCCAATTCTTGCTAGCGAGGATCACGTTGCTGTGTGTTTGAGCTTTGGGAAAATACCGACATCAGAGATTTTGGCGAGCAAAGTTGCTAGGCAACGTATAAACGAGTTGGGCGGAGATCTGGTGGAAGAGCTGGTTAGGCACCCTTCGATTCACGATTTCATGAAGCTTTCTCGGAGATTCGCTGAGCATTTGGGATTAGTCACCGTAAGAATGCGAAAGGTCTTGCAAGAGACTGATCGCATAGGACTTGAATGCAGCATGGCCATGCTTGGGGAGACTATTTTCTCGGTAGTAGGGCGGGACCAGATCGAAGAGATCCTCAGCATTTTCTGCAAATATGCACCTTCCAAACGTAGTGTGATTGTGACTGACATCGACTTCATTGGAGCAAGACTCCTATGAACGAAACAACCATTAAAACAAAGCACCCTCGAGCTGAATCCCTGTCAATTCGGAAGAGACTGATTCAACATTACAAGTCCGGAATTGTTGCAGACGCTGGCTTGTTTGCACATGGAAGAGGAGAAGCTTTTGACTACTTACTAGGCGAAAAAACGGGTGATAATGCATTGAAAGCGATAAAAGCTGCTGCAGCGATGTTGCTGAATGCTGAGCATCCTGTTATTTCCGTTAATGGAAACGCAGCAGCTCTTGTTGGAAAAGACATAGTTGAACTCGCCCAGGTCACAAAATCCAAGATCGAGGTTAACCTCTTCTACCGTTCGACGAAGAGAGAAATCGCCATCGAAACACTGCTTAGTGAAGCAGGTGCTGGGAAGGTCTTGGGCGTTGGTAAGGCCGCGTCCGGTAGAATCCATGAGATTGGAAGTGAAAGAAGGCGGGTTGATCCAGAAGGCATTCTTGTTGCAGATGTGGTTATGGTTCCGCTGGAGGATGGAGATCGAACTGAAGCATTGGCAAAGATGAAAAAGAATGTTATCGCCGTGGATTTGAATCCTCTGTCAAGAACGGCTCAGTTTGCTACAGTCACAATTGTCGACAACATCGTGAGAGCTATGCCTGCCTTAGTAAGAATCGCTCAGAAACTCAAGAATGAGGATCGAAGCAGATTGCAGGCTATCATAGCAGATTTCAGCAACAAGGAAAGTCTGAGCGAAGCAATCCGCCTTATCAACAGGCGACTATCACAACTTGCTGAGAAAGGAACGTACCTTACGCCTTCACAGAAGGGATGGACATGAGTTTCAAAGAAATCATTGTTCTGGGTGCAGGGGCAATTGGAAGCACATTTGGAGCGTTGTTGTCTCGAAGAAACAATGTCACCTTGATCGGCCGCAAAATGCATGTAGACGTAATCAACAAGAGTGGCCTCTTTCTTTCAGGGGGCATCTCTGGCAGATTCTTAGTGAGAGCTAAGACTGTAATAGACGAAATTCCTGTTGACACTCTGATTATCCTGACCACAAAGGCACACGATGCAGCTTCTGCAGTCGCACAGATCAAGCCCTTGCTGAGAGAAGACACAGTTATGTTAATCCTGCAGAACGGTTTGGGAATCAAAGATACTGTAGAGAAGGTTGTTGATGACAAGACTGAAGTTGTAAGGGGCTTGGTAACATCTGCTGCAGAGTTCTTTGAACCAGGCAAGATTTCTTCTTGGCAGGGAGAAACTATATTGGAGTCAACTCGAACTTCTGAAAGGATTGCAGGGATTTTCTGCGAAGCTGGCCTGAAAACCATCATTTCGAGTGAAATGCAAGAAGAGATCTGGAACAAGCTGGTTGTCAATTGCGTCCTGAATCCATTGACAGCCATTCTCCAGGTTCGAAACAAGAATATCCTGCTCGACAGCCTTAGAGAAATTAGGCATGGAATAGTGCGAGAATGCATTAACGTGGGAAAAGCGGAAGGAATATGCTTTCAATCGAACCTTGAGGAGTGTGTTGATCGGAAGATCGCAAGATACACCAATTTTTCTTCCATGTACCAAGACATAATGAAGCAGAAGAAAACAGAGATCGACTTCCTAAACGGAAAGATTGTGGAACTCGGAAAAAAACATGGTATTCCAACGCATATAAACGCATTTCTGGTAGGCTTAATCAAGTTCTTGGAGAAAAGAGAAAATGAAGCTTAACGAGCTAAGGGAAATTAAAGGGAAAAAGAAACTCGTGATGCTCACTGCGTACGATTGGCAAATGGCTAGAATACTTGATGAGGCAGAAATCGACCTTATACTTGTAGGCGACAGTCTAGGAATGGTGATTCAAGGGTACAGAGACACGAAGAAAGTGACCATGCAAGACATGCTTTATCATATGCGCGCTGTGGCAAGAGGAGCGAAACACACTCCAGTAATTGGAGACATGCCAATCAGAAGCGCCAGAACTGTGAAAGACGCTCTGAGAAATGCCAGACGATTCGTTGAATCAGGAGCTCAAGGAGTAAAAGTCGAGGGAAATAAGCCAGAGATTATCAGAGTGCTATTAGACGCAGGGATTCCAGTCATGGGGCACGTAGGACTTCTACCTCAAACCGCAGAAAGCCATCGAGTGAAAGGAAAGCAACCCACAGAAGCTCGAACAATCCTTAGTGACGCGCGCGAGCTAGATAGACTGGGTGTTTTCTCAATGGTGTTAGAATGTATACCCGAAGCCCTTGCTGGACGAATCACTAGGGCTGTGATGGCGCCTACCATCGGAATTGGGGCTGGGAAATTCTGCGATGGACAAGTCTTGGTGACAAATGACATCCTCGGTTATGACCAGGGTTTTGCTCCGAAGTATTTGAAGAGATATGCCAACCTAAACAAAACCATTAAGAGGGCTATTGCGAAGTTTCAGGAAGAAGTTTTGAGCGGTCTATATCCAGACAACAAACACACTTATCATTAAATGCTAATTTGGTGGCTTGGTGGGCAAACTTGAGGGAAAAGGGTTTGACCGATGCTATGGTTCTTCAGAAACTCGAATCGGGACTCCAGGAGGACTTCACATATGGGTCTGGACAAATACTTGGCTCAATAGACACAAAGCATCATAAATTTGCTGAAGGTATAGAAAATATGAAAAAGATAAGCCTTCTAACGAAGCCTACTATGAACATTGTTGGAATCACGTCGAATGGTATAGACATAGATATTCATGAATTAGCGTGGAGGCTGAGAAAACAAAACGGGGTCGTTTCCATGTTTCCTAATCACATTCGAATTCCGGTTATGCCTCATTTTAAGCGTGTACATGTTCAAAACTTTCTCGAGGACCTTAAGACAATTGTAAAGGAGATCCGTTGATTGAGAAAATCTGGTTTCCCTCATCCTTCTAAGGACATTCTGCAAACAAGGGGCGCGAAACTAAAGGAGAAACGCCTAGTCTTGTGCATTACTGGAAGTGTTGCTGCTGTCAAATGCCCGGAAATTGCCAGACAGTTGATGAGATGTGGCGCAGAAGTTTTCGCTGTGCTGTCACCTATGGCTCAGAAGATCATTCATCCCTACTTAATGGAGTGGGCTACAGGAAATCCCGTGGTGACAGAGCTAACTGGAGGAATTGAGCATGTTACATTGGCTGGAGCACAGAAGGAAAAGGCTGACTTAATTCTTGTTGCGCCTGCAACTGCTAACACCATCAGCAAGATTGCATTAGGAGTCGATGATACAACTGTCACATCTGTCGCTTCAACAGCCTTCGGCTCAGGGACTCCTATAGTTATTGTTCCTGCTATGCATGAATCCATGTACCAGCATCCGGTTTTGGAGGAGAATATTCGAAAGCTGAAAACGTTGGGGGTCACGTTTGTAGGACCTAGAATTGAAGAGGGAAAAGCGAAGATCGCTGGAACTGAAGAAATAGTGGAAGCTGTTGTGAGCAAGTTCTATGCATGTGGAGACCTCGCGGGAACCAAGATTCTTGTTACAGCAGGTCCTACACTCGAGTATCTAGACCCTATAAGGGTGATCACAAACAAAAGCTCTGGTTTGATGGGTATAGAAGTGGCAAGGGAAGCCTTGTGGCGAGGAGCTGAAGTCACAGTGATATTCGGTCCGGGAACAGCCAGTCCACCTGAAGGAGCAAGAATCATTCGTGTGGAAACAACTGCAGAAATGTATGAGGCCGTCATTTCTGAGCTGAAATCCCGGAAATATGATGCTATAGTAGCAACTGCGGCTGCCGCAGATTGGACTCCGGTGAAACAATACGATTACAAGGTTCCAACACGCAAAGCCCCATCTCTTGATGTGAAACTTAAAGCCACACCTAAAATCATAGATGTCGCGAGAAGAACTAGTCCCCAAGCTTTTCTTGTACCTTTCAAGGCGGAATACAACGTATCTGATAGTGAATTGGTTGAAAGAGCCTTTAAGAGGCTCAAAGATTCAAACGCCGATTTAATAGTTGCCAACGATATAGCTCGGAAAGACGTAGGATTCAATGTTGAAACCAACGAAGTGTTCATTGTGGACAAGAAGAGAAGAGTCATTCATATTTCCCTCAGAACAAAGCGAGAAGTCGCCAAGAATCTCATCGACCTAATTGCAGCTAAAGTCAAGGCAAGATGACAAGGCGCTTACAGTATGGAGGCAGACGCCGTTACTGAGAGAATCAAGCAAATTCTGGAAGCATTCTTTGTCCAGAAACCTCAATGAGATTCGAGATCTTCACACCGACTCGCCTCACTAAGTGATCCGGTTCTTGATCCAAGAATTGCCTTAGAAGAACTTTGACAGTTTTCTTCACAGCTTCCACGCTTCCAGTTGGATTTCGAAAAGTTTGGGAGCGACTTGCAATACTGAGGTCATCCATCACAGCCATCAGTGAAACGCTTTTAAACATAAGTCCTTGTTCCTCTACGACATTTCTATGAACCTCTTCTGCCAAACTCTCAACTACTTTCCCTATCTCATCTATATCTCTGGTATCTTCCTTCAGCGTTGAGATCCGGCTCACAGATTCAGATTTCCTTCGCTCCTCAACAGGGGACTTATCAACACCTATCGCAGAATTATGGAGATAAAGACCTAGCGAGCTGCCGAAAACCCCAGTTAACTTGTCTTTACCGTAAGATGCCAAATCTCCAATGGTTTTGATACCAATCGAATGGAGCACCCGCTCTGTTTTCCTGCCTACACCAATGAGTTCACGGACTGGCAAAGGTGAAAGAAATTTCTCGGCGGCTTCAGGTGTAACTGTTGTCAGCCCATTCGGTTTCTGTCTTCCTGCTGCAATCTTTGCAACGAGCTTATTTGGGCCTATTCCAATCGAGCAAGTGATCCTTTCCTTGGTGAAGATCTCTTCCTTCAACTTCTCAGCAAGTTCCCTTGCTTTTTCGAAGCTTTCCCCAGATCGTCCAATTACTTCTATGTAGGCCTCATCAACTCCTGCCTGCTCAAACTTGTCGCTGTATTTGCGGATTATGCCCATGATCCTCTCGGAGACGATATCATAAAGGGTATGGTTAACAGGAAGAAACACAGCGTGGACGCTTTTCAGTTTTCTCTTGGCAAAGGCAATGGGTATACCTGAGTTCACACCATGCTCTCGAGCTTCATAATTGGCTGTGCTAACCACGCCACTATCTTCGCTTCTACCGGAATAAACGCAGACCACTACTGGCTTGCCCTTTATTCGCGGATTTTCTCTTTCCTCCACTTGCGCAAAGAAATAGTCGAAATCAATGTGTATTACAACTCGAACGCTATACATCTTCAAGCCAGTAGAAAGGAGTGTTTTCTAGTGTTCAGTTATTCCCGTGAAGCGGAGTTTAGCTAGTTTCATCGCGGGTGCGGTGACCTCTTCAACAATTTCAAGGTCTCTGCCAAACATCGGAGCTTCCTTAAGCGCTGAAAGCATGCTATCAGTGTATCGCAGGTTCTTCACGGGCTTAGTCATTTCCCCACTCTCAATGAGAAAAGTCCCGTCTCTTGTCAAACCTGTCAAAATCGCTTTAGTAGGCTCAACAGGATTAGTGTAATGGAACCTAGTGACATACACGCCTCGTTTAGTCTCTTCCACCATCTCACCAATTGTCGAGTCGCCTGGTTTGACCACGATATTCAGAGGAAATGGTCTGCCGTAATACCCGTATATCGGAGGCAATGCATGCCCTGTACTCTTCTTACCCTCTTTTCCGGCTGTAAATGAATCGTAGCAAATGCTTTTCTCGGATACTTCACCATTTCTTATCAGCTGCATTTTCTTCTTCGGGACCCCTTCACCATCAATAGGAAATGAATATAGGGTCTTGGTATCTCTTGGATTGTCCATCACATTCAGTTCCGAATCGAATATCTGTTTGTCTAGGTTGTACTTGATGAAAGATTGCCCGTCTTGATAGGAAGTAGCTGAAAAGCCGATATACCCAAGATACGTTATGAGTCCAGCTACAGCACGTGGCGATAGGACAACTTCGTAATTTCCAATAGGTATCTTTCCCGGGTCTAGACTTCTTAATGATTTCTTTGCGGCTTTACTACCTATGCTAACTGGGTCAATGTCATCGACTTGCCTAGAATGCTCCTCCTCTGAGCTAAAGCCTTGACTGTTTCCAGATTTCGAGATGACAGTTGTTTGCATGGAAGCAGATGAAATCTTTGCCGAAGCTGAGACTCCTAACGAGTTGGCAACCGCATAGGCAGAGGTTCCAGTGTAGTAGTACCCTGCAACTGCATTCACTTTATCAGATTCTGAGAGTGCTACATCAATTGCTTCTTTCACTTGGTCAGCTCTGAAGTCAGCCGTGCATTCTGCAGTTTTCCTGTCAAATGTGCCTCTTATCTGGGTCCACCTCTGTGGTTTCGGAAGTGACTTGAAATCTTTGTTCGGCGGCGTAACCTTTGCTAGACTGACAGCCTTTCTGACGGATCTCTCGATTTCTGTCTTTTCCAGTGAGTTAGCTCTTAGTGTTCCAAGTCGTTTGCCTATTACCACCTTCATCTGGATCCCACCTCTCTTAGAGGCTACATTTTGGTGAATGAGTGAGTTTGCATATCGTGTCAGCGCGGAATCCACGAAAAAGGAAGCTGCTTGTACCTGATCCACACGATTTTCCAGTGCAAATTGCACTGTTTCATTCGCGATTTCCATCAGTCTTTTAGTAACCATGCTTGTCGCAACCCTCTACTTGATCAGCCCTACTTTGACTTTCTTGAATCGGGCTGTTCCGCAACCATGTCCTACATACATAACTTGGCCTGGCACTCCTTTGCCGCAATTAGGTGTGCCCCACATTTTCCAGTCGTCTTTACTCACTGCGTCACATGAACCCCAGAAATCCGGAGTGGAGCCTGTATAAGTTGGGTTCCTCACCAGCTTCTCCTTGGATCCTCTCTTAATCGTCCAGCCTATTTCTGTGCCAAATTGGAAGTTCAGCCGTCTATCATCAATACTCCAAGATCGGTTTGTTTCCATTAAGATTCCATCTTTGGTATTCTCGACAACTTCTTCTGCCATCCATTTGCCGGGGAGTAAGTTGATGTTTGTCATCCTAATGAGTGGCAATGCCAAGGGTGAATCTGCACGCATTCCTCCGCTGCTCTCATCTTGCCTCAATAGCGTTGCGGTTTCACGCGATGATTGATAACCGACAAACATGCCATCTCTTACCAGGTAAACTTTCTTTGCTGGGGTTCCTTCATCATCATATCCAAAGGTGCCTAATCCCTTTGGCACGGTTGCATCAGCAACTATGCTGACATTCTTGGATCCATACCTGAATTTCCCAAGTTTGTCTGTGGTCAGGAAGCTTGTACCTGCATAATCAGCCTCCATACCTAGAGCTCTGTCAAGCTCTGTGGGGTGTCCACAGCTTTCATGAATCTGGAGCGCCAATTGATCGCCTGTAAGAATCAAATCTTTAGTTCCAGAAGGGCATTTCTCTGCTGAGAGAAGGTTCACCGCTTCCTCTGCTGTCTGTCTGGCGTGTTGAGGTAGATCCAGAGACTCGAAGAATTCATACCCGCTCGTTGCGAAGTTTCCGCGGAAAGAGCTCGGGTAGGAGCGACGTTGGACTTCTCCATTCTTTATGGCGACAGCCGCGATCCCACCGCCACACCAGTTTATTTGCTGACTGATCTCATCTCCGTCTGTACTCATAAACAGTTTCTTTTCCAGCATAGCCCTGAAGAAAGCGTACGAAACTTTGATGAATGGCGAGTGTCTAGCTAGAGTGCGTTCGGCGTCCATAAGAACTTCCATTTTATCCTCGAGAGGGACATCAGCCGGGTCCTTCTTCATTGCCGTGGAATATTTGTCTCTTCTAACCAATCTCTTTTTGAGTGAGCCGGATTTCTTCCTAAGCTTTGCACTCGCATTTGCGATTGCTACAGCTTCACGCGATGTCTCTATGACCTCCTTTCTTGTCACATCTACTGAGGCTGCGAATCCCCATGCGCCCTTTATCATTGCTCGTATTCCGAACCCTTTGGTATGCAACAAGTTTGTTTCGTCGGGAACACCATTCTTCACCGTTAGGTTTTCATCCAGTATTTCCCCTATTCGTATGTCGGCATAGGAAGCGCCTTCTTCGATCGCTTCCTTCAATCCTAATCTTCCCAAATCAGATGACATTGAATTTTCCCTTACAGGTATTGTCTATCAGACATGGTTTAAAAGCATGTGTTGTTTGTCTCACATGGCTTGAAACCATGTGTGTTTGACTCAGCCGCAAAGAGTCTAACTGGGCCCTTGTTGATTATAAGGAGGCTTCGGTTCCGGGAAATCTTATTTAATTATCAACCACAGTAATTTGTTCGTTGATGAACAATCACGGTGATAGTTTGGAGCTCCCTGAATTAACTATTTTGGGAAGGCAGATGAACGAGGAAATCAGCGGAAAGAAAGTCTCAAGTGTTGAAGTGAGTAACCCCAAGTGTTTGAATGTAAGCCTTGAAAGCTTCCGACAGAATATTATTGGAAAAGCAGTGACTTCTATAGAGAGCCTAGGTAAATGGCTTTTTTTCAAGCTTGATTCTGGAGGAACAGTTTTATTTAATCCGGGAATGGGTGCAGATGTTATACACTTTAAGGAGAGCAGTAAGCTTCCTGCCAAGTATCAGGTTAAATTCTCCTTTGATGACGGAACAGGATTCACTATCCGCGTATGGTGGTTCTGCTACCTACATTTTGTTCCAAGAAACAAGCTAGGTGAGCACAAGAGAGTTGGAAAGCTTGGCATTTCGCCCTTGGAAAAAAGTTTCACTTTAGATTATTTCAAGCGACTTCTAGGAAAGAAGAAAGGTAACATAAAGAGTTTCATGCTTGATCAGAAGAACATTGCAGGTATAGGTAATGTCTATATTCAAGATATGCTGTTCAATGCTAAAGTTCATCCAAAACGAAAGATCCCAACTCTTACTGAAGAGGAAGTTTGTACACTTCACCAATCAATGAAATCTGTGCTGACTAAGAGCGTAGAGCTAGGAGGATTAGAATACGAGAAAGATTTCTACGGTCATAAGGGAGGATATGGTGCAGCACACTTCAAAATAGGGTATAAGCCTGGTAAGCCATGCCCAAGATGTAATACACTAATAGAGAAAATCAAAACAGGCTCGACCAGCAGCTTCATATGCCCAAAATGCCAAACGTTGAAGACGCTACAATGATCAAGTGCCTAGTATCAATTCTGAACGCCAGACCAACGTGGGTGACTCAACGAAAGACTAAAAAGTGTGAGCCGCCTTAGTTCATAGTGGTTATCGTAATGTTTCACTTCGACCCCATACAGATGACCTCATTCAAATATAGGGATCGAATCACGATTTTCAAAGATGTACTTAAAACAATAAAGCGCTGCGATGAAGGAGGAAGAAAATACACAATTATGAGGCGCGCTAGCTTGAGCTACGATCAGTTGAATAAGTATCTGCTTTTTCTTACTAACATGGGTTATATCAAAGAGATACCCGAACCTGACGGTAGAAAGTACCAGGTTACTGAGAAAGGATCAGTCTTTCTGAGAAGTCTTGAAGATCTGCGCTTGCATATACATGCCAAATAGGATCTGCATAGAAAGAAGAATGTAGGTTTGCTCTTATCCTCCAAACAAGATTATGTAAGATGCGAAT
>CP070683.1:754144-758087 GCA_020352645.1 Candidatus Bathyarchaeota archaeon | reverse complement strand
CGCCGAAGCCCTCGATTCTGTATACGCCTTCAAGCCATCATACAGCCCTTTCAACACGGAACTCCTAGTCTTCTTAGATCGAGAGGCGGTGATCAATCCATGGGACATCCAAACCTCCCAAGAAACTATCAACAGAATCGTTGGACAAATAAACAACGCCCTAGCAGAATACGAACTAACTGCCTACAGCAACCTCAGCAACGCTTTAAGCATGTATAACTTTCTGTCCATCACCCTTAGACTTTCCTTCTTAGTTGTGGCTCTACCAGTGTTTTTTGTCGCATGGTATGTTGGAACAACAGTATCCGACGTATCATTGAATCTCAGACGGCGAGAGATAGGTCTGCTACTTACCAAAGGCTTTTCATCCAGACAGCTCTTCCGTCTCTTCTTATCAGAATCCCTGTTCGTCGCAATCCTTGGTGGCTTAATGGGTGTTGGACTGGGATTTCTTCTCACACCCTACTTCACCCCATCACTAGGAAGCGATTTCACAGCATCATCACCAGTGCTGACTCCTGAGGTAGTGGTTCTCACCGTTATCTTCAGTACCGCTATAACTCTTCTTTCCACCTTTCGACCTTCGAGGCAGGCTGCGAAAATGCCTGCTGTAGACGCTTTAAGAGAGTACGTTCTCCTGGAGGAGATGAAACCTTACAGGAAAAGATGGCCTTGGATTGCACTAATCCTAGGTGGGTACAAGATAATCATGTTTCTCATAGGCATTCCAAGCGTGGCTCAGTTTCTTGCAGGGCGACCCTTGCCAGTTTCGAATATTCTACTGATGATTTTGCTGGCGGCTTGGATAGCTATTGACAGTGTGCTTGTATATTTGGGGCCCTTGCTGTTCTTTTGGGGTCTAACCAAAGTCCTTATCCGTGGTTCCTTGAAATTTCAGGAAATCGTAGCGAGAGCTGCCAAATTCCTAGGAGACTTGGGAAGCCTAGCGACAAAGAACGTTCAGCGCAACCCAGCAAGGGCTGCCTCGGTCGCTTTTCTGATAGCTCTGATAATTGGCTACGGTTTTCAAACGGTTGTAACCTTAGCCAGCGAAGAAGACTACACAATTCGACAGGTTAAAACCTCTGTCGGAGCAGACGTCAGCCTTTTCCTGAGCTATGGCGCTAACTCCTCTGCTATTATCGAAAACATCACAAATCTAGAGAATGTGGAATCTACCACCACCCAATACATGTTTCGGGGTGAAACCAGCCTGCATAACTTACAGATAATAGCCGTGGAACCATCAGAGTGGCTATCCACTGCCTACTACGAACATGAGTGGTTCACAGGAAATAATGTTCAAAACGCCTTTCAGCACCTGACTGACCAGAATAACACCATCATAATTGAGTTAGGCGTAGCGAAAGATCTAGATCTGGGAATCGGAGATCTCGTGACTCTCAGCGTTGATGGAGCAGATACAGCACTTGAAGTAGTAGGATTTTTCGGACGCGAAATCACAGGAGGCGTCCAACCTCTCATCAGAGAAGATCAAACACAATACCTAGGCTCCAGATTCTGGTCTTATGTTCCAGCAAGCTTCTACCATTCGCTTGAAGATGGCGAATTCGCGACAGAAAGAGTGCTGGTCAAGATCAGTTCTGGTGCAAACGGGAGAGACGTGGCGTCACAAATCCGAAACTTCAACCCAACAGACATTTTGCAGGTTCAATCTGTTGAAGAACAACTTGATGCCCAAGAAAGCAACCTGCTCCTCAGTGGCACGTCAACCGTACAGCGGATTGGAGTAATCTTTGCAGTTCTTGCAGGCTCAGTTGCCACAGGATTGGTGATGACAGTGAGCTTACAGGAGCGAAAGAAAGAAGTGGCAATCATGAACGTTCGGGGAGTTTCTTTCAGGCAATTAATAGCGATGCTGCTCTGTGAAAGCTTGGCAATCGTAGTTTTCGCAGTAGGACTAGGTCTCATCGTTGGAATGATCATAGCCAACGGAACCATAACAGCAATGAACGCAACCCTGTTCACCCTTGTCACACGCAGGATTACTCTGCCCACCGACTCAATCATCATTCTTTCCATCTCCATCATCTTCGTCTTTGCACTATCAATTATTCCGATTATCTTAGTGTCCAAGAGATACATTTCAAGATTAGAAAGAATTGTGAGAGGCTAGAAAGTATGAAAGTACAAGTCAAGGATTTAATACGGGTTTACAAACTTGGAGATGTCGAAGTTCAAGCCCTTCGAGGCTTAAACCTAGATGTAGAAGTTGGAGAAATCATCTCCATCATTGGCCCGAGTGGAAGCGGCAAAACAACCCTTCTCAACATAGTTGGAGGCCTCGACAGAGCCACTGCGGGCCTAGTACAAGTGGGTGACATCACAGTCACATCCCTAGAGAATTCACATTTGATTGACTTTCGAAGAAAGAACGTTGGCCACATATTCCAAAACCTAAATCTTATCCCAACACTGACCGCCGCAGAAAACATCGAACTACCTATGATTGCGGTAGGTACTTCTCGAGGGCTAAGACACAAAAGAGTGGATGAGCTCTTAAACACAGTAGGAATGGTAGATCGTTCCAATCACAAACCGGACGAACTGAGCGGCGGGGAACAGCAACGTGTAGCTATAGCCGCAGCACTAGCAAACGACGCCCCTGTACTCTTAGCAGACGAGCCTACCGGAGAACTCGATACTGCAACCGCCAAAGTGATAGTAGACTACCTACTAATCGCAAATCGTGAGCTTGGCAAAACAATCATAATGGTGACCCATGACTCTAGCGTCGCAAGAGCTGCACACCGCATACTAAAAATCGAGGATGGATCAATCAAGGCCGCACTTACACCCGCCCAAGTGACTGAAGACGAAACTGCATTGTCCTACGTGGATCAACTAAGGGCTAGAATAAATGACATCACGGAACAGCTAGCAAATCTTGACAAAGACTTCAGAGCTGCAAAGATCGATGGAGATGAATACACCTCTAAACGACAAAGCCTGAAGCAGACGAAGGCAGGTCTCGAAGAGGAACTGCACCGCATGGGTGTGGTCACCTAGCATCTTCCTATCAACGCCCGTGGAGCACGCGCATCGTGAAGAGGGATTTTCTCCGCAGCAAATGGTTCATACTCGCCCTAGCCATCGTTATTCTAGTTCCGACTTTAATGCTTGTCATGCTTCAATACAGTCTTCGAGAGAGAGAAGACGATGTTCTGCGGTATTTCTCTAGGCAAGAGGGCATGCCAGAGACCTTCACCGAGCTTGAAAACCTCACAGATCCAGGAGATGTCATATTGTGCTGGTGGGATTACGGTCGTGCAGTAAAGGCATGGAGCAATCGAGAAGCAATTGAAGCTTACCCTTCGAAAGACATATGGCACACAGTAGGGGCAAGCCGAGATCTCTGGCACAATCTAGCAGCTCAACTCTTCGGAACTTGGGGGTCATCAGAAAAGATTCATGACTTGTCTAGAATTTTCATGTTACCTGAGACGCAGTCTTTGCCCATCATGAAGAAATACGGAGTATCATATGCTTTGGTTTTCGTACCGGATGAACTGCAGAAATTCCAGTGGATCGCCGAAATCGGCGGCTTTAACTCAACACGATATCTGACTGTGGAGGGCGGTGAATATCACCCCACAACACTTGGCACCCAAGTCACACTGTTGCGGCTCCTCTTCGACGACACGCTGACGCCACAATACTTCACAAAGCTCTTCGATAATGGCAAAGGGAAAATATACAGAGTGGATTATCCGTAGAAATTCTGTGCATATGTTCTTGTCTCTTATTGCGAATTGGGATAGAGCTGTGTGCACTCATTCAATCTTTCTGAAATTCGTTTGGGGTGCTCCGCATATCGGGCAGCTTGTTGGAGGTTTGCCGTCGGCTATGAATCCGCATACCGTGCACATGTGATATTCAGTCCCCTCTTGTGCTATTAGATGATCTAGAGCTTTCTTGTACA
>CP070683.1:731558-754044 GCA_020352645.1 Candidatus Bathyarchaeota archaeon | reverse complement strand
AACCTACAATTCTGTTATCTGCGAAACAGTAAATGATTGATTCATCACTGAAATTATCACCAATTTCGCTTTTAAGATCGTCATAAGTGTGTGCAGAAGGCCATACCCATCTTCTTGCTACTTCAAATCCAATCTCCTTCTGGGCAACTTCAAATCCAGGCTCGTAGCCTTTAAAATGATAATTTGTCATCAGCTGTATTCCTCTTCATCTGGATTTCCAATCATCTCAGGATGAGTTGACAGATTCATAAAAAGCTAATGTTGCTGTGCCTGAAGAACCTTGAGATCATATTCTTGGATTCTAAAACCCTGGATGAACTCTATCATGCGTTAGGATAGCCTGCTCCACAAGTCGGGCAAGCTAGTGGGAAAAAGAAATGGGGGTTATACGGGAGATTTCTCCAATTCTGCCTTGTTCGAACCTGACTATACTACCGGAGTCCTGAACAATGCTGCTTTTTCACTGAGATAGAAGATGGATAAAGACGCATGCATACATGCTCTAAGCTTCTTTGGCGCCTAGATAGTACATTAATACGAAACGGTTTGCCTTGTTCACCGCTTGGTCGAGCGGGAAATGGGTTGCGTACCTCTCAGTTAACAAGGCGATAATCTCTTCAACTTGCCCAACAAATAACTCATTCGGAAAATAGTATTTTGCGATAATTATCTCCAGATCTGTCATCTCTCTTTCTCTCACCAAAGAGAAGGATCTATTTTCTATAAATGTCGTCCTTCATGAAGTGACATATTCTGGATTCTGATTGCAGGCACGATATACGCAGGCGACTTTCTCCTCATCTGAAAGAGCGCGCTCGCGAGCTTCTACGTTTGTAGAAGATCTTATAGCTGACTCCACTTTTCGATAAGCGCATATCCCTTTTGCGTGGTGACATACTTGATTCGGCTGTGATGAATCTGCAAGAAACCTTTCGATACAAGCATTGAGAGATGCTTTTGGAAGGCTTTCCAAGGCACACTTGAATGGTGCGTTACCTTGGTTTTTGATTGTGGTGTCCTGCAGAAGCATAGCATTTCAACCATAATCTCCAGATCTGTTCTCTTTGTCATAATTGGCTTCACGTTCGGCACTCAAGGCACAGGAGAAACAAGTCGCATCAGCGTCGGGACAGTTAACCTAGACGGAGAAATGATCGATGTAAATTGCACTCTTTCTCAAAACAGTACTATTGGAAACGCGTTTGTACAAGCGTTGAAAGACGCTAACTTCACGGCTTATGATTATGAGGCGTACGGTGATAAAGACACCGATGGCACTGCTGCGTATGATATTGGTCGCGGGCAGATTAAGATTGCCGTGGTCATACCCGCCAACTTCACAGAAACGCTCTCCTTCCAATATAATGACAGTCTAGGAACGCCAATCCCAACAAAAGCCCTTCTTGATCTCTACACAGATCCCGGCGACCCCACAGGCTCCATAATCGCGCAGCAAAGCGTTCTTGGCTTCATCTCTGGATTTACTGGATATTATCAGGAAATTACGATTGGCAAAATTCCAGAGAATTTGCAGGACTATGCTGAAGTTCTTGCCGATCCGATTACAGTTTCAGCCAGCCAGGCAGATATTTCTGGACGCCAGCTAAGGTGGATTGACTACATGGTTCCAGGCACCCTAGGTCTTGTCCTCCTTTGGAGCGGGTTAAACCATGCTTCTGTGGCCATCGCAAGTGAGCGCACAAAAGGAACCTTTCAGCGAATGGTTATCGCCCCAGTCTCTCCCATAACTGTGCTAGCGGGAAAGGTGGTCTCTTGCTTAGCCATCGTCTATCTATCTGCAATCATCATGCTTACTAGTGGCATACTTCTCTTTCAAGTTAATCTCTACTGGAATATCCCAGCCATTGCACTGTCAACATTCTTAGGAGCGCTTTCGGCAATCGGGATCGGCCTGATAATCTCATCTCTGGCGAAAAACGAAGAGGCCGCAAACTCTGTCGCAGTTCTAATCAGTGTTCCACTTCAATTTTTCATCGGAGCCTTCTTCCCTCTCTCCATAATGCCAGAACTAGCTCAATTGTTTGGGGCGGCTCTTCCCTTCACAAAATTAGTCAACGCTATGCAGAGCATTATGACAAAAAATCTTCCATTCGACGCAATAATACCGGAAATCCTCTACATGTCAATCTCCGGCGTGATTCTGTTCGCCTTAGGAGTAATAGCTTATCGGTTATCTCTAAAGAGGCTCTAAGTTCATACTCAGGGTATCTTTTTCTCTCAGCCCTTAGGTAAAATAATCTCCAAGGCGCCGGCAATTTCCAAATGCATATGCGTCCTTTGCAGCTTACGCAAAACTTAATGAGTCATCATCCCAATCTTGTTTATCGATGACCAAGATTAGGTTTACTGAATCGTTGTGTAAGAACTGTGGCAGCCCCTTATTTCTCACAAAAGAAGAGTGTAGAAGCTTCATTGAGAAGAAGATGAAACAAGGATACATAGTCTGCGCTTGCTGCGGAACAAAGCAGAAAAAGAATCGATAACTCTGCCTCATCATGACTCGAATGAGACTTTTTTAGGATTGATGTAGACAGAAACTGAGTAGAGATGATGGGGTATGATGCTTCCACGGGTGTGAGGATTCGAATTCCCCCCACGCTCTAGCAAATAACCAAAGCCCTCTCCACAAGCCATTTTAGAAGATCAGCTCACTAGAAGTGCAGTTAATGGGAGATACAGGCAAGCATGAGACGAGAACCGAAAGATGCCGCACAGGAAGAGACACTTGACCCTAAAGACTGGGACGCCCTGCGAAAGCTAGCTCACGAAATGCTTGACGACATGCTCACATATCAGCAGAATTTGAGATCTCAACCATCAAGCTCTCCTTCCCGAAATGCTGTCAACGAGATTTGCGTTCCTCTAACACAAGAGGGGGAAGGCGAAGAGAAGGTTTACGAAGTATTCCAACAGAACATTCTTCCCTATACAATGCCGCACACGAGGCCTCGGTTTTGGGGAGTAGTCGCCGGGACAGGCACTCCTTATGGGATGCTTGTTGAGATGCTAAGAGCTGGTATGAATGGTGCCCAAGAAGCTTTTCTCGCAGAGGCACATGTCCACGCACAAGTAATCAAATGGATCAAGGAGATGCTTGATTTCCCCGAAGAAGCTGGCGGAGTCTTAGTGAGCGGGGGCTCAGAAGCCAATTTTACAGGATTAGCTGTAGCGCGAAACGCTAAGGCCAACGTTGACATGAAGACAAAAGGTGTTCAGAAGCTCAATCAAAGAATGACTCTTTACTGTGGTGATGAGACCCACCATTGTCTTGAGCGTTCAGTTGAACTTCTCGGCCTCGGAAACGAGGCTTTAAGGTGGATCCCAACCGATGATAACTGCAGGATACGCCTCGACGCCCTTGAGAAAGCAATTAAAGACGACAAAAAGCGGAACAACCATCCCTTCTGCATAATTGGATGTGCCGGAACTGTGAACAGCGGCGCGTTTGATGATCTCAAAGCTCTAGCTGGTCTTGCGAAGAGAGAGAACATGTGGTTCCACGTGGATGGCGCTTTCGGAGCCTGGGTGAAGATTTCTAACACACACAGGCATCTCGCAGACGGCATGGAAGATGCAGACTCCTTAGCTGTTGATCTTCACAAGTGGATGTGCATGCCCTACAGTATTGGATGCACTCTCGTGAGAGATCGACTCGCTCATTACAGCACGTTTGTCTATGGTCATGAGGCGCGATATCTTAAATCGGCATTTGATCAAGTGGAAGATCAAATAACCAATCCTCACAGCCTAGCTCTTCCGCTTTCCAGAAACTTCACCAGCCTCAAGGCATACATGCTCCTCAGAGCCTACGGTCGAAGAAAGTACAGCAACATTATCCAACAGAACATTGACCAGACAAATTACCTGGCCGAAATAATTGAGAGTGATCCAAAAATGGAGATCACAGCTCCGGTAGTCTCCAACATCGTCTGCTTCCGCTACAGGCCAAAGGCTCTTTCTGAGTTAGAGCTGGAGAAGCTGAACAAGTCGATCTATAGCGATCTCAACAAGATATCGTTCTGGATGGTTTCTGACACAACGATCAAGGGCAGGTACATGCTTCGTGCCTGTAATGTCAATCACCGGAGCAGAAAACAAGATATCGATTTCCTACTAGATGAGGTAAAGAGAACTGGGAAAAGAATAGTTTCCCAGACAAATCCATAAACTGCCTAAACCACACGAAAGGGTTTGCGAGTGACATTTCTACGAGTAGGATTCGAATCCCATGGGGTGCCAACATCACTAAACTGGAAAGTTCCCGGTTTGCAAAGCTAATGCGGCTTTCTGTGTTAACATCAGGAGATTCTTAGCACAAATACTCACTAAGGTATTGTCAGAGGTTAATGCAGGTGAGGATCGGATTTCACGTCTCTATCATGGGTTCTATCGACAAAGCGGTGGATAGGGCGATTGACAGAGGGTACACAACCTTCCAAATCTTCACAAGCAACCCGCGGCAATGGAAACCAAGAGAACTTATCACGAAGGAGACTGAAGCCTTCATCAAGAAAGTAAGTAGCAATGACGTGAAACCCGTCTTCGCCCATATGCCATACCTCCCAAATCTGGCCTCGCCGAAAGATGACGTATATGCAAAGTCTTGCAGGACTCTCGTGTCGGAGTTACAAAGGTGTAGCAAGTTAGAGATTTCCTATCTCGTCACACATCTAGGCAGTCATCTCGGTGCCGGCATGAAAAGTGGTTTCGCGAGAATAATAGAAGCCATCAACCAAGCCTTTGAAGTTATGCGTGGGGATGTCATGCTTCTCCTCGAGAATACAGCGGCAACAAGAAACAGCATGGGCAGCTCTTTTGAAGACATTTCGCACATAGTCCAAGGGTTGGCCTATCCTGAACGGGTCGGGATCTGCTTCGACACCTCCCACGCTTTCGCAGCGGGCTACGACCTCAGAACCCAAAACTCTGTGCAAGAGACAATTGGAGAATTCGACGAAATAATCGGGTTGAAAAAGCTGAGACTTGTCCACTTGAACGACTCCAAGGATGACTTGGAAGCGCACACCGACCGTCACGAACATATTGGTATGGGAAAAATCGGGGAAGAAGGGTTCAGAAACCTTCTAAGAAGTAGCCTTGGACAACTCCCCCTGATACTTGAGACACCGAAGGACACAAGAAGATCTGATATCGAGAATCTTAGAAAGGTGGTAGAGTTAGCCAGGGGGATCTAGCCCCCCACTTTTTGCGAAATGCAAGAAGCACTGCGGTAGTAATAGAATGGCCATTTGAACGCTTGTATCCTTTCACTCCTTTAGATGCGTCACTCTTGGATTTTTCTGGTTTGAATCGCGCTAAGAAATAAAAGTAAGTCAACTTAAAGACCTCTCAGTCGAGATGATGAGCATGGCGAAAATAGTTCGTGTAGGTGTTACTTTTCCACCTGAGCTTCTTGAAGATCTTGATAAAGTCGTCAGCGATATGGGTTATAAAAGCCGTTCAAAGGCCATTCACGACAATGTACGAGCATTTGTCAATGAACACAAATGGCTTGCAGACGTCAAAGGCAGAAAAGTGGGCTCTATCACCATGATTTTCAACCATAAAACGCGAAGGGTAGAGGTGGATCTTACTGACACTCAGCATCAGTTCGAATCCGTAATTTGTGCCTCAATGCATGTGCACATAAGCAAAGACAAGTGTTTGGAAACAATTGCTGTAATAGGTGAAGCGGAGAAAATCAAGCGGCTAGTTGAAAAACTCAAGGCCAGACGAGGAGTAGAACAAGTAAGACTGAACATTTTCTCAGCATAGCAACGACTAGCAAGTGATGTGTTGACCACGCGTTTAAGAATTGCCAGCCTAATGCAAAGGCTTTAAATGCAAAGGCTTTAAATGCAAAGCTTCGTGTTACATTTCCGCAAAAAAGTGTTATCCAAAGGTGATCTAACGGTGTATTTCAAAACCCGTGATCTTGCCGCAATAACTCTCTTCGCAGCTTTGTGGGGGGTGTTGAATGTGACAATATCACCGGCATTCTTCCAAATATTCCACCTGCCCTTTGCATGTGATCTCATCGGTTTCTCAGCGCTCATTCTTGCGGTATGGTGGTCGAGAAAAATTGGGACGGCGACATTTGTTGGATTCATAGCGCTGATTATAAACCTGGTTGTGAGACCAGCGGCACTCCAATTCTTCGGGTTCTTCGCTGCCTCCATCATGTTTGACGTACTGACATCTCTGGGGGGACATCACTGGCTGTTTGACAAGAAACTCATAGGCTCGACAGCACTCTTCGCATTCTCAGTGTTGTCAGCATCCCTTGCTGGTCTGATAATAGGATCATTTTTCATGCAATCAACAGCTCTAGCCCGATGGGGTGGAGTGCTGGGCTGGGTGGGATTGCACGCAGTTGGCGGCGTCATTGGGGGAATAATAGGCGTCAGCATAATGAATGCTCTAAGCACACGAGGAATTGATCCAGGAATCAAAACAAAACGCCAAATCAGGGCTTGAGAATGAACAAGCATCTGACATCCGAAAGAGCAACGCCAACGCTCAAATCCCTCCTGGAGAAGGCCGCCGAATTCCACAGTCACCTAGGACCGTTCTTAGTAATCGGTGTTCGAATGGGACTTACTGGGTTGAAAGAAATCGGCGAGCAAAGCTTTGATCAACTCGAGATTACAGCATCATTGCCACTTCACGTTCCCTTCTCATGCATCATAGACGGACTCCAAGTCAGTACTCATTGCACCGTTGGCAATCGAAGGCTATCCTTAGAGGATTCAGACACTATTCAAGCCAAGTTCAGAAAGAAAGAGAATTGTCCTGAGGTGACAATTGCCCTCAACCAATCAACGCTTGAAAAAGTGAAAACACAGTTGCTAAAAGAAGCCATGCCAGATGCGGAGGTTCGCAGACTAGCCTGGACAGTTGCAAACATGAGTGAGGATGATCTATTCGAAATCACCCGAAGTTCTGCCAAAGAAAACTCAGAAGCACCTTTCTCTTAGCCAGATAGATGAATTTGGAATATTGTCATATGCGCGTGAACTGCTCATTTTAGGACCATTTGTGTCAGCGTTCGCTCCTTGACTTCCTTCACAACGTTCGGACCGACCAATCTAGCTGCCAACTCGAGTGCAAACGGTAATGCTGTAGCTGGCCCCATGCTAGTTATCACGTTACCGTCAGCGACGACGATTTCTTTCTTGGGCTTACCGCCACCCCGTAGAAGATCACTTTCCATTCCCGGATAGATCGTACAATCCTTGCCCTCTAGCACACCAGCCTTCGACAAGACCGCCGGAGCTGCACAGATAGCTGCAACAAGTTTATTCAACTTGAAAGCCTTCTTGATAGCAACGATCACCTTCGTATTTCTCATGAGGTTTTCATATCCAGGCGCTCCTCCTGGACAAATCACTGCATCATAATCAGCAACCTCAAGATTCTCTACCACTATGTCGGACGCGAACTTTATTCCATGTGATCCTTCTATCAACCCAGCAGTCAAACCAGCTATAGTAACACCCACACCACATCTTCTGAGAACATCAACAATTGTTGACGCTTCTATCTCTTCAAATCCAGGAGCAAGGAATACAACAGCTTTTACCATACGCATCATTTCCTGCGCGCATGATTTGTCAAGTTGACCTTAAATAAAGCATTTACTACAAAAATGCCAGATCAGCGAGTTCAGGAGCATGCTTGTATGTACACTCATCTGCAGAAGCAGGGAGCTATGAAGATCCTCGCGGTGGACATCGGCGCAGGCACCCAAGACATCCTTCTATATGATGAATCGAAAGAGACGATTGAGAACAACATAAAGATGGTTCTACCTTCTCCTTCCCAGTTGTTTGCGGAGGAAGTGAGAGAAGCCACTCACCTGAGAGAGAGCGTTTTCGCTAATGGAAGCACAATAGGAGGCGGAGCACTCGCTTCAGCTTTGAAGAAACACGTGAAAAGAGGAAACAGAGCTATAATGACTGAAGCCGCAGCATATACGGTAAGAAACCGCCTTGATGAAGTTAGAGAGTTAGGAATCGAGATAGCTAAAGGCGAAGACAAACCGAGTAACTTCGAGGGGAAAGCCTTGACTCTTGAAGAAGTTGAACTCGCAAAACTTCAGGGATTCTTGACACTTTTCGGTGAAACTCTATCAGATGCTGAATGCGTTGCAGTCGCTGTTCAAGATCACGGCATCCCACCAGAAGGAATGAGTAATAGAAGACACCGCATCCTCACGATGAAGAGACTACTTCAGGACAATCCAAAACCTGAAAGCCTTGCCTTTGCTGAAGATGAGATTCCACCACACTTCCTCAGAATGAAATCTGCAGCCTCAGCCTGCAGAAAGCAGTTGAAGGAAGCCAGAATCTTGCTCATGGATACCTCACCTGACGCAGTACTTGGATGCCTGAAAGACCCGTCTGCAGAAAAGCTAGATCACATCTTGGCAATCAACGTCGGCAACGGACACACAATGGCGGCACTAGTCTCTGACGAGAAAATCACAGCGGTTGTTGAGCATCATACAAGGTTTCTAACGCCTGAGAAAACTGAGAGACTCATAGTGAATTTTGCTGACGGCACCCTTTCAGATGAAGAGGTCTTCAATGATCGAGGACATGGCCTATTCTACCTGGAAAAACCTGGAGGGCTCTCGAACATTCAGAAAATCGTGGCAACGGGACCTAAGCGCAACCTTCTGGCCAGAACGAAACTTCCAGTTCACGTTGCAACCCCAGCAGGCGATGTCATGATGACTGGACCTGTGGGATTGATTGAGGCAGCACGAAGAAAATTCAAGCTCACCTCCGGATAACTGGAATCTTGCTGAGGCTGTCTCACGAAGCATTCAAAACCTGATCGCTGCAGGCTAGAAAACTGAAAACAGCGCCCTCTTCTTAAGATTTCTCTCTATTAGCTTCAATGTCAAGGCACCCACGCAGATGTATATGGCGCCTATCACAGAAAGAGTAGCCAGCTCATAAACCAGATCAAAGGTTGCGGTTCCAAGTAAGGAAGCACGCATCACCTTTAACCCATAAGTTAAGGGCAAAGCTTTTGAGATCGTTTGAGCCCACTGAGGCATTAGTTCTATCGGACAGACCAACCCGCTGAAAACCAAGAACAATATCATCAATGTGTTCGCTGTTGTAGTTCGATCTCTCAAGGTTAGAGTCACTGCGTTGACGATCAAGCCGACTCCGAAGAGAGCTAATGCTGTGAGGAACATGCTTGCGAGAAACAGAAGGACGTTAAATGAAGTTGCATGAAAGCCGAAGAGAATGCCGATGATGAAGACCGCTGCGAAGTCGATGAGTGAGTTTATTGCGGCAGCCACCATAATTCCTGCCATGTATGCTAACCGATTCATCGGCGTCATGAAGGTCGCTTCAATTGTCCCCGTCGCCCTCTCCCAAAACATGACCCTGCCGACCACGAAAGCAGCTGCAAAGACGAACACGTAGAACGCATTTCCTATTGTGATAAAAGACAGGTAATCAAGAGTTCCGAACTCAGGTGTTAATGCGCCCCGGTAAATCTGATTGTATAACACCCATGCTGATCCTAAAGTCATTATTGGCGCGAAGAGTCGGAGAGCGATGGCTGTTCCACTGAAGAACCTTAGCGTGATTATCAGATTGAATTTAGCGGCAGCGACAACAACTCTGAGACTGTGAAAGACCATAGTTTTGCCTCCATCAGAACTGGGTTAAAGTGGCCTTCGCTTTGGCGTTGCGTTCAGCGTAACCTACAAGCCACACTGCTGAAGCGGTAAAGATGATGATCATGATGCCAAGTATGGTTAAGGGAATTGCTACATCAAATATTGACGCGCCTCCAAGTAGAGTAAGCCTGACAGAAATCAAGCCGAATGTTAATGGCAGAAGGTAGCTGATTGGCAGGAGAGCTTCAGGCATCGACTGAAGTGGAAAGATCAAGCCTGAAAGAAACATAATTGGCTCCTGCAACATGTTGACGTACATATGTGCTCTTCTCGAGTGAATGCAGAATGCTTCAAGACTCATTCCTAGAGCCACCAGCGAAAGATAGGAGAGCAATACCGATGCCAGAAGAGCAGGAAGGTCGCTTATGACTACACTCACGTTTAGAAACATCACCCACGAGAACATCACTCCCATTAGCAACCATACGTAACTTAGAGTGTTTGCGAGAGCCATTCCCAGAAGAATGGCAATCCTGTTGGCTGGAGACAGCAGAACAGATTCCAGAGTGCCTTGCCATCTCTCTGCGTCAAATGCTACACCTGCAAGCAGCATCATAGTGAAGAACGAGTATAACAGCTGTCCAATCAGCGTAAACCCGGCGAGATCAAGTGTAAAAACCCGAGAGGTGAACTCAAGATTAACCGTCCTTGAGCCAAATGGCAAATATAGAAAGTACAAGTAGAGTCCGTTGCCCAGTGGCAAGGCTAAAGCCCAAAACAACGCTCTAGCAGTGAAGAAATATTGCTTAATGTTCTTTCTAGCTTCAGCCAGAACAGTTCGAAGAAACATTCAGGTCTCACCTGTGTAAAACATGAAGAGATCCTCTAATGTTGGTCCACGAAGGTTGACAGACACAACTCGACAATGCTTAGCTGACATATAATCTAGGACTGCTGGTACTGCTTTGTCGCTTTCCACATTGATGATTAGTCGATCAATTTTCTCGCCTTCTGTTTCGCCAACGTATTCCGTTGCTATGACTTTAGTTACATTCTTGAGGAGTTTCAGTCCTTCGAAAGCGTCATCTGTCAGGCGAATCACCATCAATTCCACAGAGAATCCCGATGGTGTCTTCCGCTTAAGCTCTTCGGGCTGACCAACAGCGACAAGTCTACCATTGTTGAGAAATCCTACTCGATCACACATCTCTTCTGCTTCGTACATGTAATGGGTTGTTAGGAGAACTGTCTTGCCTTGTTCTCTTACTATCTCTTCGCGAATGAATCTGCGGATGTCTTTCGCTATATTCACATCTAGTCCTAAGGTTGGTTCGTCCAGGAAGAGCACTTCAGGATCGTTTATCAGCCCTCTGCAGATTTGCAGACGCTGTTTCATTCCTTTGCTGTACTTCTCAACTTCATCATTCCCTCTTTCAGATAGCCCCACGAGTTCAAGCAGTTTATTCACCCTACTTGAAACCTCTTTTCTCGGAACATCATAAAGATCAGCGAAATATGTCAGGTTCTCTCGACCTGTTAGCCTGTAATAGAGCATTCGTTCGCCGCCGGCTACCATATTGACGATGCTTCTAACGTGCTTCGCTTCTTTCACTACATCATATCCTTTGACAAAAGCATGCCCACCTGTGGGTTCAAGCAAAGTGCAGAGGATCTTCACAGTAGTAGTCTTTCCAGCTCCATTAGGACCAAGTAGGCCGAAGAGCTCGCCCTCTTGAATCTCAAAGCTAACATTGTCCAAGGCTTTTACAACAGTTGTTCTCTTTCTTCCCACAAAGCGATTCCGTCTAGCGGATATATAGTCACGTGAAAGCTCACGGGCTTCGACGGCAGAACTGTAGCCTCTCATAGTCACCTCTAGTTGTCATTTTCCGAATATAAGCGTCTTTGATGGAGGTCAGTTCATTATTGCACCAAGGCAATAAGCATCTTGGGGCTTCACAACTGATTGTTACTTTCTTGCTTTATGCACATCTTTTTTCTATTAGCAGTTTGTCTAGGACCAAGCTTACTGCGCGCATGACCTCTTCAGGAGGTAGGTTATTCACGTCCAAGATGAGATCAAAGGGAGAGAAATCCTGGCCCAAATTAAATCCGTAGAGCTTCTTGTAAATGGCTTTGGTGGCGGCATCTTTCTTTTTCATAGCTGCAAGAGCTGTTTCATAGCTTGTTCCGTCTCGTTGAACAATCCGTCGGGCTCTCTGCTCCGGTGATGCCTCCAGCCACATTTTGAAGCCTGTTTTCAGAAGCCAAGGCAATGCCCAACTGTCAAGTACAACATTCCCTTTCTCCGCTGTCTTCAGGAGTTCCTCGTCGATCTTTCTGTCATAGGTAAGGTTCTGTCTCCGCTGCTCTAGAAACTCTATCCCCTGTTCACTTTCCCACCATCCTCTCTCGGTAGAAGAGTAGCCTTCTTTTATCGCTATGGCCTTCAATGCATCACCACCAGAGAAATAAAGCAGATCATATTTCTTGGCAATCTTCTTGGCCAGAGTGGTTTTCCCACATCCAGCCATTCCAGATATGCAGATCACGATGCTGCGGGGATTATTGCACCCTGAGATCATTGTGGTCTTTCGTCCACGATCCTTGTGTTCTCAAGGCTTGTTTCAGCGAGTTGCTGAGACAACTATGGCAAATTTGCCCACCATATGAACGACTGATACGTTTTTGACTTCTTGGAAGTTTGCGTATCTTTGAGGCCGAGCGCGGGAGAAAGGGTATTGTGCCTCCACAGCTAGTGCACCTTCGGCCACCAATCATCTCCTCTCTTAGCGAGGTTTTACTGCGTCCTCCTGACAAAGAGTGACGTTTTCGCTTCCGGCTTCTCGTCCTCATAGCTGGGCGAGGCATTTCACTCTGCTCCTATCCCTACTCCAAAAGCCCTAGAGAATATGGTGCTGAAGAAGAGAGAGCACAGAAGATACCATAAGACTATTGATAGTGGGCCGAATCCGGGGAGGAATGCAACAGGTTCACTGTATATGCCCCAAAGCACCTGCCACATGAGGAGAAATGGAATGAAGAAAAAAAGCGAAACCTTCATGGATTGCCACGACATTTTCTGCTGAAGCTTCATTATGTAAGCCTTCCGTTTCTCAACCTTCGCAAGTTTCTTCTTGTCCTTCGTTTTCTGCGCCTCTCTAAATTCATCCGTCCACTCCTTCACCTCTCTTCTCCAAGTTCGCAGTTGCTCTGGATTGGTCAGCAAGCGGTTAACTAGAGACGTTAGAAAGGTGAGTGATATGCAAAGTAACATTATGAAGATCGTTGCTGCTGGCGCGAGCGGGCCAAGCAGCCAATCTAAGAATAAAGGAACTACCAATGTTGTTCAACCTTGCTTTCTCATTACAGCAGTTTAGAATCGTTGTGGTTTTTAACTATTATTGCTCTACAGGCTTGAGCTTCCTCAATAATCGAGAAGTTTCGGTGCGTTTAGCCTCCGAACAATCTGCGGAATGCTGGATACATCTCTGCAACTCGCTCTTGCATCAATTGCTGATAGTATTGATAGATTATGC
Source organism: Candidatus Bathyarchaeota archaeon (assembly GCA_020352645.1). Lineage (GTDB taxonomy): Archaea > Thermoproteota > Bathyarchaeia > Bathyarchaeales > SOJC01. The sequence continues at coordinate 740,838 of CP070683.1, read as the reverse complement.
CGACTGAAAGCAGTACGCCCATGCCTGTTCCAAAGACGCCGAAAAAGTCCGCAAACGCCGCAATCAGACCTACAATTAGTCCGCCGAGAATAGTCACTGCAGGGATGTAGCGTTTCAGCACCATCTCTACTGGCCGAGCTGATCTCCTATAGCCTGGTATGTGCATCCCGGAATCTACGAGCTGCCTTGCAACGGTTGATGGCCCTAGGCCACCTACTTCAAGCCATGTTAGGGAGAAGATTATACAAAACGCGACCATTAGTGCAGCAAATATCAGCGCTCTCACAGGATTGAGGGCGACATCTAGGATGTTGCGTGGAGCTATTACATAGTACACAAGCCCACCTGTAGGTTGAGGCTGTCCACCTCCGCTTGAATAAGTTCCCAAAAGATTGAGGAAAGGATTCATGTTCTGCGGGTTGAGGTTCACCCAGAGAATCTGTGAGAAGAAGTACACATTCGCAAACAGGGCTGATGCGAATATTACTGGCAAGTTTGAAACGTATAGAAGTTTGATCGGGTATCTTCCACGATAGCCTCGGTATCCCGCGTGGGATACTGGAAGCTCAACTCTTACGCCTTCCACGTAAATGACAATGAGGAAGACTGCAATAGTTGTGAAGAATCCAAGCAGTGAGGGTAGATCTCCAGCACGTATGAATGCGTTCTCCACAGCAGGGATGAAATGAGCCGGAGTACCTGATGTTGCGTTGGCCGGTACATACTCCAGAACGGATGAAAAAATCGGTTGGCCCGCGGTTATTGTTTGCAGGAGTGCTGGAAAAGCACCAGCGCTCTTGAATGTGCCTGGGCCAGGGAATGGGTTGAAACTATCTAGAACTATTTTCTGCGCTACTCCAGCCATGATGAATAAGCTAATCCCGCTTCCTATACCCCAACCTTTCTGAATCATTTCATCCAGCAAAATAATGACTACGCCGGCAAACAGCAGTTGGATAAAGATAACGATGCTTGTGGCCACAGGTAAAGATCCATAGACCCCGCCAACGATGTAGGCGAATGCTTGAACTCCTGTCAGTAGAATAGCAAAGAACTTGCTTGCAGTGGTGAAGAGCCCTCGATCTTCAGGATTTGACATGTCGGCTCCTATCATTCCTGAACCTGCTAGAAGCTGCAGGATCAAGCCAGCTGTCACTATGGGGCCTATTCCAAGCTCCAGTAGAGTTCCTCGGTTAGAGGCAAAGATGACCCTAAGGTAGCTTAGTTCAAAACCACTTTCTCCAGCTTGAAGGCCATATAATGGGATTTCAGCCATAATGAGGTAGATTATTAGTGCCAGAGCAGTCCACAATATTTTCTGGTTGAACCCAACTCTTCTCCGCGGTGGTTTTGCTTCCGGCAGGAACCTTGCAAGAGGTTTGAAAAGTCCTAGGAACCTGCCAGCCATGTCTTATTCGTCCTGATCTTGTCACCTAAACTCGTTCTTGCTTGATTGTGATAAGTTCGCCGCCAGCTTCTTCCACTTTTCGAGCGGCTGAATTGGAATAAGACCCAACCTTTACTGAAAAAGGTTTGGTCACTGTTCCCATGCCTAATAGTTTTTTATACCCTAGCCTCTCCAAATCCAGAATTGCGAGCCCTCCTTTTTCCTCTAAACCTTCTTTGATGGAGAGCCTCACTGCCAACTCCTCCAAATCCCCCACGTTGAGCACGTTTATCTTTGTCGGTTCCAAGGAATGGAATCCTTTCTTGCGGAAATAATCTGGTTCATATCTAAGCACATATGATCGAAGATGCTTGCGCCGACCGACTTTTCTCCCTCCCTTCTGGCCAGATTTCCGATGTTGACTAACTCTACCCCAGCCGACTGTTCTGCTACCTCGCCTCTTGCGGGTTTTTCGAAGTCTGTGAGGCATTTTTCTAGCACACCTTTCCTAGTCAAGCCATACTTACTATCAGTTTGTTAATGGCCTCACCGCGATAGCCAGTGACTCCGCCGACATTATAGCTCTTCTTGATTTTTCCTTTGTACCCTTTCTTAGGAGGGTGGCCACGGAAAACAGGTTTGAAATCTGTTAAGCGTTGAAGATCTACCTCCAGATTATATATGGCTGCTGCAAGCTCTTCCAAGTCTTTGAAACCTGCCTTCTTAACATATTCTTCATCAACTCTCTTGTCACCGACTAGTCTTCCTCGCTTCTTAAGCAGTAACGCTATGCTTTCTTTACTTGCTTCGCCCCAAGTGACGAATTTACTTGCTCTCTTCAGCATACCAAGAATGCTGGAGCGGCTATCGACGAGTGTTATGTGACAGTTTCGATTCAAATGAAGAAGTTCAAGAGTTCTCTCTATCTTTGGTGAGGCATCGCCTACCCCACGAACACGAACTACTGCGAGACATCTTCGTTTCTCGGACAATTCACCGCACCCAATCTTCAGGTATAACGAGGCTGTACGTCTTTAGCAGAGCGTCAAAGATAGCGTAGGAAAACGAGGGAACTGTTCGGGTTGAACCGAAGCTTCTTGTCCAGCAATCTTTGATACCAGCAAGTCCCAGAATCACTTTTGCTGCTTCGCCAGCGACCAGGCCGAGGCCTCTAGGCCCTGGAATAAGTACGATTTCCACACCGCCGCATTTGCCACTTGCTTGAAACGATATTGAATGTAGTTTGCCGCATCCACATTCCCAGCTTCCACAGCCTCTGCGCACGAAGGTCACATTTAGTCGAGCATTAGTGGCAGCCTTCTCGATTGCTGTGCGTACTTGCTTTGCTTTGCCGCTGCCCAGTCCGATGTAACCATCTCCGTTCCCGACTGCTACGATCGCCTTAAATCGAGATTTTTCTCCAGCGTCAGTTTGTTTCTGGACCAAGCTTATATGAATAACTTCCTCTTGCAGGTCGGGTAGAAGCAGGTCCACGATTTCCGGTTCCCGGATCTTCAGTCCTTCTCCAAATATCTCTTCCATGGAGGAGATTCGGCCATCACTGATCATCTTGCCGAGAGAGGTTTTAGGCATCCAAGTCTCGGGAACTTCTCTCTTCATTCTACGTCTTCTAGCTCTACGTCTTCTTCTCATGATTTCTCAACCTTCCGCTTACTTGTTGCTGCTTTCTTGCGCGAACGCACACGTCTAGCTTTCGCGCGCGCTTTGGATTTTCTGGGTGTTGCTGCAGCTTTAGGCTTCTTTGATCTCGCCTTTGTCCTCGGTTTCTTTGGTTTTCCTTGTATTTCCGCTCTGGTAGAATCAAAGTTTGATGAAATTTCTTTAGGTAACAGTTTGTTTCTCAAATATGTTGAGAACATTTTTTCGTAGAGTTCATTGCTAGATGAGACCATGATGTCTGCATAGTCAGCTATATGCTTTCCTTTGATTCTCAAGTCATCTGGCAATTTCGTTGAACCGTGTGGGATGTCAACACCTCCATCGATGATGCCTTTTAGCGAGGCGAAAACCCGAGCTCCTTTTGTGGGTCGATGCAGCCCTATGTCAGCAATGGCTTTTTTCACATTTTTCGTGTCAGCCCTGACGCCACATAGTAGTCCAGTAAGATAGGCCGCAGGCAAGTTTCCAGTCGCTGCTTTCCAGCCGAAATCTTTGAGTTCATGAGAGTGCGCGGCTGTTATAACTTTGTCTCCAGCGGGAGTCGCTTCCACTATTTGGACGTTCATGTGCTTCAGCGATCCTCGGGCCACTATTCTTGGGAGTCTTGAGATTATTAACGATCTTCTCGCTTTGTAGTCTGTTTTCCCTTCTCTCCGTCTCCTGAAAGGAACCCGGTAAGACGGGCCTCTTGCCATCTAGCGCGTCCTCCATAATCCTCTAGCCTTTAGGCGTCGCTCTAGCTCAGCTATCGTATCGAACACACCGCTTCCCGCCATCGTATAGAATGTGCGATAAGTATTTGCTGTGATTATACGTCTCTCTTTCAGCTCCCTGAGACGTCTTCTCAGTGCTCGGATTTTTCTCATCCATATGACTTTCTTGGATGCGTTCGATTTGCTTCTTTTCCCAGCACCTCTCCTTAACCCTTTCTTCTTTTTGATATGTATGACGCGAGTCCGCGCTCGACTAATTCCCTTTATAGGAAGTGGTTGTATCGCTTTTTCATGAATCAACTTCTTTATTTCTTCTCGCGTGATTGCTGTCTCGATATCATCAATCCTTACTGGGTCTATCCAAATTCTTCCTTGGCCAACTTTAAGAATTTCAGCTGCAAGACGACGTTGACTTTTAAGACTCATCTGATTCCCTCGCTTTCCTTTTTTTCTTTCGATCAGACTGCTTTGTATTTGGCGGCGTCTCTTCTGCCTTTTCAAGCTCTAGCGTTGGCTCTTCAACCATCTCTTCTTCAGCCCTTCGTGTGACAAGTGGATTTAGAATCCGGACTCCTCTTTCTCTTGCGGCTGAAGCGATCTGGATGCGTTTTCTTGTACCTACAGTGTGACCTATTCGCACAGTCTCAGTTTCTGGGTCTAACTTCGCTACGTCGTCAGGCGTATGAACCAAGACCTCCCTGTATCCTGAAGGATGCAGCCCTCTGGCTTTCCTTGGTCCCCCGTATCCAATGTTCACGGATTTTGGCCAGCCTTTCGCTTTGACTCTCATCTTGTTGTCTAATCCTCGAGGTCTTCTCCAGTTTTCTTTCAAGCGCTTGTAGCGCCAGCTCTCCAAGCGCCTAAACCTAGGTTTTCTTGCTTTGATAGCTCTGCGCAACTTGATAGCTTCGCTGCCAGGGATCTCCTTCATCTCCCCTTTCTCACCCATTTTCCATTCCCTCCGAGCGATTGTACACATATATGCCGTCAAGAAACACTCTGGGATCTTTGAGCTTCACCTTTGTTGCTTGCTCAATGTTTGCTGCTGTCTGACTTACGTCTTCTAGGTCTATTCCTTGAACAATTATATCATCCGAGGAAACTGAGACCTTTGTACTGCCCACTATTCTCGCCGTGCGGACACTGCGTTCTCCTGTGAAATTCTCTATGAGGACTCTGTTCTTTTCAACCTTAACGGTGATTGGAAAGTGAGAAAAGACTATTTTCAGCTTGTAAGTGAAACCGTTTATGACTCCCGTTATCATGTTTTGAATGTGAGAAGCCACTGTTCCAACTAGTGCTGCTTCTCTTTTCCGAGGCCAGTCGGTTCTGACTCTTAATGATTGATCTTCTTTCTTGAGTGATAAAGGTGTATGAGAGAAATTCCTGACTAATGTCCCTTTTTCCCCTGTTATAGTTATAACTCTACCATCCACCTCGACACGTACGCCTGGCGGAATCTCCACAGTCTTTTCCATTTCCAAAAGCCGCATCTTCTCACCCTCTTTCTAGTAGACAAACGCTAATAGACGGCCCCCTACTCTTTCCTCTTTGGCCACCTTGTGAGAAGTCACTCCTCTCGACGTGGACACGACAAGAATACCGATATCCCTCGAAGGCAGGAGATTTCTCTCCCAACTCTCAAAACCAGCTATCTTAACGGCGAAGCGCGGCCTAACTGCGCCACATCTGTTTATTCTGCCTATAAGTTGAACTTTGAACTTGCCTGTCCTACCATCATCTATGAATTCGAATTCACCTATGTAGCCGTTTAGCTGCATTACTCTAAGGACGCGGCCAAGAAGTTTAGAGGCTGGACTGATTATGCACTCGTGCTTAAGGCGCAATTCATTATTCATCAGTGTAGTCATACCGTTTGCGATAGTATCAGTCACGATTTCTCTGCTTCCCTACTCATATTTCTTGAATCCAAGATTCTCAGCTATCTCCCTAAAACAATGCCGGCATATATATAAATTGTAACGACGGATCACCGATCCATAAGACCCACATCTTCGGCAAGGTCTGCTACCTTTGCCGAATTTCCGTTCTTTCTTAGGTTTCTGTTTTCCCATTATTCCACACTCTTGACTACTTCGACTCCTAAGGTTTCTTCCGTGTATGCGATAGCCTCCTCAGACGTCAGCAAATGCTTCTTGCCAATTGTGGCTTTACCTTTCCTTCTTTCTTTAACGCGGTAGCCTGCTCGTCCAAGAGAGACCGAGATATCCATTCCCAAAATTCCGAGTTCTGGCACGTATTTTATGCCCGGGATCTCAATGTGTTCTCTGATTCCAAAGGAAAAATTGCCTGTATCATCAAAGTTTTCTTCCGGTATCTTATTGTCAACAGCTTGAAGCGCCTTTGATAGGAACTCATGTGCTCTTTCTTTACGAAGAGTCACAACGCAAGATATCGGCTCACCTTTTGTTATTCCAAAGTCTCTTATAGTCTTCTTAGCTTTTCGTCTTACAGGTTTCTGACTAGTCAGTTGCTCAATGATTCTTTCAGCTCTTTCCAATGGTTCACCGGACTTCCCCACTGATACGTTGACAGTTACCTTTCGGATCTTGGGGTTCAGCATAGGGAATTCTTGCCATCTCTCACGTGTCTTCTCTCTGCCTGACAACTAACTCACCTTGGACTCTGATGTTGTCTTTTCACCGCTCTCCGTCACAAATATGAAGTCAAGGATTGTCTGAAAACTCTTTCCAGTTTGATCTTCTAAAGTGGCTAGCAGTGACCGGCGTCTTTTCCCTGCTTCTTCTTCAACGTCCACTACTCTTCCTTGAACTCCTCTGTTTTGTCCCCCGAAAATTATGGCACTTGCTCCTTTCTGAAGCCTGATTTGCTCAGTTATCTCACCTTCGGGAACTGTAACCTTAACGACGTCGAGGGTTTGATAGGTATCTCCAGCAGCGTCTTCTGGATCTGCAGCTCCGATGATTTTGTTGGTGCCGTCGTGGAGGTTAAGCTGGATTCTGCCTTCAACGAGAACTGTTTTGCTCTCTATACGAAGTAGCCTTAGCGCTGCTTCTTCTTCTTTTATAGGTTGAAGAATGAGGCCTTTTTTGGCGGGTAAGATTCTATATGCTTCTTCTGCATCTGGAATTGTCACAATATCCATCAAACCTACTGGAAATGTGTCTTCTTTTCGAATCTGACCATTGACAAGGACCTTTCCACGAGAAATGATAGCGATTGCCTCTTTTCGTGTTTTTGCATACTGCAGTATGTCTCTCATGACTATTGATAGCGGTATGCAATGAGACAGAGAATGAGGACCAGGCTTAGGCTTTACCGCCCAAATATGTTCTTTGCGATGTATGGGCCAGGATTTCGGCGCAGGTTTTCTTTTGAGATGTCTACTTCCACCTTTCTTCCCCAAATCATTCAGCTCCTTTCTTAGCTTTCGACTTTCTTCTTTTCTTCTTTGTCCCGCTTCGGGTTTTGGTCTCTGATGTCTTCTCTTGTTTTTGTGATCTGGTCTCCAATGTCTTTGGCTTCTTCTTTCTGCGAGGCTTCTTTATCGCCCTTTCTTTTCTGGGCTTCTTCTCAGTTTTCTCTGCTTTTTCCCCTGTAGTGACTTCTTTCACAGAAGGAATGCCTTTGCGATCCATAGTTTCTCTGCGTCGCTTGTCGCTCAAGTCAAGATCCATAATCATGGCTTTTGACGGGTGAATCGGAATCTGAATTGCTGTTCCATCGACTTTCTCTCGTGTGACACCTTCAACAAAGACCCTGAACTTTGCTCGATCAACTCTGGTGATCTTTCCTTCGAATCCTCGCCGGTCACCTCTCAGGACACGAACTGTGTCGCCCACTCTCAAGGGAAAGGAATTTGCTCCGTATCTTTCCTTGAGGTCTGGTGATAATGGCGCAGAAAAGTGCTTGCGGCGTGTATGTGCATGAGCTTGGAACAGATTCCTTCGCTGTGTTCTCGGCTTTCTAATCTTCATGGATCGGCCCCCTACACTATTATACTTGCGGCGCTTGCTATTCTTGGCCATCGTTCTGCTGCTTCTTTTGCGACTGGGCCTCTTATTTCAGAGCCCTTCATCTCTCCTTCAGTAGTAATTATCACAGCAGCATTATCCTCAAATTGGACCCACAAGCCTTCTGCACGACGGAAAGGCATTCTTTGGCGAACTACAACCGCTCGAAACAGTTTCCGACGCATATCCGGCGTGCCCCTGCGTACTGATGCCATTATCAAATCACCTACACCGGCCGAGGGAACACGACGTAACCGTCCCTTGTAGCCTATGACTTGAACTAACCTGATTTTTCTCGCTCCAGTGTTGTCAGCACAGTTGAGCATCGTGCCACTCAAGACTCCTCGAGCAACCTTAGGCTTTCGCCCGCCCATTGCCTTTGCGAACAAGGCTCTCGGTCTTGCCCTTGCAGCCATCTATTTGGCCCCCACCTTCTCAATTATGACGAATGCAACTGTCTTGCTTAGTGGGCGGCATTCTGCGATTCGGACCTTGTCCCCTTCCTTTGTACCTAAGCATGGTGGATTGTGTGCAGGTATGTGGCTGTGCCTTCTTTCATATCGCTTGAATTTGGGGATGTAGTGTAGATAGTCGCGTCGAACTATGGCGGTTTTGTCCATTTTCACACTAATGACTAAACCGCTTAATGCGCGACCTCTTACAGAAAGCTCTCCGTGAAAAGGGCAGCTGGCGTCATCACATGATTTTCTTGGTGCTTTCAAAGATATTGTTGACATGCCTCACCATAACCTCCTCAAACGCTTTTTCAACCGCTCTTCAGGTCTTCCTACGAGTAGGTTGCCGTCGATTTCTATCACTGTAGAGTCAGGCAAAGTGAAATGGAAGATTGTTTGATCTTTTATTATGGTCTTCCTCTTGTTTCCATCAAGCACGACGAAGGTGTTTCGCGTTTCGTCAACTATTGTTCCTGCAATGCCCGTGCACTTTGAGTTAGAGCAATGAGCAATCTTTACCTTCAGGCCGATGAACTCATGCTTGACTATTGCGGGTGTCGCTGTCACAGTTTCTTCGCCTCTTTCGCTTCTGACAGCCGTATTTCATGCTCAATCGTCAGGATTCTAGCAATAGTCTTTCGAAGCTCTCTGATGCGTGCAGTGTTTTCAATAGCTCCTCCTGCCTTTGTCATTGTTCTCAGTCGCACTAGTTCGGTTTGTAGTTCTGTAATCCTCTTTTGCCTATCTTCTGAAGACATATCTCGGATGTCTTTCAACCTGATGATCGGCATCTCTACTCGGCTGTCTCCTCTTTTTGTTCCTTTTTCTGCAGCTCAGCTTCAGCTTCTCCCCCTTGTCCCTCAGGTGGGGTCTCAGAGGCTTCTGTCACTGCCTCCTCTCCTTGTCCCACAGGTGGGGTCTCAGAGGCTTCTGTCACTGCTTCCTGAGGAGGTAGCGTTATCTTGTCCGGGAAGATTGAGTCTGGAGGCATTATTTGCACTTTTACTCCGAAGATTCCGGGCTTCAGCTGGACGTGGAGCTCTGTCTTTC
>CP070683.1:726215-731458 GCA_020352645.1 Candidatus Bathyarchaeota archaeon | reverse complement strand
GTCTGCCAACTTCTTGATCAGATCTTTTACCATGAGGGCAGCACGCGGATCCAGCATAGATGTAGGCTCATCCAAGAACAGAATCGGAGGATCATGAATGAGAGCTGATGCAATCAGAATTCTCTGTTTCATGCCTCGGCTGTAGCCTTCAAGCAGGTAGTCACGCCTATCATAGAGCCCAAACAGCTTCAGCAAGTCATCTATTCTGTCAGCCAGGATATTGTCTGGAACATCGTAGAGTGCTCCCATAAACTCCAAGAACTCATGGGCGCTAAGCTTCTCGTACAATCCGGGGGATTCAGCGAGTAACCCTGTGATCTTCTTCACATCTGTTTCCTTTCTAAGAATGTCATAACCAAGAACAGTAGCTGTCCCACCAGTTGGCTTTATGATGCAATTCAACAAACGAACAGTCGTAGTCTTCCCTGCCCCGTTTGGGCCAAGCAAACCAAAGGTTTCACCTTCGTATACTTCGAGATCAAGCTCATCCACAGCTTTGATCTCTCCACCCTTGCCATAATGCTTGGACAAACTTTCAGTACGAATAACAGCCTTCACCTAGCATCCCTATTTCACGTTTCAATATTGCCTTAGAAGTTCACAGCCCATTTTAAGCGTTTTCCAGTATTCTCTCCCAATTATGGCTCCGATTGGTTGCTCGAAATGTGAGAATTGCGCTAGCCGGAAATCCATGTGGAAAGATCCTCTCGAAAAGAGAGGCTTTCCCTCAAGTTGCTTTCTCTCAGCAAAAAAGAGGGGTGAACAGGTGTTGGTCATCAGAGAGCTACTAGAGATATGTGCTGCGTCGTGCCTTGTCTACAGCTATTGATCTCCTCTGCTCAACCTGCAGGTTGTATTCTGCAATAGCCTTCATTTCCTCGTTGCCGATGGGTCTAAGAAGGCTATTAGGTGAATTGGAGGTTGAAGAGTGTTGATTAATCGTTAAAGCTTGTGAGAAACCTTTAGGTTTTCTATTGCACCCGTATTCGTTGAGTTCATCCTTGAGCTTTGATTTGCTTTCGATACTCATTTCAAGCATCTCTTTATATTCAAACCCTCATTTACATAGTAAATGTATCCTTTCTTATAAAGATATCGCTTTATTAGGCAAAAAGCTTTTTATACTTATTTAAGCTTTTATTTCAATAGGTAAAGCAAGATGAAGGCGGTCAGAACAATCAAAGACCCATTAGCCTTCCAACTTCTGGCTGACGAAACAAGGCGGAAAATCGTGTACTTACTTCGAGTAAAGGAGATGAGTGTGAGCCAGTTGGCATCTGAGCTAAACTTAACTCCACAAGCAGTCTACCATCATGTCAAGAAACTTGTGAAGGGTGGACTTGCTGAGGTTACGCGCGAAGAACGCTGCGGACATCTCATCGAAAGTCATTACAGGGCAACCGCAGAACTATTCAACCTCAGCCATGGAAAGGCATCAGCACAAAGCTTACGGAGCAAGCAACTGGCTAAAGAGCAAATGACAAAGATTCTCGAAGCCTTAGAAAAAGCCGGCTTTGCGCTCGAATATGATGAAGAGAAGATTTCTCAACTGGTTGATGTGCAATCCGAACAGAATGACTGCTGCCACGACACAAGCAGGCTTGAGAACATAATCTATGAAATGAACGACCTAGATCTTCTGAACAAAAAAACCGCAGTAAGTCTTGCGAAAAACCTGAAAATGACAGATGAAGAATTTCAGAAAGAACATGAGAAAAGGAAGAAGTTCAGAAAAGCACTCATGACGCTCTTGAAGAAAGAATATTAGAAAGCTTCGGCAGAGGGCTTTGTTGGGTTCAACGTTATATGCTTCGTCTGACTAATGGGAAGTCGTCTTTCTCTTTGATAATTTTAAACCCATTGTGAAGATAGAACTCGAGAGGACCAGCGGGATTGTTTTCCGAGCCCCTGCGGGCAAAGGTTTCTACTGCAACGCATCCCTTCTTCTCTAAGTTAGACAGAACGAGTTCAAGCAAGTATTTTCCGATGCCTTTTCGTCTCATCTCTCTTTTGGGAACATAGAGACATGCAAGGAATGCAGAGTCTTTGCTTGGTGGGCCTGATGAGTACTGCTCAATTCTGGGAAAGAACTGTGGCGGCCCATATTGTGCGTATCCAACCGATACATTGTCTTTATATGCAATAAAAGCGCAGTTCCCGAAATTTCTTGATACTTCATCAAGCCAGTTGCGCTTGATTTCCTCAGCTTTTGCCGGCTCAACTTTTTCGTCAGAATCCTCAGTTGATTCCCAGTATACACAATATCTGCAGCTGTATGGAAAAAAGCGGAACGTTGGGAGATCCACAAAGCTACGTTGTGACACGATCTTTCCGCTCAAAGTCAACTACTTAACCTTCCGAAATCACTATGGAACTAAATTCACACTCGCGCGCGTAGCAATTCCACCAGAACAGTTTCTACCAGAACTTCTTCTTTCTAGGCATGGCGATTATCTCTTTGAATTCCAATCCTTTTTCTTTGTGGAAGAAGTCATCTGAATGGCATGATTTCACTATCACAGCAGTGTCTGCTCCGTTACCTGTTCCAGCTATGGAAACCACATCTTCATCAACCGGGATAGCGCCTGCATCTGAGGCCATCATCACAATTTCTGCTGCCACCTTCATCCCTTGTGAAAACCTTCGCAAAACAGCCTTGATTATCGTGTTTTCACTGCAGTAGCCTGTATGAAGCTTCGACAATGATTCAGCTGGCGATAAAAAGGAATGGGTACTCGTAACGACGTCCGCACCCAGACTTTCAAGTTTCTTTCTGTTCTCTTCCTCAAACTTCGCCATGCCTGCGTATTCTGTCACTACAATTACCTTCACGCCCGAACCTTTGAAAACTTTAGCTGCCTTTACACCAGTCAAGCCACTTGCAGTTGCAACCACAGCATGTTTGAGGCCCAAACTTCCCGCTGCTTTTCTAGCAGCATCAAGTGTTTGATCAGTGTTTTGCGCCCCATAATCCTCAAAATAGAGCACTTCTCTCTTCACCATAGATTTCTCACCAACATATCCTAATCAAGCGGAAATAGAGAATCACAGGTTTAAGCCTTTACTCTATGCTCGTTGCGTGTGAAAAGGCGCACGGGGTGAATACGAGTGATTAGCTAGCCATTCTCATTTGATCTAGGAGCCATTCTACGATTCTTTGATCTTAGGATCCTTCACTGCGAAGAATATTATCATACTAACCGTAACTCCCAAGCTCATAGTTAGAATGAATGGATATACTGGAGATGCACCATAGAGAAAGCCTCCGAAGGCTGATGCGGGAACTGTTGCCAGAATGTTCATGGTCACAATCGTTCCCATGATTCGACCTCTCTTTTCTTTTGGAATTAAGTCCGCCAGCAACGCGTTGTAGGCTGGCATAATCAGCCCGCCTCCTACTCCAAACATCAGATACGCAATGAATAGCTGCGGTAAGCTTCGAGCCGATATGAAAAGAAAAGTTGAAGGTATGAACATAGAATATGCAGCAAGGATGGATCTCTTTCTGCCTATCTTGTCCACGACCTTGCCAAGTGGAAATCCAAGAATAAGTGTAGTTGCTACCCAAACTGTGTTCACAATCCCCCATTCAACTCCGTCAATCCCGATCACATCAAACGCGTATAGCGAAGTGAACATGCGAAACATTGGTTCCTCGAAAGCACTCACGAGAAAGGCCACCGTCACGAATCTAAGAGTTCTAGGCATGTCTTTCCAAGCCTCTCTTATCGCGCTGAAAGAATGGCTGAAAGCTACTTTCAATGCTCCGAGCTCCATTCGCTGAGGATTCTGAAGAGTCTCCCGGAGGAAAAAAAGCCGAATGAAAGCAGCTGCTAACATGCAAAGGAAAACCACTGTGTAGACCATCCGCATGCCAGGAACGATGCCGTCAGTGGCAACAAGATAACCTGAGATCACAGGTGCAACTATAGTCGGTATGTTGGGAATTACGTTGACCGCAGCATATCCCATTCCACGTTTTTCAGCAGGAACAGAATCTGCAAGTATTGCGTCTAGAGCAGGCTGATAGATCAGGCTAAGATTGGATAAGACCATTCCAATCAAAACAAACCGCCAATCTGGGGCAAAAATGTGAAAGAGAAAGGAAAAGGCGATTACAAAGGTCATCATCACGATGATCTGTCTTCTCCCATATCTATCAGCAATGACGGCGCCTGGAATACGAACAAGCCCCAATACCAGAGATCCAACCGACCCCATTAAACCGATTATCTCAGGAGGCGCTCCAAGCTCTCTAAAGAATGGGGATTCAAATGGTGAAATCATGGAGAACGTGAAGAAAACGAAAAGCCAACTGACAATCAGAGTGAGTAAGTTCCCTCGCATGAAAGAGAACTCAGCTCTAATCTTTGTCAGGAGGCTCAACACGCTCACCCAGCTTCCAACGATTCCGAGAAACTATGTAACTCTCACATATATCCATTCAGACAAGAATCAGCTCAAACACATGTCTATTTGCAACTCTCAAGACAGCTGATGGCATTTCGTAGTATTGGCACATACTAGCTTCTACCTCCAATGAGGGAAACGCACCCCGATCCTTACGATAAGAGTTGCACAAATTGCCCCTATTCGATTCTGTCCAACTTTCTCTTTCCAAGGTAGAGGAGCACAATCCCTGCTAATGAAACGATTACAGTCTGCACCAAGTGGTCAAGCCACAGACCTGCAATTGTTTCCAGACCGGGAAACATCCGCTTCACATTTAGACCTAACCTTGAAAAGCCTATCTCAAGCCCTATCGTTGAAAAAAGAGCTATCTGAGCGTTTATTATTGCGCCAAATGCACGCTCCCTTGAGCCTTCTGCAAAAATCGGTATCAAGAGAGCTAGACCAAACAAGAAAACTCCAAAGGCCACAGTTCTTAGCGAAGCCAAAGCTACGTTGATCAGTATAGAAGGGACTGTCACGTGTGGAACAAGCATTGTTGAGGCCGCCATAACCGTCGCTGCGACCGGGACAGATACAAGCAGAACCTGCAACAATCTCGCTTTGACGAACCGTCTTACGCCATGCGGCGATTTTCTGTAAAGAAAGAGAGTTGTCTTCCCACGGCCTACTGTCCCAACCACAAACGCTGTAAGCAGTGGAATCGCCATCAAACTCAGTATGATCAAAGGATCTGCTGGATCCGAAAACGGATCTGACAGAAATACGCTTATCATAACAATAAGACCGACAACATAGACTATCCACGACAGGTTCTCAAGCCTTCTACCATA
>CP070683.1:722198-726115 GCA_020352645.1 Candidatus Bathyarchaeota archaeon | reverse complement strand
CTGTGACATTAATTCTTGTGCTTGCTGTTTTTCCAATCCTTTTTGCGGTCCTCACTTTCACATCCGAGCTTAATCTACTATTTCTGCTTCCTCTTGCTGGGCTTGCTTTGACTGTCTATGGAGTGATAATTCCAACCGAGACGAGAGACTATTTTGGCGACAAAGCGGTGGGCATCGAAACAATGGTCGTGCGTATAGGTCTTGTTAAGGCTTCGCTCCTCAGCATTGTTCTTCTAGGTCTAGGCGGTACACTCATTGCGACATCGTTTTTCGTGATCTTCGCCTTTGGACCTTACCCTGTACTGAGCCTGTCAGTGCTCGCTATAGCTGTGGCAGATCTGTTTGTACTCAGAAATCTCAGAAAACTGTACCTATTATCAAAAGATTATGAGGATTCAAATGATCAGGATCCCATCGCTCGGGAAATCACAGCCTTCTCTGCAAACAATCCGAAGTGGATAATGTTAGTCACACAAACCTATAGTCTCATATCACTAGTAATGCTGATAAGCAAATTCATATCTTAGCCCGCGTTCATTCTCTCTTCATTGCTTCTATTCTCAGTTCGGAAGACAGCTTTTCAATGGCGTATCTGAGAGCTGTTCTAGGCATTTCCTTTCTGTGTTTCATAACATAGTTGAAAACCTCCAGTGGGAAATGGTTGCTTGCCTCTTTCAGCATCCAGCCATAGCCCTTCTGCACCATTACATCTTGATCAGTCAGTAGGGCATCCGCAGTTTCGAAAATGTCCTTGAGGCGCTCTTTTCTTCTCACTGAATAGATCAGGCAGACTGCGCTTGCTCTTCTTATCCATCGATTCTCAGATCTTGTCCATCTTCTTGTCTTCTGAATGAATTCAGGGAATCGGTAAATGAAAGCTCCAAGGGCATGTGTGCAGAAATCGTCACATGCTCCCCAACTACGCACATGTTCTGTCAACCATGATTCTAGAAGGTGGAAATCAGATTCCTCGTAGGTTCTTCTAAGCCGAAAGGCCCAGTCAAATGCAGCTGTTCTTTCTTCGGAATAGCCAGATTTCAACAGATCGTTACACAGTTGAAGGATTTCTTTCTTCGGTTTGTTCTTGATCTTTTTAAAGAACTCAGAAGACAGCTTTCTAACTACAGGTATAGGAACTCCGTAGAGTTTTGGCGTTTCTTGATACTGCTTTTCCCAAAGGATTCTCCTTCTCCTTTTTTCGGGATCTGACAGCTTCTTCAGAGTATCCCTGATTTCCTGAACAGTCATACCATCCACCTTTCCTAATCTTTCTTGACAATTTGGACTTTATGGCTTGCGGAAAAAGTGACAATTCAGCACTTTGATGCATGGGATTTTGGTCACAATTATCAAAGCAATCGGCGGTATAGACATAGATCTCGGTGAATCGTTCAGCTGTGAGGAGTGATGATGCGCGCGCGCAAAAAAACAGCAGTATTTGAGTCCTTTCTGTTTAATCTTCTTAGATCTATTCAACGCCGATCCGGCCTTGATTTTTTAGGAAAACTGAGGTAGCCAACCAACTGGGCTAAGGAGGGTATTCTTGGCCATAGTTGATTGCTATAGTCACGATGTCAAAGATGTCGATTTCTCGATAGGGCTCGCTTAAATCACAATAGTGGTTCCAATTAGGATCCATAGGGGTGGAGCCATAGGCACTTGCTGCGATGACAAGATCGTAGATGTCCACTATCCAATCAGAGTTTACGTCCGCTGGGTTCCATTTGAGAAGGGGATCCGGCATATAGAAAAGCAAGAATGTTCCGCCTCCTCCGGCTATCAACGCTTGGCTACCATCAGGTTTCCACTTAACACATCTGAGGTCAGGATATATTCCCTCAGTCAGCATGGTGAAAGCCATGCCATCATACACGAGCACTACGCCGTTTGTTCCTACAATCAAGGTTCCTGCGGTACCTGAAGAAGAAGCGCCATAAAGCCTGTTTTCAGTCCCCACATGATGAGTGACATCAACAAACTCTGCCCCGTCGAACTTTAGAACGACAAGATGTTCTTCCCATTCAAGATTATACCACGCAGTGATCAAGGCATAGCTGCCATCTGCACTCCAACTAACACTGTGGATAGAGAGAGAATCAAAGGTCGCCAGTTCAGAGATGTCAGTGCCGTTATACTCGAAAATTGTGCTGAAGAAGTCGACTATTAGCGCGAAGCTTCCATCAGGCTTCCATTTGACTTTCATGAACTTCGAAAATGAATTATCCCCATCATAGACACTTGTTAAGTTCACGCCATCATATCTCCATATCATCCCTCCAGTGGCAAAATCTCCTCCAACAATCAAGGCATAGCTTCCATCAGGTTTCCAAGCTATCCGTCTCATGTCGTGAGTCCCGCCCTCTGTTATCGTTGAGAAATTATCCCCATCATATCGGAGAAGTCTATACCTGTGATTCTGATTGGCGTAATAGTGAGCGGTGATTAGGGCGTAACTGCCATTGGGATGCCAAGCTACTCCTTGGATAATTATCTCAGTATCATTGAGCAGTAAAGTATAGAAATGGCCATCATACTTGAAAATTTCAGACCCATATCCATGACGATCAAGGGCTGTGAGCAAAAAGCAACTGCCATCTGGCTTCCAAGCAATCCCCGACAAGACCTTGTCTGTGCTCGGCGGTTCCAATACGAAGAATCCATTTGATCTAACACTCTCCAAACGTGAGGCAGCATACGTAGAGACCGCAGGGTTCACAGTGTTGCGGATTAATGTACATGTCAAGAATACTAGAAGCCCCAGTATTGTGGCTTTTCTTCTCACGTCTTCTCCCCAGATTACAGTGGACCGTGGAGATTATTATCTCTTTTGAAGAATTTAAGATCTATCTCCTTTGCGAGTCACTAATACTGAATCTATTAGACATTTCTCATCAAGTTCCAAACTTTAACACAGCCTGCTCGCGCGCAAGTAACAGCTTTTAAGTTAAGGCTCGAGATTTTGGATTATGAAATATTCGAATGTAAGGATTGCAGGTTCGTTACTTTTTGTCGGTAGTGTACAATGTGTTTTGGGGATTATCATATCAGAAGCGCTCTATCCCGGCTATAGTACCTCAATTCAAACGATAAGTTCTCTAGGTGTTGGACCTTCCGCGCTCATCTTTAACTCATCTCTTTTATTAATAGGTGCTCTGGGGTTAGCTGGCACCTACTTTGTTCACCGGGCGTTCAAGTTCAATATTTTCACTTTTCTATTGGGCCTGACGCACATTGGAGCTATGGGAGTGGGTTTGTTCACAGAGGCCACTTCCACTTTTACGATACATAGTATATTCTCTGTGATAACGTATCTGTTTGGAGGGATATCTGCAATAATGTCCCATAAACTGGAGAAACAACCTCTGTCTGGTTTGTCTATTATGTTGGGGGTTTTTTCTCTCTTGGCACTGGTTCTCGTAGGGGCAGAAACATATTTGGGTTTGGGCTTAGGGGGAATGGAACGTATGGTAGCCTATCCACTTCTACTCTGGGAAGTTGGCTTCGGAAGTCAGTTGGTCAGCTATTCCAGCGAAATACCCAACTCTTGATCTCTGAGCCTTTAACCTACTTTACTTCATGTTCAGCTTGTTGGTTGGACTAGAAGACCCCACCCAACCCACACATAAAGAACTCATCGAATGGAAAGATGAGACGCACAGATGCCTTGTTCTTATTGGTGCATGGTTTGAAGAACCTCAAACCAAATGAAAGTCTTCTGCAGGATTAGATCAGTTTCAAAGGCTTTCAAGTTCGCCCTCAGAACTTAAGTCAAGGAGCGATGAACTATGTTTCGTGAACCCACGATGAGGGTATACTCCCGCACGCATCCGAAAGCACAGTCCCTAGTCGAAGCAATACCAGAAGCTGCAGGCAAAGCAAAAGCAATGAACCTGCCCTATTGGATTATAGCTCAAGAC
>CP070683.1:716357-722098 GCA_020352645.1 Candidatus Bathyarchaeota archaeon | reverse complement strand
TTTTTTTCAAGAGACTGTACAAAATTTCAGTCACTATCATATTTGGCTTCAATTCCAAGAGATAGGATGCTTCTACCGCCATCAGCCCCCGTCTGATTCCAAGGGTTTCCATGCTCAGAACGGGCTTGATGTAGGGCGTTTTTCGAACAATGAGCACAACAATCAAAACCAACAACGAAAGAACTACAACAACAACTACGATCCATAGGCCATATGTCTGAACGAAATTCTGGGGAATCTCATAACTGTCAACAAAGATTTTAGGAAAGGAGACGCCGAATTCGTATTCTTCACCTTCACCTGGGGCCAGATCGCTTCTCTCCCAGTAAACCCATAGTTGTCCATTCATGTGGCCTACATTGTCCCAATAATCAGTCATAGTCTTGACGTCAGTCACGTTCACCCCAGATGGCATAACTATCCGCACACGAAGATCGTTAACAGGGGCGTCAAACCATGAGGGTGTGAACCGCATTCCAACATTGCCGGGATTCTGCAAATCTTCCCAGATCATCTTTCCCACATTCGTCGTGAGGTTGAACCTAACGCCTTCACCTGTGTTGAGGTCTTTTACATCAACTCTGACCTTATAGCGGCTACCAGAACTCGTGTCAACGACCTGTAGCTCATCATTGAACTCGTCGAATGCATAGCCAATGGTGAAATCACCATTAGGTTGCCCGATTTCAACGTAGTGTAATGTTCCGTGATCACAGAGAATGGTGATATCATAGAGAAGATCTATCGTTCCGTCTTGATTTATCAAGATATCTGCCCATTCATGCCCTAGATGATAGACGAGATCTTGCGCTTCTGCAGTTGAAATATCAAAAACCAAAGGCAAGATCAGCAAGCATAAAGCGAGAAGAGCCAGCCTTACCATTTGGGTTCCTCAGTGATCTCAAACGTGCTCTTACAATAGTTGCAGGCTGCAAACGGCACACCATTCACGACTTTTATTCTTTCTGGTGCTATAGACGCACCACAATTAAGACATTGAATCGCTACAGCTTTCATCTCGCCTGAAAGCTCAACTCTCTGGACTAGTTGGGAACGTCTGCTTGAAAAGAAATATAGAAAGACGATTATCGAAAGACCAACAATAAACATCACGCCAGCAACTGCCAAACGCGAAGGATCATACACGGAAGCAATCGCAAATATGATTGCGAAGAAGAAGACTATAGCAGCTGCCAATGCACTGACACCTATCTTGAGATCCATACTACAGAATCATCACACACTCATAATTCAGTTTTTTGCAGACTCTCCCGTGTTCAAAGTATTTAGGCATCATCAACGTAATCTGTCCGATCAAGCGTGACCAAGATGCATCATCAGAACGAAAAAGAGAGCATTACCAAGGAAGAAATCGTTAGCAGAGAAATCCCACAATCTCCCAACGAGAAGCGTTCTGAGCAATTGCACTTGGCCATGGAGAACAAAAGGCAGTCAAAGATTCCAGGGTAAGAGAGTTGAATCTGAAAAGAGATCTGACAGTCTTCTTGATTTACATGATGGTGTCAACGCTTGTTTTCATCAGCGATTACGTTTCATTAGGAAGAATAGATGACATCAAAATGGCTCCAATGATAGCCTCCCTCGCCCTTCTGATACCTTTGACCTGGTGGGTCAGACAAACTCGGACTCCGGCTACGACTGCAGGGAAGGAAGTTGAAAGAAGATCTGTGTGGTCTGAGGTTTTACTCTTGTTTTCGCTTGCAATGGTAGTTCGGATTCCTTTTGTGCTTTATCTCGGTATGTCCTTCGAAAAGACCCCTATAATATACCTCCTTGTTCTTGTCATAGTCCTGATCAAGAAAAGCAATCTACGCTCGTTCGGGTTCAGGACCGAGAACTTCGGTTTCTCGCTCCTAATAGGCTTCATCTACTATCTTGCTTATGGGTTTTTCATGTTTTCCTCTCTCTTAATCTTTGGATACTTGGTTACGGGACATCTAGTGATCGTAGGTTATGATCTGATTTCGCCGCTGCTCGTACTCCCATTCATGACCTTTTGCGTCGGTGTAAGTGAAGAAGCATTGTTTCGAGGCTTCATGCAAACACGCCTGGCTGAAATCTACAGTGGGAAACAGGCTTTGTTTGTCCAAGCATTCCTTTTTGGGATTTGGCATTTCGTGTGGCATATTATGCCTTTTGACCCAATTGGAATGACAATCCATATTTCGAGCACATTTGCATTCGGCCTAGTCTTCGGGTACTTTTTCGAGCTCTCTGGAAACCTCATCCCATTAATACTCGCTCATGGCTTGGTTGACACAGTGGGATATGGAGCACTCATTGATCCAAGTCTCGTTTTCTCATTAGAAGCCTATCTGCTGTCACAGGTAATCTCCTTCGCATTAGGCGTGGCAAGTCTAGCTTTCATAACCAAATGGCTGGGGATGAGAGCGCGCGTTGATGAATGAGCCGGATCCGGGGAGAGCTTCCTCACATCTTTGTGTTTTTTTCAAAGCAGCATTGATGGCTCAACTGAAATTTCGCGCTGTTCCCATGATCGGAACGACAAGGTTGGAGAAGCAATCTTTTAATGTATCTCCGATAGACCGAATATAGCGTGAGTCTCATGAAAGCCTTCATCTCGGTTGACCTCGAAGGGATGCCCTATGTAGTCACTCTAGGCCATTTGGGCTTGAAAGGTTCGCTGTTCGAAGAAGCGAGGAAGATCGCCACCAAGATCACACTTACAGTTGCTGAAGAGCTCAACAAGAACGGTTTCAATGAAATCGTCGTTGCTGACAGCCATGGGTCTATGGTCAATCTTCTGGTTGACCAGCTGCCTGAGTACATTGAGATAATAAGGGGATTTCCAAGGCCAACATGCATGATTTCCCAGATAGAAGAATCCGACGTGGCTTGTTTCCTAGGATATCACGCCAAGTCGGGCACTGCAAAATCGACGTTTGATCACACATATAGTAGTGCAACTATTCATCGAGTTCAAGTAAATGAAGCAGAAGTGAGCGAGTTTCTTTTGAACGCATATGCTGCGGGAGATGTAGATGTACCTGTCGTACTGGTTGCAGGCGAGGCTCAGCTTCTTGAAGACGACATAAAACAATATTCACCTTGGGTTGAAACAGTTATTCTCAAACACTCATTAAGTAGTTCAGCAGCGAGAAGCCCCAGCATGCCCAGAATTGAGAGAGAATTGCGAGATGCTACTAGAAAAGCTGTTGAGAATTTCAAGCAGAACAGGGTCTCATCACTAACTGTAAAGAAACCTGTAAAAGTTACGATCACTTTCAAGCATAGCCACAGTGCGGACACGGCCGATTTGTTACCTACAGTCAAAAGAATAGACGGGCTGACCGTGGAGTATATCGCTGAAAGCATGATTGAAGGCTACAAGATTTTTGAATTGCTAGTCCTTGCAGCGACCGGAACTTCCCTTCTACGGGCAAGTTATAAGTGATATGTACATTTTTCCTCAGAAATTCAGGAGTTGTGTAACACTGGAGCCTTACAAATGACATTGTCCACCCGCAGCTTTGCCACTGCTGTGCTGAAGAGCTGTTTCCCATCATTTGTTCCATTGAGATAGTCTAGCTCAACGCAACTACTGTCGATTATTTATGCTCGCTCAAAGCTCCGAAAGTAATAAAAACTTGCACATGACACTTCATTTTGGGGAGCGAGATCGATGGACAGGCATGAATCTGGCTTTGTCAGTCTTGCATTCTGTACACGAGTGTCATCGGTGCTCGACAAGCCCAAGCATTAGTTGGGGTTGTATTGTCATGTCATTGGAGGAAACTCTGAGGAGAATCGAAAGGAAGCTTGAAGCAATTGAAGCTGAGATGAGAGAGATGAAACAATGGATAATCAGGAACAATCTGACGGAGACGTCGCTAATCGAGTTGCCTGACCATTTGCGCAAAACTGCGATGGGACTTCTGAAGATTAGACAAGGGACTGCAGGCGAGGTAAGCAAATACACGAAGCGCACGCGGGCAGTGGAAAGCGGATACCTGAATCAGCTGGAACGACAGGGATTAGTCACCAGCTCCAAGGAAGGCAGGCGCAAAGTCTTTGCGTTGCATAGTGACTTTGCAGTCAGATCCCCGGCTAGAGATCATCAATAAATGTAGCATACCAAGTCATTTAGGACACACACGGACGTCTATGATTGCTGTAGCTCAGCAGTCTACAGGATTACGGCGTTCTTGCAAGTGTGCTTGTAAGCTCGCAGGAAAAACGCGCGCTATGTGTTAACGCTATGACTAGAAGGTGACTTCGTCGCCTATCTCTTGTGCCAGATCTTTGAGGAGCTTCTTCTGATGTCGCGTTAACTTCGTAGGTGTTTGGACAATCACCCTGACAATTTGATCTCCTTTCCCCCATCCACGTAGTTGAGGGACCCCTTTGTTTCTCAGCCGAAACAGCGTGTCGGTTTGAGTTCCAGCGGGAATTTTGAGTTTCGCCTTTCCATCTAGGGTTGGAACATATATCTCTGAACCGAGTGCAGCTTGAGGAAAGTTTATGTGCGCCTCGCAGAGGATGTTGCTACCTCTGCGTTTAAAGACTCTGTGAGGCTTAACATGGACAACAACATATAAGTCGCCTCTCGGACCGCCTCTAGCACCAGGTTTTCCCTCACCTTCAAGCCTTAGGCTGAATCCCTCATCAATCCCTGGAGGAATCTTCAACCTCAGCTTTCGGAATCGTTCCACAGCGCCGGTGCCTCCGCACTTCTTGCATAGGTTCTTGATGTTGATTCCCTCACCTCGGCATTCCTTGCATGGCCGAACCTCAGTGAAATGCATGGCGCCGAAGCTCTTTGTGATGCGCGATTGACCTGTGCCTCTGCACTTCGGACAAGCATTAGATGTTGCCCCGGGTTTGATACCGCTGCCTTTGCAGACAGCGCATGCTTGGTATCCAGGCATCCTTACGTCTTTGCTGATGCCGAGCGCAGCTTCCTCCAGGCTTATTTCGATATCGTATCGAAGGTCGACCCCTCTCTTTGGGCCTCCTCTCCTGCGCATTCTGCCTCCGAAGAACATGTCGAAGATGCTGCCAAAACCGCCGAAACCAATATCTCTGAAGACTGAGTCGAAGTCCGCGCCTCGGAAGATGTCATCCCAGCTGTACCTGCTGCTTATTCCTTCATGACCAAACATGTCATATTGTTTACGTTTCTCATCGTCGGAAAGCACTGCATAAGCTTCAGAGATTTCTTTGAATCTCTCCTCAGCCTTTGGAGATTTGTTTCGATCAGGGTGATGCTTTAGAGCTAGCTTGCGGTAGGCTTTCTTTATCTGCGCCTTGGAGGCATCTCTAGGCACACTTAGTATTTCGTAGTAGTCTCTCTTGCCGCTCATCATCGATCAGCTTAGCGAAGAGATAAGCGCTGGTTGCGGTTATTTCTCTTCTTTGACTTCCTCGTAATCAGCATCCACAACCTTTTCTTTCGAGTCGGCACCCTCTCCTGATATATTTTGCGCAGCTTGCTCGGCAGCTGCTTTCTGGTAGACAGCTGTTCCGATCTCTTGCAGGACCCTCGCTAATTCCTCAGTTTTGGCTTTTACTTTCTGGGAGTCTTCTTCATCAAAGGTTTTCCGCAATTCTGTCTCCGCTGTGTCTATTTTCTCTAGTTGTTCAGTACTAAGTTTGTCAGCGAGGTCCTTTTTGGTCTTCTCGGCCGTGTAGAGCAATGAATCAGCGTTGTTCCGAATCTCGGCTTCTTCTTTTATTCTCTTGTCCTCTTCCGCAAATTG
>CP070683.1:706268-716257 GCA_020352645.1 Candidatus Bathyarchaeota archaeon | reverse complement strand
AGTTGAAAACACCTAAGCCATCAAAGCCAGTCACTAGAAAGCCAAGAGAGCAGCTGCGTCAACCGAAAACTCAGAAGCGCCAGTCTGCTTTTGAGCCCGCTCTTGAGTTGGTGGCCGATTTCGGAACGCGCATACGTAGAGCAAGGGAGAGTCATGGATTTAGCCACGAGGATCTGGGGAAGAGGATAAACGAAAAGATTTCTGTGATTAGAAGATTAGAGAGCCAGAAAATGAAGCCTAACACTAAACTCGCAGAGAAACTTCAGCATGCCCTCAAGATTCAGCTCCTCGCTCAAGTAACTGAAGAAAAGCCTCCTAAGGGATTATTGGCAGCAGAACCTCCAGCAAGGAGTTTTACTCTAGGAGATCTCATGAAGAGCAAAGAAGAATCGGAGGCAACAGAATGACAAAAGCAATTATAGTGCAGCGGCACCTGAGAAACGAGCCAAGCAGCCTAGCAGAACTCAAGAGCTTGGCCGAAGCTGCTGGATACGACGTTAGGGCGGAGCTTGAGCAAGTGCGCAGAGCTGATTCACGATATCAGATAGGAAGGGGAAAACTGAAGGAGATTGCAAACTTAGTCAAGGAGCACGGTGCAGCCAAGATTATTTTCGATAATAGGCTAAAAGCTGTTCAAGCCTACAATTTGGCCAAGGAAACAGGCGTGGAAGTAGCAGATCGGTTTGAGCTAATCCTTGAAATATTCACTCACAGAGCCTCAACAAGAGAAGCAAAGCTTCAAATCCGTCTAGCCAAGCTCCGTCACGAGCTCGCTCATGCAAGAGAAAAAGTTAGATTGGCCAAGATGGAAGAACAGCCCGGCTTCATGGGATTAGGAGCATATGAAGTGGACGTTTATCATGATGCTGTTCAAAGACAGGTTCACAATATACAGGAAAAACTTGACAAGATCAAGATGAAAAGAAACCTACACAGAAAACTGAGAAAGGACCTTGGCTACCCATTTATCTCGTTATCAGGTTACACATACGCTGGCAAAAGCACCCTTTTCAATTCCCTAGTCGAAGCAACCGTTCCAACTGGCAAGGGACTGTTCACAACACTTTCCACCACCACGAGACTAATCGATTTGTCAAACAAACGCGCTCTCTTAACAGATACTGTAGGCTTCATCGATCGGCTTCCCCTAACTTTGATTGAAGCTTTTCGTTCAACCCTTGAAGAAACCATTTTTTCCGACCTGATACTTTTAGTTGTGGATGCCAGTGAATCCTTGGAAGAAGTTGAAAGAAAGACTGCCACAAGCTTCGACACAATTCAAAAAATAGGGGCTAATGGAATACCTGTTCTAACTGCACTTAACAAAATCGATTTGCTGCCAGAACGTGATGTTAAGAAAAGAATTGAAGCTTTAAAGGATTCAGCTCAACACTCTGTCCCGATCTCTGCGTTGTTCAACACCAACATGGAATCGCTAAAGCAAGAATTGGTGAAACATCTTAATTACGTCCAAGCGAAATTCTCCATTCCTATCTCAGACGAAGCATTATCATTCCTTTCGTGGCTTTTCAACCATGTTGACGTGAAATGCGCAAAGTACGAGGATGATTGTGCAGTCGTTGTCTTTGAAGCCAAGCCTGACTATGCCGATAAGATCCTGGGACGTGTAGAACATTATAACGGGACATTGCAGCAAATTGTTGAGTTGACGTGATTTGGGCGCTAATCTACCTAAAGTGGTCGTTCTAAGATGGGGACACCGACTCCGAGATGAAAGAGTGACAACTCATGTCGCCCTCACTGCCAGAGCTCTGGGCGCGGCGGGAATTATGCTTACCGACGTTAAAGATGAAAAGATCAGAGCGACATTGAGTGAAGTCGTACAGAATTGGGGTGGAACTTTCTTTTTCCAAATCGGTACATCTTTCAAGAAGGCAATGAAGTGCTGGAAGGCTGAAGGCGGCATGGTTGTTCATCTAACAGCCTATGGAGAAAACATTGAAGCAAGCAACGTAATGGAAAGGATACATGCCACTGGGAGGGACTTATTGGTTATGGTTGGAAGCAGAAAGGTTCCGGCGGAGTTCTTCTCAAGAGAGATTTCAGACTTCAATGTTGCTGTTGGAAATCAACCTCATTCTGAATGCTCTAGCTTGGCAGTCTTTCTCGATCGATTCTTTAACGGAAAGGAACTAGTAAACGAATTTGAGAACGCTAGACTTGAAATCATTCCTCAGAAGCATGGAAAGAAAGTTCTTTCAAGAGGCAGAGCTTAGTAGCCAAATCGTCTCTCGACAAAGAGATTTATCTTCGTGAAAACACATTATATCTAGTTGATGGCTGAGGTACTACCTCTTGACGTTCGTAGAAGACGAGACTTTGGCAAAAGTCGCAGAAGCTCTAGGACAAGAAGAAGCAATTCAGATAATCTACATATTGAAAGAGTCTAATGAGATTACAGATGATCAAATAGCGAACAAGACTGGAATCCGACTGAATTCAGTTCGCAAGATACTTTATAGATTGTATGACCATTCTCTTGTATCGCTGAGGAGATCGAGAGACGAGAACACTGGATGGTTCATATTCCACTGGAAGCTTCAGCCAGATCAGCTCGAGGGCTTCATCACAAATCAGAAAAGGCATGTTTTACAAAAGCTAGATGCGCGATTGAGCTACGAGAAAAACCATGATTTCTACTATTGCGGAACACCAGGCTGTAGAAGAGTACCCTTTGAAGATGCGATGGAGCTGATTTTCCGATGCTCAGCCTGCAACCGACCAATGATGCATTATGACAACGGCAAAGTGGTTGAAGTTCTGTCGGGCAAGGTTGACCAGCTGAGGAAGGAGCTAGGTGAATAGAATACCGTCTGAAGAGACGGCATTGAAGCTCCTTGAAAAAGCTGGCTGCTCAAGAAAAGTTGTGGATCATTGCAGATCTGTAGCAGCGTTCGCTGTTGAGATAGCAGAAGCCTGCAGAGCTAAAGGTTTGAATGTCAGTGTTGACCTAGTGCGTGCGGGAGCACTGCTCCATGATATTGGGAGAGGAAAGACCCACAGCATCTTTCATGCCCTAGTAGGGGCTGACCTTGCGAAAGAGTCTAATATGCCTGAGAGTGTGGTCTTCATAATTGAACGGCATGTTGGCAGTGGAATCACGGAAGATGAAGCTGAAAAATTGGGGTTTCCAGTTAGAAGCTATGTTCCCGAGACATTGGAAGAACGGATTGTTGCCTATGCTGATAAGTTGATTGAAGGATCGAACCGAATACCAGTTGACGCCGCAGTTGAGCGATTTCGCAAAGACGGAAGCATTCCTCGAACTTCCGTTCAACGGCTCAAGCAATGGCATGAGGAGCTTTCCTCGTGCAGAACATGAAGAGATGATCCAGTGCACAAAGCGATTCTACTACAGAAAATACACCATTCTAGCCTAATGAAAGAAATCGAAGAATTCCTTCGCAAGCTTTGTAGAGGATTGAATGTTGATCTAGCTGATTTCAGTTTCTCAAACAATGAATGGATCAAGCTCAACATTACAGGAGACGATGAGATAATTGCGATGAACCTCTTGAAGAGAGAGATAGGCTTAGCTCCAGTCTCCGTTGAGAATGTTGAACGGTTTTCAGTCATCCGCGGAAGAATTGTGGCTCTGAGTCAGAGTCAAATGACGATTTCTGTGGACATTGGAGTTCTTTCCCCCAAGCCCATTTACGCAGTTGTTTCCCTCAAGCGGTTGCAAGGGCAGTTGATGAATGGAAGAAAGCTTGCTTTAAGGAAGATTGCTGCGCTATGCGGGATTATGGATGGTTTGCCCTTCGAAGTAAGAATCTTGAAGGCCGGTCCAGACCTTTTCCATGCAGAACTAACGGAAAAACAAATCGGGCTTTTCCGAGGCTGGATCGATATGAGAGTTGATCGTTTGATAGTCTTGGGAGCATCGCGTCAACGAGTGGAAAGCGCCATAAGGAAGGCAAGGCTGAAGCGCGATGTTATAGGAGTTGAACCATTAGGCATTCTGGAACAGAACGTTATCTGCAAGCTTGGGACAACTGCTGAAGGCCTTGTTCCCAAAATTGGAAGGCTACTGCGCAGAGCACGCTTTGCCAAGTTTTCTCCCCCCAGAATACTGAAATATGTCGCTGAGAAGACATAGAATCCGTTTAACACTCAGCCTCATGTCCACATTTCAACCACATATGATGCGGACGTATCTCAAGTGACGAAGAAAACCCTAATAGTCGCCGAGAAGCCTATTTCCGCTGAGCGCATCGCTCAAGCATTAGACAAGAAAGGGCGGCCACAAAAGGTTGAGGAAAAGGGTGTTCCTTATTTCTTGGCGGAAAGAGATGGTGGAATAATCGTTGTTTCAGCTCTCGGTCATCTTTACACCGTAACCCAATCAGAAAAGAGCAAGGCTATTCTACCATCTTTCGATTTCACGTGGACTCCAAGATACCGAGTTGAAAAAAACGCTCAAGCAACAAGGGTATGGCTTGAGATCATATCAAAGCTTGCATTAGAAGCTGAGGATTTCATCAACGCTTGCGACTACGACGTCGAGGGAAGCTTAATCGGATATAACATACTCAACTACACGTGTGGAAAAGCGAGTTCAGCGAAAAGGATGAAATATTCCACACTGACAAAGACAGAATTGCAGCATGCATATGAAAACCTCTCTCCAACACTTGACTTTAACGTGATCGAAGCTGGAAAGACAAGGCACGAAGTAGACTGGCTCTACGGCATAAATCTTTCAAGAGCATTAACTTCTGCTGCCAAGAGAAGCGGAGGATTCGCTTTGCTGAGCACAGGCAGAGTGCAAGGTCCCACGCTCAATTTTCTCGTTCAGAGGGAAAACTCCATAGTCTGTTTTGTCCCCACGCCATACTGGACAATTAAAGCCCAGATAGAAGCAAACGGCACGATTCTCGAAGCTGATTATGAGAAGAAAAGGATAGAAAAAAAGTCTGAAGCTGATTATGTTGTTAAATGCTGCAGGCAAGGTCGTGGCGAAATAGCTAGAATTGATGAGACCAAATCTCGCCATGAGCCGCCAGTTCCTTTCGACTTGGGCTCTTTGCAGGCTGAAGCTTACCGCCTTTTTGACTATTCGCCAAGGATGACAAGTCAGCTGGCGGAAAGTCTCTATCTAGATGCGTTGATCTCTTATCCAAGAACTGGAAGCCAAAAACTACCTGCCACAATCGATTGTAGATTCATCCTTATCAAGCTAGGGAAGCAATTGCCCTATCGAAGACAAGTGGCAAGAATCCTCAGCTTGAGGAAGCTGAGAGCAAGGCAAGGTAAGAAAGATGATCCTGCACACCCTGCCATTCATCCAACAGGCAATATACCAAAAAACAATCTCCGCTCATGCGAACGGAAACTTTGGGATTTAATTGTCAGGCGCTTCATAGCGTCATTCAGTGAAGCCGCAGAAAGAAAAACCACGAAAGTCGAAATAAGGGTAGATCGCCACAAGTTCCAGCTTTCAAGAGCGGAGACTGTAAAAGAAGGATGGATACGAGTCTACAAATCTCATTTCCAAGTAAGAGATGCTTCTCTTTCAAAGCTCAAAGTAGGCACGGAAGTGAGAGTGAAGCAAATATACCGTGAAGATCGCTTTACAAAGCCCCGGGCACGCTACAATCCAAGCAGCCTTCTGAAGAAAATGGAGCGGGAGGGAATAGGGACAAAAGCGACACGAGCCAGCGTCATCCAAACACTTTACAATAGAAACTACATCACTGGAAAGCAAATCAGAGTTACTGAGCTGGGACGAGCAATCTTGGAAATCTTGTTGAGAACTGCTCCAGCGATAATCTCAGTTGAATTAACAAGAAATCTTGAGGATAAAATGCGGCGGATACAAGATATGGAAGAGAAGAGAGAAGCAGTTCTCAAAGACGCAAAACGCAATCTTGAAGCAGCCTTAGGAAACCTTGAAAACAAACATGAAACTGTAAGCAACACGCTGAAAGAAGCAATCTTTGAAATTAAACCGCGAAAGCATGTTATAGGCAACTGCCCCTATTGCGGTACAGGTAGACTCATCATAATCCGTTCTCGAAAAACTGGAAAGCGCTTCCTAGGATGTAGCAACTTCTTCAAAGGCATTTGCACAACATCATCACCAATCCCACAAAAGGGTGTGTTGAAGCCTACTGGCAGACTCTGTAAGGCCTGCAACTGGCCAACACTTATGGTCTATAGAAGAAGGAAAAGGCCATGGACTTTGTGCCCCAACCCTGCCTGCACCGAGAAAGCCCGAAGGAGAAATCGCGTTGAAATGCATAATCTGTGGAAGAGAGGCAGAGAATAAAGACTACTGTCTTCTACACAAGAAAGCTTGCGAAAATCTAAAGGAAAAGTATGAGCATTGGAAAAAAGCTCTTGGTCTTTCGTGGAGGGACTACTTGATCCAAGTTGCTGAAAATCCCTTCTCAGGAGTAAAAGCGAGACAAGTAGCTGAAACCATTCTCAATGAAGATAAATAGGTATTGGCGATCTAACTTCTTTCAAACTTGTGAACGGTTTCTCTGCTACCTACATAAACAACGTCTGCCATTCCGATAAACAATCCGGTTTCAACGACTCCAGGGATAGACTGCAATGTCCTATCAAGCTTGGATGGACTGTCAATCAACCCAAAATCAACATTGAGAATGAAGTTCCCGTTATCCGTTACAATTGGCCCTACTTTCTTTTGCGCCATTATCAAGCTGGCTTCGCCACCCAACTCATTCATCTTTGTAGTCACCAACGACAATGCAAAAGGCATCACTTCGACTGGAACAGGGTGATTGGCGCCTAATCTCGTAACCCACTTGGTTTCATCTATTACTATTACGTTCTTTCTTGATGCACACGCGACTATCTTCTCCCTAGTTAGCGCACCGCCCATACCTTTAATCATGTCTAACCTCTGATCCACTTGATCTGCGCCATCTATAGTCACATCAAGTCTGGGGTGTTCTTCCAACGTTGTTGTGGCGATTTTGTTTTCGACGGCTAGATGGAAGGCTTGGTAGGATGTTGGGACACCAAGAACATTCAGTCTTTCCTCTCTTATCCTCCTACCTAGCTCTTGAAAAACGTAGGCAACGGTTGTTCCGCTTCCTAAGCCGATGACGAATCCATCCTTAACATTTTCCACCGCGGCAATTGCCACGCCCTTTTTGGCTTTCTTCCGCCACGTCAAGCCTAGGTCTCAACCTCCATCTGCTCTAGGCGATCCAAAACCTTCTCAACTTCGGAGCGGATCTTCTCTATTCTTTCTTCCGCCACAGTTTTACGGGATTTTCTAGGTCTCCTTCCTGCTTTTCGCTTCCTCTCTTTTTCAGCTGACGGTTTCTCCACGGATTCAGATTCGATTTGAGGTATAGGCATGGTTTCGGGGAGAATGATCTCTTCAGTTTCCACTCCAACTTGTGAACGCAAAGTGGCAATCTTATTGTTCAAATCATCGAACCTCTCATCAAAGAGCTTGATCAAGTCTTCCTGCATTGCCTCAAGTTCATGAAGTGCAACAAGGGATTCGCTGTGGGAAATCGCGTCTCTGATGGTCATCATTCTCGTCTTGTATCTTCTAGCGAGTAGTTCTCTTTCCTCTTCAGTAATCTTCCCTTCTGCGTGAGCTTCATATAGTCGGCGTATGGCGTCACTCAAAATTTCCCTCTCAAGGCTTAGAGTTCTCAGCTCGTTCTTTGCGCCCTTTGCATCACCTAAAGAAATAGTTTTCCGGACTCTGTGACGCCATTTTTCCGTCGCGTTGGGTTTTGGAGAAGGCTCTTCAAGCCTTTCTTCCTTTCTTCTGAATCGTGTGGCATATAAGACTATAATGGCTGCAATGATCGCTGCGCTTATGGTTATATATGCCAAGAGCTCCTCGAAGCTCACCAAAGTCCCCTCACCAAGTTGCTATCATGTTATATTTAGAGGTTGTTCTTTCAAAAAACTTGTCTAATTTTATGTATAAAAAGCTATAGGTTTTTCATCAAGAAGTGCAAACCCGCAGACGAAACATGCCAAATCCCTGAAAATAGAGGGTAAAATCCCGCTTTCTCCAGTGTGACATACATAACTACAGACGCAGTTAACTCAAGATATTCCATTTGTCCCAGTATATATATACATAAGCTGCCCGTGTCAGATTAATCTCCGATGTGCTTTTTTCCATACATTTTCAACAGCTTGTGATGTAAGAACGGTTAGAGCAGGAATATGATAATCCGTGTAGCCTCGCGATCACCTTTCGTAATACGAAAAACCTTTGGCTGTTACCTGAAGCTTTCAAACTCAGGCTGCAGCAAGCCAAGATGCATTCTCAGTGCATTCAAGCCATAGTTGCGAAGCGTCTCAACGTATCCGCTGAGAGAGAATCTTCTGAATGAGAAGTATGCTTTTACTCTGTAATCGCTCAGTACGTTTCCAGCTTTTCTTAGTCTATAGGACAGTTCTATATCTTCACAGCACTGTAGTCTCTTGTTGAAACCTCCTATTCTTCTAAATGTGGACGCGTCAACTGGCATG
Organism: Candidatus Bathyarchaeota archaeon; assembly: GCA_020352645.1. Classification (GTDB taxonomy): domain Archaea; phylum Thermoproteota; class Bathyarchaeia; order Bathyarchaeales; family SOJC01. The sequence continues at coordinate 707,755 of CP070683.1, read as the reverse complement.
CACATGCCGCCGCAAAATTTGTCTACGTACATTCTCCAGAAGTTCTCGAAGCCGATGAAGAATCTATTGAGTTCCTCTTTTGTTCTTGACAATATCCTGATGTCTTCCTGTTTAGGTCCATATTTTGGTAATAGAAGGGCTATGTCATGCTTGCGAAAGTCCTCAGCAATGAATCTGAGAGCATTTTCCTCGAGATCTGTGTCAGCGTCTATGAAAACAAGGACTTCTCCATTGGCCCGCTTTGCGCCTTGGTTTCTCGCGTCTCCAATAGAAACGTCTCGATTTGAAATCACTATATCTGCATATTGTCTTGCTATGTCGACAGTGTTATCCATGCTTCCTCCGTCTTTAACTATTAGCTCGTAGCTTTGGTAAGTCTGGTTTGTTAAGCTCTCCAAAGTGGCAGCGATATATTCAGCTTCATTAAGTGTGGGAATTATGACAGATAGATCCTTCATTTCGTGATAAAGTGAAGTCTCTGCGAACATAAGCGTTGTTTCCACACTACTCAACGCTAGAATGCAATGTAGGTTTCCGGATGACAGCCAACTGCATAACATGACAAGCCAAGGGCCTCTCCGAAGCTAACGCTACTAAACCTCACCTTCTCTGTAACTCTCAGAGATCAAGTATAGCCCCCCAGATTGCATTGAAGGGGCATTATCAGGAAGAGCGTCCTCCCCCATTTTCAGTGCAGCATGAGTAAGGCTGCTCATAGCAGGACTATTATCAGGACTAATCTTCACGGCGACAAGGATGGGAAAAACAGAATAACCCAAAGTCCACGTAGAGATTTGCTTGGCAGCCGTGTTAGTAGATAGGTTCTGCCTTCAGGATTGTTACAGTTTGTGAAGGCCGATCGTTTTCGTCTGTTTTCACTCTTCCGATTTCGTCAACGACACTCATTCCCTCGATCACTTTGCCGAAAACTGGATGCTTACTGTCCAAGCGGTTGTTGTCAACGAGATTAATGAAGAACTGGCTGCTTCCAGTATTTGGGCCTGCATTGGCCATGGAGATTGTGCCTCTGGTATTCCTGTTGTGATCAGTGAATTCGTCTTGGATTGACGGTATTGAAGGATCACCGTATCCTGTTCCCGTTGGGTCTCCGCCTTGAATCACGAATCCTTGGATTACCCGGTGAAAGATTGTTCCATCATAGGTTCCTTTCTGAACGAGATTCTTGAAATTTCTAGTTGTAATAGGCATATCATCATACAATTGGATGATGATGTTTCCCATACTTGTTACCAGCTTAGCTTTTATCAAACTTGGTTCACCTTGTTTAGGCATACTATATGCAACCAGCACTGCTGTGACAATAACGACGAAAGCTAGAATTAGGATTATCGGTTTCCTGCTTTTTTCTCGCGCTTCCGCGGTTTGTGTCTGCAAAGCTTTTGCCTGTAAAACTTATGTTTTCTGATTTTCGAGTCCAGACATGATCCCTCGAAGCAGTAGCGACTCAGATGCTTAGCATTGAGGAG
>CP070683.1:701086-706168 GCA_020352645.1 Candidatus Bathyarchaeota archaeon | reverse complement strand
TCAAGTAGCTGAGGATTGAATCTGTTCTTTCAAAAGATTCCCGTATTTTCTTATTGGGTGTTGTTTTCCTGATTGCATCAGGATTCCAGGTTTTATATACCTTAATCTCCATGTGTTCCACCTTAGTTCTGATTGCTGATTTGCTAACCCAAGGCTGGACGGTGAAAACTAGCTAGGCCCTCTCAATAAGTGAGAGGACTTTCTACTCATCTGATAAAAAGCTTTCCATAGACGCCAATAAGTCATTTGTTAAACGGGGCAGGTAGCGATGCTTTGGAACGACGACCCTGCTAATACTCATTTTTATATCAGCATGCACACCGTGTGGGTAAACGCGAGTGGCCAAAGCTGAGCGCCTATGAGCCTTGTGTCTTTGGTTATCTGGTCGTAGGAATGTTGATTTGCGCAAGGTGTAGCTTTTCTTAAGCGAAATCCACCGGGCGTGGATGGAAGAGATAGGCAAACCAAAAGAGTTATCTTTTCAAGACCATAAATCCTTATGGTTCAGGGAGAATAGGGAGACTCGTTATTTGAATAATCTAAAAGCGTTTTTCACACTTCTCTTACTCATCACGTTAGGTGTGTCATGTAACAGCCTGATTTATGGACACGACACCCGTGTGATCACTCACGGCACAGCGGAGCAGGCTGATCTTCCAACTCAAGCTATTGATTGGTGGCCCATGTTCCGTCATGACAACACACACTCGGGATTCTCAACTTCCACAGCTCCTTACACGAACTCAACAGAGTGGAACTATACGACGTTGGACGACGTCTTCTCATCTCCCGCAATCGTCGACAGCAAAGTATACGTCGGATCCCACGACGCCAATGTTTACTGCCTCAATCTCTCTACAGGCGAAAAGCTGTGGAACTACACAACCGGGGACAAAATCTTCTCATCTCCCACAATCGTGGACGATAGAGTATATGTCGGATCTTACGACACGAAGGTGTACTGCTTGAACGCGTCCACAGGAGAATTCATCTGGAGCCAGATAACGTTCTGGATCTATTCATCTCCCACCGTTGCTGAAGGCAGAGTCTACGTTGGATCCGGAAACCAACAGCTCTACTGTCTAAACGCAACTTCAGGAGCAACCATCTGGACCTATCCGACAGGCAGCCCCGTCTATTCATCACCGGCGGTAGCCGACGGGAGAGTTTACTTTGGGTCAGATGACTCTCAAATCTATTGTCTTAATGGGACCACTGGGCTGAAGATCTGGAATTACACGACTGACGGAGCTGTACGTTCATCTCCTCTAATAGCTGATGGCAGAATCTATGCAGGATCCACTGACAGGAATGTTTATTGTATCAACGCAACTACTGGAGCCAAGCTTTGGAACTATACAACAGGCAATCGCATCCTATATTCATCTCCAGCAATCCTCGAAGGCAAGATCTATGTAGGATCAGAGGACCAAAGAATCTACTGTCTAGATGCTCTCACAGGCACACACATCTGGAACTACACAACCGGTGACACGATCTGGCCATCTCCTGCTATCGCGGAGGGCAAGGTATACATTGCATCTCACGATCGCAAAGTCTATTGCCTCAACGCGTCTACAGGATCCTTCATCTGGAACTATCGAACCGGGGGCTACGTGATCTCGTCACCCGCCGTCGCGCAGAACCGCGTCGTCATAGGTTCCTATGACAACAAGGTGTACGCCTTCAAGACAACCCCCGCCATCCACGACGTCGCAATTACGAACGTCACCACAGACAAACTTGTGTGTGGCCAAGGCTATCGGGTTGGAGTTAACGTAACCTGCATCAACTATCACGCCTTCAATGAGAGCGTGATCTTAGATGTGTACGCAGAATACATGCCAATTGCTGAACTCCAGACATTCCTGTTGCCTGGAAGCGAACAAACATTCACTTTCACGTGGAACACATCAGAATTCGCAATGGGCTTTTACTCGATTCAAGCTCGTGTTTGGTTAGATGCTGATGACGCCAACAGCACTAACGACATCTTCGAGTTTTCAGCTGTCTTTGTGACCATTCCAGGCGATGTGGATGGCGACCGAGATGTAGACATCTTCGACATCGTCCTCATAGCCGGCGTCTACGGCATATCAAAGCCCGACCCAGACTACAATCCCAACTGCGACATCGACGGTGACGGTGACATTGACATCTTCGACATCGTCATCGCCGCTGGACATTACGGAGAGAGTTGGTAACAATCCACCCTTTCTCTGATACACTCAATGGGTCATAGAAAGCAGGGCGCACACATATCAAAGAAATGATACGCTTATGATCTATAGTGTAGACTGCAAAAATGGCAGTCTGTTCGAAAGTGTTGGAATCTTCTTTATCGATGCATGCGTTATTTGGTTACACCGTAGATGCTCTTGATCGTGTTCAGCGCATCTTTTGTGAGAAAAACTCCACATTCTTCGCAATCATATACGCCTGCTGCCTTCTTCTTCATGTTCTGACCACAATTTGGACACTTCACAGATTTCCCCCCCATTAATGACTGGACCTAAGGGTGAAGAGTGATTTATGCTTTGCGAGTCCTATCTGAACGCTGCGAGCAGCCACATCATCGGTTGCTCGAAATCTTCGGTACGAAATTTTAGATCCTGGGGAAAACTGCGCTGCAGGATTTGAGCTATGATAAAGACTTGCTCTTGAAACCACCGCAGCGGGATAAATACAGGTTTTGGGTCTTGAGATCATGCCTTGCCACGGGAGAAGATTGTTTGAAGGATGTAGTCGACCTTTCTCAAGTTGGTTATTGCAGCAAGAGCTTCCGATCGACCTAGCCTTCCGCTTTCCCTTAGGTTATGGAGTTTTGCGACGATCTTGAAAACTGCGTCAAATGCAGCGTTCACGTTTAGATCGTTATTCATGCCCTTTTCGAAAGCCTCGATTATGTCATCGGCCAAGTTGCGAGCTTCCAAACTTGGTTTTCCTGACTTCGCGCTTTCCAACTCATGAGTCATATCCCTGAAACGATCAAGTTTCCGACGCGCTTCTCGGAATTTGGCCAGTGTGAAGTTCAATCGTTTCCTATAGTGTCCGTAGATGAGAAAGAATCGTATGTGTTCTCCAGAGTAGCCCATCCTGACTAGGTCGCTGGGATAGTAAACGTTGCCTTTGGTCTTTGACATCTTTTTTCCATCAACAAACAGATGCTGGCCATGGAACCAGTAATGGGCAAATTCCGTGCGTGAGATTCCTTCAATGATTGCGATTGTATAGTCGTGATGTCTGACAAGATTATCTATTCCTCCACAAGCTATGTCGATCGAGGATCCCAGATACTTGGTGATTGTAGCTGCGTCTTGGAGGTTCCATGCAGGTCTGCCTTTGCCGATTTCTGTATCCCAATAGTCGGCGTCACCTTTCTTGTAGCCATGCCACAATATGAAGTCCCCCCTATTCCATGGAGTTCCAGGATAGGTGTCTCTGTGGAAGCGGCGTTTCTTCTCAGGCCATCTATTCATGTTTAGCTTTGACAGTTTCCCAAAGTCTTTGAATTTCAGGGGGTCAAAATACACATTGCAGCGTCCTTCGTACTTGTAGTAGTATGCATAGTCTCTCTCTAGCAGAGTTCTGACGAGTTTTGCCGCTTCTTCAACTGCAGTTGAGGAGCAAGCTAGCATGCAAGCTGTGTAGTCTGGACTTCTCATTCTCAAGAGCTCAGAGTCCTCAGAGAATGTCTTTCTGTTTCTCTCTGCTAACTCTCTTACTGAAACTCCTTCTTTCTCAGCCTCACTTATCGCTTTGTCTTCAATGTCAGTCAATGATGTCAATCGAAGTACGTCATAGCCCAAGTACTCCAAGTAACGGTGCAGAACGTCCTCGTACAGGAATGTCCTGTAGTTCCCAATGTGGGGACGTCTGTAAACGGAAGGACCACAACTGAACATCTTCACTTTCCTGTTCTCGCGTGGTTTGAAAGCTTCGATCTTACTTGTTAGAGTGCTGAAAACTCTGAGCAACGCTTTCCTCAATCTTCAATCAGGAAATCAGGGAACAGAGACGACTATTAATTTTTTTGGCGAAGCAGAATTGAGAATTCTGCTCAGGCTGTGCTGATTGGAGATCAGAGAACCTAGCGGGAACGGGTGTGCAGCTGCAAGCTGAAGAGGCATCTCAGCCTCTTTGTCCAGCTCTGCCAGCAAAACATTAAAGACGGGTAATTCACTTGTGACCTGTCAGCCTTCATGAGGTATGAACGTGATTAAGGAAGCGATCAACACCATATTTGCTAGGCGTAGCATACGAAAATACTCGGCTAAATCTGTCAGTGACCAAAACGTGACTATCATGCTACAAGCCGCCATGGCAGCTCCATCAGCGTCGAATCGTAAGCCTTGGCATTTCATCGTAGTCACGAGTCGAGAAACACTGGACGCCCTCGGCAGGGCTCACCCTTATGGTAAGATGCTTCTTGAGGCTCCGCTTTGCGTGGCAGTATGCGGAGATAAGAATATTTCAGGCCGATATTGGATGTTAGACTGCTCAGCAGCCACTGAAAATCTTCTTTTGGCTGCTACTGCGCTAGATCTAGGCGCAGTCTGGCTGGGTGTATATCCTAGGGAGGAGCGAGTCGCGGTGGTTAGAAAAATCTTGAAGATTCCTGAGAACATTGTTCCTCTCAACCTAATCTCTATCGGACACCCGGATGAGAAGAAGGAACCTCGAACTCAATACGACGAACTGCGGGTTCACAAAGAACACTGGTAAAAAGCAACAGATTGAATCTGGCCTTCAACATACTTCAAAACGCGGGAAACAGGGGCTACTAAAAACTAATATAATATCGAAGGTTTGCATCTACGCGTATCGCGGATATTTTCCGCGATTCAACTATTGAGTGTAAGCACGTTGAAGGAAAGCCAATTCCGAAAGCATCTCCAAGCACGCGGATTGAAGACAGAGGACATCGATCTTACATTGAGCATGGCAAAGGAATTCCAAGAGTATCTTGAAAAGAATGGAACCTCGATTGAATCGGGTGGCTTAGGCACACTTGAAGAATATATTTCAATATTGATGAAGGAGGGCAGAAACTCATTTGCCAACCTGATCGCTATCGCACGC
>CP070683.1:698563-700986 GCA_020352645.1 Candidatus Bathyarchaeota archaeon | reverse complement strand
CTCTCTCCCACATTCAATATCTGTAGCAAGATTTGGTGCAGATTTGTCTTCACGATGTCCTTTCGGTCTTCTAAGCGCTTGACTTCCACGCCTTCTAGTCGCTGTTCCATCTCGCTACAAATGCGCTCTGCAACTGGAAATGCCACATCGTTCTCGACTAGGCTAAGCTTGAAGTCGGAAAGAATCGGCTGCAGCTGAGCAGCCTTGAGTTCAGTGGATGTTATCTTGTTAACTAGCCCGCTGAGTCCGGTTTTTAGCTTTTCGAACATCGACTTGCTGCCTTCCACTAAGTCTTGCTGAGAGTTCATCAAGGTGTTGTTTGTTGACGTTGATTCGTTCTAGGACTTGACCTAACTGCTGCTGGAAAGCCTGTTCTGAATTCTCTAGTTCCCCAATGCGTTTTTCCAAGATTTTCTTGGCCTCTTTCCGAGGTTTTTCAGCAGAGACTCCTGCACCCATACCTACAACCAAATCTGCTATTGTTGTCACTTTTGCCTTTATGAAGGAGCCGCCACCTATGGGCACAAGTAAAGGTGCGCCTTTTCCTTCTCTTTCTAATCCTTCAATTGTTGCAGATGCGAAAGAAAGCTCTGTTCTGGCAGCACTAACTAGGTTCATCCTGTTCTGCAAAGCCTCGGCTGTCCCTTCCAATATTCTAAGCTCGGCCATAATCCTGCGAAAGGCTTCCTCATCATTCGACATCTTTTTCATCTGAGGTTAGCTTCCTTATGAGTGACGTTTCAACTTCTTCTGGAGGAACTTCCGTGATTTCAAAGATCTTTATCTGAAAGCGTTTTGCCCGATGTTTACTTCCGAATTCTTGGTAGATCTTTTCCTTGGCGTCTTCGGGCTTTGTTGCTCTTATCTCCTTTCTGAAAGTAGTCTTCAGGTTTGGCTTCGCTATTTCGCCTACTATGCGGAACACCCTAGCTCTGCTCATTCTACTTCACCACGTCAAGACCTTGACCGATTATAAACATTTCAGGGCCTGAAGTCAGGAAACCCGCTACTACATTGCTGCTGTTACCTATTAACCCTGTGGCCACGTACGGTATCCCACAATTTATGCTTGTGACGTCCACTGGCACTTTTAAGACCTCTTTCAACAGCTGCTTCTCCTCTTCTTTTATGAGTGGATGGGCTAAAACACCCTTGTTAGTAGCTAGAGCTAATGAGCCTACGTAAGGCAAGCCCGCTATTTCCCCTGTCACAACCTCAACATTCAAAGTGTCGGATATCTTTTCCAACGTTTTACGCTTCAAACGGGGGTCAACTATGGCACCGTGGTCATTTGAAAGAACCATGTTTCCAAAGGCAGTTCTCTTAGTTTCCAAAATTGTTATATTAGTGTCACTGATCTCAGCTTTCAATGTCTCTAGCTCTTCTTGCCGCACATAATGGGGTAGAATCATCCCATTCGAATTCGCGCACGCGAGGGCTCCAACTATCACTGAGCCTCCTATGGTTGTCCTGGCAAGTTTGACATTCAACCAGCTCCCTATCTTGCCAGCTTTTGTTTCTGGTGCTTGAGACGGAATAACTGCAATCTTTTCTGTGGCTAGTGAATACACTCCAATGCTTGCGCTGCCGAAAAGGCTTAGCAGAAAAATCGCCAATCATTTGTCTCCTAAGCTAGGAAAATCGTTACATTACCCTCTGCATCTCTGGCCGCCCGGATTCTCAGCTTTCGAGGCGGCTTCTCAATTCCACGACTCCAGATTTCCTCGTTCACTTCTTTGCTTATAATTACCCTGCCCCTTTCTCTTTCCTCAGTCTCTTCTTCAAAGGTTGCTTCACCTACTTTCATATGCCTTTGAACGAATGATTTCATTATGTGAATTGCTCTTGGAGCCCTTTTCCTAGGTGATGCTATCCAAGCACGCCTAAGCGGTATTGTGTATATCCTTTCTTCCACAAATTCCTCTTCTTCTTCCTCCACGCGTCGCCTGCTCTCTTCAGCTTCCTCCTCGACAGTCTCCTCATATGACTCCTCTTCTTTATCGCCCTCTTCGATCTCTAGAGCAGTTTCCTCCATTTCTTCACTTTCAATGCTCTCATCCTCTGCTGCGTTTTGTTCTTCAGGACTTGGAGATTCCTCTGCCTCTTCATTTGTCATTGTGTCATTTCACCTATGCTCTGAGTTTAGATCGTCGCCAATGCTTGCTCTTTGGGTGTCTTCTGACACGGCCCGAAGTCTTGGCAACTACCCAAGTTGGCACAGGTTTTTTCTGTTTGCCAGCCTTGGCTAGTCTTCGCTTTCTTGCAGCTGGTTTGTTTCTAGCCATAGTTATTTTCTCCTTATTTTGATGTCTCTTCGATTGGATTGTAACTGCGCCAATATCTCTTTCAGTTGACTATCTTTAACAGGCGTTTTGAGACGTCCTGCTTGAGCAAGTTGTATCAGTTGCAGCTCGATCTGTTGT
>CP070683.1:667013-698463 GCA_020352645.1 Candidatus Bathyarchaeota archaeon | reverse complement strand
CACTTGCGTTTCTCTCCATAAGTTCGAAGTCTAAATCATTTGCCAGGGCTTCTACCGATGTGGTTTTGCCGACTCCGGCTGGTCCGTAGAGGAATGCCGCTCTTTGCTGTGGTACACCTTTTTCCCACGATTTCAACCAATCTTTGAGAATCGCTATTGCTTTTTTGTTGCCTACGATTTCTGCCACTGACTGTGGCTTGTACTTCTTTGTCCATGCTTCATGCACGTGGGGTTAGCCACCTTTCATTGCGTGACCTGCTTCTGCAAGCCTAGCCAGCAAAGCGCTGAGCTGGATCTCCTCGTTGGCGCCTTCAACTAGTCTGAAATCTGCTTCGCCCACAACATCTGCAAGCTTGATCTTCCAGTTCTCGGGGATTTCAAGGCGGAAAAGTTCACTGTGAATTTGACGTACTAAGTCGCTTCCAGCTACACCGTACTTGGTGATCATTTCTCGAAGCCTTTTTCTAGCTTCGACAAAGTTACCTTCCATCGCTATCTTTATCATCGCATGAACGTCAGCGGGGTTTGCTTTTCCGGCGACCGAATAGACTGTCTCTGACGATACAGTCTTTCCAAGAGAGGCAGCAGCCTGCAACGAGTTAATCGCTCTTCGAAGATCGCCCCCACAAACATCGTAGATTGCATCCAAGCCGTCTGCTGCCAAATCAACACTTTCGTTATCTGCGACATGTCTCAGGTAAGTGTCTTGCTCAGCTCTTGGTAGATAGGTGAAACGGAATGGCGCGCATCGGCTTTGAATAGGTTCTATAATTTTTCCACTGTAGTTGGCTATCAAAACGAATCTGCAAGTCTCAGTGTATCTTTCCATTGTTCGGCGGAGGGCTTGCTGAGCATCACTGGTCATGTTGTCAGCTTCGTCTAATATCAGTATCTTGAAAGGGATCTCACCAAGCGTTCGCACTCTTGCGAATGTCTTCACGGTTTGCCGCACGACATTGATTCCGCGTTCGTCGCTGGCATTCAACTCCATCAGGTTGGCACGGTAAACTTCCCCATACAAGTCGTGAGCTAAACACAATGCGGCTGTTGTCTTTCCAGTCCCCGGTGGACCAGCGAAAATACAGTGAGGTACATTGCGGGAGCGTACAAAGCTTTCTAGGCGCTCCACGATATTTTTCTGGTTCACCATCTGATCCAACGATTTCGGACGATACTTCTCAGTCCACATCTCAAAACTCATGTAAACATCTCCATAAGAAGCTACGCAAACGGCTTTGAGATAGATAACTAGCTCCTATTAAAGGAATTCGCGTTTTTCATAGAAATCTGATCAGACCATCAATCGCTCGACGCCATATCTTAAGACTTATTGCTCAGTCTAACATTCAAAAGCTTGTGGCTGTCAATCCTCCATAATGGATAAATGTTGGATTTTCAGCATCTTAATATGGGCAACGAAATATGAGGTCTTTGACTAGAAATTTGGTTGTTCTCGGGCTTATCATCGTTACGTTCACATTCTACGTGAGACCGCCAGTCAAAGGAGATAACATTCGCGCGTCTCAGCCAATTGTCTACATAAATCCGCCGAATGTTACAGATCCAACTCTCATTCCTTCCCAAAATCTCACAATCGAGTTGACAGTCTCCAATGTTACAGATCTGAAGGGCTTTGACTTTCAGCTGAGCTGGAATTCCTCTATCTTAAACTACACTAGTCACGGGGTCAAGGTTCCTGTTGAAAGCTATCCTGAAGGAATTCTTCATGACCCAGTGATGGAACTGATGAATCAGATAAACGCTACTGCTGGAACATGCTGGATTGCCTTCGCCACCATTGGCGGCCCTTCCTTTAACGGTAGTGGAACAGTCTTGTCGGTAACTTTTACTATCATAGCGTTCGGCGAATGTCTCATTGAGATAACCAACAGCGATCTTGCAGGGCCAGATGGAGAAATTATGCACGATGTCAGCCATGGATACTTCAGCAATATCTTCTACGATGTGGCTATCATCAGCGTGTCTCCCTCTGTGACCGCCGCGCTAATTGGAGACATTGTAGAGATCACTGTCGTTGCTTTAAACAACGGAACAATCAGAAACGAAACCTTCGTTGTTTCCGTCTACTATAACAGTTCCTTGATCGACAGTGAAACAATAGAAGCGTTGCCTACCAAGGCGAATGAGACAATCGCCTTCTTCTGGAATACCAGCGGGCAATTGCCAGGAACCTACCACATGTCTGCAAATGCGTCAGTTGTCTCTGATGAGACCGTGGTAAACAACAATGTATTGGAGGATGGAGAGGTCACCCTGGAGATTGTGCCTTTCCGTGACATAGCGGTTGTATCCCTGATCCCTCTAAAAACCTTGGTTTTCAAAGGATTCTGCTTCAAGTTAAATGCTACTGCCGAGAACCTCGGGAATTTCCCCGAGATCTTCAACATAACTCTCTACGAAAACGGCACTCCTATCAACCAAACACAGCTAAGCTGTGATAACGGCGCCGCCACAACAATAACATTTTCTTGGCTGACTCATAATGCAATCGAATACGAAAGCTATCTGTTGAACGTCACGGTAAATATCAGCAACGAAAACGTTACAGGGAATAACAGCCTTGCCCTTGATAACGTAGAAATAGTCCACCCAGGGGACTTGGATGGAGACATGGATGTTGACATATTCGATGTAGTTACGTTAGCGTCATCGTACGGGTCAGAAGTAGGGGATCCAGAGTATGATCCCAACTCGGATGTAGACTGCAATGATAGAATAGACATCTTTGATGTCGTTATGATCGTGCCCTTTTACGGCTATGAGAAAACATCGTGAAAGCTTCAGAGGGACCAAGAACGTGATGAGGAAAGAGAAGAGTAAAAAGAAGAAACTGATTCTCATTGCGGTGATTCTTTCATTTATCATTGTAATAGCCGCAGCCGTGATTTACGTCAATCTGAACTCTACTCTGAGCGCAGCTTTGATAAATTCTGCAAATACCTTCAGGTTGATTGAAGCAGGCTACCCGCTGACAGGACCTGACTTTGTTGACACAAACTTCACCTTCCAGATAGAAAACCCCACAGGATTCGCCGTAACCATTGAGAGAGTTGCCGTATCTTTCTCCGTCGGAGCGAGCGAACTGGGCGGAGTGAGCGTCTCCACGTCCCAAACTCTGAATCCTAGAGAAAATAGCACATTCAGCTTCGTCCGTCACATCACGGATAAACATGCCATGAGCGAAATCCACAATCAAACATATCTGCTAAAATACAAAGGACAAATTGAACTCACCTCGCGCTATCTCCTGGTACAAGCGTCTTGGAAAAAGAACTTGGCATCCACTCAGATAGTTGCTGGGATTGCGCAAGTCAAGTCTTAAATAACATCATGCGGAATTTCACATGTAGTGCCTAGAAAAAGCACTCCAAATTTAAAGAGGAGGATATATAGAACGTTTGACTTATTGAAAATCAAAGGAGTGGCTGCATTAACTCTGCTTGTCATCGTAATGGCTGGCGCCAGCTTCTACACAATGAACCGAAGCGCTATTGCTGCAGCGGAAGCGAATCCTGAAGAGCCCAAATGTACAGTGTACTTCGATCCAGACTTTTCTACGAGAGCTGTTGGTGAAGCCTTCAAAGTCTTAGTTGCGGTGGACGATGTAGAAAACCTTTGGGGTTTTGAGCTTGGACTAGCCTTTGATCCTGACGTCATTCAATATGTTGGTGCAAAGGAACCTGCTTGGAGATTCATCTCTGGAATACACCCTAGAATGGAATACCTATTCTGGGTCGCCGGCATATACCCACAGAATGGCGCTGTGGAACTGATGGAATTCAACTTCGAAGCGGTAGGTGAAGGTACTTCATCGCTGAGCCTCTACATGTCCACGCTGGCAACGTTGAAATACTTGGATGGCGCCAAGGACGAAGTCGGCTGGCCAATTCCGCACAAAGTCTCTGAAGGTCTAGTAACCGTTTGGTAGTGCGCTGACACACCAAAGAATAGCGCTTGATCAAAAAACGCCCTCCTCTCTCCCTTTTTTAAGTTATATGAAACGCTCAGTTTGTATACACACTAAGCACTGGCATACTTGGTGCTGAAAGAACCCATCCGACAGCTTTACTACTGAAAAGCCTACGCGCGAATCAAACCATCAACGCCTCTCTCTTCAAGAGAATGGAAAGCTCGCATCGAAAGGCGAAATCATGGCCATAGACCGAGTGCTTCCATTGCTTTGGAGACTCGTCCAACCCCCAGCAAGAGAGCTGCAGTTCTCAAGCTAGTCTCTTTTTCACCTGCAGTTTGATATACATCATTGAAGGCCTTAACCAGAATGCTCTCCAATTTCCGGTTCACTTCTTCCAACGTCCAATGTTCTCTGGTAAGATTCTGCACCCATTCGAAATAGCTAACTGTCACTCCCCCAGCGTTGGCAAGAATATCCGGTATCAAGAAGACATCATTCTCACGAAGTATTTCGTCTGCTTCAGGCGTCGTAGGACCGTTTGCCGCTTCCCCCACTATTTTCGCTTTGATTCTACCAGCATTTTCCTTCGTAATCTGGTTTTCCAAGGCTGCAGGCATTAGTATGTCGCAATCTAGTTCAAGAAGTTCAGCATTTGTAACTTCATTCTTAGCTCTTTCGTACGCTAGTACCGAGCCTGTTTCCTTCTTGTGTTCGAACACGTTGTATGGATTTAATCCTCGCGGATTGTGTATTCCGCCTTGCGAATCGCTTACAGCGACTACCTTTGCACCCCAGTCGTGAGCTATTTTTGCAGCGTTCCACCCAACACTTCCATATCCCTGCACTGCTACTCTAGAACCTTTCAGTTTCATGTGTAGTCGCTTAAGGGCTTCTCTTACGCAGATCAAGACCCCGCGTGAGGTTGCTTCTTTTCGTCCTTCAGAACCACCTAGTACAGGAGGCTTTCCGGTGACGCACTCAGGCACGCTATACCCCTTGAACTGACTATAGGTGTCCATTATCCATGCCATTGTTTGAGCATCAGTATAAACGTCTGGGGCAGGCACATCTCTATGTGGTCCTATGAAGTCCAAGAGCATGTTTGTGTACCGTCTCGTCAGGTGTTCCAATTCTATTTTTGACATTTCTTTGGGGTTGCAGCAGACTCCGCCCTTAGCTCCTCCATATGGTATGTCAACCACGGCGCATTTCCATGTCATCCACATCGCGAGCGCTGTGACCTCGGCTAAGTTGACACATGGGTGATAGCGAATTCCTCCTTTGAACGGTCCACGAGCATCATTGTGCTGAATACGGCATCCCCAGAAAACCGCAATATTCCCAGCATCCATTCTTATTGGGACTGAAACTATGAGCGTTCTTTTTGGGGTTTTGAGAAATTGGTGAAGCCCAGGATCCATTTGCAGCATTTCAGCTGCGGTTTCTAGTTGGGCCAAAGCAATATCCAGAGGTTCTACTCCATTATCCATGAGTAGTGTCCAGCCTTCATCCCACTATTGCTTGTAAGGGCGAAAGTCTGGTATAGCTTTTTAGCTGTTTCTAGTGGGGATTCTTGATACTTGCAGAAGAAAATGGCCGAGCTATGAAGCTGATGCCTACTATTGCAAAGAAAGAGAGGGGGAGTTTATTCCAAGATCCGTTCAAACGATTCTTGATCTATGTCTTCTGGAAGAGGTATACCAGTCACTTTGGTCGCTCTATCAGTTAATGCCATCAGATCATTTCTGCTGACTAAATGGAGTTTCCATCTTCTTACTCCTGCTAGCAATTGCCTGAGTCCGACACCCACTCGATCTGAAAGGTAAGTGTGTAGGGCTGTTGCTTCCCATGGGATTTCCTTGAATCTTTCGCCATACTTCTCTTTTAGTTTGGGTGCTGTTATGTAGAATTTGTCTGGTGTTTCCCCATATTTTCCGGCAAATGCTCTCGGTAGTTTTCCTTCGTCAGATAATTGCTTGAAGTAGTTGGCTTTCATGACCGCTGTCAAAGGTGAACGTCCCATCAAGACTGCCTTGACCAGAGGGCCATTTCCGAAGTTGCTTAGTGCGATGGATTTCAGGATTTGGGTTTCGCAGATGAATCCTCCAGCCATGATGAGATCAGGCACGAATTTGCCTTTCTTCTTCAAGATTTTGGCGCATTTCAGCACGATAGACTCAAGGTATACTGTTGGAATGCTCATTTCATCCATCATTGGAACTGGGCTCATTCCAGTTCCTCCACCAGCTCCATCAAATGTGACTGCTTCGATTTTTGCTTCTGATGCCAGTTTCATTGTGAAGGCAACTGCTGAAGGTCTGTAAGCTCCTGTTTTCAGGATTACATGCTTTGCGCCTTGCTCTCGCAGCCAATCAATGTCCTCGACAAAGCCTCTTTGCTTTGGAAAGCCTACTCGGCTATGTCTCTCGAATGATTTGAAAACTCCGTCCTTGAATGCCTGTTGAACTGTAGGATCTTCTGGGTCTGGGATTACTATATAGCCTCTCTTCTTGAGCATGATCGCTTTGTCAACGTTTCGAATCCTAACCTCTCCGCCAATTGCTTTGGCACCTTGCCCCCATTTTCTCTCTATAACGTTCACTTCTAGCTTGGAGAGTGCATACACATCGACTCCTAACCTCTTGTCCTCTACGTTTGTTTGGACCACAACTTCGCCGTGTTTGCCATCCCAGAATTTTCGAAAGGCGTCGACCCGTCGTCTTAGCTCTTTTGACTCAGTGATCTTCCCGTTTGTGATCACTGACTCTCGATCCATTCCACAAACGTTTTCCCCGATTGTTATGACTGCTCCTGAAAGAGCGGAGCCGATTGCCAAGCCATCCCAGTTGAGTCTCGCTACTTCTGTTGAACCAAAGGCTCCGGTTAGAATAGGGATTTTCAATGGGATACCTGCAACTTCTGTTTCTGTGCTGGCGTTGTGGAATAGAGCGACATCGGAGTCTGCTTCGATTCCTTCACTCTTGAAGAGTGAGGCTTGTATATTGAAGTGGGACCAGTCAAGACCGAAGTCCTTCAGCGCCCCGGCTGTGCTGTAACCGAATTGTCGAGGGTCGGGGTACAGAGCTTCCCTTCCCCTGAAGGCTGAAAGGCTGATTTCGCATAGAAATGGGCAGTCACGAATGCATATGGGACACATGCCGCTTGTTGGGCTAGTGTCTCTGACTCGAGTCTGTGTTCCGGTTGTTGACTTTCCGTTAAGACAGGCACTGTTCTTGTCAACACGTTCTGGCACTTTCTTCCCTCAACTTTACGTTTGTCAACCTAGAATTATGAGCGAATGGCACAGCGAAATTTAAAGCTTCCTAAGCCAGAAATTCTGCAGTTTGACGTTCGCAAGTCTTATTGCATGCGTTAAGCTGTACGTGATAAGATTGAATGCACATAAGCGTCAATCTTATCATCTTTCGGACTGTATGTTTTATATTCCGCGAACACTTTTTGTCTACAGCAAAGTAAAAGGGGGAAAGGCTGCTGCTTACACAACGGTCAATTTCAATTGAAGATGCAGATTTCATGTTCGAAAATGATCTAATCCCAGTTGTTGCCAATCGGAACGAACCAAAAATTGTGCTGGGAGGTTTTCAAGTTGGCCCTTTTCAGGAAGGAAGAGAATATGATGTTCCTTTTTGGGTTGCTCACGATCTTGAGAAGGCTGGCATTGTTCACTTTAGAGAAGAGGATTTTCTGGATGTTGTAAAGCTGCACAAACTTCACTGGAAGGAGAGAGTGCAGCCTGCAAGCCAACTCTCTCAGCTTCCAGAAAAATTCTATCCAAAAGTGAGACGCTATCTTCTGCTTCTTCAAAGCCTCTCTCAGAGAAATCCGGAGAAGCTGAAGGATTATGAGAAATCAGCAAGGATTTCGCGTGACATTGTGAATTGCAGGGTAGGAAAAATAGTCTCTCTGGCGTCTTCTTCACTTCTTTCAGATCAGGCGCTTCAACGCTTAACTCAAGAAGAACGATCTCTATACTACAGCCTTCAAGGAGCTATCGAAGAGTGGAAAACCAAGATTCTACTTTGTGGTGAGCACGAATGGTAGAAGAAGTCGAAATCGATCCTCAGCAACATTTCGAAGACTTTCTGAAGAGTGAGAAAAATCGTGAAAGGATTTCTCAAATGCGAATTGAGAGCAAAACTTCTCTCGTACTAGATTTTGATGATCTACTAGTTTTCAACATCGAGCTAGCAGAAAATTTGAAAGAAGCACCTGATGAATATCTAAACTACGTTAATAGGGCAGCCTATTCACAGTTGGAAATAGAAGATAGTGATTACGCTTCAAAGATTGAATCGGTCACTGCTCGGTTCAAGAATCTGCCAACATCTACACATCTCCGTATGTTAGGAGCAGCAAACATCAGCAAACTTATCATGGTTGAAGGCATAATTGTGCGCGCCACTCCTGTGCAACCTCAAGTGATGAGAGCCGCCTTCAAATGCAAGAGGTGCGGGGAGACGGTATATTTGGACCAAGTGGGGCCGTTTTTGAGGGCTCCCTTAAAATGTGAGGTGCCTCATTGCCAAGGCAAAGGTCCGTTCGAGTTTGTGCAGAAAGGATCAACTTTCATAGACTTTCAGGAAATCCGAATACAGGAACGACCTGAGGATTTACCTCCAGGGCAGCTTCCTCGAACCTTGAATGTAAAACTTGTAAGCCGCGATCTTGTTGACAAGGCGCGACCAGGAGACCATGTGAGAATTGTCGGGATCATTCGTGCTGAGGCACCTGTCTTTCCAACTGCAGGAAAACTTCGAGTCTTCCGTCTTCACGTAGATGCTAACTACCTGGACGTCGAAAGCAAGGAGCCTGAGACCGGTTTTGTTTCACCACAAGAGGAAGAGCGCGTGAAGCAGATAGCTGAGGACCCTTGGGTTCATCGGAATGTGATGCGGTCCATGGCTCCATCCATATACGGTTACGAAGCGATAAAAGAGGCAATCATGTACCTGATCTTCGGCGGGGTGCCGAAACATCTGGCTGACATTTCAGTAAGAGGTGAGTTGAACATACTTCTCGTTGGAGATCCAGGTACTGCCAAGTCTCAGTTGCTGCAATATGTGTCTGCAATCGCTCCGAGAGGCTTGTACACTTCGGGTCGGGGCACAACCGCGGCAGGTCTGACCGCTGCAGTCCTGCGCGAGCAGCGAGGAGGAATGACTCTTGAGGCAGGCGCCCTAGTCCTAGCAGACAAAGGAGTTGCGTGTATCGACGAGATTGACAAGATGAAACCAGAAGATCGAGTGGCAATTCATGAGGCCATGGAGCAGCATACAGTATCCGTTGCGAAAGGCGGAATTGTTGCCACACTCAATGCACGGACAGCTATTCTTGCAGCAGCTAATCCATCGCTCGGGAGATATGATGCCTACAAAACTGTGTCAGAGAACATTAACTTGCCAATCACGATTCTATCGAGATTCGACTTGATCTTTGTATTGAAAGATGTGCCGGAGAAGGACCTGGACGAGAAGATGTCCACCCATATTCTAGAGTTGCATAAGACAGGTTCTGCACCGGTGGAAACACCTATTCAGTCAGATATGCTTCGCAAGTACATCAGCTACGCGAAGAATATTAAACCAGTGCTCACCGACGGCGCGTTGAACCGGCTCAAGGAATTCTATTTGGAAATGAGGGCTGTGACGGAGAAGGTTGAAGGATCGCCAATAGCAATCACAGCAAGACAACTAGAATCTCTGGTTAGACTAGCAGAGGCAAGAGCAAGGATCGCGCTTCGAAAAGAGGTGATTGTTGAGGACGCGGAGGCTGCAATCGTCATCATGAACAAATCGCTTGAGGAAGTAGGAATTGATGTCTCGACAAACGTGCGGGACATAGATGTCATTATGGTTGGCAAGCCGAAGAGCATGCAGGACAAACTCAGAGTGATTCTGAGCGAAATAATCGAACTATCAAAGGAGACCGGTATGGTTGAGAGGAATCTACTCGTTGAAACTGTTACTGATAAGTACAAGTTTGATGCGATTGAGACTCAAAGATTGATTGGGCGAATGGTCAGAGACGGGACGATTTACGAACCTAGACCTGGCTTCCTGAAAAAAGTGTAAACGCTAGGTTTTTCACTTGCAGATTGCAGAGTTGCCTATTCCAGATGAAGTCAAACAGATTGTCTTAAAGTCTGGAATCTCAGAGCTCTATCCGCCTCAGGAAGAAGCTGTTCTTGCAGGTGCACTTGAGGGAAAGGATCTTGTACTAGCAAGTCCAACTGCCTCAGGCAAAACATTGACTGCAGAACTATGCGCTTTGAAGCACATAGTTGAGCGGAACGGGAAAGCTCTATACTTATCTCCTCTGAGAGCGTTGGCGAACGAAAAGTACGAAGAATTCAAAAAATATCGCAGCATTCGGAAGCATAATGGGCGCAGAGTGCGAATCGGAATAAGTACAGGAGATTTTGACAGCAGCGATCCCTGGCTTGAGAGGTATGACATAATAATTGCTACAAACGAAAAAGCAGATTCTCTTCTGAGGCACAGAGCTAAATGGATAGATGAAATATCACTCGTTATTGCAGACGAGGTTCATTTGCTCAATGACTCGGAGCGTGGACCAACTCTCGAAGTGGTCTTAGCAAGGCTGATGCAGATCAATCCAGACATTCAGATCTTAGCACTAAGCGCAACAATCAAAAACGTCGAAGAACTCGCAGACTGGCTCAAAGCACACTATGTTGCAACGGAGTGGAGACCTGTTAAGCTCAACGAAGGCGTTCTGCTACAGGAAGAAGTGCAGTTCAAAGATGGCGCAGCGAAGAAGATCGATAAACGGTCACGAAATCCTGCTTTGAACCTTGCTTTGCACATTGTGAAATCAGGAGGCCAAGCACTTGTATTTGCTTCAACACGAAGGAACGCGGTCTCACTGGCAAAAAAAGCTGCAACTGACTTGGGAAGTATTCTAACAAAACCGACGAGACGGGCACTACTTTCGCTTAAGGAGCGAGTCTTAGCTTCAGGTGAGCGTACACGAATAAGCGAACTCCTTGCCGACCTCGTGATTCATGGAGCGGCCTTCCATCACGCCGGATTAGGAGGCCGCCACCGCAAATTGCTTGAAGACGCGTTCCGGAAAGGTGAAATAAAAATCTTGACTGCTACCCCAACTCTTGCTTTCGGCGTCAATCTGCCCGCTAGAACAGTGATCATCCATGATTACAGGCGTTATGAAGTCGGTTACGGCTACTATCCCATAACAGTGCTTGAATACAAGCAGATGGCAGGCAGAGCTGGCAGACCTAAGTACGACACGGTAGGAGAAGCAATCCTTTTGGCAAAGACCGATGATGAACGCGACTTTCTTATGGAAAGCTACATCTTGGCCGAGCCTGAACGCATATGGTCCAAGCTTGCAGTTGAAAGGATTCTGCGTCCTCATGTTCTGTCAACGATTGCAGCACAATATGCTCAGACTGAACAAGGAGTTCATGATTTTTTCAGCAAGACCTTCTACGCATATCAATACGATCCGAATGCCATCAGAGTAGTCATCTCAAAAATACTGAAGTTTCTCCATGATGAAGAGATGATTAACGTCGAGCGAGACAATATCGTGCCGACAAAATTCGGCCGACGAGTCTCAGAGCTCTACTTGGATCCAGTGTCTGCAGTAATCGTACGTAGTGGGCTGCGTGCTCGCGCTCCCATGATTACAGATCTTAGCTTCTTTCATATGATAGCACACACACCTGACATGTATCCAAAACTACGACCATACTCGAGTGAGATTGACCAGCTTTCTCTATTCGTTGACGAACATAAGGAGGAATTCATGTTTTCCCCGACCAGCCAGCTTGAAGATCACCTTGAGTTCGAAGAGTTTCTTGGCGAGGCGAAGCTTTCATGGGTAATGCAGTCATGGGTAGAGGAAGCTACGGAGGATCAAATGATTGAGCAGTTCAAAGTACAACCAGGAGACCTATACAGACTGGTTGATTCGGCCAAATGGTTACTCTACGCCTCTCGCGAACTTGCATCGTTGCTCAAACACAAGGATCTTGTGCCAAAGCTTAACATACTGAGAGAACGAGCAGCAAAGGGCATAAAAGCCGAGTTACTGCAACTTGCTCGTTTGGAAGGCATAGGGAGAGCAAGAGCGCGAATTCTTTTCAATTCTGGCCTGGAAGGAATTAAGGATCTGAAGACTGCACCAATAGAAAGATTGGTTGACCTACCTCTCATAGGACCGAAAGTTGCTAAGAAAATAAAAGAACAAGTCGGGGGATTTGTGAAGTCCGAACAATGGAAGAAGTTGGGAAAGGATAAAGCTGCGAAGCAGCAGTTTCTCCGGGAACACTATTAACCTCTACGCAATTTGCAAAAAGGATTATGTGAAAGCTGAGACAATTATGAGATGAATACCTCTCCATAGCTAGCTGCTACAGTCACTATGTCAAAAATGTCGATAACCCCGTAAGGACCAGCTATGTCCGAGTGAGGATTCCAATCAGGATCAGCTGGTGTGCTCCCGTAAGCAGACGCAACTATTACTACGTCAAATATGTCGATTTCTAAATCGTGGTTAATGTCCGCTAAACTCCAGAAACGATTCACGAGCGGGTAGAAGTCAAATGTCTCCCAAGGAAGATTGGTGTCACCAATTCCATCGCCATCAATGTCGCTTCCATCATAGTTGCTCCAATAATTCCCTTCACCATGATTGCTCCAGACGCTTGAAGAATTAAAGTAGTAGACATTCTGGGTATTATCGACGAAATTGTTGTGAAAAACAGTCACATTATTCGATGAAGAGATGCCAACCCCATATTCATTGTAAGCAGCCTCATTATAGCTCACGGTGCTGTTTTCTGAAGTACTGACATAAATCCCGAAGTATGTGTTATTAAGAACTGAATTCTGGCTGACTACGACATCGTTTGAATTGTGAATCGCAATTCCATTGTAGTTTTCCCTTATGACATTGCGAGCGAGAATAAGTCCTGTCATTCCTCCTATTCTGATTCCATATCCTTCATTCCTCACAAGCTGATTACCAGTTATGTTCACTTGATAATTGCTTTCAACATAGATCCCGCTATAACCACTACAGAAACATCCACTGTTTCGTATCTTGAAATCACTAATACTAATCATGTCTGCTTTGACGTGAACAACAGTTCCAACATATGTACCATCGATAATGGTATTCTCTCTGTTTTCACCGATAAGGCTGACAGTCTTATTTACTTCTATCAGCTCCTCGTAAAGACCAGAGCCTACATAGATGCTCTGGCCAGGATGGGCGACGTTAATCGCTTCTTGTATTGAAGAGTACTTGACGTAGATTGGGTACTCCTCTGCTGTCCAGGAAGTGATCCCACCGATCAAGTTGAAAACTTGAGAGAAGCTATTGTCTACCAAGATTTGGCTCGCTGTAGCACTTC
Organism: Candidatus Bathyarchaeota archaeon; assembly: GCA_020352645.1. Taxonomy (GTDB): domain Archaea; phylum Thermoproteota; class Bathyarchaeia; order Bathyarchaeales; family SOJC01. Next base: position 685,105 of record CP070683.1, on the reverse strand, counting down.
TTCCGCCAGATCTGCAGTATACAAGGATTGCGTTGGTCTGTTCTAACTCGTCCAGTCTTGCTTCCAACTCGCCGAGCGGAATAGACAACGCATTTCTGATGTGGCCAGAATTATATTCGCTTTGAAGCCTGACATCCAATATAGTCAGCGAATGGTCGGCACCGATCAATATCTTGGCTTCAAAAGCTGTCACATCAACATAGCTTGGGGCTCGCGTCTGGCAGGTGAAAAGAAAGCACGACAAACTCAGGATCAAAGTCGTGGCAGTTAATTTCAAGCTGATCTCTCTAAACCTTCGTGATCAGTAAAGAAATTAGATTCCAACCTATTATTGGTTTTGAACCTATCTACACCAGCGTAAAAGCAGGGCGACTTGCATGTCTGGTCGAGGCTGCACCGTAGTCGATCACATCCACGAAGACTCATGTTCAAGAAGCAGAATTCACGTGAGAGAGTGGAAAACGGTTGTGCTCAGCATATTGGGATTCTGCCATAGGCCAGGTCAACTGTGAATTCATCGATCCTGGCCAGCTCCGCATCCACAACCTTAGCGATGTTATTCTGCAGGGTATCTAAGGAATTCCCGGATTGCAGCACAACCTGTGCAGCAGCGATTGAAGGTTGATCAATAGGTTTGCCGATTTGGCTTAGCAGCCAGATATACACCTCCTCTAGGCCGGGGACCTGTTCATAGACACTTTTTGCAATACGATGAGTAAGAAGATTGTATATCTTGCCGACATGGCTCACGGGATTTTTACCCGCAGCAGCTTCAGAACATGTTGGTCGATTTAAGGGTATCACACCATTGACACGATTCCCTCTTCCTACCTCTCCTGAGTCAGCGCTTTCTGCACTGGTGCCGGTGACCGTCAGGTATGTTCCGTCGATCCCACGTCCAGGAATATCCAGTGTATTTAGATCCAAGTTTAGTCTGTCGAAGGTTGCGTTTTCCTTCGCGAAAGTCTTCAGACCTTCAAGAATCTCGCTCTTCTTCCTGAAGTAGTCCTGTTCATCCTTTACGTATCGGTCGACAAATGCCATCGAAATCGTCAAGTTGATCTCGCTGTTCTTTCTAAATCCCATGACCTTCACATCTTCTCCAGCCTCAGGGAAACTCTTCTTAAACAGAGGTGAGTTGATGTGTTGTTCAATCTCTTTCACAATCCTTTCAAGCTGAGTCATGGGATAGTAGCCAACTGCTGCTGATGTGTCATTTGCTCCCATTACTCTACCTTTACGCTTGAAGATGTCCGTAAGTTCTGGGGATCCCTGCTTCAGCTCGACTTGATATCTAATGTGCTTTTCAGGATGAACAAAGCGGAGGTTACCTTTGATCCATTCTTTTGCTGCTTCAACCGCCAATTCCTTAATGGGTATTGAAACACCGCCAGCCTGCCCAGTTGCCCTGTCGCCCAAGATAAGCAACATCGGTTCCTTGACCTTTCCACCTCCAAAACAGGGCTCTACGTCTCCTGCTACAAGGAGTGACTTGTCAGCGTTATGGTGAAGGATTGAACCAATCTTTTCAAGATATTCTCTGCAAAGTCTAACAGAGACTTTGTCCATAATCGCATCACACATCGAATCTGGATGTCCAAGTCCTTTTCGTTCCACAATTTCCACTCGCTGTCGCTCAACCGGTATTTGCTTTGAATAGTCGACCAGTATGTTCCTCAACGAAGGTTCACCTTGGCGAGGCTTATAAGAAAGGTGCGAATATATATTTTTCGATATTTATCGTGTATAGAAAATAACTGAGAGTTATGGAGCATGATATTGACAGGCGGGCAGCTTAGGAAGCTGAGAAACGAATTAGGTCTGACTCAGAGGCAACTCGCTCATCTGGTAGGGATCTCCCAAGCACACGTCGCGAAGATTGAGAATGGAAAAGTGGATCCGAGACTATCAACAATCAACAAAATACTCAAAGTTCTGACAGAAGGGGAGAGAAGAAAATGCAGAGACATAATGACAAAGACCGTTATCTTCGCGAAACCCACGGACAAGGTCTTGAAAATGAGTACGATTATGATTGAAAAAGCAATCTCTCAAATGCCCGTCATCCAGGATAACAGGGTTATCGGTACGGTGACAGAAGAGAGCATAATCAAGAACCTGCAGATTGACATAGCGAATGAAACTGCAGAAGGAATAATGGACCCTCCAATGCCATCTATACCTGAGCACACCGACGTAAGTATGATCCGTCCTTTGTTGGAAGATCACCCTGGGGTCTTGGTTGTGCGTAAAGGAGAGATAGCGGGAATAATCACACGATCCGATCTCTTGAAGACAGTGACCAAGGTTTGCTAGCACTCCATCTTCTACACTTTGATGTTAATCTTATGTTTGTTCATGTGCAAAATTGATAAATACTTGCTTCCATGAACTGGAAAGCATGGAAGACACTGTAGGAATGGAATGTGGAGTTTTCAGCGCCATTGACTTCAAGCGAAGGCATATTTTTCCTTACGTTTATTGGGGAATGCGAGCACAAAATCACAGAGGCCACCAGTCCCATGGCTTCATAACCTTCGATTCAAAATTCAACGTATATCGAAGCCTAGATCTCATCCCAAAAATAAAGAAGAGTGATGTTCAGAATTGGCTAAGGAAACTCCCGGGCAGTGTAGGTCTTGGGAATGTGCGATATACAACTTCTGGACGTCTCAACGAAGATGCTTTGATTGAAGGCACACAACCTACATTAGTTGACACAGGTAAGTCGAAGCTAGCAATCTCCTTCAATGGAAATGTGGTAAACACAGTGCAGCTCAGGAAAGAGCTTTGTAACGCTTTTCCTGACTTTTCCTATGAATGTGATGCTGAACTGATATGCAGAAAGCTTTCCAGCAAGCTTCTTGAAGGTCAGCGACTAGAATCCGCAGTAAAAACTTGCATGATGGAAACAGAAGGCGCCTTCTCTGTTAGCGGAATAACTGAAAAGGGCGACCTCTTCGCTTTCAAAGACCCTCATGGGATACGACCTCTTTGCAGCGGCTGCAGCTCAAGCGGGGACGTTTGTAGCTTTTCGTCAGAAACAGTTGGCTTTGATATCAACGGTTTTGAATATCGCTTTGAGATAGAACCTGGTGAGTTCGTGCTTGCCACCGAGAGTGGATTTGAACGAAAGCAGCTTGTCCCTAAGAAAGAGCTGGCTCTTTGCGCTTTTGAATTCGCCTATTTCGCTCGCCCAGACTCAAGACTCAACGACAAGTACGTATATGAAGTGAGAGAGGAGTTCGGCAGAAATCTTGGTAGGGAATACTCAGATCTTGCCAAAGACGCGGACATGATCATATCCTTACCTGAAACAAGTGACGATGCAGCCTTAGGTCTACACGAAGAGACTGGACTACGCTGGGAAAGATGCACAAGAAGACATCGATACGTAACCGATCGAGCTTTCATACTCCTATCACGGGAGCGCTATTCAACCATCGATCGAAAAATAAACATCATCGACCATAAGTTGGTTGGGAAAGACATCATTGTTATAGACGACAGCATTGTGAGGGGCGACACAACCAGAGTTGTCGTCGAAAAGATGCGGAAACTAGGAGCGAGAAAGATACATCTCTTCATCACCTATCCAAGGATAATAGGCCCCTGCTTCTACGGAATTGATATGGCAACGTATGGTGAACTCATAGGATCGACACACAAGCCGGATGAAATCGCGAAATCCATTGGCGTTGACTCGGTGAACTACCAATCTCTGGAAAGCTTCGTAAAAGCCACAGAAATGAGAAGAGACGATCTCTGCTTTGGCTGTGCAACAGGAGAGTACCCAACACCTCTCGCACAAAGGCTAGCAAACTGGATGTACAGAAGATTCCAGAACGGACACAAGGAGACCGGCAGGATCTATGAGATGGATGTAGAAAACACTGTTTAGAAGCAATTGGTGGCTAATCAATCTATGGAAAGAATAGGCATCCTAGTCATTTCGTACGGTGCTCGAGGAGCGGCCATGATAGATGCTTTCTCGAGAAGCCAGAACTACCAAACAGATATCTACGTTGTTGACAGACAAAGGAATCCCTTCAACGTTAAACTGGCAATCGAGCACACAACTATCCCAGATCTGAATGTAAACCTGATCAGCCGATTTGCCTCAAGACGACGGAACAAGATCGATCTTGGAATAGTAGGTCCTGAGAAACCAATAATCGACGGCGTAAGAGACGTATTGGAAAAAGAGACTGGAATCCCTATTATTTGCCCCACAAAACGATATGCGATTGAAGCGAGCAAAGTTGCTCAGAGACGTCTTCTCCAGAAGGCTGCACCAGACATGAATCCAAGATTCACAGTATTCAGCCCGGAGAAGTACAAGAACATAAACGCCGTGAAAAAAGACCTATATAACTGGCTAGACGAGCTTCAAAACCGAGCTGTCATAAAGCCTGATAGACCCGCGTCAGGGAAAGGAGTAGGAGTGTGGGGCGACCACTTTGATTCTAGAAGAGAGCTACTCGATCACTTCCTAGCAGACTTTCAACACGGAAAGGTGATTGTCGAAGAGAAAATGGAGGGGGAGGAATCCAGCTTTCAAGCTTTTTGTGATGGGAAAACCCTTTGCCCACTTCCAGACACCCGCGACTATAAGAGGGCCTTTGATGGAGACAAAGGACCAAATACAGGTGGAATGGGTTCCTACAAGAACACTGGTGACTTATTGCCCTTTATGCATTCTCACGATCACGCAAAGGAAGTTGAGATCATAGACCGAATCTTCAATCATCTGAAGAAATCTGGTAGCAGGAGCGAGCTCAGAGGCATTCCGTTCTATACTGCGTTTATACACACAGCTGATGGACCAAAGATATTGGAAAACAACAGCAGACCCGGAGACCCAGAAATTATGAACATCCTGCCCCTGTTGAAAGATGACTTTGTAGATGTATGTTACAAAATGGCCGAGGGTAACTTGACAAAGATCGAAGTAGAAAGAAGATCCTCTGTAGTGATCTACAAAGCACCACCGTCCTATGCAGGATACGCAAACAGTTTCCAATCAAGAATAGTCACGGAAGAAATCGGGAAACCTGTAAAGCTTCCAGCTGCCAAGAAACTAGGGAGCAATCTCCGTGTCTATCCAGCTTCCATGGAACTTCGAGACGGACAAACATACGCACTCTCTTCAAGAGCTGTCGCTGTCGTTGGCCTGGCGGAAACAATCGAAGCTGCCCGGCAGCTTTCACTTGAAGGAATACAAGCTATAATAGGAGGAGCACTCTGGAATAGAAACGATATAGCTTCACCAGAGCATATCCAAAAGAGCACAGAGCACATGAGAGATTTGAGGCGCACAGCCACGTGAATGGCTCAGACAGAATCTTCATAACAGATTGTGAAGGCCCTGTTTCGAAAAATGATAACGCGTTCGAATTATCGAGCTACTTCATTCCAAAGGGCAACACGCTCTTCACTCAGCTCAGCAAGTACGATGATGTTCTAGCGGACATAATCAAGCCGGTTGGCTACAGAGCCGGCGACACACTAAGGCTGATTGTTCCTTTTCTCAAGGCTTATGGAGTCACCGATCGCATGATGACCGATTTCTCCTCGAAGAACATTTCGTTGGTGAGGGACGCGAGAGAGACCCTCACGCATGCGGCAAAGAAAATGGCTGCTTTCATTGTAAGTACCAGCTACGAGCACTACATACAAGCGTTGTGCTCAGCAATTGGCTTTCCATACGAAAACACATTTTGCACGAACTTGAGAATTGACTCTTACAATATGAGCGAAAAGGATCGTAAGTCTATCAAGCGGCTAAGTCGAGACATTTGCTCTCTACCTCTTATAGAGATCCCGGAAAAGGCGAGATCGATTCATGATCTTCCGGAAAGTGATGTCGATACAATTGGTCGAATCGATCACATTTGCCGTAAGGAAATCCCACGTTTGGAATCAGGTGCAATGCTTGAAGATATTACACCAATGGGTGGGATAGAAAAGGCTAACGTGGTGAGAACTATTGTTAGGAAGATGGGGCGTAGCTTGAGCGACGTCATGTATGTTGGTGACAGCATCACCGATGTAGAGTGTTTTGAGTTGATCAGGGAAGGTGGTGGTCTGACAATATCCTTCAATGGAAATGCTTACGCTATTCGCAGCGCTGAAGTTGCAGTTCTGTCACGAAGTTCTGTGGTTACAGCAGTAATTGCTGATATCTTTGAAAGACAGGGGAAGGAATACGTATTTCACTTGATAGATGATTGGAGATATGATCAATTAAGCAGGTTCAACATCGATCCCACGCTTCATGAATCACTTAGAAGGGTTTTCTCTAGGAGGTTTCCAAGAGTTAGTAGAATCTCAGACAGAAACCTGAAAGAACTGATATCAGAGAGCAGTGGTTTTAGGAAGCTTGTGAGAGGAGAGAAGGTCGGCAAACTGGGTTGAGCAGAAGATTGCCACACCATCTCATGTATGAGGGATAGAAGAATGACGGTAGAAGTTGAAGATACGTATGCGGAGGCTTTTGAAGGCATATACAGTAGAGTTATCCTTACGGCTGACGATGAAGAGGTTCTATCAAGCGCTGCAAGTGACGTCACAGCCACACCTTCAATCGTTGTAGGCAGAGTTGAAGGCGGTGTTGAGAAGTGGCTAAGCCAGAAGGAAACACCGGATGGTCGAATTGGAGCAATTCTGCAATTTTGGGGCGGCATTAACGACAAAAAACCTCTGAAGGAATCATTAACGAAGTTTGAAACTGAGTTGTCATATCGAATCCGCCAAGATGTTCTAGTAAAGCCATTTACTGCACTATTTGATGCTTTGCCAGATCCTCAAGGCCAATTCGACATGATGGAAAGAGTGGGCCATTGTGGAGACGGTTTCGAATGGGAAGAGAAGCTCTACGACCGCAACATTATCGTGATCCCGCTAATGGTCCCAGACTTCCTCATAGAAAGAAAGCTGGGGTATGCAGTTGGCGCCATGGGCGCAAATTTCTGGTACATGTGCACAACGAAGCAAGCCGTCACAGAAGCAGGTAAGAAGGCTCTTGAAGCAATATCAAAAGTAGAAGGCGCTATAACACCATTTGGAATCTGCTCAGCAGGCTCAAAACCCGAGACCAATTTCCCACTAGTCGGCCCAACAACTAATCATCCCTATTGCCCATCGCTAAGACCTAAACTAAGAAGCGCATCAAGAGTTCCCTCTGGGGTCAATTATATACCGGAGATCGTGATCAACGCAGTCTCACTTGAATCAGCCGCAGCAGCGATGAAAGTCGGAGTTGAAGCAGCAAGAAACGTGAAAGGCGTGCACACTATTTCTGCTGCAAACTACGGTGGCAAACTCGGCAAATATAAGATCTGGCTTAGGGATCTCTAGTAGCTAACCAAAGCCTTGAGTGACAACCAACCTCCAGATCGATCGTCAATGCCGAAGTGCGCAAAGTGATATGCAAAAAGGACTTCGTTGCGTTTAGTTTCATGCTCAAGGCGTATTCCTTCAAGAAAAGCTCTATTAGAACGAAAAATATAGAGAAGCCAGAAAGCTAGACTCAAAATGAAGAGAGCTGTCTCATGACGAAGTTCGATGCAGTTGGATTTGGCGCTTTGAACGTTGACAAACTCTTCAGCGTGGACCGTATAGCTGAACGAGGAGGGGAAAGCTTCGTGACGTATTCTACTGAATCTTGCGGTGGTTCAGCTGCAAACACAATTGTCGGATTAGCGCGTCTAGGACTCAAGACAGGCTTCATAGGAAAAGTCGCGGATGATCGTGAGGGAAATCTTCTTCTTCAAGGATTTAGAAGCGAGAATGTTGACACCGAAGGGATAGCCGTAACTAAAACTGGCAGAAGCGGGGTCGTCATGGGCTTTGTGGATCAACAGGGTGAAAGGACGCTCTACGTTGACGCTGGCGTCAATGATGAGATAGATCTCAGCGAGATAAAACTGAATCACGTTCTGGATACTAGGCTTTTGCATATAACGTCTTTTGCTGGTGATCGATCTTTCGAGAGCCAAGTGGGAATTCTTGAAAAGGTTTCAACGCAGACAAGAATAAGCTTTGACCCCGGTATGCTGTATGCACGAAAAGGTTTGGCTGCCTTGAGACCAATTGTGCAACGAGCCTTTGTGATGCTTCCCAACCAGGCAGAATTGAGATTGCTTACCGGCAAGGAATACAAGGAGGGTGCTGAGGCGCTGGTAGATGCGGGAGTCAAGATTGTTGGAGTCAAGTTGGGCGAGAAGGGATGTTACGTAACTGATGGCGAAGAGAACACACTTGTTGCTGCTGCCAGAATGAAGCCTTTGGATACTACTGGCGCAGGTGACGCTTGGAACGCTGGCTTTCTATACGGTTTCTTGCAGGGCAAGAATCTAGAGCAGTGCGGTATGCTCGGGAATTTTGCAGCTTCAAGATGCATAGTTAAGATGGGAGCACGAACGGGTTTACCTTTGGAATCAGAGTTGAAACAGCTCTAATCGCGAAGCTTAAAGGGAGATCAGACATACAGCTGTTTACGTGTGTTAATGCACGCTTTCCATCAGACTGTTACACAACTTGCAAGCTTCCAACATGTCCCAGCTTTTTCACATATAGGGTCATGGTTCTTTTAGCGCCTTGAAACACTTCTACACCTGAGAATGGTCTAGTCTGACTAATTCCTGTTCCTGTGAAGCGAAGTTAAAGTCTTCGCTTGACAATCAATATGTTCACGTATTCCCTTCGGTGAACTCAGCCGTGAGAATGGAAGAAAGGATAAGCTCAATCTTTCAACGAAAATCGTGTGCTCTCCGCGAGAAGGGAGAGCTGTGATTGAGTCAAAATCTCTTTTCCAAATAGTCGGCAACCGAGTCAAATATTAGCTTTCCATCACCGTAAGAAGGTTCCAATCCGGTTTCAGTCCAATCAGGTAGTTGCCACCTATGATAAGCCCGTTCAGGATGCGGCATCAAGCCAAACACAGTTCCGTAAGAGTTGCAAATGCCAGCAATATCGAAAAAAGATCCATTTGGATTGAAAGGGTACTCCCCATCAGCATACTGACCGTCCCTGCGACAGTATCTAAAGACTAGCTGATCTTCATCTAGAAGCTTCTTGATATACTTGTCTTCATTCCTCCTTGCGAACATGAAGCGGCCTTCGGAGTGGGCCACCGGAATCTTCAAGACAGAATTTGCGTCAACATTCTTAGTGAACACGCAGTTACCTTTTCCAACGTGGCTCAGGTGGATCCATCGACAATTATAACCAGGAGGCATGTTAGTTCCTAAAGCTGCTTGAGGATACACACTGATTCCCTCGATTTGGGGAAGCAATCCTGCTTCGATCAGCACTTGAAAACCATTGCATATTCCAAGGATTGGTCTTTCATCTTCCACGAATTTCTCAAGATCCTTGCCCAATTTCGCCCTGAGTTCCTTTGCCCATATAGCACCAGCGCGAACATAATCCCCATAAGAGAATCCTCCTGGAATGATGAGAAAGTCATAGCTGAGCAAAGCCTGACTCTTGGCAAGTTCACGTGAATGAACAATTTCTGCTTCAATGCCAGACTTATGGCAAGCTCTCTTTGTTTCAGCATCACAGTTAGTGCCTCCAACACGCAAGATGCAAGCACGAGCCTTATGTGGCGTCATATCTCAATATCCAACCCGCTCTTCCAAGCCTTCCGGATCTCATCCACAGTGATGTCCATAACCATCTTGTTGTTCAACCCTTTTACACACAAGCGGTCATTGTCGGTGACTGCGCCCACAACGGCTCTTGGTACATTTCTTGTTATTGACTCAAATTCATCAGCTGAGTTTCGATCTATCTCAACCAAGAAGCGGCTGTTTGTCTCTGAAAAAAGAATGTAATCGTTTCTATTGGCATCACTGGATCTTGGAACTTCGTGGAGCCATAACTCGACGCCATGATCACTGCTTATAGCCATTTCAGCAGCAGCAACAGCAAGTCCTCCTTCCGACATGTCGTGACATGCTCTAACACACCCAGCGTCAATTGCCGTGACAATCGCTTCCATTATATCTTTGGCTACTGGAGCTCGAACTTTTGGAATTGATTTTCCCAGAAAGCCTTTCAAGTGATAGTATTCTGAACCACCCAGTTCCGCATAGGTCTTGCCAACCGAGTATATCGGGTTTCCAGAGGATTTCAAACCCACAGAGACTGCTCTCCTTATGTCCGGTATAATGCCTATGGCTGTAATCAAAAGCGTGGGAGTCACCGGGCCAAGCGGTGACTCATTGTAGAGACTGTCTTTTCCAGATATGTAAGGTGTTTCGAATGCTTTTGAGAATTCGCAGCAGGCCTCACACGCTCTAACTAGACTTCCAACTCTATCCTTCTTCTCCGGTGTTCCCCAGACAAAATTGTCCAGCAACGCAATTCTCCGCCCACCCATCGCCGAGTTGTTTCGTATCGCTTCGTCAATAGAAGACGCTGCCATCCAATAAGGATCTACTTTGCCATATCTAGGCTTCATACCACAAGAAATGACAATCCCCTTCCAGCAGTCTTCCACAGGCTTAATGACTGCCCCGTCATTGGGTCCACCATGTTTTCCGTGTAACGGCTTTATCACAGTATTCCCCTTCACTTCATGATCGTAGGTACGAACAATCCTTTCTCTGCTGGCAATATTGGATGAAGCTAGAAGCTTCGAAGTATACGTAGCTAAGTCTCTTGGCTCGTGGAAATTTGGTTCCTGAAGAGCGGCAGCTTTCCATTCAGCTATTCTCACAGTCTCTGGAGGATTGAAAAGGAAATCGATGCTCAGATTCGCAACCTCGTGATGTTCATAGCTTATTCTTAGCACGCTGCCATCAGTGAGCCATCCGATCGCTGTGGCTTCAGCGTCTTCACTCTCAAATATCTCGATGACTTCCTTGAGGTTTGCTCTTGGCACTAGCAGCAGCATTCTCTCTTGAGATTCTGAAATGTAGATCTCCCAAGGGGCCAATCCCTCCTGCTTCAAAGGAACTTTCTCCAATTCAAGATAAGCCCCACAGCCGAATCTTCTTGCCATTTCGCCAACGGCACTTGACAAGCCTCCTCCCCCAAGGTCTGTGATGCCTGAGCCGAGTTTTCTGTCCCGAACCTTAAGTATGGCTCTCTTCAGCTTTTCCTCTTCGATGGGATTCGCGATCTGAACCGCTGGACGTGAAACTTCTTCAGATTTCTCTGTAAGCTCGGCAGAGGCAAAAGTCACACCATGGATACCATCACGACCAGTTTTCCCTCCCGCAAGAACTATGAAATCGTTCGGCTTCGCGTTTCTGGCAAACTTGCTCTTCGGCAGTAGACCAATACATCCACAATAGACTACGATGTTGCCCACGTAGCTCTCATCAAAAAACACACTCCCATTTACAGTGGGAATTCCCATATTGTTGCTGTAGCATCCTATGCCAGCGACTACGCCTCGGAGCAAGTACTTGGGGTGCTTCATCCCCTGCGGGAGCTTACCATGTTCATGAGATAAGGGGCCGAATCCTAAGACGTCTGTGCAAGCTATTGGGTTCGCCCACACACCCAGAATATCCCTTATAGCTCCTCCAACTCCTGTTGCTGCACCACCGAAAGGTTCTATGGCTGATGGATGATTATGGGTCTCGACCTTCGCAGCAATTGCGTATTTTTCGTTGAATTCTATTATGCCAGCGTTGTCTTCAAAAACAGAGATGCACCATTTCGGCTTAGCCTCATTTGTTGCTGAGAATATGTATGTCTTGAACAGGCTTTCGATTTCGTCGTTGCCATAGATTATTCTTCCTTTGAAGGTTTTATGAAAGCAGTGTTCAGACCAGGTTTGGCCGATTGTTTGGAGCTCCACATCGGTGGGGTTTCGACCCTTATTTCGGAAGAATTCTCTTACAGCTTTCATTTCTTTAAGATCTAATCCAAGACTAAGGCTTTGGCTTATGTCTCGAAGCTGTTTGTGATCAGCATCCAGTAAGTGTATCTCGTGGAGCTCAAGCGATGCTTGGCGGCGAATTGCAGGTGTCATTTTGCAGTTTCGACCTGGAAGGTGTAGTGGTCCTTTGTGGGATTTGCCAGCAAGCGCCGACACATGTCTTCAAGGTTTGTCTTAGCCTCTTCTTCCGAGTCTGCCTCTAGGATTATCAAATAGATCTTGCTAACAGCAACACTTTTCACGCAGTAGCCGAGTTCGATTAAGGATCTTGCAGTTGTTTCTCCTTCAGGGTCGGAATGCCCCGATCTGAGGCCTACTTCTACACGAGCTTTATACATCATGTGTTATAATCAATTAGATAAAAATTTAAGTCTTTTGTGGGTGAAATTCACAAAAATATGTAAATGCCTATTTCAGCACGATTTTCTTTCTATCGTGGTTTACGACAATTCTCTTTGTCGCAGTTGCATGTCCAATAACTTCTGCCTTAATCGGGATTCTCTCCAAAGCATCCAGGACGTCATCTTCGTCTTGTTTCTCTACGATCAGTGCGAAGCCCCATCCCATGTTGAACGTTTTGAACATCTCTTCATCTGTGATTCTACCTATATCCTTTAAGAGGTTGAAGATTGGTTGAGGCGTGAAATTGTTGAATTCAAACCCTACCGCTTTCGAGAATCGCATTATTCTGTCAAATTTCAGATATGCATTTCCCGTTATATGGACAGCTCCCTTCACCTTGTAGCTTTCCGTGACATATTCCATCGGTTTGGAGTAGATTTCTGTTGGTTTAAGAATCTCAAAGATGAGTTCGTTTTCCATATTGTCCAGTCTATCATAGGCGTTAAACCTGCCGCCCCAATGCTTGAATAGAACCTTCCTTGCGAGCGTGACACCGTTGCTGTGAATGCCTGAGCTTCTCAGGCCGATGATGACATCTTCCGGTTTTACCTCTGTTCCTAGGATTATGTGATCTTTGTGTAGTTCTCCGATGCATGCAACTACCATGTCGAAGCCTTTCCCTTCCTTGATTCCAATGATTATCTCCGCTACGTCTCCGATCTCTCCTCCTATAACAATGCAGCCGCTTTGAATGGCTGCTTCTGCTATTCCCTTCATCCATTGCCTGACAAGGATCGGATTCGAAACTTGGGCATGGATATTGTCAGCTACCGCGAGCGGGTGCGCTCCGGATCTGATCACGTCATTAACTGCCATCGCCACGCCATCGATACCTATTGTGTCGTATTTTTCAGCTAGTTGCGCTAAGAGAACTTTGGTTCCAACCCCCTCTATAGCAAGATCAAGGTATCTGTCCCCAACTGGGAAAATGCATCCATAGGGAAGCCTCAGGACTTCTCCGTAAACACTAAATTTGTGAGTTTGATTTAGCAGCTTCAGAGCTTTTTTTGCGTTTGCTCTCCGCTCCCGATCGACCCCTGCTTTAGTGTAGGTCATTCCTTCTGACATTGTGGTCAGCCTGTTTGATAATTCCCGAATCAGCGTTAAAAACTTTAAACTGGCTTCTCTAATGGATAGTCAAGGGATTCTGCTTGAGGATTTTAGCAACTGCGGATTTTCATGGAAACCGCTTGGCTTTTGAAAGAGTTGCTGCAAAGGCAGAGCATTGTGAGGTGGAACTTATGATTGTCTGCGGTGACATTACTCATTTCGGTTCACTAGAGCAAGCTAAAGATCTTCTCTCTATTATCGGGACATCTGATGCTTTCTTTGTGCCAGGAAACTGTGATCCCCCAGATCTTGGGGAAGAGCGGGTCGGAAAAATGGAGTCAATACATGGCAAGTGCAGGCGATTCGGCGAAATAGCCTTCCTTGGTGCTGGAGGCTCTTCGCCTAGTCCCTTTGACACGCCTTTCGAGTTGACAGAGGTTGGAATTGCCAGAATCTTGGAGGTTAGTCTGGCTTCCTGTCCTAACGAAACTGAAATGGTGTTGGTTTCTCATTCTCCTCCAGCTGGAACGAAAGTAGATGTGGCATCTACAGGGGAGCATGTGGGAAGCCTCAGCATCAGGAAGTTCATAGAGAACTCAAAGCCAAAATTAGTGGTATGCGGGCACATCCATGAGGCACGAGGAATGGACAAGATAAATGGATCGTATGTCGTCAATCCTGGACCAGCAGGTCGTGGACACTGTGCACTAGTGGATGTTGACCATGATGTGAAAGTGGAATTTGATATGCTGTGAAGATTTGGGACTTCGAAACTCCATATCTTGAAATCAAGGGGCTTGTCCAGGTACTCGCCAGCTGCAGACTGTAGGTGCAGGTTCCTATAAGTAAACACGTAGAAGCATCTCAGTGATCCAATCCGTGTTTCGCCCAGATTCGACAGGTTCCTTCTGTTGAAACCATGCATGCCCCCTTCGGCGATTCGGGTCTGCAGTTTCTCATAAATAGGGTGCATTCAACCGGCTTCATTTTCCCGATCATTACTAGATGGCATTTGCATCCTGGCAAGATGTCCCTCCCCTTTCTTGCTTCAACATCGTATTTGTTTCGAGCATCCCATCGCTCAAATCTGTTTTTCAATTTGAGTGCTGAATCAGGTAATTTCCCTAGGCCTCGCCAATTGCCCTGTATCGTGTCGAAAACATGATCGATTAGTTTCAAGGCTTTGATGTTTCCCTCTCTGTTTACAGCTCTTTGATATTCATTTTCAAGGCAAGAAACGCCGCCTTTTATCTGTCGCAGTGCCATGTAAATCGCGAATAGAACATCTAAAGGCTCGAAGCCTGCAACGATCACAGGCATGTTATATGCTGTTGGGAATATCTCGTAAGGTTCTAAGCCGATTATTGTTGAAACGTGACCCGGGGCAATGAATCCGTCAATTTGCAGATCACCTACTCCCAGCAGAAACTCCATTGCTGGCGGGATTAGGCGATGTGAAATGAGAAAGCTCAGGTTCTCCAAGCGGCATTTCAATACTTCATTTGCAGTTGATGGCGCCGTCGTTTCAAAACCGATTCCCAAGAAAGCAAATTCCTTTTCCTGCTCCTCCTTGGCCATTCTCACAGCGTCACTGATGCTATATACTACTCTTACGTTGCCTCCCTGGGCCCGAGCCTCGGCTAGTGAGCTCTCTGATCCTGGGACACGAACTACATCCCCAAAGGTGGCTATAGTGACTCCATTTAAAGCAAGCTCAATTGCAGTGTCAATCTCTGCGGCTGGCAAAATGCAGACAGGGCAACCTGGGCCAGCGATGACCTGCACGTTACTTGGAAGCATGCTGCGCAGGCCAAAGTGCGTAACAGTCCATTCATGAGTTCCGCACACGTGACAGAACTTAACCGGATACCCAGGATCTAATTTGTGAATGCGCTTGACGATTCGTTCAACCGTCTTTGGATCACGGAACTTGCGTAGTGTTTTCAGGTGCTGTTCACCTAGACGAGTAATTTCAAGCTTTTGATAATGCATTCCTTTCCATTAACAATCCTAACCGTTCCGTTGCATCTGGGGCATTCCAACGTGGGGATCGGTATATGGAAGGCAGAGTCATTCAAGCATTGGAACCCTCCGTTGTAGCCACATTTGTCGCAGTGTACGGTTCCATCCTGTTTCTTGATTACAAGTTTTGAGCCTTCCATTATTGTGTCTTTAACCAGCATCTTGTACCAGAATCTCACTTGATCTGGATTGAGGAATGTTAAGGATCCAATCACCAGGTCAACTTGAACTACTTTTTTTCCTTTTCTCTCTTTGGCTTCTCCTAGCACAGATTCTACGATTTGTGTCGTTATTGAGCCTTCATGCAACCTTTCTTGCAGACCCCGTCAGAAATCTAATGCTTCAATAACTCTTTCTATCCCTTCACCAGTACGACAGTTGGTGTAGGCGACCTTCGCCTTTGGATTGATTTTTCTTACATCAGCTCCAAGCTTGTTTGCATCTATGCTCATCGCTTGCGCGAGATCCATTTTGTTGATGACGGCTATATCAGCATTCATAAAGATGAAGGGATGTTTCAGGACCATGTACGGTCCTTCTGTGACGCTGATGACGACGATGCGTCTTTGAGAGCCGAGAGGAAATTCAGCTGGGCAGATGAGATTGCCCACGTTTTCGACAAATAGAAGGCTGATGTCATTTAGATTCAATCGCTGCAACGCTTTTCCAACTAGGTTTGCGTCAAGATGGCATTCCTTGCCTGTGTTGATAGCGACAACTTCAACACCTTGGCGTCGAATGATTTCAGCATCGATTGTTGTCGTTAGATCTCCTTTGAGGACGGCGATTTTGTGTTCGTCCTTCAGGGATATGACAAGCTTTTCAATGAGTGATGTCTTGCCAGCCCCAATAGAGCCCATAACATCGATTGCAACTATACCATGCTTTGCCAGCAATCTCTTGTTTTCATTGGCAAGTCTTTGGTTTTCCCTTAGTATGTTTTCTTCAAGTTCTATGTCGAAGATCTCTCCTTCAGCGGCTTTCACAACATCTTTGATGTTAGACAATTCAGCTTTCTCCTAGGCCTTCGGCTCTTCCATACTTAAGATCTCATCCCAAAGCTTCAAGGTTTCCTCAGCTTCTTTCTTGCTAACCACTTGGATGGCGTACCCTGCGTGTACGAGGACGAATTCATCGGCTCTTGCGTCAACCAAGACGACATTCACTTCTCTGAGAACGCCTTCTCCAAAATCTACTTTTGCGATGTCTCCTCGAACTTCAACGATTCTTGCTGGAATGGCTAAACACATTGATATCATCTTCTATCGCCGATTTCTTTCATAAATCAGTTTCTGCGGCGTTAAAGAGCTGACGCGGCAAGTGCCTGTCCGAAGGAGATTCCTCCATCTCCGGGTGGAAGCTGCTTCTGCATGTAGAATCTGAGCCCATTTTCCTCAACAATATTCTTGATAGCTATGGTGATGTGCTTGTTGTATGAAACGCCACCGGAAAATCCTATATCGCTTACTCCGTTGTCCTGTGCAGCAGTAATGGCGATTTGGGCTAATCCTTTGGCTAGATAGGACTCGACGGAGAACGCTAAATCCGCTGTCTTTCGTGGGTCTGCAGTCGTTGTGGATGCATTGAAGACAGCTTCTATGATGTTAGTTGTGGCTAGTGTGTCTGATGCGATCTGTGGCTTGATAGATAACACATCACGACCGTAGACGGCGGCTGACTCCAGCTTCATGGCAGGTTCGCCTTGATATGTTCTCTCGTAGCATAGGTCTAGAATCGCTGAGGCTGCATCTAGGATTCTGCCGCAGCTAGTAGTGGTGAGGAATCTTGCACGCTGTAATTGATCAAGGATCGTCACAGCCTCGTCTTCTTTGTACGGAAAATGCGTGGCGCGAGCGAGTAGCAGTTTCTGAATATCTGCTGGGTTCTTGAGTATACCTGCTGCCATTCGAACAGGGTATCGGCTTGCGAGGTCGCCTCCCACTAATGGCTGCTCTTCCAAGTGCCCAACTCTTCTAAAGTCTTCGTCCTCGCAGAGGAGGATCTCACCACCCCATGCGGATCCATCTGCTCCATAACCATAACCATCACACACAATGCATACGACGGCGTCCAGTGCGTTTTCTCCCATCAATGATAGTGCATGAGCGTGATGGTGTTGAACGGGCAGAACTGAAATTCCGAGTTCGGCTCCGATTTTGTGGGCTAGTTTTGTGGTTGCGAATTTCGGATGTAGATCACAGGAGATGAAGTCGATTTTGGCGTTCGTTAGAGTCAGCAAGTGGCTAATTGTGGTCTTCAGGAACATAATTGTTTCAAGGTTTTCTACATCACCTATGTACTGCGAAATAAAGGCTCTGTCGTTGAGAATTACGCATGCGTTGACGTTTTCTTTTGCACCTACACCTAGCACGCACCTTTTAGATGAATCTTTGAGAGATATCGGCGTAGGTGCATAACCTCTGGATCTTCGTGTGAATATGCGTCTTCCTTCGTGAAGCCTTATGACTGAGTCATCGCATCTTTGAGTTATGATTCTGGTGTGAAATAAGAAGTAGTCAACTGTGGATCCTAGAGTTTTGATGGCTTCTTCGTTGTTGATGACTATTGGCTCACTTGGGGGATTTGCACTGGTCATGACAAATGCTGGTTCGCCTGCTTTGTCGAAGAGCATTTCGTGCAATCCTGTGTAGGGGAGCATTACGCCTATGTTGTGCAATCTAGGCGCTATCAGTTCTGAGAGACAGTTTTTTTCTTT
>CP070683.1:623433-666913 GCA_020352645.1 Candidatus Bathyarchaeota archaeon | reverse complement strand
CTGAGGAAGATTGGTGTAGTTAATACTGGTGTGAGAGTCTTCGAGAATGCCATAGTCATCGTAAAGAAGGAGTTTCACGTCGTACCAGTCGGCCTCGCTTCCCTGAGGCACAGTGAGGTTCAGGTTTCCCCATTCTTCATTGTGGCCACTGATGATCCAAGATGTGTTTTCCGCGTCAATAATGCTTCCAGATGAATTGATCAACTGGCCATACAGTGAAACATTGCAGGTGCTGCCTGTGGTGTCAGCATCGACGCGAACACGAACAGTGTCCAAATAGTCGTCAGAGTCATTGTCAGACAGCGAATAGCTAACCATAGCAAACGATTCCTGAGCCAAGGTTCCCGGATAATAGGTCAAGAAAAGCGCTGTCAGAAACTCGTCCCAAACAGTGTCTAAGACCCATTGGATTGCGTCTTGAGAGTACCATGTAACGTAGTGATCATAGGAAGGTGGCAAGTAGATGGAAAGTCCATGCAGGTCAGGACTGTTTATGTCGTGCCATTCGGCCATGCATGCGTTCAGTAGTGTATCCAAGACCATCTGTGCAGCTTCAGAGGTCTCCGTGTCTGAGATACTAGCGACGAGGATTTCGCAGAAATCATACAGATCTCGCCAAGTAGGGGTGGTGAAGCCTGTGGCTGATTGGCTTATCACACCCAAGATTTCATAAGTGTGCGCAGGCAGCAAGAGGTTCAGGTGGCCTGCCAAGTCGTTGACCGCCGGAACTACATGGCTCCTGATTTCCGTCGTGTTGAATACTGAAAGAGTATGAATCTCGTACCCGAACCCTTCATTGAATAACACATATTCGTCAAAGATCACCGCGGCGAATTCAGTGGCGTTCATCGTTGGGGATGCTACGAGTTCAGACAATATGTAGTTGTAGGGATATCCTCTCATTATTGAGGAGACCTCTTCAGAAGCCACGATAATCTCAGCTCCTTCACTGACGTGATAGGCCATCTCTATGGAACCGCACATGCAAGCGCTGAAGCCTATTATATCAATGCGATTCCCAGTCGTTATGGCCACTTGATTCAAAACAGAGTAGATCTCGGCTGAAGTGAGCCCATCGTAGGCGTGGGAAGAGTCTGTGCCGATGCGTGTTAGCCAACCATGATTATCGAGTATCAATGCGTATTTTTCCGCTGGATACAGTCCTACAGCCCACAATACAAAGTCCTCTAGACTTTGAGGATCGCCCATGTTTATTTCGCCAAGAGAAACGTTGGCATTTTCTGGTGTCGGCGTCATTCCCATGGTCACGTAGAATCTCTTGCAGTCCGTCCAGTTCCCGTCACTCGCAGAGTAGCCTTCTACTCGGTCCAGCTGCACGACAACATTGACGTCAGCAGTGGAGCCAACCTCAGCTAGTTTGTTGAAATTGCTGATCGCGCTGTATTCCAGATCATTGTCTGCATCCATGTATATCATTATGGTCCACTGAGCTGAATCTTCAGCACTCACATAAACTACCCCGGAGAAAACCGCGACTAACATCACTGCTAATAGTCCCGCGACTTGTTTTGCCATTCTCCCACCTACCTCATACTAGTTGAAACGAATCATTAAAACATATCGATGTAAAAAAAATCAAGCCGCCGTTCTCAAATTGCAATTCTGGAGTGTTTGCTGCTCCTTATGAGTTCACTCTGAATGAATAGATTGAACTCAATGATGCCACGAAGATCAGTGCCAGTATCCACAAGTTTTTTGCTAATGTCTCGCTTGTGTTATGCATCCCATTCCGCACTCGCATGTACTAGCGCGTGTCTTCTAATCGCAAAAAAGGGATTACGCGGGAGATATCTCCACTGTAACCGGGGCTACCTCACCCCGGCCACAAGCAATTCGCAGACGCCTCCGATTTTGTCGCTGCCTTCTTACGTTTTCCAAAGAAAGCATCTTATCTCTAGTCGGATTTAATGATGGATTGTTATGCTTCCGGTCTTGGTTTCCACAATGAGTCTTCCTGTTCCAGTTCCAATACGGCCTATGTATTGATTTCCCTTATAATAAGCGTCAGCTAGTTCTGGTATGCTTCTGATTCTTCCTAGACTTGTTGATGCTTCTACTGTCAGGTCAGGTTGACCTTGCAACGATATGTCAATACTTCCAACACTCGTTCTGAACCAGCTTTCACCTTTTGACAGAACACCTGAGAATTTGATGGATCCTGCAGAACTGCGAGCTGAAATTACTCCATCGACATCCTCTAGCTTCACTGATCCGGCTCTGGTTCTTGCTTTAATTGCTCCTTTACATTCTTTGACACTCACTGTTCCAGCAGAAGACTCTGCTATAATAATGCCTTTCACACCTGCAACTGAGATGCGGCCCGCTCGGGTCTCGAGATCGAGGTCCACTTCCAGTGGCACCGAAACAAAGATGTTAGCTCGTGGCCCAGAACGGAATATATAAGAAGGCCACCCCCAGAAACCAGCTCTGACGCGGCAATTTACAGTTACAACATTCTTATCCTGTGAGATGTTACAGTGCAAGTCCTCGGGCACTCTCAAGTCCAAATCAACAGTTACTTCACCCTCAGAACCAGACTTCACCTTGACAGATCCAGGTGCGATATTTGTTATAACCACCTTAGGCTTTCCAGTAACCTTGAAAACATGATGCCTTTCCATAGGCTCGACTTCCAGTGTCACCCGAGTTCCACAAGCTGCACAGAAATTCGCGTCCTTAGGAAGCTCAACTCCGCATTTTCGGCAATAGAGCATTCATCTCTCACTATCCTGCCGATTTGCGCATGTTGTATTTAAACTGATGGCTATTCAGTGTTAAGAAGTGATTTTTTGAGAGTAATACGCACGTGCTCTCTTTGCAGAGGTGGAGATATTGCAGGACGCTTCTTCTCTGACAGTTCTGACTCTCGCGAATGCATTCTCTCCACAAGTCTGCACATGTTGTTTTAAAATCATTTATAAGCGCAAATCAGGTTTTAAATCACCTTTGACCCAGTCCTTGGGTCTTTTTCCGTGATAAAAGCTTAAATTTGCGAGGGATGGTTTGTAACGGGTGTGATTCTATGTATCAAGCGAGATTGAAAGGTTCATACTATGAGATGGGGCTTCAACAAGGAAAAATGATGAAGAGAAGAATACTTCCTTCAATTTGGTCAGCATCTTTTCATGAGACCGTGGACCCAGCAAGAATAGAGTTTGCAGATGAATGTGAGGAGATAGTTCGGCAGTATATGCCTGACTTCTTAGATGAGCTTCAGGGAATATCTGATGCATTCGGTGCAGACTATAGTAAAGTCAGAATCTGGCCACTGTGCTCCTATGCGAAACTGCAACAATCATGTTCTGCAGTAGCTGTATCCGGTGAGTACACAGCACATGGAAAGCCACTTTTCATCCGCACTTACGACTTCCTAGACTCTGATCGAAAGGACTTTACGGCTTTCTGGACGACGCCCGAGAACGGTTATGCAAGTTTGGGATTCTCTGACGCAATGAGTAGCAGATATTGCGGATTCAACGAGAAAGGACTTGCTATCGCATCAAGCATCAGTGGCTATGCAGGTCCAACACAGCCAGGCATAGTATTCAGTCTTGTGACACGATGGATCCTAGACCAATACCCCACGGCAAAAAAAGCAGCCGAGTTTCTCACAGACGCTCCACATTTTCACGGCTGGAACTTCCTGCTCTGTGACATAGAGAACAATATTGTGCGAGTAGAAGCATGTCCAGAAAAAGTTGAGGTCGTCAACTTCGACGAGGGAATCGGAGTTTCAACAAATCACTACCTATCAAAGAAGATGCGGGAATTTGAGGAAGAGAACTGGCGCTCAGAAGGCAGCACAGAAAGAAGATACACTAACATCTTGAACTGGTTCCGAAGCCGGAATGGACCTATTACACCGGATTATGCATGCAAGCTGGCAAAGCAACATGTAAACGGGGGAGGAATATGCGATCGCTTCGTAGGCGTCGATGGTGGAACACTTTGGTCTTGGATATACGTAATGGGTGAACCAGATGTCTTGGTTTCTGATGGACCTCCCTGCGAATACAGCTATCGAAAGATTCCAGCCCTTTGAAAGGAGACAAAGGCGACAAAGAACGACTTTCAGAAAAATGTTTGAAGCGAATTCTTACCTACTTCTTCCTGCAGATTATCATGAAATGCTCGCTTATGCCCACAATGCTCGGATGCGTACAGGTCTTTAGATGAGTTTCCCAAAGAATCTTGTTATACTTCCCCATTCTGTATACTTCGTTATACTCTTTCTCGTGGGTTGAGAACATGCCTTCAAGCCCTGCCATCTCCAGAATCTCTGTTTCACCTCTAAACTCGGCCTCCAACTCTTCAGGGGTGTAGAAATGAGTCGGCGCGAAACCGGATCCTCCAAAATAGTCGCCAGTCAAAGTGTACCTTCTGTACACTTCCGGCGCGGACTCTAATTCAGGCCACAAGTAAACAATCGTGTTCATACACACAGCTAGTTTTCCGATAACTGAAACCAGAAGAGGCGCGCCTTGTTTCACAACTCTGACCAACTCATTAACACCTTTCTTCCTCTGCCTATCGATCACGAGATGAGAAAGAGCCCCGCCAAGGCAGACTACGGCGTCAAATGTGTCCTTCTCAAACATTGAAAGATCATCGATTGACCCTTGAAGGATCTCTTTCACTCTGTTTCCAAGGCTTGCCTCCGTTACCTTTTCATGTGCAATTTGCAGTAACCTTGGCGTGAGATCAAGCAAGGTGACATTGTATCCCATCTTTGCGAGCTCAATTGAGTATCTTCCAGGACCGCCGCCAGCGTCGAGGACCAACCCATCATCGGGAAGGTATTGGTTGAGAAAATGCAAGGTAGTGTCAAACTCCAACTTTCGATAGGGGTGTCTGACCAATCTTTCCCATTCTCCTTCGCCACATTCAGCGTAGTACTTCTTGACAATCTCTTTGATTTGATCAGGCTCCAAGAATACCACTCCTATCCAACTATTATTTGACAGATTGCTGTTTTAAAAGGAAATAGAATTATGCCCGTGCTCAACCGCACGTTGCAGCTGCACATGTTTGTATGCTTGATTTAGGAGTGCTTGCACTCGATTATCTTGTCACAGTCCAAGCATTCATCGGGTATGGAAGTATCTCTTGAGAGAGTTCTCAAATATCCGAATTCATGTAAGCATTCTGCAGCGGCTTCCCTGTTCGAATCCTTCTGCGGAGCGTTGTCTTGGCCTACGCCCCATTCGATAGGCGTTTCCGTTTCAGTGGTGACCTCGACTGAAGCTTCCATCTTAGATCTCTCTTCATATATTTCCTGGGGAATAGAGAGATCATCTGCCAAGCTTGCCTTAACCCTTCTGGAATAGCTGTAGATGCTTGCCACTAAAACGCAGAGAGCAAGTATCCGAATGATTTGCACTATCTCAATAGTCTGGGTTGTTAGAGAAAAGCCCATCTCATGAGTTATTGTGAGAACAGATCCTGCCAGAAAGAGGATCCCGGACACGAATACAGGAATCCAGAATGATCTGCCCACGCCTAGATGCCTTATATCTCTTAGAGTTTTGAAACTCAATGCACTCAAGACAGTGGCAATCGACGCGAATACCACTTCATATCCCAGAATCATTTTTCACTCCAGTCATTGTTACGTTAACTCTCTTTTGAAAAGTGTTGTGAAACACGAATAAGTATCGCAGAGATAAAGCACCAATCTTGTCTGAAGCCCTACTTCCACTTCCGCAAATTGCTGTTATAGTTTTTAGGAATTGACTCATGAACTCACGAATCAGCTTTTTCTCTTGCTTCGAATTTCCCGAAGCGTTTTTTGTATGGCTTTCCGTTCTTCCTCAATTTTCTTTCGCGTTTCCCAAAGGCTACTTAGATCGTCTGGGGTTAGATCCGCAATTCCTTGCTGGCGCATCTTCTTAACGATATCGGTGTAGGCTCTTGAAGGTTTTGCGCTTAGTCTGCTGTCTTCTATACTGTGTCTTACCATTTGCAGACTTGTTTTGTAGGGGTAGACCAAACATGGAATCAGCACGTAATCTCGAATGCTCAACTTCGCGAATTGTTGTTGTGCCTGCCTTTCCGCCCTCTCGATACGATCATGGCCACCATGTGTCCGTAGGCTATCTTTCTGGGTATTCT
Source organism: Candidatus Bathyarchaeota archaeon (assembly GCA_020352645.1). GTDB lineage: Archaea > Thermoproteota > Bathyarchaeia > Bathyarchaeales > SOJC01. Next base: position 660,781 of record CP070683.1, on the reverse strand, counting down.
CATCGTGTTCTCTAGGCAGCCTCAGAAGCTCTCTTATTGCAAAGTATCTTCGTTGCCCATCCATGATCACGTACTTGCCCTTGCGAAAAAAGACGTCTAGCTCTTCAGGCAATTCTGAAACTTCAAAAGGCTTCAATAGACCAAAGCGTCCGATTGATGCCTTCAAAGGTGCCAAATCCTCTTGTTTCGCAACCTCTTGTTCTTTTGAACTCTCAGGCGTCATTATCCCGCTGGTGAAAACTCCTAACTGCCCAGAGTTAGATTCACCAAGTTCTGACTCACGGTGGGGATCGACACAAACCTCCCATGGAATGACGAGCTCTGAAAAAGGAATGTACTCCAATTTTATTTTCTTTCCCAGTGTAATCGGCTCTAACCCAAGACTTGACCCACTAGACATCCTCTCTTGCTGCTTGTAACCTATCTGATTGGCTTCACACAAGTCAGGACGCCTCTATTTCAGACAAATCGTCTCGGATATCTTTAGACTCACTATGATATATCAAAGTTTCGCTGTCGTCCACCATACACCTTGTCACATGCCCAATTTTCTGAGATACGGCATTTAGAGTAGAACCTTCAGCGTTTTGCAGCTAATCTCTCTTTCTTGCTTCTTACGCTGTCTCTCTTTAGCTTCGACCGGACACCCTTTTCTTAACTGCCAAGACAAGTGTGGCTGCGGAAATTGCTGCCTTTCACCCTTCGACAAACTCTTTTACTCGCTTCATTCCCTCAATGATTTCATCCTTTGCCGTGGCGTAGCTGAATCTGACGTATTCTTCATTTTGTCCTGGGTTCTTTTCTCCGAAGTGGATGTCAGCCAAACAAGCAACGCCTTGGTCTAATAGCATTCTCCTGAAATCCTCAGAAGATTCAGCGCCAACTTTTTTGCAGGCTTGCGTTACATTTGGCCAGACGTAGAAGGCCCCTCCAGGACTCAGGCATCTGATCCCATTGATATTGTTCAGCAATTTGACAATAAGATTCCTTCTCTCTTTGAAGCTTCTGGCCATTTTTTCCGACTCATCTTGCGGACCGTTCAAAGCTTCTACGACTGCCCACTGAGTCGGCTGGTTAGCGCAGCTATCAGTATTCGTCATCCATCTGGCAAAATGAGGTGCCAGCGTCTTGTTTGCAGCATAACCTAGGCGCCAGCCAGTCATTGCATATGATTTTGAAACGCAGTCGACCATTATTGTTCTGTCGAGCATGCCCTCAATTGAAGCTATTGATTGGAAGGGTGCATCGTATGCTAATGTTGAATACACTTCATCAGAGTAAACCCAGAAGTCGTGATCAGTTGCTAGATCAGCTATTTCCTTAAGTTCTTCCTTCTTCAGAACTCCACCTGTCGGGTTCTGCGGGGAGTTGATAATCAGCATCTTCGTCTTTGCAGTTATTCTCTTCTTGAGATCTTCCATGTCAAATGCGAACTCCTTCTCTTCAACGAGTGGGAGTGGAATTGGCTTGGCTCCATGAGCAACAATCTGGCTTTGGTAGATTGGGAAGCCTGGGTTCGGATAGATGATTTCGTCACCCACACCGTAGTCGGTTGTGCACAGAACGCTCCAGTATATGAAAGGTTTTCCTCCGCATGCAACTGCTACGTGCTCGGGTTTCACCTCAACTTTCCTTGTTCTAATGAATCTGGTAGCCACCGCTGCCTGCAATTCAAAGATACCGGCAGAAGGTGTATAGCCGGTCTTGCCCTCTTTCATGGCTTTGATTGCTGCTTGCTTTATGTTTTCTGGCGTGTCGAAATCTGGTTGACCAATGCAGAAGTTCTTTATGTCTGCGCCTTGCCTCAGTCGTTTGCTGACCTCGGCTAGAACTGTAAAGGCATTCTCAGTGCCTAATGCACCTGTTCTCTTGGATATGGTCGTCATTTCGATGTCCCTCAAATCTTGAAAATGGATAGGGAGGATCATCTAATAGCTTTTTGTCCAGAACGCAATGTCCCAAACTGCTTCTACCGTGTGCACATGAAAACTCATACCAAAAACACGGGTCGACATGGAGCGAATCATCTTACATTATAGCCATGATTGCAGGGAACGCCACTTCCAGCGCGGATCATTTGAACAAGAAACGGAGTTCCACGGTGTCTCCTACGCAAGGAGCTACATACTGCTAGTTGTGCATATATCTATTCTCGCTTTACCAATGAGGTTGACTTCGTCGGACAAGTGCTGGTGCACAACCCGCAGCCAAAGCATCTTGCAGCATTAAACATCAATTTTCCGTTCTCAAATGCACGGGCTTTGAATTGGCATCGTTCAATGCATTTACCGCAGTCAATGCATGTGTCACGGTTGTGTGTAGCGATATACTTGGATGCGGTTACTGCTTCCGGGATGCCAAATCTTACAAGTGCACTCATTGAGTGGCAGCAGCATGAACAGCAACTACAAATGTATCGAGGCTTCTCGTCTCCTGAAAAAGTGTATGCAATGTGAACTAGTCCTGCATCGTGTGAGCGTCTTAAAGCTTGGAGCGCTTCCTCCACACTTGCCTTCTCACCCACTCCCTCCTTTGTTACCTCCTCTGCTTTTCTATCCAAGCCTATGCAGACATCAAGCGGAGAATCACATCTCTTCACTCTCTTCCTGCATCCACATTCTGCCAAGGAAATCAACTCAGCCTCACTGAGTATTCTCTTCATCTCGAAAAAATCTAGCACGTGCTGCTTGCCCCGCAAATGGATGTCAACTGGAATTGTCACCGCAGTCATCGTGCCAATATACTCATTCTCAAGCTCTTTCTTCGTCCAGTCATTGCCCTCTGTCATTGTAGATCACAATCGAAAAGGTGGAATAGTACTCTATAATCGTTTTGTACTAATTTGATTTAGAGAGTACAAGAAGGTATGTTCTCTTACGCGATGTTCTTTCCCGTTGCGCGCTTCGTTTCTTTTCTTTTCTCGGTTCTCAGCCGACATTCAGTCATTATGATTACATAGGACAGTTATGATGTCTTTATACTCTTCCTTGAAGGCTTTGTCTATTCGTGCTTTCTGCGCTTTAGGAAGGAATGATGTGTCAAGTGCGTTGAGGGTTAGCTGAAAAAGCTCTGACACCGTGAAATTGAGCCGTTTGTGAAGCTGGATATACTCGTTGTTCATATCAGTGTTGAACATAGATGGATCGTCAGTGTTAACTGTGACCTTGATGCCCTTGTCAAAAAAAGCTCGTATAGGGTGCTTTTCCAAGCATGGAACTACTCCAGTCCTCAGGTTGCTTGTTGGGCACATCTCAATTGCTATGTTTCGTCTCAGAATATAGTCGACAAGATGTGGGTCTTGTGAGGCAGTTACTCCGTGCCCTATACGTTCAACGTGAAGGTAGTCGATGGCGTCCCGCACGCTTTGCGGACCAGCTGCCTCACCAGCATGAGCTACCAAGTGAAGACCCATCTCCCTCGCCCTTTCATAGATTCGTGCATAGGGTTTTGGTGGGAATTTCTCTTCGCTACCTCCTATGTCAATGGACACAATGTTGTCCCCCTTGTTCTCTATCCAGTCCAAAACCTGCATTCCAAAGTCTGGACCGTAATTCCGAACTAGATCGATTCTGAGATTGCAGTGAATGCCGAAGTCTCGGCGCGCGTTAGCTACGCCTCTGTTGATTGCATCAAGCATCAATCCATAATCAAGCCCTTCTCTCACATGATCAGGAGCAGAAAAACTTGCTTCAACAAACTTCACATTGCATCGAGCATCGTCTTCCAGCAGTTCATAGGTGAGTCTTTGGAATTGATCCTCACGTGTGATACATCTGAAGACGGTCATGTAAACTTCAATGAAGTGAGAGAAATTCCGATACTGAAAAAATCTGCGAACATCCGCAACGGTTTCAAAAGGTTTCTCTGCTTCACCATCATCTACAAGCCATAGCAGGGTTTCAGGTCTTGTTGAACCAACAATGTGAACATGCTGCTCAACTTTTGGCAAAGCCCTTATCAAAGCTTCAGTGTTCACCAAGCTGCATCTCAGATTTTATGTGCTCACAAATGGTTATAAGAAACTCGCCTTGAGTGAGCTGTCAGGCTAGCAGCAGGAGAAGTCTACCAATGCGCTGCTTTGAGCAGAGGTGAACGAAGCGTTTCATCTTTCTAGTAGGATGTTCCATAATTGGCTGCTGCAATTACTATATCAAAAATGTCGATGAAGGCGTCAGCGTTTAGATCTGCCATCGGCTTCCACCATGGCTCTCCGCCTTGAGTCCCATACGCGGCTGCTATAGTCACCGCATCAAAGATGTCAATCTTGCGGTCAAAAATTATGTCACCAGGCAAATTGTGCTCTCGATTAAAAGCTGTTGTGCCACTGCTTCTGGCACTATCAGATAAAACGCTGCACGTTATCGTGTACCTGCCTAGAGGCGCTTGAGGCGGCAATCGCACTTCCATCTCGAAGGAGCTGCAACTGAAATCAAGCATCTTCTGAGTCGTACTAGATACGTGAAACATTGGCTCTGCCTGCGTTGCAGAAGTGACATAGAACACAACCGACTCTCCAGGGCAGTATGCACACCCTCCGAGGGAAGGCCAATCTTCATACACGCTTACATAGGCTGCTGCTTCTCCGACTGAGACCCAATCATCAACATACAGGCCCACGATTTCCTCAAGGCTCTCCTGCGGCTCTATGGTTGTTCGCATCCATTGAAACATGAATGGTGTTGAATCGCCATCGAAGAGAGTAATTGTCAGCAGAACTGTTCTACTTGAGAAATCGTCGCTATTTCTTATGTGGGCCTTGAAGTATGCGAAACCTTCTTTCTCGAAGATGGATTCAGGGTTGCCAAGGTTGTCTATGGAAATGAAAGAAACAATCTCAACTGCCCAGTTTTCGGATGGAGTGGCGTTTGCTTGAACAGTTCTCAGAGCGATCGTTTTGCTGCCCGGATCCTGGATCTGTATAGCTACCAATCCTTCGCCGATTGGGCTTCCATCGGAAGTAACGTTTCCACGTACTCTGACAAGTTCCCTGTAGTGGTAATCGGTTTTCTCAGTCGTAACATTAATTGATAATTGAGCAGCCACTGGGGCAAACGGGCACATAATTAGAGCAAGAGACAGCATAGACAATAGCGAAAAGCATGTTGCTCTTACGGATAAGAGGACACACTTCAACCGTGCTTACTCCACCAATATGTAAATTTGCAGTACGTGTTCAGGCGTTTCTGATGACCCACCTGCCCACGGCAGCGCATTGAGACCGCCTATATGTATTTCGCCAGTTGGTGGGCGTGCCCATTTCACGACATGTAACGTCAATTGAAGCGTTCTATTTTTATACTGATCCCACGCTGCGCCACCGATTCCAACGGTGACATACGAAAAGCCAAATGGGAAGCCAGACGCATCAATTGCCGTGAATGTAAATGTGATCTCATAGGGTTGCATCGCGAGCGATCCGTGGTTCAGGGTGACTAGAATCTCCTCATAGTGTTTATACTCTGCCTTGTCCGTATTCGTTGTATCCCATATGCGAACTTTGTAGTCGTAAAGAAACACAAGTGTATCGTTGGCGACTTCTCCAGCGATACTCGCGGTCGCTATCACGGTCCACTTCCCGAAAAGATCACTGGAATTGTCACATGGCCAAGGCAATCTCGTCCTAACAAACGCAACACCACACGCATCTGTAAGGTTGTACAACACCGAACAACAAGAGCCGTTAGAATACAGAATCTCAAAAGCAGCGTTAACGTTCTGCTCTGGCCAGCCAGCGTATGTTGCATTCACATAAAGGATTAACTCTTTCTGGGGCCAGAACATGTCGCTCGGCTTGTCTTCACCCTGGCCGCCAAAAGGAGCAGGGTACTGCGTGTAGACATCGAAGAAGATTGGATCAGCGCTTGTTGGTGCGTTTCCGGATTTCCTCTCAACTGAGGATAAATCAACTTCGTGAGCCACCGAAACGGCGATCTTCTTTGCAGAGTAGCTAATGGGAGACGCCAAGAGACAGGTAATCATGAGTGTAGAAACAAGGAGCATCCACAAGTTTCTGCACATGGTGATCGTTCATAGTTCTTCTGATTGTTTTTTATGGCTTTTGGAGTAATACTTTAGATCAGCAACACACATTCTGTTGACTGCCTCCTGACTCTAACACTCTCCAGCTGCGGCTCGGCAGATAATCTCGCGTCCTGACAGTGCCTTGAGTGGACCATCAGTTATGTAAATGCGCGTGCAGATTTCCATGTCGCTACATGATAGTCACGTTCAATAGTCACAAATTGTGACCACGAAATGTGCGCTGGGTTTTATACTCTCAAGTATGCCTGTAAAGTTTGTGAGAACATGGTAAGAGAACGTGGTGAGAGAACGGACTCCCCAAAGATGAAGAGCTGCATCAGACATGCGGAGGATGAGCAGGTGGTAAGGGACAAGATTTATATGCGTCCTCACGTTATCTTATCTTGAACGCAGTAAAATGTGAGTTGAAATTAAGAATGTCTGCACATTCCACGTCAAGCGAACTTCACATTCCAAGAGCAGATCGGAGCACATCTCTGAGGAGTAGATTCTCAAAGAGAAAGAGGATTATTGCGCTAGTCGCTGTCTGGAGCATCGCAATATCCGTAATCATGATCAGGTCACATTTCACCTTCTATTTGACGAACGAGAAATTCAGTTTCTACAAAATCTCCTGGCGCACCAGCGAAGGCCCAGCATTTGGCGATTTCGACTTGGCCGTAATACTCATCATCAGCTCCCTGATCGGAGTCTTTGTAAAGAGAGCAAAGAATCTAGTGTACGGATACTTCACAACAATACTCGTGTCCTCAGCAATAGTTGTCACCTATATCTTTCTTTACAACTGGTTCACACTATCTTATGGAGAGAGCCTTGGCCAAATCCCCTTCGGTTGGGAATGGGTTCTGTATTCAGCACTGCTGAGCTTTCTGAGATTCATGTTTCCCATTGGCATGATCTTTTGTCTCATCGGTCTAGTCGCTGGAAACTTCATCAGAAGTTGGGTAGCATTGTGACAAACGAATGATTAGCAGCTCGATATACAACGCCCATTGCTCCTACGTATCCGCATTTGTCTTGCACAGATTCCAAAAGATGTCGCATCCTCCTTTCAACAGCTTAATGGAAATCCATAAGAAACAAGTTGTAGGCGTAACGGAGAGGTTTCCTCAACATTTATGCGCGGGCACGTAATTCTCACTCTCAGCAGTCGCATCGGCGCTGAATCGGATGAAAATAAAGATCAGGGGAGCTCGAGAGCACAACCTAAAAAGTGTAGATATCGATATTGCAGATGGCCTCACGGTAGTCACTGGAGTCTCAGGTTCAGGTAAGACCTCCCTAGTATTTGACACAATGTATCATGAAGCTCGCCGCCGATTTCTGGAGATATTCTCAACTGACGCACAATCACTGCGACTCTCACCTGCCCAAGTTGACTCTGTGATAGGTATAGGACCTGCTGTTGCAGTTCGACAGAACACGCTCAATCGTAACCCCCTTTCGACTCTCGCCACTGCTTCAGGACTCCATCCTTTCCTGCGCTTATTATTCGCAAGATTCGGTGCAAGACACTGTCCTAACTGCAAAGCGAAAAATGAGGCCCTGACACAAGATGAGATAATCGCCAAGATACTCTCATTCACAAAGAAAGGCCCCATCACACTCTATGCACCTCTCGTCAGAAGAAGCAAAGGTTGCCATCAGACACTTCTTAAACTCTTAACCGCGGAGTTCGCCCCTGAAAACGTTATAATAGATGGACAACCATGGAGAAAACAGCAACTAGATGCTTATGAACCGCACTCAATCGAGATCTCCATTGCACACTTTGACAAACAAGCCTCCACTGAACAGATTCTGAAGGCGGTGCAAACAATCGCTTTTCTAGGGGCGACCGCAGTAAGAATCTCAAACGGAAAACATGACACGGTGTTATCAAGAACCCCGACATGTTATGAATGTGGTACATATCTAGGAGATCTCGAACCAGTACACTTCCACACCCCATGCCCGTTCTGCCAAGGAAAAGGATGTTATCGCTGCAACAGAAGCGGCTTAGATCCAAAAGCCGCCTCTGTTCTGTGGCAGAACAAGGGGTTCAATGACTTTCTTGCACTGTCAGTTGAAGAAGCACGATTTCTTTTTGCTCAAGCAGAACTTCCTGAAACTGCAAATCGGCTTCGAGCTGAAATCAAAATGAGATTGAACGCTCTGAAAGCCGTGGGGCTAGGATACATTCACCTAGATAGATCATCACCCACATTATCAAGGGGGGAATCGCAGCGAGTACGCCTCGCAGTATCTTTAACCAGTTGCTTAGAAGACATTCTTCATGTCCTAGATGAACCGACAATAGGCCAACACCCAGCTGATGTTGCCCGAATCTTGCCTATCTTCCGTAACCTCCCTGGACCAGTGGTATACGTTGAACATGACCGATTAGCTGCCTCATATGCAGATCAAGCAATAGATCTGGGCCCAGGGGCAGGCGCCAAAGGCGGACACGTAACGTTCGTCGGAACACCTTCCCAACTGTGGAAATCTCCTACGGACACAGGTCGATACTTTGGCCGTCTGGAACGAGTCAAAACGCCCAAACGACGGACTAAACCAGAGAACTTCATAAAACTGCATGGAGCTAAAGCACACAACCTCAGAAATATCGACATTTCGATACCTCTACACTGCCTCACCGTCATAACTGGAGTATCTGGATCTGGAAAAAGCACCTTGATAGAAGACGTTTTGACGCCTTCAATCAACAAACAAACGCCAATAGGATGCCAATCTATCGAGGGACTCGGAATGAAAGCCGTAATGGTAGATCAAAGCCCAATCGGAAAGAACCCCCGATCCAACCCAGCAACCTACACGAAACTCTCAGACGTTATAAGAGATCTCTTCGCCCGAGAAACAGGCTTGTCGCCCTCCCATTTCTCCTTCAATCGACCTGAAGGCGCGTGTCCAAAGTGTCAAGGAATGGGAGCAGTTGAAGTCAGAATGCGGTATCTTCCGTCTACATGGATTCCATGCTCAGACTGCGAGGGACAGCGGTTCTCAGACAGAGTCTTAGACGCAAAAGTGGCCTTCGGCGAACAAGCACTGTCAATAGCTGACTTCTACAACCTCCCTATCATCCAAGCTAGGAATCTGCTGTTGGCGAAGAATTCGCTACCGGACACACAGAAGCAGACCGCACAACGCGTTTTTGATGCTTTAACCACAGTTGGCTTAGGCTACCTCACCTTAGGACAGCCCTCTCCAACGCTTTCTGGAGGTGAAGCCCAAAGAGTGAAACTCGCAAAATATCTTGGCAGACGCATCTTGCTGAATCGCCTTCTGATCTTAGACGAACCATCCACAGGCCTTCACCCCAAAGATCTTTCGGGTCTACTCAAAGTACTAGATAGATTGGCGAGAGCCGGAGCAACCATTGTTGTCGTTGAACACAACACAGACATCATAAGAGCAGCTGATTGGATAATCGACCTCGGACCATTTGCAGGACCAGACGGAGGACAAGTGGTTTATGCCGGGCCGCCTGCAGGATTAATCAAAACGAGGCGCTCGCTAACTAGTCAAGCGCTGAAAGATGAAGGGATCAGTTGCTTCGGTGGTAGACGCGAGAAACCATACCGCTCATCAAATGCCATATCTGTCAGAAATGCCCGTGCAAACAACTTGAAGGGAATTGATGTTGACATTCCCAAATCCGCATTGACTGTAGTAACAGGCGTTTCAGGATCCGGAAAATCAAGCTTGCTGCGAGATGTGTTAGAATCAGAGGCTCGACGCCGCTTCCTTGAAACGTTGTCCCTTTATGAGCGACAAAGCACGCGGGAAGGCCCTGAAGCTCCAGTGAACTCCATCACCGGCCTAGGGGTATCAGTCTCCATCACACCTGGACGCAGACTATACAGAAGACGCTCAACTGTCGGAGCAGCAACAGAAGTTTCTCATCACTTAGCCGTTCTTCTGTCCCTGATCGGAGAAAGAGACTGTCTTAAATGTGGAGCTAAAATGCAAAGAAGCGATCTTTGGCTTTGCTTGAAATGCGGCAATACAGCTCAGATCGCGAAGCCTCGTCATTTCTCATCGTCAACATACTCTGCAGCTTGTCCCAAATGTCATGGTGTAGGCTCTCTTCAAGTTCCAGTGCCTGAGAAACTGATAGTCAATCCAGAAAAACCCTTATGCGCAGGCGCCATGTATTCCCCAGGATTCTTCCCGCAAGGGTATCTGTGCAAACCATACAATGGAGGCTACTATGAAGTTCAAGCCCTTGGAGTCAGATATGACTTCGACCCGCACAAAACCGCGTGGAAAAAAATGTCGCTTGAAGCTAGAAACGCATTTCTATTTGGCGATCCTGAGCAGCTGACTGTAACCTACGAAAGTCGCAAGCGACCTGCGAGAACTACGAAGATAGTTTTCAATGGTTTCTATAATAGATGGCTTAGAGACTGGGATGTTGGAGGAACCTATACTGAAGCCCAGCCTTGCAAGTGCTGTGATGGTACAGGATTCCGCCCAGAATGCCTAGCAGTTACGCTAAGTGGAAAAAACGTATATGAACTCAGTCAGATCCCATTAACAGATCTTGTGCACATTCTTGAGAATGTTCAGTCCGAAGAAGCAACGACAGAATTGGCTGAGACCAGCCTTAAGAAAGGCCTTAGACGTCTTCGATTTCTGTTACAAGTAGGTCTTGGATACCTTCACTTAAACCGTGTTTCAGGAACTCTGTCTGCAGGAGAAGCACAGAGAGTCAGGCTCGCAGGATTGCTTGGCAGTGGATTGACGTCCCTAACAATACTTCTTGATGAACCCACTCGAGGAATGCATCCATCTGAAGTTGAGGCGCTCTTGTCTGCATTAGTGGAATTGCGAAATGAGGGGAATACTGTTGTTCTGGTCGAGCACGATCTGATGCTCATCAAAGCTGCTGACAACATCATTGACATGGGCCCGGGAACAGGAGTTTCAGGTGGTGAGGTTGTAGCGGTTGGCCAGCCATCCAGCATGATGAGAAGAAATACCGTCACCGCAGAATGGATGAGAGGTGAACGTCGTATGGATTTGAAGAGAGCTGGACAAACCCAGATTTCTCCAAGATGGTTAGAGATAAGGGGCGCAAGAGCCCACAATCTGAAAGGAGAAACCATTAGAATCCCACTAGGGATGCTTGTTGGACTCTGCGGGGTGTCAGGCTCAGGCAAGAGCACATTGCTGATCGACACGGTCGGACGGGTTTTAGCGCCTAAGAAGATCACAACAAGCGTTGCCTACGAACCTATGAAGCCTGGAAAGCATGACACAATTGAAGGAGCACCCTCAAGGGCGATTCTGCTTGATCAAGCTCGGAAAGGTATCTGGAGCCCAGGTCAATTCTTGGGGCTTTTCAAGCCTCTGCTCAGGTCATACGCAGAAAGCGACGACGCTAAAGCCCTTGGTCTGAATGAGAAAGAGCTTAGCCGCCCATGCTCAGCCTGCGATGGTCGAGGGTCAATTCGAATCAGAATGGGCTTCCTCCCAGATATCTACTCACCCTGTGATACATGCAGAGGAACTGGCCGTAGCCCAGAAGCCTGGGAAGTACGAGTGAAAGGACTGGCCTTTCCTGAGCTGAACAGCCTTACTATTGACGAAGTCCACAAGCTCTTTGGTCATGAACCTGCTATCAGGGCAAAACTGGAGGCTGCAAGGGAGGTAGGTCTCGGATATTTAGTGCTCCGTCAGCCAGGATACACACTGTCAGGTGGTGAAGTGCAAAGGCTGAGAATTGCAAAGGAGCTTTCAAAAAAGACCAACGCAGAAACACTGTACATTCTAGACGAACCCACAGTAGGCCAGCATCTAGAAGATGTAAACAGACTAATCAAAGTACTCCGTAAACTCGTACACAAAGGACATACAGTCATTGTAATTGAACACCACCCGCATCTCCTTGCATCGTGTGACTGGCTCATAGAACTCGGACCAGAAGGCGGGCCCAATGGCGGTCGAATCATCGCATCAAGCCCACCCGAAAACGTCGCCAACAAGAACACACCAACGGCGTCTTACATAAGGAGCGTTATGGAGGGAGAGCTTTGACTTGGGCAGCCTTGCTGCTGGCAGATCCCTCTCCCAGCCTAAGATTGCTAGTTCTTCATCAACTCCTAAAACAGGCTGAGAGTACCAGCGAAGCGCAAGAGCTAGAAGACCTACTGGAAACAGACCCAATTGTCTCAAACCTTTTCGATCTCCAGAAACCGGATGGATCATGGAGCGAGCCTGACCTATACATATCATCACCCGGAGGAACGATTCAAGCAACATCTCAAGCTTTGACCAGACTAGGATATGTGGGCTTGAACAAGGATCACCCAAGAGTCCAGAAAGGCGCAGAATACCTCTTTACACAACAGGAAGACGATGGCGCCTGGCCATTACCAAGAAAATGGGAGAAGGAAGGCCGGCTACCGGGACCATATACAATGATGCCGCTTCAAACCGCGATTCCACTCAGAGGCCTAGCAGCATGTGGATACGCCACAGATCCACGAACTGAGCATGCATATGAATGGTTGATGAACCAGAGATTGCACGATGGCGCTTGGCCAACAGCCAAAGCAGGAGAAATCTATGGTTACGTGGCTGGATACAGAAGAATGGCCCATTCAAGATGGGGATGCAGATCAAACACAACAGCTTCATTAATATGCTTGGCTCTTCATCCCAATCGTCGATTCAGTCCGGAGGCTCGACGTGCACTTGACATGCTATTGGGGAGAGAAACCCGAGAAAGGCAAAACATAGGTTTTGAAGTCGCCCGAACCATAGGCGTCGAACAATCGAGGGGATACCTCACCTTCTTTGCTAAGTTTGACCTTGCGCTTGTCCTTGATCTTTGCTGGAGAATTGGAGCCAACATAGGTGATGAACGCGTGGCGGACTTGGCAGGGTTCATTAGCAGTATGAAAGGACCATATGGTCTCTGGGAATACAACCCCCATCCAGAAGCCTCACGTTGGGTGACTTTTGACATACTACGTTCACTCTCCAATCTAGACAAATCCACCGACTGGGTGAGTCTAGAACCAAGAACCCCTTTCCAACCATATCCGAAAAGAGAAAAACGTTTTTAACTGCGACCTAACTCAGTCCGAGCATACTTTAAATGCTGAACCGATCAGCTATAAGAAGCAGTGAGGCAGGTGCATGATTCCGTCGCAGGCAGCAGAAAACGCATTTGAACATGTTCTAGAAGCAGCTCCTGGAGAACGAGTCGCAATTATCTGTGATGACGTGAAGCTAGAGGTTGGGAGAGCATTCTCTGAAGGAGCATTGAACCTTGGACTTTGGACCAGGTTAATCACTCTGGAGACCACGAAAGGATTGCGAAAGGAAGTGCCCAAGCACCTCCTAGAAATCTTTAGCCCCTCGAAGCCAGACCTGTTCATAAACTTGCTGCGAGGAATTGGACAAGAAACACCATTCAGGATTAAGCTCATTCATCTCGAGACCAGAGACAAAAGATCTCGCCTAGGCCATTGCCCAGGAGTTAACCTAGAAATGTTGAGCGACGGTGCATTAGCACTAACTGGAGAACAACACAAGAAGATGCAAGATACAGCTCGAAGCCTTATGAGAAGCCTGAACAGAACGTTCAGAATAGAGATCAGTTCTCCTTCTGGAACAGCGCTCTCATTCAGCACAGAAGGAAGAAAGTTCTTCACGGATACGATGATTGACTGGGAGCAGATGAAGTGGATGAACCTACCAACTGGAGAAGTACTTGTCGCACCTATAGAGGATTCAATGGAAGGCAAACTCGCATGCGATATGGCCATCGGCGGAATCGGACCTTTGAAGAAGACAGTTATTCTCGAAGTGAGCCAAGGAACAGTAACAAAGGTTACTTCAGAAGACAAAGCAACTGCCAAACAAGTCAGCAGCTCACTCAACACAGACCAATGGGCAAAAGTGACCGGTGAATTTGCCTTTGGAGTAAATCCAAAAGCCAAGTCCCTGAATGACTTTCTGGAAACGGAGAAGATTAACGAGACAGTTCACATAGCCTTTGGAAACAACCTAGATATGCCTGGAGGAAAGAACCCTTCGAGTAACCATATGGATTTCCTCATATCGAAGCCGAGCGTGACGGCAACTAGCGCAGCTGGAGAAACACGACAAGTTTTGAAAGATGGGAAATTCCGGATCTAGAACGCTTTTACTTTCGCTTAGGTCTCCATCGACCTAATATCGTCCCTTTTCTCCCCCTTCTTGTCGATCGCTGTCTGACGCGCATATACTTTCCATTTATTTTTATTCTCTTCCTAGATTTCTTCTTCGTCATGCCAACCGTCATGATATAACACTGGATTTCTAAAAAGAAGTATGAAGCCTGAATCAGCATCCAATATACTAGTAATCTCGAAACATCTTTCAAGAGTGTGCTCCCACGATAACGCATGCGTCAGGAGATTTCTCTTGATTGAGTGCCGGTTTAAACTCAAACTAAGCAGGTTCTTCTCGGCCTTTTAGACGTGTGAAGCCAAGCAGCATTTCACCCTAGACATATCCAAAACCAAAGCGTGTATTCGGGGGAGTTAATCACCCTCATGTCTGAGGGCAGATGGATATGATTGCTTCCGCTGAGGCTTCGCTCGCCTGATTCATAGACAAATCCACAGCTTCCAGATGCAATGTCTTCGTTAATTCTTTCGACCCAGTAGCTCTTAACTTCTGAACTGCCTATCGCTGCGTACCATCTTAGATCATATGAGATTTTGCCTTGATCGGCTAGGCTTAGAATCACATCGATTGCTGTGATAATACCTGGCTTGAATACATCGTTTCTAATGTTGTGTGCCTCAACTGTCACATTTTGGAAAAGCAGAGTTTCAACGTTTCCTTCTATCTTGACCTCTGCAATCGTTGGATTTTTGTTTTGTCTGGTTCTCATAATTTGATTTCGAAAGCTACTATATATTGACTTCAACATGTCCTCGTTCGTCCGAAATAGTTGTATGCTCATTTTGTCTTTCACGGGATAGTGATCCATTCGGAAGACGTTTGACTCAGCGCCACCTCCATCGTAGTAGGCGCGATACCACCAGTTCCGTTTCCCATCAATAGAATCGATTACGTGAGTGTTCATTTCCTCATCGAAGTGATGTTCAGCTGAGATCTTTCCTGTTTCGCTCAAGTAGACTACAACATCAAATATGCTGAAGTGGCCCAGTTGGAATATATCAGATCTCTTTGATGTGATAATATGAGGATCAAACATGAAGATCCCAATTCCATCGATTGTGATTTCGCTTTCCAGTTTCAGTTCAGTTCCTTCCACTTCTCCAATTACATTGCTTCCTGCGGGCGGGGCGAAGCTGACCGCTGCAAAAACAGCCAGTAGATAGATGTCATTCTCAACCGGGACAGCCAACGGGTTTTCTGTTATCAATTGCCCATTATATTTCCAGTGATCGAATCTATGACTAATGTAAGATATAGCGGTGACAATCGCTCTTGATCCTTCACTGTATCTGTGTATTTCAGCGGGTGGATCTGTTCTTCCCCCAAGGGTGGTGGATATGATCAAATAGTGATCTCCGACTGGCAGTGGAGAATTAACAGCAAAAACCGCACGTAAAGAGTGAGATGCGTTGATTAGTATGCTTATTGGATTCTCCTTAGTTTCCAGACCATCTAGATTCCAATGATCAAAATGGTACCCTTGATCTGGAATAGCACTAACATTGGCTGCAAATCCTTTAAGGTAGCTATAGATTCCAAGTGACGGATCAGTTGTCCCTCCAAGTGATGCTGCAATGCTGAGATTACTGCGTGATGGAGTACTTAGAGGAATCGATTGGAGCATAGTTGAACTGAGAATCACTAATGATGTTACTATAATAATGGTGGTTGCCAGCTTCTCTACCCTGTTCAATTCGATCATGCTCTAGCACCATCTATCTGCAAGATCAAAGCCAATATTGTGAAACTGAGAAGAAGTATAAGCACGTTCAGAAGCCTCTGGTTCTTAAACCCCCAGCGCATCAGCGAAAACTTGATCTCTATCATTATATGCAGAAGCAAGAGGCTCAATAGAGGAACGTCCAGGGTCGTGTGCAGGTAAAGAGCGGTTTGATAATCTATCAAACCGCTGCTTAAAGAATAGATTAAGTTGGGTCTTGTCAAAGCGTACCCAGTTCCAACAAATACTATCATAAGAACCAATGTTATCCACACGCTTGCTCGATTGACTCTCATGAGATAGTAATTCAGAGGTTTCTTGGAAAATCTGGTCTTTCTTTGCATTGCGAGACATCACTAATTATGACACGTGTCATAATCAACGTACTCCCCCCGCACATTTATATATTCCGCCAAATCCCAATGGTTGTCATGAGTTCGCCCTGAACCTTAGACAATGACGCCGGCAAGATAGGCTTCTACCCCAAACCTTTCGCAGCAGGCCAAGAGCCACGAACCACTCAGTTGTCAACAAGCTTTAAGCAGATCAACCGCCCAATGTACAAAGATGAAAATCGTCAACAAGCCCGAAGTTTCACGAGCAACCTCCTTTTTATACGTTGTCCTCTTTGTCTTCATTGCAGCTTTAGCTGTCTTCTTTCTATTTGCAGCTTACTTCACACCTATGGGAGAGGTTGGAGTGATCGCTTCACTTGCCTCGCTGCTTGTAGCTGCAATTGTGCTAACCATTCTTGCCTCTCTCTATCGAACCAGATATATCCTAACAGATCGTGAGCTCATCATAGAAACGACAATACTAATAGGAGGAAACAAGAGTGTACCGCTTGAAGCAGTTAAGTCTATTGAGAAAACACTCATGCCCTTCGGCGTCCGGCTTTTCGGCGCAAGCTTTCATGGGGGCTATTATCACATCCCGGGCTTGGGAAGAGCGTTTCTGTCAATCACCAACCTCAGTAACGCGCTCTTGATCAAGACAGACAAACGAAACTATATAATCACCCCGAACCGTCCCTTGGATTCCAAAGGAACAATGGAGCGCAAAATAGAGAACCTGTGAGGGATCACTTCAATCTTTAGGTTAGAAGATCCCATCGACAAAGCATATAGCGGTTGACCGCGCTTAGCATACCTGTGCGAATCTACTAATATTGGGCTTCCAATACATTTATATCTTTTACAGTTCACATATAGGTCATCCTATAGGCAACTGGTGGGTAGAATGGCGGAAAAAGAAGTCAAGGATTTCGTTAAGAAAAGATATGGAAAGTTAGCGAAAGGTGCTAATTCATGCTGTAGCCCATGTGATTGTGGATCTCCCATAGATGATGTAGCCTTGAAGATCGGCTACTCGAGAGAGGAGCTGAATAATATCCCGGAAGATTCTGTCATGGGACTAGGTTGCGGGAATCCAGTAGCATTGGCCAGTCTAAAAGAGGGCGAGATTGTGCTCGATTTAGGATCTGGAGGAGGCATAGATGTTTTCCTTGCCTCAAGAAAGGTCGGCGCATGTGGAAAGGCAATTGGGGTTGATATGACCCAAGAAATGGTAGATCGAGCCAAAGCTACAGCTATCCAGCACGGCTACAAAAATGTGGAATTCCGACTAGGCGAAATAGAAAAACTGCCGGTAGAAAACGAATCCGTAGACGCTGTGATAAGCAATTGCGTGATTAACCTAGCTCCTGACAAGGAAAAAGTGTTCCGAGAAGCGTACCGAGTGCTGAAAGCCGGTGGCAGAATTATGATTTCCGACTTAGTCACGGAGGGAGAACTGCCTGCAGAGATCAAGAAAAGCTTTGATGCATGGGCTGGATGCATTGCTGGCGCCCTCGAGAAAAACCAATATTTGGATACTATAAGAACAGCAGGATTTGACAGAGTAACGATTGTCTCCGAATCAACATATGACGTTGATGTGTCTCCAGAGCTGAGCGGAAAAATAACGAGTCTACAAGTCATGGCATACAAAGAATGACGTTGGATTTCAATGAAGCATGACCAGAGTACGTTTCATTGTAGCCGGCCCCTCTCCCGCGTAACCCGTAATCAGTCCTCTTTTTGTGTGAGTTTTACGGTAAACAGTCAAATAGCCGGTAGCAATGTCTCTGGAGGGAGAACAGGAGAAAATGGGCCGACCGAGAATCGTGTCATTCGACCTAGATGGGACTATTACAGATACTTCGTTCGTGGATTCGGTGTGGCTGGAAGGAATACCTCGCCTGTCAGCTATCAAGAACGGCGTTTCATTTGAAGAAGCACAGAAGAGCGTTATTGCTGAGTATAACAAGATCGGCAGGAAGAGGCTTGAATGGTACGATCTAAGCTATTGGATAGAGAGATTCGGCATAAACATATCTCCTGAAGAGATTCTGGATTCTTTTGCACACAAGATCAAGGCTTTTTCAGAAGTACCTGAAGTTCTGGAAGAACTAAGATCCGAACAATATAGACTGATAATAGTGACTAACGCTCGGAGGGAATTCGCTGATCCACAACTTGAGAGGACAGAGATTAAGCGTTATTTTGAGCATGTCTTTTCTGCAACCTCGGATTTCGGACTCGTCAAGAAAAATACTAGACTTTACCGAAGAATATGCGATATCTGTCACGTCTCTCCCAAAGAAATGGTTCACGTTGGTGATGACCGATTCTTTGATTACACCATACCGAGAAGACTGGGCATATTAGCTTTCCACCTTGACAGAACTCACGGGCACTCAGGAAACCGTGTCATTCACAGTCTACAGGAACTCAGTGAAAAACTGAGCAGGAAGCAACTCAAAGCGGTCTAAGAAAGACTCTAATCCCAACACCCCCAAAATGGCAGCCATCCTCAGATCTCTTTCCCGCAAACCATCCGATTTTCTGCGATTCATTGATCTTAATGTTTATGTCCTCCAACCGGCTACTGACCAGAGGAAACAAGATGGCTCAGAAGATCTTCTCAATGCCTTTAGGGTTCAACGATTGCTACATCATACAAGACAAAGGGACCATAATGATTGATGGAGGCGCACCGCGCAAGATTGGAGAATTCGAGACGGGAATCAGAAACATTCGCTTAAAGCCTTCTGACTCTCTCTAGTCGACTACGGCATTTCTGGTAGAGTGGTGTACACTCCAGGCCATACTGCGGGATCATTGAGTGTACTGCTGGATTCAGGTGAAGCATTTGTGGGAGATCTGGCAATGAACAAGCTCCCACTGAGGTACAATCCTGGCTTGCCTGTTTTAGCTGATGACATCGAGAAAGCGAAAGAAAGCTGGAAATGCCTCCTGGAGCTAGGCGTAGAAATGGTCTATCCAGGGCATGGACAGCCCTTCTCGGTTGAGTGCACTATGAAAGCAATAATGTAATTAATCGCTGGAATGAGATTTCCTCGCTGGACCCCCGGATATTTCCTGAAACTAGCCACATACAGCCTCTATTCACTTCTCAGGTAACGCCTTTCATTTCCAATGTTTGTACCAGTCATAGGTGACAGATAATATCGATTTTCTGAAAACGTAAATCCGGGCTCTGTTGAGCCAAGCTCTTCTACCATAA
The DNA here is from genome assembly GCA_020352645.1 of Candidatus Bathyarchaeota archaeon. Taxonomy (GTDB): domain Archaea; phylum Thermoproteota; class Bathyarchaeia; order Bathyarchaeales; family SOJC01. The sequence continues at coordinate 641,268 of CP070683.1, read as the reverse complement.
CATCGAAGATATATTGCTTGGCCGTTGGTTGATGGGGGCGAATGTACGTGCTTATCTGAAATATTTATTCCCACTTCACAAAGGCTTTATTCGAATATTCTTATCTGTGCTTCCCGGGTAAGAATTTGCCAATCCACCGACAGATAATCGCCATCATGGTTCTCCCTGCAATAATGTTTCTGTGGTTTCTGGGATGGAGTCTTTACTGGATAGGTTCTGCACATAAATCGCAGAAAACCAAGCAAAGTGTCGATGATGGTATCTCTTTAGCAATTGGCTTGTTCGAGGAATCTGTCGTAGCTCCTAGAACTCAAAGGACTTGATGTGTAGTCTTCTGAGTTTGCCTACATGCACGTTCTCTTCATTTCTTTGATCCATAAATCTCATGCTATCTAAGCAGTCGATTGTGTTCCATAGTTTCTCCCCCCACAAGTTATAAAAACAATGTAACTGAAGAAGAGTGACACTGAGGTATCACATGAGACAGGTATATATTGGTAAGACAAAGGATGTGTTCGAGATTGAGAAGACTGATCAGATAGATCATGTTGGCAAATTCGTGATGGTTTTCAAGGACAGCGCTACAGGATACGTGTTGGACAAAGGAAGACCGACCGAGAGAGTTGTTTTCGACTCTGGATACGATACGGTGGTTGGGGAAATTCCTGGAAAAGGAATCGTTGATTGTGAATCGACAACTTACTTTTTCAAGCTGCTGGAAGAAAAAAACATTCCAACTCACTTCATAGAAAATCTCGACGAAAGAAGAATGATTGTGGAGCCAGCGTCCCTTTTTTCTCGCAAGAATGAAGCCAAGGATCTTCAAGGCTCAGGCAATCTAAACAATCTGGAAGTGGTCTTCCGAATGAGCTATTACGGCAGTCTGTGGCGAAGACATCCCCATAAGAGACCATGCGCACCTTTAAACACTCTTGTTGAGATCTACTCTAAAGGCCTGCCGAATGAACCCGATATTCTGATGCGGGATGACACATTGGTGCAGCTTGACATCATGAAGCCTGAAGAGGTTGAAGAAGTCAAGAGCCTCACAGAGAAAGTAGCTCAGATCTTATGTGATGAATTCTCACGAAGGATGCTACATCTGGTCGATGGGAAGATCGAAGTGGGAAAGAGGAAGGTTAACGGCAGAATAATGGTAATCGATGAGATTAGTACCAGTGTTTTCAGAGCATGCAAAGGCTTCGCAGCTGACACAGATGGCAGCTGCACTAGCTACAAGAACTGTATTCAGACTGCCCACAAAGATGGCAAAAGAACAATAAAAGCCGCCAATCTTCTGACCCCGGACCAAATAGCGAAGGTTTTCGGTTTTGCCCATGATTGAGAAAACAACAATTGATCGGATACTTTCAGACTACGACAAGGAAAGAATCACTATAGCAACAGCATGCTCGCACTCTGCACTGCAGATCTTCCATGGAGCAAAGAAAGAGGGCTACAGGACTCTAGGAATCTGCAAGAGAGATAGAAAGCATGTCTACGATTCTTTCCCTTACGGCAAGCCAGACAAGTATATCATCGTGGATGAATTCTCAGATGTGCTTCTACCCAGAATTCAAGAGGAGCTTGTTGAGAATAATTCGATAATCGTGCCACATGGCTCTTTTGTTGAATATGTGGGGCCAAAGGAATTAGAAGCGAAGTTCTGCGTCCCGATGTTCGGCAACAGGAAGACGCTTGAGTGGGAGAGAGATAGGGAAAAGCAGAGAAAGTGGCTTGTGAAAGCTGGTTTAGTGCTGCCTGAAGCATATGATTCTATTCCTGAGGATGGGAGGAAAACTTTCGTCAAGCTTTCAGGGGCCAAAGGAGGAAGAGGTTTCTTCACTGTAGCTTCGCGCAGAGAACTTGAAAGAAAACTGATGGAGAGAGTGAAACAAGGTATAATCCCGAGAGAAGAAGCGAGAAACCTAACATTTCAAGAGTTCATACCGGGTGTAAGATACTACAGCCACTATTTCTACTCGCTTCTTGAAGACAAAGGCCCTGGAATGAAGGAGGGAAGAGTAGAACTGCTGAGTATGGACAAGAGGATTGAACCAATCGACGAAAGCTATAGAGGATTGCCCAAAATCCCGGAGGAATTCTTTGACTACACAGTTACAGGGAACCAACCAATAGTGATACGAGAGAGTTTTCTACCAGCTGTGATGGAGATGGGCATCAACACGGTCAATGTTTCAAAAACACTGTTTCCCCCAGGAATGCTGGGCGCGTTTTGCTTGGAAACAATCTACAATCCTCGGAGAGGATTCACAGTCTTTGAGATATCTGCTCGAATCGTAGCAGGCACAAACCTATTCCCTGAAGGATCACCCTACTCTTGCTACCTGTTTAACGAGCCGATGTCAACGGGGAGAAGAATTGCTAGAGAAATTAGGACAGCCGCTAAGACTGAGAAGTTGACGAGAATCATCTACTGATCGAGAGGCTGGTTGGCAAATTTCATGGGTTAACAGCAGGCACTTCATCTGCAGCTTGTTTCTTGATGGTCATATTCGCGATTCAGAAATATCCTCAAAACCTTTTTCAGACGCGTTCATCATGTTTTAGATGTATACTCCAAAGAATACGCTTTAGGAGATCTCATTCGTGGGTTCAATATGAAGATGTCACACTCGTCAGCCTTGGCGTCTTTCTTAGTCTTCTTAGTCTTCGCAACAACTACTTTGCTTGGCGGAAGTCAACTGGGGTGGCCCCTGTCTTTCTGTCTTGCTTATGAAGAACTACCATTGACTCAAGCGCTTCCCTTTGACGGATACACTCTGTTTGCACCCATGCGATCAAACATCACATACCTGATCAACAATAGTGAGGAAATCGTCCACACGTGGGAAAGTGATTCAAAGCCTGGATTAGCGACTTATCTCCTGGAAAATGGGACTCTACTTCACACGTGCGCCCCCTCGAGTGTGCATCCAGTTTTCTACGGTGGCGGTGCGTCAGGCCGCGTTCAAAAGATTCATTGGAATGGAACAGTCACTTGGGATTTCGAGTATTCAAGCAACTACTACATTTCGCATCATGATGTGGAACCGCTTCCAAATGGAAATGTGCTTATGATTGCATGGGAGTACAAAACCGTTGAGCAGGCTATTGCCGCAGGCCGCCAACCTAATCTACTTGGAGACGGAGAACTCTGGCCCGACCATATTATAGAGGTTGAACCGACAAATGCAACTGGCGGTGACATTGTTTGGGAATGGCACGCGTGGGACCATCTGATTCAGGATTACGATCCAACTAAAGCCAACTATGGAGACGTGGCCAGTCATCCCGAACTGGTAGACATAAACTTCGTAGGTGGACGAGGACGTGCAGACTGGACTCACATAAACTCAGTTGCATACAATGAGGAGTTTGATCAGATCTTGCTCAGCACACATAATTTCGGCGAGATCTGGGTAATCGACCACAGTACGACCACGGAGCAAGCAGCTGGACACACAGGTGGCAATAGCGGAAAAGGCGGCGACCTTCTTTACCGATGGGGCAATCCACAGACTTACAGAGCTGGAGATCCTAGCGATCAGAGGTTCTTCGCCCAGCACGACGCAGTATGGATTGAGCAGGAATGTCCAGGAGCAGGGAATATCCTTGTTTTCAACAATGGTTTGAATCGACCGGGTCTATGGTACTCTTCCGTCGATGAAATCGTTCCACCTGTAGATATAGATGGCAACTATTCACTGGTGCCAGGCTCTGCATATGCCCCTGAAGAACAAATATGGATATACACAGCTGAGAATCCGGCAGACTTTTTTTCATCTGGCATTTCGGGATCTCAACGGCTTCCCAATGGAAATACACTTATCTGCGATGGACAAGGAGGCGTCTTCTTCGAGGTTACACAGCAAAAAGAAACTGTGTGGGAGTACGTCAACTCTTTTCCCAATCAATATCAGAACAATGTGTTCAAGGTCCGCCGTTATGGACGAGATTACCCAGGGTTGCTCGATCTAATTCAACCCCATGACGTGGCGATTCCCGAGGTGACACTTGACAAAACATCGGTGATGAAGGGACAGGAAGTTTCTATCGAAACAACGGTTGAAAATCAAGGCATCTACATTGAAACATTCAACGTCACGATCTCAGCCAATTCCACCCAGATCGAACGCGAAAGGATCCAGAACATGAGTGTAGGCGCAAGCTACGTCTTCAATTTTTCGTGGGATACCACTGGCTTTGCAGCTGGAAATTACACGATCAGCGCTGAAGCTGATGTTGTTGTGAACGAAACAGACACTTTGGACAACGTGTTGATAGCCGGAGTAGTCCATGTGAGAGTGCTTCACCACGACATAGCGGTCATGGACAGTGTCTTCTTGAAGAATATTGTGGGTCAGGGGTATTCAACATATACCAATGCAACCTTGAGGAATCAAGGCGACTATGTTGAAACATTCAACGTGACACTGAACACTTCTTCAACTGTAATCGACCTGCTAACGAACATATTGCTTGCGAATCGAACCTCTACAAGTATTATTCTCTCTTGGAATACTACTGGGTACACTCTAGGAAACTACACGGTCAAAGTACATGCTTGTCCAGTCACAGGAGAAATCGATCTAGAAGACAATATCCTCAGCTCCTGGATCATAATAACAATTCCTGGTGATGTCGACGGAAACAGGCAAGTTGACATTTTCGACATTGTGATGATAGCCAGCGTTTACAGTAAGACACAGGGAGAGCCAGAGTATGTTGCCAACTGTGACATAAACGGAGATGGTCCGATTGACATTTTCGATGTTGTCATTGCAGCAGGAAACTATGGCGAAAGCTGGTAAGTATCAAATTAAGTTGATGCAGCAAGACCTGAGCTACCAAACCATCGGAACGTAGCCTTTTTCTATGCAATCAGATATTATCGTTCCAACGTATTCTACTTTCATCCCGATTTTTGCCAAGTCCTCTGAGACATTTTCATGATCGGATATGGCTTTGCAGGCAAAGCAATCAGTCATCGCCACTATATCCTTCATGGAGGATGACACTTCTCCATCGCAGGCAGCCAGTTTCTCCGAAGGCCCAAAAAACACGACTTTAACGTCGCCGAGCCATTTGTTTCTCAGGGCGTTGCGAGCGTACATTAAGCCTGCCAGAGCTTTTTCCCTATCACCAGTAGCAATCACTATCAAGAGCTTTGAACTCACAAAGAGGCCTCACTGCTACAATGAAAGAAAGAGCAATTAAGAATTTAGCAGTCATATGATGCCTCACGCAGTCGACGAGCCTGTGAAAATTCATTCAAAACGCACGATTGGAGTTTCTCCACTCACGTGTAAAAGAGCGCGAAAGAGCTAATTTGCAGGTTCGTGCACATTATTAGTGCAAATTGAATGGTCGGTGAGCGGTAGATGGCTAGTTCTAAACTTATGCAGGATAAGACGCTTCTAGCTTTGATGACGATTGGCGCTGTGGTTCTGGTGCTGCTCTGGAGGGCAGGTGAGTGGGAGCTCATTGTGTTGTGGATAGTGATCTTTTTCGGAATCCTCATCATATATACTGCGTTGCAGGCGATGGAGTCAACAGCACAAACACGTTTCTCGCGTGCAAGTAAACTGAAGTAGGTGTACGCTTTCATTTCCCTCCTTGTCCGCGAAAGCTAAGATGCGATTCTTGATGGTGGACACGTAGCTCTTGCTTGTGTTTCTGGCCTTCCAATCACGAGGACATGATTCTTACCACGCGCGGGAACCTTTGTGTACACGGATTCGAGGAGGGTTTGGCTAAGCTTCGCAAAGCCATGAATATATAAATCGCCGCGAGTATAATAGTAGATGATGAGATCAAGGTCGTGGATTGTTCAAAAGTTGACGCTTTTGATTTAGAGACACCTTGTCTTTGACCCTCGAAAATCTGTATAATGTGAGACATCAATGTCCTCTGTAAGTGTTGAAGATAAAGCAGCCCTTCTTATGGCTGTTAAAGGTTACGAATGTGAGAAAAGACACAACTTCAATGGTAGAACTGACCTTGTGCTGGATGACGATTCAGGTGACAAAATACTGATGCGTCTTATAATACAGACGAAATCAAGATCCGGCACAGTAGGCGTTGACGCTGTGAAGAACATGGTTGAAACAATGGAACTAGGGAAATACAACAAGGGAATTCTTATCAGCAAGAGATTTTCAAAGGCAGCACAAATGGAGATGAAACAACAGTCTATCCAGATGCTGTCGGACAAGCATATGCTTTCCCTAGGACCCAGAGAGCTTTACCTTAAGATGGAGGATTATGTGAATGAGCTGTGCAAGACCAAGTGTGGCCGAATTCCACAAGAGGCGTCAGATTGTAAGGGCCTTTCAGAAGATGGATACTGTTGCGAGATTAGACAGGTCAGCGACAATGCAACATTCCACTTCAAGCGTGGTTGGATTGCCCTCCTCCAAAGAGATCTTTCAAGACTTCTGGCAATCCACGATTCCATGAAAAAGTGATCGAAAGAGGACAAAACGTTCTCACTGCTTGCAGTGTAAGTGAAATGTGCAACGACTAGTTCATTCGAGAGAGCGCGAGGGGGCTTTTCACCTCCTTCTTTTGCGGTGAAATATCTCTTTTTCACCAATTTAATGAAATCAAGAATACAAGCGCAAATTATAGGGAAGGACGGGTGAACGGTCGAAAACTGCCTTGTTTGAATCCTGCCAATCCCAAGTAATAGTTATATACATCCATCCCTAAAGTGTTGCAAACATTGAAATTTGACTGCTTTGGTGATTATGAACATGGTTATTAGAAAGGTAGAAACCGGTATAGCAGGCTTTGACTCGATGCTGCGCGGAGGCTTTCCGGAAGGCAGAATGATACTAGTAACAGGTGGACCGGGAACTGGAAAAACAATTTTTTGCTCACAATTCTTGCACCATGGCGCCACTAAACAGGAAGAGAAGACTATCTACATAAGTCTCGATGAGACTAAATCACACTTCTTCGAAGAGATGCTTGCGTTTGGCTGGAACTTCCGAGAGTTAGAGCAAGATAACAGATTCACTTTCGTTGATGCGTCTGATGTCAGGCGTATTCCAGACCAGGCCAAAGTCGGCCGAATACCAGTAGGTGGAAAGGAACTTGCACGAGCACGCTTGATAGACAACATCTTCACAACATTTGATGGAACGAAGTCCAGCAGCATTGAAAGATTTATTGGCGATCTTGGTGCTCAGCGAGTAGTGCTAGATTCAATATCCGGGCTTCTGTTTCGATTTCCAAACGCGTGGGAGAAAAGACAAGCAATACTGGATATCATGGAGGCTTTAGACGGTACTGGAGCCACCTGCCTCATTACGAGTGAAGCCATATCAATGGGCGAAGAGAGACAAGTGCAGCCAGAAGAATACCTATCTCATGGCGCTATCCTTTTACAGACACTTGGAACGGGAGAACGTGCAGTTAGAGTTCTGAAAATGCGAGGCACTGAAGTTGATTCTGCCCCAAGACCATATCGAATAGGGGGCACTGGAATTGAAGTCCATTCAGATATCGATCTAACCTACAAGTCAAGATAATCATCCAGCGCGCACATCATACTTGTCCAACATTTGAATCAAGCAAAGATTAAACGCTAGACGAAACCGTAATATGCGCGTCCAGCATACAGTAGCAGTGTAGAATTGATCCATACGATTAATGCCCCATCGGTGCGCACATCAGAAGAAATTTTCAAGCAGTCGCGCAGAGGAGTGGTTTGATGCCAGAGTTTGACCTGGAGGAGTTTTCAAGAGCGGTTGATAGAATCAGAAGGAAGGCCGTAGAGGAAAAAAGATTAGCAGTAAATCCCTCGGATAACGAATTAAGATCCCTAATGGAGAAAGAGCCAGGAGTCAAGAAGACCATATACGGGAATTTCGTTGCCATGAGCGAACCTACATCTAGAGCAGCCATGTTCACCAAAAACAGTGTTGACTATGGTTTCGGTGAAGAGGAACGCCAGTTATTGAAAAAAGCTGAAGAAGTCCTTTCGAAAGAAAGGCTGATCTCCACGGACAGCATCGTGGGAGCCCAGAATAGTAACACCATGGTTCGACTGCTCGTTCCTGAACGCTTCGCTCATGTTGCTTATGGCGGGAGGAATCTATTCCTCCCAGTGAAAGTGAAGGTTGAGAAGCCAAAGTATCAAGTTCTATTCTTCGCAGATGAAGCTTTCGAAGCTAACAAGCTGAAACTGCTTCCTCAGAAAGACATCACGATAAGGCTTGCGATGCTGGGTGATGGTAGAGTTGTAAAAATCGTTAGAAACAGCAATTATATTGGTGAGTTTAAGAAAGGAGTATTCGCTGCAGAGGATTGGATTGCCAAGACCGAAAGAGGCGGCATATTTCTCCACGCAAGCTGTAGGGAAGACTATCTTCAATCTGCTCATGGCGACTACCGGACTGTAAGAACGTTGCTTCTTGCTCTGAGCGCAAACGGAAAGACAACACTAACCTGCAAGATTCTCGCAAGAAAAGGAAAAGAGAAGTCTTGGCTTATTCAGGATGATGGTGGGACTCTGATGCCAGACGGTTCTTTTCAAGGCTTCGAGGCTGGAGGGCTTTTCGTGAAAACTGAAAGGGTAAGCCCTGGGGAACAACGAGAGATTTTCTTTGGCTTATTAAGACCTAGAACCTTGATTGAAAACGTCCACGTTACTGAAAACGGAGATCTCGACTTCTACAGTCTCGAAAGAACGTCCAATGGACGTGCAGTTATACCAAGAAGGGATCTAATGCACACAAGTCGACACATCAATGTGGACAAAATTGACTACCTAATACTCATTACCCGAGGACCACTCATACCTGCAGTGGCGAAACTAACGTTGGAACAAGCAGTTGCCTTGATGGTTCTAGGACAAGCTATGGAGTCATCAGCAGGTGATCCAACTCAAGCCGGAGAGATTGCCAGCCAATTCTTCTATGACCCTTTTGCGGCTGGGGACAGAGCGAAGCACACAAATCGATTCTACGAAATCTTGCGGAATCTCCCTCACATGGAGTATTTTCTGCTGAACACAGGAGGCGTTGGAGAAGGGGGGCGCTATAAGGAAGTAACGGTTGAACTTACGATGGCCATCTTGGATTCTTTGTTGAGAGGTGGCTTGGAGGATTGGGTAGACTCTCCAACAGGACTCAGAGTGCCGAAAGCGATTAGAATGGTTGATGACATTTACCTGCACCCTGAGAACCTTTGCTCATCAACTGAATTCGAAGGGAAGCAAAAGAAGCTGAACTACATGAGATTCAAGGCTATCGAAAAAATAGGAGATCTACTTCATCCAAACATCAGGAATGCCTTCGCATGAACATGAATGATGCCTGAATGTTATGGCAGTGGGGGATTTCCCAGAGATTGCTGCTACGGGAATCCATATAAAGCAAGAGATGACACCAGCTGCCTTCAATACTTGAACATGCAGACTAGCAGATCGCTCAGAGAAGTAAGCGTGGGCTAATAAGGTATGCTGGGAAGAAGAAGAGCATTTAGTCAGAGCTTAAATACCATAGCCAAAGTCCTTGTGTAAGGAGTAGCCCAAGATTACCGCGAAGACCCCCATCAAAAATCCTTTTTTCAGGCACAAGACCTTATCCGTGGATCATCTAGGTGAGTTGCAGGAATATATTGATAAATTGAAGCGTGGAGACGCTCTGAGCAACAATGCAACCTACAGAAGCTATCTGAAGGACATGAGATTTGAGATCCCGGAAAATCTCCCAGATGCTAAGTCACTGATAATAATCGCAGTTTCTGACAGACTGATGATTGTAGGCTTTCACTTAGATGGTAGACTGCATGAGATTATGTTACCTCCTCAATACTATGCCAGCGGATTGACTGACGAAGATTTCAGGAAATACATCTCGACAGAGGTTGTAAAGGGTTCTGAATGTAAACTGGAGAGGACGACGAAAGTTCATTTGAAGCTACTGGCCGTCAGAAGCGGGCTGGGCCAATATGGACGGAATAATCTCTGCTACGTAGAAGGCATGGGGAGCCTACTCAAGCTAACCGCGTATTTTACGGATTATCAATTCGAGAAGGACGATTGGACTCAGATGAAAATGATGGATGGATGCAAGAACTGCAGTATTTGCATGACCCATTGTCCTACCAAGTGCATAAGCAAAGAGAGGTTTGTGATAGACGTTGGCAAATGTGTTACTCTGTATAATGAAGTTGAAGGCGAATTTCCAGAGTGGATTCCTCACGATGCACACAATTCTCTAGTAGGCTGCATGCATTGTCAATTGGCTTGTCCAGCCAACCAAGAAGCTGTCAAGCTGAAAGGAAGACTTGGGGATGTAACTGAAGAAGAAACCAAGAAGATATTGGAGGGGGAGCCAGACGAAGAGCTGCTCACCTCTCTGACTAGAAAGCTTAGGAAATTTGTTCCAGCGCAATCAAAAGAACACTTTCCCATCTTCACCCGAAATCTGAAGGCCCTCCTTCCACGGCATTGATTACGCACGCTGGAAAGCTGAAGATTCAGGGTTAAACATCTCAAAAACCTGTGAAAACCACCTAAAACACCTGTTGGCGCAGTTTTCATTGGTCTAATCAGTGAACAACTGTGGAGACTGCATTTTAGGTGGTAGCCCGGGAGAGATTCGAACTCTCGTCAGCGGGTCCAGAGCCCACCATGCTTGACCTCTACACCACCGGGCTTCAATCATTCAAAATTCACAGGTACTAATAAGCTTAATCAGGATCATATTCGCTGCATGGATGAGGGCTTTCTCTTCTATGGACTGTTCCCCCTCAGCTCTGGGAGTTTACTGTCAGTAACGAGCGTGGTTCTTGATAATGAATAGCTCTTAAGCTTTAATCCTGTAAATAATGAAGTCGAAATAGAAAGACTTATATATTAAGACTTATCCTAAGCCATTACTACGGCGACCAGATGGACGATTTTTAATTCCGAAGTAGTTGATGAGGAACGTAATCATTGTGACCGGTTTGCGCCCATAGGTTAGACCATCGAAGAGAGTTAGCATGAGCAAAAAAACAATAGCTCGTCAGCGCTTGTCAGACAAGTGCCCTGAATGCGCCAGCAAGAACCTGATTCATGACTCTGACAGCGGAGAGACTGTCTGCAGCAGTTGCGGACTTGTCATTCGCGAGCAGATGATGGATAAAGGCCCTGAATGGCGAGCATTTACTCAAGAAGAGAAAGCTTCTAGAAGCCGTGTCGGAGTCCCTACTTCATATTCAGTCCATGACAAAGGGTTGTCAACAGCCATTGGCAGAGTTGACCGAGATGCCTTCGGCCGCAAACTACCACTCTCGACAAGACTCCAAATGTGGCGGCTAAGGAAGTGGCAAATCCGATCACGCGTTCATTCAAGCGTAGATCGAAATCTGGCACAAGCCATGGCGGAGCTTGATCGATTATCAGATAAAATGTATGTACCAGCTTCAGTCAAGGAAAAAGCAGCAGTCGTCTACCGCAAAGCGTTGGACAAGGGTCTAGTACGAGGCCGATCAATAGCTGCTATTGCAGCAGCATCTTTATACGCTGCTTGCCGGACAACAAGCACACCAAGAACTCTGCGCGAAATATCAGAAGCCAGTCTAGTAGACAAAAAGGACGTCGCACGATGCTACAGACTGCTGCTACGTGAACTAGACGTAAAGATGCCGATTGCCGATCCGTTGACATATGTCTCCAAAATAGCAGAGCGAACAGGAATCAGTGGGCAGACGCAAGGCACAGCTATAAAAATACTGCGAGAAGCCCAACGCAGGAGAGCTGCTGCGGGGAAGGATCCAATGGGCTTAGCAGCTGCAGCGTTGTATATCGCTTGCCTGATGAATGGAGAGAAGAAGACCCAAAAGGATATCGCTGAAGCAGCGGGAGTCACCGAGGTAACAGTTCGGAACCGATATAAAACACTCAAGCGACAGCTTGGACTGCAAGTGCCTGACTAGCTTCCAAAATTCGATCAAAGCGAAAAATCCAGCGTTGCCTCCTTTTTTCATGTATCCACTTTCGGAATATGAAAGTTGAAGGAACATGCTGCGTATGAGAACAATTATCCTATATCGCAATATACAATATAGCATTGAGTAATATGACTGCACACAATAAAAAGCGTCCACTACCAATCGAGAAGAAACTTGCAGCTGTAGAATGGAAACTAGAACTGCTGAAGGCATCAATAGCAACAACACACACTCCCATCCGAACATTAAGAAGCATGGTGCAAGCAAGCGTCATGCTTCCAGCCAGAAACGCAATCCAGAAGATCACCTGCCCAGCACCATCATAAGAAAACTGAATCTCGAAATCTTAATGCCTTAATCTCAGTAGTGCTCAAGCAACACTTCTCGATCAGAATCAGCTGATGATTGTCTCGCTTTCTGGAAAAAGCGGGAAGCTTCAAGAACATGTGCACATCTCTTCAAGATAATGACTGTTACCGATGAAGGAGAACTGGACTCGCCTTTTATTCTGTCACGAAATCGGTTGAGCAGAAAGATCCACGTAGGAGCCGCAAAAGGCTCTCTATATCATTGATATTATAGAAGATTATTACGTACATTCTTATATTGCAGCACAGGCTTTTCTACTTTAGGAGAAGGAGAATTACAGATGGAACATCGAAGATTCTCGAAGTGGATTCTTTTTATACTCTCCATCAGTCTTCTAGCTTCAGTCTTATATATGCAACAAGCAAGTGCTGCTGACGCACCTCCGACGGAATGGAGCAAGACCTATGGTGGAGCGTCCCCTGACAAGGCACGTAGCATGATTAAGACCAGCGACGGAGGATACGCACTAGCCGGAGACACACAATCCTTCGGAGCAGGAGGCAATGATTTCTGGCTGGTTAAAACTGACGCAAGCGGAAACATGGAGTGGAACCAGACCTATGGTGGGAATCGACCTGACATTGCCTTTTCTGTAGTGGAGACCAGCGACGGAGGATACGCACTAGCCGGCCGCACAAGGTCCTTCGGTGCTGTTATGGCTGATTACTTGCTTGTAAAGGCTAACGGCTCTGGGACCCAAGAATGGCGAAGAAGATATGGAGGAGCAGGCATTGATGCCGCAAGATCTGTGGTGGAGACCAGCGACGGAGGATACACACTAGCCGGCTTCACAGACTCATTCGGAGCTGGAGACAGAGACATCTGGCTGGTGAAGACAGACGCATCAGGAAACCACCAATGGAACAAAACCTACGGAGGCTCCCTAGCCGATGGTGCCTTTTCTATAGTGAAGACTGACGACGGAGGATACGCACTAGCCGGTTACACTTACTCTTTCGGAGCAGGCGAAGAGGACGTTTGGCTGGTGAAGACAGACGCATCAGGAAACCACCAATGGAACAAAACCTACGGAGGAGCAGGACTTGACGGTGCATGGTCCGTTGTGGAGACCAGCGACGGAGGATACGCACTAGCCGGTTACACAGAATCATTCGGAGTCGGAGATAGAGACTTTTGGCTGGTTAAGACAGACGCATCAGGAAACCACCAATGGAACAAAACCTACGGAGGTATGGAAACTGACCCTGCCCATTCGTTGGTTGAGACAAATGTTGTAGAGGCGGGCGATGGCGGCTATCCACTTGCTGGTTTCACGACATCTTTCGGAGAAGGAGGCCAAGACGGCTGGTTGATTAAAACTGACACAGATGGAAACATGGAGTGGAATCAAACGTACGGAGGCGTTCAGAATGACTTTTTGAGTTCAGTCGTGAGAACTGATGATGGCGGTTATGCCCTAGGCGGGTTTACAGCGTCGTCTGGAGCGGGAAACGAGGATTTTTGGCTAATCAAGGTCGCTCACGCATGGGAGTATACTCTTGCTGTCAACAGCTCACCAACTGGAGTGGCGTTTACAGTTAATGGCACTTCCAACGTGACCATCTGGCTTGAAACATTCGAGGAGGGAACACTTGTCAGTCTGGAGATGCCTGAAACGCATGATGTCGGAGACTCACGATACTATTGGAACCAATGGAGTGATGGAGACCCCAGTCGTTCAAGAAGTGTTAATGTGGACGCGAATATTACACTAACCGCTGAGTACACCGGACCCTACTACGAATTAACTATACTATCATCGCCTATTGTTGGTGTGCCATTCACTATTAATGGGGTCCCACAGAACACGATGTTTCATGATTGGTGGCTCGGAGAACTGTGCACGATTGTGATGCCGGAGACCTATAACGGCTATGTTTGGTCTCATTGGGTTGAAGATGGAGATACAGATAGGGTGAGAACATTTACGTTGTCGAGAGCGACAACTTTTACGGCGTTGTACATCATGCCCGTTGGGGGAACCACAATTTCTCTCGAATCTGGGCTTCCAACTTACTGGACAGCCGCGACTCTCATATTTGCGTTTGTGTTTGCTGCTTCTGGCTTCGTTCTTAGACGAAAATTCAACTGAGTGACCACTTGGCGACATGGTGTTGCTGAGCGGCTAGAGGATTTTTTTTCTCACCAATTCCTCCAAGTTTGTCAGTAATCGGACAGAGTGAGTGGAGTATATCAATTGATTTCTTTCATCAATGTCGAAGCCTCGGACTCAGTAGCAGTCTTGGTAAATCTTAAGTAATCTCTCAATGCATTATCAAAACGGCAAATGAGAAATCAGAAATCAAAACGCAAAGAACTCTTCACTGTAGACTTGTCTAGAATAGAGGGAAATGGAGATTTCAAGTGCCCCAAATGTAGCACAAAGATCTCTCCTGACGACATGACAGAGGAGAGCTTCACAATCCTAGATACGATTATGAAAAAAGGCCAGATTGATAGAATAGTCCTAAAATGTAACGCCTGTGGAATTCAGATCAATCTCACTGGATTCAAGCTTCTAACCAATTCAGGCTGGTGAGCTTTCCGACCATGCTCAGATGAATTCTGAAGCCCAGCATGCCTTCATCAAGCACTTTATAAATTGACCAGACAAAGAAATACTCTGGAGGTATTTGAACTTGTCAAAGGAAGATGCGATGTTAGATGAACTCAAGAAGATCAGAGAACTCCTAACCCCCGCTCCAGCACCGCCAGCAAAAAAAGGTATGTGGAACGAATTCATGGATTTCTTAACGAAGTACAAGGTTATGGGACTCGCAGTAGCCTTCATAATGGGTCTATACATCGGCAATTTAGTTCAAGCGCTGGTTTCGGATTTGATAATGCCATTGATCGGCTTAGCCATTCCGGGACTGGAAAATCTGGCAACTACTGAAGTCACAGTGGTCAATCAAAGCTTTCTTATAGGACACTTCACCGCAGCATTGATCACCTTCATAATCGTGGCCGTGATCATCTTCGTACTCGTGAAAATAACAAAGAAATGGGGGATCGAATAACCCATCCTTTTTTTAGCACTTCTTGAAACAAACACTGCCATTGATTACGCTTGCGTTTCGCGCGCGTTCACAAGCTGCGAAGACACAGATCCCAAATACTTACCTACGTTTCACAATTCTTTTTCCCACTCACGGTAAGGATAGAACTGTCCTCATTTGACAATGACTATTAGGGTAGACTTCAATGCGACGATTTAGGCGAAACACAAGAGCAGTAAGTAATGTGATAATTGTAGTGTTGAGCCTGGTGATATTGACAATCATCGTGGCTAATGTTATTCTCTGGAGCTACGAGCTGAACCAGATGGATTGGGAAAGAATGCAAGAAGGGTGTGACATCGTTGAAGCAGTCCCTATATCACATTCTCTCTGGTCCACCACTCAAGCTGAATATACACCCAACTTCGGCGCAGTTGATAATGGAACGTTTCTAGACACACAAACGATGGATAACATCTCTCAAACTTTCATCGAAGGACCTGGGCCTCAGCAGAGGATTCTTCACCCCAACGAAGCAGGACAATACGCAGAATGGGCCAGCGCATTCCCTGGGGCCACTCCTCATTGGGATTGCTGCAATGAAGAATTCCCGGATGACGACGATTCATACGTGGAGAATATTGCAGCAACATGGAAGAAGGAAGTCTACAATTTAGAGAATGAAACTAGTTCGGGAACCATCAACTGGGTTCGGATATACGTCAGGGCTCGACTAACTCAACCTGGAACAAGTCTGATTCGAACCTTGATTAGATCGCATGATCAAGACTACGAGTCAGCAGATCTCTCTCTCACAACTTCATATCAAAACGTGTACACGCAGTACGACAGAAATCCTTACACTGATACAACTTGGACGTGGGATGAAATCAATTCAGCACAAGTAGGCGCGTCCAGCAGAAAAGCTGGAGGAGACCAGTATGTGAGAATGACAGCAGTCTGGATGGAGCTGGAATACACTATTCCCGGAGGTCAGCGACTTGACTTCAATGGAACTTTCAATATCGATTTGTCAATCTATCCTCTTGCTGAGACACAAACTATGGAGATACAAATGAGATATCGCGCTAGCGATGTCGCGGAAAACTGGTATCTGGAGGCTTACAACTGGGTTGCAGCTGAATTCAGTGACTTCGGCTTCAACAATACATCTGGAAGCACACCAACAATGGACTGGGACATGTACACAGTGAATCTAACCGATAAATGGTTAAGCTACATCAATGACAATGGCACAATCTGCCTGAAAGTGACTGATAATCAAGCAGACATCAACATGACAATCCTCGACGTTGACTTATTAGCTGTGAGGGCAAAAATCGATGGTACAAGAATCACCGTTGCGAACACGGGATCGCTGACCTGTCATCTAGTGGCTCTATGGATAAACAACTCTACCGTACATCAGAGGTTTGACATCAACATATTCATTAACGCAGGAGAGACAATAGATTACATCAATTGCAGCATAAATCTGCCCAAGAAACCGTTTATCGCCAAGGTAATAACTGAAAGAGGAAACATCGCATTATACTCAGAAACCTGAGCTCACTTTGAACCCGAAGCTTCCCTTTTCCGCTTAAATATGGCGTTTCTCCCATAGTAGCTGATTAGGGGGAAGCAAGTTGAGGGTACTAATCATGATCGGTGACGGATTCGAAGATTCAGAATTCGTGTATCCCTATTACCGGCTTCAAGAAGAGGGCTACAGTGTTGACATCATCGGCTCGAAAGCCAATGAAACCTATTCTGGGAAACACGGTGTTTCATTCAAATCGGGGCTCTCAGCAGGAGAAGTAAGTGTTGACCAATATCAAGCAGTAATAATACCAGGTGGCAGAGCTCCCGACAAGATGCGTCTAGATAAAACTCTGGTCCAATTGATCAAGGAAGCCCACAGTAAAGAAAGAGTGATAGCTGCAATCTGCCATGGACCTCAAATGCTCATAGAAGCTGACATCTTACACGGCAGGAAAGCCACATGTTGGAAATCTGTTGCCACAGATCTGAAGAACGCAGGGGCAACCTACATAGACGCCCCAGTCGTTGTCGACGGAAACATCGTGACCTCACGGCACCCAGGAGACCTGCCGCAATTCTGCAAAGAAATAATAAACCTACTCAAAGAAAAAAGACCCAGCAGCCCCGATAAGTAGGCTGATCAAGCGAGCAAGTGTTCCCAATCACGTATCTGACAACAGAACCGGTAGATGAGATTGCTGGAAGGTAAAAGAGTTCGGCTACGTAGCTTTGAACTAACAGATCTTGATGAGATAATGAGATACTGGAACAACCTAGAACTGCGAAGGTTCCTCGGCGGTGTAGACAGAGGGCCAATGACGTTCAGTGAGGAAGAGGAATGGATAAGAAGCACGTGGAAGCTGCGACAAGAAAGAAAAGCCTTCACCTTCGCAATAGAAACCGTAGACGATACCAAGCTTGTAGGTGGAACTGGCTTATTCAAGCTTGACTGGACCAGTAGATCGGCTGAGGC
>CP070683.1:620352-623333 GCA_020352645.1 Candidatus Bathyarchaeota archaeon | reverse complement strand
AGTGATCCATATCAACGTGAAATATCACTCTATCTCTGTTTTTCGTCATCTAGCTTTTCCAACGTTAAGTGTGCATAACATAGACTTACAGGCAGATATAATCTGTTACCACTCAGAAATTCCGTATCCGCACTCCTTGACAAAACTATGACTCATCCGCTTTTTCGGATAAGGAATTTCGTTTTAAACGCAGCATAAATATTTAATTCACACGTTACTATCCTAGCGGTGGGAAGACCTGTGCAGACCACTTTCAAAATTAGACGGTTTGAGCCACCTGATTTAGAACAAGTGATGCACACAAATCGAACTTGTCTACCAGAGAACTATTCTAGTTTCTTCTTTACAGATCTGTACAAGAGGTTTCCAGCCACTTTTATTGTTGGGGAAGAGAATGGCAAAGTTGTAGGTTATGCGATGTGTCGCATTGAAAGAGGAATACCTAGTTTCAAAATACTGGGGCTTACGAAGAAGGGGCATCTCATTTCTATTGCGGTTCTTCCGGAATATCAGCGGCGAGGCATCGGATACGCTTTGATGCGAGAGGTAATGCAAGGCATGCTCTTATATGAGGCGACAGAATGTTTTCTGGAAGTCCGAGTCAGCAACACCGCAGCTATAAATCTTTACGAAAAGCTGGGTTTTAGAATCGTACGAACAAAAAGGAGTTATTATGCGAATGGAGAGGACGCCTACTTGATGTCGCGAAAACTGCCTTTCACATCTATGGAACCTCTTAGCTAGTACGGAAGCACAGATTTTTTAAGAGCTAATTATATTACAGAGTTCTTGGTGAAAGATTTGGCAACGTGGGTCTGCTTTAAGTGCAATTACAAATGGTCCTATGAAGGAGATAACGAGCCACGGTATTGTCCATCGTGTGGTAGTGCAAACATATACGTTCCGAAAGTTAAGAAGTAGCCAGACAGTTACAAGGGCCGATCAGGATTAGATCAGATAATGGACTAAGCCATCCTCTGAAAAGCACTGACTAAAACAGGAGAAGCTTGAAATTACTTGGTGTGATCAGTGGGGCAGTGCACGATCTGTAATGATAGCTCGCCTTTCATTTCCAGTCGGTTAGGAGTTTGTATCCGATGTGTTCGAGAGAAACCGGAAGAGGCGCTAGCTATAACTGATAAAGTTCATGCAGAAAGTCGAGAGAGTTTTGGTCTGCCTCCGAAGCCTCCGAGAAGCACAGACGGCATCCTGTGTGGCAGATGTGCCAATGAATGCAGAATTGGCATTGAAAACAAAGGCTTTTGTGGTTTGGTCCGCAATACTCGCGGGCGATTAGTTCGAATGGGTGGAACTCCTCAGAAGGGGATTCTTCAGTGGTATTATGATCCACTACCGACCAATTGTGTCGCGTGGTGGTTTTGTCCAGGCTGCACTGGTGCAGGCTACCCAAGATACACACATAGACAAGACGCGGAGACCGATCATGTCAATCTTGCAGTATTTTATGGAAGCTGTAGTCTCGACTGCTTGTTTTGTCAGAACTGGCACTACAGAGACCTAGCCGCAAAACTCAATCCTGCGATAAGCGCTGAAAGCTTGGCTGCCAAGGCTAATGCTCGCGTTTCATGTATATGCTTCTTTGGTGGCGACCCATCAGTACAGATGCCCCATGCCCTAAGAACAAGCCAAATAGCATTAGAAAAAGCTGAGAAAGAGCATCGCATTTTAAGAATTTGCTGGGAAACAAATGGGTATTGGAAAAAACAGTCCGCATTGAGGGCTGCAGAATTATCTCTTGTTAGTGGTGGAAACATAAAGTTTGACTTGAAAACTTGGGATGCAAACTTGAACAGTGCGCTTTGCGGAGTTTCAAGTAAACCGACCCTTGAAAGTTTCAAAATGATTGGTGATGGATTTTTCAAACGGCGCTTTGAATTGCCTATTCTAACTGCTAGCACTCTTTTGATACCAGGATATGTAGACAAGAAAGAAGTGGGCAATATAGCTAGGTTTATAGCAAAAATAGATGCAAAGATCCCCTATACTCTGTTAGCCTTCTGTCCACAATACGTACTGACAGATCTGCCAACAACAAGTCGAGAGCAAGCCATCCAATGCCGAAATGAGGCAGAAAGATACTTGGAGAACGTAAGAGTCGGCAACATTGGCTTACTCGGAGATTAGGATCTGTGTCTTTGTTGACCTTCAACTCGTTGCGAGGTTCATCGGTTTTTGTAATTTAGACGTTCACAAATGGATTTTGCTTCTTCTACAATGTCATGAATGACGTCTTTCACATTCACTATGTCTCGGATCCTGCCTACTACGATTCCGATGGAAACAACGCCAGCCTCAATATCTCCTTCAATCCATGCCTTTCTACCAAGCTCGCCACTTATTACGGTTAGCAGTTCTTCCAGAGAGGCGCCTCGTTTATCCATTTCAAGTGCTCTTTCAGCTGGTTTGTTCTTCATTACTCTCATGGGTAAGCCAATAGATCGATTGATAAGCACCGTTTCAGTCTCCTGAGCCTTCACTAGCCACTCTTTGACTTTGCGGTGCGCAATGCACTCATGGGTGGCCACAAAACGTGTGCCCATCACGACGCCATCTGCACCTAAAGCCAGGGCTGCCACGAAGGTCCTGGCGTCGCAGAATCCTCCTCCGGCAACCACAGGTATCTTCACGGTGTCAACAGTCAGCGGAAGAAGAATGAGTGACGTCACTTCATCCATACCTGGATGACCTGCGCACTCAAAACCAACTATGGCGACAGCGTCGACTCCTGCGGTCTCTGCTTTTCGGGCGAACCTAACGGATGGTACCTTGTGGATTATCTTAATACCTGCCTCTTTGAGTCTGAGCATATAGGGTTCTGGACTCGCTCCCGAAGACTCAATTATTTCGACGCCTTCATCAATGAAAATGTCGATATCGTCATTTACACTTCTTGGTCTCATCATTGGAAATAGATTCAAGTTAACTCCGAAAGGTTTGTCAGTTAGGTTTTGTGTCTTTCG
>CP070683.1:571356-620252 GCA_020352645.1 Candidatus Bathyarchaeota archaeon | reverse complement strand
TTACTCATAGAACACAGTCTCAGTATGGCTTGAATGCCAAGGAATGAGTCTCTGTGCCAACTTCACAAAACTCTATGCATATATCTGCGTATGCAGTGAGGTAGCTCCGGGTATAGTGGAGATGTCTCCATTTGAAGAGTGTAAGTGATGAGTTTCCTTGTTTGGCAATGGAAACACTTTGTGAGATATTTCGTGTGTAGACTCCAATATCGCTTAAACACTTATAAAGGCCAAACGCGGAAATGGTTTCCCCATAGAAGCAATGCTGCACCAGTTGGCTTTCAAAGTGGAGAAATTCACTCTCTCAGAGTCAGGAAACCCGAAAGATATGAACTGTTCCAGTGCCAACACCGTAGCACGGTCGAAAAGATCCCTTGGAATAATACTTCCAACATACTGTGAAGTCGATAACATAGAAAGCTTGATTCGTGAAATCAAGAGTGTTAGAAGCGATGCCTTAATAATGGTTATAGATGATTCCAGCCCTGATGGAACGGCTAAGGTAGTAGAAAAGTTGGCGGGAGAGTACAACAAAATCCTGCTTCTGAAAAGACCATCGAAACTTGGACTTGGAACGGCTATCACAGATGGGTTCAGAGCAGTTCTCTCTTTGAAAGATCCCCCTGAACACATAATCACGATGGACGCGGACTACTCCCACGACCCGAAAAGCATACCTAATCTCATTGCAACTGCTGAGAGAGGTTATGATCTTGTCATTGGAAGTCGCTACTCTCAAGGTGGCAAGATCGTCGGATGGCACATCCTTAGACAGATAATCAGTCGAGCCGCCAACCTCATTGCTTCCGCGATGGTTGGAATGAGAATCCACGATTGCACAAGCGGTTTCAGAGTCTACTCCAAAGAGTATATAGAAAATGTAATCGGCTGCCTTCACAGCCAAACATATGAAATACAAATAGAAACTGTGAAGCAAGCTTGGATGAGAGGGTTTGCATTAGACGAAGTTCCTATAAAGTTCGAAAACAGAAAGAAAGGCAAGTCAAAGCTTACGCGAGCTGAATTTCAAGGATTCCTTTCATATATCGTCAAGACAAACCTACCATTCCGCAATCAGCCTTGAGAGAAAGCTGTGATACCTGAAGGAGTTTTGCTGGATCAACATCATGCATTTGAGGATGCAGCTTTTTTTATTAGTTTATCCACTCGCTTCCCACAGGTCTTCCAGTTGAAGATGCTTGCACGCTGAAGAGCTCTTTCTCCCATTCTCTTTCTCATAGCGTCATCCTCAATCAACGCTTCCAAACGATCTTCAAACTCTCTGAATGTCCCAACAAGGAAGCCAGTTTCACCATTAGCAACTACCTCTGAATGCGCGCCAACATTGAATGCAACAACTGGTTTTCCATTTGCTTCAGCCGCGACGAGAGGCATGTTGAAGCCTTCCCAAAATGATGTCGAACAGTAGATGTCGCAAGACGCCAAACATTCTGTTAAGAACTTTCTCGGAACATTAGTCATGATCCTAACACTTCTTGGAGTTTCAAATGATCCAGCAGAGGAGTTTCGTCCCAGCAGAACAAAAGCTACGTCTTTTCTTCTAGCATTCAGTTTTCTCGAAATCTCAATTATATCTCTCATCCCTTTATATGGTGTGGAGAATCTGCCAATTGAAAGTATAAGCTTCTTCTCCGAAACCATGAGGTCTTTCTTGAACTTGTCTTGATGTACGTTGTCAATTTTCGAAGTTAAGTGATCAATGCCGTGATAATTCACTACAGCTTTCTCTGACAAATTCCTTGGAAGCAAGCCCTTTGAGTGCTCGCTATTAGTCATCAGATAATCAGCAAACCTGAAGGATGAGTGCCAGAAAAGCCTCTGCCTTAGGGCCTCAGTTCTCCGTGACAGTGAGCTGAGAACAGCTATTGGAGGAATCCCGAAATAATACATGATTACAGGCAGCTTCAAAACTACCTTCGCCAATGCCCCCACAAGATGCATGGGATCAAACGTTATCAGAATATCGAAGTCCTTCAAAGCTCTCATCGCCGGTATAGCTAACCGTAGATCTGTAGCGAAATGAGAGCTCCAATAGTCATTGAAAAGACGTAATGAAGGAAGATCTAGCTTTGCCACCTTGTATCCATTCAGAGGCAGCTCCGTTCTCCCCGTTATCATTGTGACTTCATGACCAAGATCAACCATTTCCTTTGAAAGTAGATCTGCGACTTCACTGATTCCATATCCGATAAGCATACTTTCAGTGAGCATTGCAATCTTCAGTGTAACCATCCCATTCAAAGCACTGTTTCCAATCAGTTTGATTGGGTAATCTCCATACTTTGGATATAAAGGTCCACAGTTTTTGCGCTCTCAGTAATGATGAACCTAAGTTCTTTCATCTGGCTAGTTACTGTGAAAGACAAACTCGCACTTTCCCAAGTAGTTGGATCGCTCGTTTCAGCCACAACCTCCTTCATTGCTAGTGTGTCTTCACCTTGCTCAATCCTAAGAGTGCATAGCTTTCCCTCAGTCTTTTCGCCCAATTCAAAAGCTATAGTTGTTTTGTAGACACCTATCGGTAAAGCCTGTTCAAAGAGAACGTTCTCAGCATAATCTATTCGACGGAAGGGCCTAAACTCCTGAACCAGCCCTAATGGACTGTGAAGCTTCACTGGACCTAAGTAGTCGAGTTTGTAGAGGACTACCCCATCAAGGAACACTAACCGTCCATAACGACCTGTCCTTTGAATTTCGGCAAGAGCTACTGCGCTGACTTCTCTATGGCTGTCAACACGGAAGTCTGGATTTATGTCGACTAGAACATATTCGCTGCTGCCGTTGAAAAGCGCTTCAACATAGCTGTAATAAGCCGCTTCTTCAAAAGCCTCGAAGCGGGGAGGTATCACAAATGCGTTCATCTTATCTGATAGGTGAGGAAAAATGTCAAACTGAGTTACTACAGATGCATTTCTAGGTAGAAAGGCCAGTGTCTTATAGACTGATCTATCGTGATCTGAGATGACCGAGAGGCTTACGCCAGCAGTTAGA
This sequence comes from Candidatus Bathyarchaeota archaeon, assembly GCA_020352645.1. Taxonomy (GTDB): domain Archaea; phylum Thermoproteota; class Bathyarchaeia; order Bathyarchaeales; family SOJC01. The sequence continues at coordinate 617,240 of CP070683.1, read as the reverse complement.
GCCTGTAAAGTCAGGCCAATACTTAAAGACAGCAAGAGGCTGCAAATCAGAAGCTTTCGCAAGATGCTATAGGCTTTCAATCCTGACACTTTCATTGAAGAAACAAAATTCCCATATCCTAGAATTGCACTGACAGCCACAAAAGGAATGAAAAATGCAGAATAATGGTAGCCCAACGCATAGTATGGGGCGTAATTTGATAGAAAACTTGGAAAAATCCAAACAATAGTTGGCAGAAAATAGCTCAACTTAAGCATTGGTAAGAAAGCAAAAGGTCCTATAATTGTGAAGAAGTAAAGGAGCTTCAGCTCAAAATCGTACTCCAATGCGCCTACATAGTTTAGGCTTGCTACTGATCCGAGAATCGAAGGATCAAGAGGATAACCACCTAAAATGGCCCAAGGAGAACCTTCAACAAAGCCAGACGAGGCATCCTTACCCAAAAAGTAAGTTAGAGTGTTAGCGGAGAAGAACCAAACGACTCCTATAAGTATTGTAGCTAGGAGAGCCCATACACGTTTGTTGACAGCGGCTTTCCTCCGAATCACGCCAGAAAGCTGCCCTCTCTCGAACCACAATCCTGCAAACCCGAAAAAACAAAAGGGCAAGGAAGCGAATTCCTTTGTGAGAAAAGCCAAAATCATAAACACGAAGTACTTGATCCAGCTTCTCTTGTAGAAGAAATATAGAGAAAACAATGTCAAGGGAACAAAGAAAGCATCCGGGTGAAAGTCAAAGAGGTTCACACCAAGAGTGTGTGGAAATGTTAGGTATAGTAGCGAGAAAATCAGAGCCATGGACTTGAGTCTCATCGTATCTCTAGCCAAAAAGAAAAGAGGATACACACCAATGGCCAAAGCGATTGTTTGAAGAATGAGCAGAGTTTCTGCGCCATTGAAAATAGCGTAAAAGGGCAAAAGGAATAGCAGTATTGGACTAAAGTGAACCCCAAATAAGTTTCCTTTGGGATTTGCATAAAGCTCAACTGTGTAGTAGAAGAATCGCCCCTCATTAGTTGTAGTATGAAAAGCCTGATTGAAAATCCCTAGATCCCAAGCTGAAGACATAAATGCATAGTGTCGCATCAAGGAAAATGAAGCCAGAATGACTATGTATGCGACAACCATTATGTGTAGTAGAAAGTGTTCCCGAAAGCTGGATGTGATCTTAGCTTTCATTTTCCTGAAGAAATCATGGCCTTGCACTTGTGCATGAACCTCTCACACTTTCTCAAGAGCCGGATGGCTTAAGTTACCGAAGCGAAGAAGCAACTCAAAACTCTTCTTGAACATAAGACGTTGTATGTGGCTGTCAGATACATCCCTTAAGTTTTGGACTTTCACCCTCTTTTCCCACGTCTTCTTAAGGTGCTTTAGGTTCCACAATATCGCTTTAGGGACAAAAAACTTGTTGTCAGGTTTCGCATTCTTGAAAACCCAAATCATCTTTAGTAGTTTTATGATGATGTATCTCGGCATTATCTTGAAGAGTGTCTGCAGAGTGTAGTTCTTGAGAACATTGGAAAGCCAATGCCTTTCAAGAAAATAGAATATGTGACCTTTGGAACCAAGCCAGCTGTGATAGACCCTCGACTCAGGGACATAGATAATCCTGTATCCTCTTAATCTTGCACGCCAACACCAGTCGAGATCTTCCCCATACATGAAATAGTGTTCATCGAATGTCCCCACCTCCTGCCAGACCTGCTTTCTTATGAGTAATGCGCCGCCATTGCCGTAGAAAGTCTCTTCCGACTTATCATACTGCCCCCGGTCGGTTTCACTATTGCCACGATTCCATCCTGTGCCGTATACATCACAATTTCCTCCTGCCGCGTTTATTCTTCTTCTGTCACGAAGCAGCAGCATTTTGGGAGTTAAAGCAGCAACCCTATCCTTTTCAACATAAGAGATTAGAGTGGCAAGCCAACCTGGCTCCACGGACACATCATTGTTCAACAGCGCGAAATACTCTGTATTGACGGAGCTCAAAGCTTTGTTGTAGGCCCTAGAAAAGCCATAGTTTCGGTTGTACCTAAGAACCCTGACATCAGGGTATTTCTCATTTAAGAACTCAACGGATCCATCAGAGGAGTTATTATCAACCACAATGACCTCGAAGTTGCTGTAATCTGTCGCCAACACAGATTCAAGATTTTCAGCCAAATGCCTCCTGCCATTGAAATTGAGGATCAGTATCGTCACAGAAGGCACATGCTTTTCCAAAAGCTTTCCCCAGTCTTGGTAATCGACGATATTGAAGGTTTAAACTTATAAGAAGAATGCTGCCTCTGAGTCGTTACAGGAACTATTTATTAGGACTGATACTTCTGTAAGAAAGAAGCCTCTTGGATCTACCATCAGATTTCGTCTCCAAACAATTCACGGAATACTATAAGAGAGATTCTTCACATCTACAAGCACCTTCAAACATCGAAAGTCGGGAGTTCGGCTTCCTAATATCCAATAGAACAATAATGATCAGACACAAGAAATTCAAAACCAGAAACGATCTAAGATCCTTCTTTCTAGAAGCAATTCCGTCAGATGCATATTACTCAAGCGCCTACTACGAAAACCCCGAAGCAGAAATGGGAGAAAAAGGCTGGGTCGGAGCAGACTTGATTTTCGACATTGATGCAGATCACATCCTGACACCCTGCGGCAAAGTTCATGATATATGGGCATGCTGCAGTTGCGGCTTTGCTGGCAGAGGTCGTTCTCCTCAGAAATGTCCAGTTTGTAGCGAAGCGAAGTTTGATGTCGAAACATGGATGTGTGAAGAGTGCTTAGAATCCGCGAAGAAAGAAACATTCAAGCTGGTGGACATGCTGATGAAAGATTTTGGCTTCCAAAAAAGTGAGATCAAACTATTTTTCAGCGGAAATCGAGGCTATCATGTCCATATCGAAAACGAACAAGTTCATCCACTAGATTCCACGATTCGGAAGGAAATTGTCGATTATGTTATTGGACTAGGATTCCAAGAGAGCCTTCATAGAATCATCGAGGGAGACAAACTCATCCTTGAAGGGAATTCTGGCGACGCAGGTTGGAAACCACGCATCACAAAGGGAACCATTGACTTCCTCACGAAAGCAACAAAAGCTGATGGCAGTATGATGGAGTTAGGAAAGAATGCTGTCGATCACATCGTGAACAACAGGAAGACACTCCTAGACAACATAGAGAGCTACAGATGGCTGAAAATCAAAGGTGTTGGAGTCAAGAACTGGAGAAAAATCATACAAAAAGTCGCGGAGATTCAATCGGCGAAAGTCGACACGGTAGTCACGACAGACGTACATCGACTCATTAGACTGCCTGGAAGCTTACATGGAAAAACTGGCCTGTTAAAATTCGAATCGACCATCAACGGCTTGGACCACTTCGATCCTCTGAATGAAGCTGTGGCCTTCAGAAAGGGTGACGTAAGTGTGGATATTATTAGATCACCAAAATTCAGAATTGGAAATGAATCCTATGGACCATTCAACAACTCTCGCAACATTTTATTACCCACTGCAGCAGCACTGTTTCTAGCGTGCAAAGGAGCAGTACAGGCTGTGAAACCCAATGTATGACACATTATACAGCGCTTGGAAAAAAGAGAAACAAAACACGGAACTACAGAAACTGCCCGAAAATTTCTACACCAGCTCCGTGGAATACATAGATCGAACAAAGCAAGAAGGACGAATGCTCGACCCGAAGTCTGTGAAAGCAAAGCTGATTGCACGCGAGTTGTCAACCACCAAACGACTGATGACGGAAATAGTTGAGCTTCGATTCAAGAAGATAGTCCAGGCTACAACAGCTGAGAAACCTCTCAAGACGGGAGCAGCTACCCCTGAAGAAGAAAGGATAATTCAAGGCATTGTTTCTTCAGTCGAAGAATTCAACCGCTTTCTGAGAACATCCATCCAAGGAAAACTCTATGAAAGCAAACCAAGGAGAGGAAGACTGCAGAGCAGAGTTCTCCTACGGTTCCTAAACGAAGTTCCAGCGATTGCCGGTGCAGACTTAAAAATCTATGGCCCCTTTTCCCCTGAAGACGTTGCAACATTACCAGCTGATAACGCCAAAACTTTCATAAAACGTGGCATCGCTGTTGAAATAGAGCCAAAAGAAGACTTAGCTAAAGGGCAATCCTAGACGTGTTTCTTGACAATTCCTGATCTGATAGCAAGCTTTTTCTCAAGCTTGAAACAGAAGACTTTGGGAGTTAAGTTGGCAAAGCTAAAGAAACCTGATAGAACATTGGACTGCCTTGGACTCTTTTGCCCGGAGCCCGTATACAGAACACGTATGGAGCTAGACAGGATGAAACCTGGCGAAATCCTAGAAGTCTGGGCTGATGATCCTGCAGCAGAAAGAGACATCCAAAGCTTAACAAGACGGTTTGGCTACGAAATTTTAGAGATGAAAAAGAATGGAGCTAAACTCCGCTTCTTGATCAAGAAATCCAAATGAGGAGAGGCTCACGTGAGAAAGATCTACATGGATCACACTGCAGGGGCACCGGTGGACCGACGTGTAGTTTCCGCCATGCACCCCTTCCTTGAAGCCACATATGGTAATCCCTCATCCGCGCACTCTTTTGCCCAAGAAGCAAAGGAAGGCTTGAAAGATGCCCGTTCTAGCGTTGCATCATTGATACGTGCAGAAGAAAGCGAAGAGATTTTCTTCACTTCATGCGCAACGGAGAGCAACAATTGGGCAATTAGAGGCTTCGCAGCAAGAAACCACGACAAAGGTAGGCACATCATAACAACCACCATAGAGCACATGTCTGTGATCAATGTGTGCAAGCATTTGACGAAGCAAGGGTTCAAAATATCATACCTTCCAGTTGACAAGCATGGGATCGTGGACTTGAAAGCTCTCGAAACAGAGTTAACTGATGAAACCATCCTCGTTTCAATCATGTATGCCAACGGGGAAATTGGCACTATTGAGCCGATAAAAGAAGCAAGCGAGATTGTCCACGCAAGAAACGCGTGCCTGCATGTCGACGCCACCGCAGCAATAGGACAGTTCCCAATTGATGTTCGCAAGGCAGGTGCTGACCTAATGACTCTGTCTTCAAATGAAATCGGCGGACCAAAAGGGGTCGGAGCCTTATATAGTAAGAAAGGCACACGTTTGCAACCGCTCATTTTCGGAGGAGGACAAGAACGTGGAATGAGATCAGGCACAGAGAACGTGCCAGGCATTGTCGGCATGGGCAAAGCAGCCAGTCTTACGAATCTGGAGATAGGAGATAGGATTACAAAACTGAAGAGAATGCGAGATAGACTCATAAAAGGTCTGCTAAGCAATATACCATATTCGTTTCTGAACGGCCATCCTTCCCAGAGGCTACCGAACAACGTCGCTGTAAGGTTCAGCTTCATTGAGGGCGAGTCGATGCTTCTCAATCTGGACATGGCAGGAGTAGCAGCATCTTCAGGGTCTGCGTGTACAGCTAAAACATTGGAGCCTTCCCATGTGCTCCGAGCCATCGGATTAAAACACGAAGAAGCACACGGATCACTGCTCTTTACACTTGGCACGCAGAACGCTGAAGAAGACGTTGACTATGTAGTTGATTTGCTTCCCGATATAGTTAAAAGACTGCGTGCATTGTCACCATTGACTCCGAAAGAGTTGACTGGAAGTGTATAGCGAGAAGGTCATGGAACACTTTAGGAACCCTCGAAATGTCGGCGAAATTCCAGATGCTGATGGCGTTGGCTCAGTGGGGAACCCCGTCTGCGGTGACATGATGACTATCTACATCAAGGTCGAAGAGAACCGGATAGCGGACATTAGATTCAAAACCTTTGGCTGCGGTGCAGCAGTCGCTACCAGTAGCATGATTACTGAGCTTGCCAAGGGCAAAACCTTAGATGAGGCTATGAAAATAACTCGTAAAGATGTAGCAGATAGTCTAGGCGGTCTTCCGCCAATAAAGATGCACTGCTCAAACTTAGCAGCAGATGCACTGCATGCAGCTATTGAAGCCTACAGGAAGAACAAGGAGGTAGATAGATGACCAAATTCGTCAAATGCGAGGTCTGTAATGAAAAACTATCTAGTGAGAAATGCAGCTTTGCCGTGATCAGACGCGTAGTCAATGGCGAGGAGCACCTATTTTGCTGTTCTGCTTGTGCTGATCGCTATAAGAAAAAGAGAGAACATTAGCGTTCTAACGCGGCAATTCCGGGCGAATAAATAGAGGAGTTTCGAATCCTCTGGAAGGACTAAGACCAGACGCATAACGAATCAAGTGCACGCACCTTCAGGCTGCTTCTTGGCTTCAATCAACACAATCTCTTCAAAATTCAACTTCTCTTTATCAACTACTGCTGCCTGAAGCTTGCTCTGATCGAGAAAATCCAGTGTTGTTCTCACATTTGAAAGATTTGATTGCACTAGCAAGATACGACCTTCTTGTGATATATGTTCTGGAACTTCTTCAATGAAGCGATCTATGATTTTCCGTCCTGTCTCTCCTCCGGCCCAAGCCTTTTCAATCCAGCTTCCTCCTTCATCTTCTTCAACGGGCAAATAGGGGGAATTGAATAGGATCAGATCGAATTTCCTAGAAGAATCCAAAGGGCTGAATAGATCTCCTAAGAGGACTTCGATCTTCGGTCGGAGTCCATTCAAATCTGCGTTCTTCTTTGTGCAAACCACAGCATATGGATTAATGTCAACAGCAACTACTCTAGCTGCCATTTCTGCAGTCACAACTGCCAAGATGCCGCAGCCGGTGCCCATATCTAAGACGCACTCGCCCCTTCTGACGACCAAGTTTCGAGCTAGGAGCAAAGTATCTTCCGCAGGTTTGTAAACTTCTTTGAAAACGACGAAAGAGTACCCCTCATAACAGAATACGCTATTTCGAGAGCGCATTTGCAAGCACTCCAAAGTCTTCAGGTGTCAGCTCCCGAACTCTTTTCTCACAGAAAGGTAGCGCATCGCTTTCTTTCAACATCTTTTCTTGCTTTGACCCATATCTGCGAAGAAAAGGTCTTAATGCTTTGCGAACTTTCCTGTTTCTCTGAGAAAACAAGATCCGCACAACCTCTTTGAAAATCTGATCGTTTGTGATGCTGAGCGGGGGCTTATCTCGAGGCTTTAGCCGAACGATTAGCGCATCTACACGAGGCTGTGGATAAAAGGCTTCTCTAGATACACTGTCAAGAAGCTCAACTCTATATGAGTAATACGTGGAAACTGTTAAGCGACCATAATCCTTGCTTCCAACAACAGCATTGAGTCGTCTAGCGAAATCCTCTTGGAGAGTCAACACAGCTAGGTCAAAATCCTCTTCCAGAAGCCTGAAAATCAATGGAGATGATGCCTGGAACGGGGGATTCGAAACGACTTTGTTAAATCGCGGCAATCTAACATTGAAAAAATCTGCCTCTATGAAGTCTACATTGCTTAGATCACTCAACTCACACTGCAGGGCTTTCATGATTCGAGAGTCAATTTCAACAGCCACTACTCTGCGTGTTTTCTGTGCGAGAAGGCGAGTGAGAAAGCCAAAGCCTGCTCCGATTTCCAAGACAGTATCTGATTCCTTGATGGCCGCATGTGAAACCAGATATTCCAAAACATGACCATCGATCATGAAGTGTTGACCCATCCGCTTCTTCAAGCGGATTCCATTGACGCGGGCAATTTCCTTTGCCTTTTGATAAAGGTTCATCTGAGCGTCACTAAGGTGCCCTCGTGAATATGCGGTACTTGCTTTCCTCCGAAAGCTCTTCAAGAACCCTTTTGGCAATCAGTTTAACTGGGTCAGGAATGTTTGTTCGCTGCTGCAAATCCTTAAGATTGTCAAAGGGTCTTCTTTCACGTTCGTTTATTATCTGCCACATATACTTCTTGCCGATTCCTGGGATTAGTTCCATAGCGTGCATCCGAGGAGTCATCGCTTGAGCAGTATTGAAGAAGTTTATGAACCAGCGTTCCCGAACTGAAACGATTTTCTCTATTAGGTTGGGCAATTCCATTTTTGCATTCGCTGTCAACTCTTCAAAGCTGACCCTGCCTGCTATGTAGGTAATCACATCCCTTTTTTCCTTACCAACATAGACTCGATCATGAGGCTTGAGAACTAGACCTTCTTTCACTATCGCTTCGAGCAATGTGAAGAAGTATTCGCCCACAACCTGGATAATAGCCCCTGCTCGGTAGCTTGGCCTAGATCCCGGACGTCCGTAGGGTAGAAAATCCAATACGTAAGCGTGCTCTTCGTATCTCTTCTCCATACTCTGACTACTCGCCCCTTTTTAGCGAAATAACATGTTATTATGTTGTGGCTACTTTTCCTTTTTTCGATTCTCGTTCAAGAATGATAGAATGTTTTCTAACTTCTGAGTTTCAACAATCTTTCGACCACCGGCCAAGAAAACACGTGTCTCCTCGATGCTTTCTGGCATACAGTTGACGAGCTGGACAGCATCTTTCTTTTCGAGTTTAAAGTCCTTCACTAATTTCTTCACAAGTTTCTTTGCAGTCTTCGCTTCCACTCTGGCGAATTTGGAGGAATAATCAAGCGCGCGTCTCTGAAACTGATCAAGATTTTCCTCTCCAAGGCTCTCTAGTAGCTTTTTCACTTCAGGTACAGTTAGCAATTTTTCTTCTAACGCTTTTCTGGGCATCTCCCTCGCCTCACAAACTAGGCTTGGAAAGGTTCAAGATGTTCAGGTCGAACGATTATTTCTTTCACAGCCTTGCCCTGTGTGACATTCACAATATATGCCTGCCCTCTTGTACTTTCTATTATACCCACTTTTCCGTGAAAGCGGCGATGAGGCATTCCTTTGTGAATACTTGGGTTCAGTTTAACGAGGACACGATCGCCTGGGTTGTATTGCTGAAGTAGCTTGCTTAGACCGGTCTTGCCTCTTTCCCTCACGTTTCTTCTTAGAAGTGAACGAGTTTTGCGACGATAGCCTCTCGACTTCACTAGTTCACACCTGCGATTACTTTCAGAACATCTAGTTCCATAGGTTTGGCATTCATGGTAAGAATTTCTGAGACACTGGGGTGAGTTCGACCCTCATCTCCAGTGACAAGTTCTTTTATGTAAAGGCCTCCTTGACAGTGAATTTGCATTTCCGCGTAGTTTGGTGACACCTTCTTTACTTCCGCCTTATATATGTACTTTTCTCGTATCAAATCAGCTCGACGATGTAGAACACGTTTGGGCGTTTGCTGGTGTATAATAGTGTGCGATAAGATTTCTTCTACCTTCTTAAGCTCTTCATTAGCAACATCGCGTTCAAACTCTATCAAGACCCGATAGGATTTCTCAGCTGATTCCGCCTTCTTGAGCTGTCTTACTAAGTCTTTGTCGGCAAAGCGAAGTTCACTTACTGCAACTTTTCCCTTTGCTACTCGGTTTATTGTTCTTTCAAGTTTCTCCAAATCAATCCATCGCTTTCTAGGCCGTTTGACCTCTAAGACAAAAGGTCGTCCTGACCCAAGCATACGTACGTCAACATCCTCTCTTCCAGCGCCATGGAAAGCGATTTCTTCGCCATCCAATGTCTTTTGTATCGGTTTACCTATGAGTTCTTCGACGGATTCTTGGAATCTCTTACCTGTCCAATTGCAGCTCCCGCATCCTCGCCCGTCGCATTCTCTGCAAAGCCATCTTGATTGGGGTATCCCTCTTACAAGTTTTCGGTATCTACCTGAAATGTATAGGGGGTTGATTTGCAGCTTGAAATCACTCGTAAAAGGGTTGATTATCAAAGCTACATCAGGCTTCTTGAAGTCGACCGACTTACCAGTGGTTCTTTCAATCTTCTTCCCAATGACACGGCTCATCTGGCTTTTGATGCTTTCTCCACTCGAGACTTCGAAGCGTGCCTTGAACTCATCTTCTCTTTCTGCGATTTCAAGGGGCAACTCTATGCCGACTAGAAACGTGGAAAACTCGTGGTTCTTGGTTTCACCAACTGCTTTCTTTGCAAGTCCAATCACACTCTTGCACTTCCCCTCGCAAAGATAGCATCGCCTTTTTGATGGCGCTTTTCTTCCGAACCTCGTGAGAATCTTATGGGCCATTTCAAAAGAGCCGTGGCCAGCAATCTTTCTCAGAATGTCTTCACCCGCTTCATCGTTGCGAAGGAGAGTGTCGTTTGCTTCCATAGTTAATAGCAGCTTTATTGTTTCCCCTCTTTTCCGGTTCTCAACACCGTGCCCCAGAAGAGCAAACTGCCTCCCCAAGCAATCGTCACACAGAGGGTGTGTTGTAAGCATGTTCAAGGCTTTCTCGAGAATGCTCATCAGTTACGCAGCCTGCCTAAACTCCTTTGGGAATTGCTTCCCGGCCAAGAACGGAATCTTCTTTCGTCGCAGCTGTTTCATCATTCGCCTCATCATTGTATGTTGCTGAAGCAGTTCCTTGACTTCTTTTTCTGAAGTGCCTGAACCTCTTGCTACACGGCGTATCCGAGAGGAAGAGAAGGTTTTAGGGTTTTCTCGTTCTTTTGGAGTCATTGATTGGATTATTACCCGCCACTTCTCCAGCCTGCCCTGGGCTGTTTCAATCATGTCGTCAGGTATGTTGTAGGACATTCCAGGCAGCAGCTTCAGCAAGCGCTTGAATGGCCCCATGCCTTTCATTGCCTCGAATTGTTCATACATGTCGGTTAGCGTGAATTTGCCGCTCAATATCTGCTTGGCTTTCTTCTGTGGGATCTTTATTTCAGCGTCGCGAACCTTTTCTATCAGGCTTTCCAAATCCCCCATTCCAAGAAGACGACCTACAAATCTTGAAGGAACAAAGGGTTCGATGTCTCTAATTCTTTCACCTACACCTACGAATTTGATCGGGGACCCTGTAGCGGCAACAGCTGATAGTGCGCCGCCTCCTCGTGCTGAGCCATCCAGTTTCGTCACAAGAATTGAACCTATTGGTGTGGCTTCATTGAACGCTCTTGCTTGAAGTTCAGCCTGTTGTCCTATTGTTCCATCAATTACAAGCATTATCTCGTCAGGTTTTATCGCCTTTTCAAGCTGCTTCATCTCTTCTATAAGTTCCTTTTCGTCCTTATGACGCCCTGATGTATCGATTAGAACGACATCTTGACTTTCAAACTTCATAAGTCCTCGCTGGGCAATTCCAATTGCGTCTTTTGAGTCGAGTTCACCGTAGAGTGGAACGTTTATCTGAGCTGCTAGCTGCTTAAGCTGATCAAGAGCCCCAGGTCTGAAAGTGTCGACACACACTAAAGCCGGTTTAAATCCTCTCTTCTGCAAGAAGCGAGCAAGTTTTGCGGAGGCTGTGGTTTTTCCAGAGCCTTGGATACCAACAAGCATCACGACTCGACGTTTGCCAAGCTCAACCTTGAGTTGTACTTGTTTTTCTCCTAGAAATCTTGTTATCTCCTGGTAAACAACTTTGACAACGTGTTCCTTCCGAGATATTCCGGGTGGAAGCTCTTCTTTCAAGGTTCTGTCTTCAATTCTCTTTGAAATGTCCAGTACAAGTTTCACGTTTACATCTGCTTGGAGAAGTGCCCGCTGGATGTCACGGGCTAATTCCTTGACGATTGCTTCATCTACAACTGCCGCTTTGAAAACTTTCTTCAATGCAGTGTAGATTGAAGAGCCGAGACGTTCCAGCACCATAGCCTTCACTCTATCCTTAAAGCTTCCATCAGTCTTAAATAGGATTTGGATTCACCAAAACCCTTTTGTGCTCACCCCTCGATGACTTAGAGCAGGAGGAATAATCTTATTGACATCATTAACCTTCGTGGAAAAAGAAGCTATCCATGTTCCTCTAGGAGCCACTATGCTTTGCGGATTTCCTGACGTGGGCCTTGTTGGGGTCTTGGCCGCTTCACATGTTATCTCGGAACTCAATTTGGAGGAAGTAGCTTACATCGATTCAGATTTGCTGCCTCCAATTGTTGTTTTGCATAAGGGATTACCTCGTGCACCAATGCGTATACTTGGTGGAAAGGATCTGCTGGTCGCAGTTTCGGAGGCTGCAATACCGGCGAAGGGCATCCAACATCTCATGCGTGGACTAATCGACTGGGGAAAAGAAAAGAAAGTCAGGATGATTATTCCAATTGGTGGTATGCCGGTGCAGAACCGCCAAGATATTGCGGAACCAAAGGTGTTTGGCGCAGGATCAAGCCAAGCTATGATTAAGCTGCTGGAGCAGAAGGGCACAACCGCTTTGAAAGAAGGATATATGGTTGGTCCTCAAGCATTGATTATGCGTTACTGTGCTGAACGCGACATCCCTGCAATTGCCTTGCTCGCCCAATCCTTCTACAATTACCCTGATCCAGAGGCTTCCGCGGCAGCGTTGAAGCAGTTTGCAGTAATTACAGGAATAACTGTTGATGTTTCAAAGCTTTTCGAGAAAGGTGAGGAAATTAGACTTCGTGCAAAGGACGTAATGAGACGTACCCAGCAAGAGCTGAGCAAAATGAAGAAGGAACAAGAATACGACTTGCCGCTTTATGTGTAAGGAGGCAGATGAAAACATGTCAATTAGGAAAAGACGATCGATTCTTGACTTAATCAATGAGTATATTGAGGAGATGGAGTCACTCGCAGAAAAACTACTACCAACTGAACGCCCAAGCTGGAACATAAACACGCATACAATCGAGCCACTATGCGAAGTTTCCGTTACACGAAGCGAAGTAGTCGTCACAGCGGACTTACCATTCTCAGACCCAGATTCAATAAAGATTGATCCTTTAGACAAAAGAACCATTGAGATAAGCGCCAGAATCAATCGCAGAATATGTTGCGAAGATCTAGGAATACAACGCCAAAAAGGAGAATTCTCTACATTCAGCTGCCACGTAGAGATTCCCGTACCTGTAGATATCTCGAAGATTGAAAAGAGACTCAAGAAAGGTTTCTTAGAGATTAGAATACCTAGAAAGAGAGGATTCGAGATAGAAGTAACTTAGTTAAGGATGCAGCTGATTCCCCACATTACTAACGCTAGATTCAAACAGCGATGAGTATGCATGGATAGCCTAAGGTCAACCTTTTGCATTATTCTAATTGAAACAATGGAAAATCTTAACAAGCAAATCCTAGATTCTTGAATAGGAGATCTGGTAAGTTGACCTTAAAGAGCGCTATCTATTTTTTCATCTTTATATTCATATTAGTTGGAGTCTACGGCATCACAGCATGGACGTCCTTGAATCAGCTTGATTCCCCACTAAGCTACGCCGTGACCGCATTTCTTTGGGGTATTACCCTCGCAATACTATATCTAGCATTTGACAAGGCTGGCTGGGATTGGTGGGAGAGCTAGAGCCGTTCCAGAACGGCTGCAATGACCAGAGGAAATGCTATGGTTGCGTCGCAGACCACAGTCACTGTATCTCTTTCAGATTTTACTTTACGCCAGCTGACAGCTTCTTCCAAAGAGGCACCGCTCAATCCACCAGGCTCAGGTCTATCCATGGTGATTTGAACCGCTACGTCCACTCCTTCCCTAAAAGTGTTTGCAAACAAAGCAAAATGCTTCGGCAATCCACCACCTAAGATGATGATTCCCGTTTTCTTTGCTTCGTACACCTTGTCTACGAGCTTGGAAATATCTCCAAGCGGATCAAGGACGATTTCACTTTCTTGTCTACAAAGCCAAAGCTGAAATCCTGCAATTGAATCCACCAATCCAGGGCAGATTATTGGCGCATCTGCTTCTGCTGCGATCGCCAAAATTGAGTCTTTGTCTTCTATGCGCCTTCCAATCTCCAGCAAGAGATCTGAAGGCGATATTCGCTGAAGCTTCTGCTTTCCAATGCTTCCGAGGACGTCGCGCATCCATTTTTCGAGGCTCCTGAAAGCTTTGTGTTCAATGTATATGTCACCTATACGCCCTACGTCTCTCTTGACTAACTGCTCATCCATAGCTCTGAAAGTGCCCACCTTGTGCTTGTACCCCAACGTCTCAACAATGTCGTGCACCATATTAGCCCCAGTGGTCACAACTACATTAACATGCCCTGCAGCGATCAAGTCAACAACTATACTCTTAAGCCCACCTGGTACGAGAGCGCCGGCGAGGGTTAAGAAAACTGTGAAATCTGGGTCTTTGAACATCCTTGTTAGTAGCCGTGCGGCCTTCCCTATTTTTCCAGCTCCTAAAACTTCACAAGCATCCATTTCCTCAACTAGCTGGGTAACCGTCATTCCACGTCTGAGTCGAATATGTCTCACATTCTTCAATAGTCTCAACTTCTTGGAAAAAGCGTGCGCATATATTGCAGAATTAGCCTTTCGTGCGCATGATCTTCGTTCTTCCCAAGATTCTCCAGTATTCCACCTCTACTCCAGACCCTAATTTTTGCTTCAGCTCCACATTATCAGGGTAAGCAGTCTCAGATACCTCATAGTTTTCCAAATCCATCAATTGGACAGAGCTTTCCAGCAGAGCGATTACCTGACCTGTTCTCTTTTCAATCATGGGAACCTCTATTTGGGCGTTGACTGGTTTAACGAAGGTTTTCTTCGCCCCATCAAAGACGCCTATGGCCACAACTCTTGCTTTGGCTGCCCCATGCTTTCCTGGTTTGGACTTTGTAAGACTTGCAACACGACAAGGCTTATCGTCAACTATCACATATCCACCGACACGCAGGCTTCCTACATCAGCAGGTTTGCTCATCGTCTCAACGCTCAATCATACAGCTCTTTAAAAGACTGCAATAAATAGATTTGCATGATGCCAGAAGAGATGCTTTAGTGGCGTCAAGACGTTGGCCCACACGGACGAGGAGTTTCCGATCTTAGAAATTACATATAAATAGGTCATTCCTTAAGACAATAGATTTGACCACTAACATTTGCAGATGCGATCATAATGACTTTCAGAAGCGTAGGGCTGACTGCTCGAAACGACAAGAAGGCAGCCTTTAAGCTTATCATGAAACTGCTGAGTTATCTCAGAGAGAAGGAACTCGATATAGTATTGGATCCTGGAATCGGACCTCACATTGACGCAGAAGCTGCAACATCACCTCTTGAAGACTGGAATGTAGACTTCATCATTACTGTGGGGGGCGATGGAACAATACTGAGAACTTGTATTCAGATCCCAAAGCCCGAGCCTCCAATACTCGCGATTAACATGGGTGAAAGGGGATTCCTAGCTGAAGTAGCTCCTGAATGTGCCTTGAAAGCATTGAAGAGATGCTTGAATGGGACGTTTATAGTGGAAACCTGCAAGAAACTAGCTGTGAGCGTTGGAAATCGCCAAGTGCCGGATGCTTTGAATGAAGTCTTTATATCTGCAGGTGCCCCTGTCAAACTTCTATACGCAAATCTTTGGAAAGATGGAGCCCGCATACTTGACGTCCAAGCTGATGGAGTTCTAGTGGCGTCACCGACGGGCTCAACAGGCTATTCATTAGCCGCTGGTGGACCTGTGTTGGATCCTGAAACTGACGTCTTTGTGATAACGCCTGTGTGTCCACTAACGCCTTTTCCGCCAATAGTCTTTCCTGAGAGTTCTATACTTACTGTGGAAATAGAGAAGCCTAACTCACCACTAGTTGTAGTTGATGGGTATTACAAAGAGACGTTACAAGATCCGAGTCAACAAGAAGTGGTCATCACAAGATCTAGAAACACAACCTCTTTCATTCGCTTCAGAAAAGAATTCTACGGACGTCTCAAGAGTAGATTGCTATATCCGAAGGAAAGATGATGCTGAAGGTGGACAAACTCCGAGAAACAATCATATTAGACACGTCTGCTTTCATATCCGGTTTCGATCCATTTGCAGTTATGGTCCCCCAATTCTCGGTGCCTGAGGTGAGAAACGAGCTTTCCATGAATTCACTATCCAGAACGAGGTTTGACACAGCTATCGAAAATGGCAAGCTAGAAATCAGGGAGCCAAAGCCAGAATTCATAGAAAAGATCAAGACATCGTCGAAAGCAGTAGGCGATCTACTTTTTCTCTCGAAAGCAGACCGGCATGTTTTGGCTCTGGCTTTAGAGTTGAAAGACATTGGCTGTATACCGCGAATAGTCACAGATGACTACTCGATACAGAATGTGGCTAATCAACTTGGGATCAAGTTCGCCCCTGTGGTCACATTTGGAATACGCTACAAATTCCACTGGGTTATGTACTGTCCAGGCTGCTATGCCAAGTATCCTGCAGATTACAGTGCCTGTCACTGCAGAATGTGTGGAACAGAGCTCAAAAGAAAGCCATCGGGCAGGTCCATAGTGTGAGATCAAACCTACTCCAAATAGATTCCACAGTCTTACATAGAATAGTTTTCGCCAAACGACACAATGTTGAATAGCCGAAACTACGCTGGAGGTGGAGGTCTAGGCTCAAGCTCTAAAGGAAGAATTATCTCTGAGCGTACAAAAAGGACCTCGCGTTCCACAGTTATCATAATTACATCTCCAGGTGAGGTTTCTTCTTCAAGATAACTTGAGATATCGTCACCATTAACTATCATTGTGTTGTTTATTGCGAGAATGATGTCCTGAGGCTGCAGACCAGCCTTTTTTGCTGGGCCATTATCAGACACACTTACTATTAACCAACCAAAAGTCTTGGAAGCACCCTTCTCTTGCGCGATTTCATAGGTCACATCTGTCCCGCTCACACCAATCCAAGAGTGGGGGTAAACATCATTGTTCACAAGCCAAGAGATTTCGCGAAGGATAGTGTCCGATGGTATGGCAAATCCCACTCCGGTCGAATTCTCAATTATCGCAAAAGTCACGCCTACGACTTGACCCTTGCTGTTCAACAATGGCCCGCCGGAATTACCTGGGTTGAGCGGAGCACTTATTTGTATTACGTTTGCAATTGAGAATCCACCTGCCAGTTCTTCAGGAATCGCCCGTCCAAGCTGGCTAATTATGCCAGTTGTCATAGAGCCTATCAATTCGTAGGGATTACCTATTGCAATCACAAAATCGCCTATGTTAAGGAGAGATGAGCTTACAATGGGAAGTGATTTGAACCCATCAGAAGGCATATCATCGGCGAAAAGTACTGCAAGATCAACATATGCATCTGAGCCAAGTATGCGGACCGAATACGCTTTGCCGTCCATGAGAGTTATTGAACGACTTGTCGTACCACGAACCACGTGATAGTTTGTGATTATAACTGGTCCTGAGAACGTGGGACCTGAATAATTGTAAATGAAGCCGGAGCCTGAGATTTCCCCTAGAGATGTTTGCCCACGAATCAGAACAATGGAGTCCTTCACGTTTTCATAGAGCTCGCTAAGTGAGATGTTGCCTGTGCCAGTTTGGTTGTAGCTTTTCAGGGCTTCTGTCAATGCGGCGATCTGGTTTTGAAAGGTTCCAACATTGTTTTCCAAGCTTCGTACAGTACTTGAGAAAATCTGGTAAGTATAGATATTTCCCGCAAGACTAGCTATGACTATTACCGCAATCACAATCACTGTTGTGAGGGAAAGGTTGCTAGTGTAAGGCTTCAATTCGTTGGACAAATTATCAATCTCCTTTCAAAGCTCTCATCTTGCTAATTTCGCAACTCCTTATAAGAATTCCCGAGCCATGTCAGCCCTTTCGGAGGAGTCTTTTTTCAGTTTCCTCAGAAACCAAATCGAGCACTACCTTGGTAACTAGAAACTCGTCATCTGACCGCGAAGGGTCAGGTGGCGCCAGGGAAGGGATTTGAACCCTTGAGGGCGAACCGCCCACCGGCTGACTGGCCCTTTTCCTAGCTAATTGGATCTCGAGGCCGGCGCATTACCGCTCTGCCACCCTGGCCCCTACTGACAAGGCAGTGAGTTTCCATAACTAAAAGCATTTTCCCTATCCAGTTCTTTGATTTCTCCCAATCAGAATCAACATATGATGTGGAGTTGTATGCCTCAACAGATCCAAGGGCGATTTGGTTCGCACAAACATAAAAGCACGGTAACAGACAGATAAAGTGAGTTCAAATGCGTCTCACCAAGGAATCACTCCAGATCAATCCATCAGCTACTGAACAGAGAATATCCAGATTCGTCAAAGATTATACACGCAAAGTTGGCGCGGAAGGTGTAGTGCTAGGAGTCTCTGGAGGACTTGATAGCGCAACAACCGCTGCGCTCTGTAGCAGGTCGTTAGGCGCCAAGAAAGTCCAAGCCTTGTTTATGCCGGAAAGAGAAACCTACACAGAAACCGACGAGGAGCATGCTAGACTCCTCGCTGAGAAGTTTGGATTCCTGATGAAGAAAGTTGACATCACAGATTCGCTCCACGCGCTGTACAAAGCAATCCCAGATTATGAATCAAAGGATATACTCAGTCGAGGCAATCTGAAAGCTCGAATTCGTATGCTTATCTGGTACTATTATGCCAATAACAAAAGACTGATTGTGGTTGGAAGCAGCGATAAGAGTGAAGCTATGTTAGGATATTTCACCAAGTGGGGGGACGCTTCGGCAGACATCGCTCCTATCATGGATCTCTATAAGACCCAAGTTAGTCAGCTTGCTCTGCACTTGGAAATACCTCTCGAGATAATTAAGAAATCGCCTACTCCAGCTCTCTGGCCAGGACAGACAGCGGAATCTGAACTAGGCTTAAAATACGAAGTCTTAGATCTGATCCTTTATGGTTTTGAGCATTTCATGGATTGCCAGACAATAGCAGATCAACTTGATCTTACAACGCAAACTGTAGAAGGTGTGAAGAAGCGATGGCTCCAGACAGAACACAAGAGACAAATGCCATTAACTTGCAAACTCGAATTCAGGACAGTAACCAATGATTTCAGACTATCCCGAAATAGATAATCTAGTTAGAAAAATTCATGTTCGAAGGTTTCTAGGTAGATCTCGCTCAGTTCCCGTGCAAAATCGGAGAAAAAAAACACAATATTCGCAAAATCGCAGAGCACGCTGAGGCAGCTAGAAAGCAGAAAACTGACATTATCATCTTTCCAGAGATGGCTCTAACGGGCTACACAATACGCGACCGCGTGTTTGAACTAGCTGAAGAAGTCCCAGGACCTTCCACAATCAGGATTGAGGAGATCGCTAGAAAGGAAGATCTCCACATAATTTTCGGTATGGTAGAACAAAGTGAAAAGGGAAAGGGCGTACTTTACAATACAGCTGTGCTAGTGGGCCCAGAGGGCTACATTGGAAAATACAGAAAAACGCATCTACCAACGCACAGCGTATTCGAAGAGAAGAGATATTACCGAGAAGGATATGAAGCACCCGTATTCGAAACCGCCTTAGGAAAGCTCGGCATAATCATCTGCTATGACATCTTCTTTCCTGAAACCACGCGTGCACTACGTTTGCAAGGAGCAAGATTCATAATTTGTATCTCAGCCTCTCCAGTAACAAGAAAAAGATTCTTCGAGACCCTTACGTTGGCAAGGGCAATGGAAAACACATGCTTCTTGGCATACGTGAACCTTGTTGGAATAGAAAACGGCTTACAGTTCTGGGGAGGAAGTCGCCTTATATCCCCGAATGGCAAAGTACTCGCTCAATCCAAGTATAACGAAGAAGATCTCGCGTTTGCAGTGATTAGCTTCAGCGACATAGGACCAGTGGAGATTTCTGTGCCTACACTTCGCGATTTGAGGCCGGAATTCTACAGTTTACTGAAAGATCTTTCAGAGAAACTGTGATATCACAGGAATCACGCGACATCACAGCTCTTGTGATATCATTGTGACATACGCAGACGATGACATACAGAATGTGTGCTTTTCAGGGTCTCTGCATCTTGTTGACAGTTCTCTCTATTCGATCCAAGGCCTCTTTTATCTTTTCAAAAGCGGTGGCAAATGACAATCGCACAAACCCTTCGCCATGCTTTCCGAAAGAGGCTCCATCTGTCACAATCACTCTTGCTTCCTTCAGGAGAAACTCTGAGAAATCAGCTGACGATATCCCAAAGTCGTTAATGTCAGGAAAAGCGTAGAAAGCACCTTTGGGGAGTGAGCAGTTGAATCCCGCTATTTCATTCAAGCGCTTGAAGACCAATTTACGTCTTTTATCGAAATGAGAAACCATTTCTCTTACGAAGCCCTGTGGTCCATCTAGAGCCGCCGTGGCTGCATATTGAGCTGGCCCATCGACGCAAGCAACCGAAAATTGCTGAACAAGAAGCATTGAGGAGATCAATTCCTCTGGTCCTAAGGCATATCCAACTCGAAAACCTGTCATTGCATAGGTCTTCGAAAAAGAGTTTACAACCACTGTGCGTTCCCGCATACCTGGAAAAGTGGCTAGGCAATGATGCTTCACATTGTCGTATGTTATTTTCTCGTAGACTTCGTCAGAAACAACGATCAGGTCATTTTCTACTGCAAGTTTGGACAATTCTGACAATTCGTCATAGCTCAACACGGATCCAGTAGGATTATTGGGGGAGTTGATTATGATTGCACGTGACTTATCTGTGAGGAGTGATGTCACAGCATTAATGTCAGGCTTGAAACCGTCACTTTTCAGCGTTGGCACTGATATAGGGGTTGCTCCTGCAAGCAAAACAGCCGGTTCGTAGCAAACAAAGCCAGGATCTTGAATGATCACCTCATCGCCTGGATTCACGAAAGCTAAGAGAGCAATGAACACAGCTTGGGTCGCGCCTACTGTTACTAGGATTTCACTGTCTGGATTGAAAAAGAGACCATATTCACGAGTGAACTTCTTCGCCAACGCTTCTCGCAATTCATGAATGCCATTTGTAGGGGGATAATGGGTTTTTCCCTCATCAAGTGCTTGTTTAGCAGCTTCAAGCACGTGCGTTGGTGGGGTGAAGTCGGGTTCTCCCAGGCCAAGACTTATCAAGTCAGGCATGCTCTGAACCAGCGAAAAAAGCCGCCGGATACCAGAAGCTTTGATGTTTCTTAGTCGGTCCGCTCTCTTTCTGTGCATCTGCAAGTTTTTCTCCTCGAATCTGTTTATTCTCATGACATAAAATGTTTGCTTTAAAGAACCTCCAAAATCAGCCACAACTCTTAAGTTCATAGTGGAATAAACTTCAGCTAGCCTGTATACAGAGTTGTATCCATACGAAGCTAAGAATGGGGGAAGATTATGAGTTTCAGAGAAGAAGTTCACAATTGGCTTAAACGCTCTCTAGAAGACCCGTTAGTACTCAAGTTAGCGGAGAACAGCAATCTGACAATAACACAGCTGGAAACGCTTCTAATAGACGTTTTAGCCGAGAACTTGGCTCCAAACAAGTTGAAATATGAGGAAAAGGCCAATTTACGTCGAAACAAGGCACCAATAAGCCGCGGTTCCTTCAATAGGACTCTAAGACAAGCAAAGACTAACATCATCCGGTCTATCTACACACTTCTTCTCCTTGGCTATTTCGGTATTCTAGAAAACCCGAATCTTGCACCATATAACGAGGCAGCGAACAAACTAAGGGAGTATACGCAAATCTATAAGGATCTCTTTAACAACCGTCAAAGCACGAAGGAAAAAAAGCAGATACTGAGTCTGCTTCGCGAAGAGCTTGAATCTGTTCTCACCCAGTTGTCAAAGCCATGGATCACAGATTCGTGATGTCACACGTCACGCCGCATCGCGAAACATAAGAACCCAAACACTGTGAATCCGAGAAGGCCAAAAAATGGTTAAAAACCAAAATAAGAACATTTAGTAGCATACCTAACTTCCAGCGATCAACTGAAGCCGCCTATGTGTGATTTGTGACGTCACATTTACACATCCACGACAGCAAAATTTAAGTCTGTTTGCCATCAATAGTGTGATTCGGGTTGTGACACACTGCAAGTCACATCAATATCACGTTCAAGTCACGGTTGATCAACGATGCTCGAATCTTTCGTTTTGCTGAGTGGATTGTCGATACTCACTTTGGCTTTCTCAATCTTGTATGCTAGACGAATCAGAGATGCTCAGAAGAGGTATTTACAGGCAAAAAACGCGCTCAAAGATATCATTCTAAGTTTCAATAGGCAAGTTGAGAAGCAAGGAGATCAACTCGAGGCCTTCCTGAGCAAGTTCGAGGCTCTTTCAGGCAGACAAAGAGACCTTACTGAAGTGTTGGAGGAACACAAAGGACGCCTTCGAACGTTTGCAGGAAAAGTTGACTCTCTCTCAAACCTAAGAACTGCAGCGACCCGCATCGATGCGTTAGAAAGAAACTTGAACGACGTAAATTCGATGAAGGACACTCTGACCCAGAAGATCGTGGAACTTGAGAATCAGCTCACCAAACAGAAGGAAACCGAAACAGAAATCGAGACCGCCATCCCAATAAGGCGGGACAGAGCTTTAGCATTCTTAACAGAAACTGAACTTACCGTCCTTGAATTCCTAGCCTTAGAAGGAGAAAAGACAGCCCCGCAGATAAGGGATCGAACAGGTCTCAGCCGAGAGCACACTGCTCGTTTGATGAAAAAACTCTATGAAAAGGGCTATTCTAGAGCGTAGAGTTGGGAAAACTCCGTTCACATACCGCCTTAAGGAAGAGATGCAGAAGCTCCTGAAGAAAACTTCAAGAGCGTCAAGTGATGCCTGAATCCTCATTCGCATGTTGCAACTTCTTCAGTCTTTTATCCAGTTTCTCAAGAAGATCTGATTGCGGGAGATCATAGTCAGCCGTCTCTCTATTCGCCAAATACCCTGGGTAATGCTTCACTTTCACAGGCACCGCAAAGCGTATCTTCGGCTCTGATATCAGCAGTGCTTCACCAATATCAAGCATCTTTATTTCAGTATCGCTATATTCGAGATATGGAGTGTTCCTTGTGAGGAAATCTCTGTCGGCTTTCAGCTCTGTCTTCATGACCAACTTGGTCCACAGTTCTGCAAACACATCCGGATTAACTCGCGAAGGACGAGGAGTCACAGCATTAATCCCGACACGATATTTTCTATAGGTTAGAGCAATATCGGAGAAAATCGTTCTCTCTCTTGTGGGGTCAAGAAACTCATGAGCTTCCTCCAAGGTTATGAGCAATGTTGGAAGCTTCAGCCATCGTTCATAGTCAGATTCCCAACTCCGTTTATAATAGTTTGAAACGCCTGACGCAGTAAGGCAGACAATGTGGCGCTGTTCTTCAACAGTGACACCTGAAATGTCAACGAGGCAGGTGACGCCTTGGGTAATGTCTTTGGTAACTTGGTCGATGAAACTGTATTTCGATGGTGGAAAAAGCCTTGGATCTAAGTGTGTTAGTTTTTGCAGTAACGCATTGATTGTTCCTTTGTGAGCTGGCACCGTTTCTGCCACACCGCTTGGCCCGCTTAGTTCGTACTTTTCACATGTTTTCTCGATCCATTCATCCCCGAATCTTCTATGAAGTTTCTGAGCCAGTCGATATTGGGGATCAGTAATATCGGAATACAGATTTCTCAGTTTCCAAGGCTGGAGTGTTCGAAGTCCAACACGCATTTTTTCCTCTTTCGTACTATAGAAACTCACTTTGCTGTGAAAGAGCGGGTGGTTGCACAACCCTTTGTTCCCGAGTTCCTTCCCTTCTAGCAATTGCCCCGCGAAATCGAAGATCAGACCTGCGGTTCTTGGGCTGTTGTCGATTATATGTGCATTAATCATCAGTTCCGCATTAGTCTTACCTGATCCTGTCATTCCAAACATTCCCATCATACGAGGTATTGCATTGATGTCTACGCCTACTGATCCAAGGGTCTCTCCCCCAGAGCGCAGGTTGCCGATTTCGAGTTCTCCTGCAAGTCTCAACATCTTTGCGTCCTCAGCGTTCATCGGGTAGACCGTGTCCATGTAGTTGGGATTGAAAATTGGAGATCGCACCCTTCCAGCCTTGCTCTCAAGAAAAAGCATTGCTTCTACGCTTTTGTAGGAAGAGTATGGACCGAAAGCTTCTTTCCCATCTGCTTCGCGAAGTTGTTCCCCAGTGTCCAAAGTGGATTTGCTCTGCGCATTTACAACGCGAGCATAAAAGTCGCTCCCATTCGAGTCTATCTTAACTATCTGGCCGAATGAGAGATGCAAGTCTTTCTTTAGAAAAAAAGAAACTTTGTCTCCCTGCACATCACATACTGAGCCCAAATTGTCAGACATTGTCAATCAACTCCCAGCTAAATAGGTGTCGCACCCCATGGACTTCACCAGCGAAACTACACGCCAGCTCTTCTTGGCGAATTAGATCGAGCAATCCTGCTCTAGCCAATTCCTCTTCGACTTGAGTGTGATATTCAAGGAGTTTTGCTTCAGAAACTCCGGAGAAATCGTGCGCTAACCAGAGGGCGACAGGATAACCCAAACACCTAGGGTCTTCTGAAATTGCGCAAAGCGGCGAAATCAACTCGGGTATATCACAGTGAGCTAGGTATCTCATTATGTCGCACCTAAAAGCTCGAGGACTATCTACGCACAGCTTGACTATTGAGATGTCACCGTAGAGATGCTCATGAATGTTGGCCTTTTTGACCGGATAATAGATCCAGCATTCCCTAGGCGCTAGCATGTACGTCGCAGCGATGAGGTCCCTTCCTTTCTCGTCGTGAAGCTTTGGTGATTGCTTGCTGACTGCAAGAAGATTTATGCTTTTTTCTTTACATTTCTCGTATAATACTGTGTTAAACCTACTCCCTCCGCCAAAGTAGCTGGCTCCATCCAGAAGAATGTAGTCGTTTTCGTCTGCTAGGTTGACTAGATCGAGTGCCATTTCACTCTCCATTTGAAGCCGCGTTTCCTGAAGAACCTTGCGACGCACATACGGATCTCCCTGTATTGTCCGGATTCTCTCCCTGAAGCTCCAATCTACATTCTTCTCTTCGACAGTTGCATAGGAAGTGCGTAGCAGGTATATTCCCCAATTGTTTGCTCTCTTTAACGTTCTAGTTGAGCAGTCCACTGCAAAAAAGCGGGCGCTACAACTCTTTGGTTTTGGAAGTCTGATTATGTTGGCCAAGGAAGGTGCCAAAGCTACAGTTAGTTCGTCTTTCACCTCTTTAATGCTTATAGCGGGCCCTCCTTGAGCATAGCTTGTCAATATTCGCGTCATTTCGGTGAGAGCACTTTTAGTGTCGCTATTCATTCCTTCAGCTTCTCCACAACTAGCTGGGAGGTTGAGATAAAAGGCCGCAGTGTAAATGCTTTTGCGTCACTTTCTTTTATCCATTTTCGTCATTTGTTAGCACGTTTTGCGCTACTCCTGTCACTGCTTTATACTTCTTGTTGTTAGAGTGTCCTCCTTTCGTCAAGAATCCACGGTCAGCCATCCTACCCAGGTATGTTGATATCGTACTGAGAGAAATCTTCTCTTTGAAGTCTTGCTCGTATGTTTCAAGGATCTCTTTTGAAGTGAACCATGCAAAAGGGAAGTGTTTCTCTACGACAAACATGGTCTTGTCAAACTTCGAGGATCCAGTCAGACAAGATTGTGGCTCCGCTTCATCAGGCATCCCTCCTAATAGTTCAATGAGATCCAGCAATCGCAGGGCTGCCCTCCTTGAAACTTTGCCTTCTAGTGATATTGTGTAACGATTTCCATCACCGTCGAAAATCTCCGCTTTAATCTTCTTCACGGCCATTTATACCATCTGTGCATTACATTCACGTTAGCTTTCACAAGTTATAGTTGTTTTGAGAAATGGAATCTTGAAAAAGAGGGTTGAAATGGGCTTAAAAAATCTTTAGCGTTGATTTTCTCACTCTCTCTGGTTTAACAGGGTTCACATATCGTCCTGCCACTGAATGCGGGATGTTGATGAAACATCTTCTAATCTCCAGAGGAAACAAGGGGGTGTCCTCTTCACCCAAAATAGCCACATAGAATACAAGAATCGGCGATTAATCAAGTCGAAATTCCATGAAAACGCTTAAGTTCACGGTCTTTTCACATCGCTGTGAACTTGGCTTCTTCCTTCCCCCCTTGATTTCCGATGAAAGAAGCTACATGCCCGCCCGCAATTGGGCGAGGTTTTGCTCCATGAAAATCTGATTAGCTGTATTTTGTCAATCATAGAGTATCTTTTAGTTAAGAAATTTCGATGGATGTAGTTAAAAGTGCTTTAACCACAAACCAATCAGGGTATATTCTTTCTAGCCAGAAAGAATCCTACATTTTACTAACCCTTTTCTGGGGATTCTACGAGAAATGAAGGGGTGTCCCAGAGTGCACTTCAGACTATGATAACGTTTCATTGGGTCCACAGACGAGAAATGTGTGTAAGAGTGAGACACCAGAGGGACTTCTTTCGTGCTCTAGAGCAGCTCTCTATTTTTTTGTAGAAGAGTGCTTATCTGTTGGCACTTGAACTTAGCGGCTGCAACTGCATTTGCTGAAAGGGAGGGAAGGTCTGTTATGCAAGGAGAAGTGGATACTCTTAATGATGTGTTTGAAAGGTTCCTGAATGATGCCGGTGTCTTTAAGGATAGGGATGTACTCCGCCATGAATATCTCCCTGGAAGACTGCCTCACCGTGAAGAACAGGTAAAGAATGTGGGAATGGTAGTTGCACCGCTCTTAAGAGAGAATAGGTGCTCAAACATATTCATTTATGGTGAGACGGGTACAGGGAAAACCGCGGTCATAAAGTTTGTTTTGCAGCGGCTAGTTCAAAAAGCTGCTGAGGTTGGCGCATGCGTTAGAACGGCGTACGTAAACTGTAGACTGGTGGGTACAGAATATAGAGCATTTAAGAAAATATGTGATGCCCTAAACATACATGTACCTTTCACTGGGCTCGCTGTGGGTGAGGTTTTTGATAGACTCAAAGATGGATTAGAGAACCTACAGATTTCGCTGATAGTTGTGTTGGATGAGCTTGATGAGATGATCAAAACCAGAGGCAACGTGCTTCTATATGAACTAACTCGCGTAAACGAGTCGCTTGATGGCAGCGCAGTTTCCATCGTTGGAATCTCAAATGATTTGCGATTTCGTGAATTGCTTGAATCTCGTGTATTGAGCAGTTTGAGTGAAGAAGAGGTATTGTTCAACCCCTATAATGCATCTGAACTTCAAGATATTCTAAGTGAAAGGGCGGATCTAGCATTTTCCAATGGCAAACTCCATGATGGCGCTCTCAGCTTGTGTGCTGCTTTGGCTGCAAGTCAGCATGGGGATGCAAGGCGAGCACTCGACTTGCTGCGAGTGGCAGGTGAAGTGGCTGAAAGGAAGAACGCAGAGGGAATCACTGAAGAGCATGTTAGGGAAGCCGAAAGAAGAATAGAACACGATAGAGTGATTGAGGCTATAAGAAACTTGACCATTCATTCAAAGCTTGCTCTTCACAGTGTGCACTTGATCAGAAAGGCAGGTATTTTCAGTTCCATAACAGGTGATATATATCAAGTTTACAGTGAGATCTGCGGAGAACTGGGAATCTCAGCCCTAACGCAAAGGCGGGTGAGTACTCTCATAAGTGAACTTGACTCAATTGGATTGTTGAACTCAACAGTCATAAGTAGAGGTCGTTATGGAAGAACAAAGAAGACAAGCCTAGCAATATCACGGAGAGCCTTGAAAGAGGCATATTCTAAAGATAACCATTTGGGACAACTGAACGGTTTCACCCCCACATGTTTGAAGCTGAAGCCAACCAAGCTTACGTGAAGTCAATTGGTGTGACCGCAAGGGTTTTAAGATTTACTACTGGAACAATGCCCGGCGTGGGTTCTAGCCCTAAATTCCTTTGATAGCTTGTTTGCCCTTGCCAAGCGCCAGAGTTTACCAGCAGGGTTCCATTGTAGAAGCAATGTTTCATTACGTGCACATGACCTGCGTGGAGAATATCTGGGATACGCTCTATGACGAGAAAGTCTCTGCTTTCGGGAGCAATCAATGTGCGTTGACCATACGACGGTGCCAAATGTCTACTTCTCAACATTAAGCGCATCGCCCTTTCAGGCGAATGAAAATCCATGTCCGCAGCGGTTGCCAATACATCATCCAAACTTCGCCCATGATAGACAAGACATTCCACACCGTGGAGGCTTATAGTTGACGGGTTTCCCAACGAGATGATATCTCGCTTTTCGAACAATGGCTCAGCATAATCTTTTGGTAATGCAGGCTGTGGCAAGGCTTTCCTAGATGCGTCGTGGTTTCCAGGAATAACAATAACCTCAATGTAATCCGGTATCTGCTCAATAAATCCTGCAGCTTTCTTATACTGCTCAAAAACATCAAGTACCTCCAGTTCGTCAACTTGGTTTGGATAAATGCCAATACCATCTACAACATCACCAGCAATGACGACGTATTTCACCAGACCAGCGACATCTCTCAGGTCCTTGTTCCCGTATTTTCCATTGAGCCATAGCAGAAATCGCGCGAATTCACTCTCCATGCACTCTCTGCTTCCCACGTGGAGATCAGATATTAACGCAGCATAGACTTCTTCTTTTGCTCCAGCAGGCTTTCTACGAGGGATATCTGGGAAAAAGAGTTCTTGAGCAATCAACAAACCTCTTCTGCTCTTTGTTAAGCTCAAGCATATCACTTGGTCAGGCAATAGAAGCCTTGCCTGCTCACGTAGCTCTCTTGATGAGTTTCTTGGGATCAACACTGTTGTACTCGATTGCAGGTCTTCAACTCTTAAAAAGACTCCGTGATGCGATTCACGTTTCTCAGTCACCATAGCGATTATCTTGACTTTCGTCTTAGGAGCTGCTCTGAAGGCGTCTTTAATCGTCATGGCATCGCGGGAATCCATTCTACGCCGAAGCAGCCGAGTCATTCGTTGGAATCTGTCTTTGAAACAAGCTAGATACTCATCGATTGATCCTGTTGAACAAGTCTTCGTTGTTGGGTCTTCTAAAACGACTACATCCTTCTGGATGTCCCTTGCTCTTGGAATGAAAGCGTTCTTCAGTTTGCCTGTTAGGGACTCGCGTGAAGCGGAGGCTTTGGTAAGTACATTCGATTCTTCTTTCTCTGGAAATATCTCCTCTGCTGTTTCTTCAAGAATATCTCTACTAATGAAAAGTGGACTATCTTCAAGCTTTTGAAGTTTGCTCAAAGTTGCTTCTATAAGCTTAGCGGGGCTTTGCGTTTTGGATATCAACGTGAGAAAGTTGAATGCTTCAACGTCGATATGAAAACCTGCGCTAAGGGAAGAAGACAGTGCGATCCGAACTTCTCTCTCACAATCCCGCTCTCTCTTGAGCTCCAGTTGATTGCCGGTCGGCGTCACAACATATTCCTTTCCCTGTTCGTTTTCAGCGCTGCTTGAATCCTCTCTATACTTTAGCCTTCTATGCTAAGTACCTTTTCGGTAAATGTTGGATACATCTCCCTAGCCTCTTGGCTTCGGTTCTCCGAATGGAAAAAGCCAAGATACTTCTCTTAAGATCTGTGGCCTCCATCTACATTTATATATGATAGCAATGTTCTAGACCTCGAATTCCGAGTTTGATGTGAGAAGATGGAACTTCGTAGAGTTCAACGTACTCATAGCGGGACGTTTTTCGTCTCCTTGCCCAAGGATTGGGCTGAACAGGCGGGATTGAGCAAAGGCACTGTTCTAGCGATTTCGCAATCAGTTGATGGTCGCTTATGCCTCGATCCGGAATATAACGTCAAGCGTGAACCGCTAGGCGTTGTCTTAAAGCCTTCGTCTTACTTAGATCGAGAAATAATGGGCAGATACTTGCTGGGATTCGATATAATTCGTGTTGTTGCAAAGGATAGAATTTCTCCCGAGGAGCGATCACTGATCAAGAAGGCTTCTGGGCGTCTTGTTGGTTTGGAGATTGTAGAAGAAGATTACGCCAGCATCGTGCTACAGTGTTTATTGGAACCCGCTGCCTTCCCACCTGAGAAGATTCTGAGGCGTGAGTACAATATTGCTGCTAGCATGCACCGCGA
Organism: Candidatus Bathyarchaeota archaeon; assembly: GCA_020352645.1. Lineage (GTDB taxonomy): Archaea > Thermoproteota > Bathyarchaeia > Bathyarchaeales > SOJC01. The sequence goes on along the minus strand of CP070683.1, from coordinate 587,438 downwards.
TGCTGTGACCGCATTTATAGATGGCGACGTGCATATTGCCAAGAACGTAATAGCTCGCGATGATGAAGTAAACAGGCTGTATTTTCTTCTTGTGCGAATCTTACGGACAATTATACAGAACCCCAGATTAGGCGAAGAACTAAGAATACGGTCTATTGATTGTCTTGATTATCGTATGTGTGCAAGCCTAGTTGAAACAATAGGCGATCGAGCCGTGGAAATCGCCTTGAAGGCTTTGGCTTTGAAAAGCACTCGGATTTCTAGAGAAACCTCCCAATTAGTCGCGAAATTTCATTCTTCAACTTATGACGCACAGGAAGACTCATTAAGATCCTTCTTCGGGCGCAGTGTTGTGTTGGCGGAGAAAGTCCGGGGTGAACGGGCAGAGATGGACAGAATGCTGCATGACATAGAACTCGCAGCGAAAAACGAGCCTGCAGAGATCGTTCCATACATTATAACAACTGCATCATCTATTCATAGAATCTTCGGTCATAGCGTGGACATTGCAGATTTAGTGATGCCGATTGAGCTCTAAAGACTGTTACTCCTGAGGATGCTTGTTGGGGACGAGAAACCTCAGAGCATTGGTTTTCAGAAGTTAAACTAAGTATTTAAGCAATGACAACATAGAAAATAAAGATAAGAGGGTATCCTTTGGGAAGGCGGCGGAGAAAGGTTGTGCGCATTCCGAAGAGAAGATTGCCACAGGTTTTCCTCTGCCCTCGATGTGGGAAAGAAGCCGTGCGAGTTGAGTTCGTGAAAGAGGACGAAAAGGCTACAGTGCATTGCGGTGGTTGCAGTTTGACCAACCAGCTTTCTTTTAAACAGACTGACAAAGAAATAGACGTTTACTGCAAGTTTACTGACAGATATTACAGCGAGTTGAGAACTGCCAAATCCTCCGAAGCTGCGGCAGCTTCTTAGCGGATGATTAACCATGATGGGGCCAGTAGAAAAACACCTCCATTACGCCATCCGCAACGATGGCGCAATCCATCTCACTCTCATTGATCCGGAGAAAGTTACACCCTCTTCTGCCTCTCGACTTGCTTCAAAGGCTGAGGAATTTAAGACAGCTGCTATTATGGTGGGCGGATCAACCTCAACCAACACATCGCACTTGGATAACATCGTAAAAGCAATTAAACGATCTGTCCAAATTCCGGTTATCTTGTTTCCGAACAACGTGACTGGAATCAGCAAATACGCTGATGCAATTTGGTTTATGTCACTGCTGAATTCTGTTGATCCGTATTTCCTAATTGGCGCTCAAGTTCTAGGGGCTCCAATGATCAAGAAGTATAAACTGGAAACTCTGCCTCTTGGATACATTATTGTGGGAGAAGGTGGCACAGCCGGGATTGTAGGTAGAGCTGTTCCGATTCCTTACACAAAACCTGAACTTGTCGCAGTGCATGCATTGGCAGCCCAGTATTTTGGAATGAGATTCGTCTATTTGGAAGCTGGCTCTGGAGCCAGTCAACCAGTTCCAAAATTGCTGATCAAGACCGTGAAGCGTGTTATAGAAATTCCTCTGATTGTTGGAGGTGGGATTCGTACCTGCCATCAAGCGGAGGCTGCAGTTACTTCTGGAGCAGATATAGTTGTAACTGGAAACATAATCGAAGAGACTGGAGCCAAAGAGGGATTTAGAGAAGTTGTCACTACAGTTAGAGACAATGGGTTAGTTTGAAAAGCTCCCTTTTCACTTCGAGCAAGATCAGCTAAAGGAAAGCTAGAAAATTCTTTAGGTGTGAGAGATCTTCCTTGCTGCGAGTTCATGTTGGACATTGGATGACAAGACCCTTAGCCTTATACATGTTAGAAAACCCAAAATACGAACAGGTAATTCCAGTGAATGTGTGAGCTTCTTGCATCTACGGATGAGTGAAAAACAGCAGCGATATACATCTTCCCTAGAAAGTGAGTTAAGAGAACTCTTTGACATTGCCACAAAAGCACGCTGGAAAGGTGTTGATCCTGCCTTGAAACCCGAATCCAAAGTCGCTAGGGATCTTGCCGAACTCGTGGAAGGGCTGGTCGGTCCTGCTGGAGTCGCCGAGAGTATTAGAACACTCAGTGAAAAGCTTCCCCGTGAAGAAATCGCTTTCAAGATTGCTGAGGAAATTGTCTATGGGAAATTCAGCCACTTGGAAGTTAAAGACGCAGCCGAACAAGCCGTCCGAACAGCTCTAGCCATTCTGACAGAAGGAATCACCGCAGCCCCTCTGCAGGGAATAGCAAGGATAGCCATAAAGACCAATTCTGATCAATCGAATTACCTTGCAATATACTACGCTGGACCAATTCGGTCAGCTGGTGGTACAGACCAAGCTTTGACTCTAGTCGTCGGTGACTTTGTACGTCGCCTTCTTGGGTTAGACCGTTACAAGCCCACAGAAGAGGAGATCAATCGGTTCATAGAGGAAATGAGACTGTTTGAACGAAGTGTAGGACGCTTTCAATATCATGTTAGCGATCACGACCTCCGAATGACTTTGGAACTACTGCCCGTGGAAGTAACTGGAACAGAGTCAAACCCGGTTGAGGTACAGTCTTTTCGCAATCTGCCACGAGTAGAAACCAATCGTGTTCGTGGAGGAGCACTACGGGTGCTGAATGATGGCGTAATAGGGCGAGCCGCCAAGGTTTCCACAATAGTCAAGAAGCTGGGAATTGAAGGTTGGGACTGGCTTCAAAAGTTAGGAGATACTGAAGGATCAAGAGAGTCAGAAAACAATGCGGGCTTCATGGAAGACATTATTGCAGGTCGCCCGATTTTCTCATTTCCCTCTGAACGAGGGGGATTCCGTCTACGCTATGGTCGAGCAAGAAACACCGGACTGGCCGCAGTTGGAATTCATCCTTTGACTATGACGGTCCTTGATCGTTTCCTTGCAGGGGGGACGCAGATTCGGATAGAATTTCCAGGCAAAGGAGGCGTCGTTATGCCAGTCGATACGATCGAGCCGCCTGTGGTGTTGCTTAAGAATGGCTCAGTTGCCCGGGTCACAGACCAGAATATCCATGATATAAAAAATCAGATTGCTAAGATTCTATTCTTAGGCGACCTACTCATAAGCTTTGGCGATTTCCTATACAACAACAAAGAGCTTCGCCCTTCAGGATACACCGAAGATTGGTGGTGCACTGAGCTAAAACTTAGAATAGCTGAGTGCTTTGAAAGCAACATGGAAGAAGCAGCAAAACACCTAAAGATGCCAAAGAAACGACTCGAAACAATCTTGGCCAACCCTTACACGTGCAAACCAAAAGCCGCAGAAGCAGTAACCATAGCCAAACTCCTTAGCGTCCCTCTGCACCCGCATTGCACTTTCTTCTGGACACATATCACGACTCAAGAACTGCAGGAAATGCGGCAGTGGATCCTGAAGCGCCGCGGCGTGAAAGAGGACAATGGGCAAGCTTCAAGAATTCGGTTTGACGAAAACGCAAGAGTGAAAAGCATACTAGAACGCTTATGCCTGCCTCACCGTGTTGAAGATGGTAAGATAATAATAGATGGCGAACCAGCACATGCAGTTTTCGCAAGCTTAGGCCTTGGTTTGCAGGATCGTCACGTTGACGCCTCTCTGTCTTCACTGGATGCTCTAAATACTCTTTCAGACGTAACTATTCGGGCAAAGGCTCCAACAATCCTGGGAGCACGTATGGGTAGACCTGAAAAGGCTAAAAGGCGAGACATGAAGCCTCGGGTCCATCTACTTTTCCCTGTAGGACTAGCTGGAGGCTCACAACGTGACCTCATTTCAGCTTCCCAGAAAGGCCCTATTAGAGTGGAACTGGCGAGAAGACGCTGCCTAAAGTGCGGAAAGCCAGCTTCTGGAGCCAGATGTCAGTTATGTAGCAACGAAACAGCTTTCGAAAAGTACTGTCCACTGTGCGGTAAAAAGGTTGAGGTCGATGTCTGCCCTTCTTGCAAGGCTCCTACCAAGTGCTTCACCCCTCAAACCATCGATCTTAAAGCTGAAATCCGCAAAGCCGGTCAGGCATTGGAGATGAGACCACCGAGAAAGGTCAAGGGGGTGAAGGGCCTCACAAACGAAAAGAAGAGTGCCGAAATCATTGAAAAAGGGATTTTGCGATCGAAAGAAGATCTCTCAGTGTACAAGGACGGTACAATCCGCTTCGACGCTACAAACGCGCCTCTAACCCACTTCAAGCCTGAGGAAGTTGAAGCTTCGATAGACAAACTGAAGCAGCTTGGTTACTTCTTCGACATTGAGGATAAGCCTCTGAACGACAAAGAGCAAATATGCGAGTTGAAGGTGCAAGATGTCATTATTCCGCGAAAATGTGCGATGTATTTTGTTCGTGTTGCAAGGTTTATAGATCAACTTCTCGAGAGGCTTTACAAGCTCCCAAAATACTACAACGTGAAAGAACCGAAAGATCTGATCGGAAATCTAATTGTAGGTCTTGCTCCTCACACGTCAGCGGGCATTCTAGGTCGTGTGGCAGGTTTCACCAAACTCAATGTATGCTACGCTCATCCCCTTTGGCACTCTGCCAAGCGACGCGATTGTGATGGTGATGAAGACGCATTGATGCTTGCACTTGATACACTGCTGAATTTCTCAACAGCATATTTGCCCTCCCAGATAGGAGGCATAATGGATGCTCCACTCTTCTTAATCCCCGTTGTGAATCCATTGGAAGTTCAGCGGCAAGCACACGAATTCGACGTATCTAGACATTATTCAGCAGAGTTCTACAAAGCAACCCTGAAACAAAACTCTTCTGTGAACACCCGAAACCTAGTGGATTTGGTTGCGGATCGACTCGGCACCGAGACACAGTTTGAAGGCTTCGGTTTTACAGTCCCTGTTTCGAACATCAATCTAGGAAACCGTGAAAGCATGTATAAAAAGCTTAGAAAAATGACAGATAAACTGAAAGGACAGCTTGAGCTTGCAGAAAAAATCGAAGCTGTAAACGCAAAAGAAGTGGCTTGGAAAGTATTGACTAAACACTTTCTCAGAGACATTTCAGGGAACCTGCGGGCTTTCTCGACGCAGGGCTTTCGCTGCAGACTCTGTAACAGACGCTTTCGCCGTATACCATTGAGGGGCAAGTGCCCCAAATGTGGCGGTATACTATCGCTTACTGTGTACCGGGGTGGAATAGAGAAATATCTTGAGGCAGCTCAATTCCTCATTGAGAAATATAAGCTCCCGAAATACTATCTTCAAAGAATAGAGCTGGTCAGGGATGAGATTTCCACATTGTTTGAAGGTAAGAAGCCTCGTCAAGTGAGTCTTGCAGATTTCGCCTAAAACTTTTCTATATGAAGTACAGCAGAGTATGTCTGATGGCTATGGCCAAATTAGCCTTCCACCCAAACGCTTACTTGAGCGAAACTAGAAATGTGAAACAAGGGTTGGCTTCCCGCAGCAAAATTCTCAGGGTTCTTGAAAGAAGAATCTCAACGGCAATGGATATTGCGCGAAGCTCACAACTAAGCTATGGCGTGGTTATCCATCATTTGCGTCTTCTAGAACGTGAAGGAATAGTTCTTCGTAGGAGAAAGAAGAAACCTTACGCTTGGCAGCTCAGTGGCAAAGGGCAGCAGCGCTTGTAGGCCACTCAGCTGGTCTCTCTGTAAACACATCTGCATGGCGAGAGATGGCATTTCGGACAGCCGTCAGCATACTTCTTCAATGCAGCTCGCTCCAAGTCTACTCCTAATATGTTGGCCAATGAAGTAAGCCACGCAAAGACATCAGCAAACTCATCTTCCAATGCTTGTCTATCTTTACCTTGCATTGCATCTCCCAGCTCTATCACTTCTTCCCTCAGCCATTCATAGGTTCCATGTGGTCCTCTTTTAGAATCCTTGTCAAAATAAGTGCGGTTCATAAGATCTTGGAATTCAGCAACAGAGATCACGGTCATTTCCTCAGTTTGTTGTCCAAGAAGTTTAGTTTGGGCAATTCAAATCATGATAGTCGAATCCTTATCGTGTCTACCGGATTCTCACATATTCATATGCATCAGTAGCGTTCTCAAAGCAGTAATGCACTTTTTGGTATCGCTTTCTGAATTCGGCCACTTCCTCTTTAACCCTTCTAACGTCTTCTTTCTTGATGATTACTCTCTTGATGAAATCGGCTACCTCAGCCATCTCAGGTTCTTTCATTCCAAGTCTTGTCACTTCTGATGTCCCAAGTCGTATCCCGCCTGGATGCATGAAGTGGCGTCCTTCCTTTATGTCCCAAGGCAAGAGATTGCGGTTTATGATCACGTTTGCTTTTTCCAATATCTCTTCTATGGTTCCACCATCACCTTGCTTTGTTATATCGATGAGAATGACCTGTGACTCGGTAAAATTCTTGTGTTCTGCTAGCACGTTGAATCCACGATCGTGTAGAGCCTTCGCCAATGCCTGAGCATTCTTGACGACCTGCCTAGTATAGTCTCTCCCAAACTCCATCATTTCGGCGCAAGCCACGGTCACTCCAGCTAGTGCATGCAAATGGTGATTGCTCACCATCCCTGGGAATGTGGCTTTCTTAATGGCTTCTGAATGTTTGTCCCATGAGACTATCCCGCCATGCTGTGGACCGAATAGGGTCTTGTGCGTGCTTAGGCTGACAACATCAGCTCCTTCTCGGAGAGGATCTTGGAAGATCCCTCCAGCGATTAAGCCAGCCACATGCGCAGCATCATATCCAATAGTGGCTCCAACGTCATGGAAGATATCGGCCAACTCCTTTATTGGATGAGGAAATGGAAACACGCTGGCTCCAAACATTACGAGTTTCGGAGGATCTCCCTTCTGGATCAGTTTCCGCACTCGTTCTCTTGTTTTGTCTACGTCAATATTCAATTCTTTGTAGTCCAAGGCCAAGTATCGCACGTCTAGACCTTTAACGGCTCCCGCCGTTCCGCCGAGATGCTTCTTTCCAGTTGTGATGTGGCCTCCGCAAGGGATCGATAGGGCCATCATAACGTCGCCCGGCTCGGTGAAAGCTGTGTATAGGGCAAGGTTTGCGACTACCCCGGAAATAGGGCGGACATCGACAAACTCAGCGCTGAAAAGCCTTTTCATCAAATCCATGCATAGGAGCTCAACTTGATCAATGTAAGTGCATCCAGCGTACACACGTTCACCAGGCCAGCCCTCCGCATATCGATGACCAAAGTCACTTGCTAGAGCTTCTCGGACAGCCGGGCTTGAAACATTCTCACTTGCGATTAAAGGAATGCTTTCTCGAAACCACTTGTGATGATCTTCAAGCAGTTTCAAAGTTTGGAAATATGATGCACGACTCGACAATATCTGAACCTCTGTTTCTATGAAAGTTCTTTGCTGGCATAAAAGCTTTGAAAACACCAGAAAGGTACAAGCAGAGATATGACATATTAGCAGAATTTCAACGCGTAACATTAATTAGCTAAGCGTTTTATGATATCTTAGCTCGGGGATTAGTATGAGTCGGAAGAAGAAACGTGAAAGTGGCGCGCCAATGCCTGCAGCGAGTGCAGGTTTGCTGAGGTTCTTTGAGGAGGAAACGAAAGGCATTCAGATAAAGCCGGAGCTCATAATCGTTCTTGCTGTTAGTTTGATAGTCACATGCATACTCGCGCAGATTTACTATTTTGGAGGCCTTTTCTAAGATTCTTCTTCATGCAAGACTTCTATTCTTTGTACTGAGTTGAGGTTAACAAATATCTCGCTTCTTTCCTCTCTGCCTGCAATCTGGGGTATAGGGTTGGCTATAGTCGCGCGGAAAATCACAGCTTCAGCCTCGGAAAGCCAGATTCCTGGTGGGTCATGAGTTATCGCAGTTAGAGTTCCCTCAAAACCATACGCTTGACTTAGTATTACCATAAGCCTTTTTCCCATGTTCCTCTCTAGCATGTGGAAGATTGAGGGCGGTGGGATGGCATTGGTTGGCATAAACAGTCTTTTCCTCCTATGTTCTTTCTCGGATAAAACTCTATCTCATGTCGAAGGCTATCCGCTCGACACGGAGTCTCAGTAGACCTTTTCTAACTATACTAACTTTAATATCTGAAGTGATTATTGATGGGATTCACATGGGGTTACGGCTCATTTGGCCGCAGAGAGTTTGGAATACTCAATTGACAGGGCGGTGAAGCATTATTCTTCACTCTTCAGTTTGCCCTCTCACCGAAGAATCACTCTAATCACTCTCTTGCTTTCTGTTCTGAGCGGCTTAGTCTCCAGCTTTGTATTTCCAAATGCCACCTTGCACTTTCTCTTGCTGTCTAGTTTACTTCTCTTTCTTCTATCAACAATTTCTGACTTTGTTACGAGACAGGTGTTTACACGATCTGATCCAATCTACAACGTTAGGCGTTGCGCTGCGGTTTCAATGTTCTGCATTTTGCTGTGGCTCGGCTTCAGCTCAATAGGCTCCATCTTAACATTCCTTTTCGGATCTTGGAGTCTCTGGGCTACTTTTTTCTTGATAGGGTTCTCTTCCACGCACATTCTTCGTTTGACAGTGTTCCTTTCAACCTCATCCTTGAATAGTTGGAAGTCAGTAGGAGCATCACTAGTTCAACCCATATTTGTCTCTTTCAGCCTATTCTATGTCTCAAGTCTAGTGAGCCCCACATTTGATGAAACTGCAGCCTTCTACTTGCCCCTTTCCATTCCTATAACCACTGCTGCGGCATTCTTGTTCATTCACTTGGTTGATAGAGTTAAGACTGACTCCGTAGAGATACCTCCCACAAAAGCATTAAAAGCCATTCTAGCTAACTGGATTGAAGATCTAAACTCTCCAATTGAGACTCTTTTTGAGAAGTTCGGGAGCGACAAGAATGTTGATTTTTCACTTCTAGCACTCAAATCAAGAGAACGTCTGGAATCCATAGTAGTTGTATCTTCATTTCATCCGGGGCCCTTCAAAAACGTCGGAAGCAGCCAACTTCCCTACTTGATAAAAGAGGCCTTGGAGAAGAAACTGCGCTGTGTTGCAGCAGTACCGCATGGCCTATTTGGACATGAAACTGATCTCTCTTCGCAACGGCAGAATCAGAGAGTGCTAGACGCAATATTGGAGTCAGCGAGGTTTTCGAACTTCACATCAAAAGCAACACCTTTCATGAGATCCACAAAAGAGGCTGCGACAGCAAGTTGCCAAGTATTCGGAAGGGTCGCGGTATTCACTCTAACCTTAGCGCCTGAAACGACAGAAGATTTCCCGAAGGAGGTTGGAGACTTCATACTTGAAGAGTCATCCAATCAGGGGCTAGACCACGTGGTCATCATCAACGCCCACAACAGCATTAACGCACCTTTCAATGTAAGCATGGCAGTGGGGGCATTGAAAGAAGCTACTTTGGAAGCTTTGCAGAAGGCTTGTAGCGTCGAGCAATCACCTTTCAAAGGCGGTGCTGCCAAGATAGTGCCCAAGGAGTTCGGTTTGCGAGATGGAATGGGCCTAGGAGGACTCAGCGTGCTCTTGATTGAAACTGCAGAGCATGTTTGTGCCTATGTAACAATCGATGGTAACAACATGATTTCTGGCCTGCGAGAAAGAATCCTTGAGAGCTTGAAAGATTTGGGGATTGAAGCAGGAGAAATACTCACAACAGATACCCATGCGGTGAACGCCCTCGTTTTGAACGCTCGTGGATACCGCCCTATTGGGGAAGTAATCCCAGCTGAGAAGCTCATTGACTATATCAAGACTGCAGCAAAAGAAGCATTGCGAAACATGAAACCTGCTTCTATGGCTTGGCGCGCAGGCGAAGTTGCCGATGTTCGTGTGATTGGTGAGAGGCAGATCAAGGGAATGTCGCTCTTGGCAGACAGAGCATTGCGCCGTGCCAAGAGAATCTTTGTTCCGCTTTTCTCATTCGTGTGGCTATTGTTGGCTTCATTGATCATAGTTCTTTAGTGCCTTGTCACAGCGATACTAGATTGCATCTTCTCAGTAGTTTGTTCCAGCGCTTATCTGTCATCTTCTGGATATTGTCAATCTCACTTTCGAACTCAGGTGTTAGCAGATGTCTGAAGCGCCTCTGCGTTTCTAAATACTCTTTGACTGGTCTCTTGCGCTCTGGTTTCAACGCCACTATCTTGCTCTGTGGCGACAAGCTACATTGACCGTCTGTTGATTCCCACAATGGGAAAATGCATGTTTCCACGGCTAGCTGAGCGATCTCTATCGTTTTGCTCGTATCGTAGCGCCAGCCTCGAGGGCAAGGTGCTAAAACATGTAGAAAAGCTGGCCCCTCTACCTCTAATCCTTTTCGTGTTTTCATCAGCACGTCTTGCCAATAGGCGATTGAAGCAGTTGCGACATAGGGTATTTCATGGGCGACCATGATGTCCGCTATTGCCTTCTTGTATTGGCGTTTTCCAGGAATCACTTTCCCCGCTGGCGAAGTAGTTGTTGAAGCACCGTGAGGTGTGCCTCCACTTCGCTGTATTCCTGTGTTCATGTATGCCTCGTTATCATAGAGAACATAAAGGAAATCGTGGCCCCTCTCTGCTGCTCCAGACAATGCTTGAATCCCAATGTCAAATGTTCCCCCATCGCCAGCAAAGGCTATTATATCTATATCTTCCTGAAGTCTTCCCTTTCTTTTCATCGCTTTCAAAGCAGCGGCGATTCCAGACGCATTTGCAGCAGCGTTCTCAAAGGCCGTGTGAATCCATGGCACTTTCCACGCAGTGTAAGGATATATTGTGGAAACAACTTCCATACATCCTGTTGCATTGGTCACTATTGTGGGTCCGCGCGTAGCTTTCATTATCTGTCGCAAAGCAATTGCTGGTCCACATCCGGCGCACGCTCGATGCCCTGAGGTGAAGAGATCAGGTTTCTCCACAATTTCCTTCGCCGTAAACTTCCAAGTTGTAGCCATTTCTGCATCCTCCTATTCGCGAACTCCTGCAAAGTGAACTCGAGATTCAACGCGGTCGGTTTCGGATATTTCTCCAAGGTCTCTATAGATACCTCGTATGAGGCTTTGAGGCATATCTCTTCCACCAAGACCATAAATATAGTTTACAACATGTGGGTGCGTTTTGGAATCATACAGGATATGTCGGATTTCATGGAACACTGGTCCTCCATTTCCTCCAAAACTGTTGCTTCTATCCATGACTGCAATCGCTCGCACACTTTCCAAGGCTTCTTTCACATCTGCTGTTGGAAGAGGTCTAAAGGTTCGCAGGCGGAGAAGGCCAGCTTTGACTCCTTTTGCACGTAGTTCATCAACAACAGTTTTGGCGGTGCCTGCAGTTGAACCTACACACACAGCTGCAATTTCAGCGTCTTCCAGTTCATATGTCTCTATTAAGCCGTTTCCGTACCTACGCCCGCTTAACTGGGCGTATTCATCGTGAACTCGCTTTATTACTTGAGGTGCGTGGTTCATTGCTTCTTCTTGCTGTCTCTTATGTTCGAAGTAGTAGTCGTAAAGATCTAGGGGTCCTATTGTTATCGGGTTCTCAGGATCTAGTCTAAAAGGCACTTTCTTACCCTCATGGCTAGCCACCAGAGGAATCTTTCTGAGTCCAACAAATCCTTGAACAATGTCATCTGATAACACTCTGACATTCTCGAGAGTGTGACTAAGGAAGAAGGCATCAAGGCACACCATAACCGGTAGAAGCACCTCAGGGTTCTCAGCTATTCTGAAAGCTTGTATTATTGAGTCATAAGCTTCCTGCGAATTCTCGACATATACCTGAATCCAGCCACTGTCTCTTTCGACCATACTGTCAGAGTGATCGCAGTGTATGTTAATCGGAGCGGACAGTGCTCGATTGGCTATAGCCATTACAACTGGTGCTCTGCAGCCCGATGTGACGTAAAGTATTTCGTGCATTAAAGCAAGACCTGCAGAAGCTGAGGCCGTAAAGGTCCTTACCCCTGTTGCCGAAGCTGTAAGACAAGCGGTTAGCGCACTGTGCTCTGATTCGGTGCACACAAACTCAGTGTCTACTTCTCCATCAGCTACATATTCGCTAAACCTTTCCACTATGATAGTTTGAGGTGTTATGGGGTATGCTGCGACAACATCCACATCAGATTGCTTAACTGCAAGAGCCACAGCCTCGTCGCCATTCAGCGCAAGAACATTCTGCTGAACACTCACCACGGTCAAGCTTCCTCCTCTTCTCTCGTCATTATGATGGCCTCAGCAGGGCATTCGTTAGCACATATGCCACAACCTTTGCAGAAATCATAGTCAAACTGTATATCCTCTGTGTTCCTGTTCCATTCTATGGCTGAATCAGGGCAAATCATTGGACAAAGCAAACACTTAGTGCATTTTTCAGGATCACGGATTGGCTTGAAGGTTCTCCAATCACCTGTCGGATAATCAGTGGCTGGTTTCCAACAGACCCCAGCCACAGGAACTTCTTTCCAGCCCTTTTGTTTCTCAGTCATCCAGTCTTCGCCTCCTCATACGCCTCTCGAATTACGGCAATGTTTCTCTCCGCTAGTTCTTTACGAAAGCGATCCCTCACAACCTCTTCAATGCTTTCGAGACTCACTAGCGCGGCGGCGCGAGTTGCAGCGCCAAGCATCGCAGTATTTGTAATTGGAACATTCAGTATTCTCATTGCAATGTCCGTGGCGGCCACAGTCCAAGTTTTCCGTGATCCAATATCCAGCTTTTCCCTGAGCTCCCTAGGATCTTCTTCAGTATTCACTATCAGAACGCCGTTATCCATAAGGCCATCAGTTACTTTCACAGTCTTTAGCAACGTGGGATCCAAGACCACCACTACTCCAGGAGTATATATTGAACAATGTAGCTTGATCGGTTGATCACTAATTCTAGTATAGGCTGCAAGAGGGGCCCCCATGCGCTCAGGTCCGAACTCCGGGAATGACTGAACATGCTTTCCCTCCAAGATTGCAGCTTTTGCCAGAAGTTCGCTTGCCGTCCAAGCACCTTGCCCACCTCTGCCATGCCATCGGACTTCTTGAAACTGTGACATTTTGATTCCATCAAATCTTTCGTTCTACATTTGAATCGTTGAATATACACGTTTCTCTCGCGTGCGCTTTTCTCGCCTGCAGATTGATTGATAAGTGTTCTTGCGAAACACTTTTCCCTTTCTTGTTATACTTCTTATCTCTCCAATGTGCTTTGCATGAGATGCTAACGTGACCAATCCAAACACCGTGCTGGAGGAAAGGAGCAAGAAATGAGCAGAATCGTGATTGACGACAAAACCTGCAAAAGCTGTGAGCTTTGTGTCTATGCTTGCCCTCTTCATCTAATCCGCATTTCCAACCAGGTGAATCCTAAAGGATACCATTCTGCGGAGTTTATTGACCCTGAAGGAAAATGCACCGGATGTACGCTCTGTGCTCTTACATGTCCTGATGTTGCCATAGAAGTTTACAAGAAGAAGACAGGAGGCAAACACTAGTGGAAAGAAAATTCATGACAGGAAATGAAGCAATAGCAGAAGCAGCAATCCAAGCGGGCTGCAAACATTTCTTCGGCTATCCAATCACTCCACAAAACGAGATCCCAGAATACATGTCGAAACGTCTCCCAGAAATCGGTGGAGTTTATCTTCAAGCAGAAAGCGAAGTAGCTGCTATAAACATGCTTTTCGGAGCTGCTGGCGCTGGTGCTAGAGTTATGACGTCATCATCAAGCCCTGGAATCAGCTTAATGCAAGAAGGCATATCCTACATCGTTGGAGCTCAACTTCCTTGCGTAATCGTAAACATAATGAGGGGAGGACCAGGACTAGGCGGTATACAACCTGCTCAATCCGACTACTTCCAGGCCACAAAGGGCGGAGGCCACGGCGACTATCACATCATAGTCCTAGCACCACACACAGTTCAAGAGGCTGTTTCAACTACAATGGACGCCTTTGACTTGGCCGACAAATATCGAAACCCAGTAATGGTTCTAGGAGATGGATACATAGGCCAGATGATGGAACCAGTAGAATTCAAAGAAAAAACACCACAGAAATTACCAGAGAAAGACTGGGCATTGACAGGTGCAAAAGGTCGCCCCACGAACCTGGTGAAAAGCCTCTACTTGAACCCGAAAAAGCTCGAGGAGCACAATCTTGCTATTAACAGAAAGATTCTCGAGATCGTGAAGAATGAAGTGCGAGTTGAAACTTATTTGACTGACGATGCGGAAATCATAATTGCGGCATATGGAACTGTGGCCAGAATCGCGAAAACCGCGATCAAGATTCTACGCGAGAGAGGAATCAAGGTTGGACTAGTGAGGCCTATAACTGTCTTCCCTTTTCCATACGAAACCTTTAGGAAGTTCGCTGAAAAAGCGGGGAGATTTCTAGTTGTTGAGATGAGTCTTGGTCAAATGGTTGAAGACATTAAACTCGGCGTATGCGGCAAAGCCTCGATTAGATTCTATGGAAGAACAGGAGGCATGGTTCCAACCTATGATGAAATTGTCAAAGAAACAGAAACACTAGCAAAGAGGACGATTTGAAATGCATGTAGAACTGGAAAAGGTGTTCACGAGGCCTCGGACGCTTCGCTCCGTATCAACTCACTATTGTCCCGGCTGCGGACATGGAATCGTGGCCCGACTAATAGCTGAAGTGATTGATGAGCTTGACATTAAGGAGAAAACTGTAGGTGTTGCCCCAGTAGGATGCTCAGTTCTTCTCTACGACTATCTTGATATCGATATGTATGAAGCAGCACATGGCAGAGCACCCGCAGTTGCAACAGGCTGCAAAAGGGTTCATCCTGAACTGATAGTGTTCACCTATCAAGGCGACGGAGACTTTGTTTCGATAGGGATAGCAGAAGCAATCCACGCAGCTGCTCGAGGAGAAAAGATAACAACAATGTTCATCAACAACGCCATATATGGTATGACAGGCGGACAGATGGCTCCAACAACTTTGATCGGTCAAAAAACGACAACCTCTCCGATGGGACGATCTGCTGAACAAGCAGGTTACCCTATCAGAATGTCTGAGCTGCTAGCTACTTTAGAGGGCGCAAAATATATTGCACGAGTGAGTGTCAATAGCCCGAGAAACATTTTGCAGGCAAGGAGAGCCATAAAGAAGGCGTTTAACACTCAACTAGAAGGCTTGGGCTATTCAATGGTGGAGATACTATCACACTGCCCTACAGACTGGCATATGACTCCACAAGATGCAGCGAAATGGGTGGAGGAAAAGATGACTCCTTACTATCCACTCGGCGAGTTCAAAACTCCTGAGGAGACATGAGGTATGGAAAGTCTGGGTCGCAAAAGACTATACGCTGACGTCATAATGGCTGGTTTCGGCGGTCAAGGGCTAATGTTCATAGGAAAACTCCTAGCTTACAGCGCTATGAAGGCTGGATTAAATGTTACATGGATACCGTCGTATGGCCCCGAAATGCGAGGAGGAACTGCCAACTGCACTGTGGTTATATCGAGCGAGGAAATTGGGTCACCAGTAATTACCTCCCCAAAAGCACTGATAATTATGAACAACCCTTCTCTAGAAGCTTTTGAACCCCGCCTAGAACCGGAAGGAATGCTCTTCTTAAACAGCTCTCTGGTCACTAGGTCGGTTGAAAGAAAGGACATAAAGGTTATGCCAACACCGGCAAACGCTATCGCTGCCGAAGTTGGTGAACCGAAAACCGCTAACATGGTGATGCTTGGATGCTATATATCCAAAACAAAGCTCCTCCCACCAGAAACCGTACTTGAAGGTCTCAAGGAATTCTTTGAAAAGAAAGCTCGATACGTTGATGTCAACATCCAAGCCTTTGAGAAAGGAGTGCAATATACCAAGCGTTAGGCGGTCGTTTATGAATCGGGCCTTGTCACACTTGTCTGTTGCAGGTGAGACGTGAGAAAACTATAAGAGACTCGGAGAGATTCTATGAAGAGCCATTCATCATCTTGCGTACAGAAGCCATCATCAGAAATCACAGTCCTCAAGTAATTGAGGAGGTAGAAGACATGACAGAAGAAACACCTGAGAAAACGGAAAAAGTCGAAACACCTGAGAAAACGGAAAAAGTCGAAACACCTGAGAAAACGGAAAAAGTCGAAACACCTGAGAAAACGGAAAAAGTCGAAACACCTGAGAAAAC
>CP070683.1:552285-571256 GCA_020352645.1 Candidatus Bathyarchaeota archaeon | reverse complement strand
GACACTTCTCCGTCTTTGACGTTATAGCCCATTTGAATGAGCTGGGCGAAATTGACACTATGTACCACTTTGACGAAGACTTGAACACGCACGTTGTGGACTCAATCAACGGAACGGAGAATTGGTGGTACAGTGTCCATTATGATGGAGGATGGGATGAATTCAACGCTTTTCGCATGGATCATTATCCCGTCAAAGATCAAATGGATATACTGATCTATCAAACATCTTCAGACGAAATATCTGCGATCCACGCAGGTTTCAGAAACCAAATTGCCAGAAGGGGGCAAAGCGACAAGATAATTATCCCCGAGGTTACCGTGATAGGCACATCGAAAATCCTAAGATTTACAAATGTCACTGTGGAAGCCCACAATATTCGGCATGACGTGTTCAAGCTGGGAGTTATTACGGCTCTCGATGTTATTCTCAGTCTGGCGGATCAAGGAGAACTAACCTTCGACATTAGATGGTACGCAACAATAGGAAGTGCTGAGGTTAAGACTTACTACGTAGATAGGATTAATGATGATGAAGCTTCCGGAAGATGTGGATTTGTATATGAATGTGGAGAGAGGAGCTTCGGGTTCAAGAATCACATCCACCTGCCTTCTGACATCAGGGTCATCAACGCTCCAGAGTACATGAGCTGGTTCTGGATATGCATATAGAGCAGCCGCCGTTTCATGCGCCCCTTGAGAGACTTCACTTGAGACAGGTCGTAGTGGCTGCCTAAAGTTTAAATGTCGCATGTGATATTTCTACTGATATCACTGGTGATAGAATGGCTGCATACGCGATGAAGCGAGCCGCAGGCGCTCCAAGAGGACTTCTAAGGTTCTTGGTCCTGAAAATGTTGACCGAAAAACCTATGTCGGGAGCAAAGATTGCTGAGCAAATCGAGAAAGAAACAAAAGGAAGATGGAAACAAGGCTCAGGATCCATTTATCCACTTCTTGCTTGGCTACGCAAGAAAGGCTACACCAGAGAATTGCCTCGTGAAGAAGCTGGAGTCAGAAATTATGTGCTCACAGAAGAAGGTGAAGCCTTCTACAGAGAACAGATAGAGCTTGGACAGAGATTCTTAAAGAAACTAGAGTATCTGGCGCCAATGCTCATCGGCGTAGCCCAGTTTGGCTCGAACCATGAAAAACTTAGTCAAGTCAGAGAACAAGCCAGAAGGTTTGTCATGGCGCTCCTGGACTTGAGAACAGCTGCAAGAGACAGGTTGACACAGGAGAATGTGACAGAAATCATCGAGATCTTGAAAGATGGCTCTGAAAGACTTGAGAGAATAGTCCAGCAAGCTAAGGAGGAGAAGTAGTTTGGTGAACACATTCGAGCTTGCTCATCAACCATCTCGCCTAGCAAAATCCACAGCTTCGAACAATGAAAACGTTCGATATGAGTCCTGAGGCTGTGCGCACGAAGAAACGAGTTAGCTTGGTGGTTCCATGGGTTTAAAATCCAGTTTCATGATTGCCTGGCGATCGTTATCCAGAAGAAAGACAAAGAACCTTAGCGCAGTCCTAGCTGTAACATTGGGAGTTACACTACTGGTAGGCATTCAAATCACCACAGACACTTTAGGGAATGCCTTTCTTACCAGTCTTCTTCAGAGAGAAGGAGAGGTGGATCTCAGAGTCACGAACAGCACTAGAGGTGGCTACCTCGCAGAAGCGGACCGACAGCAGATCGAAGAATTGGTTCCCGAGGCAGCAGGAGTCATGCCAGAGCTTTCTACACAGATCCCTGCACTGGTGTCTAGCCAGTTTGATCCCACAATGGAAGCTGCTGGAATACCAGTAGATTACCCAAACGCATTCGGCAGATTCTACAACTGGAAAACTGGAGAACAGATGGACATAGCTGCCCTTCTAGAAGGCAACAAAAGCATCCTATTATCAAGCAGGCAAGCTGAGAAATTAGGCTTAAATCAAGAATCGGCTTTGCCTGTTTCATTAGTCACAGAATTCACCAACTTCACAATCATCGTTACCATCAATACAACTTCGGGTCCGCCAATTATCACACCTGTACAGGAATTGCTGACTGTTGAGCTACAAGTTGTTGGATTCTTCGATTCCAAACGACCTGGAATCAGCTCACAGTATTCCGGAGTTGTATTCGCGTTAGAGCATCTGCAAGAATGGATTAGCCTGCAAGATCCCACGCGGGACACAGACAAAATCAGCGCTTTCCTAGTGGCTTACAAAACGGATCACTTTGTCTTAGAAATAGACGAAGATTATCTGAGAAGCAAAGTAGAATTGCTTGAAGAAAGGATTCCTGAAGAAGTCGACCCTCAAACAGGCAAGACACAGAAAATCTATCAGGTTACTTCAACCAGGTTAGACTTTTTCGGTTTCGCTGAATTCTTCATAACAATAATGGGAACTATATTAACCTCCTTAGGCTTTCTCATCATGCTAACTGGAGTTCTGCTGATAACTAATGTTCAGCTCATGAGTGTGGAAGACCGAGAATTTCAAACAGGAGTCCTGCGCGCTGTAGGCTCAAGCCGCGGAGGAATCTTCCAATCTATAATGGCTGAAAACCTCTTCCAAGGAATCATTGGAGGAATCGCAGGGTTTTTCGGAGGACTGGCATTTGGCCAAGCTGTGGCCCTCTATCTGGTAACACTATTCGGAACTGGTGAACTAAGTGTCCAACCAGTTGTCTCTCAAGAAGCAGTCATCCTCTCAGTCATCACAGGAGTAGTACTGAGTATAGTGACTGGAATTCTCCCAGCTCTAAGAGCGTCCAGAGTTAACGTCGTAGAAGCCCTTCGGGGAATAAAATTGAGATTTAGAGAAAAATCCAGTCGCAACCTAGCAGCCTTTGGTGTTCTGATAATAGTAGCTGGACTCGCTCTCCTCTTATTCAACGGAATAGTCGATGACACCAGTCAGGTCTTCTGGAACAGCGAAGGTTGGGACAGCCTGGAAGAATGGAGAATGCTCATGATGGGATTCGGCCTTTTCACTGGAGGCCTAGGCCTTCTCCTCTCGAAGTTCATAGGCAGAGTCAAAGCATTCAACATAACAGCCCTCACCCTCTGGGCCTTTCCCTCAATCCTATTTGTAGTAGCACTTGGCAACTGGGTGACAGACATCACTGGATTCTCAACTGAAATCTTGATTCTAGGAATTGTAGAAATCGTGATCGGTTCTATAATGTTCGTTGCCCTCAACCTGCCCATCATAATGCGAGGCTTAAGGAATATTCTGATAAAGATTCGAGGAGTCAAAGGTGTAGGCCAGATATCACCCGCGTTAATTTCGTCACACATCACTCGTTCCACTCTGACCTTCGCCATCTTTGCAATCATACTGACTCTCAATGTTCTTGTAGCTACGTTAATCCCTACAAATCTGGGAGCAGCAACTCAAATTGAAGAAGACTCCAGAGGTATAGATCTGACTGTCTTCTTGAGCAAGCCTGAAGCAACCATCCCTGACTTGTCCTTTTCAAATGAACTTTACAATATCGATGATCGAATAACGGACGTAATCGGTTTCAAAACCTTTCAGCCTACTCTGGATTTTGCAAAGTTCATAGCTCTAGAGGACCCGCTTTCTTCCGAGTTCGACTCTAGTACGGATTTGCTTCCAATCCGAACAGGAGAGTTCAAGTCAGAACAGATCCGGGGCAACGCTTCAGACTACCTAGACCCTGACTGGCGTTATGCCTTTTATCTAGATGGCTTTCCAGATGGTGTTCGAGAATCTCTTGGTTCAGATCCATCTGATGACGATTTGCTGAGATTATCCAAAAGAGCGTGGGACCAACTCTTTGACCCCTCATACAAGATGGCCGTCTACAATGTTTCATCCGCTCTGCTAGCGGTTTTCACTGGAGAGATTGAACTCTCTGATCTGGAACTAGGATCTGCAGGACCCGGGACGGCTTTGGCTGCAGATCCACTTGAAGGCGTTGACCCTTCAAGAGATGTTAGTGGAAATCTGATCGAAAACCCAATAGTCTTCACAGACTCGTTTCTTCTGCCTCTGGGGCTGCAAATCTGGATCCCAATGAACACTTCATCCTTAGGATTTCCTGTTTACCAAGCCTTCACAATCGGAGGCCGTCTTGACAGCCAACGCGCGGGTGGTTTCCCGCTCGGAACCGGATTAAGCTTTGGAGGAGGAGAATCTGATTTCAGCGCAATCCTAGGAACCCTGTATATGCCCGAACATTGGGCCGTTCAAACAAACTTTCTCGGCGAAGCTAACGGACAAACCCTAACATCCCGAGAGAAAGACCAATACAACTCCTTTCTGATCAAGACCAATCTCCCAATCGATGATCCTCAACTTGAAGACATCGCTCAAGCTATTGAAGCATTCACAAACACAAACGATGAAGGATATCGCCTGCTGACAAATGACCGCTTCTTTCTAGCCAGTACTGCTCTAACCTATTCCCGTATCGAGTCAACCCTAGAAATGATGGATCGAATAACGTCATTTCTGCAAATCTACGTTACCTTCGGTCTCGCAATAGGTGCAGTAGGCATGGGAGTCATCTCCGTTCGAAATGTTTCCGAAAGAAAACGGGAGATCGGGATGATGAGAGCCATAGGATTCCCAAGAAGTCAAGTAATTCTGTCAGTCCTCCTTGAACTAGTGGTTCTCGGAATAATCGGATTACTCATCGGAGTAGTTAACGGATTGCTTGTAAGCATGGGCTTTGCCAACATGCAAAACACAGCCTTGGTAATTCCCTGGGAAGAACTTGGATTGTATCTTTCCTTCATTGTGCTGATTGCATTAGGATCAGGTTCAATCCCAGCTCTCGCTGCATCGAGAATTCCCCCCGCTGAAGCATTGAGGTATGTAGGATGAAGGGCATAGATAATAGCAAAGATCCAACTCCGCAAAAGCCCATCCTCGAAATCTCCAAACTCCATAAACGCTACAATGAGGGCAAACCCAACGAGGTTCATGCCCTTCAAGGAATAGAATTAACCGTCAGAAAGGGAGACATGATGGCCATCATGGGAGCATCAGGATGTGGAAAGACTACTCTACTGAATATGATAGGTCACTTGGATCGCCGCTCATCTGGAGAAATAATAATCGATGGGGTAGACACCTCAACTCTAACTGATAGACAGATGACAGCGTTTCGCAGAGATAACATTGGCTTCATATTCCAGTTATTCAATCTATTTCCCTTCTTGACCGCTGTAGAAGATGTGGAAACTCCACTGTTGCTAAGAGGAATCAACTCCAGCCTAGCTAGAGAACAAGCCAAGATGATGCTACGCGAGTTAGGAATGGGCGACAGACTTTATCATCTACCAACTGAGCTCTCTGGAGGCCAACAGCAAAGAGTCGCTGTAGCCCGCGCCCTAATCAACCAACCTGCCATAATCCTAGGAGATGAACCAACCGGCGACCTAGACTCCACAACAAGCTCTGACATCATGGATCTATTTCGCCGTATAAACAAAATCAATCAACAAACTCTGGTTCTTGTAACCCACAACCGATGGATTGCAGAAAAGTGCGATTACATAGTCCACATGACTGACGGCAAGATCTCACGGACAGAAAATAATTCTTCAGCCAAGGAGATCAAACAATGAAAGCCTACTTTTCTGCACTAATAGACAAATCCGTTCCTTCGGAAAACTCCAAATTGACCAAGAATCTAACTAAGTACTTGAAGAAACATCTAGAGACGCCTGAATCAAGCATAAACTCCAAAGAACACAACACCTTCATCTTCCTAGCCGCGGACAAACCTCTAGAAGACCCATTCTCCCTTGAAATCCTGACCGAAATCCAGAATGAAGTACATCTTCGCCTCCAAAAGTATCACACACGAAATGAATCAAAACTCAAGAAGCACCTGAAGGGAAAAAAAGAACTAAAGGAAACATCGCAAATCGTTAAAAGCTTCCTGAGAGAGATCGACCCAAAACTTGAGAAAGTATTCGATCTTCGACTGAAAAAGCTAGTTTCAGAGTTGCCAACCAAGTTCTGTGAGCTTCAGACCAACAGCCTGACAGCCATTTGGAACTTAGGCGAAGAGCGGAAAGTCCAGCTCTATCTTTCAGGATGGAAGACCCCATTTCTAAAAGCAGCTGGAGTCAAGCCAAATATTAACTTGGAAGCGATGGTTGACAAATTAGCATTTCTCAACTTCTTCTGCATATTTCTAGAACCTACGCTACTTCGCCTGCGAGAAATGAACAAAGTGTTGGAAAGACTAAAACTAGGGCTTCAAGGAACACATTATAAGAGCAGCAACACCGAAGTGCAAGCTAAGCTTGACATGTTCTTGCGGATTCTGTCAGCTAAGCTAAGTTCACTCCAAAACATGGATGAAACCATCCTCAGTATATTCAAACTGTTCAATGAACCCACAGTCTTCTTCAAGGAACATGATCTCATAAAGCTGTCAAAAGATCTCAGAACAGCTGTTAGACAAATGTCTTGGAAAATAAGCCAAGGCAAAATTCTCTTGACCGAAGTTCAGAACAAACTAGAACGGTGCCAATATAAACTGAAGGATTATCTGGATGAAACAACGAATGAGGTTAAGACTACCAAATCTATGGACGAATTCAAGCTTGCTCTCTTAACTATCGCTGAACTGAGTTCAGACTTGTTCGTTGAAGCTGAACTCTCGAAGCTATGGTTGGACTTTTTTGGCTCAGACCTTCCATTCTTCACATTCCGATCCACCATCTTCAGCTCCCAAACTGCACAAGTCTTTGAAACCTCCGCTGAACACATCATATCAGTTAGGGACTTGACCAAGAATTACAGTCTAGGGCAAACCACCGTTTATGCCCTCAGAGGAGTCAACCTTGATATCAAAGAGGGCGAATTTGTGGCGATAATTGGTAATTCTGGAGTTGGAAAAACGACTCTTCTGAATTGCATGGCTGGTCTGGATGAACCTAATTATGGCGTTGTCTTCTTCAAAGGAAAAAACCTTCATCGATTAGACGATTCAGAAAAGTCGAAGCTCAGATTGTTAGATATGGGCTTCATCTTTCAAAGCTATGCGCTACTGCCCCATTTCGATACTCGTGAGAACATAGCCTTGCCCGCCGATCTCGCAGGGCTAAGTAAAGACTTGAAAAACAGGATAGAAGGACTTCTTGAGGGCGTTGGAATTAGCAAACAAGCCGAACAGTACCCTGCCCAGTTAAGCGGTGGGCAGATGCAACGCGTAGCCGTCGCTCGCGCACTGACCAATCATCCTGCAGTGATATTTGCTGACGAACCAACCGGCGACTTGGATTCAGCAACTGGAAAGCAAGTCATGGATTTGCTCAGGAAATTCCATGAAGAAACAGAAACCACAATCATCGTTATCACACATGAGCAGGACGTCGCTGACTATGCAGAAAGGCAAATCATCATGGAAGACGGAAGAATCACCTGTCCGTGAAGCACGAAAAGTAGCCCTCTGAGAAGAACAGTCGAATGGCCCCTGTCTCGAAAGTCGAAGAGTGTTAATCCATTCTTTCTTTTTCATATCTTCTGGGAGTTTTTTGGAAGAGATTGATCCGTTTCTCGTTGCTAATTTTTCCATCTCAGTTTAAGGCTTCCGAGTTGACCAGAACCTCAAGAACCTCCGAGAGGTTCCTCACTTGATAGGTCGCTTTTAGTTCTGGGTTCAAGCTGAACGATACGTCTACTGACTGGAATAGACATTCGTCCGATCGTCCATCTCCTACAGCGAATGATTTTGTCACTGGAAGCCTTCTGCCTAGTTGATGGAGAAAATCGACTTTGCAAATGCAACATCCTATGCATTCCTTATTATACTTTCGTCTTCTTTCATTGGAAACTTTGAGTTTCCCCGTTAGCCTTCTATCGTCAATTGAGAGTTTTGAGCTGTAGATCTCCTTGATTTGTTTTTGGACATCATGAAATTCTATGGATAGGTCGTAGCCTTCGCTGAGAAGGATTGTGTAGAACCCCATCTCTTCGAGAGTGTTTGCCAGCTTGGGAAAGCCCGGATCTAAACGACTGTGTTGTTTCAGATGTTGAAGGATTCTATTAGTAGTGATACCTTCCAAGTATCTGGTTTGGGATTTCATGCACTCGTACGAGGTTATTTTGCCTTGATTCCATTCTTCCTCGATCTCCCATACTTGGTCTTCATCAGGGATTTTTAATATTAGGTCGATTGTATCTACCATCGTGATGGTACCATCAAAATCGAAGATGAAAACTTTCATTCTAGATCATCTGAGACTTTCTTAACTATCTTTTCGAACAACTCAACGCCTAGATCTAGTTCGTCATCTGTAGAGTAGAGGTTAGGAGCGATCGTGAAGGTGCTCTTGTACCAGCCGCCCTGATCCAGGATTAATCCATATGTCTTTCCATTACTACTCTTAATGTTGGGAGTTAGTCCTCTGTTGAAGATTCTGTTGCACGCCTCTCTGTTTGGAGTCCTGCCGTCAGGATGTGTTATTTCTACTCTTATGGCGGCACCGATGTTGTCTACGTAGCCTATTATGGGGTATTCGGTTTCGAATTCCTTAAGTTGCTTGGTTAAGTACTCCCCAATATGATCTGCTTTCTCGGCGAAATTCTCGTGTTTAATCAGATCCATCACAGCTAATCCACAGGCGGTTCCCAACGGGTTTGAACTGAAGGTGCAATGAGTCATGCTTGGTCCCCAGATGTCATGGGCCATGAGTTCCTTTTTTCCTATGATCCCGGATATGGGATTCATACCGTTTGTTAAGGCCTTTCCAAAGACTATTATGTCCGGGGTTATTCCATAGTGCTCGATGGACCACATCCTCCCAGTTCTGAAGAACCCCATCTGGATTTCATCGTCAATCATCAGAATATTGTGTTTTCTGCATACTTCAGCCACTTTCTTGAAGTATCCCTCAGGCGGCTTGGCATATCCCCCCGTTCCCTGGATGGCTTCGAATATTATCAAACCGGGTTCCGGATCACTCTTCTTGTCTACTACAGAGAAATATTCTGTTTCAAACATTTTCTCAAACATTTTCGCGCAATAGAGATTGCAGTTCTCAGGTTTCATGTCGTAGAAACAGTAGAAGCAGTATGGGTAAGGGATGAAAATGGCTCTGTCACCAAAGTGACCATAGTTTTTCCTGTATCTGGCAGAGGACGTTACAGCAGTAGCGCCCAGTGTTCTGCCGTGATATCCCCCGTAGTACGCGAATGCAAGTTGTTTGTGTGTGTAGTTTCTCGCCAACTTTATAGCATCTTCAACAGCTGAGCTGCCGCCAACGTTGAACTGAACTCTTCCATCCAATCCAACCGTTCTTGAAGTGATGTCCACAATCTCTTTTGATAGAAGTATCCTCTCCTTGTGAAGGTATTGGCATGCAAGCTGAGGAAGTTCATCTATCTGTTTCTTGAGAGCCTTTGTAATGAATTCGTTTCGGTAACCAAAGCTACATGCAGAATACCACATCTGCCAATCTAGATATTTCTGATTCTTTGTATCCCATAGAAAGCTTCCATTACACTTCTTGAATATGGGAGGAACCGTAGCGTAGTGGACGGTGTCACCCCAGCTACAAGCTTCTTCCTCGAGTTTTCTTAACTGCTCATCTAACATAACATCTCGTCCTGCACGCGCAGAATATGCATGGGTTTGAATTCGGTGGCTTTGCTTCTTCACCAGGTCTTCTAAGAATTCTCCTTCTTACAGTGGCTGTTCATCAATTCATTCCAACTTGAAAATTGCTGGTATCCTTCCGTCAGTGCAGGAGGCGAACGCAATTCATGATTTTCCTGTTCAAGATAACTCCCCCTACTATAAGGTGCACGATTTCCGAACCCATCTGTGAAACCCCAGTTACAGAAGCCTTCAGAAAGATTAGTAGCATCCAGTATGAATTCTTCTCCTACTCTATGTTTTGAGCGGGGATCCCATTCTTCCCACACATATTCAAGTGTGTTTTCACCAAGCACTTCTTTGGCAGTGAAAACTTTCATTACAGTTATTTCTAATTTAGTCATATTATCACCCCAAATGTTAACCTGAAGTGTTCTAGACCTCGCTACTTAAACTTTTACTCACTGCTCATTTTTAACGTAAACATCTCAATTTTTATGAATATTGTCGGAGATGGTTACTCAAAGTTGCTTTTTTTATGCAATCATGGCATAAGCATGTCAATTTCGGGTTTGTAAACATTCGAATATTAAAACAAGCATTTAAATACTGAAACAAGTACAGTACTGGCCTATTGGATCTTTCTGTGGAATGCAGCACGTAAGTCATGTTTTGGGTGTTGGTTTCATCTTTCCAAGCGTTTCCAGAATAATTTTGCCCACTCCAATGGCGGTTATGCTTGAGCAGTCGAATTGGGGACAGAGCTCGACAACATCGAAAGCGCCAATCTCCAGTCCATCCAACCCGCAGATGAAATCAATCAAATTTCGAGTCGATATGCCACCTGGTTCTGGATAACATGAGGCAGGTGCATAAGCAGGATCAAGGATGTCCAAGTCTATTGACAAGTACACTCTTTCCACATCTTCAGGTAAAAGCTCAGAGACTCTTTTGGCGGCTTCCGTCGCTCCCAGTCGATTGAATTCGACGGTTGACATGATCCCTGTTCCCGCGTTGTCAGCGAACTTTTGCTCAGAAGGCTGGAGAGATCGGGCTCCCACCTCAATGATAGAATGTGGAGCAAGGCTTGTCTCTTCCACAAGCCGTCTTACAACACATCCGTGGCTGTATCTGTCTCCTTCAAGCTCCTCCAATAAATCAAGATGTGAGTCCAAGTAGATCAAAGCCCAGCTATCCTTGCTCAGCCTCGTCAAAGTATGAAGCGCGAAATAGGTGATGAGATGATCTCCCCCCAGAAAGAGAAACCTCAGCTCATCGTTATGTAGATGGCGAATGACCTCGTATACACGCTCACGCATTTCGGGTACTGACGAAGCAGACTCTACATCACCGTAGTCGTACACATACCAAATCGGCCTGAGATCGACTCCTTCCTCGCTGAAGGGATCGTACAATTTCGCTGTTGTCATTCTTCTGATAACAGAAGGTGCCTCCTTGGAGCCTTTTCTATAGGTGGAGGATCTATCCCATTGAAAGCCAATTACACATAGATTAGCCCGATCCAGTCTCTCTACTTTCAGACCGAAAAAATAGTCGTTGCTGCTTTTTTGCGACAAGCCGATTCTTCAGCTCCTCAGTTTTGGTATTCTTTGATTAGCCTAAGTTGTTTGTGACTTTTATATTGATGACAACGGGTATAGGTATGCTTGAGAGTCAATCGAATGAGAGAAGAGGTCATAAGCAAACTAGTGAATACGGTCACAAGCTACGATGTAGAGGGAGCGATCAAAGCTGCTGAAGACGCTCTGACAGCGGGCGTAGATCCGGTTGATGCTATTGAAGAAGGACTTGCAAAAGGAATAAGGATCGTTGGAGACAAATTCGGGGCAAGGGAGGTCTTTCTGCCTGAGCTTATGGTTGCAGTGGAGGCAATGAGACAAGCCATGGCAATCTTGGAACCAGCCATGACCGAGAAAACAAAAACCAAGAAAAAATCCTTGGGCAAAGTTATGATAGGTACAGTCCAGGGAGACATCCATGATATTGGGAAGAGCATCGTTAGCGCGATGCTTACTGTAGCTGGTTTTGACGTAATTGACCTAGGCTCAGACGTTCCAGCGGAAAAATTCGTTGAGAAAGCCAAAGAATTCCAGCCAGATGTCATCGGAATGTCTGCTCTAATGACAACTAGCATGCTAAAGATGGGACCCATCATAGAGGCTCTTCGAAGAGAAGGATTAAGAAAAGTAGTGATAGTCGGTGGAGCGCCAACATCCAAAGATTGGGCTGAAAAGATAGGAGCAGACGGCTATGGAGGAGATGCTATGGAAGCTGTCGAAATCACTAAGAGACTAGTTGGACCCGCGGAGTAGGGATGGAAGTACGGGGAGTTTATTATGTCTGGATTCTCATTGTCCGCTCGTCCGACACTTAAGCTGTTACAGAAGAGCGACGTTGAACGCATTCATGAGGCTTCGTTGAAGCTGCTAGAAGAAGTCGGAGTGATGGTCTACAATGACAGAGCATTGAAACTTCTTGAAAATGCAGGCGCTGAAGTTGACTCGCGTAAGAAAATCGCACTTATCCCGCAGAATCTGGCAAAAGAGTCACTAGGCAAAGCACCATCAACGATTAGGCTTTACAGCCAAGATGGAGAGCACGACAGAGTTCTGGAGAAAGACAGAGTCACCTACAATCCAGGCTCAGCAGCGTTGTTTTTCCTCGACTCCAAGACAGGAGAGATCAGACGTCCACTAACAAGAGACTTGACTGATCTCGTTAGATTGGCTGATGCTCTCGAACATATACAAGCCCAAAGCACAGCACTAGTAGTCTCAGACGTCCCGGACGAAATCGCTGATCGATATCGTCTATTCATTGTTTTAAAGAACTCTCCCAAGCCAATAATCACCGGCACGTTTAGCATCGACGGCTTCTATGACATGAAACGAATGCTGGAGGTTGTAGCTGGAGGAGAAAAAGAAGCTGCTCGGAAACCTAGGGCGATTTTCGACACATGTCCCTCAGCACCCTTAAAGTGGAGTGAGGTCACTTCTCAGAATCTGCTTGACTGCGCCAAATATCACATACCTGCCGAGATAATTCCAATGCCCCAACTAGGCGCTACAGGACCAGTAACATTAGCGGGGTCCCTCGTTCAACACAACACTGAATTTCTTAGCGGCCTAGTAATGGCCCAGTTGACAACCCCGGGAGCTCCAGTAATCTACGGAGGCTCACCGACAACACTAGATATGAGGTATGGTACAGCTCGCTTAGGAGCTATAGAGACCATGATGCTCGGCTGTTCATACGCCCAGATCGGGAAATACTACAATCTTCCAACCCACATGTACCTAGGACTTAGCGACACAAAGATCATTGATGCCCAATGCGGTTTTGAATCTGGGATCGCCATAGTGCTTGGGGCGCTCGCTGGAATTAACGTCATATCAGGGCCAGGAATGCTAAACTTCGAGAACTGTCAAAGCCTAGAGAAGCTTGTAATCGACAACACTGTTTGCGGCATGGCTTTAAGATTGGTTGAAGGTGTCAAGGTCACAG
Organism: Candidatus Bathyarchaeota archaeon; assembly: GCA_020352645.1. Classification (GTDB taxonomy): domain Archaea; phylum Thermoproteota; class Bathyarchaeia; order Bathyarchaeales; family SOJC01. The sequence goes on along the minus strand of CP070683.1, from coordinate 558,152 downwards.
ATGAAACTCTCGCCATTGATCTGATAAGAAAAGTAGGTCCTGGCGGGATGTTTCTGGCTGAGAAGCACACACTCGAATGGTTCAGGAAAGAGCGATTCATACCCTCTGAACTCATCGATCGAAAAGAATTGAATGCATGGAAAACCGAGGGCTCAAAGAGCACGATTCAAAGAGCCAAGGAGATCGTAGATATGACACTTGAAAAGCACAAACCAACACCACTGCCGCCTGAGATAGGAAATGATTTGGACGGTATCATGAAAGGCATAAGGAAAGCGCACGCATGAGCGTCAAAAGACAGTAGACCACTCCGCCAAGGGAAAACGGTGTGAAGAAGTGAACTCATATGAGAGAATAATGACAATTTTGGACGGAAAGAAGAAGGAAGTCGATAGACTACCTGCTTTCAATTCAGTCGGCACATATACAGTGGACGGCATGAAAGCCTTTGATAGCTCTTGGCCAGCCGCTCATCGAGATCCAGCCAAGATGGCGAAGTTGGGATCCGCTCTTCACAGGCTCGCTCGGTTGGAGGCAGCTGTTGTTCCGTTTGATCTGACTGTTGAGGCTGAGGTTTTGGGTGCTCCTGTCGAGTTCTTCGAAGACAAGATCAAATGGCCAACTGTCAAGAGATTCATCGCCGAAAAACCCTCCGACCTGAAGTTTCCTAAGGAGCTGTCAAGTGCTGGCAGAATCCCAGTCATCACAGAAGCCATCAAAATCCTCAAGAAAGAATTCGACGGAAAGATGCCTGTAATTGCTTACCTATGCTGCCCTTTCGAGAGTATAAGCAGCTACTTGGTAGACTCTATAGAATTTCTCAAAAAGTGCAAGTCTGAGCCAGAAACAATTCATGAGTTCATGAAGACAGCCACGCCTTATTTCGCTGAGATCGCTAATACGTTCAAAGACGCTGGTGCTGATATAATCACATTCAGGGAAGAAGCGGTCTCCTTGAACAATATCCATCCGAGGTATTTTGACGAACTTGTTAAGCCTTACCTTGAAGACCTCATTGATCGAGTGAGGCCACCCAGAATTCTTCATGCATGCGGCCAGCTTTGGAGCCCGGCTCTCGAGATGGTCTCCAGACTTGTGGAGTGCGGAGCTGAAGCTTTGGCTATAGAGGAAAGTACACCGATGGATAAGGCTAGAGAGATCGCAGACAGAGTCAAGTCAACATACCCGTTGGCGGGTAACGTTAATGCTTACAGGATCATCCATCAAGGGCCACCAGAAAAGATAGCGGAAAGGGTTAAAGAAGTGATAGTTCAGGGCAGTGACATGCCCATGCCGGGCTGCGATTTCTGGTTGGAAACCCCAACCAAACATGTAAAAGCGTTCGTAGATGGTGTTCGAGAACATGGGTGCTTAGGGAGGGGCGGTTAGATTTGTTTCGATTCAAAACTCCTCAGAAAGTCTTCGAAATAGGGAAGACAAAAATCGGGGGGCAACCCGGAGAGTTTCCAACTGTCTTGATTGGCTCAATATTCTACAAGGGCCACAAAATTGTCAAGGATAGCCAGAAGGGTTTTTTCGATAAGAACGCTGCTGAGAAACTTATCAAGAATCAAGAGGAGCTATGCGACAGCACCGGTAATCCTGGCCTGCTAGATGTTGTGGTCTCATCTGCTGAAGCAGTTGAAAGGTTTGTGGACTTCGTTTCTTCTGTCACTGAGACATCCTTTCTTTTTGACGCGTGGCCACCGAGCGTCAGGATTGAAGGCTTACGATACTTAGAAGAGACCGGGCTTCTGGACAAGGCAATATACAACAGCATTTCCCCGATCACTAGAGGAGAAGAGTTGAATGCGATCAAAGATTCAGGCGTGAAGGCTGCTATCGTGCTTTCCTTCAACTTCAAGAATCCTTGGTCAGAGGGGTTGTTGTCTGTCATTCGAGGAACTCAGGAGAAGAAAGGCCTACTAAGCGTGGCGAAGGAAGCCGGGATAGAAATCCCTCTGGTGGACTGCTCTGTTACTAGTGTACCAAGCATAGGAATCTCGGCTAGAACGATACGATCAGTGAAGGCTGAGTTTGGCATCCCATCAGGTTGTGGAGCAGCAAATGCTTCAACAAGATGGAAAGAAGCGAAGAAGTGGGGTCTTGACATCTTCAAAGCTTGCGAAGCCAGCTTGCATACTCTAACACTGGCTATGTGCGCTGATTTTTTAATGTACGGACCAATTGAATCTGCCAACTGGATTGTTCCAGCATCAGCTGCTGTCGACGCGACTATTGCTGCTGCTGCCAAGGAGCTCGGGACGGCCCCTGCGACAAGTGAGCACCCCCTATGCAAATTGTTCCCGGAAGTCAGCGCTAAAATCCTGAAAAGCGATGGATAGACAAGAAGCGGCTGTGCACGAAAGCTTTATACATCGCTCAAGCATTTAGCCCTCTTTCAGCATTTTGAGACAAAGAACATGGCCCAACGCAAGAAAGAGAGCATATTCAAGAAGCTTACCGAAGCGGTCATCGATGGTGATTCGGAAAAGGCTAAGAATTGCGCCGAGGAAGCACTTGCCGAAGGTGTCCCCCCGTTTGATGCTATTATCAATGGATTGGCAGAAGGAATGAAGGTTGTGGGCGACAAGTATGAGAAGAAGGAATATTTCCTGCCAGAGATGCTTCTTTCATCTGACGCCATGTACGCTGGACTAAACGTTCTAACCCCACATATCAAATCAAAGAATAAGCAAAGGGGGAAAATAATCCTCGGCGTAGTGGAAGGAGACATCCATGACATCGGAAAAAACATCGTAAAGACTATGCTAACCGCTGCCGGATACGAGATTGTGGATTTGGGCAAAGATGTGCCGGTCAATGATTTCATCGAGAAGGCTAAGAGTGAAGGAGCTCACGTTGTAGCCATGTCAACGCTGATGACACCAACGCTCATGTCAATGAAATCTGTTGAAGAGAAACTCAAAGAAGAAGGCTTGAAAGACAAGGTTAAGACGATTATCGGTGGCGGATCAGTATCTGAGGATTGGAGAGAGAATATTGGTTCAGATGCATACGGCAAGGACGCCTTGGAAGCAGTTGACAAAATCAAAGTTCTGGTTGACAGCATCATGGCTGCTGCAGATGTTATGAAGAAAGAGAAGCGTGAAGATTCTGAAGAAGACCGAGATTGAGGTCGTATTCCAACCATACGGCAATCGATCCACGTTCCACCCGGGCACCACGATTATGGATGCAGCTAGAATATTGGGCGTAGATGTATCTTCACTCTGTAGCGGGCAAGGTACTTGTGGAAAGTGCAAGGTTAAGATTCAGGAAGGAATCAAAGGGCTAAGCCCTCCCACAGACAAGGAATTGAGCAACCTGTCTCAAGACGAGCTCAGTCGATCCATCAGGCTTGCATGTCAGACTCAAGTCACGCTTCCTTCCATAATCTTCGTCCCCGAAAGAAGCAGAGTGGGAAAGCAGAGATTGCAGACGGAAGGGCTTGAGGTGCCCGTTGAGCCCGACTCTCTCATCAGGAAACACTTCGTGCAGTTGCCCCCTCCAACTCTTCATGACGCAAAATCGGATGAAGACAGGCTTCTAGACGCTTTGAGTGAAGAAAATGGCTCAAGCATTTTTCTTGTTGACTATGAAACGGCTAAAGCTCTTCCAGTCCTTCTAAGAAAAGCGGAATGGAAAGTCACGGCGGTTACGTTCAAGGACAGAATAATAGCGGTGGAACCTGGAGATACAACTGATCGTTGTTTTGGATTCGCCGTTGACATCGGCACTACCAAGCTAGCTGGCTTCCTCATCAATCTCAAGACAGGCAAGGTTGCTGCTGTTGCTGCCAGAATGAATCCCCAGATTCCTATAGGTGAGGATGTTCTATCAAGGATAACCCATGTCATGATGCATGGCTTGCCTGCACTTGCTGAAGTGCACGAAGCCGTGGTTTCAGGCATCAACGAGATGATTAGCGAGTGTTGTGCAGAAGCTGACGTGAAGACTGAAGAAATCTACGAGCTTAATTTTGTCGGAAACACTGCTATGCAGCTGCTTTTCCTGAAGCTATGGCCACAGTTTACAGCCTTGAGTCCTTATCCTCCTGTACTCCGCAGAGGCGTCGATGTACAGGCAGCGGAGTTAGGGCTAGCATCCCATCCACGAGCAAATGCCCATTATGTACCAATAATAGGTGGGTTTGTGGGTTCTGACAGCGTCGCAGATCTCATGGCCGTGGACATGCTCAATTCAGAAGAGATAATCATGGATATTGACATTGGAACCAACACGGAGATAGCGATCGGAAACAAGGATTTGACAATGATTGCCTCCTGTGCCTCCGGTCCAGCCTTTGAGGGAATGGAGATCAAGCATGGAATGCGAGCTGCAACCGGTGCTATTGAGAGAGTGAGCATAGACCCTGCTTCGCTGGAAGCTTATTACAGAACAGTGGAAGACGCCCCACCTGTTGGAATATGTGGATCAGCACTTGTGGATGCACCAGCTGAGCTTCTCAAAGTAGGGATTATCAATGTGATGGGGCGTTTCAACAATGACATGGCGAAGGAGACCGACCGAGTCCGCAAAACAGCTGAGGGCTGGCTTGAATACATCATAGCTAAAAAAGACGAGACAGGTACAGACACCGACATCACAATCACACAGGCGGATATTAGAGAGCTGCAAAAAGCGAAAGCTGCCATGCGCGCCGGAGCTGAAGTTCTACTCAAGACGATGAACCTTACAAAAGACGACATTACCCAGCTTTATGTCGCTGGAGCGTTTGGTAATTACATTGACCCAGAAAGCGCTAGAACAGTCGGCATGTATCCTGAAGTATCTCTGGATAGAATCAAGTTTGTCGGAAACACCGCTGGAACAGGCTCCCGGATGTGCTTGATTTCGAAGAACATGAGAGAATATGCTGAGAAAATATCGAAGACTGTGCGCTACTATGAACTAGCCGTCGATCCAGGCTTTCAAAGTGAATATGTGAAGGCCACGTTCCTTCCACACCAAGACCTGAGCAGACAACCAATGGTTGCAGAGATGCTTCGCAGACTCAAGCGCATAGAGTAGTGTTCTCTATCCATGCAGAACGGCTATGTATTCGCATTCAAGACGTCCCAAACTCGATAGTCGCGTCGACAAATGCTTTGATATGTTCGGTTGGGGTTTCCAACCAGAAATCGCAGCCCGGAGCGACCATATCAACTCCATTCTCTATGGTTTTTTTCACTGCTTCTCTGATTCTCTGAGCTGGGCCTGGGTGTATCACTCCGTAGGGGGAGATGTTGCCAATAATTGGGTAGTCTGGCCTAATTGTGTCCACGATCTCAATGAGTTTCTTCAGTGGAGTCCTTTCTTCTATCGCTATGGCGTCTGCCCCGCACTCGATCATTCTATCTGCTATCAGAAGCGTTGCTCCGCAAATGTTCAGAATTGTAGCCGACTCTAAGGTGTCAGTGATTTTCCTCAGATTTGGCTTCACGAATTGATCGAACTGTCTGGGAGAGATATTGTCTGAAGATGCACCCATCTCATGCAGAGTGATTATGTCAGCTCCTGCATCTCTGTAAAGATGGGCGATTTCAAGGTATGTTTCCAGCGTGCTCTCCAGAAACTGCTCTACTTTTTCAGGAGCTTTTATTAGCCACTTGAGGAATTCGGTGGACTCCACCAAGTAGCTGCTGAGACTTGTGAAAGGGGGCACCATGTACGCATTGACTGGCACTGTTCCGTCGAATTCTTTCTTGAGGATTTTGATGGCTTCTGTGATGACTGGGATTCTGCCAGCGTTTGGCAGGTCTTTGGGGAGCTTCAGGTCGGAGGGTTTTTCGGCGATGAATCTCTTGACAGTTGGCCATTTGATCTTGTCTTCGAAGAACTCGACAGGAGCACCCAAAACCTCA
>CP070683.1:529218-552185 GCA_020352645.1 Candidatus Bathyarchaeota archaeon | reverse complement strand
TCTCTAGCCAAACTACGAGTCACATTCGATAGAGCAGTGCTTCTACGCTTCACCTCACCTGAACTCACCTTAGGCTCTAGACAGCCCGCAGCCGCTCCAGGTCTCACGAAAAACTTTGACACATTCACAATATCCGGCTTGACAGACTCAACTAACCTGCACGTACGGTTGAAAGCCGCCTCAGTTTCACCAGGAAAACCAACGATCGCATCTGTAGCCACAGTTGATCGCGAAAACCGCATCCTAAACCTCTTCAAAATCCCAACAAAGTCTTTCACAGAATAAAGCCGATTCATCCGCCCAAGAATCTCATCATCACCACTCTGAACCGGCAAATGCATAAACTTGAAAACCTTCTCGTCATCAAAGGCTGCCATCAACTCATCGAAAATCAGTAGCAAGTTATTGGGTGTCATCATCCCAACTCGAACAAAGAACTTTGCCTCAACATCGCATACAGCATTCATCAACTCAGCCAGGCTAGTGCCCCTGTCCTTTCCGTAGCACGCTGTATCTTGAGAAGTAAGCCAAAACTCACGAACACCCTCCGCCAGATCACGCTTAACCTTGCCCACTATTTCTCCAATTTCATAACTTCTAAGGGCTCCCCGAGCAAAACGCACACAGCAATAGCTGCACGAACCTAGACAACCATAGCATATTGGAATAATACTTACAACGCGGTTCACTCTTTTCCTCGGAAGGTCAATCTGAGGCAGACTACCCATATCTTCCAGATCCTCAACATACAATCCCTCAGAAACCTGATTCACAGCACCAATAATCTTCTCGGCGAAGGCTGGCCCAACGATCCCGTCGAAATCAACCTCTCGTCTCAATCTCCCAAAATTTACGAGCGGTAGACAACCTGCCACAATGAGCTTCTTCTCTTTCGGCACTCTCTTCAAGAGATCAATCATCCGGTTTTCAGTAGGAGCCTTGACCGCACAAGTGTTGTACAGTATAGTGTCAGCTTCTGACACACTATTCACAATCGAGTGGCCAGCATTCAACAGACAGCCTGCAAGGACCTCTGCATCCGCGAGACTACTGGAACAACCGAAGCCTTTGACGTAAATACGCAGAGACGCCACCAACATCAAAATATACAAGTTTAAATCATAAACAAAAACTTAAGCATTCTTTGAATCTGCAGCTTTTACATAAAAACGCGACGAGAGTGGGAAAAGCTTTAAAAAGATATGTCCTACATGTTTGAGACATATTTGTAGCATATTATATAGAGCTATAACAAACAACCACTATGCCACTATAACACCTACAAGAAAGGGAGGAGGCAGAAAAATGAAACTCATCACGTTATATCTCCCCGAACCCTACATACAAGCATTAGACCTGCTTGTGATAGAACAATTCTATCCAAACCGTGCAGAAGCCATTCGAGTAGCAATAAGAGACATGTTATCGACAGAGGTCTGGGGGAGGAAGCAAAATGGCTGGCGAAAGAGCAACTGACAAAGCACTACAGTCTTCATGGCAGAGTTCTCCAAAGCTAGTTGACAGCGTGCAAAACCACCGTCCCAACAAGATTGGGGTCATAGGCATAGGGGACACAGGCACTCAAGCAGTTCTGCAACTCACGAAGATGGAGCTAGAGGGCGTGTGCACTGTGATCATTGACAAGAATTCACTTGAGCCTGCTGAATTCGATGATCGACAAGAGGCTTCGGAGGGTGAAGACTCCATAAACCAAACCGTCTCTGAAGGCTCACCGGATCGAAGTCAAGCTGCAAAGAAAACTATCCTCAACAAGATCAGTGAAGCTCTCGAGCCTGTGAAGATCGCATTTCTTGTGTCTAGCCTCCAAGACCCACTTGAAGCAGAAGCCGCCGAATTCGTATCTGAAACAATCAAAAGGAAAGGCATAGTCGCCGCAGCAATAGTAGATAAAACCTTCACAACTCAGCTAAACCACACACACCCGATGCTAGAGACACTCACCAACCTCAAAAGGAATTGCGACACTGTCCTGGTGATTAACCATGACAACCTGATTGAGTTCACACCTCACCCCTCACATGACGAGAACGCTGAACTGGTCGCTAACTCTCTCGCCAACCTGGTAAAAAGCCTGATTGAACCAATCATAGGCCCAAGCTTGATTAGCCTTGACTTCACTGAGGTTCAAGCGATAATGAGAAAAGGAGGGATCGCCACAGTCGGAATTGGAGAGTCGAAGGCACCTAGCAGCGCGTTAGAAGCAGCATGTAACGCACTGCAGAACCCGCTGTTAACAATTGACTACGCCAAATCTGCAGACGCGATTATTCACATCGCTGGAGATAATCATATGACTTTTGAAGACGCACACCACCTTGAGGAAATGGTCACAAAGATGTTGAATAAGGGCCAAGTGATTTGCGGAGCAACAGTTGACTCAGAACTTCAAGGAAAAACAAGAGTCACCTTGATCGTGACAGGCGCCAAACCCTCTTATCCAACAATCAATCTTGGTTCAATTGCACCTCAACTCTTCAACATGGATCCTTACGCAGAGCCAGCAGTCAAACTGCCAAAAGATCTTAATCTATACGAACTAGAGGACTTCTAAGTCCTGAATTCTCACGCCAAAACTCACACCCTTTTGTCGCTATTGCCAGAGACGAATTCTTCTTTTGACAATGGTCCAGTAACTGTAGAATATCATCCATGCAAGCGTCACTGGTAGCACTGCCGCATACCACAGCGCATAGTTATTCTGTTGGCTTGCAACCCACAGAGTGATAATGTTTCCTAGAGTAACGACTACTAAATTCAGCAAGAACGATCTCTTCTGCGCTGAACGTAGTCTATAATATCTAGCTGCGCTCTCCACAGTTGTAAGGGCTGCAAATCCTCTGCCACTGAGAGAGTAGCAGCCTTCCTCGTTTGTAGTTATCAGATCGTCTAGCTTCTTAAGATGGAAATCCAAGAGGCCACTACTGCTTATTCTCAATTTCCTCTTGAGATCGGCGAAACGCAAGGGCCTCTCAGCTAAAGCCTTAACAATCTCAATCCTCAGAGGATGTGAAACAGCTCCAAAAAGCTCATCCGAACTCATATTCCATCCCACAATTAACATGTCAAGCAGTTGGATATAATTCTATCAACGTTGACTTGAAGGTCAATATTTGTTGACAACTGAATGAGTGTGAACGCAAGTACGCGAATCCATGAAGTAACATAACATGTCAGGTTGGGCTTGAGATGCTCACTGTAAGATTTTTCTGATCCGCATGAACTGTCTCTTTAGTCGCATAGTGAGGGAAATCGATCTGCCGAAGGGTGTAACAGCCCCCCGCTGTATAGCCTCACAGATTGAACCAATATTCCCTTCACCATCGATGGAACTGTAGGCGAGACCGATTTCTGGCCCGCAGTGAGCGTCGCTACCTCCTGTCTGGGGAAGATTGAGTTTCTCCGCCAATTCTCTGTTCTTACGCACAGAGAAGGAAAATGGGACAGCAGCTGAGTTTATAACCTCAATTGCATCAAGGTCTCCAGCACATTCAACCTCTAAGCTTCTCTTGAAAAGAACGGTTGGATGGGCAGCAATCGCTAGGCCTCCAGCATCTTGAATTTTGTCAGCTGTCTCAGCAATCGATAGACCGGATTCAACTAGATCGGTAACGTTGAGGGCTAGAACGTGACCTTCAAGTGTTTCAACCTCAACTCCCGGGATAATCAGTATTTCTTTAATCTTGCAGAATTCTCTTAGCCCCTTCACTGTGTTGTGATCGGTTATTGCAACTGCGTCAATTCCTTTTCTTCTGGCACAGGCAACGAGGGTCTTCGGGGAAATAAAAGCGTCATGGGAATGTCGAGTGTGAACGTGCAAATCGACTTTCAAGGGCAATGATCGTTCACTTTACTTTGCTTCCTGGCTTGACAGGTTTGTCTGGCTGAAGTATTGAAATGATTCCACCATCTTCCGCAGCAAGTATCATGACCTGTGATTCAAGACCGAAGATGCGTTTGGGCTGCAGATTAGTCAAGACTGCGATTTCCTGGCCTTCCAGCTGTTCTGGCTTGTATTGCTGAGCAATTCCTGCTACTGCCTGTCTCACAATTCCGTGGCCGACGTCGATTCTCAGCTTCAACAAGTTCTTCGAACCAGAGACGTTCTCAGCTTCTACAATCTTGCCTATTTTCAAGTCGATTTTTGAGAACTCATTGAAAGTTACGGTTTCCGCATTTCTTATTTCTTCCAACTTGTCCTGCAACTCCTCAGCGTTCAACTCTACTTTCTTAAACAACTGTTTCGGCTTTTCTATCTTGTGACCCTCTGGTAAGGGCTGTGTAGCTGTGTCCCAATGGGCTTTTTCGTGAAGATTTAGGAGAAGTGAGAGATTCTCAGCACATGAAGGTGTGAAAGGCGCCAAGATCACTGCAAGGGTCTTGACAAGCTGAAGCGCCACGTTGAGCGTGTTCGCAGCCTTCTGTCCGTCAGTTTTGATAAGTTTCCATGGCTCTCTTTCATTGAGATATTTATTCCCAAGACGGCTTACTTCTATAACATGTCGAAGAGCAGCTTGAAGCCTACAAGCCTCCAGGTCTCCTGCAGCCTTTGACACACAGTCGCTGACGGATGCTAACACAAGTTCATCGTATTCGTCAAGGTTGAGCGCTCTCGGCACGACACCGTTGAAGTACTGGGTGACAAATGTAAGGCTTCTATGGACAAAGTTGCCTAGGGTGTCATTTAGATCTGCATTCACCTTTTCAAGGAAAATCTCCCATGAGAAGTTTGTGTCCTTTGTTTCGGGGCGAGTGGATATGAGGAAGTAGCGCCAATAATCGGCGGAAAACAGCTCTAGAGCTTCATCTATCCATATGCCCACTTTGTGGCTTTTTGAGAATCTTTCTCCCTTAAACTGGAGAAACTCTGTTGAGGAGACGTTCCAAGGTAAATTGTACGCTTCTCCTGTGGCAAGAAGCAGGGCGGGCAATATTAGGGTGTGAAAGGGAATGTTGTCCTTTCCAATGAAGTAAAAGGTCTTCGCCGTCTTGTCAAACCAAAACTCCTTCCACCTTTCTTCTTCTCCACGATGCTTGAAATACTCAATTGAGGCTGAGACGTACCCGAGAACCGCTTCAACCCAAACATATATCGTTTTTCCTTCTGCCCCTGGGAAGGGTGCAGGAATCCCCCATTTATTATCTCGAGTGATTGCCCTAGGCTTCAGACCGTCTTTGATCAAGTTCAAACTGAACTTTTTCGCGTTGGCTGGTAGATTCTTGTTTTGCTCAATGAATCGGAGAAGTTCCGCCGAGAATTTTCGGAGATCAAAATACCAATGTTTCACTTTTCTGATGACAGGTTTAGATCCGCAGATGGCACAGCGTGGCTCAGAAAGGGTTGTAGGTTCAAGAAGCCGACCGCAGGAGTCACATTGGTCTCCTCTTGCACTCTCATTATCGCAGAAGGGGCATTTTCCTTCCACGAATCTGTCGGGGAGAAAGCGCTCACATTTGGTGCAGTAGGGCAACTCCGTTTCTTGAGGAAAGATGTAGCCGTTCTCATATATTTTGGAGAATATCTCCTTCACGAAAGCTTTGTGCACGGGGCTTTCTGTTCTACTGTAGTTGTCAAATGATATCTTCCATTTCTTCCACAGTTCTACTGCCTGAGCATGATTCCTTCCTGTAATCTCTTTAGGTGAAATGCCTAATCTGACTGCTTCTACCTCTACCGGTGTTCCATGCTCGTCTGATCCACTGACAAAGATAACGTGATCCCCTCTCAACCGGTAGTATCTAGCAACCACATCTGCAGATAGAATCGACCCTATCATCGTGCCTAGATGGGGCGTGTAGTTTATGTAAGGCCACGCACACGTGACCACGACTTTTCCGAGCTGTGTACACCTCCACATTAGAGGATTCTTCTAACCATTAGCCACCGCGGATACTTAAACGCGACGGAACAGAAAGAAAAAGAGCTTGGAGAGTGAATTACTCTTCTTTGGCCCACGTAACTCCTGATCTGCGACCTTGGAGGAAAATAGCTGCTGCAACAACGATAGCACTGACAATAGCCAGTATCGCCAAGATTGTGAGCACAGTTACAATGTTGTCCATTGCTCTCAAATACCGCAGGTTAAACGGATCCATGACATCGATTCTATCATTCCACCCCATTATTGAGTGGGATGGCAACCTACCTTTGTTCGTGTATATAGCGAGATCAACCAAAGTGCTGTGAGCTCTGTCATCATCTGGCACCGTGAACGTAATGGCATCAAGCGCTACTCCTTCCTTGCTGGGTATTATTACCACTGGATCGTAGACGACAGTCTCATTGCCCAGCGGGTCCCATCCTTCATCAGTGTATCTCATCCATTGAGAGAATTCGACAGTTAGGTTCTTAACCTCAATAGGATCATCTCCAACGTTCCTCACTGTAATAAAGATCTTGCCCTGCTGACCTGGTTCATAAGGCGTCTTGTCAAGACTGACCCACGCTTCTGCCTCAATATCCTGCGCTGCAACTGGAGTTGACAGAACAACTGAAATCGCCACTAAAGCCAATAGAATAGCTAGTTTTTTCAATGTTTCACCCAAGTCACTGTGTTCAGGCTTTCCGTATTTAAAATTTGCGAGAATAGACATATGATTCCGAATCAATAAACCAGTCTGCATAGATGCGGAATCTTGTTTGCTTCCTCACCGGCATAGAGAGAGTTGTCCAACGTGCACTAACTTGTTATCGTTGTGCCAGCTTTTCCTTCTAGGGCTTCTCTTCCTGTTTCCAAGGAGGATATCACAGCTCTTCGCCCACCACCATCTATGAACTTAACAGCTGCTTCAACCTTAGGAGCCATACTTCCTGGAGCGAAATGCCCTTCTCTCAAGTATCGTTTTGCTCGGACACAAGTCATTCGGTCGATACATGCTTGGTTTGGTTCTCCATAGTGAAGGTAAACCCTGTCGATATCAGTCAGCATGAGAAGGACATCGCACCCTATGTCATTGGCTAGAATCTGCGCTCCAAGATCTTTGTCAATTACAGCGACCACGCCTTTCATGCGGCCATTTTCGCTAACTACCACTGGGATGCCTCCTCCACCGGCTGCTATAACTATTGTACCATTGTCAATCAGCGCTTTCACTGTATCTGTTTCCACGATCTTCTTAGGACGAGGTGAGGGCACTACCCGTCTGTACCCTCTTCCGCTGTCTTCAACCATCTCAAATCCCTTGTTTTGCTGTACGCTTTGAGCCTCAAATCCATCGTAGAAAGGCCCAATTGGCTTCGTGGGGTTCCCAAATGCAGAATCGTCTTCGCTGACTATTGTTTGAGTAACAAGGGCAACTACGGGAATGCTCAAGTTTACCCGATTCAGTTCATTTCGCATGGATTGTTGAAGCATATAGCCAATCATACCTTGGCTCTGAGCTCCACAAACGTCTAAAGGCATTGGAGGCAAAATGTCCCTTGACATTTCGTTCTGGAGCAGAATGCTGCCGACCTGTGGACCATTTCCATGGGTTATTGCAATTCTATGCCCATCTCTTATCAGCCCAACGAGATGTGCACAGGTCTTCTGGATATTCTCGAATTGCTTCTCAGCTGCCCCTTTCTCATTATGCTTCAATATTGCATTTCCGCCCAAAGCCACTAGCACCTTACTACCCATGAGATCACTTGCCATGATAGCGAATAGTAAATAGGAAGACGGAGACATTTTTAAAGACTTCTCGAGAGAAACCGGAACCCAAACTTAAAAATTGAGACAATGGCATTCATAAGTAGGTCGTTCTCCTTGGTTGCAGTAAAGAAGATTAGGAAGAGAGATGGCCGCGTTGTCGAGTTCGATTCAGAGAAAATCGCCGAGGCCATCTGGAAGGCTGCTAAGACCGTTGGCGAGAAAGATAGATCGCTTGCCACAGAGTTTGCCACGCAAATCGTGGAGGAATTAGAGAGTCAGCTAGACAAAAAGGAAACACCGAGTGTTGAACAGGTTCAGGATCTCGTAGAAAAGACACTAATTGAGAATGGACGAGCGAGCATAGCCAAGGCTTACATCCTGTATAGACAGAAGCGCGCCACAATTCGAAGAACCAAGGCTCTGCTCGGGGTCACCGACGAGCTCAAGCTCCCCCTCAATGCGATTCTGGTTCTAGAACGACGATACCTCAAGAAGGACAAGAAAGGGAGAGTGATTGAATCAACAAGCCAGATGTTCAAACGGATCGCACATAGCGTGGCTGAGGTCGAACAACAATACGGCAAGACCGATTCAGAAGTGGCTCAATGCGAAGATGACTTCTATCAAATGATGACAGGGCGTGAGTTCATTCCGAATTCTCCAACACTTATGAATGCAGGTACAATGTTCAGGCAGCTAAGCGCTTGTTTCGTGCTTCCAATTGAAGACTCCATAGAAGGAATATTCAGCACATTGAAAGCTTCGGCGATGATCCACAAAACTGGAGGAGGAACTGGCTTTTCATTCTCTCGCCTAAGACCTAGGGGAGACCCAGTTAGAACCACAGGCGGCATAGCATCTGGGGCCATATCCTTTGCCAAGGTTTACGACACAGCAACAGAAGTGATGAAGCAGGGTGGTCGTCGAAGAGGAGCAAACATGGGTATTCTGCGTGTGGATCATCCAGAAATCATGGATTTTATCGTCGCCAAGGAAAAAGAGGGAGTTCTCAGAAACTTCAACATTTCAGTTGCTGTCACAGACCAATTCATGAATGCAGTCAAAAGTGACAGTGACTTCAGCCTCTTGAACCCAAGAACCCACACGGTTACAGAAACAATCAAGGCTCGAGCGATATGGAACCTTATGATAATGATGGCATGGAAAAACGGTGAGCCTGGCATAATTTTTCTAGACACAATAAACAGGCACAACCCAACGCCTCAACTAGGGTGTATTGAAGCAACCAATCCCTGCGGTGAGCAGCCTTTGTTGCCCAATGAATCATGTAATCTAGGAAGCATTGACGTGAGCAAGTTCGTAACCAATGATGGTGGAGTGGATTGGAATAGGCTTAGAGCAACTGTGAGATTGGCTGTGAGGTTCCTTGACAATGTTGTAGATGCGAACGTGTACACGTTGGCTGACATAGAGACAATGACAAAAGGCAATAGGAAAATCGGCTTGGGTGTCATGGGCTTCGCTGACATGCTCATAAAAATGGGCATCAGGTACGACAGTGACCAAGGGATCAAAGCAGGAGAAGACCTAATGAGCTTTGTCACCAGTGAGGCAAGGAAAATGAGTGTTGAACTGGGCGAAGAAAAAGGGAACTTCCCGAATTTTGAGAACAGCATATGGCAAGAACAGTTTCAGACGATGCGAAACGCCACAGTTACGACAATAGCGCCGACAGGAACGATTAGTATAATTGCAGGCTGCTCTCAAGGAATTGAACCTTTGTTTGCCATTGTCTACATTCGTGAAGTTGCCGAAAGCTTGGGTAGAAGCCTCATCGAGGTTAACCCCTTGTTTGAAAACATTGCTCTGAAAGAAGGCTTTTACAACGAAGAACTGATAAAGAAAATCTCAAAGAGGATCTCCATTCAGGATGTAGAAGAAGTCCCTGATCACTTCAGAAGCCTCTTTGTCGTATCCCACGACATAAACGCTGATTCACATGTACGCATGCAAGCTGCATTTCAAAAAAACACGGATAACGCTGTCTCAAAAACCATCAACTTCCCAAACCGCGCCACACCAGACGATATTGACAGAGCATACTGGCTTGCTCACAATCTAGGCTGCAAAGGCGTAACAGTTTATCGACACGGCAGCCGAGAAAAACAGGTTCTGCGACCAATAGAAAGCAACGGGACTCTTGCGGACTACAGCTTGGAATGCCCCACCTGCATTTAAGCGGGCAATCAGTGCCTCTAAAGCAGAAAGCACACGCATGAGTTCTGGCTGTTGAGAACGATTATTTCTCTGTTGAATACGACTCAGCGGAGCTGTGCCCAATTGTATACTTCAACAACCACTCCAATCACTGTGGCCACAAGGCCACCGATTATTGACAACAATCCTTGAACAAGCATGTCAGCGCTTGTGAGTGGCATAATCGCTCCAAGAAGAATGAAAATCATACCAACTCCAATGCAGATTCCATTGACTAGAGCTGAAAATCGATGCTTCTTTGTCTCCTCCATTCTGGAATTAGCTCCAAGAGGCGTATACCTCTCAATAGGTGCTTGAAGCCGAGGGCGAGCATCTTCTATTCCCAAATCAGAACACCGCAAAAGATTCAGTTGACCATCTTTGTATAATTAGTTTTCTACACCCTCCTACTTATCCAGAATCAATATCGCAGGAATGAAACTCGAAGGAGCAGTTTATTGATGTCTCCTCAAACATGGAATGTGGCAGGTCACCTTTGTCTTATCATAACTATTGATTTGAGAGCTGGATTACGTGGTCACAAGACTTAATGGTGTTTTGCAATGTCTAAAACAATCAAGGTCGCACAATGCAATCTAACATAAACCACTCAGCGGTTAGTGTAGTGCTGGTCTTGATTGCAGCTGCTTCGCTTTTGGTGATGCTTAGCTTAACCCAGATAAACTACTTAGTTCACGGCGATCTTTACAGTTTCGGGTTGCAGTTCAGCTACAGATGGGCCATGCCGTACTGGGTCTTTTCCGGCCTTGTCTTCGGGTTATCTTGGGTTAATATTTTCGTAGCGATCACCTTAACCCTATACATTTTCAAGAAGACCCACCGCAAATCCGCTGATTCAGCAGACACCCTGCGAACTAAGGCCTCGGAAGGCTCAAAGAGCTTCATCGACGCAAAGGACCAGCGAAAGCTGAGCGATTTCGCTGTGCAAGAGCAAGTTATTATGAACCAAGAGGATCTCGATGCCTCCATGCCGGAGGCCAGCCATTCTCTTGCGAACAACATTGGAGAACCTGATAACTCGCTGCAGCATGTGAGCTTAGAGAAAACAGGAGCACAAGAAGCCAAGCTAGATCAGAATCTCACCACATTCAAAGCTGATGAAAAGCCTGACGAATCACGTGGTCATACGGATGAAAAGAAACAGCAACCATCTATTCTCTAATTTTGTGTAGCGGTTCGCCAGAGCTTTCGGTAGCCTCGGAAAAACAGTGAAGTGAACACATGCTTTGATTGAAGACGGTGTTCTTATGGACAACGAACTCTAGGATTCGCCTCTCCTCAAGCGATGGAGTGAAGCAGATAGTTAGAATAATTATCAGAGCTTCATAACGTTAAATTGCTAAGAAACTGAGCTTTCTGGAGAGGAAATTGACTTCAAAACGCGCCTTTGCAATTTGGATATTTACTGTACTGACTTCTATCTCAGCCTTAGGCACATTACACGCGTGGCTTTCGTGGCAGATTCAATATCTAAGCACAGTCACGGTTTTCTCATTCCCATTGGAAGTTGAAGTATATTTCATTATGACTCTTGCAGCAACCTTCATCTTTAGTGCTGCAGTCTGCTGGCTCAGCGTTCGAGACAGCTCTTCAGACCTTCATTTGAGTCAGCTTCAGGAGGATTTCGGAAAGAGACTGGATGCTAAATGCGAGGAAATCATGAATTCAACTGATGAGGCTTTTGCAAGGTTTGGCTTCAGAGGATTCCAGCAGAAGGACAACTTGGAAACACTGCATGGAAAGATAGCCAAACTTGAAGGCGAAATCGAAAAGAGTAACAAAAGTAACAGCCAGCTTCTCAAAGGAGTCCAGAAGACACTCACGAAGATGCAGTCCACGATTAGCAAAGTTCAAACGCTTGAGAGAAAGCTAGCCGGGCTGCAAAAAGGGCTGAAGAAGATAGAGAATGTCGGAGATGAGTTGAGTAGGACACAACAAGCTCTGGCGAAATCAGGGTCTTATCCTAAACCTTACGTAACAAGTACTGACAGCCTCAGTGCGCTACAGGGAAAACTGCTGAAAGCTAGTACAGTAGCTCAGCTTAAGAAATCCGGAATAGAAAAGATTGAGGATTTGCTTTTGAAAAGCCCATTGGAAATATCAGTAACTGACACAATGTCCGAGAGTGAGGCAACAAATCTTCAAAGCCTGGTGCAACTATTGATGGTTCCTGGAATACAGCATCAAGACGCCGTAATCTTGCTGAAAAGCGGAGTGAACTCTAAGCAAGACTTGGCTCTTCAAGACACCTTCAATTTGGGATCAAAAGTAGCGAGGACTGCAGAACTGTATGTCAAGGAAGGAAAAATCAGTGAAGACGAGAAACCCACTCTGGAAGAGATATCATCGTGGATACAACTTGCTAGAACACAGTGACATTTCGTAGCACCCACTGATTCATACTTCATCAATCGTGCTTCTTTCGTTCGGTGACCCAATAGGATTCTGTTTTGCCTTCTTCGGCTGTATACTCTTTCTTGAAGATGGGAGCTTTCTCCTTATACCGGTCAACTGCTTCCTGCAGCACAGGGAAAACATTGCTCCTGTGTTCTCCAGCTACCAAAACGTAGACAAGATCCTCCCCTACTTCGAAATCACCTATTAAATGGTGAATCTGAACATCAATGATCCCCCTTCTTGCTTTGAGAGCGCTGCATATCTGTTCAAGGGCTTCGTTTGCTTTTTCTTCGTATGCCTCCAGCTCCAGCTTCGTGACCCTCTCTTTGTTTTGCGTTACACCTCTGACCACTCCCAGAAAGATCGCGACAGCACCAGCTTTGTCAAAGCTGGCACCCTGCTTTGCGCTATTGATTATCTCTTTGAGACTTATGGTTCCCTTACTATGAACTCCGCCTTTCCCAATCATAGACTTCACTTATTGTTTTTCGAAGTGATGGTTAAGTTTTTTGCAGCACGTGCATGCTCCTCGATTAGCAGATTCTTAATCCCGATCACCTGTTTCATTCTCATACGCTGAAGCTAACTATGAAACGCTTTTATCACGCTGACCTCTAGTCTCTAACACAAAATGCGTGCTCATCATACTCGCGGGAGAAACAAGACATGCCGAAGCTTTTGGTCCTTGGGTTAGACGGCGCGACTTGGAGTATAATAGAACCATTAGTCAATGATGGGAATCTGCCAAACTTCAAGACACTAACTGATGAAGGAGTCCGTGGGAATCTGGAATCAACTATTCCTCCCGTAACAGGCCCTTCATGGGTATCTTTTGCAACTGGATTGAGTCCGGGAAAGACCGGGGTCTTCGACTTCCTTGTCCGCGAAAGAGGCAGTGTGAATCTTACTCCAATTAGCTCGCGAACAATCAAAGGAAGAGCTTTCTGGGACATCCTATCCTCAGAACAGTTCAGAGTCGGAGTTTTTAACTTCCCCATGCTCTATCCACCCTACGAAACCGATGGCTTCATGGTTTCAGGTGCCGGATCACCTGATCCTTCAAACATCACATTTCCCAAGAAACTGAAGGGCGAACTTGACAACGTAACTGACGGTTACGAATTGATGGTTGATTATCACAACGAGAAGTATGATTCTGAAACGCTGTTCTTAGAAGATCTAAACAGAGTCTTGTCCAAGAAATCTCAAGCGCTCCATTACTTGGCAACTGAGAAGAGTTGGGACATGCTTCTAGCAGTACTTTCCTGCACTGATTGGCTCCAACACCTCATGTGGAAACACATTGATGACTCCCACCCCTACCATGGTCACATTGAATCGAAGACTTACTTGCAGGAATTCGTTAAAGTGTGGGAGAGGATCGATGAGATTCTTGGACGTCTATTGGACGCTCTCGAAGATGCAAACGTGTTTATCGTTTCAGATCATGGATTCGGGCCCCAACAAGGCTGCTTCTACCTCAACACGTGGCTGGAGAAAGAGGGCTTTCTGTTTAGAAAACATGTGGCAGGAGCAAATATGAGAACAGGAGTGAGAAGGGTAGCTAAGAAGATACTAGCGCCGCTCATTTCAATTCCATTGCTGAAAAGGGGCATGAAGAAATTTGACACCCAAGTAACAGTTGCTGATCAAGTAGATTTTGAAAGAAGCAAAGCATTCGCTCTAGGGCACTCGATCCCTTTCGGAGCGATTTACTTGAACGTGGAAGGAAGAGAACCTCATGGCTTCATCGAAGAAAAGACACGGTATAGAGAAGTGAAGGACGAGATCACTCGCAAGCTTGTAGCAGTTGATCAGGAGGTCGACACAAGACTTGAAGCAACGATTTTTGATCCCAAGCGAATCTATGAGGGCAACATGCTTGATTTGGCACCTGACATTCTCTTCACAATGAACGATTGGAAGTGTGTAATTGTAAAGAGTTTCACAGACCATGTTTACGAAGACAAGCCTTATTCAAACAGACATACTGGCTCCCATCGCATGGATGGGATTTTCCTTGCATATGGCCCAGACATCAAAGTTGGGAGGGAAATTACAAATGCACGAATCTACGATGTAGCTCCAACAATCTTACACCTATTCAACCGGAAGATTCCGGCAACCATGGACGGGAAGGTTCTCATGAGCATTTTCAATGAGAACAGCAGCTGTGCAAAACGTAAACCCAAGTATGTTGCAGCAGATCCAGCGGTAGAAGATCTTAGAAAGAAGATTAGAAAACTAAAGAGAACAAAAAGAATCTGAAAAAGACGTGCACATGCACATATGCTTGTCTTAAGGTCTGCCCTGCTGAGCTGTCTTACATCATCATTTATATTGTTATGAATGAAACAGTAGTCTTCACGTAGCAGGGTCTGGAGAAAAAAAGACAAGCTGCACAAACTAGAAAAGCCAGAAGAATCTCTAAATCTGAAAAATGAAGGGGCTGTCGGCTAGCATGGTCTAGGCTATGAGACTTGGGCTCTCGTGACCCCGGTTCAAATCCGGGCAGCCCCACCACAAGCGTGGGATGCAGAATTTTTCCTTCGACAGAAGGCAGTGTGTGTGACTCGTAAGTTTAGCTAGAGCTTATTTAGCCCGATTGCATATGCAGTCCAGAGATGGACTGGATGCCACCTTTACTGTGTAGAATTGGTTTGCATAGATGGAAGAACTATGGACAAAGAGTATTTATCGTTTGGAAAGAGCCTGGACTGCTCCCTGGACTTAAGACAGAGAGGCGAAAACATGTTTTCGCTGAGAGAAGCTGCCTTCGATGTGGTGTCAAGCAAAAGAGATTGTTCACAGAAAATATCGATGGTACCAGTGCAGCGGCAGGGTGGGAAAGAGTAGATAACAGTTCATAACCTTATACGTAATCGGAGCTGACAAGCAACACTAAGAACTATGATCGATTTGCCTGTCAGAATCAAATCGGATTTCTAATTGCAGTGGCGAATAATCAAAAGAGCTAAGTCTTAGTAGCTGGTAGAAAGCACGCTCAGAGTTGAGATGATTGCGTTCGCTTGAATATGAGATTAACTTTCTCTCAAAGATGGTTGAGATAGACACTGATTCAGTCTCAAAAGAAGGCTATGACGAATGCGCCTCTTTGATAGTCAAGGAAGCAGAAAGCAACTCTTTGAAGGCCGAGATAATAAATGGAGAAGAGGGGGCAAAGGATGGAATCTCTAGGCCTAATGTTATTGTGACACTTGATGCTGGTTCAGACACGACGCTCTTGCTCGAATCCCACTTCGACATTGTCCCGCCGGGATCCGAATGGACATATCCACCGTTCAAACTAACGGTGGAAAACGGCAAGGCCTACGGTAGGGGAACGGCTGACAACAAGGCTGGTATTGCAGCGGTGCTTGGTGCAATGCGCCTACTCAGGAAGGAGGAGCTAGATATTAATCTGAAACTCATCGCTGGAGTAGACGAGGAAATCGGTGGACGATACGGAGTTGACTACGTCCTCACAGATTGCCAACTCAAAGGTGACTCAGCTCTTGTCGTCGACTCAGGCCTTGAAAGAATTTACCTAGGTGCAAGCGGCATCCTCTGGGGGATAGTGACTGTCAAAGGAAAACAGGGACACGCTGGCTATCCCTTCAAATCAAAGAACGCCATAAACGAAGCCATAAAGCTGTTGACAGCATTGCAGCCCTACAAAGACACTGTGGAAAAAAAGGAATCTGTCCTTCATTCACCACCTGAAGCTCCCAAACCATACGTTTGGGGAAGATATTCAGTAACGATGATGCACGGCGGAGAGAAAGAAAATGTGATCCCCGGCACATGCGAAATCCGCTTTGATCGAAGACTATTACCTGAAGAGAATGTTGAGCAAGCGGAAAAAGAGCTGAAGAACTTCTTCAAGAAAGCAGTGGAAAAGACAGGGTGCGAAGCCACCTTGGGTATCAGCAATCGACTGCCAGGATATCATACTGCAGAGCATTCAGCGTTTGCTCAAACAGTTGCTGAGAACGTCAAGAAAGTCACTGGACAAATGCTGCCTTTCGCAGGAGAACTGGGTGGAAATGACGGTAGTTTCTTCGCGAAGAACGGGATTCCAGTAGTATGTTATGGAACTATCAGGTCAGACACGCGATATCATGGCATAGACGAATTTGTGTACCTTGAAGATTTGAAGAAAGTTCGAGAAGTCATACTACATCTTGGGAAAGAGCCGAGGAACAAAATAAGATAGAATCCAAAATTAGCACGCAAATAAGCCTTTCCTAGAATAGGCAATCATAAGAACGTGAGCCTGCAGGCGCTATGGATTAAAGCGTTTGTCCATGTTTCTTCCAAAATAACCGCATTTTTCGAGCGGCTTCGTTTGGAGTTTGTATGATTTGAAGCTCCTTTTGATAGTTGGATGGTAGCTGCTGCTTCACGTTTGGATGTGTTATGCGCTTGTCCAGTATTATGATTACCCCTTTATCCGTTGGTGATCTGTGCACTCTACCGCATGCCTGTACCAACCGAAGTATTGCAGGGGTCAGGTAAGCGTAGCTTTCGCCATTGTGTGGAAACTGGATGTCGCAATAGTCTATCAGGGCTTTCTCGTAGACGTTCCAAGTTGCGTAAGGCAGACCTACAGCTGTGACACATGTGAGAAGGTTGTTCGGATAATCTATTCCTTCGCTTAGTTTTCCACCCATGACCCCGAAGAGTGCGTTGTTCACTGATTTTTTCAACTGTCGAACCACAGTGTTCCTTTCGGTGTTTCGCTGCTCTATGATTATGTCTCTATCGATCTCCACCAATCGCAGAGTTCTCTGCATCATATCGTAGCTTGTGAAGAAGGTAGCGACGTTGCCTTTGCTCGCTGCGGATATCGCTTCAATGTAGGTTTTCCACTTCGCCAGCATTTCATCAGTTCTTTTTCCGTACTGAGATGACACGTCGGTTGCAGCAAGGATAAGTCTGTTGTCAGATGGGAATGGTGAGGCAAACTCCTTGAGATTTGCATCGTCCTGATCATAGAGCACAAGATCTCTGTAAACTTTCAGCGGGGAAAGAGAGCCGCTCATCAATATGCTTCCGCGAGCTTGCTGGAGAACTGGATCTGTGATCTCTCTTCCGTCAAAGCTTCGTATTTCTAGGAGCACATTGCCTTCCCAATCTCTTCGGATCAAGTGGATGTACTTGTTCTCCACCTTGCTAAAAAAGTCGCCCAGGAATTCACCAATCTTGTGGGTGTAACTCAGAAGATTCTCATGCCCAAGCTCGTTCCGTTTCTGCTTCACATATTCTCCGTAATTTTGCAGAATATCTCCTACTTCGATGCCTGAGAAATTGGTTTGGCTGATGAAATGATCACCAAGCTCTTCGGGTCTGACTCGCTTCAGTCTCTCTGACTTCAGTATGTGCTGGGCACGTTCAAAGACCTGGTTTTCCAGCACACCTAAGCATTCTTTAACTAATGACGACGTTTTGCAGCGAAATCTTCTGGTTTCGCTGAGTGCCCTCTCCACCGTGCCTTGTGTAAGCTGGCTCGAAAGTAGCTCTCGTGAAAATGTGGGCAGATTATGCGCCTCATCGATGATTACGTAGACTGAAGAGAGATCGGTTCGGAGGCTTTGCAGCATAACTTCTCTTATTCTGGGATTGAAAAGGTAGTGGTAAGTGCCGAGGAATATCTCGGCCTTGTTGAGTACTGCTTTTAGTGCCTCATGAGCGCAGAAACCCTGCCTCCTCATAACACGGACTGACTCAATTGGAGACAGAATTTTGGAGGCGCAATCCAATGCCAGCTCTTCTGCATCCCACTTCTTTCTAAGCGTTTTCCAGTAGAACTTGCAGTAAGGCTTAGTGAAGGATGAGCAGTTTTCTTTGAGCCGCCTGCACTCCTCAGAAAAGTCAACGTATGAAAAACTGCCCTTCACCTGCAGTGGACACATGCTTTTCTTGCTGAAGAAGGATATTGCGGAAAAGCCGAGGTTCAAAGCCCTCAGCTCTTTGAGATAAATGTAAAGCTGGCTCCTCGTTCTAAAAGTTATCAGCAATTTGCCCTTCTCAAGCTTGGGCAGAACAGCGATCAGTGAAGCCAATGATTTTCCTATACCACAGGGGGCGCTTCCGAGGAAAATTCGCCCATCCTCAAGTGCTTGTGACGCTTCAGAAATGAACTCAACCTGCCCCTTCCGCAACTCATAGCCGTCAGGCAACCATTTGTCCTTTGACCTTGCACGTCTCGATTTCCGCACCATGGCTTTTCCAATCTTGACTCCAAGCTTGGCAATCTTCCTTTCAGGCATGAGATATGTTCCGCATTCACGGCAGAACCGATCATCTTCATACTGGTCTAAAGAATATGTTTCTCCACATCGCCGGCAAGCGTAGGCTTCAGGCATCTTCCCACTTAACCTGTTTAGTCTGACTGTTGCAACTTATCCTTTGTTGACTACTTTGAAGAAAAAACAGCGAGAGTGCACTCGTGTTTCCGGCCCATCTTGCCAAACAGTCCTTCAAGAAAGAATTCCATTGAACTCCTTCGCAAAATTATTCTAGAAGTATCACCGTTTCTAATGAAACGTTCAGCTCGTACTTGGAAGGGTTTAAAATATGAGAAAACCCGTGTGGACCCCCTCAGATGATCGTGTGGAACAAGCTAACATCACGCAGTTCATCAACTTCGTAAACAAGAAGCACCATCAGAGAATTGAATCATATGATCAATTGTACAAATGGTCAGTTGAAAACATACCTGAGTTCTGGGCAGCCATGTGGGAATTCGGAGATGTGAAAGCATCCCGCATTTATGATGAAGTCGTTGACGATTTGGGCAAGTTTCCAGGGGCAAAGTGGTTTGTTGGCTCGAAACTGAACTTCGCTGAGAACCTCTCAAGATATAGAGATGACCATTTAGCATTCATTTTCAAGGCTGAAGCTAGAACGTCAGTCAGAATGACCTACGCACAATTATTCGATTCAGTCGCGCGTTTAGCGAAGTCGCTGCGCGAAATAGGTGTTGCAGCTCACGATCGCGTTGCGGCATATATGCCAAACACTGCGGAAACAGCCATCTCCATGCTTGCTTCCACAAGTATAGGAGCCATATGGTCCTCCTGCGGCACTGAGCTCGGTCCTAGAGCAGTTATAGATCGCTTCGGCCAGATAGATCCTAAGATACTGTTCACTGTCGCAGGATACCCATACAAAGGAAGGAAATTCAACACTCTAGCCAATGTCAGGGAAATAGCCAAAGCAATACCTTCACTAGAGAAGGTTGTAGTATTCCCATATCTGGAAGATGACCCAAACATCAGCGAGATCCCTAACGCCATACTTCACAGCGATTTCATATCAAAGGAAAGCCCATCATCAATCTTGTTTAAACAACTACCATTCAATCATCCGGTATATATCATGTTTTCATCAGGAACAACGGGCAAACCAAAGTGTATGGTGCAAGGTGCAGGGGGGATTCTCATAAATCACCTGAAAGAACTGATTCTCCACACCGACGTAAAACGAGAAGACAGAATCTTCTATATTGCGACCCCAAGCTGGATGATGTGGAACTGGCTATTGAGCTCTCTAGCTATAGGCGCCACAGTCATCTTGTATGATGGCAACCCTAACTACCCAAATTGGAGGACCATGTGGAAGCTTGTTCAAGAAGAGAGAATGACGATTCTCGGCTGCAGCGCCACCTACATCAACTATCTGCGGAGCGAAGGAGCGAAACCGGGAGAGACACACAACCTATCATCATTGCGAGAGATATCACAGACTGGCTCACCGCTCTCGGCAGACGGATTCGAATATGTTTACAATGAAATCAAGAAAGACTTGCACTTCAACTCCATCTCGGGAGGCACGGACATCAACGGCTGCTTCGCTGCGGGATCACCAATACAGCCAGTCTACGCTGGCGAACTGCAGGGTCCAGCCCTAGCGATGAAGATAGCGGCGTATGATGAAAGAGGTATAGCAGTGCTTGACAAGCAGGCTGAACTTGTATGTGAAGCTCCTTCTCCCTCAATGCCCCTTTACTTCTGGAACGATCCTGACGGCAGGAGATATGGAGATGCTTACTTCAGCGTCTACCCAAGCATTTGGAGACACGGTGATTGGATCATAATACATAGTGATACTGGTGGAATCACCTTCTTGGGGCGATCTGACTTCACTTTAAAACCCTCGGGCGTGCGAATAGGACCTGCAGAAGTCTACAACGTCGTCGAAAAATTCGAAGAGGTAGCAGACAGCATAGTTGTTGGGCAAAACTGGAAGGGAGATCAACGCATAATCCTCTTCGTAAAGCCTGCACCTGGATTTCGCGTAACCGCAGATCTGAGAGCCGAAATCACTCGAGCCCTACGTAAGCAGGCGTCTCCAAGGCATGTCCCAGCTCTAATCATCGAAGTACCTGATGTTCCTTATACCTTCAGCATGAAGAAGGTTGAAAGCGCGGTCTCCAACATAATGCATGGCAAACCTGTCACAAACAGAGATGCCTTGATCAACCCTGAATCATTGGACTTCTACGAAAAAACTCTCAATGAACTTCAGAAATGAAGCTTGAGCATACAATGAAGGCAACTTATAGAGAGTCATGTCAACATGCCTATCCCCAATATAAGAGATTCAGCCAGCGAACTAGAACAAAAATTCACGAAACCGGGCTCTAACCTTCTTGGCTGCACAAACTCTATGATTTCTCTTCATACTCGTGGAAAATTTCCCCAAAGACACTGCAGAAATATTTGCAGGCTGTTTGAAGCTCCTTTCTGCCTTCCTCTGACAACGAGTACACTGTTGCTCTACCTATCTTCTCCATTCCAACCAGTCCCTTATTTCGAAGCTCTTTCAATGCTGGGTATATTGTCCCAGCTGTTGGCTTGGCTCCCTTCCTTTTCCTCAGCTCTTCAGCTATCTCTTGTCCATTCATAGATTTTCGGGAGAGAATCCACAATATGTGAAAGGACAGCAAGCCACGCATGTCGCAGCATTTCGGAGTCTCTGGACAGCATTCCTCATTCATAGTTTATATTGGGCCTCCTATACACTTATATATTTCCACAAACAATTATAGGACATCCGATACATCATAGAGGTGATAGTGATGGAAGAAAAGAAGGAAACCAAAAAGGAAGAGAAACAAAAAACTGAAGAAACGTGCTGTTCGTCCACCAACTGAGAACCAAGATAAGCTCGGAGGACACAGCTCGACTCCATTTTTCGAACAAACTAAACATAAGAATGTGTGGACGCAGAAGTCAGAGGTTAAGTATAGCTTCTAGGATTGTGTCGTTGAAAGATATGATCAGAAAGAGCTCTCTCATATCTATTATCAGTGCAATCAGTGTAGGGTTACTTATCGCAAGTGCTCAAGCGCCCTCGGTGCCCAAGCCAGGATGGAGTCACGGTGGACTCCGTCGCCAAGGAAGCAACACCGATCTCCTTTCAGGTTCAGCAGGCATACCAAGCAGCACAGTCTCCGGTGGATTGTAAGCGGTTCAATAATCCCGGATACTGAAACAGTTGCTCCGGCAGTAGTTCTGTTTGCTCTGAGCGTCATAATAGGACTAATCTGCTTCGCGAGGAAAAAAAGAGAATCCAATCAACATAGCACCGCTATCACCGCAAGAAATCATTCGAAGAAGACCCACGGGTTTTACTGGTTAATTTCCTTTTCTAAAGAAGATAAGGTGGTGGGCCGGCCCGGATTTGAACCGGGGACCTTCTGCGTGTCAGGCATCCATTGAACTTCGTTCAGAAAGGAATTGCAATCAGGAGATCGGCGCGTTGATGGATGATTTTTATGACTTTCAGATTGTGGATTTGAAGCGGGCCCGCAGCACTGCAAAAGAGAAGATTCGGTATATTCGCAAGTTTCTTAGGGCCGTTAAAAAGAATCCTCTGAAGATCAGTAGAGAAGATGTTAGAAGCTATCTGAAGGGTTTGAGTAGTGTCGGAGCAGCAACCTATTCGAATACGCTCAAGAGCTTGAAAGTGTTCTTCAGAGACTTCATGCAAAGACCTGTTGTAGTTGCCACTTTCAAGTTTCCACAGGAAATGTTTAAGCCCAAAGTGATTCCATCAAAGAAAGACTTGCAACGATTCTATAAAGCAGTCGAGTCCGCTAAAGAGAAAGCACTGTTCCTAATCTATGCGTCTAGTGGATTGCGTAGAAGCGAGGTTCTAAAGCTCAAGCGTGAGAACGTAGATTTCGCTCTTCGCAAAATCATTCCGCAAAACTCTGAGAATGAAACAAAGCATACATGGGTTAGTTTCTACAACCTTGAAGCTGAAGAGGTTCTAAAGGAGTATTTGAGCGAAAAGAAGGCTTCGAGAAGTGAGAGGATTTTCCCGATGGCAAGAAAAGATGAGAAAGAGCTATGGCGAAGTGCAAGAGAGAGGACTAGTCTTCAGATAACACCTAAGGTTTTGCGCGAATGGTTCTGCGATGAAATGGGAAGGTTGGGTGTTGCAGATCGATACGTGGACGCCTTCTGTGGACGCACGCCAAGAACCATTCTGGCCAAGCACTACACAGATTTCTCACCTGGCAAACTAAAAGTGATATACGACAAGGCTAATCTGAAAGTGCTAAGTTAGGCTGAGCTCCAACCCTCTTTCCTTCTCGATGATTATGCTGTAACATAGTGGAGAGAGGATTCGGGCACCCAACTGTTATGTTACGCTTTACTTTTCTTG
>CP070683.1:510964-529118 GCA_020352645.1 Candidatus Bathyarchaeota archaeon | reverse complement strand
GATCAATTCGACCACGGTTGGATAGTAGGCAAGGTCATCGACGGCGAAACGACGCTACCAATTGCCAACGCCTCTGTGATCGCAGGCAGTGAAACGGCAAATACGCAGGCGAACGGATACTACCTAATATCAAATGTCCCATCAGGAAACCAAACGATAACAGCGTCAGCGCTAGGATACATAGCGGAATCAAAGCAGATATACCAGAGCTCAGGCGTAACTACAACTGTCAATTTTGAGCTAATAGCTGGAGGAGCAATCGATGGAACGGTAACAGATGAAGCCACAGGTCATCCGATAGATGGCGCTAGCATCATCCTTAACGGCCACATTACGTCGACTAACTCCGAAGGATACTATAATATCTCTGACATCGCTCCAGGCAACTATACAGTAAGCGTTGCAGCAACTGGGTACATGAGCGATTCCAAACCAGTGCGCATAGACCCACACATAACTACTTCTGCAAACTTCACACTTCTACCTGCTGGAAATCTCTCAATCACCACGGCT
This sequence comes from Candidatus Bathyarchaeota archaeon, assembly GCA_020352645.1. Lineage (GTDB taxonomy): Archaea > Thermoproteota > Bathyarchaeia > Bathyarchaeales > SOJC01. The sequence continues at coordinate 528,605 of CP070683.1, read as the reverse complement.
CCCGTTTCAGGCGAAGTCTTCGTCAACGGCACATCATGGGGTAATTCTCCCAAAAGCGAAGTCGTCACAGTCGGACAGTACAACATTACCTTCGGACCAGTCACTGGATATCTGACGCCGTCTTGGCAACTCGCAGTTGTACAGCAAGGTGTGGACACGACGGTTGAGGGAGTATACGACCCCATAACAGGAACCCTCACAATAACCACCACACCCGTCAACGCAGAAGTCTTCGTCAACGGCACATCATGGGGAACCGCCCCACAAAGCAGAACAGTACAAATCGGAACATACATCATCACATTCGGGGATGAAGCTGACTACCAGACTCCATCTGAGCAGACAGCAATAATCAATGAGAACCTGGAAACTGAGATTGAGGGAGAGTACGAGTCTGTTCCAATATCACTGTGGACCTTGGTTCTGGCCGGCGGGATTATTACTGCCATCGTGATAGCAGCAATCATAATGATAGAAAGACATAGGAGAAAACCACAGGATTCTGAAAGCTAGTGCGAACCTGACTACCAAACGATCGATGTCAATACGCTGTCTCTTATCAAAGATCGACCGTTTACCAGCCATTTCTCCACTTGCCCACTTACACAAAAATCAAAGCTAGCAAAAGCGCAAATGGCAGAAACACTACAATGGAAATTGAAATGGCCCGTCGCCACGAGAGCATATCTGACATTCGAACAGCGAACACCGCAAGCGTGAGAGGCCATAATCCTAGTAGAACAAAACCTACGATTGCAAACGCCACATCTGCTATAAGGGATTCTTCGATTTGCAGCCCAATCTCCAGCAGATCGACTGGTAACACAAACACAGAAGGTAGAAAGGAAAATCCCAAGAGCGATGCCAATTCTAAGCGGCGACTAGAGCACCCAGATCGAGCTACTACTGCGTGCAACAGAAATGACACTGTCACCCATGCCGCGAGTGTGACAGGAATAACAAGTAGTGTCTTAGACACAACGCCTACATGTTCATCTATCCTGAACGGAAATAATCGCCATCGCACCGGAAGAAATCCCAGCTGAGAGAAGATTACGGTTCTCAGCATCCAAACAGCAGAAACAAGAATTGTGCAGACAAAGGAAAAGAGAGTTGAGTTGCAGAACAGGATACTCTCAAATGCCTGTCTCGGATGAAGAAGAACTTTGTACATGAACCGGCTGAGTTCCCCACAAGAAAAGGCTCTGAAACGCCCCGCCAAAAAGAGATCGATGAATATCATGAAAAGGTACGGAATCGACAGGTATTCAAACGCAATTACTGGATAATTGAGGAAAAAAGGTCTGAGAAGATCATCATTAAGAGATCTCAGAATTGTACCATTGAGTACACCTATCAGAAGAAGCATGAAACCAAATGCAGCGCTGAAGCCAAACTGAATTATGAAGCTTCTCTTCTTCAGAAAAACAGCTGGAATCTGAGAACCGCCTAGGAAACTAACTATAGCTAGTCCATAGAGGAAAATCAGTATCTGTCTCATGTTTTCGTCAGGCCCCACAATGCCAAACATGTCTATGATGCTTTCCGCAACGCTTGTTAGCAGAATGGAGTAAACCACCAACAAGAGCCAGGCCACGGCTATCCACATGTACACTCTTGATGACGAGCTCAAGTCTACTTCAGTCCCCCTTACAACCTGAAGCAGATAAATATGTTTTCGATAGCCTGCCCAACGAGAACCACGCTGAAAGTGTAGAGTAAAATCCTTTCATTACTTGTGCTTTGCATCTAACTTTGCTCCAGTAGCATAGGTCGCCAGGTCAACGTCAGATTGACAGTTGCAGGACAGTTATTTGATTTTACCAGTTGTTTCTACTCGTGGAGAGTGCTGTGATTTCGGGCAAGCTACGATTGAGCCTTCTCTATAGCAATTCTTCCTTGCATTCTGGACATTTCCAATGATTGCTTATAGCACACAGCATGCAAACTCTGAAGTCACACTTCGAACACATGTAACTTATCACGACTTTTTCTTTACATACCGCGCATTCTTTCAGCACAGTTTCACTCTTGGCTTCCAAGGCAAAACGTCACCATCATGGGTTGATGACTTACGGTCCACAACGAGTTATGTGATGGGAAGGCCATGTAAATGGGCTAAGGCTCTAGACCCCACATTTGTGTGCTCAAGTTATGAACCGCAAGCAACATTACCTAAGCGAGTTTCCCTTTTAATGGCTGCTGGTTAGCATATTCTTCAAAGAGCGGAGAGACAAGTGAAACTACATGGATAGTCAGATAACTTGTGCGCGCGCATGATTCTGTTTGCTCTTTCTTCTTATCCAATGTATTACTTCATGGTGTACCAAAGATCTTAAGAAAGAAGCTTTTACGTTGTATAATGTGGGATAGAGAAGGCAGAAGATGATTAGAAAAGCAGTTCTGGGAATGATGCTTACACTTCTTCTAGTCAGTATGTCATTTGCACTAACCATCAAACTAGTTAAAACGGAGCCTACTACAATTATTGTACCAGACGACTACGAGAAGATACAGTGGGCTATAGGTAACGCTAGCGCTGGAGACACCGTTTTCATTGAAGCGGGAACCTACTATGAGCTTGTAGTTGTAAACAAGACCATTTCACTGAAAGGAGAAAGCAGAGATAGCACAATTATTGACGGCGGAGGTTCTGGGACTGTCGTTAGTGTTACTTCGAATTTCGCGGAGGTTTCAGAACTCACGATACAAAATTGTGGGCGTGGCATTACCACACGAGTAGGTCCTGGTGGACGAAATTCTTATGGAGCAAGTTTGCAAAAGCTACGTATTAGAAACAGTTCTGGCCGTGGTATCGATCTTGCCGGTAGCAATCACATAATTTCTGATTGTATTTTGGAGTTTAACCGGTTGAGTATATATGTTGACGGTGTAAGCAACACGATAAAGGGTAGCACGATTTTGAACACGACAGCTGGGCAATATGCACTTTACTTCGAGGGCGGCGATAATCGCATTTACCATAACAATTTCTATCCTCCTTTCCCAATTGCAGGTTTTGGTTATATTAATAAATGGGACAATGGTGCTGAGGGCAATTACTGGGCTGGCTACTCTGGTGAAGACTTAGACGGTGATGGTATTGGCGATACTCTTACTCCTCATCGTGGCGTAGACAGTTACCCCCTCATTGATCCATGGACCCGCCTCAGAAGATTTGAAGTCAAACTAGATGGAACTACGCATAGCATAACCACGTTTAGTGAATCAACGATAGCAAGTTTCCATCTTGACCTCCCTGAAAAGGCTTTGCACTTCAACATCACCTCTGCAGAAACAGGATTTTGTAATATCACCGTTCCCATAGCGATATTCAATAATACTTTCAAGGTTTCCATAGATGGTGTGCGAAGTAGCTTTGTTTCTCAGCAAAATGCAACCCATTCCTTTGTATGGTTTGAGCACGCTCTTGGTTCCCATAGTGTTCAGGTAAAGAGTATCTTGGTGATTTCATCGAATTTGTCAATCTCGATTGGTGCATCAGCTTTATACATTGGGTTCAAAGTTGAAATAGACGGTAGACTAACTCTTGTGAATGGAACAGGAATCTCAAACGCTCAAATCCTGCTATTCTACAGTACAACCGCTGGCGATTCATGGGCGGATATTACATCTGCGACAACAGGGCTTTCTGGTAATTTCTCGGTTCAATGGATACCTTCAGCGACTGGTGTATACAATGTCAGAGCCATCTATGTCGGAAACGAAACTAATTCCATACATATTCTTGAAACCATAACTACGACTAACTTAGCCGTGTTGCCATTTGAGGAACAAAACGTTTTCTCAGTAACATCGAACTCAACAGTATCAGAGTTAGCCTTCAATTCCACGAGCAGAGAGTTAGGCTTCACCGTGACTGGACCATCAGGCGCGACAGGATATGTCAATGTACACATCGCAAGAACCCTTGTTGAAAACATAGCAGATGTTGAAGTCTACCTAGACGGAGACCAAACGAATTACACAACCACACTGTTGGCCGATTCATGGCTTCTCCACTTAACGTACCTACATAGCACACACAAAATAACCATAAACCTAGGACAGATCTTCACTCCATTTAATGAGACTGCATTCGGAAAGGTGCTAATATACGGCGTACCAATCACGGCAATGATTGTTCTTTCCCTCTTCTTATTGAGGAAGCCTATGCATAAATTCTTGGAATCGAGAAAAACATTGAATTCAGAGACGGAAAAGCCAAAAGCATGATGTGGGAAGCTGCAGAACCCCAAGCGCGCAGAATGTTTGTTAGAGTTTTTCGCTTGACAAGCTGTTGTGTAAGCTGGGATCTCTAGATCGAAAAATGTTAAATTCAACAACCATACATTATCAATTATGCGCAAGAGACTGACAGAGAAATTATTGATAGAGCTCTTGAGGAATTCAAAGGAAAGTGATAGGAAGCTTGCGAGGAAACTCGGAGTTTCACAACCAACTATAACTAGAACTAGAGGCAGAATAGAACGTGAAGGTTTCATCCGAAGCTATACAATCATCCCAGATTGGCGAAAACTGGGTTTCGAAATCATGGCGCTGACTTTTGTCAAGATGGATCCAAAAGTGGTCTCAGAAGATCTGATAGGAAAAGTAAGAGATTATGCATCAAAGTTTCCTAACGCCTTCTTCGCCTCGACCGGAGAAGGACTGGGAATGACTGGGGTCATAATGTCTCTTCACAAAGACTATAGGCACTATGCCCAAAAGCTTGGTGAATTCCGAAGTGACTGGGGACAATATATGGAAGACATTAAGAGCTTCATCATGGTCACCGATGAGGGCATCATCAAGGAGTTCTCATTCAAGTATATCAACGAAGATCTCTTGTAGCAAATCGTCGCTGTAGAATCCAACAGCAGATTTCGCTCAGCCTTGCAGACTGTTCTTCAGGAGCCAAAACAGTAGTACTCGCCCTAACTCGAAGATGATCTCGTAGGGATGAAACAAGATCTTAAATCTGAGCGTTCACTTTTCAGTGAAACAGCTTCGAAACGGCGGAAAATGATATGAAGAGGAAAACTCTCAATTCACCTATCTCAATATATCAAGTCGACGCGTTTGCCGATCAACCATTCAAAGGAAACCCAGCAGCCGTATGCATTCTCCAGAAGAAAATACCCAATGAGCTGATGCAGCTTATTGCGTCTGAAATGAACCTATCTGAAACCGCTTTCACATATCCTCTTGAAGAGAAACCACTCGCAGAAGTTAGCAGATTCAGCCTCCGCTGGTTTACACCAAAGGTGGAAGTCCCCCTTTGCGGCCACGCAACCTTAGCCACTGCAGCCGTGCTTTTCGACGATGTTCACACAAAAAAGCCAGAAATCACATTCAAAACCAAAAGTGGAGATCTTCTAGCACGGAAAGAATCGAAAGGAATCTGCCTGGATTTCCCAGCGGACGATCCTGCAACAACAGATGCCCCCATGAATCTCATCAAGGCTCTAGGCGCAAAGACATTCGAGAATGCTGCATACAGTAGACAAACGAAGAAAATCCTCATACACCTGAGCAATGAAAAAGAGGTTAGGCAGGCTATCCCTGACTATGAAGCAATGAAGAACCTTGAAACAGAGGAGGAAATCAAGGGAGTAATCCTAACTTCACTCGGAGAGCCTCCATACGACTTCGTTTCACGCTATTTCGCACCATGGATAGGCATAAACGAAGATCCAGTCACAGGATCAGCTCACACCACGCTGACCCCATACTGGGCTAAGATACTCTGTAAGGAAGAAATGCTAGCATACCAAGCTTCAGCGAGAGGCGGAATACTACGGGTAAGACTGAAATCAGCCGAGAGAGTAGAGCTGGTTGGAAGCGCGATAATAGTCATGAAAGGTACATTCTTTGACTGAAGACCATCCAGAATTCCTGATGACAGTAGTCTATCAATAATCCATTTGCCGAGTCGAAGCTTGGCCTTTGTAGAAACTTCTTTCACAAAACATATTAATCTTGTAGGAAACTATCTTTTAGGGAGAAAGGTGCGCCAGCGATTTCCAAGCATTGCGTTAGTCATCTTGATCGTCACACTTCCAGGTTTGATGAATCAGAAGGCTACATCAAACGTTTCACCTCAACTTGACCTTGGAGGCACAATATGCTGGGTCGATCTTTTCAACAACACTCAATCAACAGGCTGGATGTTCACTGGAGACAGCCCCTACTTGCACAATGATACCAACAGCTACATAACCTCGCTCACGTCAGGCAGCTGTTCCTGGTTTCAATTCGAAGACACGCCCCTCACAACTTTGCAAACTGTCCATTTGATGATTGAATGGAAAACTCGTAGCATAATGCCAACGCATGAAGCGTCGGCTCATTTAGCGAACGAGTTATCTGAAGTCAATCTGGGAGCGTTCAATCTAACCTTGGAATACAGGTGGACAGAAATCAACGTGACCGACACGCTAAACCTGATTTCACTAGTTAACGATGCAAATCTTAAAATTACATCACTTCACACCGGTCTTTTCGGAGTCATGGTAAGGCGGGCATACCTACGAATCTATAATGGCCCAATCCCCGTTTGCGTTAGCACTGCACCATACGCTAAAGCCGGAGATCAAGTAACTCTCAAGATAAAATGGGTTGATCCTGATGGGTTAAGCTGCTACATGCTGAATCACAACGCAAGCGGCAGTTGGAGACCCGAAAACCTAACGGGTTCCCTGACTGGAACAGAGGACTGGAGCAACCATACAATCATACTGCAAAATCAATCGGCTCCCGTCTTGGCTTACCGTTTTTGGGCAAATGATACATCTGGCAATTGGGAGAAAACTCACGTATTCTACGTCCATCCCTTAAAGAATTTCAGTCCCGAGCTATTACAACGCATAGAGAACTCTACCGGTTCACCGATAGCACACAGCTATGGTAGAAAAGACTTCTATGATAACAAAACTGGAAGATTCTGGAAATTCTACAGCGACGGTGCAAGCATGAGATACACATCAACTTTGGATGGTGAAGCGTGGAACCCCCCCCAAACTGTGAGAGCTGCATCGAACGGTTTTCAGTTTTACGTTCACATTTTCAACGGAACAGTCCACTACGTATACAACTCAGAAAAACTGGGCGACGACATACTCTACCGAAAGGGTGTGCTGAACACAGACGGAACAGTAGCTTGGCTGGCTCCTGAACAGGTTGCAGTAGAGGCTGATACGTCACAAACATTTTACCCATGCTCCATCATCACGGATACATCATGCTATCCTTACATTGTCTTCGGCAACCGAACAGATCAATATTCAAAGACACTGAACCTGGTGAAGAACCGATTCAACAATGGAACCTGGGAGACTGCAACTGGATTCCCAAAACAGATTAACGAAAACGCTGATGAAGATCTAGTATCCGGCGTCGCCCTAAGTCTTCCTAGCGACGCAATATACGTTATTTATTGCAGTGCTGGAGATGAAGAACCGCCCCGAGGTAGACTCTGGCAGGATCCTTCCCTCAGCCCATTAGAGAATGCTTCCGACTACGGAATGTCAAGCAACTATCCTTTCAGCGCCGCGTCAGACGACCAAGGTAACATTCACATCGTCTACCGCAGAACAACCAGTCGAGCAGACTATGCTTTCCGCAACCTGACAACAGGAAGCTGGACTATCAAGGACGAACTTGTCACGTCACATCTGACCGATGAATCATTGGGAAGCACAGCATATTCGTGGCCACTGGTTGGAATCAACCCAGACAAGGAAGAAATATACGTGCACTGGTGGACGTTGGAAGACAAAAGTGCATGGCTCAAGATAAAACAGATTGCAGGCTGGAAGCCCAGAAGGAGAATCGTGAGGTTAGATGAGAACCTAACGCTAATTGATGGTGATGTAATTGCAGCTGAGGCTAACCAAGATAGGATTCTCCTGAACTTTGTGACACAGAACGTAGAATATGGCAATAAGGAAGTCTGGGGCTACATCTTTACGAACACACCACCGGTGGCGAGATTCACAGGATCAGCGGGTACAGTGTACACAAATGAAACAGTCGTCTTCAATGCAACTGAGAGCTATGATCCAGACGGAATAGTCACCCGTTATTTCTGGGATTTCGACGACGGAACAAATGGAACTGGCAAAATAGTAGAACACTCCTATGCAGATGATGGTAACTATAAGGTAAGATTGACAGTTACAGATGATGACGGAGCAGTCAACACTACAACTGCAATCAAATTCGTGCTGAATCGACCGCCAACAGCAGTCTTCACCAAATCCGCTGAAACATGCTACCCGACCGAAGCCATAGTGTTCAATGCCACCTCAAGCTATGATCCAGACGGCTACATTGTTTCGTACTTCTGGAAATTCGGGGACGACAACAACGCAACGGGATCTGTAGTTGAACATGCGTACTCATTAGAAGGCGACTTCAACATCACCCTAACCGTTACCGATGATGACAACGCATCAAGTGTTGCAACATCAACAATTACAGTCTTGCAGCGTGACGTAGCCGTTATACAGGTGACCTCTTCAAGAACTCTAGTTGGAGTTGGATACTCGGTCACCATAAACGTCACCATAGAGAATCAGGGCCAGTACAATGAGACGTTCAGTATTTTCGGATACGCGAACAGTTCTCTAATCGGAACACTACAGGTCACCCTAACACCCTCAGAAAACATGACCGTGGAATTGGTGTGGAATACGTCAGGATATGACTACGGTAACTATACCATCATAGGAGTGGCTGAGCAAGTTCCAGGAGAAAACGACGTCGCTGACAACACTCTTGTAAACGGCGTGATTCTGTTGACCATTCCCGGCGACGTTGACGGAGATCACGACGTGGACATATTCGATCTTGTCCGCATTGTAGCCGCATATGGCTCATCTCAGCCAGACCCAGAGTACATTGAGGCTTGCGACATTGATGGAGATGGAGATGTAGACATATTCGATCTGGTAATAACTGCTGTAAGATATGGAGAAAGTTGGTGAATTTCTATGGACATGCAGCAGTCGGATTGGCCAGCTGAGCTTACGTTTAGTGTAACTTCACGCGGTTCCCACGAAAAGACCGGAAAGCCTCGGAAGAGTTTTACGTATGTAGAGGACCTCTAACTACTCAAGGCTGGGGCTATTATGCTTGATGTTCTGAGTATAGCTATTCGAAACCTCAGTCGTCGAGCTCTAAGAAATGCATTGACGGTAAGTGGTTTGGCCATCTTCGTTCTCATCTTCATATTAGTTTCATCTTTGACGACCACAATGCAGCGAAGCTTGGAGGAAAGCGTTTCAGACTTAGGGGGCGAAATAATGGTTTGGGATGAGAGCGCCTTCGTACCTTTCCTCAGCACGATCCCAGAAGACTACACTCGGACAATGCAGAACATTTCAAATGTGAGAAATGTGGTGCCTCAAATCACGGGAGTGTCTCGTATTGACTCGGAGGATCTCCGGCTCACAATCGGCATAAACCCTGCTTACATTCACCGTCTATACACGTACACAATGATTGAAGGAGTAATGATCAATAACAATGATAGTTCAGCCGCTGTAGGAGTCTTGTTCGCTGACTTCTTGGGAAAGCATGTTGATCAGAACATCACGATCAACGATTGGGAACTCACAGTTTCAGGAATATACAGAACCGACACTTGGATAGACAATGCGGTCATAGTACCTTTCCTGATTGCACAGGAAATATTCAGCCTTGAAGAAAGAACTTCAGTCATAATACTCACAGTCTCAGATCCCGTAGAAATCGATATGGTGATTAGCGCGATCAAGAAGGAGCTCCCAAATGTTGGTGTCTATAAAAGCCAAGAAGCAGCTGATAGACTCGCTCCCTTAATCGATTCGATCACTTGGATTTCACTAGCACTCTTCGCCATTGCGGGTATTGCATGTTTCTTTGGCATAACAAATGTAGTCATGACGAGTGTTTTCGAACGAACCCGGGAAATAGGAATAATGAAAGCGTTAGGAGCCAAAGGAACAGACATTGTGAAAATCATAACATATGAGTCGGCCGCACTAGGACTATTTGGTGGAGTCTTAGGCTGCTCAATCTCGATACTGCTTCTCGGCAGCGGGTTGCTGATACCTATAACATCAACCACGTCGATACGGATTCCTGTTCACCCTGACATATTCCTTTATGGACTCGGATTCTCAATGGCAATCTCTATTCTGGCATCACTTTACCCTGTTTGGAAAGCAGTTCGGGTCCGACCTAATGAGGTGCTGCGGTTTGGATAGAGCATTGATACTTCGCGCAGTTGACCTATCGAAAACCTATAGCGTGGGCAAGATCCACGTCCCCGTACTAAATAAGATTAATCTGGAGCTGGAAAGGGGAGATCTGGCAGCTATTCAAGGACCATCCGGATCAGGCAAAACAACTCTGCTGAACATGCTTGGAGGACTTGATACACCGACGTCAGGTGAAGTATGGATAGAAAGGCTGAACATCGCATTGATGAAAGAGAGAGAACTCTCACGCATAAGGTGCAGGAAAATAGGCTTCGTCTTCCAATTTTATAATCTGATCCCAAACATGTCAGCGCTATACAACGTGGAGCTTCCAATGATATTCGCTGGAACCTCTAAACACAAACGCAGACAAAAGGCTCTCAGCCTTCTCAAAACTGTTGGTCTAGCTGACAAACTAAGCAATTGCCCCCATGAACTCAGTGCAGGCGAACAGCAGAGAATTGCAGTTGCCAGAGCTCTCGCAAATGATCCTGCATTAGTTTTGATGGATGAACCCACTGGAAACCTTGACAAAGAGAACACAACGAACATAATTTCCCTCATAAGAGAACTGAACAATGCTCGAGCGCAAACATTTGTCCTGACGACCCATGATCCCATGATAACAGAATGTGCACAGAAGAAGTTGACGCTGCATCATGGAAAAATCACTCAAGGCTTCAAAGATGCTTGAGAGTATCTAATATTTCCTAGACAAGTTGGGGTCCAAGTCCCATTTGTTTGCGTTACTTCATCTTTGAGTTGCCTGATACGGCAAGGATGGCATTGCAGTAAGGACATACGTTGACCAATCTTGGCTTTCCCGATTTGAAGTCAAACATACAAAGAGGCTGGGTAAACACCTTGCCGCATTTGTTGCAAACCATAGGCAAGGCTGCAATTTCAACACCATCATCAACCTCAACACCATCATCAACCTCAACACCCTCATCGACCTCGGCAAGCGCAGGTTCTTCTTTACCTTTTGCTGTCGGGCTTTTCAGTTTGACTCTTTGGAAGCTTGCAGGCTTAAGATCAACTGCCTTGCGCTGTGACAATAGTGCATATGCAATGGCGAATGCGTTTAGACCTACAGCACATCCCAGCAATCCTAGTGCTAATCTCAAATATGTCCAATAAGGAATTGCCCATTCATTGCTGAATTGCAGTCCATAGCCGTATAGCGTCACGTGAACTACTCCATCTATTTGATAGAAGACTGCGATTGCTCCAAGGGTTAGGGCTATTCCAACGCCAAGAGCTAGTATCAGAAAGCTTGGTCTATTCTGAAATCTCATGTGTCCAAGTAAGTAGTCTGGGCGGAAATGATTAAAACGTTGTTAACTCTGAATTAGATGGTGGAATCTGTAGATGCACTTAAGCTTTCTCCAACAATTCCTTGCGTATATGTCAGCCAAAGAAGACCTTCGCTATCTCGTAGAGCTTCAAGTCAACAGTTTTCCTTTTTCCAACCACATCTTTCAGTGGAACTGAGACGAATCTGTTTCCATGAAGTGCAATCATGTGTCCGAATGTCCCTTTTTTCACAAGGTCGACTGCTCCAACACCATATTGAGTGGCAAGTACTCGGTCAAAGGCAATTGGAGAGCCTCCACGTTGAAGATGACCCAGAACCACGACGCGAGCCTCAATGTCTTTACACAAGGCTTCAATCTCCTTTGCTAGATGATAGCCAACTCCTCCGAGTCTTGCGTGTCCAAACTCGTCCACACCGCGAGAGTACGTAATCTCCTTGCCTCCTTTGGGCTTGGCGCCTTCAGCTGCTACAATCAGACTGAAGTTGCTGCCGCGGCTCTGCCTTCTCCTGAGGTGGTCACACACCTCTTGGATGTTGAAAGGTCTCTCAGGAATCAAGATAACGTCCGCGCCTCCCGCAAGCCCAGCCCACAAAGCAATCCAACCAGTGTATCTTCCCATAACTTCGAGTATCATCACACGGTGATGAGCCTCTGCAGTCGTGTGAAGTTTGTCCAGAGCTTCACACGCGATTGAAACAGCGGTTTGAAAGCCAAAAGTGTAGTCTGTACCCGCAAGATCATTGTCTATTGTCTTTGGAACGGCAACACAAGGAAGCCCCAGTTCAAAGAGCCTGTAGGCTACAGCCAATGTGTCGTCCCCGCCGATGACAATAATAGCATCAATCATGTTTTCCTGAGCATTCTTGAGAATCTTTCGCGGGCCATCCTTCCTCTTAAACGGATTAGTTCTTGAAGTTCCAAGAATGGATCCTCCGCGAGGGAGCATTCCAGAGGTCGCCTTCAAGTCTAGAGGCACAAATTCACCATCTATTAGCCCCCTCCAACCATCTTTGACTCCAACGGTCTCGTAGCCATAATCCTGAATCGCCTTTCTAACGACCGCTCTGATGACGGCGTTTATTCCAGGAGCATCGCCACCTCCACTTAAGACTGCGATCTTCACCACTTGCCCCCCTCATGAAGCCTTGCAAGAACTGCCAAACAACCGCATTTTGCTTTTCACCACTTGCTTGATAGTCTCTTTTGCAGGCCCTAATATTTTTCTTGGGTCAAACTCCTTAGGCGATGTGGCAAGGATTTCACGGACACCACCTGTGAAAGCTAGCCTCAAATCCGTGTCGATGTTTATTTTTGATATTCCTAGCGAGATGGCTTTTCTGATGTGATCTTCAGGTATTCCTTTGGCTCCTGCTAGATTGGCTCCATATCTTGTTGCTTTCTCAATAATCCAAGTTGGAACGCTTGAGGCACCATGAAGAACCAGCAGTGTGTCCGCGATTCTTCTTATGGCCCTTAGCCTTTTGAAGTCTAGTTTCGGCTCTCCCTTGAATTTATATGCGCCATGAGAAGTCCCCACTGCAACCGCTAGAGCATCAACCCTGGTGCGGTTCACAAATTCCCTAGCTGCTTCAGGATCAGTCAGAACTGCATCTATTTGTCGAATATCATCTTCAATGCCCGCCAGCCTTCCAAGCTCTGCTTCAACAGAAACTCCTCTTGGATGAGCTAGATCGACAGCCTTTCTTGTGAGAGAAATGTTCTCTTCGAAATCCAAGTGAGATGCGTCAATCATCACGGAAGAGAAGCCTGAATCTATACATTTTGAGATTGTCTCCAAATTCTTTCCGTGATCAAGATGGAGGGCCACAGGCTGGGAAACTGATTTCGCTGCGATTTTCGCAATCGCTGCGAGATACTCAAGTCCACCATATCGAATAGCGCTGGGAGTTGCAGCGATTATTGCTGGTGACCTCTCTTCAACAACAGATTCAGCAACCGCCTGCAGAATCTCGAGGTTATTTATGTTGAATGCTCCAACAGCGTAACCTTTGGCCAGTGCGTCTGACATGATTTCTTTATTTGTGACTAACATCTATTTCCAAGGATTATCTATTAAGACACTTGCGTTAAAAGCTCTAGCCACTGACTCACTTGTCGGTTGGCGGGGCAGCAACATCTGTTGCGTTAGGGAGATTTGTACATGGGCTCAGCCACTGCATTATCACATCGTTCAACTCGGGAGTAACGCTGCAAGCCCGCTCAGAACGTGTACAAGTAAGACTGTAAGATGTTCACGTGTGGTGCAGGAGGTGGGATTCGAACCCACGAAGGCCTTCGCCATGAGGTCCTGAACCTCACCCCTTTGACCTAGCTTGGGAACCCCTGCTTTCCAGAAAGAGAAAATCACTACACGGAATTAACTGTTGCCCAGTGAATCCCGTTACGTTACTCTTTCACATAAGTACCACTCACTACGTATCCTTAAAAGCAACGATACATCATCCATAAACCATGAAATGGGACACGATTCTCACAGAAGCCGCAGAACGCATCAAGACTGTAGTCAAGCAGCTGATGGCAACATCAAACGCTGAAAAGACCTATGGGATAGGAGCTGGAGGTGACCCAAAGAAACACATAGACCTTGAAGCTGAAAAAGCCCTAGTAGAAACCTTGAATGAACATAGTGTAAACTTCACACTCATAAGTGAAGAATCAGGAGTTCAACATTACGGCTCAAAGCCGACTTGCTACGTCACAGCAGATCCTATAGATGGAACCACAAACATTCTGAGAGGATTACCCTTCGCTTGCACAAGCATCGCCATCAGCAGAACACGACGCCTTGACAGCATACAAGCTGCTGCTGTCGCTGATCTATTCCATGACACACTGTATCTTGCAGAAAAGGAGCGTGGGGCTTTCCGCAATGACCAAAAGATCAATCCAAGTAAGACCAGCAAACTATCAGAGGCCGTAATCGGCGTTGACTTGAATACCTACAAGATCGCCAATCTAACGGTGAAGCTAAACCAGTTGCTCGCCAAAACAAAACACATCCGTCATTTAGGGGCCAACGCCCTTGAACTCTGTTACGTAGCTGATGGCACAACAGATGCTTTTATAGACATCAGAGGCAAGCTTCGCACCACAGACATAGCCGCTGCCACACTTATCATGCTTGAAGCCGGTGCAATAGTCACAACACCAGATAACAACAATCTGAGAAATACTCTGAGCCCAAGAGAAAAAGCATCCTTCATCGCCGCCGGAAACAAGGAACTACACAAGATAATACTAGAAGATCTGCAACAGGCATAGACAACAATGTTCACACCCGTGAAAAACTACCCAGCACTGCTTCTTTCACAAAATGTGCACAAGACCCTAATCATCTCAGATCTCCATCTAGGATGGGAAATAAACCTATCCAGAAAAGGCATCCACATACCGTCACAAATGGAAAAAATCCTCCAGAAACTTCTCAACTTGCTAGAGATGACAAGACCAAGAACCTTGATGATCCTAGGAGACATAAAGGACACAATAGCGAAAGCAGAGACTGGTGAATGGCGTGATGTCCCAGCATTCTTCGAAGCGTTAGAAGCCAAGGTCAATGAAATCCAGATCTTGCGTGGAAATCACGATGGAAATCTTGAGCCGCTGCTTCCACCATCAACACAAATGCATCCGGCAACAGGCATAACTCTCGGCACTATAGGTTTTTTCCATGGACACACATGGCCTTCCAAGAAACTGCTGCAATGCAAAACGCTTGTAATTGGACACATACATCCCACGATAGCATTTCGTGATTCGCTAGGATTTCGAACAACAAAGCCAGTGTGGATAAAAGCCCGCTGTGACACTGGAAAGCTGGTGAATGGATTTCTAAGAAGTAAGCACATCAAGAAAGCCGGCAATCCAATCAAAGCATTCAAAACAAGGTTCAGCATAAAGCCTCAAGTCAAAGAACTACTGATAGTTCCCATCTTCAACGACTTCCTTGGAGGCCGTCCAATAAACAGAAAAAGACAATATAGAAGCTACATAGGCCCACTTCTACGTTCACAAGCAGTGGACATTAACAAGGCGGAAGCGTATCTCTTAGATGGATCATTCTTAGGGACAATCGAACAACTCAAATCCTTTCATTGACGAGTGAAACCTGAAATTCTTATTAAATCCATACTAGCAGTGTAGAGTGAGGTGAATAACAGATTGTCATGGGACGATGATTTCGAAAAGTGGTTTAGAAGAAGAATGCACAGTCCATTTTCAAAAGGATGGTTCTTCGAAGATATAGATAACATGCTTCGCGACATCGAAGAAATGATGACCAAGGAAATCCAAGAGCTTACTTCCCGTATCCCAAGAGATTATGTGCGAGAGCGACAGCTGCCTGATGGCAGCAAGATTCGAGAATTAGGCCCTTTTGTCTACGGCTATTCCATGAGAATTGGCCCGGACGGAAAACCAATCATAAGGGAGTTTGGAAACGTTCAGCCAAGCAGACGTGGACCTCTGATAAAAGAGGAACGTGAACCCCTTGTCGACGTAATGAGCGCAAATGGCGAGATAAAAATCATTGCAGAATTGCCTGGAGTTGACAAGAAAGACATAAAACTCCATGTTTTGGATGATGTACTGACTATTTCCGTTGAAACACAAGATCGCAAATACTACAAAGAAGCAAAACTACCATCAGAAGTGGCGCCAGGACAGGCTAAAACCTCCTACAAGAATGGTGTATTAGAGGTTACGCTCCAAAAATCCGAAAAGCACCAGCCTAAAGGAGAACCTATCGAGATAGACTAATCCATCATCTTTCTTCCTTCTCAGATGTCACAAGTCATCACTCACCGAACCATGGCGAAGAATCGTTGGCCAAAACTTCAGAGCTTAAGGCTCTCCGGCAAATCTGCAGAAAAGCAGGGGAGAAAAGAGAGATCCAAGAAAGCGATAAGAACAGGCTTCTATCCGCTTTTGGCCAACGTTTTGCTAGAGCTTGGGAAGCAGTTGAAGATCAACGTGTGAAAAAATACCTCTTCACACCAAGCAATCGTGTAGTTTGGATAGTTGTTGGCAAAGAGAGAGATTACTTAATGTGGCCAGCTGCTGACTACTGCAGTTGTGACGATTTCTATTTTCGAGTAATGGACAAACAGGTGCATTTGTGTTACCATCTGATAGCCCTAAAGCTTGCGAAATCCCTTGAAAGCTACGAGTCTTTTGAGGAAGAAGATGAACTATACGAATCACTGATGAAAGAATGGAAAAGAGCGATGCTTTAAATATGCAATTCCGGTTACTATGAAAAAAGGTGAATCAGCAGTTGGGTGTAGAAGAATTCTTCCAAACGTTGATTTACATCTTGATGATTACAACTTTCATAGCTCTGGTCATTATTTTCCTGCAATTATTACGGGGCAGGGAAGAGGAAACTGAATAGTGGCCTCATTCTTGACCATTCTGTTTGCCTGACATGCTTGCCCACAGAAGATGCCATCAGCAGCTGAAACCAAGCCGAAGCGTGTAACCAACAGAAACTCAAATGCTGTTCCAATCACAATAGAAACAAGATCGATGACCATTGCAATTACTGTTATACCGCCACCTTCCGAAGCATGTGTCGAGAAAAACACAACGCAACCCTCCAAACCGATCCGTGAAGCGACACTGCTCATAACGGCTAGAACCACCATGCAAAAAGGGTTAAAATAGGCTTGTAGACTATCATTTTCCTCTAGACTTCCGTGAAGAGAATGAGCATAGAAGAAGTGGTAAAACGTGTCCTTTCACGTCATCCAGACATAACTCGCGAGGATATTGTGAAGGCTATTGAAGAGAAAAAGGCTGCCAGCGACGGATTATTAACCGATGATGCTGCAGCAAGACTAGTCGCTGCAGGAATGGGTGTCAAGATCAAACGCAACAAAAAACCCCCTCGAATCTATGTAAGGCAGCTCGTTGCAGGACTAAACAATGTAACTATCGCTGGTCGTGTTCTACTTGTCAACAAACCACGAACGTTCTCTCGACCGGAAGGTAATGGAGTGCTTGCCAAGCTACGGGTTGGAGACAAAACTGGAGCAATAGAAGTTGTGCTATGGG
>CP070683.1:486787-510864 GCA_020352645.1 Candidatus Bathyarchaeota archaeon | reverse complement strand
ATCTATCAGGAACGCTTAGCTCTCCCAGCTCTGTTGAGAACCAAGCTCTAAGAACCTTGGATGTAATCTTGGCATTGGCTGCCTTAGACGCGTTCGTCCAGATTTTTCGCCATTGTCTATCGCTAATCACGAACAGCTTTTCCGATTTATCAGTCCTGCCACTCAGATACTTCTTAAGCCATTCAGCAGCTTCATGATTGTAGAAAGTTATTCCGCTGCGTTTTTTCCTGGTGTAATGATGGGCTATGACAGCTCTAGACTTCATGTTTATCTGGCTTTTCAGTAACCCGAGAATCTCGCCTTTCCTCAAACCAGTTGCAGCTGTGAAAAGGTAGATTGCCTTAGCTCTAGTGTCGTCCAATCCCTTGAAGCCTTTCTTCAGCTGTGTCTTGGAAGGCAAATCCTCAAACCATTGACACTCATCAACAGGCGCCATCTTGAAACTCATAATCAACTCTGACTTTTCCAGAAAGTCCCTGATGAAACGTCTTAAACTTGTGATTTGGCTGTTGTAGGTTTTCGGGGCCTTCTCGATGTACGTCGCAAGATATTCCTTTATATTCTCGTAGCTGATGACAGAATTGGACATTTTCAGAAAGCGTCTCACGTCTTGAAGCGTTTCCTTAATTGTGCTCTCTTCAAGCCTTCTATTTACCCTCAGGAAGTCTCCGAAGCTTTCTAAGACGTTAGAATCCAAACTGAGCCACGTTGGCATCGTGGAGGCCGCGGGTTCGAATCCCGCCCTGTCCACCCTGCAGGGACGGCAAGAAGACTTCTACATTTCGCGAGATAAGGCGTGTTGCCTATAAGCTCCGTAGTTACTTATAGTAACGGGAGAGGAGCTTTCGTGGGATCCTCGAGGGACGCAGCAACGGATTCTGTCTACAAGTGGCTGGTGAGGAAGTATACCTATGATCATCCTGGAGACCCACATGGTAAATTAAGCGACGACATATTGAAGTTGGAGAATCAAGGTAGATCAAAAGATAGAGCTATCTTGGAGCTAGCCCTGAAGTCTGGTTACAGGCAATCGGAAACAGAAGCGATACAGAAACACAGAACATCAAGGAAAGATGCCATGACAGTATTTCTTAGAACTCACAAGCTTCGCATCACCGACGATGAAAATGAAACTGGAAGGATTATTGGAAACACGACTAGAAAAGTTGTCTATCACCCAGCCCCTGCGAGTCAAAACGTGAGAGAGCTGAATAGAGCATGGTATCTTATCCCAATCATTTTCAGCTTAGTAGGTGGGCTTGTTGGTTATGTCGCGGCAAAAGATGATGATAGCAATATGGCGAGCAACTTGATGCTACTGGGTTTCCTCGTGTTCATCGGTCAAATCATGCTCTATTGGTGGCTCTGGCTATAGCTTCTTTTCGGGTAAACGCTAACTTCCTCTGGCATACAAAGAACACTCTTCTACCCTCTTCGTAGTATCTACTTTCGAGTATGTTGAACAATCTGGAAAGAGCAGACCTAACCTGTGGAGTTGGGTAGATTACTTCTTTCCATTCATACTCATGGAGTTGATACATGTCTTCTGTTACCTTCTCGAAAATCTTGAAATCCCACGTAAGTGCGTTTTCTTTGACGACTGCCTTGTCATAGATGTATCCCTTTGAGAATTTGCTGGCTGTTGCTTCTTTTCCTCTGAAATGCTGCAGTGCCTTGGAAGTGTATATGTCAAAGATGAACAGGCCATCTCTATTCAGATGGTGACTTACTGCCTCGAATGTTGATTTCCATTGACCAAAATTCTCCAGGAAGTTGATGGAATCGAATATGGAGAATATTACGTCGAATTTCTCGCGAATCTTGAAATTATGCATGCTGGATACTAAGAATTGTCCTCTCTCGATTCTCTTCTTGCATATCTTGATGTACTCCTCTTTCAATATCCAACCCGTAAATATCAAAGCTCTCCGGGAAATGAGCTAGAACAGATCCGATTCCCACGCCCAACTCTAAGATTTTCTTTGGTTTGTTGCTGTATTTCCTTATTGATCTCAGGACTCTCTCAGCTCTCTCCTTTGCTTCCCCTTCATCTTCAAGCAACTGCCAGAAGTGCACAAAGGACTTTGTCATTTGATACTCAATGTTTGCGATTCACTTCTTATGACTTGTGGGAGAAACTAGATATTTTAGAGAGTTGTCAGGCTTCTAGAGAAATAGGGAGTAGAAATGGGCGCTGCTAAGGTGAAAATCGGTCTTTTGACGCCAGAATCCCAAGAAGAGTTCTTCAGGATCTATGAGAAAGTTTTCAGCTCAAGAAGAGAGGTTGAGACGTTCTATGGAAGATTCATAACGAATGGTTGGATCTCTGGTGCTTGGAAAGATGGAGAATTGATTGGTATTCTAGCTTGGGCACCAAGGGAAGCAGCGAATAATGGGTTGGCAGAGATTGTGGATTTGTGGGTTAAGGCTGAGGAAAGAAGGAAGGGAACTGGAGGAAAGCTTATTGAAGATGCCATTGTCCGAATGCGACGTTACTACAAAAGGTTCGGAGCCGTTCTGAGTAAAGTGATGTTGTTTACAGGAGCTTCTGGCAATTTCTTGGCTGCTAGGAAGCTGTACGAAAAGAAGGGGTTTCGGGTTGTGGCAACCATTCCAAAAGATGCTCTGGACAACCCGTATGGCAATGACTTTCTCTGTGCTTTGCAGCTAAGCTGACATGCGTGTCCAAGTTATCCTCACATGAGGTGTTTGGGTGTATCTTAGATGAAGAGAATCTTTGCAGTTACCTTCCTTAATCACTTTGTGTCAGGAGGACTTGCACTAATAGTTCCACTACTGCTTCTAGAGAGAGGCGTCAGTCTTGCAGAGATCGGCCTCGTGATTTCAATCTTGCCCCTAGTTTTTCTTGTAGTACGACTGTTTCTGGCGGCCTTCGCAGATCAGATTGGATGGGCACGATTCTATTTGTTGCTAAACTGGCCAGGGGCGCTGTTTTCCACTCTAATATATTCCATAGCTAACTCCACTCCAGCCTTTCTTATGGGAAAAGTAGTTGAAGCAGTGAGAGAGTCTTCTTATTGGGCGGTAAATAGAACCGCCATTTTTTCTCTGTCTCCAAGAAAAAAAGCTGCTGGAGCTACGAAGAATGCGGCAATCCTATCCTTGTCGAGAGCCTTTGGCAGCGCAGCTTCTGGCGTGGCGTTAGCCCTTATTGGATTCTCTCTCACACTGAGCCTGCTAGTCTCCGCCTCCGCGGCTGTGGTGATTCCAGCCGCCATGCTTTGGCGAGCTCAACGAATGAAATCAAAGATGAGAGCTCTGAGAACTGTTAATTTGCTTGACCCAAGAGGCAAGGGCAAGACATTCTGGCTTATCTCATTTACCATGCTATTCTTTCGCCTTGCGTTTTACCCTCTTCTTGCGTTACTTTTGCCAGTTTTCATGGCACGGCAGCTAGGATACAACTATATCACCATAGGCGTAGCCTTCATGTTCTATGGGTTGCTAACTGCATGTGTAACGTTCAGTGCACTGAGGATTGCACTTGGCATTCGAAGAGTTGTTGTTCAGAGCGTAATCGCCTTATCTGTAACGTCTCTGCTGGCGGACGCTGGCAGTTACTTTCTCGCGCTCTTCTTGATGCTAGCTGTCGCAGATGGCCTTGGAAAAGGCTTTTTCGAGTCTATTATTGCGAAAGCCACGAAGAATGAGCAGACTGTTTCTGTCGATATAGGATTACTTCACATACCTATGAGAATTGCTGAGTTCTCCTCGGTTTTGTTTGCTGGGTTTGCTGTCCAGTCTTTTGGCTTCATGCCTATATTTGCTGCTTCAGGCGCTTTCTTCACAGTTTTCTCTGTTCTTTCCTTATACGTTCTGGAAATTTAGGAGGCTAAATGGGTTCAAGTTTGAATATGACTGGGCCTTAATCCATCGTTGCAGCATCCTATGATTGAAGTCTTGTCATCCTTGGTTCCTGAAGAGCTTCCTCCAGTTCTCAACGCAAACACGAAATGGAAGATGGCGTTCCAGGCCCAATGACAGAATCCTTCTGACATCCTGCCATCTTCACCTACAACAAACTCTTGTTTCGCTCTCAGCATTTTGCAGGGTTCTGAAGATTCTCCCAGAGGAAGGCTGCCCTCGAATATTTCTTCAGGATGTAGCTTTCTCAAAACCGTTATCTTGACTTTACCTACTCTAACCATAAAATCACCGAGTTGTCTCCTGCTCATTCCTAGTTCTACTGCAAGAGATAAAGCTCTATTTGCTCAAGGTGTGCCAACTGAGTATCCAATCTGCAACCTTCTGTATTGTTCCGTGAATTGTAGAAGCTATATATGCTACACGCGCCAATACTTTGCGCCATGAAACGACTGAAGGACGTGGACTATAAGATTCTGTCAGAGCTGTTTAAGAACGCTAGGATTAGTGATAGACAGCTTGCCAAGAGAATAAACGTCTCCCAGCCAACAGTCAGTCGAAGAAGGGTGATGTTAGAGAAGAATGGTCTTCTAGATTACTCTGCAATTCCGAATCTGGAGAAGCTTGGCCTTGAAATTGTAGCTTTCACCTTTGCTCAGGTCAAAGAGGGAAATCTTCGACGTGAGATTGAGCAAAAGATTACGGATTTCTATAAGACATGTCCCAACGTGGTCTTTGCTACTGGTGGACGAGGTTTGGGTCTCGACATTGTGACGATCTCTTTACATGGATCCTATTCGGAGTATGCTGAGTTTGCGAGAGAATTGAAGGCTGAATGGGGAGGTTACGTGGGAAAGCAAGATTCTTTCATAATCAGCCTGAAGAGTGATGTTGTTCCAAAAAGCCTCACTTTCAGAGATCTCATAGAGTATTTGAAGAAAATGCAGGAGAACGAGGGCTAAGAATAGAATCTGGGGCTTGGTCAATCTCTCTTATGGCCGTGAAGGCGTGATTTGCCAGCAAACGCGAGAAGGCGAGATCGAGCAATGCGGCAATGTTTTGAACACTGCCACTATGGCGGCACAAATTGGTACGTTGAAGTTCCTTCAGGAGTTGTCCTTGCAGTCAATCTTGCTTTCATGCCGATCTTAACATCGGTCATTTTAAAACCTACTAGCCAAGCAAGCACTTTCACTCCTTCTTTCAACTTGCCGATTGCAATGGTGTATGCCCTGTCTTGTTTGAAGGATTCTGGCTTCGCTACTACATGCGTGAAGGTTTCGATCTCAGCCTCGCCACTTATGTCAACCCATTCGATTTCCTGAGACAAACAACTGGGACAATCAGCAACAGGAGGGAACCTCAGCTGACCGCACCCTTTGCACTTCGATGCATATACTCTTCCTTCATCCAGCCCCTCCCAGAACCTCAATGTCCTGTTGATGGGTACTTCAGGCGCGATTCTTATTTCTCTAGACTTGATTGAGGGCATTGACGCCATTCATCGTCATCTCTTCAATATTGTTACGTAGCAATAATGGCCTGTGCCCCCGACATTGTGCGCGAGACCCACGTACTTTCTCAAAGGCACTTGCCTGCTTCTCTCATCAGCCTCTTCTCTGAGCTGTTTAGTCAATTCATATATCATTGAGCAGCCCGTCGTACCTATTGGATGTCCCTTTGCCTTTAAGCCTCCATCTATGTTGACTGGTATTTTCCCGCCGATTTCTGTCTGACCCTCTCTTATGAGTCTGGCCCCTTCACCTTTCTTGCAGAGTCCGATGTCCTCATAAGCTATTATCTCAGCTATCGTAAAGCAGTCATGCACTTCAGCTAGGTCTATATGATCAATTGTTATTCCCGCTGCCCTGCAAGCTCTTCGAGCTGCTAGAACACTTGCTTCAAGTCCCACATAGTCTTGTCTTCTACTCAGATTTGCGGTACCCGATGAATACCCGATTCCAGCAACCCACACTGGCGTGTCGATTCCCAAGTCTCTGACTCTTTCCTCTGAAGCAAGAATTAATGAAGCTGATCCATCAGTGATCGGGCAGCAATCCAACAGTTTAAGCGGTGAAGCTATCACCATTGATGACATCACATCATCAAGCGTTATCTCTTTCTGAAGGTGGGCAATTGGATTCTTCAAACCATATTTATGGTTCTTCACCGCCACCAGAGCCAAATCTTCCTCTGTAGTCCCATATTTCGCCATGTGGGCGTTTGCATAGAGTGCATAGTATGCGGGGAAAGTGAGTCCGAAATTGTGAAACTCCCAGAAATAATAGCCAGCTCTCCCCATCCACTCCATTGTTGTCGACGTGTCAACCTGCCTCATCTTTTCAACACCTAATGCTATGGCAAGGTCGACCTTTCCGCTGGCTATTGCTGAGTATGCTGTGAAAAAAGCAGCGCTTCCGCTTGCGCATGCTGCCTCGCAGCGGATTAGGCCTGCTTCTGTGAATCCGCAATATTCAGCTACGACAACAGCAGGAAGTATCTCTTCGTACAATGCTCCTGCTCCGGTTGTTCCTAAAGCGAGATATTCGATGTCTCTTGCCCGTAATTCCGCGTCCTCAAGGGAAGGTTTTACTGACTCAAATGCCAGTTCTGAAACGTTCACGTCGTTTCTGTTGCCGAATTTAGAGTTTCCAGCGCCGATGATTGCCACTTTTTTCATGGAATCCATCCTCCTACGCATCTACTCCGGGAGGTGTAGACACAAGAAGAAAGCTGATGGGTCTTATTTACTTTTGAACTCAGCCTTTCTTCTTGATATTAGGGCTTCCCCGTCTTCTTTTCAAATCTTCAATGGAGAAGGAATTTACTCGGCATAATCAATTGGGTAATCTCCATTATGTGGTTTCTCTCTTTCCACTTTGATGGTTCAATATGCTCTGCTCATAATCCTAGCCTCGTTCCTGTCTCTTTGGAAGGTGTGTATCATTCTCCACATGTTGCTTCTTAGAACTTTTTTAGAAGGTATTTTAGAATCGTTAGCTTCTGAATCTCTGAGGTTCCCTCGTAGATTTCCGTTATTTTTGCGTCTCTGTGATACCTTTCAACTTTGTATTCGCCCAAGTACCCATATCCTCCAAGGGTTTGTATGGCGAGGTTTGTGACTTCCATCGCGACTTTGCTCGCGTACTGTTTTGCCATCGCTGTGGCCATTGGATCCATTCTTCCAGCGTCGATGAGCCACGCTGCTCTATAGGTGAGCAATCTTGCAGCTTCGATTCTCGTCATTGCATCAGCAAGACCGCAACCTATCAGTTCATGTTGAAGTATGGGCTGGCCAAAAGCTTCTCTCTCCTTGGAGTATCTGAACGCTATTTCCCAAGCTCCCTGCGCCATTCCTAATGCTTGTGCCGCTACACCCACCCTCGTCTTGTCAAAGAATTCCATAGAGTGATAGAATCCTCTGTTTAGCTCACCGATGATGTTATTGTCCGACACTTTTGCATTCTCGAGTTTGACCTCGCCGGTTACTGAACATCTGACTCCCATTTTGTCGTGCAGTTTTGTTGTGTCTAATCCAGGGGTGTCCTTTTCAACAATGAAAAGCGTTTCTCCTCTGTACGTTGGTCGTACTTTGGAATCTGTTTGTGTAAGTACTATTATGAAATCAGCTATTGTAGCGTTTGTGATGAAAGTTTTCGTTCCGTTAATCCACCATTCATCTTCATGCTTTGTTGCTATAGTTTCCATTCGGGTTATGTCACTTCCACTCACATTTGGTTCTGTGAATGCTGCTGCAGACAAATAGTTGCCCCTACATATTGCTGGCATGTATCTCTCTTTCTGATGCTTGTTGCCATACCAGAGAATGAGCTCGCTTCCAAAACTGCCTGTTGAAATTGCTACGCCTAAGGATGAGTCAGCTCGGCACATTTCTTCAATTGCCAAGCATGCTTCAAGCAATCCATACCCTTGTCCCCCGAGCTCTTCTGGAACATGTAAGTTTGTAAATCCGAGCTTTGCTGTTTTCTTGTATAGTTCTAACGGATACTCTTCTTTTCTATCCAGTTCCAGTGATAGCTCAGGAGTAAACTCCTTTTCGCAGAACTCTCTTGCAGCCCTTTGGATGCTCTGTTGTTCTTCTTCTAGTTCAAATTTCATTCCTAGAACCCTCTTCCGGCTTTTCTCCAGTCCAGCCTTTGGTGACATATTCTTCCGGCAGAATGCATGGCTTGCAAGCCTTCATTTTGCGTTTTTCGTGGAGATCTTTGAGCTTGTTGAGTATGATGTCGAGACTGTGTCGTTGCGAGTAATTGGATGACCCATGACCCTTTGCACCGGAGCCTGCGACGACCGATTTCTTGATTTTCTCCAATCCCTAAACATCTCTCTTGGTAGAGTTCTTAGTTAGATGGGAATTTAAGTTTGTCAACAACGTCAAAGACCACCAGAAGCCAAATTGTGAGTTCTTGCTTCAGGAAGATCAGAAAGTTGCTCAGCATGATCAGTTCTTTGGAGATCTCACATATTCTGAATCCACACTTCAACTTCATAACTCTTTTAGTCTTATTCGGAATCAGATTCTGATTCAAAGCAGGAAGAAGACTGACATGTCAAAAAAGCAATTCGTGGCAGTAATGTTATCCATTCTTTGCTTAGGAATCTTCTCTTTCATTGCAAACGCGGCTGAAATTACAACATGCACTTTTGACAGGAATGCGTACAATCAAGGCGAGACAGGTTACTTAACTGTCAACATCTACAACGATGAAGAGAGCAAAATCAGAGTAACTGAGCTCACCGCAACAATAGACTACTATTACAGTGATGATAACCCGTACATTCAGTCGTTTTTCACCAGTGCTGAGCTACCTATAGAGGTTGGAAGAGGGGAATCTGAAGCTCTATATATCCCCTTCAGTCTGCCTACAAACATCGCTCCCGGATACACGAACGTCTATGTGAAAGCCAGAACGGAGATATGGAATGAACACTTTGAAACGTGGTATGGTTCAGATCATCCAACATATTACCCAACACTTTATGTGGAATCTCCCTACAAGGAGTTTTTTGAGACTTCGCAAGAGCTCAATCAGCAATTGCATCAAGAAATCCAGGATCTGGATGCTGTTAACAAGACCACAACAAACATGATGTATATGCTGGGATTCACTACGATGGTTTTCGCAGCTGTAGCTGTACTGCTGCTAGTCCTGAGCCGAAGAGCGAAGATAGCATCACCTCCAACAGCCTAGATATCAACATTTCCCAAAAGACTCCTATTTTTTAAGCAAAACTAGATATTGCCATGTAGATCCAGGCTTCACTACGCAGGAGGGCAATCCTCAAAATGAAGTGAACATATGCAGGTAGCAAGCGGAGCTTGCGAGCGTTCTGGCACGATTCAACGTGGGAAAAATTATTATTGAATCAGGGAGGATAAGAGGTAGTTGTGGAAGGCTAGTTGAGGCTGCTGTGATGCTTGAAAGAAAAGATCAGAAGACAGACATTTTTGTACAAGGGGGCGTTGCGATCGCGGCTGGAATTGTGTTGTTTTCTGCCCTGTTTCTACCTTGGCTGGCTCCGGAAAGAAATGCAATATCTGGACTAAGTCGCGCTGAAAATCAAGCCCAAGTTGCTATTCCGATGACACTGATCCTTCTGGCTGTTCTCACAATATTCGGCGGAGTAATCCATATTCTGAGTTACAGTGTCGGGATTCAAATTGCAACCGTCACATCCGCTATATCCTTCTTCATATCAGTTATGGTAATAGTGGTCACCCTTGCGAGTGTGGGTGATCTAGGCGGCGAAACACTGAATTTGCTAGTGGGACCGTGGATAGCCGCAGCTGGAGCCATATTTGGAGCAATCAGCTCCAAACTTGAACGTAAATAGTGGATCGCTGCCACCTGCGACAGACATCTATTCTCAGGAAGCGTATACTTTAAAGCCCATTTTTGGCTTATTCTAGTTTGAGGCGAAAATCCGTGAGTCCACTGAGGGGTGAAGTGCGGGAGAAAAAACCTAAGCCTCTAACCAAGAAAGAGCGAAAGGAAAGAAGAAAGAAAAAGAAGCTTGCGAGACTTCAAAGGCAGGGCACGTGAATCTGGCAGTTTAGGCTATCGACAAAGCTAAAGTTGCCTTTACTGTGTCCTCGCTGAGAGGCGTCAAAGTGAAGCCTTTTTTTGTGCACAGACGACACATTTTCAGATTCGTGGACATAATATCACCGCCAATACTTTCAAGCTGCATCTCTCTCCCAACCTCGACTATGTAATCGACAAGTTTTGACCCCAAGCCAAGCCCCTGCCACTCGTCTCCTACAGCAACCGCAAATTCCCCACATTTTTGGCCAGGCTGAATGATAAGCCGGACTACACCAACTATTCTTCTTCCTGCCTTATCTATCACCTCAGACACTATTGCGATCTCTCTGTTGTAGTCAATGTTGCAGTATCGCGTCAAAGTCTCATGTGACATTTCGCGGATTATCTGAAAGAACCTGAATCTCATTGTTTCTTCCGAAAACGATCGAAACAGATCATCAAGAAGGAATTCATCTTCAGGCCTTATCGGACGCAGAGACACTTTTGTTCCATTTCTGAGTTTCAGTTCAGTGGTGAATTTCTTGGGGTATGGAGTTATCACGAGATGCTCATGAGGTTGAACTGGAGAAAGAACCTTCTCGGTGTCAACAATAATCCGTGTGTCGACAGCAACGGCATCGTTGCCATGGACTATTAGAGGATTGATGTCCATTTCCTTAATCTCTGGAAAATCCACTACTAGCTGGGAGAATTTAACTAGAACCTCCTCTAGAAGCTTGATGTTCACGCCGCTTGTGTCAGCCTCCAACAATCTGAGAATCGCTGTTTTCTCCATAAGTCTTCTTGCTAGCACTTGGTTTAAGGGAGGAAAACCGATGCTTACATCCTTTTGAAGCTCAGCAGCTACACCTCCCATTCCAAAAAGAATTACAGTCCCGAAGCGTTCATCCTTCTTTGAACCAATCAGGAGTTCATATCCTCTCTTTTTCACCATTGGTTGGAGAATTACACCTGCGAATTCTGCGTCAGGTTTGTGCTTTCTGACTCTTTCTACAAGCTCTTGGAAGAGCTTCTTTATTTCAGCTTTGGAGTGTACATCAAGAACGACTCCTGCAATCCGTGACTTATGCGTGATCTGGGGGGAATGAGCCTTAATCACAACGGGAAATCCTATTTGAGATGCGACTCTGACTGCTTCTGAGGGAGTCTTTGCTATCTCTGACTTTATTGTGGGAATCTTATATGCTTCAAGGAACTGCTTTGCTTCAGGCTCAGTAAGTATGGTTCGACCTTCCTCAACCGTCTTTCGCAGCACTTCTCTTAGGAACGTTGGAATTGAAAGCTCTACTGCCAATTCTTCTGGTGTTTCATATAGAAGCTCTAGGTTTTGTGTGTAGCTCCACATGTACATGAAGGTGCGGACTGCCTGTTCAGGAGTTGTAAAAGCAGGGATTCCATTCTTTCGAAGTTTGTTCCGAGCTTTCCAACATGTATCTTCACCCATCAACGCAACAAGAAGGGGCTTCTTGGTTTTCTTGGACAGTTCCACGATCATCTTTGCCGTTTCGATTGGATCCGATTCTCCTTGAGGTGTGTATATGACTAAGGTGCCATCGCTATTGGTGTCTTCGAGACAGATTTCGATAGCTTTTCGAAACCTGTCTGTTGTCGCTTCTTCCAGGACATCGACTGGGTTTGATTTGCTGCAGTAATTGGGTAGAACTCTGTTTAGGGCTTCAACTGTTTGCGTGTCTAGAGAGGCGAGTTTTCCTCCTTTAGATATTAAGCAATCTGTTGCCATAATTGCTGGTCCTCCTGCATTAGTGATGATGGTGAGTCGTGATCCTTTTGGATTTGGTTGCATTGCCAGGGTCTCGGCACAACTTAGGAGGTCGTCTATGGCTTCGACTCTAACTAAGCCTGCTCGCTGGAAAGCTGCGTCGTAAACTGCGTCTTCTCCAGATAATGCTCCTGTGTGAGAGATTGCTGCCTCAGCGCTTTCGCCGAATCTGCCAGCTTTCACTACGATTATGGGTTTGGATCTGGAAAATCCCCTTGCGGCGCTCACGAACTTTTTTGCACTCTTGATGGATTGAATGTAGAGCATGATGCTCTTCGTTTGGGGGTCTGTTCCGAAGAAGTCTATTAAATCTCCGAAATCCACATCTAGCATGGATCCTACGGAAACTATTGCGCTGAATCCTACGTGGGCTTCGGAGGCCCAGTCTAGAATGGAGGCGCACAGGGCGGCGCTTTGGGAGATGAACGCGATTTTTCCTGAACGAGCATTCTTGTTTGCGAAGCTGGCGTTTAGGTTAGTGTTTGGGCGCATCACGCCGAGACAGTTGGGGCCTATTATGCGCATGTTGTATCGTCTTTTGAGTTCGAGAATCTCTGTTTCAATGCTCTTCCCTTCTTCTCCTGCCTCTTTGAAGCCTGCCGAGATTATGATAACTGCTGGGACCTTGGATTTTCCGCATTCCTCTACTATCTGTGGGACCGTGTGTGCTGGGGTTGCTATGATTGCAAGGTCTACTTTCCGTGGCACTCTTGTTATCGCAGGGTAAGCAGTTATGCCGTGAACTGTAGGTCTGAAGGGGTTTACAGGATAAACTACTCCTTTGTACCCAACGCCGATAAGGTTCTTTAGCAGTCTTGCACCTACTGAACCTTCTCTGTCGCTTGCTCCGATTACGGCTATTCTCTTCGGATTGAAGAATCTTTCAAGATTTTCGACACCCAAACGGAGGATCCTTCCTGCTACTGACTTCCTTTATACTCAGAAAAGGCTGTCTTGTCTTAAAAAAGGTATTTTTTCTACGTGCTGAACTTGTGACAGGCTTTCTGTAATCTAAATTGCCTTTTCACTGCAAAGAGCGTCAATACAATTGGGATCTCATTCTGGGGAGAACATTAGCTTGTCTTTCGTTTTCAGCCTTCCATCTTTTGCATGTGGAGTCCTCAACACTGTGTCACCGCATTTCTCAATCTCTCGAGCCTGTTCTGCAAGGCTTGCACTCATCTGGGCAATTTCGTGGGCGCAGGCAACAAGAAGAATGTATTTGGCCTTATCTTTCTCCACAAAGCAGGCCTTCACATTGATCTCAGCGACTTTCTTCAACATCTCAAATGCAGCCATAGCTTTTGCCTTAGCATATGGATTCTTGAAGTCCTTGGAATCTCGGATGCTCTCAATGTCAACAACTAGTTTTGGCAAGGAAATAGCGGTTTTGTTCTTCAAGGAAGTGATGACATTGTCGATTTCTGCAAGGATAAGCCTGAAGATCCCAGTGCATGCTAATACCTTAATCACATTCGAGTTGAAAATAGCCATTTCCGTTGAGTCAAGAAACTCTTTTCTTGCGCCAATTAGGGGGTCACCCGTTACTATCGCGTAGCCCAACCCTTGCTTAGCAATCTCCTTTATCACACGCTTTCCAGGGGCATCCGTGAATACAATCGTGGGAACTCTTTTGTTTGAAAGGATCTCTCTAGCTTTGGCGGATCCGGCTACTGCTGTATTCGGAGAGACTAAGAGAACCATATCGGGAGAAAGCCTGAGAAACTTCTCTATGCTTTCCTCAACTGCTCTAGTATCCATCTTCGAACCTGTTGTAACGACTCTTACCTCTATGTCCTTGCGATCAGCTAGTTCATCTAGAAGAAGCTCAAGCACTGGGGCTGTACCAATGTTGCCACATTTGAAAACCCCCACCTTGATCATGCAAACCACAACTGTCAGAACTAGCGCTATTAGGCTATATAATTTGCTTCAGGTAAGTCCTGCATCTTCCTCTTCAACTTGTTCGCAAAACACACATCTGTGCGGCAGGGCATGTTCTTCCATTTTCACCATGATATCACGACATGTTTAGGAAAAAAAGGGACTGGAACTGGGAGATTTCTTCTGCCACGAAGTGGGGAAACGTGACTGCGTCAATTGAATCTCTTGCAGCAAAGTTTATATTTCCGTTGAAATTGCTAGAGTATGCAATTTATGGCAAAGGAGTGAGAAAAGTGGCATATTTAACTACGCAAGGCGGACAACCCGTTTTGATTCTCAAGGAAGGAACAGGTCGACGCCGTGGACGTGAGGCTCAACGCAATAATATTACGGCGGCACGAATAATAGGCGAAGTACTCCGCACAACCCTGGGCCCGCGTGGGATGGACAAGATGCTGATTGACTCTCTAGGCGACATAACCATAACAAATGATGGCGCGGCGATCCTTGACGAAGTAGAAGTTGAGCATCCAGCAGCAAAGATGATGGTGGAAGTTGCGAAAACGCAAGATGACATGGTAGGCGATGGAACGACGACCGCAGTAGTCTTAGCAAGTGAACTTTTGAAGCGCGCTGAGGATCTTTTGGAACAGAACGTTCATCCATTGATAATAGTAAGCGGCTATCGGAAAGCATCCCAGAAAGCAGTGGATCTTCTCGACAAAGTCGGCGTATCCGTAGACATAGACGATCGTGCGACACTTAGGAAAGTTGCTCTAACCAGTATGGCGAGCAAAGCAGTGGGCGCTGCTAGAGAGAAATTAGCCGACATTGCGATCGATGCAGTGAAGCAGATATCTGAGAAACGCGGTGATATTTGGATGGCAGACATTGACAACATACAAATAACGAAGAAAGAGGGCAAAAGTCTCTTTGACAGCCAACTTGTTAAAGGTATAATAATCGATAAAGAAGTCGTTCATGCGGGGATGCCAAAAACCATAAAGAATGCAAAGATAGCGCTTCTGGATTGTCCTCTAGAAGTCGAGAAAACAGAGTTCAGCGCTGAAATACGCATAAAAGACCCGACACAGATGCAGGCTTTCCTCGATCAAGAAACCCGTATGCTTCAGGACATGGTCAAAAAGATCAGTGCTTCGGGAGCCAAGGTGCTTTTCTGCCAGAAAGGCATAGATGACATGGCACAGCATTTCCTTTCCAAAAAAGGTATTCTTGCGGCAAGACGAGTGAAACAATCGGATATGGAGAAACTCGGTAGGGCGACGGGAGGAAAAGTCATTAGTAACTTGGAAGGCTTGACCGCGAAAGATCTTGGAACTGCTGGAATTGTGGAGGAACGCAAGGTTGGAGACGACAAGATGATATTCGTTGAGAAGTGCAAAACACCTCATTCAGTAGCAATTCTGATCCGAGCGGGCTTGGAACGTATGGTTGACGAGGCTGAACGTGCAATGAATGATGCTCTCTCAGTAGTTTCAGATGTTATCGAAAAGAATAAGATTGTTCCTGGCGGCGGAGCTGTGGAGGCAGAAATAGCAAAAGAAGTCAGAGAATACGCGACAAAGGTCGGTGGGAGAGAACAGCTGGCAATAGAAGCTTTTGCTGAATCTTTGGAGATTGTGCCTAAGACTCTTGCTGAAAACGCTGGGTTGGATCCGATTGATATCCTTGTAGGTTTGAGAGCGGCCCACGAGAAGAAGAAGGGCTGGGTGAAGGGAGTGAACGTCTTCACTGGAAAAATAGTCAACATGGAACAAAAAGGCGTGATAGAACCTATGGCTGTGAAAGAGCAAGCAGTGAAGTCTGCAACAGAAGCCGCATCTATGATACTCCGCATAGATGATGTGATAGCTGCGACAAAGCCGAAAGAAGAAGGCAAAGGTCCGGGTGGAATGCCTGGCGGCGAGGATGAAGACTAGTCTCTCTTCCTTTTTCTATTTTTTTCCCTCTAGTTTACTGTGCAAACTCAGTTTCTGAGAGAAGAGTCGCTGCCCTTTTGACCAATGTTAGAAGCGCCTTCCTAGGAATTCCTGACTGCTTTCTAAGTTCCTCGGGATCTCGCTCAACTAGTTGATTCAGCAAGATTGCTCCTGCAGACTGCAGTTTCTCCCTAATTCCAGCGTCTAAGCCTTCGAGACATGAGAGTGGATACAACTTCTTTTCTTCAATCATAATCTGGAGGCTTCTGTTTGGGGGAGAGTTCCACCCTATTCTGTGAATTCCTCTACATTCAGCATAGCGGTGAGCGTGTTGGGAGAACTTTGTGTTACATACTATCATTGCTTCGTCGATCCTGAGGCTATTCAGCCCGAGGTCGAATCCTTCGGTAAGATCTTCAAAGACTGCTCTTGCGATTCGGCTCTCGTCTAAACCGGTTGGTGTATGATAGTTTTGGTGATGCTTGATCTCAACAATGTAGGTCTTTCCATCTTTCTTGGCGATCGCATCAAGCTCATGGTCAACACATCGCCCTCTCATGATCTGGCTTGGCATAACGTCATAACCGTGCTGTTGCAGCAGGAGTCGTATGAAATGTTCGAAATCGGGCTTCGGCTTCATCAAACTCAAAGCCTTTCTGAGACAGACTCGATATCTTACGGAAGGCTTGCGTCTTCCCAACTCCTTGAAAATCATCTTCAGAATTTCCCGTGTCTCCACTCCGTTGAAAATTCGTCTTTCAACTGCTTCGGCGACATCATCAGCTATCTGCCTTGTAGCCCCCATTCTCAAGCACGTTCTTACGATTTTCTCTCTTACAAAGACCTGCTTGGTTCCATCTGCTTTTGTCACGAGAAGGGTCAATGTGTTCCCTCAGACTCCTCACAGCTGATGCTAGATCTATTTCTACGCTAACCTTTAAAATCTGATATATCGGCTTGGCGCGAAGAATCCTCAGAGAGTTGTATCCACGCTGAGCTGATGTTGCGTACGCAAAAGTGTTCTCTGATTCCCTAATGGCGTCTTAAGCGGCACAACATGATTGGCTGATTCACTTGCACAGGCTGAAGCTAAGTTCCAAAGAGAAGCTTCGATTCTTCCAGACACTCCATGCTGAGCGGCTTCATAATCTCTCCACCAGCTAGATTCACTAGGACGAATTCCAAGTCTTGTATAAAGTCCGTCCATTCAAGCCTGTACTTGCGAATGAACGTGTCATATTCTGAGTAGTTCTTGTGAATTGAGATCATGAAGAAATCTGCCCTTGGTCCTTGGCATGTGCCAGCCATGATTACATTGGATTTCTTATCAAAGAATTCTATTCCTCTCATTCTGGTGGGTTCATAGGTTTTCTTAGTGAGGGCTTCCATTCTTGCCTTTACAAGCGTAATCACAATTAGGTTGTATCCAAGTTTTGGCCAGTTTGGAATAGCTGTATAGCTATCGATTACCTCCTTTTCCAGTCGTGCTCGCCTTCTCGTTACTGTCGGTTGGGACACTCCGATTTTTCTCGCTAGTTGTCTGTCACTTGCTTTTGAGTTTTTGATCAACTCACAGAGTATCTTATAATCAGTCTCTCTCAGTTTAGTCATTCCTATCATAGGAGTGTTTTAATCGACAGCTTTTATTGTTTGCGTAAGAAATGGTGGATGTCAGAGTCTTTCCTGACGTGGCACACGCCATTCAATCTATAGTGTGTGGGCTGACCGTTACGATGTAGTTTCAAGGAGCTCTTCTGGAATACAGACTAGCTCTTGCTTTGCTTAGTGTGGTTTCCAGAAGTCCACAGTGGCCTGACTAGCTGGATGATCTCAGGGAATTCTCTGTGAAACCTCAATTCAAGCTGACGATCTGGCATATTACAGAACTTGGTACACCATCTGTGAGGTCCCACCTGGCACAAGAGATCTTTGATTTTTTCCGCTTTCCCGTTACTCAGATCTTTCTCATATCTTAGGCAAGCAAGATAGGAACCCTGCACATTTATCCTCTCAGCAACACACTTCTTGCACATTGACATCCCACGCAAAACTAAGCCCCCATTACCATTACGCTTTCAATCTTTATAATATGCTCCTATCAGCCAACGCAATCCGTGTCCTCGTCTAAGGCTAGATTCCCGCGTCTTCTTTTCGAAGAAGGTTTTGATTATGATCTTTGCGAGTTAGCTTTGAAGGGTTTGATGGTGAGAGGAGCAAAGCTCCTGTTCCTAGTTCGCAGCTACCCGTAAGAATCTCTTGACGTACAGCATGTGGTCGTTCTGTATCTATTTCTCTTTTGCAACCATGACTTCTGTTGCCTTTATGACAGCCTTAACTTGGTCGCCAGCTTTTATGTCCAGATCTTCAACGGCTTCCTTTGATATTATGGCAGTTACTACGACAGGTCCCTGTATCTCGATTCTGACTTTTGCAGTAACCACACCTTTGTCGACGCCTCGCACCACACCTGCAAGTCTATTTCGTGCACTAATTTTCAAACCAACCGCCTCCCAGTAATTTTCGTCACCTAATATCTCACCTACATAACCTTCAACTCTCCTATACTCTTTCAGAAGACTCTTGCCAACATCCGTCAAGAAGGCGCCACCTCCACCCTTGCTTCCGCCTTTGTATGTTTCTATAATAGGCTTCTGTAGGGTTTTTTGGATCTTTGCCAAGTAATTCCAAACGTATCGATATGACATCCCAACCTTTTCAGCCCCTTTGGAGATGGATCCCATTTCTTCTATTGCTTCCAAAATCTGCGCACCGCCCTTTCCTAAGAAAGGTTCCCCTCCATACTCTAGCCAGACCTTGCACAGAAGCTTATGTTTCTCGTTGGTGAGCATAGGCTTGAAAAACATCTTATACCGTTATGCTTATAAGGATATTTCGGCGATTGGTATAGCCAAACACAACGAGGTATCGCATTGCAAAGGAGCACAATCACTTGGATTTTCGCTCTAATCCTTGCAGCCATAGTTTCAATCGCTGGAACCCTGTTTTACGTCGGAGGTAATCCAAGGCGAAAACTCATAATTTCCACAACCACCAGCCTTTTCGACACTGGATTACTCGACATAATAGAGGACAAATTCGAGGAAGAATACTCCATAGATCTATGCTTCATATCAGTTGGCACAGGCCTAGCAATAACCCACGCTGAAAGAGGGGACGCTGACTTAATCCTAGTACATGCACCGTCAAAAGAAAAGACTTTCCTGGAAGGCGGATACGGAACATGCAGAAAAATAGTGGCCTACAATTTCTTCGCCGTGGTAGGACCGGAGACGGATCCAGCGAACGTCACAGGCCTACAGCCCAAACGAGCCTTGCTAAGAATCGTGGAAAATTGCAGACATCAAAGAGCAAAATGGGTTTCAAGAGGAGATGATTCCGGAACTCATACCAAAGAGAGGGAACTGTGGACCGTGGCAGGCTTCAATTGGACATCAATAAGAGATGAGCCTTGGTACGTGGAAGCCGGTGCTGGAATGGGAAAAACCCTCCAAGTCGCAGACAATCTTGACGCCTACACCGTTGCAGATATGGGCACTTTCTTGAAGTACAAAAAGGATGGAATAATAGGCCTACATGCCCTAGTGGCACAAGGGGAAGAACTGCTGAACGTGTACAGTGCCATTGCGCGTAATCCGACTAAGCATCCCCACATCAACTACGAAGATGCCATTGCATTCATCAAATATCTAGTGTCAGAAGAAGGTCAGCATGCACTATCTAGCTTCGCGAATGAATATTACGGTCAAAGCTTGTTCTATCCAGCCGTCAACATTCTAGAGCAAAACGACGATTCAACCGAGCTTCAATGGATGAAGAAATACGCCTTCATTGACGGATATGAATGCCCCCCAGAATTCTGGAACAATCACCCCGAACTATACACTTAGCAGCGTGATCTTGAACCATGTGGGAATTTCTTGAAAATCCAATACTTCAAATAACCATCAGATCCCTTCAAATATCGGGAACAGCCACACTGTTGTCAACCCTATGGGGTCTACCACTAGGCATAATCATCGGCATTAAGAGCTTCACTGCGAAGCGACTTGTGAAAGGGGCATTCAACGCTTTACTAGGATTACCCACTATAGCTCTAGGACTGATCCTCTATCTCCTTTTTTCCAGATCAGGAACTCTAGGGTTCCTCAGCCTCTTCCCAAGCGCTCAAGCCATAATAATAGGGCAAGCGATTCTCATAACTCCGATAATCGTTAGTCTGACAGCAAGTGCTGTCGAATCCATAAACCCTGAGATCAACGATCTAGCGAAAACCTTGGGAGCATCGGATGTCGAGGCCTCTATCGCAGTTCTGAGGGAGTCAATTGGAGGCGTGTTGCTCGCAGTTATCGCCAGCTTCAACAGAGCAATAGCTGAATTAGGAGTAGCTCTAGCCGTTGGCGCAAACCTCAGGGGAAAAACTCAAGTGCTCACTACAGTCATCGCCATGGAGGTCAACAGAGGAAACCTCGAGTACAGCATCCAACTGACAATGATCCTGCTGATAATCGTCTTCTCGATTACAGTTTCTGTGGACATCCTTAGGAGAAGAATAGCGTGAAATGCATGGTGAAGCTAGAAGCCATCTCGAAACGTTACGGTGAAATAGCTGCTTTAGACAATGTGGACCTTGAGATAAGGGAAAAAGAGGTCTTGACACTTCTGGGTCCAAACGGATCTGGAAAGACAACTTTGCTGAGAATAATAGCTTTTATTGACAGCCCAACTAATGGAGATCTGCTCTTTGATGGCGAAAGAATCTACGACGGCAACAAGGTAATGGCTAGAAAGAAATGCACAATGGTATTTCAGAGAGCTGCTCTTTTCAACTCGACAGTGTACAAGAACATCGCTTACGGGCTCAAGCTGAGAGGCTGTTCCAAAAGGGAAACCAAAGAAAAAGTCGGAGAAGCTTTAGCGCTCGCAAAACTCCAAGGATACGAGAAACGATATGCGAAGAAGCTATCTGGCGGAGAACAACAGAGAGTATCTCTCGCGAGGGCTCTCGCTCTCAATACACAGCTGCTGCTCCTAGACGAACCAACCGCAAATCTGGACCCAAAGAACGCGTCCATCATAGAGGAGACAATTTCGTTCGTGAACCGTGAATTCGGCACCACGATAGTCGCAGCTACCCACAACATATTTCAAGCTGAAATCCTGACAGACAGAGTCGGCCTGCTGCTCGCAGGCAGACTGGCACAAGTCGGCCCTCCTCACGAAGTCCTTCGGGGTCCATCGACAGGTCTAGCCAGTTTTGCCAGGCTTGAGAACATATTTTCTGGCAACTCGAAGATTCTACCAGAAGGGACCTCAATAATAGAGGCTGATGGCGGCTTAAAGATAGAATCCGCTACACGAAAATCTGGCAAGGTCACGGTTTTCGTTATGCCAGAAGACATAATTGTTTCGGAAAGAGCCATACTCTCTAGCGCAAGAAACGTATTCAGGGGAAAGATAGTTGATGTTTCAGATCTCGGATCGATTGTAAAGCTCAGAGTGGCTGCAAGAAGAGACTTTGTGGTTCAAGTCACGAAAAGATCTTTCGTTGAAATGCGGCTAAACGTGGGCTCCTTAGTTTTTCTTACTTTCAAAGCCTCATCAGTCCACCATGTGTAAGAATGCCAGCACACCCCTAAATACGTGCGACTAAGATCGAGGGTGAGAATCTATTGAGCCTCCTTTTCAGAACCTGAGAAATCGCAGGTAAAAGAAACGAGAGTTTGGAGGAAGATAAGAAAGGGGTCTTTCTGCTGATTGATTTCCTGCAAGAGTGTGAATCGAGAACTCAATTCAGGCCTTTTTCACATACACACAGGGTCAGATGGCGCCGAAAAGGAAGATAATGATCACTATTAACAGTCCAGAAGCAACTGTCTGGACGCCATACAAAAAAATGTTCTCTCTGGCAATTTTCCCCAAGTACAAGCCTAAGACAAACAGCGTGGCCAAGGTTAGAACTAGCGAGGCTATGTAGGCATCTGAGATGGCGAATTTTCCTGTCAACGTGAAGATGAATGGGATAAGAGAGATTGACGCTGTCAACATCGGTGAGGCACTGTCAATAATCGCAGCGTAAACAGAGGCGAAATTGGATGCGTCACTGTGTATGGAGTTGCTGAGATCAGAAAGCATGGCGGCCTCGAGTTCCTTAAGACGGTTCTTTCTCTCCGCTCTTTCAGTCATATAGGCGCCGAAGAGGCCTGAAACTCCCATTGCTAGGCATGCCCCCAATCCTGCGGTGACAACAATCTCAGTCTTCACGACTCCTGCGATCCACGAGCCAATGACGATTCCAAGCATGGTCATTGAGCCATCGAAACCGTTTTTGATAAAGTATCTTCGGGCAATAGGAGTCATTTGTGTGATTCGTAAATACGATTTGATTCTTCTGATAAGCGGCTTGACGCGTTGCGTCACGCGTTACCACACCGACAAGACAAATCTTCCATCTTCGTCGCTCATCTGGTTCCTGATAGCTGGGTAGCTCGATATAAATCTTAGGATGCACAGTACACATTAATGTTCTGAACTTCGAGAGCGTCATCTTCGAGATTCATTCACACAGTAGAAGGCTTTCAAATGAACTAATAAAAGCCGTTCGAAAAGTTGCCGATCCAGAAAGAGACGTCGAGGATGTGCTGGATGGAACTAATGTTCCGAATTACGTTGGCTTCCGAGACGGGTTAGACGCGAGCTAGACCAATCCTCAGAGCTACTAAAAAGACGCGCTAAATTCAGCAAGAAGCAATTGAAAAAACTCCAAGCTTCTTGATTCTATTCTCGTCCATAATCTTCTTACCAGTCCTCTTCGTCTTCTTCCCATTCTTCCTCCTCTTCCTCTTCGAACATGCTGTCCCCCCCATCTCTCTGCAAATCGCACCAAGCAGATTGCGCTATTTATGCTTTTTCTCCAAGGAATGTGGACTGAGAATTCTTTCCTTAGATGGCCTATCATATTTTCCGAAGAACCGTGCTACGCAGCGCGCCCGTTTGGATCCCTGCCATCAAGCTCATATTGTTTTTAGGATGTGAAGTGAGGCATCAAAGGGGTATTGTTTCTGTTTTGTAGTTTTCCGGAATTATGACGGTTGTGTCGGGCAGTTCTTTCTCAACAAGGTCTTTGAACTTGCTAAACTGAGCTGGAGTGCCATGCATTGCGACTGCTATGCTTGGTTTGAGATCCATGGCGAATCTCAGGGCACTCTCTGGTGAACATGAAGGTGATGGTCTGCCTGTGGGGAGAAATGCCACTTTTGCAGGATAATCTTTCACTGGGGCGTACCCAGAATCTCCTCCATGGAAAACACTGAACGTGTCTTTCGAAATCCTGTAGACGCTTATTGGTCGGGGATGAACTCCCTCAACCGCAACGATGTCAAAACCACCCGCTCTTATTGGTGATTCTGAACTGGCAGTTGTCAGCCTATCCGAAGGAATGATACCCTTCAAGTCATCCGTCACTTGTGCAGGAGCCACGACATGTGCATTTGTCGTCTTCAGAATTCTCCGTGCTCGAGCACGGTTGTAGTGATCTCTATGATTGTGCGTAAAGAGTAGGAGTTCAAGCTTGTCGAAAGCATCAATCTCTTTGTTTCCCAGTAGATGCGGGATGTCGATTGCGACAGCTCTCTCTTTCACTCTCAAAATGATACCAGCATACCCCAAATACATGAATGCAATCTCTTCTTTCTCTAAAGAATGCGAGAAAAACCCTCTAATCAACTCTGACTGGTCTTGTGTTTCAGGCATGTCAAACTCACTTCAACTTGTCCTCTATCATCAACTCAGAGCTTTAAAGAGTTTACTGGAAGTAGATATGGCGAGAAGGCGCGCGAATCCATTTATATGAAACACTGCGGCGTAATATGATTCGAGCTCCGGTAGTATAGTCCGGTTAGAACTGACTACAGTGGAGATATCACCCCAATTTTCCCGCATAACTCCCCCTTTTTATGTTGTACATTCACGCGAATAGAACCTTGTTCCAGAAGCCTCAAAACGCAATCAGCCAAGTAGAAACTTGTTCCACAAATGTTATCTTTTGGTGGAGCTATTTCATGTTGAGAGAAAGGAGATGTTGAGGAGAATAGCTTTTGGAATAATGCGAACCCTCCTTCTAATTGGCATATTAACCTTGGCGTTCAATATCCAACAAACAGAATCCTCAGAACCCCCGATACTAGAGGTTTCAGAATCACCTCCGACAGAATGGAACAAAACATACGGAGGAATGACTGATGAGGTGGCTTATTCTGTGGTTCAGACGTTGGATGGTGGGTATGCAATGGCAGGAATGACGGACTCCTTTGGAGAGGGAGGCGGTGATTGCTGGCTGGTTAAGACTGATGCGTCTGGGAATCATGTGTGGAACCAAACCTATGGAGGAACCAGCTGGGATTGGGGTCGTTCTGTGGTTCAGACGTTGGATGGTGGGTATGCAATGGCAGGAATGACGGACTCCTTTGGAGAGGGAGGCGGTGATTGCTGGCTGGTTAAGAC
>CP070683.1:485685-486687 GCA_020352645.1 Candidatus Bathyarchaeota archaeon | reverse complement strand
GAAATCCAATGGACAAACCTAGACTTTGATGAATCAAATGAAGAACTCTGCATTTACGGCGGAACAATGGCATCCGAAAACATCACAGTTGACGCCTGGAACGGAACATCGTGGAACAATCTTCTAGCTGACCTGTCCAGCGGATGGAATAACATTTCAGTTTCTACTTACTTGACATCCTCAAACTTCACAATCCGATTCAAAGACGGAACTGAAACAAGTGACACTTCACAAGACACTTGGAGCATAGACGCAGCAATCATACACACTTATACATTCGCCGAAACCACACTTGACTACGTCCTCCAAATCAACAACACTGTCACAGACTCCTGGAAAATCAGGCTTAAGAGATATTCTGACTCTAGCGTAAATCGCCTGCAAAACTGCACAATCTATTTCCACAATTCTACAGA
Organism: Candidatus Bathyarchaeota archaeon; assembly: GCA_020352645.1. Classification (GTDB taxonomy): domain Archaea; phylum Thermoproteota; class Bathyarchaeia; order Bathyarchaeales; family SOJC01. Next base: position 486,271 of record CP070683.1, on the reverse strand, counting down.
CGCAGCTTCAAGCCAAATTGTGATCGAGAATGGGGCCTTCACAAATGAGACAGGTCCATGGTACGATCTTGCCAGCTTGGAGACAATCTACTTAGCCATGGCGATCGAAGCAAACAGTACGGGCACATCACTTCTTTATTCCTACCTTGAGATTCTAACGCCAAACACCACTACCTACGCCCAATACATAATAGCATTTGAAGTCAAATAGCGCTGCTTCCCACTGAATGGTCCTTCATACAAATTGCGGTGATGAGCCAACTCTAGATCTGCAGTGATTGAAATGGGGCATGGAAAAGTCTCTCAAGCTTTTTGCTTAAAGGTCTTGGAAGATCCGAGATAAACCAGCGCGGAAGATGAAGTCTCAACTAACTCTATGAAATCCAGATAACTGAATCAAGCATTGGCGTATGACAAGGCTGTCAGTAGTTTTCGCACCACACTTCGAAGAAGCTCCTCAAGTGGTCACAGACCGGGCACCTCTCGGGAGCTTCTGTGCCCTCATGAACGTAACCGCAATTTCTGCACTTCCATTTAATAGGATCATCCTTTTTGAACACCTTGCCTTGCTCTACATTTGCCAGTA
>CP070683.1:484574-485585 GCA_020352645.1 Candidatus Bathyarchaeota archaeon | reverse complement strand
GAACAAAGAAGGAGAAGTGATCAACATCGTCGTCAAGAGAAAAAACAGACTTCGCTAGCTCTACATCTCGATTCTTTAACGAGTTTAATGCGTCTCGGCCCATGGAGAGAGCAATCAAATGCATTCGATGAATTGCCACTTCAGGTGTTGCCTTTGACTCATCAATTAGTGTTTGAATCTGCATCAGCTTGGTGTTGGACTCCATTATTCTCATGTAGAGCATCCTAACAATGTTTCGAATTGCCTTTCTTTGAGTGACAGAGAATACCTTTTCTGAAACAATTTTGATACTGGAGTAACCGTTCAGATAACAGCCGATTATTCTTCGAACAATCAAAGCTCCCTTCTCGTTTGGATCAACATGAAGAGTTATTCCTCTGAACTCCTTTTCTCTTTTGACACTTGGAAAGACTACAAGGGAACGATCACGTTGAACAGCTAGAGAAACGACATCGCCTTGTTTTATTTCGTTCAACGCGATCCAATGCTTTGGAAGAGAGACTACAAGGGAGGATCTACCTAAAGCCATAATCTTGCGTTCCATGATTTTCCCCGTGAGATATTATCTGGTTCCAGCTTATTAATACACGTTGAAGCAAATATATATTGAAATCCTGAGATGCAAATGTGGTGGTAAGCGCAAGCCTGTTCACTCGAGTCTGCGCATATCTCCAATTCATACAGGTAGTAGCTGCAGCAGCAATTTGACCATGTAATCTGCAGTGTTCTGGACTTCTCGTGTTAAGCCTTCACCGAAATTTGCATCCTTCGGCTGGATTAATAGCAGTGCGATCTTGGCTTTTATCTCTCTTTCGAGATACTCGCAAAAGATTCGAAGGGGCAGCATATGAGTCGACACCACATGTTGTTCCATCAGTTGTTTAGAACTCAGAAGTTTCGCAGAACCTGGTGTCAATTTGAGTAGAGCGGCATCAATGATCAGTATATGAGTTGGCTGAAAGCTTATTATTGGCTCCAAAAAATTCTCAGGAACCGTGTCGCATTCTATTA
>CP070683.1:483451-484474 GCA_020352645.1 Candidatus Bathyarchaeota archaeon | reverse complement strand
AGCCCAATAAGAGCCTACCCCGGAGACGAAGATGTAGCCTTGACGGTGGAGGTCCAGAACTATTCAAACGATACCATAAAGGGAGTAGAAGCCACTCTAATGCTGTCTGATCCCTTCATCGACATCTATGGAAACCGCAACGCCACAGCAACAGGTAACCCTTCGGACATCGGAGACATTATGAACCAAACTGGAGAGATCCTTCCAGCGGGATTCTTCACCCTTACCTTCAACCTAGACATCGATTCCAATGCTCTTCCAGAATCCTATAATTACAGCATGACAGTTGACTACATGGTAAAGTCAGGAGATTATTGGCTTCAAGGGGAAACGAAGGTCCTAATTGTCAGTTTTGTAGTGTCTAAGATTCAAGCCACAGTAACCTGTTCAGTTTCTCCTCAAAATTTTGAGAAGGGGGAGTCTGTTGATGTCTCAGGGTCCATAACTCCAGCCCAAGAGAATGAGACAGTTACGTTGGTTTACAGGAGACCTAATGGTTTTCTGTTCAATCGAAGCGTGTCAACTGATGCAGAGGGGTCCTACAGAGAATCGTATCAACCTGATGTTGAGGGATCCTGGAGTGTCAATGCTAGTTGGATTGGGGATGAGAGACATGAAGGAGATTGGACGTCAGTCTCGTTTGAGGTCAGGTTTCCCGTACTGCTAAGCATAGACACATCAGATAGCCGTTTGACTGGAGGCCTAGACAACCGTTTTAACATAACTCTCCTAAACAGTGGGGGCGTGTTGATCTCAACGCTTGATGTAACCCTCTCGGTTCCTGCGCCACTGATAGTTCATGGTGACAATCAATGGACTTTTGAAACCTTGGAACCGGGAAACTCTACCCTAATCTCAGTAGAAATCTATGCACCAGCTAGTTCAATCGGAGCCACTTACAGTGGATCGCTCAATCTGAACTACCGAGACGACTACGGGGAAGATCACACTGATAGCTTTCCCATCGGTCTGATCGCAACAGGTCGAATAGAGCTGATTATCTATGACAAAATCGTGAACCCT
>CP070683.1:482256-483351 GCA_020352645.1 Candidatus Bathyarchaeota archaeon | reverse complement strand
TCCAAGCCTCCAGTCAAACGGCTGTCTGATGTGTCTATGCTTAGCAATACGGGAAACCTGACCTCAAACGAGACAGACACCCAATCCCCTTCATGTCTCTCATCCCCAATCCAACTGGCATTGACACTCCAAGATCCCTCAACATCAGGTTGATAAGATTCTCTGTAGGATCCCTCTGCATCAGTTGACACGCTTCGATTGAACAGAAAACCGTTAGGTCTCCTGTAAACCAACGTAACTGTCTCATTCTCTTGGGCTGGAGTTATGGATCCTGAGACATCAACAGACTCCCCCTTCTCAAGATTTTGAGGAGAAACTGAACAGGTTACTGTAGCTTGAATCTTAGACACCACAAAACTGACAATTAGGACCTTCGTTTCCCCTTGAAGCCAATAATCTCCTGACTTTACCATGTAGTCGACTGTCATGCTGTAATTATAGGATTTTGGAAGAGCATTGGAATCGATGTCTAGATTGAAGGTAAGGGTGAAGAATCCTGCCGGAAGGATCTCTCCAGTTTGGTTCATAATGTCTCCGATGTCCGAAGGGTTACCTGTTGCTGTGGCGTTGCGGCTCCCATAGATGTCGATGAATGGATCAGAAAGCATTAGAGTGGCTTCTACTCCCTTTATGGTGTCGTTTGAATAGTTCTGGACCTCCACCGTCAAGGCTACATCTTCGTCTCCAGAGTAGGCTCTTATTGGGCTGTCGGGATCTTCGCCCCAGACCACACGGCTAACCTTAAGGTTTACCGAAGGCTTGCCGTGAATGGGCAAAACACTAACTGAAACGAGACATGAAATGAGTATGGCTACCACGAGAACACAGATTTCATAGGTTTTTTTCATTTTGACTAGTCTCCAATCATTTTGCATTGACGATTTTTCCATCTCGAAGATGTATGATTCTGTCAGCCTTGTTTGCTACTTCCGGATCATGGGTGACAAGGACGACAGTAGTTCCTCTTCGCTTATTCAGTTTTCCTAAGAAATCCACTATCACTCGCCCTGTCTTTGAATCAACATTACCAGTAGGCTCGTCAGCTAACACGATTTCAGGATCGTTGATCAATGCCCTTGCGATTGCAACGCGTTG
>CP070683.1:481054-482156 GCA_020352645.1 Candidatus Bathyarchaeota archaeon | reverse complement strand
TGGTCGGTCAAGGCTACCCTCTGGACATAACGATAGAAACCCTCAACTACGGCATCGAGCCTGAAACATCCAGTGTTGAGACCTATGCCCAGACCACCATAATTGATCAGAGACCGATCGCCTTGGTTGGCAGGAACTCCAGTACTGACTTTTTCACCTGGAACACAGCAGGTTTGGCCTATGGTAACTACACCATAAGCGCCTACGCGTACCCGGTGCTGGGTGAAACCGACACCACGGACAATATCCTACTTGATGGCTGGGTTCTGGTCACCATCCCCGGTGATGTGAACGGTGATGGCAGAGTGCGAGTTGACGATATCTTGGCAGTCGCCCTGGCGTTTGGCAGCAATTTCGGTGACTCTAGATATGACCCAAACCTTGACATCAACAGTGACCTGAAGATCCGTGTAGACGACGTCCTTACAGCAGCCCTGAACTTCGGACTCGGCTAACACTCATCTGGCATGTATATGCATTCGCTCATTCATCAATGAAGACTATCAGATAAACTTCTGTTTCCAGTACGGGCTATTCGTCTCCGCCCTTGCGTTTCTCCTGCCGCGGAAGCTCCTCCATGTACTTGTCGATCCGCTTATCCAGAATGTTATAGCTCTCTTCACTGATTTTGCCATCAGTCAACCCTTCTAATATCGTGTTCCTCAACCTGTAAAGCTCTTGTTCACACTTGTGAGGATCCGACTTGAACCGTGAATAGACCTCATCAATCTCACTCAAGAACGTCCGGATGACCCCCCTCTTTCTGCGGCTTCTGAACCATGCCGGAACCACAAAAGCGACCGTAAGCACTATGCCCAGCAGTCCCAAAACGACCTGCATCATGTCCGGACGCAATAAAGTCTCCCACCAAGGAGGCGGAAGCCCATAGTAAGCTGTGACGTTGTGCGCCTTGGCATTCATAGGAATCGGTAACGGGTTCTCACCCAGACCTTGACGTATCCCGTCAAGTTCCCAATATTCAAATACATATCCACCTATTTCCTGGGCATCAACGGTTACAGAATCAGTTCCGTCGAACCACAATCCTAATGGATCAACATTTGGCTGAGGCGTCAAGCCGCCAGGAGACGTGTTTACGACT
>CP070683.1:479771-480954 GCA_020352645.1 Candidatus Bathyarchaeota archaeon | reverse complement strand
AGCTGACAGAAAGAATTCTGTATTCATGGCTACTCACATCATCTATGGAAGAGGAAAAGCTGTAATCACATCCACAGGCATGCAAACCGAGTTTGGAAAAATTGCTGAAATGGTGCAAGCTGTAGAGGAAGAGGAAACACCCCTCAAACAGAAACTGGAACGATTTGCCAAGAAACTAGGAATACTAATCGTAGTCATCTGCGCCATCATCTTTGCCATGGAACTCTACGAGATATTCATCCTCAACGTGCAAATGGAAGCTGAAGTCCTAGAAAGCATCGTGAAAGCATTTGAAGTATCAGTAGCACTTGCGGTTTCAGCCGTGCCTGAGGGCTTGCCAGCTGTGGTTACCGTATCGTTAGCTCTTGGCGCTCGAGAGCTCGCAAAGCGTAATGCGATTATAAGAAAGCTTGCATCGGCGGAGACCCTTGGAGCCACAACTGTGATCTGTTCAGACAAAACTGGCACACTAACCAAGGGCGAAATGACTGTTCGCAAAATCTACGTGAATGATGATGTAGTCAATTTGACAGGTGTGGGCTATGAATCCCAAGGCGAATTCCTTCTACACGGAAAGCCTGTAGATCCAAAAGAGGATGGCGGCCTTGGTCTGCTTCTTAGGGCCAGCACGCTATGTAGTAACGCTCATTATGACGGTGAGAGCATTCTAGGAGATACTACTGAAGGTGCACTAGTCGTAGCTGCGGCCAAAGCAGGTGTGATGAAAAAAGACTTAGAAGCCACATATCCCCGAGTTCACGAAATACCGTTTACGTCCGAAAGGAAACGTATGACTACAATTCACAAAACATCTGATGGAAGACTTGTAGCCTATGTTAAAGGCGCCCCAGAGATTATCCTGGAGCGTAGCGCTTATCTCTCAAGAAACAGAGAAAGAAAAAGACTGGAAGAAAGAGAGAGAAACACGATTCTCGCAACCAATGAGGCAATGGCTAGAGATGCCTTACGCGTACTCGGTATAGCCTACAAGGAGCTTCCTAGTGATACAGTAGAAAGAGTCGACGCTGAAACAGTTGAGAGCGACCTTGTTTTCATTGGATTAGCTGGGATGATTGATCCGCCACGAGAGGAAGCCAAAGAGGCGAACCAGCTCTGTCAGCAAGCAGGTATAAAGACCGTGATGATAACTGGCGACCACAAGCTGACTGCAGTTGCAATAGCC
>CP070683.1:478436-479671 GCA_020352645.1 Candidatus Bathyarchaeota archaeon | reverse complement strand
GGTTTGACTGGTTTTATGATATATGCATCAGCTCCATAGTTCAGGGCTTCTACTGCGTTATCCAGAGAAGGATATCCTGTGATCATTATTTTCACCATTTTTGGCAGGTTTTCATGCATAGTTGTGAGCAGGTTTGTGCCCTCCATATCAGGAAGCTTAATGTCTAACAGTACCATATCAAAGAATCTTGTTCGTGATTTCTGTAGGGCTTCATGTCCAGTTTTTGCAGTGTCAGTTTTGTATCCTCTCTGCTGAAGTATTGTGCTTAAGGTTTCACGTATTCTTGTGTCATCATCCACAATTAGGATGCGTGGTCTATTCATTGACAGTAATTTCACCTCCATTCCTATCGCAAGACGTGCAATCTTACCGTGAAAGTTGACCCTTTTCCCTCTTTGCTCTCTACATCAATACTACCGCCGTGAGCATCGACGAATCTCTTGCAGACTGCTAGGCCCATACCCATGCCTTTTGCCTTCGTGGTGAAGAAGGGAGTAAAGAGTTTTTCCATGTTTTCTTTTGAGATACCTGTGCCTGTGTCTCCAAAGTTGATTTCAACAAACCTTTTTGCTTTTTTGGTTGAGACCTTTAGTATTCCTCCGTTCTCAATAGCCTGAATTCCATTCCGAGCTAAGTTCATAAAAACCCGCTTCATCATATCTATGTCCACTCCTATTTCAGGGAGACGACCCAACTCTATGACTATTCCGACGTTTTCGGGTACTTCAAGTTGCCTTATAGCCGCCTTAACTATCGCGTTGATGTCAGCTTTCTCAAGCATGGGTTGTCTTGTTGCTGAGAAATCGCGCAAGTCTCTTATTATCCCATCAGCATAATTGACTGATTCGTTGATGAGTGATATCATTTCCATCACTTTGTTTGGCATTGGAGCAGATGAAGAAAGATGTGGAAGCTCATTATTGAGATAATATGCTGCGTTTGCTATGGATTGCAAGGGATTTCTGAGATCATGCCCCACCATTGTTGCCATCTCACCTATTGCTGCCAGTTTTTCCAGCCTCAAACGCTGCTCTTCCAATTTCTTTCGCTCCCTTATATCTCGTACAGTGGCGAGATCAGCAGGACGACCCTTGTAACTTATGAGCCTGCCACTGACCTCGATCATAATAGGTTTGCCATCCTTGCCTGTCAGTTCAAGCTCATAAGGCGCTGGAACGTTTTCTCCCTGCATTCTCCTTCTATAATTTCTCTTTACCTGTTCTCGAATCTTCTCA
>CP070683.1:477061-478336 GCA_020352645.1 Candidatus Bathyarchaeota archaeon | reverse complement strand
AATTAGCGCAGCCTTTGAGCAGCTATCTGAAAAACGCGTTTGCTTGGACTATGAACCTCCGAGTATAGCGCCAAATCTTCTCGCCCTTTCGTATTTCACCTTCTTGAACCGCTATCTAACGCGTTCTCGCCATACTTCATGCCATCTCCTAAGAGTCGAGGGCTTAACAGTACCTGAGGTGTAACATTCAGCTTCATCGCCTGCCTTCAGGACCTCTTCGTCACTCTTTCCCAAAGCAATGGGACAGAAACAAATCTGATTCTGGAGAGCCTTTCCAAAAGAAGATAGAGATTCCGTCTTTTACTCTGTAGTTCTTCACTTCTCCAACTTTACGATATCCACATTTCAGATAGAAATCCTGTGCCTCTTTATTGTCCTTACTTGTCTCTACTTTTACTCCATGTAGCTCTTTCTTTCTGGCGTATTCTTCTGCAAAACTCAGCAGGATTCTTCCTATTCCTTTGCGTCTATGATCTGAGTCAACATACAAATTGAATACATCTAACATAAGATAATCTTGCTGCAACATTATGACCCCAATAATCTCCCCGTCTTCTTCGTAAACGAACGGCTTATAGTGCTTGTCCAGGTAACATGAGAAAGTTGGTTCCAGGAATAATGCATCACGATATAGATGTTTTATCTTCTCCCTATCTCCTGGTGCATATTTCCTCATCATATAATATCCTTCTTCCTATCTGGATAGAATCTTATTGCCCAACTTCTGGTTTTATGAGTTATGAAAAAGATCTTGATTGTTCAATGCAAACCTGGGGCAAGATTCGATCTAGGGCGCTGGCCTTCTAAGCTTCTGGCTTTGCGAGGTAGAAACTCTCAATAGTCTTTGTCGGATGGATTTGCAGGCATTGTATTGCCTTCCGGCAGCCAAAACACTCATCTGGGAAAGGGGTTCCTTTTGGCAGTGTGGTCAGGTATCCCACGAAGTGGGAGCATTGCTTCTCTTTAATCTCTACTTGCAGCTTGTCTTGCTGAACCTCGTTTGCCAGCTTCTCTTTCTCTAGCGCTCCTTTCCCAGGAGTTCTTCTCTTTCTGGTAAGGGTTCTCTCCATATAAGCTGAGAGATCTGCTTTCTTAACTGGTTTCAGATGGATGAGAAGTGCGAAATACAATGCTGCCACTATGAAAACTATTACGAACGCTGTCAAATCGAATAAGGAGAGCATTTTCTCACCTAATTTCGGTTTTGACTGGTTATAGGTCTAATGATGTTGGGATCATGATCGTGAATTCACATCGCATGGATATCTTGGAGAG
>CP070683.1:475643-476961 GCA_020352645.1 Candidatus Bathyarchaeota archaeon | reverse complement strand
CAAAAGATACCTGATCATCTACTGGCGCTTATGTTTTCGGCTGGCACAGAGGCCGTTAGCCTTTATGACAGAGCTGTTAATGCTTTCTTCTCGAAGGATGTGGCAAATTCTGTTGAAATATTGGAACAACAAAAAGAGATTGAAAGATTGGATCGAGAGATAGCCACAAAGGCGTTCATGAGTAAGCAAACAAACGCTCTGATAATCTGTGCTATCTGTTCTATACGTGATAGCATAAAGAGAATTGCTGAGTGTGCTGCGGACATAGCTGAGATAGCTATAAACCGTGCTTACAAGATGTCTAATTAGAACCTTGTTTGGCAGGTGGATAACTCAACATCAATGTCAGTTTAGCTGGCGAGATTTCCTTCTGAAGTAGCTTCCTCGCAAGCTGCAATGCTAAATTGAAGTTGTATACCTCTTTTCCGTTGGATCTTGCCTCTCTTAGAATTTGTTTCTCCAACTTGTGCTTCAAGTCGCCCACTGTGAGCGCTCCAATTCCAAAGATTCCAGGTATCATCTCTCTCATATCGTCTTTGAGTTTCATTCCTTCTACTCCAAAAGGTGGAATAGCGTTTATGTCAACCAGAACTTTCACGAGTTTGAGCTCTTTCAACAATTCCCTTTCTATGACCCTGACCCCTCTTGTTCCAGCACACAGTACTACATCAGCTTTCTTCAAGATCTCAAGCTTTTCGTCTCCTGTAGGCGCAAAAACACCTTGTACTTGCACTCCATATCTACTAGATAGAAGCCGCGCAATGCTTTCCGCATATTCTTCTCCATCTGTGCGTTTCGGGTTGAGGCTGGCAATCATCACATTGCATCCAAGCTTAGCCAAGAGAACAGCAGCTATTCTTCCTACAGCTCCTGTGCCCAGAATTGCGCACGTTTTGTCTTTCAGTGCGCCGAGGTTATGAGATACGAGAGCTTTTTCAACTTTCCCAACCATCGCCGCTGCTGTCGTATATGCACCACTTGGATCAACTATTATACTGGTCTTGAAAGGTGGAAACATCGAGTCTCTTACAACTGCAAAAACCTCTTCAGCCTTTTCAGCGTTTTTTCCTCCAATAAAAAAACATGTATGCTTAACTGCCTTTGGGCCTCTGGAAAAGATAGCATCCTGAACGATCTTTTTGCCATCCTCTGGTGTCACATTTTCATAAGGTATGACCGCATTGTATCCGGCATCGTATGCCATGCAGATGTCAAAAGGACTGGCCTTTGCGTCGGTGTCCAGATAAAATAGAAGATGAGGTGCATCTTCTGAAGTCCTTTTGACAACTGGTTTCACCTGGATCTGCATCGATTCCAG
>CP070683.1:474202-475543 GCA_020352645.1 Candidatus Bathyarchaeota archaeon | reverse complement strand
TTACTTTCAAGACTTCTGCTAAGATTCTCTAAAGCTGCTGAGGAACATGATGCCGATTTGTTTGAGATGAATCCTCTTGTTGAGACAGCTGACGGTAGGTTTGTGGCTGCAGATGCGCGGCTTATAGTTGACGATAATGCCCTTTATCGTCATCCTGAATATGAGGAGAGGCTTCTCTCGGAGGATAAATCTGAACTGACTGCGAACGAGATAGAAGCTCGCAAGGCTGGTTTGGCTTACGTCGAGCTAGATGGTAATATTAGCATCATGGGAAATGGTGCAGGGCTGGTTATGGCCACCTTGGATGCTGTAGAATTATATGGTGGTAGACCCGCCAACTTCCTCGACGTGGGCGGGGGTGCGTCGGAGGAGAGGATTGCTGCTGCTCTTGATATACTGCTTGCAGGACATAAAGCCTCGGTAGTTTTCATCAACATAATGGGTGGCATTACGCGTTGCGATCATGTTGCACGAGGTATCTTGAAAGCGAAAGGAAGACTAGGATTCATAAAACCCATGGTGATACGGTTGGTTGGAACAAATGAAGAAGAGGGTCGACGATTGTTGACTGAAGCAGGCATCCACGTCTTAGACAGTATGGAAGAGGCTGCTCGTGAAGCTGTCGAGTTTTCACGAGGAGGGTAATAGTGCAATGGGGATACTCGTTGGAAAGGACACGAGGGCAGTTGTACAAGGCATCACAGGCACTCAAGGTAGCTTTCATACGCAGCTCATGCTTAGCTATGGAACAAGAATCGTGGCAGGGACATCTCCAGGAAAGGGTGGATCAAGAATCCATGGGGTTCCGGTATATGACACGGTCAGTGAGGCTGTTGGAAGGCATAGTGCTAACGCCTCCATAATTTTCGTGCCAGCGCCTTTTGCAGCTGAGGCCGCGTGTGAAGCAATAGAAAGTGGGATAAGAACAGTTGTTATGATTACAGAGCATATACCTGTGAGAGATTCTATAAGAGTGATGGCTTATGCCAAGCAGGAAGGCGCGATTATCATTGGTCCAAATACACCTGGTATCATAACACCTAACGACTGCAAACTTGGGATAATGCCAAGAAGGGTTTTCAACCACGGTATTGTGGGGGTTGCCTCTCGAAGTGGAACTCTAGCGTATGAGATTGCATCGGAACTCACAAAGCGTGATTTAGGTCAATCGACCTGTCTTGGCCTAGGAGGAGACGCAATAGTAGGCTTGGATTTTGTGGACGCCTTGAAAATGTTTGAGAATGATAAGCAGACGGAAGCTGTAGTTCTGATCGGTGAGATTGGGGGCAATGCGGAGGAGAATGCCGCAGAGTACGTTGCTTCAACGAAATACCCTAAGAG
>CP070683.1:472718-474102 GCA_020352645.1 Candidatus Bathyarchaeota archaeon | reverse complement strand
TAGATTTTCATCTCTCACTGAAATTACAACTCTTTGCCATCCGAGTTCTTTGATTGCTTCGGCGATTGTTTGGAGCCTTTGGCGCAAATCTGTGGAACTGATCATCTTTGTTGAACTCTTCATTAACGAAGCCAATTGGCTGGAGCGTCTCTCAATTTCTTCCCGTTTTTCTAGGCTGTTGATTGCTGTTGCCGCGTGCGAGGCTAGGATTTGAAGCAATGTTTGGTCCTTTGGGTCAAACGCTCCTAAGTCTCTGCTCTCTACATTTAAGACTCCAAGAGTTTTGTCTTCTGTCTCAACAGGAACGGCCAGTTCTGAGCGTATGCCTTGAACCCCTTCCACATAGTCTTTGTCTTTCCTTGTGTCAGAAACGAGAACCGGTTTATGCGAGTTTGCGGCTCTTACAGTTATACCGCTTTCTGTTCCATCTAGCGGCAGGTTCAGGTGTAAGGGCGACGGGTATCCACGTTGGCATGCAACTCGAAGCTTGCCTCTGTCTATGGTTAAAAACGCTGCATGTTCAAACCCTAATGTTTGTTCCATTGCATCTAGAGTTACTTCGTAGACTTGCTGAAGGTTGTCTGCGGTGTTCAGCTTTCTACCATAAAAGTTCAATGCGGAAAGCCTTTCCTTTATCATCTTTCTCTCCGATACATCATGAAACATGACGAGGTCTGCGGGCTTGCCTGCATATTCCATCTTTACTGCATTAACTTCAGCTGTTAATTCTCTACCTTCCTTTGTAAGCGCTTCAACTTCGTAGGGTGGTACGCGTATTCCTTTCATTCTTTCTGCAAAATTCTTTATGAGAATGGTTTTGCTGTCCTCAGTCACGATTGCCGTTCTAAGAAAATTCTTTCCAAGCAGCTCTCTTTTTTTGAAACCGATTTTCTCTTCAGCACTATCGTTGATCGCTAGGATTTTGCCCTCTTTATCAATGATGGCCGCCGGATATGGTATGAGGTTGAAAAGGGTTTGGAATCTATCTCCAGATTCCTTCAGTTCCTGTGTTTTTTTTGCTTTCGCTTTCATGCCTTCCGCTGAGATTTGCACGATCTTGTTCTGCAATTTTTGCATTCCTCCTTCAACTGCCCTATGTACTCTGAGAAACTTCTGCAGCCTTCCTTCTTCACAGAATTCGCTCTAGGCTTACCGATCTTTTCATTAAGTCGATTCACAATTAAGATCTCAAGATAATCTGCTCCTGATCCGAAAATTTGTTCAATTGCGCCCGTAAAGACCTCAAGCCTTAGAGGGATTTCTTGTTTTTTTATGTTGAATGATTTCTCAAGATGGAAGTAGATCGCTTGCCTAGATGATTGTCCTAGCGAAGATAATCCTTCATCTATTGCTTCGAGCAGAATCTTTCCGAAATCGCGTGGGG
>CP070683.1:471212-472618 GCA_020352645.1 Candidatus Bathyarchaeota archaeon | reverse complement strand
GGCTCCGCCCATGGGAATTCTTAAAAAACCATACTTCAGAGTCATGTTTCTTGCTAGTTTTTTAACCTCATCTAGTGTGACCGATTGTGACTCTCTGATTCCGCCACAGCTTTTGCCCTCAATCGTTGAATCTATCACCAGATATCCTGTGAAACCAAGCCCTTTCCTATAGAAACCATACACAAGCTCTGGCAGCATCGTCTCATCCCTCTGCCCATCTAGGATCATCGGTTGAAGAACGCCCTTCCTTCACGAGCAGAATTTTCAATCAATGATATGGACCACCACGTGACGCGCACAACTGCTTTCAAAAGCTGTGACTGCTCGAGGCCTCCTAGCAGTCCAGACCGAAATGTTGAAAGCGCGCGTGATCTTCTGACTCACTGATCCTCTGATCATTTTCGCGGGGTATGTCCTCTTACATCAAGTCAATGGTCAAGGACTTGGGATGAGGGACTCTGATCTATGAACAATTTGTGCCACAAGTCGAAAGTCAACAAACTCCATAGAAACCAATCTTGGATTCTTTTCATCACGCGCGTTCTGCTCCCCAAGAATGGATACTCATTGACCTTTTCAATAAGTGGGAACAAAACTCCTCCGCTTCCTAACCATTCATACAACGGAACGCCCCACGCAGACTTCTTTCTATACAAGAACTCGTTGGGCATATATTTCCCAAGAGCGTCTTTAAGCACCTTCTTAGTATGCATGAACGGAAACCTGTGATTCGCATCCATGGACAAAGCTGCCCGGATTATTCGTGAATCTAGGTAGGGGAATATTAGTTTCAGTCCTGAATGAGAAGCCAATTGATAGTAGCGTTCACAAGTTTGGTGCTCGCCTAAAACATATAGCGAATGAAGACGTTCTTTGAGGCTTCCATTTGATTGGTATTGGTTTAGCAGAGCACGCCTTTCAGATAGAGCACTTGTCACTTTGCTTCTACCGAAAATATCGGACACTAGTTCAAAATTGACGCGTTTGCTAATATTGAGAGGGTATGTTGGTGAAGACTCCTTTGCAAGATCCAATTCCATGCATTCTTGAAGTGTTTGCAGTCGATCAAAAGAAAGTCCAGTTTTGCCTGAGAGCTTGAGGATCCGCATAATCGCTTGACGGAGAAAATTCCAAGATACTAGTCTGTTGATTTGAAATGCAATGTCGATATGTCGACATGCTGAAGTTCCAAAGAGCGCGTCTCCAGCGCTTCCACACAAACAAACAGAAGTGTTTTGAACCGCTACCCTTGATAGCTCAGGAACGAAAGCTGTTTGTGCATTGAATATGGGTTTCCCCAAGACTCTCGTAGTCTCCGTCAACAGACTTGGATAGGCTAGCGGATCAACTTTGACAAAAACATGATCTGACCTGAAGAACTTGCTTCCTGACTCGGCGTATTCATT
>CP070683.1:469683-471112 GCA_020352645.1 Candidatus Bathyarchaeota archaeon | reverse complement strand
GTTCTAGAATCGTATAGCCAGCAAGCTATGATCCGAATTAGCTTAGTTCACTACAATACTTTAGAGGAAGTTGGAGTCTTCTTGAAAACATTGAATGAGATTTGCGAATCAGGATAACCATTTCTGGTGGGCGCGCGCGACATCCAGCTAGCATAGTAGGCATAGCTCAGTTAGAGTTAAGCTCAAATACTTAGTCTATCCAGACTCATTCTCTCCCTCTGGTTTTCGGCTACTATTGCTTAAGAGAAGCAATATTGTGAGAATGGAGGATAGTAGCAAACGACTTAGCGCGCTTTCATTATAGATTCTGCCTTCATAGTCCTTTTGAAACACTGGATGAGAAATTACTCTGCATTTGGAGAAATCTGGGATGAGTCCACCCCAGTCTTTCAGAAATATGCTTAAGAAGTATATACTCTGTGAGAATGATCAAGGAAACATAGAAATGGTATGATTACTTAGAGAAGAAAGGAGTAGCAGGCTACTAGAGAATGCCAGATCTGCGACACGCGTGTGTATCTCATTTCAAAGAGTGGTTTGGGTCTTCGATGTAGACGAGAAAGCTCTTGCAATAGCCCCTTTGCACCTACTATTCCTGTTACAGACTCCTATTAGTCCCTTATCACAACTCAAACGCCTCCTAATCAGTCCACCTCTGACAAGATTTATGATAAGGTATCTATCAGTTCTATTCTCTTTGTGTATTAATTTTACCAATAACGTCGGAAAATAGAAGACATTGTATGCTACAACCTTGATTGAGTCTAGATTGGTATTCACATTCAAACACATGCTTAGATTGCTCTTCACGGCAACAAGTCCGCAACCTTTCTGGAGAACTTCTCTTCATTCTGTTTAAGATGCTCAAACAGCGGCACTATCAAAGAATACCTCCTCATGCGTATCCGTTTCTTGTTAGCGCCGACCGAAGACTGCAGAGTTCAGCTTCAACTCTTTTAAGATGTTTCTGCAATCCGTTAAGAGTTTCATCAAAATCTAAATATGTAGTCGGACCTACAATCCCTTCCGATTGTGGGGAGTACTTAATTGTTTCATGTTTCAAGTAGTTCGGTCTAAACAGCGATGTGATTGCCTCTTCACTTTTGACAAATCCACAAAACATCGCATTTAGGGCTGTCTCACCTCGACCCGCAACATTGTGTCTTCGAGCACATTCCACAAGCAGTCTGTAGTTATATTGTATTCGATAGTATGACATCCAAACCATGCTCTTTTGTGTGATCTCTTCCAAGAGCTCTTTTCTAAAGAAACCTCTCTTCTGTATAATCCTCTATATGAGTTTCTGAATGTGTTCTTCTTCAAACTTGGAGGGGGGAATAGCAGATATCAAACTGACAGCACTTGTTTCTATCTCTGGTTCTGGTCTAATATTAAGAGTTCTTTCCGCTCATCAGTAGTATCCTGTAAC
>CP070683.1:468148-469583 GCA_020352645.1 Candidatus Bathyarchaeota archaeon | reverse complement strand
GGCATTGCTTCTACGTCTTTGTATTTGATATCTATGGCTACCGGCCAAAAGAGGATATCCGCGTTGGCAACGATGTCCAAGATTTTCTCGTTTACGTCAAGAACTGCGATTTCGCAGCCTCCACAACTAGCTGCCCAATAGAGGGCGAATTTCAGCTTTCCCATACAACCACCAATAGTGAGACATTACACTAGAGTCTGATAGAGAGAGCATTTCTCAAATTTAAGTTTAGCCATTCGTTGAAAAATCGGTAAATACTATAAATGCTGAGGGAATATTTGATCAAGAGACCTGAAACGAAATTCTCTCCTCATGAAGAGGAGGAAAACAAGCCATGAACGATTTCAGAAAGCGAGATGACAACGAAATAGAGCCCGAACTGCTAGAATGGCTTTCTGGAGTTCACAGGATTGTTGTTGCAGGCATCGGAAACCCTCTTCGAAGAGATGATTTTGTTGGAGTTAAGATAGTTAAAGACTTACAGGGCATAAGTTCATCATCTGTTTATTTAATAGAATGCGACACGGTTCCTGAAAATTATATGGAGCCGATAATAAGCTTTCAGCCAAGTCACATTCTGATCATTGATGCCGCTCTACTCAAATTGAAGCCAGGTTCTGCGAAACTTCTGAATTCTAAACAACTGATGAAGCAGCATGCAGTGTCAACTCATTTACTGCCCCTTCGAATCTTCTGCGAGTATCTAGAAAGAGAAACAAAAGCCAAGATCGCACTGCTATTAATCCAGCCAAAGGATGCAAATTTCGGTGAAGGCTTAACACGAGAAGTCCAGAACACTGCAGATTACATGGCCAAATTGCTGCTGCAGCTACTACCTGTATGAATTGGAGATGTACGCAGACTCGAGTGAACAGGCTTGCGCTTACCACCGCATTTGCATTTCAGGATTTCAATATATATTTGCTATAATGTGTATTAATAAGCTGGGACCAGATAATATCTCACGGGGAAAAATCATGGAACGCAAGATTATGGCTTTGGGTAGATCATCCCTTGTAGTCTCTCTTCCAAAGCATTGGATTGCGTTGAACGAAATAAAACAAGGCGATGTCGTTTCTCTAGCTGTTCAGCGTGATCGTTCTCTTGTAGTCTTTCCGAGTGTCAAAAGAGAAAAGGAGTCCAAAGGAATAACTCTTCATGTTGATCCAAACGAGAAGGGAGCTTTGATTGTTCGAAGAATAATCGGCTGTTATCTGAATGGCTACTCCAGTATCAAAATTGTTTCAGAAAAGGTATTCTCTGTCACTCAAAGAAAGGCAATTCGAAACATTGTTAGGATGCTTTACATGAGAATAATGGAGTCCAACACTAAGCGTATGCAGATTCAAACACTGATTGATGAGTCAAAGGCAACACCTGAAGTGGCAATTCATCGGATGCATTTGATTGCTCTCTCCATGTGCCGAGACGCATT
>CP070683.1:466604-468048 GCA_020352645.1 Candidatus Bathyarchaeota archaeon | reverse complement strand
GCGCTGGCGACGATGGTGATACGGCTAAAAAGATCATTGAGAAGCTGCTTCACAGGCTGAGACCGTGGCTCGCTGCTATCGAATACGGCTACAGAAACCTATACGAAGACTACACCCTCTCAAAAAAGTTGACGGAGATTGAGGGGAGTGCTAGAGACCTTCTACCGGCAATTGGCAATAAGACCAAGACGTTTCCCTGCAAAGGACAACTATTCACCGATCCGATACAGTTTGTTTCAGTCGAGTTTGAGAGACGGAAACAGAGAGGTCTGGAGACTTTCACTGCCATCACACATGGTGATCTGAATGCAAGGAATTTCATCGTTGATGATAACAAAAACATCTGGCTGATAGATTTTTCCCACGTAAGCCGTGCCCATATTCTAAAAGATTTCTGCAAATTGGAAGCCGAGATCAAATTCTGCCTGACCGAGTTGAAAGACGAAGCCGATGTTGATATGGCTTTAGATTTTGAAAGAGAGCTACTGTTTCAGAAGACGGACAATGGCGGTTATGCAGCCTTTGACACATTAAATGAGCTTTGCAAAGCCAGGCCATCGCCCAATGACCTACGATTCGTGCGCGCCTGGAAGTGCGTCCAGTATATTCGTAATCGTGCGGCTGTCTTCATGGGCAGACTGGCTGAGCAAGGAGACAGCGCAAGCCAGTATTATCTTGGCCTGCTACACTATACGCTACGAGCCCTGTGCTTTGAGCAACTCAGTAAGCAGTCCAGAACCTATGCTCTACTCTCTGCCGCGTTGCTGTGTGAGGCGCTGAAGTGACCAGAGACACGCTTTTAACCCAATCTCCACGACGCTGAACTCGCCTACTTTTCCCCTTGGACGAACTCGTAACCTCTGCCACGATGCGCTTGAATGTAGTTGTGCTGTGGAGTGTTGATCCGTTCTCTCAAACGTTTGATAAGCCTCAAGATCATTTCAGGCGTTACCCTATCATCCATACTTGCTCCCCAGACCTTTTGGGCAATCTCCTCACGGGTGTAAACTCTGCCCGGTTCTTCCATCAAACAGGACAAGAGCTTGAATTGCAGGGGTGTCAGGTCTATCTCTTCCACTCCTCTCAACACTTTGTTGGTTTCAGCGATTAGAAGGGTTAGCTCTGCACTTGCATAATCTTGCACATAAAGTTCAAATAGTTGGCAGAAGAAAACCGTTTCTCCGCCTTGACTCCTGACAAATAGGCCACTGCGTAGAAGATGCTGTACTGCATCAGGCTTCAATCGAGAGGAGAGGATGCCCGCCGCTCTATGTCGCAGGGTGCTCTGGAGGTCGAGGTCTAGATCACCCCAAAGGTCCTCGCAGAGATTATGGATGTTATGATCTTGAAGCAATTGGCGCGCGACTCGGTCTTCGGGTTTCGAGAGATTGATTTTCCCCTTCTCCAGTAACTCACAAGCGTTTTTCAGGAAACCCGGATGTCC
>CP070683.1:465059-466504 GCA_020352645.1 Candidatus Bathyarchaeota archaeon | reverse complement strand
ACAGTGGAGATATCTCCCGCAACTTCCCCTTTTTTTTATTTGCGCGTATTTTCGATGGAACTTTTTTTCATAAATTTCTTTAGTCAGTTTATTCGAATAATTATTAAAGTGAGAGAAGGAAATTAGAAGCACGCGCCAAGATTTACATCGCGCTCCTAGAATGGTGAAATTATCATGAATAGCAGAAGATCAAATATCATAATCTTCATTGTTTCTGCTATTACTCTTGTGGCTTTCATATTTAACGAGACCCAACTTGTATTTGCATTTACGGGTCCTATTTGGGAGTCAACCGTAAACGAAACAGATATTCTCACCATAACCACAATTCCTGATGTCAACGATGATGACCATCAGGATGCGCGCGCGCGACATCTACTCTGGGAGTAGCAAAAACCTAATGTTTTAGAAGCATCTTCCGTAAATCATTAAAAACGGAAACTTAGAACATTGAGACGATACAAGATGAACAAAAAACTTAGCCTTTCATCAATCATTATTCTTGTTCTACTAGGCACGATATTTGTTGCTTTTAGGGTTCAAACCACCAAAGCAAGTGGAACTATCTACATCAGATCTGATGGAAGTATCTACCCTGATGTCGCACCCATCTCCAGTAATGACAACATAACCTACAGATTCACTGGCAACATCGGCGATTGCATCACTGTTGAAAGAGACAATATTATCGTCGATGGAGAAGGCTTTTCCCTAGAGGGAGCAGTTTCAACATATTTCGCAGGCATATACTTGAGAGCAAGATACAATGTAACAATAAGGAACCTGACAATCAAGAGATTCAGATACGGTGTCATTGTTTCTTCCTCTTCAGAAATCAACATCATCGCGAACGACATAACTGTGGGGCAGACAATTGGTTACGAAACAGGAGTTTATCTTCTAAACTCCTCCAAAAATACTGTGCTAGAAAATAGACTTTTCCACAACACTCGTGGAATTTTCATTGCATCTTCTTCCGAGAACAACATCTCTGGTAACGAGGTTGTACACAATGAAAATGGCATATGGCTTGAAAATTCATCCAACAATACCTTGTCTGAAAACAACGTATCAAGCAACGCATACGATGGAATCTTCCTCTATGATTCTTTGAACAACAGAATTTTTCATAACAATTTCGTAGACAACGTCCAGCAGGTGAATATTGTTCCATCTGGTTACCCTAACTCTTGGGATAATGGTCTTGAGGGCAACTACTGGAGCAACTACACTGGAACAGATACAGATTATAATGGGGTGGGAGATACTCCGCATGTCATTGATGCAGGCAACACAGACTACTATCCGCTCATGGGGCCCTTTCACGGCTTCAACACTTCACTTGGAAAATCAGTCAATGTTATCTCCAACTCAACTATTGACAGTTTCAGGTATTTCGAGTCCAACAGCACAATCAGAATGCACGTCTCCAACATGACAGCTAA
>CP070683.1:463453-464959 GCA_020352645.1 Candidatus Bathyarchaeota archaeon | reverse complement strand
TGTCCCTGCAGAACAGCATCAGGAAATTGGTAGAAAAGCGGGTGAAGCAGCTCGCATAAGCATGGAAGCCACCCTAGGCATAGACCCTCTGAGGAGAGAGAAATGGCAAGAAGTCTTTAAACGCTTGCGAATTCAAGGACTTGGCGACTTTTACAAGAAGGATAAATACATAATCATCAAAGCTCCTTACATAAATAATCAAGAGGTGCAAAGGGGATACTTGGAGGCGCTGCTAGGCGTGAATCTTGAGAATCGCACGTCAAACCCTCCATTCGTGTACGAAGTAACCTCCTGATATTTTCTAAGAGTTTAGCTAGATTTCTAATCAAAAACATTGTTGACTGTTTTGCTCTGAAGACATGATTCTTTCTTTGAATATGCGAATACTAGGATTCATCTGGTTACAATCCAGATTCATAATTCACACTTCTTAAATCACACGCAAACAAACTCTCACATTCCTGCAGGAAAAAAGAAAAATGCAATCTCTGATGCCGGAGTTCTTCATGTTGCTAGGCATTGACCTATTTCTAGCTGTAAGCTTACTCACATGCATCCTTGACAACTATCTGCCAGACAAATTAGCCTACCTCTACCAGCTCGTGGCTCTAGCAGGCTTCGGACAACTCCTTGTGACACGAGAATTCATGGTCTCCTTCACTGACTTCATGCGATTTTGGTATAGCTTCATATACTTGACCATCGCAGTCGTAAACATTCTATTGTTGAACTTCTATCTTTATTTCTACAAAAAGACAAAGACAATCGCGAAACTCTTCTCAATAGTTGCAACTGCACCTGCTTTGGTGATTTCGACAATGTTCTTCAGCAACT
Source organism: Candidatus Bathyarchaeota archaeon (assembly GCA_020352645.1). Lineage (GTDB taxonomy): Archaea > Thermoproteota > Bathyarchaeia > Bathyarchaeales > SOJC01. Next base: position 464,125 of record CP070683.1, on the reverse strand, counting down.
ATGCAGCAGAATCCGCTCATCCTATAATCCCATTTCCTCAGATTCCACTGGATCTCATGTTCGCTAGCGTTTTCATCTTTGACACAATAGTGGTAGGGACAAGTGTATACATTCTCATAAAGCCAAAGCTGTGGCAGATAGCCACTCCCATGATTGCCCTATTGGTAGGCGGCACAACCTTCGCTGCAGTAAAGCCCTCACTAGGAGACGCTGCTTTCATGGCGGGCGCAATCTACATCTACATAACCTTGGGGATTGCATGTGCTGGTGTCTTGGGAGCAGGTCTTTACGTGCTCGCAAGATTTTGGCTCGAGAAAAAAAGAAGAGCCGGAGGTGATGTGACAACATGAAACTAGACAACAGAAAAATACTGAAATTTGCCGTCTTACTAATTTCGACGATTCTGATTGGCTTTGTAAGCGCTGCAACGTACAGTGAGTTGTTCATGTATGGAACGCCCATATCAATCGGAACTGCCAGCGTAACTTTCACAAGCGGAGCTAACACAACTGCCATGGGCGGTGGTGATGCAATCAACTCGCAAGGCACAGAGGTGACATTTGACACGATAGCAGCTCTTGAGCCTGGTGAAATAAGAACGTATGAAGAAGCTGTAAACATTACGAATGGCGCAGGTTCCACGAAAGCGCTAAATGTGAGTCTTAGCGCGCT
>CP070683.1:461808-463353 GCA_020352645.1 Candidatus Bathyarchaeota archaeon | reverse complement strand
TATACACGGCAAAAGGAATACTTCTGAAACTTTTGCAAGCCTAAAGCTTTTCTGTACTTCTTTGTATCTTAAGTAGTTGAGAGGTGAAATGTGTGCAAGCCTACATTCTCATTAGCACCGACGCTGGCAAACCATGGAAAGTCGCTGAATCAGCCCTCAAAATCGATGGAGTCAAGATAGCACATGCCGTTACAGGACCGTTCGACGTAGTAGCTTTCGTAGAATCCACCAGCATAGATGAGTTGGGAGAACTTCTAGAGAAAATCCACGCAATTAATGGGGTCCTTAAAACACAGACTGCAATATCCATGCCTGCAAGACTTGAATAGCCAAACACAAACTCCAAACTCGCACATTTTACTTTTTTTCAGTGAAAAGCTGCTGTCTGTTAGAGAACACGGAAACCCTTGGAAATTCGAGTGTAGAATTTCAAAGTTGTGGAGTAAGTCTTTCAAGTTGTCTTAACACGTATTTGCGAATTTCATTTGGTCTTGGAAGTTTTGCAACGATCTTTCCATTCTTAATCAACGGTTTCAACATGGGCTCTGTTTTGCTTCCGCACTTGGGACACTTTGGTCCAGGTAGGTCGAAAATCTGAACAACATCCGTAAGACACTGTGGGCATCTCCAAACCTGTTTCTTTCCACTCAACTTGCCCCGTTTAGCTACAGGCTTACCCTCCATTTCAACGATATCCATGGCGAAGTCTACAGTTGGAGCATTGCTTATGGCTGTTCCAACACCAAACGCTTCGACACCTGCCTCGCTCAGAATCCTAATTGACTCCTCGCCTAATCCACCAGAAACGAAAATCTTAACATGCTTGTAGCCTCTTACGTCAAGTTCCCACCGAATCTCTTGAACAATTTGGGCGAAATCACCTTTTCTTGAGCTTGGCGTATCTAAGCGTACACCCTCAAGCTGCTTTTTCAGGGCTTCTACTGCCATTATTGCTTCTGCCTTCTCATCATAATAGGTATCTATCAGCGCAACACGTGGCACATCACTCGACATAACTTCATCAAAGGCTTTCCAAGCCTTCACTTGATCTCCAAATGCAATAATCAGAGCATGAGGCATGGTTCCCATCGGTTTGATCCCTATGATCTTGGCGCCGCTGAGGCTGGAAACTCCGTCGCAGCCGCCTATGTATGCTGCTCGGTCAAGCATGGGCGATAAGGCAGGGTGCATGCGTCGGATTCCAAAGGCGAGAATTGACTTTTTTCCAGCAACTTTTTTCACTCTTGCAGCTCTTGTGGCTACGCCTGAAGCTTGACAAAGCAGTCCAAGCAGGGGAGTTTCTAGTAGGCAGAACTCTCCGTAGGGACCTTCTATGTACATGATTGGCTCTCGTGTGCCTTTGTAGTCTTCATGGTGGAACACGCTGCCTTCTGGCATGGCGTAAACGTCTACTGGGCAACCTTCAAACAGGTGTGCTTCTTCTTCAATACCGCATAGGATTCCCCAGGACCAGCCTCTTGGGAGCGTGCCTGGAGTCACTTCAGCGTAAGCATGGATTTTTGTCAGCTTTTTTGCCTCAAGAAC
>CP070683.1:460099-461708 GCA_020352645.1 Candidatus Bathyarchaeota archaeon | reverse complement strand
GTTCACTTAGCTTACACGATGAAGGGAGAGAAGAAGCCTGGTTTAGTATGTAGCTGTTGTCCTTGTTGCTGCCATACCCTTGGAAGCTTGGTGAGAAATGGAATGCACACTGAGATTCTTACTTCCAAATTCATCGCAGCCAACGACAGAGAGAAGTGCATAGAATGTGGAAAATGTGCAGATCGATGTGTTTTTCAGGCAAGATGCATGGAAGATGGAGAACTAGTCTACAATCAGTCAAAGTGCTTCGGCTGTGGACTCTGCGTATCAATATGCTCAACGGAAGCGATTAGTTTGGTTGCACGCGCGAATCAGACAGTGAAGAAGTCATTGTGAAGATCAAACTGACGGTGTTTTGCTGATGATCAGACAGGCTCCTAAGTTCCATATTGAGGTCTCAGTTTGCGCAAAGAAAAAGGACATGCTTCTAGGCGGAATCAGATAGCTACCAGAAGAAGGGCCTCGCCAAGCTGCGGAAACTGAGATTCTACGATTCACTCGACTCCAAGTGCGTTTAGGCTACTCTTCATACACTAGTAGAAGATGTTCGTGTTCCTCTAGATATTCTTGTCCTCGTAGACCTTTGAGGACTAGTGATCCCCTGTCAGTGATTGCGTAGACGATTCGTCTAGCATCTAAAGGTAGCTTTTCAACTAGACCATTTGAAACAAGAAAATCCAGATGCTTCTTGATTATCGGCCATTCTTGGTCGACCTGATAGAGAATGACTTCAAACTCCAATGGTCGGCAAACTAGGGCCTCGAGAATGCTCAGATACTGTTCCATTTTGGAACGAGTCATAGGCATCCTCTTTCCAGATGTTTCTGACTTCGGATAAATCACTTACGAAGGCTAGATGCTTATTCCAAATTCATGTTTACTAGTGCAGCAATGCCAGCGTTCTTGGATCATCTTGAAGGAAACGAAGAGAAGCACCTGGCGCACTCATGTTTGGGAGTCTAGTCAATTCAAGTATAGTAAGATTTAATATATTCTTCAGGAGTTAACTATGGTAAGAAGCATCTGTTTGCACAACCGACAGAGCAACCCAGCATCTACCAAGGTTTCATCAATGTCGAATGGAAGGAATCATACGCTATTAATGGGTCTAGCTTTCCTGACTCTTCTGATTGTCTCGTACTTCGCCAACATCGTATTCTTTGAGACGTTAAACGTTATACTTCAGAATCAGCTTTTGAGTCTTCTGATGATTTTCGTCCATAACATCATTGTGGTTTCTCTTGTGCTGCTAGGAATGACGTTTTATGTTAACTTGGTGACCTTCGGCTTTTTCAAGAGAGAGAAATATGCGAATGTGGTGCTTGATCACCCGAAAACCTTTGCTATCGTCTTTGCCAGCACCATTCTTCTACTGAGCATATTGAGAGGGACGAATCTTTTCCTTGGGAGCATAATTGTTGAAGCACTCCCTATGATTTTTCTTATCAGTGCACCCATCGGAATAATTGAAGGGTATGGAATATACCTAGCAATAAAGAAAACCCTTAGTAGAACGATCGTCGCGAAGGATTTGGTCGGAATCTACGGGATATTTCTTGTCGCAGCTGCAGTTGAAGTTGGCTTCATAAGCGCTCTAAAATAGTCGAGT
>CP070683.1:458329-459999 GCA_020352645.1 Candidatus Bathyarchaeota archaeon | reverse complement strand
AAACTTGGCTTCAGCGCATCACGCGATGGACACTAAAGAGGTCATGCAAACTCTGAAAACCAGCAGTGAAGGTTTAAGCACTGAAGAAACCCAACGTCGCCTAGAAAAGTTTGGATACAACGAGCTTGTTGAACGGAAAAGAGTAACCCTTCTAGACATACTTGTCAACCAATTCAAAGACATCTTCGTAATCATGCTTCTAAGCGCAACCGTAATCTCCTTTCTCATAGGAGAGATTGCAGATGCCTTAACCATAGCCGTCATTGTCACCCTAAATGCAGTCGTCGGTTTCATCCAAGAATACCGCTCTGAAAAAGCAATGGAAGCCATGAAAAAACTCACTGCCCCAAAAGCACGGGTGCTACGCGACGGCAAAGAAATGATCATACCTGCAAAAGAAATAGTGCCCGGAGACATCGCCATACTAGAAGAAGGCGACCGCATCCCAGCCGACGGAAGACTCACAGAAGTTGTCGAGCTGAAAACTGACGAAGCAGTTCTAACTGGGGAATCAACGCCTGTCGGAAAAACAACAGAACCCGTTATCGAAAAAGCACCTGTGGCTGACAGAAAGAATTCTGTATTCATGGCTACTCACATCATCTATGGAAGAGGAAAAGCTGTAATCACATCCACAGGCATGCAAACCGAATTCGGAAAGATTGCTGAAATGGTACAAGCAGTGGAGGAAGAAGATACACCCCTCAAACAGAAACTAGAACGATTTGCCAAGAAACTTGGAATACTAATCATAGTCGTCTGCGCTGTCATCTTTGCCATGGAACTCTACGAGATATTCATCCTCAACGTGGTAGTGGAAGCAGAAGTCTTAGGAAACATCGTAAAGGCATTTGAGATATCAGTAGCACTTGCGGTTTCAGCCGTGCCTGAAGGCTTACCAGCCGTGGTCACCTTATCGTTAGCTCTTGGCGCTCGAGAACTTGCAAAGCGCAACGCAATTATAAGAAAGCTTGCATCGGCGGAAACCCTTGGAGCCACAACCGTAATCTGTTCAGACAAAACTGGCACACTGACCAAAGGCGAAATGACAGTACGCAAAATCTACACGAATGATGATGTAATCAACTTGACAGGTGTAGGCTATGAATCCCAAGGCGAATTCCTTCTACATGGAAAACCCATAGATCCAAAAGAAGATGGCGATCTTGGTCTGCTTCTTAGAGCCAGCACGTTATGTAGCAACGCTCAATATGACGGTGAAAGCATTCTAGGAGACACCACTGAAGGTGCATTAGTCGTAGCTGCGGCCAAAGCTGGTATGATTAGAAAGGACTTAGAAGCCGCATATCCTCGAGTTCACGAAGTACCGTTTACGTCTGAAAGGAAACGTATGACTACAATTCACAAAACATTTGACGGAAGACTTGTTGCCTATGTTAAAGGCGCCCCGGAGATTATCCTAGAACGTAGCGTTTATCTCTCAAGAAACGGAGAAAGAAAAAGACTGGAAGAAAGAGATAGAAACACGATTCTCGCAACCAATGAGGCACTGGCCAGAGACGCCTTACGTGTACTCGGTATAGCCTACAAGGAGCTTTCTAATGATACGGTAGAAAAAATTGACGCTGAAACAGTTGAGAGCGACCTTGTTTTCATTGGATTAGCCGGAATGATTGATCCGCCACGAGAGGAAGCCAAAGAGGCGAACC
>CP070683.1:456530-458229 GCA_020352645.1 Candidatus Bathyarchaeota archaeon | reverse complement strand
AATATGCCCCTCAGGTAAGCGAAGAGGTGCGTAGAGCATGTCTTGGGGGTGCCAGTCAATCATCTCTTCTGGCGCCAGTTTGCTTGGAACTCCTGAATATGTAGTTGCTTCTTCAGGAGGCAAATTAGCTGGGACGCCATGAACGTTTTTTCGAACCCAAAGCTCCCTCCAAGGCAAGTAGTAAAACTCTCCGATTCTGAATCGATCATAGCTTGAGCTCATGCGTTCACGCCAAACAGAGCCTGGTGACTTTCTTTCCAGAAGAAGTTTAACCTCATCCTCTGTCAGGCCTTCTGTTACGAGGTCGGTTATCTCTAGGTTTTCATCTCTCACTGAAATTACAACTCTTTGCCATCCGAGTTCTTTGATTGCTTCGGCGATTGTCTGGAGCCTCTGGCGCAAATCTGTGGAACTGATCATCTTTGTTGAACTCTTCATTAGCGAAGCGAGTTGGCTGGAGCGCTTCTCAATTTCTTCCCGTTTTTCTAGGCTGGTGATTGCTGTTGCCGCGTGCGAAGCTAGGATTTGAAGCAATGTTACGTCCTTTGAATCAAACGCTCCTAAATTTCTGCTTTCTACATTTAAGACTCCAAGAGTTTTGTCTTCTGTCTCAACTGGAACAACCAGTTCTGAGCGTATACCTCGAACCCCTTCCACATAGTCCTTGTCTTTCCTCGTGTCAGAAACGAGAACCGGTTTGTGCGAGTTTGCTGCTCTTACAGTTATACCACTTTCTGTTCCGTCTAACGGCAGGTTCAGGTGCAAGGGCGACGGATATCCGCGTTGACATGCAACTCGAAGCTTGCCTCTGTCTATGGCTAGAAACGATGCATGTTCAAACCCTAATGTTTGTTCCATTGCATCTAGGGTTAGTTCGTAGACCTGCTGAAGGTTGTCTGCTGTGTTTAGCCTCCTACCATAAAAGTTCAACGCGGAAAGCCTTTCTTTTATCATCTTTCTCTCCGATACATCATGGAACATGACGAGGTCTGCTGGTTTGCCTTCATATTCTATCTTTACTGCGTTTACTTCAACTGTTAGTTCTCTACCTTTCTTTGTAAGCGCTTCAACTTCGTAGGGTGCTACGCGTATTCCTTTCATTCTTTTTGCAAAGTTTCTCATTAGAATGGCTCTGCTATCCTCAGTCACGATCGCCGTTGTAAGAAAATTCTTTCCAAGTAACTCTCTCTTTTTGAAACCGGTCTTTTCTTCAGCCTTGTCGTTGATCGCTAGGATCTTACCGTCTTTATCAATGATGGCCGCCGGGTATGGTATGAGGTTGAAAAGGGTTTGGAATCTATCTCCTGGTTCCATCAGTTCCTGTGCGTTTTTTGCTTTTGCTTTCATGCCTTCCGCTGAGCTTTGCACGATCTTGTTCTGCAATTTCTGCATTCCTCCTTCAACTGCCCTATGTACTCTGAGAAACCTCTGCAGCCTTCCTTCTTCACAGAATTCGCTCCAGGCTTACCGATCTTTTCATGAAGTCGCTTCACGATTAAGATCTCAAGATAATCTGCTCCTGATCCGAAAATTTGTTCGATTGCGTTCGTAAAGACCTCAAGCCTTAGAGGGATTTCTTGTTTTTTTATGTTGAATGCTCTCTCAAGATGGAAGTAGATCGCTTGCCTAGATGATTGTCCTAGCGAAGATAATCCTTCATCTATTGCTTCGAGCAGAATCTTTCCGAAATCGCGTGGGG
>CP070683.1:454664-456430 GCA_020352645.1 Candidatus Bathyarchaeota archaeon | reverse complement strand
AATTTTCCACATCTTCTCTCAGCTTCTCAATTCTTATATTCCAGATAGTTCAGATTAATGTAAATTTGCGGCACTTAGTGATTAGGGTTGAAAATGAACAAGAAACTTTTCGTCTTGGTCGTAGTTTCGATTTTGCTTTTGCCATGGGGAATTGGTGGAAACGTCAATGAGTCGAGAGCTGCTCTAATTAGAGAGAACTATTCGACAGCTAGAGAAGCTACAGATGCCATGAGTTTGGCTGTGGGATCTTCTCAAGTGAATTTGACTGAGACCATTCAAGTGGAGTATCAAATGGTGCAATTCTTGTCTGTTTCTGATTCTCCTTCGGTTAGTCGTCACGTCATGTGTAAGGATCATGACCTTAATTATGATCCGATTGATCCGACGACGATTTTCAGGCCGAGCGATGCTAAGGCGGAATGTCTGACAACGGTTTCGATCGATGATGCTATTGAGTTTCGATGGTATTACAGGAGCAATTCGTCGAGGACTTGGGTTTCGTGTTATAATTGGACGATGGACGCCCTGTTCTCTGGGGAATACCACTATGTGGGTTATCTTCTGATAGCTGGATATTGGCCAGCGATCTACTATCCGAGAGCGTATAAGGTGGATATCTACCTAGATGGTGCTTTTTCGTTTTCAGAGTTCTTTGAGGTAACCAATGGTGGGTTGAATAGCCCTCGGATGTGCGAAGATGTCGACGAAATTGGACGTCCAATCAATATGAAATCACGGTTTACCATAGCTGAGGACACGAGAGTACATCATTGGCTAAGGTTTGACAAGATCGCTTACTTCAACGAAATTCTGCAAAGCTGCCACAATTTTACTACTGTTTGGATTCAGCCAAACGGCAGCATATATAGAACGTATTCAGGTGGCTTTGGTGACTACAAAGACGTTGACGTTACGTGGAACTATTGGGAATATAACTACACTCTCTCAGATTACATTGCTGTGGATTCTGGTACTCCTGTCGGCAACTGGAAGGTCGAAGTTTACCTGGACACCTACTACCTCAACAACACGTGGAGGCGTTATGGACCGATTGCGACTATCCCGTTTGTTATTGGCAGCGCAGCTGTCGCAGATTGGACATTTATGGTTTATCTTGACGCAGACAGCGATCTAGAAGAGGCAGGCATTGAAACCTTCTTGAAAATGGCAAGTATTGGTTCATCATCTCAGGTAAACATCATTGTACAGATGGATAGACATCCTAATCCGAGTACCACACCAGGCTATGATGATAGATATGGTGATTGGATGGACTGCAAGCGGTTTTTCGTAACTGAAGATATGATCCCCACACCGGGAAATGCGACTTTGCATTTGAGTGAAGTGAACATGGGGCATCCTGACACATTGAAGAATTTCGTTAACTGGACGATAAACAACTACCCAGCGAACTATTACTGTTTAGTGCTTTACGGTCATGGAACGGGCAGCATGGGAATCTGTTTCGACGTTACAGACGGGACAGATGGGTTGTCCCTTCCAGAACTCAGAGACGCTCTAAGTGAGCTCCCGGCAATAATGGATCTAATACTCTTTGATGCTTGCAGCATGAGCCTGGCAGAGGTCGCATATCAAATTAAAGATTACGCAAACATACTGATTGGGGCAGAAGGACTTGGCTATTCACCCGGCCCGTATGAAGACTACCTTGCAGATTTGACTACTATACCATCGATGCTGCCAAGCGCATTGGCCAGTGTGGTGGTCACCGAGTATATGAGCTGGTGTAAGAGTGTTGATATTGA
>CP070683.1:452725-454564 GCA_020352645.1 Candidatus Bathyarchaeota archaeon | reverse complement strand
AACTACGGCGAAAGCTGGTAGCTCTCTCCTATTTTTCTTCACCGAAACATGTTGCATTGTGTTTGGTGCTTGAGTTAGAACTTTGTTTCTGAAGGTTTTTACGAGAACAACAAGAGACATCGTGGATTTGGTGGATAGAGGCTTTGAATATGTTTGCGAGCACAACGACGCGAAGATTCTCGGGAAACGGAAATGATCTCTTCATTGGTCACAGGTTTGCGCAGTTTTTGAGTCGCAGGTTTGCGGAATTGATGGTGTTGGCGCCGCCGGTAGGACTCGAACCTACGACCGACTGGTTAACAGCTTCGGCCTCTGACAGTCCATATCAGAGTCAGCCGCTCTACCTAACTGAGCTACGGCGGCAACTTGACGAGTATTCTGACGAAGATGGATGTATTTAAATTTTCATCCGACTGATGGGAGTGTAAACGCTGACGATTGTAGGAACTAATTCCCAGAAAATCCTTAAATCTGAAAGTAAATGGAATAGCTGTTAAAGGGCCCGTAGCTCAGCTAGGTTAGAGCGACAGGCTCATAATCTTTGAGGAGAGACCTGTTGGTCCCCGGTTCAAGTCCGGGCGGGCCCACCAAGTATTTCTAGCCTACGCGAGAATACTTAGAGTGTGAAAAGTCTGTAAAGGTGCCTTGCTTGAAGCGGAAATATCCCTCTCGGCCAATTGTGGGTGTTGGCGCCGTTGTTATCTCTGAGCAAAGAATTCTTCTAGTTAAACGAGGATCCGAACCAGGAAAGAGTAAATGGAGTGTTCCAGGCGGTCTTGTGGAGCTTGGCGAGAGAGTAAGCGAAACAGTAATTCGAGAAGTCAAAGAAGAGACCAATCTTGATGTGAAAACCACCATGTTGATTGACGTAGTAGACAACTTGGAACTTGACGAAGAAGGAAAGTGTCGCTATCACTTTGTCATAATTGACTTTCTTGCCCGATTAAAGGGCGGAAGACTTCAGGCTGGAAGTGATGTGCGTGAAGCGCGTTGGGTCCCTTTTGACCTTGTGGAAACACAAGACCTTACGGAAGCTTTCCGACAATTCTTTGAGAGAAATCGACAAAAGCTTCTGCAGTTCGACTCCACTAAGAGTTGAAACGTCAAAGCTTGATCAACCACTTTCTTGTCTAGCGAGGAGTTTTTATAGGTAAAAGAGTGAACTCTGGGAACCGTGAAGACTATGGAAAGATGGTTCATACGAAGGCGGAAATCAAAGGTCTTAGAGCTCGCTGACAGACAAATGATCTTGGCTACTGATACGGTCGTGGATTTGCAGAAAGCCATTTCAGCCGCAGCCAACAACAGAAAAGCAGAAGCTGAAGAACACGTCGAGCATCTCTCAAAGATTGAGCATGAGATTGATGCACTAAGGAGAACGATTTTCGAAGAACTAACGAAAGGAACTATGCCGCCTCAGGATCGCGAAGACATTATGCATTTGGTGAAAAGACTTGATGAAATGGCCGATCACGTAAAAGACGCATCCAGAAGCTTGGAACTCGTGCTGAGAACTGACATCCCGAAGAGTCTTTGGAAGCCACTAGTGCACATTTCGACGAAACTGGTTGAGATCACGCGAATCCTGCGGAGAGCAATCGAGGCTCTCGGAACAAGTCCCTCAGAAGCAAAGAAGCTCTCTATAACAATTGACAAAATCGAAGGTGAAATCGACAAAGAATATCAAGAAATCAAGATATTCCTGCTTTCACACTCAAGCGAGATGTCTGCAGCAACAGTGCTCTTCTTGCGGGATCTCGCTGAAGAAATGGAACATGTTGCCGACGCATGCGATGACACAGCTGACTATGTAAGAATTCTGGCTGTTTCACGAGAATT
>CP070683.1:450755-452625 GCA_020352645.1 Candidatus Bathyarchaeota archaeon | reverse complement strand
CTTCACTAATTCCATGATCTCCAAACGGTCGAATTCTACTAGCTTGTATGGGCCTGATCCAACATCTGTTTCTGTCTCCTGAGCAAGCCAGTTCTGTCCTAGGTCGCCCCACTCTCCGAAATCGCCAGTTTCTATGTGTTCAAGAATGAGATCCTTATTCTGCACATGGAACAGTGTAAGGGAAGATACGAATGTAGCACTTGGAACCTCAAGGTTGAATTCAACAGTATTATCATCAATGACTTGTGTTGTGCCATTCTCGACAGTTCCTAGCCAGAGATAAGAGAACCCCTTCTTCATCATTAGATAGCGGTCCATTGTGAAAGCGATGTCCTCCGCAGTCACTTCAGTTCCATCGTGGAATTTCAACCCATCTCTGATTTTGATTGTGTACTTTAGACCGTCAGTTGATACAGTGTATGATTCTGCTACCCAAGGCATCGGTTGATTTTCGTTTTCTGGATCTGGCATGAATAGAGGATCATAGATTTGAACCATAAGATACGATTCACCGGTTGCCATGGCCACTGCAGGATCAATTGACGAGCCAAGCTCCTCGTTTGTTGTGGCAAAGGTGAGAACAAGTTCTTCTGGTGTCGAAGGTTGATAGTAGAGGATATACCAGGCGCCTACTGACGCTACGACAACGATTGCAATAATTGTTGCAGCAATCACAGTTTTCGAAACCATTTCCATCCACCTTTTGGCATAGTTTTATGAAGTCAAAACTTGATTTGATCTCATATATATAGCATTCGCAAATCACTTCTATATTATTGGATTATCACAAGGTCTTTGGGAAGAGTCGTGAGGTCTCGACAACAATGTTTCTCGCAAACAACCGTGTCCTCGACAGTCAGGAAGGATCCTTTTCCCATCTTTTCAACTATCTCGACTGCAAATGTCATCCCCGGTTGGATCGATGCATCGTTGTCGCTTATATATGGGCCTTCATGCACACATAATCCTATGCCATGAGCTACAAGGGGAGGATCATATTTTACACCGAGTTTTTTCAAAGTCTTTTTGGCGGTGCCAAAGATCTTTGAACACTTGGCTCCTGGTTCAATATTTTCCATGGTCTCATTGTGTACTTCGTGTAGTGCATCGTAGATTCTCTTCAGTTTGGCTGATGGTTCTCCAAAGGATACAGAGCGTGCCACATCTGCAAAATAATGCCTATACGTGCATCCGAGATCAATTCGAATGAAATCACCCTTTTTGAGCTTCTTATCAACAGGTCTTAATATATCATCTTCACCAAAGTTGACATAGCCAGCTAAAGTATCTGATCCATGTTCCACTAAATGCTTACGAATAATCTGCTCCAACTCGACTTCTGTCATCCCATCTGTTACTTCCTCAAAAGAAGATCTTATGACGCTCTCTGATATGTTGGCAGCCCCCTTGATTCTTTCAATCTCTTCATTTGTTTTTATCAGCCGCATTTCCCGCAACAGTTTTGAGGCATTCTTGATTTCTGCATCAGGCAGCAGGGATCTCAGTCTTTCGACCATCGTTGATGAAGCAACTTCAATTGTAAAGCCCTCATATCCTAATTCAAGCCCCAGCTTCGCCTTGCTCAAACCTTTTTCTTCTATGATCTGCGAAAATGATTGGAAGAAGTCTCCTTTATCTTCTCCGTGTTCTGGGTAGCCCTGCGCCTTAACTCCATAAAACCTTCGGTCCTTTATCCATGGATCGAAGTATTCAACATCTGGAGGTTGGCCCACAATTAGGAAGAAAGGTTCTACTTCTCTTTCCAGCGGAATTGCAGCAAGCGAAAGCAGTGGCTTACCTGTCCATCCGATGTCTTTATTTTTTCCTCCAGGAGACCAATAACCTGTTAGATAGCCAAAATTGTCGATTG
>CP070683.1:448783-450655 GCA_020352645.1 Candidatus Bathyarchaeota archaeon | reverse complement strand
GATCATGAATTCACATCGCATGGACATCTTAGAGAGGAGACAGAGCTTCAACTGTGAGTGACTGAACCTCTATGGAGATTCATCATCTTCACTTGTTCATGCCACAACCTAGGAATGATCATGGCCTTCACTGTTTCTCTGAAGATGGAAAGATGAGGGGGGGCAAAGATTACTCTTCAACGTCAATGTAAATGTCGATTTCAACCATTACGTCTGCCATGGCTCCTGAAGTAGCAGTTGTTTCGATTCGGATTGTCCATTCTTCACTTTGAGGGATGGGTACGTAGCTTGTCGTACTCGGAGGAGTCCAGCTGCCTCCGCCAGTGTAGTTGAAGTTTGATATGGCAACTGTTCCGTTTTGGGCGATCAGGACGAAGGCGATTTTGGTGAAGTTTGCTGATGTCGCTGAACCGTTTAGATTGGTGATTGATCCGGGTCTGAATCTGACTGAATGAGGGTTAGACGAATCAGTGTTGCTAACATTAATTGCTTCTTCATATGTTAGCGTGGCGTTCGGGTAGGCCTTTATACTTGTAAATTTAACCCATGTTCCATCAGTCGAGTATCCTGTTGCTCCAGCGTTTGTAGAATCATCCCCAGCGACGAATTGAATAAGGGCGCCTTCGATGCCAACGTGAGGATCCATAACCAGGCTGTAGTAAGTTGCAGCGCTTACTGAGACTACAAGGATTGACGCTAACGTCAAGATCAACATCTTTACCGATTTACTGAATACACGGCTCATCTTCTCACCTCCTTTTTCCATTGTTTCTTTAAGAATTTTGGACTCACAAGCACCGCTACTGACAGGCCTAGAACAAGCGCGCTGACGATCATGGCTAACTGGAAGAAGTTGAACTCAGCGAATTGGGTGGCGTAGTTCGAAATAAAAAAGGCTGAGACAAAAACTGCAGGAAAAACCACTGCGCCGGAGAATACCTTTGCCGCAACCCATTGCTTCTTGATCAACGCAAGGTATATGTTCATTGCGATTACGTTTGCCAAAGCAACTGCCAAATATAAAACACAATACCAGAAACGCATGTAGTCACCGAACAAGGCTAAGAACTCTTTGCTGATCAGAATGTGAACATAGCCGCCTATTGCAGCTGCTTGGAAGATGTATGGCAGAGTCTTGGGAAAATGGTCGTCGAGAAGGCAAGACAGGAGGCTCATGGCTACGAAAACGTCGACTCCGAGGAAAGCAAAGAACTCAGGCAGCAACGAAAGAGTCATCTGACGTCGAGTCCTAGTGTCTGAGTCAAGATTTCAAATAGTTAAGCCCTATGAATCAAGAATACTGATTGCTAAGGGATTCACATGTAATTCAACATTGACCGCGATTTCCGTTCTAAACCAAAAAGATGACCCATATGCTTGCGTAGTAAAAAGAAACCATGTCATTCCATGGCGTTCAATAAGCCCAACGCAGTCACATTTGCATAGTTCGCCCTAGTGAATGCATCTCACAACAACCATATGTTGACTAGAAGCTTCGCTTAACTGAGTTTCCATTGAGATTCTGAATTCATACCTCTTAAGTTATTCAGATTGCCATTTCAATTGGCAGTATTTGCCTAGACAACGAAGAGTGTGCTGTGCTATATGTTTCACAGAGGGCTTCCTAACTCCGTTCTGTTATCAATAGCCCTCCTGATTCTGTTTTGCTCTGTTGCCCACACGGAAGCTTCCACACAATACGCTTTGAAAAGTGATCCGCAAGCAACGATCGCCACACCTCCTGTTGAATTCGAGAATGGTACAGCAGGCACCAGCACAATATACACAAACAACACAAGTGCAAAGGTCAGCGCTAATTCAACCGCATGGGCCTGGTCAGATGAGCTTTTGGTAAATCCAGGCTTCGAAATG
>CP070683.1:446613-448683 GCA_020352645.1 Candidatus Bathyarchaeota archaeon | reverse complement strand
AAGGCATCCATTCGCGACGCCACTTTGCCCTCCTTGAGTCTGTCGCCGATACGCAGACTAATTTGGAGCGAGCGTTTCAGTCGGAGACAACAGTTAATGAAGTTCACTATCTCAAGATGCTGCGGGAAGCCGAAGAAGATGGCGAAAAGGCTGCTGCTGTGGTGTTTTCGCAAGCTCGGGATGCCGAAGACGTCCACGCCAAGCTTTACAAGAAAGCACTTGACCATTTGATAGCAGAACGTCTCACTGAATATTATGTCTGTACGGTTTGTGGTTATCTCGCCGAACGAAAGCCACCAGAAACATGTCCAATTTGCAGTGCTCCGAAATCCAGATTCCAAAAGGTAGACTAATCACTTAGATGCGTACAGCAGGGTTAATCTGAGATCTTTTCGTTGATTTCTTCTTGATAATCATAGTTCGCTTTCTCAAGGGAATTGGTTGACAAAAGTAGTTCGACAAGAGTCTTCTGCTCTATCTCAGCTCGGGTTCTCCAGTCAAGGTAGAGTTGCTTGTTTCCATCTTCGGCTAGGTACCCAGATCGGATGTAACGATTCAGGTTCATGTCTACTCGCCACCCTGGAAGTTTGTTTCTCAGAAGGGCTTCTACTTCCTCCCGTGATGCCTTTCCCTTCTTTGCAATGACATAGGAGATTGCAGTAGCAAGGCCTGCAATGTCGTCGATGCGCCACCCCATCATCTTGGTTTCTTTGGGAGCAAGACTTCCGCGAAGCGTTACGTAGAATCTAGCCTTATCTAGCTGCTCTCGAGTGGGCTTTTCAGCAGGTTCTTTTCCCTCAAAAACTGTTTTCACTTGGAGATCCAGTTTCTCCAGATAACTGTCCAGAATTTTGAGAACCTTAGGATAGTCGACTCCGAGTCTTCTCTTGAGCTCCCATCCTTTCACTCCCGGTTTCTGGTGTCGTCTGTAGAATAGAAGGTGTGTTGCCCTTTTGAGTTTCCTTGTATAATAGGCTTTTTTCTTCAATTTTGCAAGCCTCTCTTCCATTTCATCCATTCTTCGTTGCTTATAGAAACGGGAATGGATACTACTTGTTTCTTGCCGAGCATCGAAACCGGTTCTTCATAGGGCTTTATGAAAATTTCTTCTTCTAATCGATCTATTTCTAGAGTTGCGTATCCGTATGTTATGAGGAAACTTGTTAGGTACGCTCTTTGTATTGTTTCATCATAGCTATTGGCGCCGACAAAATCCCAATATAGAATCTTCTCGTTCTCTCCAACTTTTTCCTTTAACTCATTCCAAAAGGCTTCCAGATCCTCTGAGAACGTCTTTTCAGCAAGTATTCTTTGTCTGATCAGCTCCTCGCGAGTTACAGTCCCAGCTTCTCTTTTCTGTGGGTCGATCTGTAGCCATCGTTCGTCTATCGGAAGAAGACTTTGCCAGTATTTTATCGCTTCAGTTAGGCTGTGAGGAGATATCTGTTCAAATTCGACTATCGGATGCCAAACTTCCAGAAATAGAGTGGCAAGTTCTACTTTCGTCAGTTTTCGTATTTTTTCTTCTAGGAGAAAGGGGTCAGTATATAGGGAGGTTGACCTATGTTTTACCCAGTCGCTTTGGAGTTTGATGACGGACGCAAGTCTGTGAATTGTTTCGGCGTCCAGCGAGAGTTCTTCTGGTAGTTCCCATTCAGGAAAATATTCTCTTACAACGTCTAGTATATCTTCCACATCTACAAGAAAAGGGTCGAGACCTTTCTCTTCAATAGACGTACATAAGTCAATGATACGTTGAAGATGTTCACCGCCAATTTTTTTCCTCTGCTGCTTTGAGGACAACTAAGTGACCTCTCTGATTGCGGATGTTCCTTCGATGTTTTGCACTGTGATTATGTGCACGTCGTCGCCTTCAAAGGTTACTTGGCTTGGTGTGATCGCCAAGTATTGGGCGTCTGAGCCTTTGACTGATGACACTAGAAGATTGGCTATCATCTCTCTGTTTCTGGGATCCATATGGGTGTCATATTCATCCACCGCCCTGAAAGGTGAACGTACATGTTGTTGCAATGCGAGAAGGAATGCCATGGTTGCTGTGCTTCTTTCTCC
>CP070683.1:444406-446513 GCA_020352645.1 Candidatus Bathyarchaeota archaeon | reverse complement strand
GAGGCAATGGGATTGGCACGTCTATTCTTTGGGCCAAGCCCCCCTTAATCGCATCTACAATGAAATCTTTGTCAACAAGAAAGGCGAGTGCTTGTCTGAAAGAGAGGTAGGTCATTGGTGAGCGGACGCCAGGGTATGAAGGTATGGTGTGGTTGTTGTTGAAGTCGTATCCTACAACGTCCATCCCAGCTAGGGGCGCTAACACAATATTGGGATCGGAAATTGCATCATAATATAGATCAGCAGAGAACTGCTTGCCGTCATGCAGTGGCAGGCCTATTGACCATCCGGTATGAGCCAGTAGATCAATGCTGCCAGCTTTCAAAGCTGCGTAGGCTGACTCTACGCTGCTGTAGAAGTTGATGATGAGGTCTTCTGTTCTAGGTCCATGCGCTGCCGAAACCATGGGAATGCTTGCGAGCGTTGAAGCTGTCAGAATCAGTAGAGATATTCCAAGAGCTCTGATTATGTTGTGATTCATTCTTTCCTTTCTCCTCTTAATCGGCACTTTCAGCTCGTCATCTTGAGCTAAGCAGTCTCCCGCTTCCCCGACATCAATCAAGGCTTGAAACGAAGCAGAATACCCCCACGCACCCCCTCTCTATGAATTAACAATGCAACAGTAATAAATCCTGTGTATATAGCACTTGTGCTATATTCTTCTATGAAGCATTCAGCATACATGCATCAACATATTCAACACGGTAATCGCGATAGGTAACTACGACGACACCTGCCAGTAGCTCTCCCCTATTTTTGGCGGATAAGTTATGTCCATGAGTCGTTTTCATTGGAGACGGAAGATTGCATTAGTGATATGTATGTGGCTAATCTCTTGTCATTTTCAATGAGGTTCATAAAATTCGCAGTCACAAGACGCAACAGCTCTTCGACTGAGGTTCTCCGTATTTGCGCAATCTTGGCAATTACATCTTTTATGAAGGTTGGCATACTGCTATCTGGCGGGGCATCAGGGTCAGTTTGACAAGGACCACCTGTTTCAGTCAGCAGAAGATCGTCTGGGACCTCCTTGACGATTTGCTGAACTACATTCCAATAGTTGACTG
Source organism: Candidatus Bathyarchaeota archaeon (assembly GCA_020352645.1). GTDB lineage: Archaea > Thermoproteota > Bathyarchaeia > Bathyarchaeales > SOJC01. The sequence continues at coordinate 445,446 of CP070683.1, read as the reverse complement.
GAATGACTGGTCTAAAGTTGTCCATGATACCACTTCCTCCAAGAGAGAAAATGATGCCCAAATCAAACATCTTCCTCAACTTTTTCATAGAGAAATGAATTCCTCGATCAGCCATCTCTCTCAATGTTTCCCAAGAACCACCATAGCCATGAACGACGCCGTGCACAATCACTTTTTTCAGAGAGAAACTCTGGATTGTTTCGAGCCCCTTTTCCTCTGCACCGACCAAGTGCACTATCACGATTTTGTCCTGTTTCTCAGCAATTTCAAGAAAAAGCTCGAACACCTTCTGCTGAGCTAAGATTCGCATTGAATCATGAGTACAGAAATGATCAAGACCAATCTCTCCGAACACCAACGCCTGATTAAGGTAATCTGTTAATGAGTTCAGTTTATCAGCGTACTTGAATGCTGCGAAGGGATGGATGCCAAAGCAAGGCAACACGAAACCTGAACGCTTGGCAATTCTCAAAGTAGTTTCGTACGAATTCACATCCATAGAATTTGACAGAACAAGGATCCTGTTTTCTGCAATAGTCTTTAACGCTTGATCAAAAGTTTCTTCCCGACTTTCGTAAATGTCTGTGTGTAGGTGTGTGTCTATGAACATCTCATCACCTGAAACAAGTTAGTTCTTGCCATAATCAATCATAGTCTTGGTCGAATAAACCTAACGTGCACACAGCATGAAACAGTCTTATCGCTCAACATCGGCACTATCCTATCAAGAAAGTGTTTTCCGTCAGGTGAATCAACCATATTGATTTTGGGTTCATAAATCATATCTATATTCTGACATCAACCATTCGTTGATAGAAATGTCGAGCTATTCGAATCCAACATTAAATACCAAGAGAATCACGTTACTTGCAGTCGTTGTCGCGCTGATCTGCGGTTTAGTCAGCGGACTCGTAGGCGCGTACATATTCGCCACACCTGGTCCTCAGGGTCTCCAAGGTGAGCAGGGCATTCAAGGTGCGGACGGTCCTCAGGGTCCTCAGGGTGATCAGGGTTTGCAGGGCATTCAAGGTGATGAGGGT
>CP070683.1:442166-444306 GCA_020352645.1 Candidatus Bathyarchaeota archaeon | reverse complement strand
TGTATTTTTTGCTTTTCATAATAGGTTTCAGTCTTGATTGGAGAAGGATGGCAAGACTCAAGAAATACGTGGTATTAGGCACTGTCGTCACTATCTCATTCGAGGGTTTCTTCGGAAGTTTGCTTCTTTATTTCGGCTTTCCATCAGAGGTGAGTTATTCGTTTTTAGTTGCCTTGGTAACTGCTCTCTCCTTCGCGACGGTGGGTGAAGCCGTTCTACTACCTATTCTTCACGAATTCCACCTAACTCGCACGAAATTCGGTCAACTCACACTTGGAATAGGAACTTTGGATGATGTGGTTGAAGTCATGATGCTTGCAGCAGTAGCCATTTTGCCAAGGTTCTTTCCAACGACTCAGGTAAACAACCTTGTAGATCCACTGTTCATACTTCTGGGTTTAGTCTGCCTTCTCCTCCTTACATCTGGATTGGTGAGATTCGGGGAGAAATTCAAACGAATCTTGGAAAAAAATCATCCGCCGCCTTACATTAGCTCTCTCTTAACTCTTCTCATGTGTTTCTCATTTGTTGCCTTCGGAGGGTTCTTTCTTGAGAGCCTTGCCACTGTCGGCGCGATTTTCGGAGGCGTCGCACTTAGAGCGTTGTTGCCGAAGGAGAGACTATATCAAAACGAGAAGGCTGTGGAATTTCTTGGGTACATATTCCTTTCTCCACTATTCTTTCTGAGTGTAGGATCCTCAGTCTCAATCACTTCCCTCGCTGTTTACCCGCTGCTCATTGTGCTCATTTGGGCTGTATCGAAGGGTTCGAAACTTCTCGCTTCATTCTTGCTTTTTCGAAGATTACTTGGAAGTAAATTCTCATTGTTAATGGGGCTAGGTCTGAGTGTAAGATTCAGCACAAGTTTAATCATATTATTCAGTTTGCTAAATTCTGGACTTATCTCTCTAGCTCTATACTCCGCGCTAATAGCTACTGCAATATTCATGAAGCCTTTGATAATAGGCATTTATTCCTGGGGCTTGTCTGGTGAAAAACCTCCCTAGACACCACGAGATGGGCAGCGTACCAAAGTAGAGACCAGAAGTCTTCCAAGCTTGTGTGAGGTCAAGAATATAAACGTGACAGGGGATACAAGACCCTATGACATTGTCTGTTGGATGCCATCAAATAGCGTTTTCTCCAACCAAGGCCGAAAATCTCAGCAGGATCCTTGAGATCTTAGACCATACTGATGCTTACCTGAACGTATTCGCCGAGTATGCAATGGGAGTTCCTCCAGAAGGACTGAGCAAGGAATTCGTTCAAAACAACGCTGAGCCCCTTCATGGTGGATTTGTCTCAAAAATCCTGGAGAAGACGCGGCAGAAGAAATCTTCAGTGGTATTCACAACATTTCTCAAAGAGGGAAAAGCCGTCTTTAATGCAGCGATACTGGTGGACGAGGGAAAGATTGCAGCGGTTTACAAAAAAATCCATCTATTCGACGCGTTCGGACATAGGGAATCAGAATTTTTCCATGCGGGACGTCAATTGGCAATTGCAGAAATTGGGGAATTCAAGGTTGGCTTGGCGGTCTGTTTTGATCTCAGATTCCCTGAGCTTTTTCGATCGATGGCTTACAAAGGAGTCAACCTCTTCATAGTTCCCTCAGCCTGGTTCACAGGAAAATACAAGCTTGACCAGTGGAGGACCCTGATACTGGCAAGAGCCCATGAGAATATATCTTATCTTGTGGCCGTAAATCAAGCGCATCCTTTGTTTGTAGGTCACAGTATAGTGGCGTCACCTCTGGGCTATGCACTTGAAGAAGCTGGCGAAGATCAAGCGAGCTTCAGTGCGGAGTTGAGTGAGGGCAAAATTGAAGAGGCAAATAGGCTGGTACCTACACTCCAGCTTTCGAAGCCTGAACTCTACAAGAAGTGGCAAAGCCGATCATAGTCGCGCGAAATCAGCCCTTTTTTGAAAGCCAGGAACTTCACAGATTCTAAAAGGCTCATAGCTTTCCTTCAACTTGAAGCTTGCGAAGAGCGCCTAGGTAGGCAAAGGCGCCCACCGCTACGAAGGGCGCGCTTGCAAGAAATATCTGGATCAAGAAGTGGGGCTCGATTGGCGCGCCTGCGAAAGCATATTTGCGAAGAGCTTCGACAGCAAGGCTCAGCGGATTTGCAGCGACAAT
>CP070683.1:439780-442066 GCA_020352645.1 Candidatus Bathyarchaeota archaeon | reverse complement strand
CGATGAAGAAGCACTTAGGGCATGTGTACAATTTTGGGTAGAGAGTGGACTCCATGGGCTCGTAGTATGTGGAAGCAACGGTGAAGCTCCATACCTTTCTCGGGGGGAAAGGAAGATGGTTATTGGGATCGTGTTGGATGAGGTTAACGGAAAGATTCCTGTGATCGCTGGCACAGGGAGCATGAGCACTTGGGAGACTGTCATGTTTACCGACGATGCGAGAGACTTGGGCGTGGATGCCGCGCTCGTCGTAACGCCCTTCTACTTCAAACTCGCAAACAGAGAGATACATGAACATTATCGAACTATCTTAGAAGCTGTTGACCTGCCCATAGTTCTCTACAGTGTCCCGAAGTTCACAGGATTTCACCTAGATCTATCGATAATTTCTCAACTGGCATCCGAATACGAACACGTCATCGGAGTGAAAGACAGCGGAGGAAGCATGAGTAGGATAACCCAGGTTATCGGATCTGTAGGTGATAGAATCTCAGTGCTCGCTGGAACCGGCGGTCTCGCTCTCCCAACTTTGCTCCTTGGAGGGAAAGGTGCCATAATAGCCGTTGCAAATGCAATTCCAACCCTGTGTGTTAACATGTATGAAGCTTTCGAGCGACGAGACTATGAACAGGCAAGCAAGCTACAACGGCGCATAACCTGCGTAAACGAGATACTCATGAGATACGGTCAAGTATCAGCGATCAAGGCAGCTTTAACCTTGTTGGGGTTGCCAGGTGGTTATCCACGCAAACCGGCGCTGCCATTGGTGAAAAAAGAGAAGAACGAGTTTGAACGCTTGTTAAAGCCTATGCTAACGCCTTCTTAAGTGCTCTTACACTGTGAATCCATGTTTCGTCTCCTTCGCTCCAAGGAACTGAAACAAGCGAAAGCCTAACGGCGTCTACTGGGGCTCCATAGAACTGGGTTCCAGCCACTGTGACTATTCCGTATTCTCTTATCAATTTGTCTGCAAACTTACCGGCGTTGCCATTTGTTTTCAGCAACACATAGAGTGCGCCGAACATTCCATTTTCTGGAAGCATCAAATATTCCGGAATCTCCTCCATTAGAACGGTTAGCCTGCTTGCAAGGACTCTGCAAAGCCACTCATGGTTTACAGGATTCTCCAAAAATCTCCTCAGAATTTCAGCTCCAACAATGAACGATGATGTGGGACTGCTAAGATTCTCCCTCGCAATGATCGCGTTCATATTCTCAATCCACTGCTCGCTTGCTGTGGCAAATCCAAATCTTAAACCCGCAATCAAGCACGTCTTTGAAAGGCTCGAAAGAATACACATGTTGTGATGGTACTTTTCGGTTATTCTCTTGAGCTCTGCAAGTTTCTGTTGCAGAAATGCACTATCGAATCGTGCACGGCTTGCAGCTATTTTCAGTATTGTAAACAAGTAGGGAGCATCCCATATGACCCCACAGCGGTTGGCCGACATCATCTCCGCGATTGAACTCAAGTCTCCGGGCGAAAAGTATCCTGTGGGGTTGTTCGGCATACTCAAGTAAATGACCGCGTTTTTTTCAGCCTTCTTTTCCAGATCATTCAGGTTTATCGAGAAGTCCTCGTTTGCTTCGATCCTCACTTCTTTCAGATTATGATCTCCAAGTATACCGGGGATGGGAGCGTACTCCCAACGCAATAGAAGAAGCTTGATGCCGGGTTTAAGGGACCTAATCGACGCCGTCATAGCTTGTTGCCCACCCGCCGTGGCTATTACCTTGTTAACATCGGTATCTGAAAGCGGTACCGCATGTACTTCCCTGAAGTATCGAACAACTAGCTCTTTGATCGGGGCAGTTCCGCCAGTCGGAGAGTAGGCAAGGCCGCGAGGCTGTGGATAATAAGACCCTAGTAGCCCGTCCCTTAATCCTTCGGCCAGAAGCTTCAACTCAACAGGAAGGCTATCGTTAATTTCCATTTCAACTTTGCGGAACAGAGTACTGTTTAAAGGGAGATTGCCTACGTTCCCGCTGCTGAAGTCAAATACTGGAAGATCTCTCTGTTTTCTCTCCACAGCTTTGGCCATAGCATCCCTTATCGCAGGAGGCGGAGGAGTGGGAGATAAAAACTCTTGTTTCAAATGGGTTTTCACCTTTGTTCAAAAACATTTAGCAGTTTGAATTAAAGATTTGCGTTGGTCTGTTGGGACCTGGTTCCTGAATAGCTAATATCCCACCAATGCTCCATTGAACGTGTGAGGCGAAGCTAATCTTTATCTTCTTAAAGTTCAGTTGATACACTCTTCAAGAAGAGATGGCATGCAAGCTGCA
>CP070683.1:437358-439680 GCA_020352645.1 Candidatus Bathyarchaeota archaeon | reverse complement strand
GAAGCCATTTCCATAAAGAAACTGATGAACGAAATCGTTCGAGAAATACCTGCACTCAAACAAAGTCTAATCCCTCAGCAACTTGAAGACTTAAGGTCACACACATTGATACTTGTGAACGGCAGAGAAATCAGCGCCTTAAACGACTTCGAGACGAACCTGAAGGACGCGGATACAATAGCCCTTGTCCCCGTTGTTCATGGAGGCTGACGTGAATGATCACATTGACTACTGATTTTGGACTTAAAGATCCTTACGTGGCGGAAATGAAAGCCATAATCTTAAGCATGTGTCCAAAAGCCGTCATAGTCGATATAACACATGAGATCGGCAAGTTCAATATTCGAATGGGCGCTTATGTGCTGGCTTCTGCAGTGCCTTACTTTCCAGAAGGTTCAATTCATGTGGGAGTTGTCGACCCTGGCGTTGGCACGCGAAGGCGGCCCATAGTGATTAAGACAAAACAAGGCTTCTTTATCGGACCAGACAACGGTCTATTGGTTTTGGCTGCGGAGAAACAAAGCATAATGCACATTCACGAACTAACGAATCCGCAGTTCATGTTGCCCAAAGTCTCCCACACCTTCCACGGTCGAGATATTTTTGCGCCTGCAGCAGCCCACTTGATGAATGGGGTGACACCAGAAGAGTTCGGTTCTAAAATCCGCAAAGTCGCACAGCCTGAGTTTGCAAAAGTCACGCAAAGAAACGGCGTGCTATTCGGCGAAGTCTTGCATGTGGATGGCTTTGGAAACATAATTACAAATATAAACGAGAAAGAAATGACGCAGAACCACGTAAAAGGCGATATAAATGTGGAATTGGGTAGGTACAAATTGAAACTGAAGCTCTGCAGAGCCTACGGGGAAACCAAACCTCTCACACCATTAGCCTTAATCGGAAGCCACGGCTTTCTCGAGATATCCATTAACCAAGGTAACGCAGCCGAGAAATTTGAAACAAAATTTGCAGACAGAATCAAACTGTTACTTTAGGGAAGACCATGAATGAGCCTTCATTAGAATTAGCTGGTATCTTTAGTGCGCAGTCACAGTTTGCCAGGGATATCTCTATCGTGTAGGAAGTTTTAAAGAAGGATGCGTTGTGCAAAAAAACAACAAACAACTTAGAATAGCTGGCATCAAACAGTTACTAGTGACTTCTATACTGCTATCTGTACAGATGGCGCTCTTCTTTTTGTCTGCTGGGCACGTTACTGCTACACTAGCATGGCTTTTTTTCCTTGCCTCTTTTCTGCATAACGCTGCCAGCACAGCAGTTCAGTACAAGTTTAACGCTGAACTTCTTGTTCAGAGACTCAAGTTAAAACGGAAAGGTTCAAAACTGTGGGATGAGATACTGATGCGAGTGACCAATCTCACGGCGTTGGTTCTTATGCCTGTCGTAGCTGGACTGGATTATGGCAGGTTTCTTCGGTCAAGTTTGGGCATCCATTTCACAGTAGCGGGGTTATTTTTGTTTATTGCCTCTTCGGTTCTCATTAATTGGGCTATGTTAGCTAACCCGTATTTTGAGCAAACTGTTCGAGTTCAAAAGGATAGAAGTCACAGAGTAATAAGTGGTGGACCCTACCAGATTGTAAGACATCCCGGATATTTGGGTGGAATTTTATACGCTTTGTCATTTCCCTTAATAATCGGGTCTATTTACACTTTCATCCCAGCTGGGATTTACGTTCTTTTAATGGTGACTCGTACCTTGCTAGAAGATAGAACGCTCCAGAGAGAACTTTGCGGATACAAAGAATATGCGGAAAAAGTGCGATACCGACTATTACCCTGGTTGTGGTAGCCACTTCAATGTAAAAACCCTGCTGCTGAGTGAGTCATTCAACCTTTTTAAAACTTCGCAGAAAATTCGTGAGAGAACCAACCATTCAATGTATATCTAAGGAGGAGTAATCTTCTAAGAGCACAACAGAAAACGCAAACTAAATGAAGCCTTTTATTAGATAAACAAACATGTGCCTTCTGTGGAAATGTTGTTTAGATGACCAAGTATTACATGTTACCCATAACCACGAAGTATTGGAAGCCTAGCGAGAAATACCTAAACACCATAATCAATGCTATAGAAAAAAGAGTAGCTGACGGCGATTTTGTCGTGATATCCGAAAAGGCGCTTTCAACCGCACTAGGCAAAATCGTAGATGAAAGCTGTGTTAGCCCTGGTTTCAGCGCGAAGCTTATTTGTCGCATTTGGATGCAAATTGTCTGGGGATACTTCCTAGGTGTGTTGTGCCATTTTGGCCAAAGGCTTCTGCGGAGACTTCGCGAATAGCCGCTTGAGACTGGCAACCGC
>CP070683.1:434880-437258 GCA_020352645.1 Candidatus Bathyarchaeota archaeon | reverse complement strand
CCATACCGCCTTCTGCAAGTCTCTTGTAAAGATCAATTATTTCTGAGCGAATGATGCCTCGTTTGTCAGACCAGTATCCGACAAGACAATCAATCAAGCAAACTTGGGTTCAATATATATGACTGAAATGATGACCTGACTGTCTGCTGAAGAAGATGAAATACGTCAAAGCATTGAAGATCACAACCTTGGGGGAGAATATCGCCTATGGAAAATGCCTCGGTCAGTGGGGGCTATCTCTCCTTGTAGAGATCATGGATGCGAAGGATAGAAAAAAGAAGATTGTCTTTGACACAGGGATTAGCAAGAAGGCTCTACTGCACAACATAAAGGAGTTAAAAGTGGATCTAAGTGATGTGGACTCTATAGTATTGAGTCATGGTCATCTAGACCACACAGCCGCAACCGTCGAAGTCGCGAAAGCCGCGGGAAATGTGACAATCTACGCACACCCACACGCCTTTCTGCCGAGGATCTACGAAGAGAAAAACGGAAAACGACGACAGATAGGCATTCCGAAGAAAGAGGGAATAGACGACATTGAGAAGACTGGTGGAAAGATACTCCTCAAAGAGAGGCCCAGCGAAGTAACGGCAGGTGTCTGGACAACAGGCCAGATTGAAAGAGTGACTACCTTCGAAAGCGCATTACCCCTTTCAAAAGGTGAAAAGCTAATCATAATCAGAGACGGGAACGAAGTAGATGATCGAATCTTGGATGATCAAGCACTCTGGATGAACGTCAAAGGAGTTGGCCCAGTTGTGATAACAGGATGCGCTCACGCTGGACCTGTGAACACGCTTCTGCACGTTAAGAGAACAGGCAACTTCAAGCAAATATACGGATTAGTTGGTGGGACTCACCTTGTTGATCGTTCAGACGAATACATAGAACAAACCGTGAGAGAGTTCAAGAAATGTGGATTGAATCTAATCTCACCCTGCCACTGCACCGGCTTTAAAGCTACAGCCAATCTTTGGCAAGCGTTCCCGCACGCATTCATCATAAACTTCTCTGGAAGAGTCATCGAAGCGGGAAAACAACCAAAAATGCGGGTATTCTAGATCTTTGCATACATATTTCTGTGTGATAGTGCTTCGAACCTCGACACCATTTGTATATGTGAACTTCTGCAATCAATTACAATATTCAGTGCTTCTTGAAAAGAAAGATCGCGATAAGAGTTCCAATCATGAATAATAGTAGAAAGGCTAGTGAAGCAAACTCTGGAATCTGCCCCTCCCAAGACAGCGCTCCAGAATAGCCTGTCACAGTGCATCTGGCCCTGACTGTAATTGCTGGTGTTCCGGAGACAGGTCCCATGATATAGTCGACAGTGAATGTTCCATCAGGCGCCAAAGGTCTAGGATCTATCGCTAATGTAGTAACATTATCACTCCAAGTCACTTCAAGAGTGTCTACATAATGCAGAGAAGATTCAATGTCATGCCAGATCGTGATATTGAGATAGGTGACGCCACCAACGTCCCTCGGAACCACGTCACGTACTTCCGCAGGGTGGGAAAATACAGGTTGTACAAGATTGGGACTCGCCCAGACCAGCGTGACCAGAATAATTAAGACTAGTCTCTTCAGCTTCATCCACCGAAAATTCCTAGAAGCTTCAGGAAATATAGGTTTTTCGCATACTCGCTACTTCTCTTACTAGTAGGCATAGAGAATGTAGTAGAGAAGGAATCCTATCATAAGGGCTATCAGCCATAAGACTGTGGTCAAGCGCATCAACCTCTTATTTCTGAAACAATCCGCAAACGAAGATCGCAGGTGCCAAGAAGCTACAAGCCATACCCCAAGAATCAATGCAATTAGGCCAATACTTGAGTGGACAAGGGTTGCTATGGAAACTGTATGTGCGGGTTGAGTGCGGATGATCTCTGTTCTGAGAAGGGATGGAAGCATGATAAGAACGAAAGAAGAAAAGTTTAAGATTACCGCTCCAAGCATCGTGACACCATGCAAGGCAAGTTTCCGCAGACGTTTGATTCCAATACTTAGAAGCAGCAAGATCAGTGTAGTTATCTGAAGCACGGTGTTGACCTGAGGTGATATCAGAGGGTCCAAGTCTTCCAAGTATTATGATTGGTTTGATATAAAGCACTTCAGGGCGTGGATGAAATGAAAGTCACAGAAACACGAACACACCAAACAACAGAACCTCATAGCCTCGGAAAACAAAGCCCTGGAAAGACATCAGCGAAGAAACTGATTTGCTATTCTTCAGAAAACGTAAATAGTGTAATCAACGCTAAGAATTCTCCAAGGCTGTTCTATAAGTAGCCGAGGTAGCTCAGCCTGGGAGAGCACCCGGCTGAAGACCGGGTTGTCGCCGGTTCAAACCCGGCCCTCGGCACCACAGA
>CP070683.1:432296-434780 GCA_020352645.1 Candidatus Bathyarchaeota archaeon | reverse complement strand
TTCCACCTTCCTCACTTTGCATCACAGCCAGAGATACACAGACTGCCGAATCTGTCCAAGTGGATGGACCGCTTCCCGAATATTGTCCTTGATACTGCCTCATCAAGGTGGATGGCAAGGGAACTGAGCAAGAACGTTGAACCGGCACGTGAATTCATGATGAAATACTCTGACAGGGTTCTCTTTGGGACCGACCTCGCATCCTACAGAGAGATGAACAAGAGCGGCTATGAAGGGAGATACACTGCCCAGAAGGCTCTGTGGGAGTCCAGTACTCAAGGAAGACCACTGCCATTCACAGATCCAGACACTGAGAAGTCTGGAGGGACAATAATCAATGGGCTAGATCTTCCCATTTCCGTGCTTAGGAAGCTCTATTGGAAGAATGCCATCAGGATATATGGAATGCCTGAATGATGAAATGTAGGAAAAATGGTTGTGGTATCCAATGACTATGCTGAAAACTCTCACAAAAGCTGTATCTGCGGCAAGGACGGCAATACTTGAAAACATTGACCAGGCTGCAGAGCTCACTGGAGAAGCCAATACGTACGGACAGCGAACCTTACTGCTGGATCTCAAAGCTGAGGATGAAATCATCTCGGTCCTTCAAGATTCAGGTATTGACTTCGACATTCTAACTGAGGAGAAGGGGCTACTCAAGACTGCCAAAAGATCCGAGTATCTTGCCATAGTCGATCCTATTGATGGATCGGCCAATTTGAAGAGGGGAATACCACTGGTTTCAGTTGGAATTGCCGTTGTCCCAATCAGTGATACTATGTCCTCAGATGACGTAGAGCTTAGTGTCATCAGCTCCGTTTTCACAGACGAAATCTACATAGCTATCAAAGGAAAGGGTGTCTCTAGAAACGGGAAGAGGGTCAGCGTAGCGAGACCAACCAAATTGGAGAATGCGACAATATCGTACAACACCAGAACGACTTTCGATTCGTCTTTCGTAGAGAGTTCTGTGAGAACCATCAGAACAGTCTATGACATCAGGAGAACAGCGAGTCCCCTTCTCGATCTTTGCTGGACTGCTGGTGGTTCTCTTGACGGTATGGTCGACTTGAGAAACCTCCTTCCTATCGTCCATATGTGCGGGATTCACATGGTCTTCGAGGCAGGAGGATATGTTGTCGGAAAGGATGGGAGTAGATTCGCATCGTCCCTACAACTAGACGTTATGATGAGTTTTGTAGCAGCATCAAGTGAAGACTTGGCAAGGCAGATTCTAAGTAGTTATTTGGGAATGCCATTATGATTCTTCCCTCGGCTCCGTGAGAGAGTTCAAGACAGATCTGAGGAACTCTCTTGTTTCCTTGACAAGAATGCGTTTGAGTAGTTCTTCTTTGGTCACAAACTCAACACGACTAACCTCTTCGTCTATTGGTAAGAGATCATCACCTGTTCCAATGTATTCAACCAAGAACATCACAGTTACTTGTTTCCTGAATCCTGTTTCATCTCTGATTTGTTTGGCGAAACCAAATAGATCGGTTAAAACTAGACGAAGGAAGAAGAAGCTTGAATGAGCTATAATCTGATTGTTTGCTTTTTGTCTGAATTATAGAAATCGTGTTCTATATGAGAAGAGAAATATCTTCTCAGGGGATTTAAGACATTGCTTAAGAAAGATCAACTTTCCAGGAAGCAAAGACTCAAGAAGTTCTTTGGTACCACACAGGGATTTATCCTCATTGGATTGATCTCAATCACTGGTGCTTTGGCTGCTGGAGTCTTAATGTCGAACGTACTCACGGCAGATTTTAACGTGACCGACACTAAGCCCTTCGGTGGCTTTTGCCTCAACTGATTCGTTGATAGACAAAAACGTCTGGTCACGATTTTGGATGTACTTTCGATCAAATACATCATTTTTGGGGTATGAACCTCCCAAATTTGGCGTCGCAGAGGTGCACGACTCCCAAATTTGGAGGGATGTGCATTTAATAATCTACTATCCACCCACTTTTTCACTATAGAAGAATAGGTCGATAATTATGAGTGGAACTATTGAAATCGCCGATGCGAAAGTGGAGGATGCAGTCATTCTCACAGACATTTCAAAACGGGCTTTCGAGACCGATGTGGATGTTGGAGCACCTGAGAAGGGAGGACCTCCAGGATATGACTCTGTTGAAGAACATAGAGCACATGCAGCGACTGACCGGTTTGACTTCCTGAAGGTATTATACGATGGAAAGATTATCGGAGGTATCAGAATCTTCAATTCAAGACCTGGAGAATATGACATCTCCGGACTGTTCATCGATCCTGAGTATCACAGGAAGGGAATTGGTTCAAGGATGTTTGATCTTCTCAAAGAGAAGTATTCTGATGGGAAGAAGTGGGCCCTTGAAACACCTGAATGGAACATTCGGACGAAAAACTTCTATGAGAAACTTGGATTCGAACAAGTCGGTATTCTCAGGTGGGAGATTGGGTTAGAACTGCGTTTCTACGAGCTTCTACTTGACG
>CP070683.1:429700-432196 GCA_020352645.1 Candidatus Bathyarchaeota archaeon | reverse complement strand
ATCACAATGCAGATCTCCGCACAAAGGCCTTTCATTCAAATCTCCCTTGTGAAAGGCAAGCAGAGACCTGAAACAGGTCTCCGACTTGATGTGTCCCACCTGACGTGGAGAGACGAGAAATGAAGAAAAAAGCTGTAATTCAGCTTGAGCTTCCTTCAGAGAACTTTGCAGCAATTGTAATGAGAGCCTTGCAGCCGGAGACGAAAAGACGAGTCACCTCAAGATCAAGAGTCGCTCTCCAATACAAAGGCTCAAGACTGATTATAAAGGCTGAAGCGAATGATACTTCAGCTTTGAGGGCGAGCCTCAACTCATACCTTCGATGGATTGGCCTTGTAAGGGATACCATTGAAACAGCAGAAAGCCTCTCGCCAAGCTTGTGAAAACACTTAATTAACACTAAATTATATTGCAGAGAAAAGGATTCAGAGCAGTTCTAGGGAATAAGTATGAGCGACATTTCACAGCTTCCCCCTCAAGTTCAAGAACGGCTACTTAGATTTCAACAGTTGCAGCGCAATCTGCAGACTGTGCTTGCCCAGAAGCAACAGGTGGAGCTCGAGATGACAGAGACCGAGCAAGCGCTTGCTGAACTCGGAAGCTTGACAGAAGAAGCTGTGATCTACAAATCCATAGGCTCACTGCTTGTAAAAGCCCAGAAAGAAAAAGTCGTAGTGGAGTTAGAAGAACGTAAAGATCTTCTGGAAACAAGAGTGAAGGTCTTAACGAAACAAGAAGAAAGACTCCGCGGACAGTTCAGTCAGCTACAGGCAAAGCTGAAACGTGATTTGGGCACGGGACCTGAAACATCTGCAGCACCCTAGCTCTTGGTGATTAGTTGGAAGAGATAGGGATACCGAATCTCACAAAGGACCAAATGCGAACATTATCAGAAATAGCTGAAAACACTGCGAGAGAATACATTTTATCCAACGTCCCGCAGAAGAGAATTCTGGAATTGGACATAACAGTAGAAACAACAGGATCCAAACCTGTGGCCATAGCAGTCGATATTGAACTGACGCTGTCACCCTTAATGAAAAGCTCCAATACCGAGGAACTAGCTAATAATGCAGCTTGCAAAGCATTTGAGGCAGTAGAGAATTATCTGAGGGAACTAAGATGCAAATCCAAGACATAACGGCATTGATGGATAGTATTCATGCCAGATTCGTAATCTTGCTGTGCCATCATAACGCAGATCCAGATGCTATCGGCGCTGCCGCCGCTTTCTCCAGTCTAATTGGACGTCTTAGACCACGCATAAGGACACAGATTGGTGCAGCCGAAGGCCCAAGCCGCCTGTCGAAACGCTTGCTCAAGGTTTTGCCGATGAAACTGGCGGATAATCCGCAGATCGAAGACGCAGAGGTAATCGTGCTTCTGGACACAAACACTATACAGCAACTCGGTGATTGGGCTGAAAGGGTTAAGGCAAGCAGTGCTCCAGTCGTCGTGATCGATCATCACGCCAGCCATCCTGAAACAGAGAAGTTGGCAGAGCTAACTATCTCTGACGAAACTGTGTCATCCACGTGTGAAATTGTATACAGGTTCTTCATGGATATGAACGTTCGCCTCACCGAAACAGAGGCGAAAGCGCTATTCCTCGGCATCGCTTTTGACACACGCCACTTCATCCTGGCTAATTCCACGACGCTTAAGACTGTAGCAGATTTGATTGACGCAGGTGTAAATGCGAAGGAAACTCTGCAACTCCTCGCCTTGCCTATGGAAGAATCAGAGCGTATTGCAAGATTAAAGGCATCAAAAAGGATTAAGCTTGTTAAGATAAGAGATCACCTTGTGGCTTTTTCGCACGTTGGCGCCTATCAAGCCTCTGCTGCGCGAGCCTTGATCTCATTAGGCGCTCACTTAGCCATTGTGGCTGGTCAAAGAGAGGACAGACTAAGGATTAGCATGCGAGCATCACAGGAATACTATAAAGCTTCAGGAGTCCATCTTGGCCGCGACTTAGCAAAGCCATTAGGAGAATACCTTGGAGGTATGGGCGGGGGGCACGCACTCTCTGCTGGGGCGAACGGAGCTGGCGACCTAGATGCCTGCTTCAAACGATGCATAAAGATTCTGAAAGAAAAGCTTCGCAGCACCTAGATTCACAGCACTGTTGGCTAACTGACAAAAACGCTTCTCTGAGCGTGAAGCTGTCGCTGGTTTAGCTAAAAAGGTGGATGAGGAGGTTGTGGTTATAGATCGAAGTTGCCGGGGAAGTTGTCGTAAAGTTGAGGTTGTGAGTCGGGTTGTTGGGCGACTACATACGGATAAGCATAGGCGTGAGCTGCCTCGACAGAGTATGCATTGTCGTCTAGCAAACCTTCATCAACGAAGTAATAGCCCCACAACGTGTTACCAAGCTGAAGATAGTCCCACCCATACTGTTCAGCCTTACACGCAGAAGCAATGACCCTGCCAGTACCCTGCAGGTCATCGTTATCGTCGAACATGCCTCCTGAGTGGCACGAACCAAACATCAGT
>CP070683.1:427092-429600 GCA_020352645.1 Candidatus Bathyarchaeota archaeon | reverse complement strand
TTATAGATGAGAGCTTGTTGAAGGTCCCAGATTCGTGTACGGAGGGTTTCACCCTTGAAACTGGCGGTCCTTCGTAGTTCCGGGCTGAGCTCCATCCACGTTTCGGCTAGAAAGGTTTGATCCGTCTCCAAGTGGGTTAGCACACGATAGTTAGCTTGTCGAATTCGGGCAATCCGCGTCGGCAGACTCTGAATTCGATCTTCAAGGTTCTCAATTCTGTGAGTTACACTATTGACCTGCTGGTTGATGGCTGTGATCTCAGTGGACAGGCGATTTACTCGTTGAGTGTACGCTAATTTCTGATTTCGGTGGTTTACATAATTTCGCGATGCGGTTGAATTCACACGAGATAACGATCGTGCAACCATACTAGACACTTCCTTCGAGGGAACGGTTTCTCGGTTTCCGAGACGCTTTGAGACGCGCTTCGTGACTAGGTCCGCTTCTTGTTGCGTTGCTCCTGCCTTTCGTATGCTCTTGATCATCTTAACACGGCTAAATCGTTGGACACGTCCATCTCGTTTAAGGATCCTTACGCGTGATTTACGACTTTGTGGCCGTCTCGCTCTTTTTGCTTGTAAGCGTTTTGACGAATACCTGCGCCTTTGTGGCTTGCTCATATGCTAACCATTATTGTATTTTTGAATCCTGATAAATAACGATTTAGTAGCACGAATGCACACGGGCGCACACACTCAACCGATGACGCTGAACTCCAAAATTCCATCAAATACTAAAATACACATATGAAAAATGGGGTATGCGGGAAAAATCGGGTGATCTCTCCATTAATCGCGGTTCAAACTCGATCTACGCACAAAACTTCCGTTATGATGCGTGTCATTTCTATCTGCGACAGAAAATTAGTCCTGTTCGATGTAAGTTACCCATGCACGATGAGTGAACTCACCATAATCTATCGTATTGTCGAGAGTAAAATCAACTGTTACCTCTTTTGACTCTTTAAAACCTAAGCGGACGTACTGACCCTTCGAATAGGATACTTGAGTTCGTTGACAGGTAATCTCTGCCCAGACCGTTAGTCTCCTACTCCACCCCGGGTTATACAGGCTGACGTCAACTGCGACCCACCTGTAGTTACTTAGGGGTCCACTCCCGCTCCGCAATGTGGAAGTCATGATTTCTACATCTGCCCCTAAGGCGAAGAAACCAGCGGAGAAGAGAGTCAGAACTATAATTGAGGCAATTGCAGCAACAACTGCAATAACGTATAGCCCCATTCTTCTTCTTGGAACTGGTTCAGAAGCAAGTTGGTGTTTCGGAGAAACCAGAGCTTCACGCCTTAACGACAATCCTCATCATGAATAACCTAGGTTTCCAAGTGCATTAAGCTTTGACCCACTGTACACGCTAAACAAATGCCATGACCCTGCTTGCGAAGCAGCTAGATATCTACTTGCATGCATGAAAGAACGAATTAAAATTCAAATAAGCAGAGCAACTTATCAATAGTTGGTAAAATTCTTGAGACACAATTCTAATGGTAAGAAAGTGAACATCCCTACAACAGGGAGGATTGGAAGATTAGCGCAGGTAATTGAAAAGGAATCAAGCCGTCAAACCCTTCTATCTGTCATGCAAGATGTGGAACAGTACACGTCTACAAATGATCCTGCCAAGAAAGCAGCTTGGATCAAAACTGCCATCGAACGGTTAGAAGAACTGGTGGGTCGAGAAAAGACTAGAGAAATTATGAAACAGTGTGGCAGAAGATGCTGTGGAATTAGTACACGAAAGAAGGCTAGGAAATTGATGCTAGAATCCAATTCTATACAAGAGTTCATTAAGAAGCTGAACGAAATCGGGATTGGTGGAGGTAGGCTCCAGCTAGAGGATAACACTATAACAGGCGGGTATGACCATTGCTACTGTGGACAAGTTAAGAAGACTCGGGAACCATTTAATTCAACGACCTATTGTCACTGCTCTGTTGGATGGTACAAACAACTATTCGAAACTGCCCTTGAGAGACCAGTTGAAGTTGAAATCACCCAATCTATAATCTCTGGAGCCAAGAGCTGTGAGTTCGTTATCCATATTTAAGATAGGCACTGTAGCGATTATACATGCATGCACGCACGCATGCAAAGATATAAGAAAGAAATCTGGAAAGAGTATTGCGCTAATGGAGGGAGATCATGTCGCTTATACCAGAATTTCAGCTAGGCTTATGGAATGCTTGGCTTCTTGTACTTTCCTTTTTGTTGATGTTTATTATCCTTGGTGTCCTTGATCGTCTTAGGGGACAGAAGAGGTCTAGTAGACCAAGATCGCCTCCGCTTAATGAAAAGGAGAAGAAACTCGACAGGATTGCACTGTTAATCTTTTTGGCGCCCGTTATCTACAGTTTCTTCTTACCGTTGAAGCTGGGCACAGCATGGTTATACATTGGGCTCCTTGTTCATCTGTTCGGTATAGTTTTCGCTATCATTGCTGCGACGAATCTTATGAATACTCCACTGGATAGACCAGCCACTAAAGGGCTCT
>CP070683.1:424439-426992 GCA_020352645.1 Candidatus Bathyarchaeota archaeon | reverse complement strand
GCAGGTGGCGATGATCCGCCTCTTCAGCTCTTTCATGAGTATGGATACCAAACGTTTGGAGTAGAAGTTGCTCAGAACCCATTTGAACAAGCAAAGAAATTCTGCAGAGAACATGGCGTGAAGCTGAATATAGCGAAAGGGGACATGCGCAATCTCCCATTCAAAGACGAATCTTTCAGCTTTGTCTATTCTTTTAACGCAATCTTCTTCATGACAAAGAAAGACATCACGATTTCGATGAAAGAGATTGAAAGAGTGCTGAAGCCCAGCGGCTCTTGCTTCATAAATTTCATATCTGTTGATGACCCGGACAAAAGAGCCTTCTGCAAACCTTTTCTCGGGAACCAAAGGTTTTCTCAGCACGAAGATGACGAACCTGACAGATACTTTGACAACTTCGAGATAATACACAAAGAGAAACGAATCATAGACAAAAAAATAAACGGCAAGCGATCAGCTCAAGCCTACCTTGATTACATTGCCCAAAAGAAGCAAGACTACACCTAGCAGAGCGATCCAAAAGACTTCGTGGAGAAAACTTGAAGAACGTATTATGATAGTCTTCAGGTTGACAGAAATCAAGCGATTAAGGTTCGATGTTTGCTCAGCGAGTGAAGACACTTCCGATTGGAGCCAGCTTGAATGCGGGAAGTGACAAGCTCTGCAATGAACGGAGGCGCCATGATTTTTCTTGCTGCACATACTACTAGCAATTGTGAGTAGCAAGAGCCTAACATTGTGAAAGATAATGCTTCGGGAAAAATGCTCTTGGAGTGTTAGCCTTGGCACTGTCGTCAAGTGAGAGCTGCTCACTAGGCTGTCACTTTGGAGAGAACATTGATGAGATTTCGAAGTTTTCGGTGAACAATCCCAGTTTCATCACACTTGGAATAGGAATTTTGTTCCATAGCCTTTTTTAAGGCTTTTATAATAAGTATACTCACTGAAACAAGGGAGAAAAGAGAAGATGACAACGATCTCTAAAAAGCAAGTATTTACGCTGCTAATGCTAACCATACTGACATCAACTTTGCTGGTCAGCCTAAACATCCCGACAGGTGCGCAACCTGTTGACGAAACCATGAACCTTCATGGACCGCCACTGAAGCCAATTCACATGCACTCAAACATCACACTGAACCCGATACATATGCACTATACCAACGGGATCTTGTGGCCTGGAGAGTACCCCATCACACAGCCAAATTGCACAACTGACTGGGAGAAGATCGAGCTAGGGCTAGAACCATACGAATTCGAATGGTGGCACCTTTCAAGCTGGGAAGACAATGGAGACCCAATTGACGAGCTCAGTCAGAACGACCAGATCGACATGTACAACTGGGATGTCCCAGGTGTTATTGAGTGGTTCCACGTTGACCGGATGACTTTGACCTTGTATCTGTCAGGCCCCTACTTAGAGCCGACGTTTGTCCCAGATAGGGTTACAAGCATTATGGAAATGAAACAACCCTACTGCAACCCATACTATCCTTACGTCGTCTATGAACCCTGGGGCTCGTACTGGACTCAGATTTGGCCGGTGCCACACACACACGTGGACAACATTACGGATTGGATTGACGATCCCTTCAACAGCAATGGTATGCTTGACTTCACCGATTCAATCTCATTCGACGGAGGACTGACGTGGTGGCATGTTGAGGACGTAGCCACTGACTTAATTCTACGATGGAAGATGATGGATCCGATTGGCACAGTATGGCATGAACTATACCCAGACTATTGCGAAAATTACACTATGACTAGCTGGTCATCCTACCCTGATCCCTATTGCGACCGCATAAGCTCTAGGGATCTTATCGATATGCTGAGATGGAGTGATACATCAACTCACTGGTACTTCGTTGACCGTGTCACAGTTACAATCAACGTCACGGACATGCAAACCCTAGACTGGATGATGCTTGAACTGAAGACTTGGACCCATGAGGAGATGTATCATGCGTTCAAGAAGCCCTTAGGGACTTTCTGGCACGCGGTTTACCCAGAAGATGTGTACTGCACGGTGTTCAACCTAACCTTCTGGGATCCGCTTGATCCATTTTGGGACAACTGCAACGGAGTGCTTGATCCCTGCGACTACATTGAACTTGTGAATCAGACCAGCGGCCTAGGCAGCTACTATCACATTACGGACATGGCATATGACATCATCCTCAACGAATACATCACCGACCCAGTGGGTTCGGTTTGGCATGAACTCTATCCAGACGGCGACTTCACCGAGTACACCGTAACCGACTTCTCAGACAATAATGACGACCTGTGGCTCAGCCCATGCGACAACGTCACACTAACCATTCCTGGAGGACTCCCAGAGGAGTACCACGTGGAAAACGTGACGCTCACTCTGAACGTCACGGTTTTGGATCCCTGGGGTTTGACGCCATTCGCCCCTTATGACATAGTGTACCTTGAACACATCCAGTCTGAGTGGAACTATACTTGGCCTCGTCTGTATCATCCAAAGATTGAACCTTGGGACACCGATTGGGAAGTGGTTAATCCAATAGATCATCACGGGCTGGT
>CP070683.1:421779-424339 GCA_020352645.1 Candidatus Bathyarchaeota archaeon | reverse complement strand
GAAAGACAACAACAATAGCTAAGCTCGCTAACATGTTTACGAAGAACGGGTACACGACAGTTTTAGCCTGCAGTGACACCTACAGGGCAGGCTCGATAGAGCAATTGCAGATGCATGCGAAGAGGCTTGGTGTGAAAATGATCAAGCACAGTTATGGAGCTGACCCAGCTGCAGTTGCTTTTGATGCGATAAAGCACGCAGAGGCTCACAGAATAAATGTTGTTCTTATTGACACAGCAGGCCGTATTCAAACTGATAAGAATCTTATGAACGAATTGGCCAAAGTCAAGCGAGTTGTCAAGCCTGATCTGACCTTGCTCGTCGTTGACGCTCTTACTGGAAACGATGCAGTGATGCAAGCTGAGGAGTTTGATCAAATTGTTGGTATCGACGGAACCATTCTGACAAAAGTAGATGCTGACGTGAAAGGAGGCTCAGCGTTGAGCGTGGCATACGTAACAAACAAACCAATACTCTTCATCGGCGTAGGTCAAACATACAAAGATCTAGAACCTTTCAACCCAGAGCAGTTCACTCAGATGATAATGAGATAGCCATCCAAGCGTGGAGCTTCAGTTCGGCAGGTAAGTTCATATTTTGTCTAGAAGCTTTAGCAATATCGCCTTTTCACTGTGCAGTCTATTCTCAGCCTGGGTGAAAATCAAGCTTCTAGGCGACTCAATCATCTCACCATCTATTTCGTAGCCTCTGTGAATAGGCATGTCATGCATTATCAGAGCGTTGCTTTCTTTCATCAACCTCTTGTTTATCTGGTAGGGCATCATCAGACTGATGCGTTGCTTCTTTTCCTTTTCGAATCTTGGATCAAGAAAGAGCTCCATGTCAATCCATGTGTCAGTGTATACGATGTCTGCGTCCTTCACAGCCTGATTCACGTTGAGAGTTTCTTCATATAATCCGGTCTTCTTTGCATTTTCAACTAGCTCGACGTCTTGAGCTGACGGATGCTTGATGGGCGTCACCGCAGTGATGTGCATACTAAGCATCGTGCAAGCTTCAATTAGGGAGTTGCACACATTGTTGTGGACGCCAATGTAAACCAGTCTTAGCTCTTTCAGTAGATCCTTTTTTTCTTTTATTGTCATCATATCTGCAATGGCCTGACAAGGATGGTATTTTTCGTCACAACCGTTTATAACAGGAACCGTCGACGCCGAGGCCATCTGCACTAGATCAACATTCCTCTTAAGCCTGGCTATGATGCAATCCACATTTCGAGACAGATATCTAATTTCATCTCCAATGTCTGCAAGCTTAAACTGAGTTGTGAGCCAATCCAAGTAAATCGCGTGACCTCCGAGCTGAGTCATAGCGACTTCAAAGCTAACGCGAGTTCGGGTGGACGTCTTTTGGAAGATCATCGCTAAAGACTTGGCTAGCAGAGCATCTCGATACTTAGACGGTTCCTTCTTGATCTGAATACCGGTGTCAATGAGGTGAATAACCTCTTCAGGTTCCCAGTCTTTGAAGTTGATTAAATGTCTCAAGGCAACACCACGCCTTTTCTCATCACCCAGTTTCAGTTGATATAAGCTTTGTGGAAACGCTTAAACCCAATTAAAGAATGAGGAATCCCTGATGAAAGCAGAGAAAAAAGTTCTGATTGTAACGTCAATGATTGACGTTGCCAGTATGAACATTCGAAACCATCTGTTAGCAAACTATGGCTTCATTCAGACAACTGAGGAATTCCAGAGTAACCCAATCTACTGCAACAGGCTGCGTGGCAATGAGGTTAAACTCGTAACAATCAAAGATGAACCGATTTACTACCAAGAGATTACAGAGCATTTCAGTCCCCATCTAATAATCTACTTGTCCCGTCACAGCAGCAAGAGTGGCACACCAACACTCTCTGTCCACACTCCTGGGAACTTAGGAGATGCGGAGAAAGGCGGTCTTCCAAGAAAGGTTTCGATAGCTCCTGCACAGGCAATGAGATTGTCATTGCAGGAACTTCTCCATCAAAAAGCCCGGTTTGGATTGACCTATGAAATTTCTTATGAATGCACTCATCATGGACCTTCACTCGACGTTCCAGCAATGTTTGTAGAGCTTGGAAGCTCTGCGAAACAGTGGGAAGACATGAAAGCTGCAAAGGCCGTAGCCAGGGCTGCAATGGCGCCGATCCTGAAAGGCGTCGAGAGATCTGTTGTAGTCTTAGGCATAGGCGGACCTCACTACAGCAGCAAGTTTACGAGACTAGCTACGGAAGCCTCCTATGCCTTTGGCCACATGATTCCGAAATACGCCGTGTCTCAAATCAACGCTGGAATAATCCAGCAATGCATCAACCGCACTCTCGAAAAGGTTGAAGGCATCATTCTAGACTGGAAAGGAATAAAAGCCGCTGACAAACCAGTTTTAGCTTCAGCTTTGAGCAAGTCTAAAGTCAACGTCCAGAAAGTCTGAGCAGGTCTCAACTCACGGTCCAATCGACTTCTGTCAATCCTTCCGTTACGCAAAACCAAGAGAATATTCCGGTAAGAATTAACATGGAACCTTGGCCCGCATCCAAAGGCTCTAGGCGAGAAGTTCA
>CP070683.1:419097-421679 GCA_020352645.1 Candidatus Bathyarchaeota archaeon | reverse complement strand
AGTACGGTCCACAGAATGGCTCACAGAGATTAACCATATATCGGCTTAGTGCGTTAAGCTACAATTTGTGTAAGAGTTGGCAGAGAATAAGAAAACACACAAAGACCCATCCCTTCCTGAGGTATACAAGATAACTGGTAACGTATCAAACGATGGAGTATTGATATCAAGCAAGGAGAATTCCGAAAACCTCACTTCCCGAGGCTACGGAACGTTGGAAAAAGATACATTGACTTTGAACTTCTACGAAGCGCTGTTTCTGCAAAGTAGAGGGTTGCTCGAAGTCCTCAAGGGAAGAGCTGGAAAGAGGCTGAACCAACAAGAACTTTTGCAGAAATCCAACCTTCAAGAGAAGAATGCATGGGTCAAATACTTGATTTACAGAGATCTTAGAAGTAGGGGATACGTAGTTAGAGAAGGGTTTGGGCTAGGAATAGACTTTCGAGTCTACGAAAGAGGAGAGTATGGAAAAGCAACGGCGTCATATCTAATTCTCGGAGTTCAGGAGGGAAAACCAGTATCAGTAAATCGACTAGTGGAAGTCATGAAAAATGCCCAAAGCTTGAAGAAAAAGCTAGTGCTAGCGGTAGTAAACCGCCGTGGAGAAATCGTCTACTACACTCTCTCAACGCTAACGATGAAAAGATCTTAGAGGAAACACGATGGCAAGATTTCAGACAATAAAGGGAATGAGAGACTTTCTACCGAAAGATGCTGAAAAACTAAGGTATGTAAGGAATACAGCCATGGAAATCGCAAGACTGTACAGTTTTGAAGAAATAATCACACCCGTGGTGGAACACTACGATCTACTCACAGCCAAATCAGGCGAAGAGATCAAAGCACGCATGTACTCCTTTGAAGACTTAGGGGGACGAAAGGTTGCCCTAAGACCTGAATTCACTGCCTCGATAGCTAGATTAATGGCAACCTCTTTGCGAAATGAGCCAAAACCACTGAAGCTGTACTCATCAGGCACTCTGTATCGGTATGACGAGCCGCAGTTTGGCCGATACCGAGAATTCTGGCAATCAAATTTCGAAATCATAGGTAGCAACAAACCTGAAGCAGATGCCGAAATCATAATCTTGACAGATCATTTCATGAAGAAACTTGGATTAAGCAAGTACTTGTTCAAAATCGGGCATGTTGGAATCATGAGGGGACTCTTGTCTCAAGAGGGCGCTGATGATGAACAGCAAAACAGAATAATGCAACTCCTAGACGCAAAAAGGTGGAAAGAGGCTCTGGCGACCTCCAGAGATTTCGGAGTTTCCGAGAAGAGCATAGATGTTATGAAACACATTCTCGAAACCAAGGGAGAAGATCCCAGCAAAGTTCTGCCAAGAGTTGAAGATCAGCTCAGAGGATGTGCAGGTTCCCTTGCAGCGACAGAAAATCTGCAGGAGATCCTAGGCCTATGCAGAAAAGGAGGAGCTGACTTTGAAGTACTGGTGGAAGCTGGGTTTGCCCGCGGGCTAGAATATTACACTGGGATGATATTCGAAATTCTTGTTCCAGAAATGAATATCTCTATTGGAGGCGGAGGTCGGTACGACAAACTAGTCGAGTTATTTGGAGGAGAACCAACACCATCAGTCGGAGTAGCCCATGGCCTGGATCGAACAGCACTGGCGATGGAAAACCAGAAAGCTGCACCCAGAATCATGAAGAAGACAGTGAGTGTGATACCGGTGAATGAAGACGCAGTCCCAAAGGCTTTGGAAACAGCGTTGAGACTGAGAAAAAGCGGGATAGCTGCAGATGTTGAAGTCATGCGCCGGACAGTTTCGCGAGCGTTGCAGGATGCTGATAGAAGAAAATCAGCATACGCATTAATCTTAGGTCCAAAGGAAATCAAAGAGGGCAAGCTTACGCTACGAGATTTGAAGGAGCATAAGCAATACTTGATCAGTCTCGATGAGGCAGTCAGAAAACTCTTGCAGAAGAAATAATCATTGCTCGACTCCGCGTTTTCCTCGAAGGATGCCGAGGATCGTGAATACACCAAAAACACCTAGCATAATGCACATCATTGTTCCCAAGAAGATGTTTGCTGCCCAACTCATAGAAAGCAGATCTATCTGGTGGAAGTAGTATTCAGAGGACAGCTCGAAAACTGTGAAGTAATAGTTGAACTGCCAGTGCAATAGAATGGGCGCTTGTATTCCATAGTAGAGATACGCAATGGCAAAGACGGCACCACTCAAAGTAGCTTGAGATATTTTTCCCGGTCCCCAACCACCAAAATAATGGGCGACGCCAAAGAGAAATGAAGTGAGAATCACAATTATCCATTCAGCCCACACAATTCCATCCAGAAGACCGTGACTACGGATTGTTCTCAATCCGACCTTCTTTTTTGCTTCTTCAGGTTGAAACACTGATAAAAGGCTGATCTTCAGTCTTGTCCACCAGGAAAAATCTGGCTTGAGCCGTCGTCCCGAGAAGTAGATGTAAGTCACTAAGAAGATGCCTATCGGGATTATCCGAAAAACAATTTCCTCCTCAACTGGTGCTCGCGTGAAGCGAAGCAGATCTAGAAAGGGATTTTGTCTAGAAGGCCCACCTGTCGGAATACC
>CP070683.1:416350-418997 GCA_020352645.1 Candidatus Bathyarchaeota archaeon | reverse complement strand
GCGAAGAAACTCACTGACAATCCTGTTTGGGTTGACGGTGTAGGTTGGAGCATTGACACCACCTTCTGGACTAACCGTGACTTGTACTATCCAAAGTATGTGCAGAGTGCGGCTCGAATGGCGTACAAGATGGCAGGAATCAAGAATCCGCCCAAAGAGGTTGACGTCGCAGAGGTTTACGATCCGTTTGACTACAAAGAGTTACATCACATGGAAGGCTTGATGCTAGCTCGGAAGGGACAAGCACCCAAGTTAACTGCTGACGGTGTCACTCAGCGTGATGGCGATTTGCCAATCAACCCTTCTGGAGGCTTGCTCGGCGTTGGCAATCCAATTGCCGCGGCTGGTATGATGAAGTGCTGCGAGATTTTCTGGCAATTGCGTGGAGAAGCAGGTAAGCGACAAGTGAAGGGTGATCCAAGGACAGGTCTAGCGCAGGCATGGGGTGACCTTATGCAGTATGGTTCAGTTGTGATCATGAGGAGCTGAGCAAAGTGAGTGAGAAAATTGAGAGTTACCCAGGCGAAGAGCTGAAGAGCAGCGATATCAGGGAAGGCAAGGTTCCCTCAGTGAGACATAGGCCTAGAGTACGGTATCTGTGGGCAGCTGGAGTTGCGATGAGCAGGTTCCTGGAAGGCTTGAAAGATGGAAAGATCATTGGCTCTCACTGCACAAAGTGTGGCAGGATCATGGTGCCTCCTAGAGCTTTCTGTGAAGAATGCTTCAAACCAGTTGACGGGTATACTGCTGTAAAGGACACGGGCGCCATCAACACGTATTCGGTGTCCTACGTGGCTGGTGACGCTAGCCGCATCAAAGAGCCGATTCTAGTTGCAGTCATCGACTTGGATGGCGCGTCAAAGGGCATGGGAATTCTACATCTACTCGGCGAGATTGATGATTGGAAGACAATCAAGTTTGGCATGCGAGTGAAAGCGGTGTGGAAGCCGGCTGAGGAGCGAACAGGCACAATTACGGATATCAAGTATTTCAAGCCGATGAAGGAGGTCTAAAGCGATGGCAACAGAGAAGATCACAGACGTGCGGAGAATGTTGCACTGGCCAGGACATATGGAAACCGATTACATCTACACTCTAGGACTGGCAGGTGAGAAATTCTTCAGCGAGATCAAGCAGAATGGTCGACTACTTGGCGCCAAATGCAAACGTTGCCGCGTTGTGTATTTACCTCCAAGGATCTACTGTGAACGATGCTTTGACAAACTTGGTGAATGGGTGAACGTTGGAACAAAGGGCTCAGTGTATACCTTCACTATGGCCTACGTTGACATAAACGGTGCGAAACTAAAGGAACCAATTGTCTACGCGTTGATCAAGTTTCGCGATGTAGAAGGCGGATTAGTGCATAAACTAGGTGAAGTAAAACCTCCAGAAATAAGAATCGGCATGCCTGTAGAAGCCGTATTCAAGCCACAGGCTGAGAGAAAAGGCGACATCAACGACATCAAATACTTCAAACCTACAGAATAAACCAATTCCACCCCCCTCTGTTCTTTTGTTAGATTTCTAACCTGGTGGACAATCTTCGAAGGCGCTGGCATGTACCACTGCACCGCCTACACCCTAGGCGTGAGTATAACGCCGAAACGCAACCCGTTCTGTGCAATCGCTCGTTACTATATGGAAACGCCTCCACTCGCGAAATTTGCTTCGTGCGCAAATCGAATGGTGCCTATAAAATTGACATTTTCGACATAGTTCTAATCGCCGGGGCCTATGGCAGCCAAGGCATCACAATTCCAGGAGCCAGCTGGTTCCTCGGTTGCGACGTAGCCCCCCAAGCCGAAGTCATCGATATCTTCGACGTCGTCACGGCTGCTGCGCATTACGGTCGAGAATGGGAACCCAGATCCCTAGCCCAGACGTCTGGCAACATCACCCCCTTTTTTTTGATGCAAGGAAAATCATATTGATGTCACTCCCTGTCGAAGTCTGAAACACTGAATGCAAGGTCAAGTCGCACGCTCAGTGCTAGGGGGGAACTGCAAGAGGTAGCTCCAGTTTCAGCGATAATTGGTGTTCTTTAACGATCAAATCTCTATTCCTGCTTCTTGTTTCCTGAGCCGAAGTTTTCTCAGAAGATATGCGCGCTAGCATTCTGTGTGAGAGTAGAGCGCAGAGAGTGTAGAGAGACATAGGTAAAGAAGCGGAGAGTACAGTAGAGTACAGACTAGAACAGAACAGCAGAAGAGAGAGAAAAAGATTGAGATTGTAGTTGACCTGTTCTTCTTCTCTCTGTGCTAGCTTGGGAATTGCATACTTGGAAATGTACATGGGCTTTTCCAGGCGCTCCAGCTATAGTTATATTCGATGTCAATAATTATTGATGACTTCAATGAGAGATGAACATCCCATGCCCCCTTCTAGTTCAAGACGATGGCTCTCGAGTCAGTTTAAAAAAATATTGTTTGCAGTAGGCGGGACAGTTTTTCTCGTATTAGGGTGTGTCGGAATACTGTTGCCCATTCTGCCAACGACACCTTTTCTTCTGCTTTCAGCAACCTGCTACTACAAGAGTTCTGACCGAATGCATCGCTGGATGCTTAACAACCGTATATTCAAGAGCTACATCAGGAACTACAAGGAAGGAAATGGAATCTCATTAAAAGCAAAAGCCTTCACAATA
>CP070683.1:413598-416250 GCA_020352645.1 Candidatus Bathyarchaeota archaeon | reverse complement strand
GAATTGCTGCAAGAATTGACTCCAGAGCATTGAAAGCTGAAGCCTATCAAAGCTTGGTTTGCGATCTGCAGGATCTTGCTGTCCTCTTTGGGCTTGCTCTTAACGGTCTCTTTGGATGGTGGTGGGCTGATCCGTTAATGGCTATGGCACTTGTCCCATTTCTGATTAGAGAGGGGTTGGAGGCTTTTCAAGAAGTGGGATCCGTGCCAGCATACGGGCGTGTTTTTCATGGTTGCAGTTAGAGCTAGGATGGTTCCTGGTCATGCATCTGTAATATACGATTGAATGCTTGCACCACGTTCTCGACTCCCATAGCAATCATATACGATCCAAGCCTGGGGCCTTTAGCTGTTCCGAGCAGGATTGTGTAGAGTGTCTTGAAGAACTGTTTCGGTGCGATGTCATGCTTTCTGGCGATGCTGAAAATTGCACCTTGAATCTGATCTGCTTCTACGCTTGGCATGAGTAGTTGAACTAGTTCCTCCACAGCATCCTTTTCGTTTTTGGACAGTTTTGCGGTTGTTTCCTTTATTTCTCCGAAGTCAGCGTTCCAATTTGAAACGTAGCCAATTCTGCTAGCTAGTACATTCAGCGCTGTTTGCCTCGTGGTATAACCGTACTCTTCAAGCTTCTGCGTTATGTATTCGATTTCGTGATCTGGAGGAGCTAGCTTAACAAGGTATGCCAGGAGATTGTAAGGTGGATGAACGCTTTCTTCTAGCGGCGGCTTCAGCCACCAACAGTACTTGTAGAGGCCTTTCAGTTTTGCGGATTCCTTCTTGTTATCTATCTGTTTCTTGTCGAAGAAGATGTCTTCGAGTTGGTCAAATTCATTCATGTACTGCGGAATGTCCGCGACTGAGAGCTCACGTGTGCCTGTGAAGCGCTTTAGCATGAGTAATATAAGTGATTGAGGTGATCCGTAGCGAAACCATACTTGAGGTGTGAGAACGTTGCCTGCTGACTTTGAGATCTTTCTGCCACTCTTGTCGAGAAACATCTCGTATCTTGCGTGTAATGGCGGTTCATAATGGAGGATTTCGCGACATATTCTATCGTTGATTCTAACGGAGTCCTCGATGTCCTTTCCGTAAGCCTCGAATTTTATGTCTAGAGCTCTCCATCTTACAGCGAACTCACTTTTCCAGCTTAGTTTGCCTTGGCCTCTGCGGTAGTCAACTTCACCCTGGTACCCGCAGCCTTCTAGCCACTTACCTTTGATTTCCATGCCGTCGCAGCTGTAGAGGATCTTGTCTTCCTTTGAAACGAATTTCTTGGCGGTTGTGCTGTAGATTCGCTCGCAGTTTCCACAGATAGGGAAGTAGGGGAGAGCCTCAACATATCGCTCTTGACCCACTTCTTCCTTTACGATCTCACCGACTTTGTCCGCGTTGTCTAGGATTGTCTTGATCTCTTCATTGAACCAACCTTCCTCATAGGCTTTCTTGGCTGAAACAAAGTGATACTGTATGTTAGCTTTGTCAAGCGCTTCCAAGAGTAAAGAACTCATGTGTTCTCCAAAGCTGCTGTGGCACCCGAAGGGATCAGGTATGCTAGTTACCGGAAAGCCTAGGTACTTCTGCATCTTTTTGGGAAACCCTGCGGGGACTTTGCGTAAGCCATCTTTGTCGTCAGAAAACGCGACGAGCTCAGATCTGAAACCTTGTTCTTCGAGTGCTAGTGTCACAGCAAATGATCTTGCTGCGTCACCAAAGCTTCCGATGTGTGGAAGTCCAGAGGCTCCTAGGCCCATTTCTGTTCTGACCAGATCCAATTTGCGGCCTAGTCTGCGCTCTCTTTCGGCTATTCTGGCTGCTGTTTTGTCGTACCATGTACCGTGTCCGATCATTTCTTCTCTCATCAAGATATCAATCTAAAACATAGTGAATTGCAGGAGATAAAATTGTTGTGAGCTTAGGAAGCTTCTTGGGCTACAATCATACCTGCACGTTGACCAGGTTCATGCACAAGTCGTAGAAGAATCAGAAGTTCTGGGATGATTAGTCCCAATGCTAGATAGAATGGGAGTTGTGGAATACCCATGTTGAAGCCTTCAACGAAGAGGGCACTTCCGAGCAGCATTCCAAATCCCATCGCGATGTATCCTACGAAGTTTCTAAATCCGACAACTTTTCCTCTGTTTGCTGGATTTACAAGATCAGTGGACAAAGCCATGATTGCTGACATAGTCAATAGTCGAGCTATGGCGAATAGTACCATTGAGATCATCACTGTTGAGAAGTTACCTAGGGCAAAGGTCGTAGTGGCTATGGCAAACATAGTGATGCCTGTTGCCAAAGGGATTTTCCTTCCGAATCTATCGACTGCCTTGCCGATTGGAAGTGAAGCTATAGTTATTGTCAACAAGAGGGGAATGTAGACAAGCCACCACTGGTCGAGTGTGATGCCAAGCACTCTTATTGCGTATATTTGGTTTATAACCTGGGTAAGCGCTAGCGAGAACATTACCAGTGTCTGAACAATAAAGAGCCAGAACATTGAACGGGGCACTTCTTTCCACACATTGATACTTTCTCTTATTGCTTTAGGGTAGGAAGATATGAAGTATCTGAATCGGATAGGCTCGCCTATATTCATCGTCTCTTTCAATCTTAGTCTCCATATGGCTGCAATAACGTACAGCATCGTCAT
>CP070683.1:410770-413498 GCA_020352645.1 Candidatus Bathyarchaeota archaeon | reverse complement strand
ACCTATCGCGTATGCTCCGATTATCATTCCCTCAATCACTTTGTGGGGATTCTGGTCCAACAGCATCTTGTCCTTGAGCGTTCCCGGTTCACCTTCCTCCGCATTGCAAACGAAATATTTTTGAGTGTCGGCTTGATTAAAGGCAGCCTCCCACTTCAACCCGGTAGGAAAGCCCGCGCCTCCTCTGCCTACTAAACGGGACTCCTTCATTTCTGCAATGACTGCCTCGGGCTTCCTCGTTAGGGCCTTCTCCAACGCTTGGTAGCCACCTCTCTTCATATAGACTTCTATGTCGGCGTTGGACGCAGCAAAGGGAATCCACTGCCACAAGTGAATTTCTCTATCCGGATACAGCTCTGCAAAATGAGCTATGTTCTCGGGGGTAACGATTCGCTCTTCTGCAGCTTGGGCAGTTGTCCTCTCACAGTGCTCCAGCAATATCCTCCTCTCCTTTATCTGCTCTGCTGTTCTGCCTGTCCTTGTTGTCTTATCAGGTGCTTCTGATGTAACCTCTGGCAGTGGAGTCCTTCGATCTTCTTCTCTCGTCTTCAGCGCTCTTTCAACGACAAGGCTTATGTCATCCGGCTTGAACGGCTTAGCAATATAATCAAAGGCACCCAGTCTCATGGCCTCGACAGCAGTCTTCACTGTTCCATAGCCGGTGATGATGATGACCGCTACTGCATTATCCACGTCCTTTGCTTTCTGAAGCACACCGATCCCGTCCATGCGTGGCATTTTGAGGTCAGCAATAACCACTTGGAAGACGGTCTGTTTCAGCTTCTCCACCGCTCTTACCCCATCCTCTGCTGTATCGACACTGTAACCTTTTCGCGATAGTATCTTCTGCAAGCCGTTCCGCATATCGCTCTCATCTTCGACGATCAGAATCCTGTTTTGGGACATACTTACCATTGCGGTTAACTCCCTATATAGATTCAAAACCAGTGTTCTTACGTCTGGATAGGTTGAATGCAACGTCCATGCCAGGTTCGCGAACAGCAGATGCAAATCTGGAAATATGCTCTAAGTGCCGTGATCACAAGATAATGCGGTATTGGGTGAGCGGCATCTACAGATGGGCAGGATCGTCGAGGTATGTCGTAGACGACCTATTCAGATTGACGAAGTTTCTCTAAGTAACTACGGCAGAAGCAATTGCAGGTAGGTCATTTTTGACAGGGTCGCTTCTGCTTGTGCTCTTCCGCCTGGAAACCGCATTTCCGCATAAGTCTGCGGAAATTTGCGCCATCCATTTTTGCTTGCTTTGCGGCCTGGCTAATGTTGCCCTGGTTCATTTGCAGAAGTCTCTCCAGAAACTCTCTGTTAAATGAATCAACTACTTGTTGTTTTGCTTCACTGTAGGAAAGACCACGTGGAAGTATTCCTCCATCAATATGTGCTTCCAGAAGCTTGTCGGGTAAATGAGAAAGTTGGATCTTAGTGTCTTCTGTCGCCAGGACTACTACTCTTTCGATAACATTTTCAAGTTCGCGAACATTCCCGGGCCAGTCGTATCCCAGAAGGACTTCCAGAACATCTTGTGGGATTTCACGAATGTTCTTTCCCATCTTCTTACTGGATCTTCTCAAGAAGAACTGCGCCAAGGGCAGAATGTCATCTTTGCGTTCTCTCAAAGTTGGAAGGCGAATCGCGACAACATTTAGCCGATAATATAGATCCTCCCTGAATGTTCTTTCTTTGAGGCATTTTTCCAAGTCCTTGTTCGTTGCGGCAATTAGTCGTATGTCCGCAGCAATGGTGTCGGTCCCGCCTACCCGCATAAACTCACGCTCCTGCAGGACTCTCAATAGTTTTCCCTGGACCACCAGACTCACATCTCCGATCTCATCAAAGAAGAAGGTACCACCAGATGCAATCTCAATAAGACCTCGTTTGGAAGAGATTGCCCCTGTAAACGCCCCCTTTTCATGGCCGAACAATTCGCTCTCCAGAAGTGTCTCCGTCAATGCGCCACAATTCACCGGGATGAATACTCCGTTCTTTCTTTCGCTGTTGTAATGGATGTAGCGAGCGATGAGTTCCTTTCCTGTGCCGCTTTCTCCAAGGAGCAAGACCGTCGCGTCTGTGCGCGCGACCTTGTCAGCTACCTCGAATACGTCCTGCATCTTGCAGCTGTTGCCTATTATGTTCTGAAAATCCTTCGCGTCTTTGATCTGTCGCTTGAGGTATCTATTCTCATTTGTCAGCGATATCTGCTTCAACGCCTTTCGGACAACCATCATTATGTGTTCGGCGTCAAATGGTTTTGTGATATAGTCATAAGCACCTCGTTTCATTGCTTCCACGGCGTTTTCTACTGTGCCATATCCGGTAATCACAATAACCATTGTGTCGGAATGTATCTCTTTAACCTTGCGCAACAGTTCCATGCCGTCCACGTCCGGCATCTTTAGGTCTGTAACAACTATGTCAAAGTCGGATTCTTGGATTCTTTCCAGGCCAGCGGAACCGCTTCCAGCAATATCGACATTGTGTCCCTGGTTCGACAGAATCTTTTGCAGGCCAAGAAGCATGTCCTGTTCATCTTCGACGATTAAGATGTGGCCCTTTTCTTTCATATCGGCTAATCTTCTCTTGCTGGTAGTCTAATAGTGAATGTGCTTCCTTCTCCAACCTTACTCTTCACATCGATAGTGCCGCTGTGTCTCTGGATAATTCCGAGAGTTACAGACAGGCCCAAGCCCGTGCCTTCCCCGGTTCTCTT
>CP070683.1:407922-410670 GCA_020352645.1 Candidatus Bathyarchaeota archaeon | reverse complement strand
GAAATCTTGGAAAAGCCCAT
This sequence comes from Candidatus Bathyarchaeota archaeon, assembly GCA_020352645.1. GTDB lineage: Archaea > Thermoproteota > Bathyarchaeia > Bathyarchaeales > SOJC01. The sequence goes on along the minus strand of CP070683.1, from coordinate 410,650 downwards.
TAAAGGTCTTACGGGCATAGTAAGCGCAGGCATCCTCGGCATTCTAGGGTTCCTCATTTTGGGTGCTGCGCGAATGACAAAGGCTGGGGGCAAAAAGACAACCACTGGTGGAATATTCCTGTTGATCTTTGGAGTTGTGGCATATTTAGTGGGAGGCGCCATAGGCGCTGCCATAGCCATTCTGACTGGGCTACTGGTCATTATTGCCAGATACATTTAGCGCGGTCATAAGATATCACCACGAAATCGATTGCTAGCGCGCTTAGGTCACCTTTTCAGGCATTCGAATATAATGAAGTGAGTCCACCGGTCTGCGTCAAAGGCAAAATCCCTAGGGTTCTGCTGAATAACTTCTGGCGTTGGTCGTGGTTCCAGAATCTCTGAAATGACAAATCCCGCATCCTTCAAGGCTTTACTATACTCTTCAAGTGTCCGAATGAACTGCCAGGTTGGCTTTGACATCCAGTTGCTAATTAGTTCACCACCCGAGTCATAATATCGATCAATCATTTTGAGATATCTTGCCTCATTTCTCTGCGAGTCCCTCGGCAGTCTGATGTCTATGGCGCCAGCGGTTCGACCAAAAACGGGATGCACATTGGACCAGATGAACTTGCCATCATCCTTCAGAACTCGGGCAATCTCTTTGAACGCGGTCCTGTAATCAAGAACATCCACCATGACAACATTGGATACAACCAAGTCAAATAGCTTTGATTCGAAATCATTCATCTCAGTTATTGACGCCTCATAGAATTTGCAGCCTAGGTTCATCTCGGCCTCTATTTTCGTGCAATATTCTATGAATACCTTGGAGAAATCAACGCCTACTGCATTTGCGCCCTTAGTAGCAAGTGCTCTTGTTAGATACCCGTTACCACATCCGGCATCAAGAACAGATAATCCCCTTATATCACCTAGTAAGGACCACAAGGCAGGATCAATAATAAACTTACGATTAAAGTCACCAGCCATATCAATTTGGACGAAATCGATATATTCCTGACTATTTTGCTCCCATGACTTTTGAGTCTCAGAAAAATCAATCTCATCTTTCGGAACCGCGTATTGGATAACTCCAATTGCGCGTTTCAAATCCTCTCTAAGCAACATGACCCGATTTGGTATCTTAAGAGCTTCTGTGAGCCCTATTTCTTTCCCATTTCTCAACTTATTCGGTGACCATATAGGCAGCCATGGTTCTTGTGAGTCGACGTTGGAAATTAGGTCTCGATTTCCAAGCTGCCAAGGGTGTGCTCCTTGAAACTCTGAATATAGCAGATCAAAGTGGTGTTCGCCACAATTCTCGCAGTGGAACTCGTATGCGTATGTACGGTCCCAGAATACCGCCGGTCTCATCGTGGGTTTATTACAGTCACCACAGATCAATTCTCTGTTCTTTGGACACCAGTATAGCCAGCTGAAATGATGTTGCTTCCCACATTTTGAGCAAGTAAATCTTGAATGCCAAGCACATCGATAGACGTAGTTCTCATATGTGAAAATTCCTTCTCGAATAGGATATCCTTTTTCCTGTTCTACAGCCTCAATCCTCTTACAATAGTAACATGGTTGAGAATCAGCTGGTTCAAAGAATCGCATAGGCAATTACAGGTGATTGGCGCATATTAAGTTCTTTTTTTCATTTGTATCAGCTAAAAAGTGTGTGTGGGGGTTCGAATCCTACGCCCCAAACCCAAACAATTACGCTCTTTCTTATATACTCACTCGGCGCGCGCGTATGAAAAGTAGATGGACAGTATCTCGCAAGAATTATTAATGTTGTTTTCTATAAACAAATCTATTATTTTGATGTAGGAGGGGGTGAGATGATTGGTTAAATGTGGAATTTGCGGAAAAGATGTGCCTGAACAGCCAAAGATAACGGCTGAAGGCAAATGTTCTGTCTGTGGTGCGAAATTAAAGCCCGCGTGATTTATGCGTGTAAAATAAAACCTTAAGGAAGGGCGATGCTTGCATGCATCGCACACACAAACTGTCTGACAATTACAGAAGAAACACACTCCTCATAAAAAAAGGGCATTATTTCTTGGAAGGCCCTTTTACTTAGAACCACTTTCCACCAATTCCTGCAACTTCAAATCGTGCGATCCACATGCGTAATCATCATTTTCTCCTTCTCTCCTTTTTTCTTTCAAAACGATTCGATGCAATGAACGCACACACTTCATTTTTAAATATGCGTGCGCAATATGGAAAACTTCTAGTCAAAGCATTTATTCACATACATGGTATGTTTCAGGATGTTGTGTATTTGTGGTTCCACCACAATAGTCTCTTGAATCGTGCTGTCTTCTTGAATCCAAAGGAATCGTAGAGTTGGTAAGCGGGCTTGTTGTTGATATACACTCTTAGCCCTGCTTTACTACAACCTCTAGTCTTTAGTTGATTGAGTGCGAAGGTGAGGATCTGTTTCCCGTAGCCTTGACGCCGACTCAGTGGATCTACTGCCATGTTGCCAACCCAATCTTTAGTACCGTGGATATCTAGTATGCCAATCGTTGTATCCTCCTTTGCTACAAAGTAGAGTTTCTCAGATGCATGGTACCGAGTAAGAAAGGTATCTGACAGATCAAGCATGTACTGGAGATTGTGGTTGAGGGCTGTGTCAGCTGTTCCTGCAAGGAATCTGGTCGCCATCTTGAACCACGCACGGGTCTCTCTCTGCTTGACCGATTCGAAATGGAGTTCTGTTGTGGAATCCCAT
>CP070683.1:404958-407822 GCA_020352645.1 Candidatus Bathyarchaeota archaeon | reverse complement strand
CGCGAAGATGCAGATTATTAAAGCGAGACCTAATAAAAGGCGAGCTAGGAATCTGCTTCTGAGTTTGATGGACTCGTATAATTTCAACGCGATAGCTAGAAATGCTAGTATTAATGCCACTATACCTGTTAATGGATGAGTTATCCAAGAAGCCATGGCCGTTAGTAAGGCCAAGAACAATGTCATGCGGCTTTTGTGTTGTTGTTTCAAGTATGATAGGGTAAAGGAGACGGAGACAAGGAAAGGAATGAACCCCAAGCTGTTGCCTGTTGATCTAGAGGCCCATCCGAGGAAGTTGATGTAGATGGCGGCTAAGAAAGAAGCTATAAGGGAAACTCTTTCGCCGATATCTAGTAGTTTTGACATCTTGTATGTTGCTAGCGGGACGAAAGTTCCCCATAGCAGTGGGGTGATAAAAGTGTGTGTCCAGTATACGTCGATGCTCAGCATTTTGGCGAATATTGCAGTTGATAAGGGTAGGGCTTTTTCTTTGACGAGCCAGTAGAGTGACCACGGATTCAAGTTGGCTGCGAAAGAGTATACTCTGAAGTTTCCATAGTCAATTACCATGCGTGCAAAACCCATGTGGTCCAATGGGTCGCCTGCGTTGCCGGGATAAAGGACTATGGCTGGAACCAAAGCGGCGATTAGGGCATAGGGAATTATTAGCGCCAGCTTTGATGTGGCTCGAGCCGAGGAGTATAGGATTATTCCGACCAAGACGAAGCCTGCGAGAAGGTAGGTTGTGAAGAAATATGGCGAGACGACGCTCCAAACGGTGCCATAAATCCATCCGGATCTTGCTTGAACTAGCAAGTAAAGTGAGAAGCCGACCAGAATTAGATATATGACATAAGTTGGTGAGAAAAGCGGTGCCTTCTTCTCCTCGGTCTCTTCTCTTGTCGTTTCTCGTTTGGGCTTGTTAAACAACATGAAAATGGCTAATGGGACTAGTGGCGCAAATAGGATGATTGTTAAGCCCACGAGATCTAGTTTGAAGAAAATCAGTAGCGGAGCGCTTACTACCACGAAGAAGGAGAACATTATGAAAAAGCCAAGCATGAACTTTATGAATCCCTCTTCCTCATTTTGTAGGAAGATTTTCCCGATGAGAAAGCTTGTGACTAGTATGTATGCTAGGAGCGTAATGGCGCCTAGAATTGAGGAACGCAGAAAGAACGCGTTTGCAAGGATTGCTGAGCCAATGACAATGGGCAGTAGGATGATTCTTAGCTTTTTAAGACGCGTCAGAAAGCTTCTAAATCGCATCATCATCAACCTGAAAGGAGGCAAAGAGACCCACTTTAGTCTTGCTTTTTTTCCTTGATGAACATCGCTTGGGCTTGTTTTGGGCAGTCATACCTCGGATTTGGAATTGTTGTATCTAGCCACATTTCAACATTATCATATTCCTTTCCTCGCCAGCGAACCCGATCTTTGGCAGTGTGCTTCATCTTGAACCCATGATTTCCGTAAAAACGAACAGCGCCAACATTGATTTTCAACACAGTTAGGAAAATCTCTTTAACATCCTCGCTTCTTGCTTGATTAATTGATGCTCCAACTAGCTTTGAGCCCAGGCCTTTTCGGTGGTGATCGTCCCTGAGACCCATAACTAGTTCTCCCCACCAACCACCTCGTTCAAAACGCCCTTTTAACTTGACAAAGGAGAAACCTATGATGGTGCCTTTCTCAGAAACTATTACGAGCGAGAAAAGAACCGAGAGGGGGAACAAACGTTTCATGCTTTTTCTAACAACTTTGATGCTCGATAAGAGAATGGCAGCATGCATTTGAAACCAGGAAACTCCCACAGAGTCAAACCCAAGATAACCCAGGTGTAGAAAAAGCTTTGATCTCTTCGACAATGAGGCATACATCCTATCAAGTGCGAATATATCCAGAGCACGCAACTCTCTAATGACATAAACCAAGAAAATTGACGCACCTATGAGTACAAGAACTACGTGTACAGAAAAGCTGAAAAACTACGACGTCTGGGTCCATAGAACCTCCACAGAAAATTCCTCACAGATTCAGGAACGTAGGCGCTGCCTGCTATTGCGTACTCTCTCATAGAAAACACGTGTTGTAATAACCTGCCAGAATAAGTCAAACCCAAGCGGTAAATAAACAAAGGTACTTCTTTGAAGCCGAATTTGAACTTAAACTCGTTGATGGAAGAGTGCAAGCTGGGAATCCTTCCACCAATTTTGACCCTGTCAAACCCATATTCGAACCACCTAAAACCTCTCTCACAACTCTCTCTGATTATATGTGCAATCAACGCGTCATTTGGGCATTTACGCAAATATCTAGTGTCCGACATCGCCTTCGTTGCCTGCATCAACCTGCCAAATTCCTGAACAATCATGTACGAAACAAGGTGGCTATTGAAAACAGCGCCATAAATGGCAAAACCAGCTCCCAAATTCCTCTTCGTCTTGACGAGCTCCGACAGGTAAACGTCCTTGTAACTATCAGGATGTGCTCCCTCTCTGCCCTGCCTCTCCAAAGCAGAAAGGTTACAGCGATAGATATCATCGATCCATTCATGTATGCTGTCTTCTGTGTCGATTCTCACAAAAGCGATTCCCTCCCTCTCAGCCTTCCGTATCTTTTCCCTCGCACGCTTCTTGAACACCTGTTTTTTCATCTCTTCGAAAGTTCTGTTTCCTGTCCTTATCATATGATTGTATGCCACTTGAACACTGGCACCATGCGCACAAAACCAAGAATTCAATATTGATGCGTATCGCTTCGACATGAAGAGTGGAGCACAAGTAGAAAAATAGTCAACCTCGATTCTTCGAAGAAACAGGCATAAATACTCTAAAGCTTCAGGTAACGAGTCCAGTGTTTTC
>CP070683.1:401978-404858 GCA_020352645.1 Candidatus Bathyarchaeota archaeon | reverse complement strand
TTTCTGCAGCTCTTATCCACATCATTGCAGATGCCATGTGTTCGTAATGTGCCACAGGTGGGGGGAACATATTTCGTGCGCGAGCCTCTTTGGCCTGCTAGGTGCTCGATTTGGTATCGTGTGAGCCGTTCTTTGAAGTCGCTTAGATCTCGATATAGGTCTAGTACGCTCTCTGTCGGCATGCCTACATTTACCAGGAACGTGGTGAGTGTGAAACGCCCAGTGTGGGAGATGTGGTGGCCGCTTTTAATGGCATCATACAATGCTTCTATGCATGGAGGGAAGGCTTCGGGATCCAGTGTTTCAGGGTATTCATGCTGTTTTATAGTTGGCTTTTGAGAGATGAACGAGTTCTTCAGTTTCTTAACTATAGTGTTGATTTGCGAAGGTAATGATGTAATCTTTGCGTCAAGCCGTGTTTCAATATACTTACGTATCTCTTCCTGCAAGAGGCGGGTTGCCTCACGGTTGGTGAGATAAACTCTGCCGTTTTCAAGTCTTCGGTTGACCAGCTTCCACCTTGACTCTCGAAAGCTAGCTGCATTCTGCAGGTAGTTGACAAAGCAGAGTGCATAAGGGTAGATTTCAGCGTCAGTGTGTTTGATCTTCCATTTGAAGAATTTTGCTATTTCAAGAATCCTTTCAGAATTTTCTTCACGTAGAAATTCTTGAATCTTTTTTGCTTCATGCAGTGCGAATCTCTTCTTCAGATAATTGTCATTTATGGCTGCCACAATCATTATGGAAACTGGGAACGATGCTATCTCTATTTGAGGGCTGACTGTTTCCCTGACTTTCTCTGATGAGGATTGGAAGCTTGAACTTACGCGTTCTTCAGCATGCTTCATAATCTGAGGAGTTTCGGTTAGTTCATGTATGTTTAAGTCTAGCTGCTTTATGTAGTGTGCTGCTCTAGGTAGAAATGGATACTTGGCTAGGTCGTGTTCGGTGAACGTCATTGGTTCTATTCTACTTCTATGCGTGGAGCTAGATAGAAGGTTAGTTTTCCTTCTTTTGGTTGGTGAAAGTCTATGCGAATAGGCATATCGTTGGCGAATTGGAGTGTTGCGATTTCGCTCGTGGCTGAGGCGGCTTTGATGATTTCAGCAAGATAGCTGAGACTGAAGGTTGCTTTGCTGGGTTCCTGAGTTTGAAGATCTAAAAGAGCGTCGCTTCCTTTTTTCAATTCGATGGTGGCTCCCATCAGGTCGCCTGTAGCTTGAAGGGTTATTTTTTCGGGATCAGCTTCAACGCGGACGTGATCGCTGACGAGCTGGGCATCTTCGATTGCTTGTTTCAGACCTTCGGTTGTTGCCTTTGCTTCAGTTTTGAAGGTTATTTTCGGTGTGGGTGTTTCTTCTTCTTGGGGCTCAAGGGTTGGCATGTTGAAGGTGCGAGTGTACTTGCCTGTTATGGTGATTTGAAGCTTCGGTGTGTCGGGCGTAAGGGTTAATTGCACAGTTTCATCTCTGCCAGTTCTGCGAAGAAGCTTCAAGAGCTCTGCTATGTTTACACAGATTTTTTGGGGTTGGTCACATTGGTATTCGTCAAAGATTGTTTTCGGCCATTGAAAATCTATCATAGCAACGCGGCTAGGATCCATGGCTCGCAGTTGGATGTTTTCAGGGTTTACATTGAAGGTGGCTTCGTCCACAAGAATCGCTATTGCTTGAAACATATCTTTGAGAAGCTTAGTGTCCGTCATTTTGACGCTGAACAATACTGAATAACCTCCTTAGTGGTTAGGTATGTGTGACCCCCGAAAATAAAAGCATACCGCTATTCTTACTTAATGTCCAGTTTGTCCCTGTAAGCCTCCAGATCCAAGAAGCCATGCCCGCTGATGTTCATCAAAATGGCCATCTGCTCCTTTCTTTTTTCAGCTTTCAGCGCTTCATCGACCCCGGCCCTTACAGCATATGCTGATTCTGGAGCTATTAACCATCCCTCTGACTGGAAGAATAATCTCGCTGCCTCAAAAACCCGTCTTTCATCAACTGGATAAGCAACTGCCCTTATCATATTGGTAGCTCGAAGTGCACTTATGAAAGGCGCTGCAGCATGATATCTTAATCCGTCTGCCCGGATTGGCACCATTTCAGCTCGATGCCCAAGTGTATACATCTTCAGAAGTGGCGTTTGTTCTGCTATGTCTCCGAAATCATAGCGGTATTCTCCTTTAACAAGATTTGGAGCAGCTTCGGATTGAGCAGCTAGGAACTTGCATTGGCGTTTGTTCTTCAAGACCTCGCCCGCAAAAGGCAGCGCTATACCACCGAAATTTGATCCTCCTCCTAGACAGCCTACTATCAAATCTGGCTCGTCATTTACTAGCTTAAACTGCTCTATGGTCTCTAAACCTATTATTGATTGATGAATCAGAACATGGTTTAGCACTGAGCCTAAGCAGTACACTGATCCTTCATGCTCACCTGCGTGTTCAAGTCCTTCAGAGACAGCGATCCCTAGTGAACCTGGATGGTTTGAGTTCTTGGCCAATAGCTCTCTTCCGATCCTTGTCTCTTTGCTAGGAGAGGCATGCACGTTCGCCCCTAACAGTTTCATGAAGGTCTTTCGATCATTTTTCCAACTATAGACAGCTCGGACCCAGTAGACAATGCAGTCTAAATCCATCAATCTGGCAGCATAAGATAAAGCACTTCCCCATTGTCCTGCGCCTGTCTCGGTTACAAGCGTGTCTTTTCCCTCTTTTAATGCAAAATAAGCTTGGGCTAATGCTGTATTGACCTTGTGAGAGCCTGTGGGAGACAGATCTTCGCGTTTGTAATATAATCTGACGTTTTCCAGTCCCAGATTCCTTTCAAGTCGGCTGGCTCGATACAAAGGTCTTGGTCGACCTGCTTGAATGTAGAGTTCTCT
>CP070683.1:398973-401878 GCA_020352645.1 Candidatus Bathyarchaeota archaeon | reverse complement strand
TCAATCACTAGCGCTTCGTCACCACGATCCAAAAACCCTAACGCTGCGTTGAGCATCGCCTCCTGCGATCCCGAGGTGACCGTCACTTCCGTTTGTGGGTCAACATCAATACCGTTCTCTTTCGCAAGTTTCTCAGCGATAGCTTGACGGAGTTCTATGGTTCCACTGATATCAGTGTAGTGTGTACAACCTTCATTCATAGCTTCTATCGCAGCCGCTATTATATGTTCAGGTGTGGCGAAGTTTGGCTCTCCATGCTCCAAATGAACAACGTTTTCCATCCTTGCGGACAGCTCAAGCATCGTTCGGATGGCAGATGGCTGTATCAGACCGACTTTCCTAGAAGCCTTCGTCAATATTTTTCCCTCGATGTTCTGCGAACAGTGTTATCTTGAATAGCTATAAGGTTTGATCTTTGCCCGCGTATTTGTGCATCTTTCATGAGATGCGCCTAATTATAGACCAATCCCTTGTGAATCTCGAATACCAGCTCTCGCGCGCGTGGATCTAGTGTAGGAGCATTTGCGTTTCTGCCAATGGCTGCACTATATGTCTTTTGTCATACACATAGACCTTTTATTAATTCTCGAATGGTGTCCGACTGCGGAACATTACTCAAAGCTTCTCTAGGCATAGCTAAGTATGAAGTACTAGTTCAAGAGATCAATTGAACCAACAATCGCGCGCGGAAAGCTGAGTGATGCCTACTATTGTGATTGTCATTGCTGCACAACAAGATACTAACTTGGAAAAAGATTATCTGGTTTTTCAAGAATTCTCTTTAATTTTTGTAGAAATTTCGCAGCCTCGGCTCCATCCATAATTCTGTGGTCAAATACCACGGTCAAAGTCATCATTAATCGTGTTGTTACTTTGTCATTTAGGACAATCGGTTTCTTAATCGTTCTTCCAACACCCAATATCGCACTTTCCGGAGGGTTAATTATCGGGGCAAAAAGATCTATTCCGAACATTCCAAGGTTTGATATGGTAAATGTTCCGCCAGAGTTTTCTTCCGTCGACAGATTTTCTTTTCTTGCTTTCTCGGTTAGAATCTTTGTTGCTTTTGCGATTTCAATGACTGATTTAGTGTTTGCGTTACGGATCACCGGAACAATGAGGCCTTCTTGTGTGGAGACTGCTACACCAACGTTTATGTCTTCTGATATTACTATCTGTTCATCTTCCAACCTTGAATTCAAAACAGGGTGATCTTCCAAGGCTATGGCAACCGCCTTGACCAAAAGACTGGTGAGAGAAAGACGGACATTATGAGTCTTCTCGATTTCGGGGCGGAGAGTTTCTAGAAGCTTGGTGGTGTTAGTCATATCTACTTCAATTGTCAACGGAACATGTAGGGCGGTTTTCATGCTATAGGATAGGCGCTTCTTTATCACGCTTCTCATTCGAGTTAATGGCACGACCTTTACTCGTTGAGCTTTTTCAATTGCTCTTAGAGTGTCTTCCTTTACTATTCTGCCATCGGGACCTGTACCTCTGGTTTCTTCTAGGTTAATTCCGTGTTCTTGAGCTAGCTTCCTGGCGATAGGAGAAGCTTTTATTCTCTCTTTCCGTTTTCCAGCTTCTGGCCTCTTGATTTTGACGATCTCTTTGGCAACCGCAGGTCTTGGAACAACTTCTTCAACAGGGATTGGCTCTTTCTGAGGCAAAGACTCGTCTATTCCTGCTATGATAGCTATTGTCTGGTTTATTTTCGCAATTGAACCAGATGGAACTAAAATCTTGCTCAATATGCCTGACTCTGTCGCCTCTAATTCATCAACTGACTTCTCAGTTTCTATCTCGCAGATAGGCTCTCCCTTTTTTATTTCGTCCCCCACTTTTTTGTGCCACTTCCCTACAAGTCCCTCTTCCATCGTCCAGGTGAGCTTGGGCATTTTTACGTACGTAACCATGTTTCACCATCCACCCTGAATTCTCTCACTTGCCGATAACCTCTTTCACACCTTCTATTATATTTCGCTCTTGTGGGATAGCCACAGCTTCCAGAATTGGGCTGTATGGTGTCGGAACATCCAGAGCTGAAACCCGCTTGATCGGCGCATCCAAATAGTCAAATGTCTCTTCCATAATGATTGAAGCTATTTCTGCGGCAACTCCGCCCGTTTTGCAGTCCTCAGAAACTACGACGATCCTCCCTGTTTTTTTTGCAGAGTCTATTATGGTTCGTTTATCAAATGGAACCAATGTGCGAGGATCTATTATTTCTATGTCGATTCCCTCTTCAGCTAGTTCATTTGCCGCATTCAGTGCTTTATGAACCATCATCATCGTGGCGATAACAGTTGTGTCTTGTCCCTCTCTCTTAATATCTGCTTGACCGAATGGAATGGTGTATTGGTTCTCTGGAACATGGGGCATTAGACTTGGATATTTGTCACGTAGAGTTGGCATGCGACGGGCATAATACAAGAGCTTGTGCTCTATGAACATTACAGGGTCGTCATCTCTTATTGCGGTTGTCAATAATCCCTTTGCATCGTAAGGAGTCGATGGGGTGACAATTTTTAACCCTGGAACATGTATAAACCAGGCTTCAAGACTTTGAGAATGGTGTGCAGCACCAGAGGCAACAGGATATCGTGAACCGCAGGGCACCCTCACCACAACGGGAACTCTTACGGATCCGCCGAACATATACCTCATTTTCGCTAGCTGGTTAAATATCTGATCCATTGCGCCATTACAGCCAATAAAATCAATAAACTGTATCTCAGCCACGGGCCTTAGTCCGCCCAAGGCAGCACCAATCGCTGCTCCGATGATAGCCCCTTCTGAAATCGGTGTATCTCTGACCCTCTTTTCTCCAAACTCCTTCTGTAAATTCCTTGTACATGTGAAGAGTCCGCCGAAAAATCCTACATCTTCGCCAAAAACTACAACG
>CP070683.1:395913-398873 GCA_020352645.1 Candidatus Bathyarchaeota archaeon | reverse complement strand
CCAACGCCTGCAATCGCAACCTTGATTGCCATAGTCTTCCCTTCGACAACATTAACACCTTTTGTATATAAAACTGAACCAGCTTTTTCTAGGCATCGATGGCATGCTTTGTTCTGAGGACTCAGGACATCAAATGGCTTTGACCTAAAAGGTGGCATTCTAGTACCCGTATCGATGCTTACGAAACCTTATTCAACAATCTCTAAATCTTGGAAAGAAAATTAACTCTGAGAACGCCCTTGAACATTGCTGATTTCCTGGCTTTGCTTTTCCAGTTCAGTCTCTTCAAAGCTTATGCACCGATAATCAATGCTGTAGGGTTCTCTCATCCTGCAACCTTTGCCATAATATTGGCCCACAATACTTTTTGTCTGGTCTATTTGTTCATTGCCGCTGCGGTTGCTTGGCCCGTGTTCAAGAAAAAAACCTGGTGTCTACCGCTTCTCGTGGCAATAACTTGGGTGGCTATCAGTGGCACTGTATTAGCAACTTCAAACTTATCTCCTACTGTGGCCGTCGCCGCTATACTTCCACATGGGTGGCTTGAGTTTCTAGCGATATTCTATTGGACGAGGGCTATACGTAGAGCTGTAGAAACAGCTGAAGCACCGAGGTCCACTGGCGCACCTGGCTTCAGTGATTACGCCAAGGTCTTTTCCAAGCCCGGAATGTTTCTGAGCTTGGCAAGGAGCGACGTATCGATTTCTCTGAAGATGATGCAGCATTCTCTAACCGCACTAAGGCAAAACCTCAAGAAACCATTTCTGCAAGCGTTCGGGTTGTTAGCTGTAGCCGCGTTGATTGAAGCCTTCGTTACGCCCTACATAGTAATCTTGGTTTGAAACTCTTCTAGGACCAGTAGAACTAGAAGAAGGGGGAGGGGCTACAAAGCAAGAATCCCTTTCCAGTCTTTTTTGGGATGAGTAGGACTAGAAGAAGGGGGAGGGGCTACAAAGCAAGAATCCCTTTCTGGCCCTATCCCATTTTCCCCAAGAATAGAAAGGGAGATCAGAAGAGAATTACTTGGTAGCCAAGTCTTTGTAGATTCGTTTATGGTCTACTTTCTTCTCCATGAAGATACTGATTTTGTTATCTTCAATTGTGAAGGAGAGAAGCTTGGCTGAGTTGCCCTCCACGATAACATGTTTTACCTCGCCTAGACTGAAGGTTTCAGAGAGCTCATCACACGCTTCCCAAGCTGAAGATGACAACACGGCATAGTCGATGACTTTCGTGGGATCTTTCAGATCAATGCTCGCAGAGTCGACATTTCTAAGAATGTAACCTATTACCCCATCTCTCTCCTTTGTCTTTTCAACGTTCTGCTTTATTCTCTCAGCTTCTGATGAGTCATGCTTTCCCTTCCCAGTTCTTTCCTTTTGCTCCGTGTCTTCTAGTTCTTCAGCCGTTTCTCTTATCTTAGTTTCGATTTCGGAAAAGTCGATCGCGACGCTGGGCTCGCCTTCTTCCTCTTGTTGTGTTTTTCTTTGTTTACGTTTCTTAGGTGTCATACAAATCGTCTCTTTAATTGATTACTGGTGTTACTCGAACCAGCTCACCCTTCTTGACGCCCAGTGTTTGACACAGTTTTTCTGGAATGCGAATAACTGCTTTGTTTTCAAGTTTCGAGCCATCAAGAGCTTTCACTTTGCACTGGTTCGACTTTCCATTGAATGATTCAATTTCGACAAGACCTATCTCTTCAGTGTCTAGGACATCCTGCCATTCTGACACTATGTCTCTGCTGATTTGAACTGTATCACTTCGCACAAGTAGTCCGCCGAATCTCTCAACAATCAGTTGGTTAGAAGGTATTTCCAGCTCGCGTTTCTTCCTCTTTTCTTTGTCTTTCTTCGTTTCTTCAGCCTCAGCCTCATCTTCAAATTCCTCTTCAACGATTTCCTTCTCGAGTTCCTTTCTTATCTCTGGTTTAAGCAAGTCACGGGAAGGAGGGGATTGTCTGAGGGGGGTAGGGGAAAGGCTGTCGAGCAGTTTCATCACGGTTGGAATCAACACCCGAGCAATGGTCTGCACGTACTTCACGTCGGCTTTTCTTGAGGAAATAATGGTTAGATACATGTCGTTGATACAGGTTATGTGGACGTTCCCTTTGCTTCCCTCAATGGTTAGCGCGTCCAAGTCTCCGATTGCGTCAGCTTTCTCCATTATGCCTTCCAATGACCCAACTGCTCTATCTAGGGTCGTTTCAACAGTCTGCTTGTCTCCAGCGATCAACTCAGCTTCTTTGTTAAGAATGAATGAGGATTGTACCTCTGGACATACGTTTCGGATCTCGCTTAGTGCATTCTCTAACGCAAACTCGTATGTTTCTTTGCTCATGTTTCTCATTCCTCATAGACTTACGATATCTTGAAAAGGACTTTTTCAGGCACTCCATCGTTCTCTAGAACGAGGTATTTCAAGCCCTCAGTGTCGCCAATCTGATCAACCCACTTTAGCGCTTCCCTTGATTTCTGTAGAACAAGAAGCCGATCTTGTTGGCTTCTGACAACTTCTTCTATGGCGGTCAATTCGTGAAATGGATTGGCATCTAGGACTACGTCTAAGCCACCTACTGAGATCTCGCCAGTGTTTTCCTGGTTGGCCTTTCTGCCTGCAAGCTTGAGGACCACCTCTCGTATCTTCTTTGATCTCTCAGCAAGCAGTCGAATCTCGTCGAGGCGGCGTAGGTACTCTCCTAACATGCTTTTTGTGTTGCTAATTTTTTCATCTATTGTCTTAGCTATGTCTGCAGCTGAATCATACTCTTTCAATTCTATTACCATCTACATACCTCCAAAGAGGGTGAAAGAAGAGGGGTTAGTGCCCTACCCCCATTCTAAGGTTTGGAAATTCGGGTTTTTAAGGCGCAGTAGCTCTGTACGGGAACTGCTTGCCGCTGGATGTGATTAGGTATATGTCGTAGGCGACTCCAGAATCCCAACCGAAGTTGATACAAG
>CP070683.1:392624-395813 GCA_020352645.1 Candidatus Bathyarchaeota archaeon | reverse complement strand
GAGGTTAAGGTGCAAATTCAGAAAAGAGATGTAACCATCAGGCCTTGGCTTTATACGGTGAAGAGTCAAACAGGCGGGGTGGTTTCTGTCTACTTTCTTGACACCGATCTAGAAGGAAACAATCCTGAGGATAGGGAGATCACTTCCTCTTTGTATGGCGGGGATGAAAGATACCGTCTCAAACAAGAGATTGTTCTGGGAATCGGCGGTGTGAGAATACTGGACGCTTTGGGTCTAGGAGTTCACAAATACCACATGAACGAGGGCCATTCTAGTCTCCTCGCCCTTGAGTTGCTGAAAAAAAATGGAATGGACATCGACAAGGTCAGAAGTTTATGCGTTTTCACCACGCACACTCCTATCGAAGCAGGGCATGACAAGTTCTCCTATGATGTTGTTCGAGAAGTGTTGGGCGAGCCTGTCCCCCTTGATATGCTGAAAAAAATGGGCGGGGAAGAAAGATTAAACATGACGCTTCTCGCCCTCAACCTAAGCAATTATCTTAACGGCGTAGCCAAGAGACACCGAGACAGTGCAAGAGCGATGTTCCCAGGATATGAAATTCACGCAATCACCAATGGAATTCATTCGTACACTTGGACCTGCGAGAGTTTCAGGAATCTTTATGACAAATATTTTCCAGGATGGGCAAATGAACCTGATTTGCTGGTAAGAGCAGACGGGATCCTCGATGAAGATGTTTGGCGAGCCCATATGGACGGAAAGAAGGTGCTGATTGACTACGTCAACAAGGCAACAAATGTCGGTATGAATTACGACACATTGACGCTGGGATTTGCTCGCAGAGCAACCGGCTACAAAAGGGCGGATTTATTGTTTTCAGACATAGAAAAATTGAAACGGACAAATGGGAAAGGCAGGATCCAGTTGATCCTTTCTGGGAAAGCCCATCCCAGAGATGACTCTGGCAGGAAACTGATCGAACAGATATTTGGCTATATGCAGAAGCTGGAAGGCGAGATTAAGATTGTTTATCTAGCGAATTATGATATGGACCTCGCGGCCAAATTGGTTTCAGGGGTTGATGTCTGGCTAAATACACCCTTGCGGCCTTTAGAGGCCTCGGGCACAAGTGGAATGAAGGCAGCCCACAACGGGGTCATAAACTTCAGTGTCTTGGACGGCTGGTGGGTCGAAGGTTGGATCGAGGGCGTCACAGGCTGGGCAATAGGACCACGCCCGAACGAGAATGTTTCAGTGGAAGAATGCCGCAGAAAAGAACTAGATGATCTCTACAATAAGCTAGAAAACATAATTGTTCCCATGTTCTACAGCAGGAGAGACGAGTGGATAAAAATGATGAAGGGGTCAATCGGGAAAATCGCTTACTACTTCAACAGCCATAGAGTGGTGCAAAGATATGTAATAGAGGCTTACCTATGACTTCAATTGAGACTGAATCAAGAGTCCTTAGCCAACGATCGATGTTTCTATCCTCAAGGCGATCGAACGCCTACTGCGCGCGCGCATCATTCAATCATGTAATGCATGCATACTATTCGATTCTGCCTAGTCTCCTTTTTCCAAGGTAAAGACACACACTTCCCACAAGCCAACTCAAGAAGGTCTGCAATAAGTAAACGTATAACATGCCTCCAAACGTTTCTGACCATACACCCAATCTCATTAAGGAGATCTGAGAAACTGCGAATAGCCCTATTGACGTAAAAACGGCAATCATGATGTTTACACCTAGCTTCATCGATTTTGTCGAGAAGGCTGGATTCAGGAGGAAAAGACCGAGAACAAAAACGGTATACGCTGCAACGAACAACATCATGAATCCTGTGTTTGTCAACAAAGAAACTAGAGTGGTTTGTGGGCTCAGGATTGTTATAACAGCTGTCATCGCTCCCGTTATCGGGATAGCCATCAGCCAGCCTTTTAACAGGAGGGCTTTGATGAACTTTCCCTCGCCAGAAGGTGTGTTTCGAACCATGAAGAGGCTTTCCTTCCCTCGGACCGTAACTTCACCGTTTATCATGACTACAAGGACTGGAAACAGAAATTGAGCCATCATGTATACATACATAGGACCCATGGGCTCAGATTTGGGCACGGCGAAAATGGCTAGTAGGAAGAGTAGACCAGTTATGTAGATGATGTTCGAAAGGTTCTCAAGCCTTCGACTATAGTCCTTAAAAACAGATACCAAGAGAGTGCCAAATGACTCGCCTCCCCCAAAAGATTTGATAACATTATAGAAAACACCGTCCGGCTTAGCCTTCGAACCTGTAAACGTAGTGGGTTCAAGGCTGTAGGCACGACTAGCAACTTTAGCGCCAAGCCAAAGAATCACTAAAAAGAAGGCAACAAGACCTCCAAAACGAGTCAGTGTTTCAAAGCCAACAGCCCCAATATTGCTTGGATTGGATGCGAAGCCAACTACAACCTCCCCACCCCAAGAGCTTGGCAACAAATTAAAAATCGCTTTGACCAACCCTCCAGTCCCAGGATCGGCTAACGCGTCAAGCAAGCCACCGAACTGAATTGCATAGACGAATGCAACAAGGGGTAGAGCGATTATCATTGCAAGGGCTCTCCCAATATCCTTTCCACCAGCAGTCTTCCCGAGCTTAGTTCTCAAGACCGCAGCAATCACAGAGCCAATCCAGGAGCCGGAAAGAAAGATGACAATAAAGATCACAACGATTATCGCCATCTGTATCACATCCAATCTGAGAGGACTCAGAAGAGCTACTAACCCACCTGTGATTATCGTGACGAAGATGGCGTAGAAAGGCATCTGACCCAGAAACTCGCCCAGTAGAACATCGCTAGGCTTTACAGGGGCAGCGAGGAAAATCTCCAGGTGTCCTGTCTGTTCTTCCCTCAGTGTGCTTGTTATTGGAATGATCATGAAGTAAATGAAGATCATGAAAAGCATGATCTGCATCATGGGGACAGCTGCTTGTGATAGGACTAAGGCGAGGAAGTCATCAACGAATAGGCTCACGAATTTTGGGGCAATAAGTCCTACGTAAAGCCCTAGCAGTCCAATAACCAAATAGGGAAAGTAGGGTCTTATCTTTCGTATTCTGCTTATTCGGATACGATATTCGTTTCTTGCAATCACGAGCCACTTAGGAGTTGGCACCTTTTTGTTCTCTCCAAGTCAAGAGCTCCTTCTCCTCTGCATGCGCGCGCATTACTCTTTGCTTGATTTTG
>CP070683.1:389275-392524 GCA_020352645.1 Candidatus Bathyarchaeota archaeon | reverse complement strand
CATAGGAATGTATGGCGAACCTTTGAAGATTGCTGCTCGTCTGAAAAACGCAGAGAAATATCTAAGACAAAGAGAGATCGCACAAGACGAGATGTCACGGTGTATCATTCAAGCTCTAGCTTTGAAGGGTCCGCTAAACGTCTCCGCCATCACGCGGCAGACAGCAGCTATGAGAGGGAAAGCAAGCAGGCGCATAATTCGGAACAGGCTGGAGAGATTGATGGAGCAAGGCATTGTGGTGAGAACGGACGCGCGTATTCCCACATATGATCTTCTTGATAAGAATGGAAGCATTCGCGAGGGATTGCTCGTTCAACCGGCAACCCAGGGAGTACTTCCACACCGTGTAAGAACAGGGCATAGCGAGCTTGATAGTTTGCTGCTGGGTGGACTTCCTCAGAACTATGCGGTCTTGCTGACATCTCCACCATGTGATGAGCGAGATTTACTTGTCAGAAACTTCCTTCATGCAGGACTAATGGAAGGCCAAACTGTATTCTTCGTTACCGCGAAAGTCCCAAGCCTGCAGATCTTCGCAGAGAAATATCCATCCAACTTCTACCTCTTTGTGTGCAATCCGCAGACGAACATGATCCCAAAAAGCTTTCCCAATATTTCCAGGCTCACTGGAGTTGAAAACCTAACTGACGTCAACATTGCTCTAACCTCGGCCTTTCGGAAGCTGGATAAACTAGCTCAAAGCCAGAGACGGATTTGTCTCGAGTTGGTTTCCGACATCCTACTGCAACACCATGCAGTTCAAGCAAGGAGATGGCTCAGCGCTCTCATCCCAGAACTCAAATCAAAAGGATTTACAACTCTAGCTATAATAGACCCCGAAATGCATTCACAGCAGGAAGTCCGTGCTGTGCAAGATCTCTTTGAGGGAGAGATCAACCTTTTGGAAAAAGACTCCGTGGATGGCCTGAAAAGATACTTGCGAATTAGGAAAATGCGCAATCAAAGATATTCAGATCAGGAACTGCTTCTGAGAAAGGAAAACCTGGACTAGATGTAATTTCTGAATTGGCGCGGGGTGCGGGATTTGAACCCGCGCGGCCCGATGGACCACAGGCTTAGCAGGCCTGCCCCCTACCAGGCTAGGGCAACCCCGCATCGATTCCTCCCTGGTCTAGTAGGGTCTTTAATATTGGAGACGCTATTTTCTTTTTCGGAGGGTCTTTAGACCAAGCTTTGGCTAATCATGAGCGTTTCATTCGATCTTGTGTCCTCTAATTCACGCGCTGCATCGACCGGTTAGGTCTCGGATGCTCCTAGAAACATATTATCTACCTGTTCTAGAATTTCGAACACTTGTTCTATTGAGTAGAACTATATTCATCTTTAATCTTCTTCTGATTCTGTGATAACATTGAGGAAGAAACTACTAATTGTCGCAATGATGATAGCTATCTCCATTCCTTTGATAGCCTACGCTTGGTCTGGATTAGACAAAGGCATGTGGACTAGGGAAAACTATAATACACCTTCGGATGTGGCTGGGAAGAATCAGGAAACACTTCCAAATGTGACCATGTTCGAGGCTATTGTCAATAATATGACCAGAATGGATGTCTTCGTATGTGTCGACATTAGCGACGGGTTGACTGAGAAAGAAGCTGAATTGATAGTAGGGACAACTTTCATCCAAGTTATGGGAGAATATGTTTGGCATCAACTTGACTCTCTGACCTTTGACAACGCTGAATTAAGAGCTCACTACAATTGGGGCCATGATGAAACCGATCTAGGACATATATGTGACGTGGTTTCAAATCTCACAACACTTAAAATAGTAGTGGATCACTGCTTCTGACAACACAACCGCCTAGGCATTTCGCATGTCCGATATAGTAATCGAGTGAGAACGTATCCGTGCCATGCTGAAGAACTTCCTTTACGGAAAGGGGAACACCTGCGGAAAGCTTGGAGAGGCAAGTAGTCATTGTCGTCCTGGATGTTAAAGCGACTAATGACACTATTCATGTCAATGATGTTATGAAGCTACCACGTGTCCTTTAGGTGGATGTATGTACTGACAGGTGACTCTGAGGAATCTCGCGGACTCAGCTTAAGCTGATTGTCTCGTATCCACGAGTATTCTATCGAGGTTCACACGCTGACCCAGCGATTGCAGACGCCCACTTTTCATCTGCCATTGGCATAATTCTCAAAACATTCAATTCTGACAGATCAGTATGAATGCAATTCAAAAAATCGAGTTTTGCGAAAAATTTAAATCCTAAGAGCCTCTAATCTATGTAATTGCGGAGGGGGGAGATCACGTGTCATCTGCGCAGATCTTCTCAGATCCCACGAGTCTAGCAGTGGATTCTTTAGGGAAAAAGAGGTTTCTGCGAGCAACAGATGGAGACACGTGAAGAAAGCATAACTTGACATAGGGCAGGTCGAATTCTAAAAGCCATTGACTCCTGAGTACTCCTGATGCCATCCAGTTTTCTCATGTGATGCAAGTTGTTCTTGGCCTTTCCTCACAGGTTACTTGTAATCTGAGATCTTTTTCTGCATTCTTCCTTCTCTCAGAGCCATCACATACTCCACAAGATCTGAAGGTTTCTTGAATCTGAGGTTTTCTATAGCTTCGAATCCCCATGCTGAGCATTTTATGCTCGACATTATCGAGGCGGCAGTTACTGATTTCATTAGATCACGAGTCTTTATGAATGTGGCTAAGAACGCGCCGTTCCATGTATCTCCAGCTCCTGTTGTATCAATTACGTTGCCTTTTGGCACGCTTAGGCCCGGAATCATCTGGGGCTCATTATCGTCTCCGCTTATTATGGCTCCCAGCTTTCCCATTGTAACTATAAGCTTTGGAGTTTTTATCTTATCTATAGCAAAAGGAAGATAGTTTGTCTCGGTGAGGGCTTTTGCCTCACATTCATTCAACATGAAAAAGTCAACTTGTGTGGCGAGTTTCCTGAGTATTCTTCTCTGCTTGTTCTGACCAATGTATCCTATCCATGTGCTCACTGACACAGCTGCGTCATTTGAGTTCTTTTTTATGTAGTTCACAAGTTTTACGGCCTTAGAAGGTTCCATAGGGGATAGGTGAAAAGTAGCCTGTGATTTGAGGAGCTGCTTAGGGACAGATAGAGAATTTATCTTGGCTCCTGCTCCCGTTTGAGCCTTTCTATAGTTGGCTTCCCAGCTTCTGTTGTATGATATGTGGAATGTTGTTGTGGGCAGCTTGGTGGCCTTCACATACGTGGAATCTATGCCATCAAA
>CP070683.1:385856-389175 GCA_020352645.1 Candidatus Bathyarchaeota archaeon | reverse complement strand
CAACCTTTCAACGAATGAATGGCTTCAAGAGCTTGAGATATGACTCATCCAAGTGAGAATAATATGAAGGGATATGCAGGAAACATATTAAGAGTCAACCTATCGAACCGAACCTCAAAGGTTGAGGCTTTGCCCTCTGAGTGGCCTCGCACACTGCTGGGAGGAATGGGATTTGCCACGATGCTGCTGTTCAAACAAACCAGACGAGCTTTGGATGCACTAAGCCCAGAGAACAAACTAATAGTTGCACCCGGACTTCTGACAGGAACAGGTATCCCAACCGCGTCAAAGACCCTTTTCATAACAAAGTCCCCCTTGACCGGCGGCTTTGGAAAGGCGTCTGCTGGAGCCTCAATTGGACCCACACTCAAGAAAGCTGGATATGATCTACTAGTCATCGAAGGTGCAAGCGCAAAGCCAGTTGTCTTACACATCAAGGATCGTGTTGTCAAAGTGAACCGTGCCGAACAGATCTGGGGCCATGATGTACGCGAAACAGCTAAGCAACTGAAGATCAAATATCCCAATCATTCAACCGCTGTGATCGGCCCAGCAGGGGAAAAATGCTCAAGAATCGCTGGCATCGACTCGAACGAACGCCAAGCTGCTAGAACAGGGGTCGGTGCGGTGATGGGTTCCAAGAAACTGAAAGCAATCGTAGTGAAAGGTTCAGGTCGCATTCAATATTCTGATCCTCAAGCCTTACACGATCTCGTGTTAAGATGGGTGAAGATCATCAAGGATCACCCTGACTCAAGACTTGACATGAAATATGGAACCGCAGAATTCTACGCTTGGATGAACAAAGACAAGGGGGTCCTCCCCAGCCGCAATTGGCAACAGGGCTACTTCCACAAATCGTATGACAACCTTAAAGCAGAACAGCTGGGTCAGCTAGATCCCTATCGCTGGTCACCAAAATATACTGTCAGAAACAAACCTTGCCCAAACTGTACAAAACCATGCGGAAGAATTGTGAGAATCAAGGAAGGAAAGTATGCGAACACCGAGCTTGACGGTCCAGAATATGAAACCCAATACTCGTTGGGCACAAATCTTGAGATTGACGATTTTGAAGCGCTATGCCACATCCACATGTGCTGCGACTTATATGGAATAGACGCGTTGTCTGCCGGCCTCACAATCTCGTGGGCAATGGAGGCATTTGAGAAAGGATTGTTGACCAAAGAGGACTTAGATGGCATAGAGCTTCGATTCGGAGACGCAGACGCCACGCTCAGCACACTAAGAAAGATGGCCTTCAGAGAAGGAAAGGTGGGCACTCTATTATCAGACGGTGTTAAAGCAGCCAGCGAGAAGTTAGGCA
The DNA here is from genome assembly GCA_020352645.1 of Candidatus Bathyarchaeota archaeon. GTDB lineage: Archaea > Thermoproteota > Bathyarchaeia > Bathyarchaeales > SOJC01. The sequence goes on along the minus strand of CP070683.1, from coordinate 387,848 downwards.
AAGACTCTGCCAGATTCGCCATTCACTCAAAAGGACTCGAACTACCAGCCTACGACGCCAGAGGGATCAAGGGTATGGGTCTCGCCCTAGCTGTCGCTGTACGTGGTGGAGACCACCTGACTGCTGTGGTGTACGGAACGGAACTTGTCGGAAAATGGTGGAAATTCTCTGGAATAGACAGATTTTCAGCAGAAAACAAGGGATACGAAGTCAAAGTTCATGAAGATCTGATGACTCTATACGACATAGTTGGTGTGTGCAAATTCACAAGACACATGTTCTTTGCTGAGGCCTACCCAGAGATGATAGAAGCAGTAACCGGAATGAGCTTGACCCTATCTGATCTCTTCGGAATCAGCGAGAGGGTCTACAATCTACAGCGAGCTTTCAATGTAAGAGAAGGACTCAATAGAAGAGATGACTCGCTGCCTGCAAGAATATTTGAAGACCCGATTCCGAAGGGTGCTTCCAAAGGGAGCTTCATCAAGAGGGACGAGTTTGAAAGAATGCTTGACGACTATTATCAAGCTAGGGGATGGTCTGAAAACGGAATCCCTACAAAAGCGAAACTTGGCACCCTTGACCTCGATGAAATAGCGCATGAAATCGGCGTATAACACCATATAGAAGAGATCGCACGTATGACTAGTGAATTGGAGCCCTGTTCAAGTGCCTCAGGAAAAGACAGAAATATCTACGTGGTCCAGCGACACGATGCAACACGTCTTCACTTTGACCTCAGACTAGAGATGAATGGCGTCCTGAAAAGCTGGGCAGTTCCAAAACCACCTCCTACTGAACCTGGAATAAAGAGACTTGCTGTGGAGGTTGAAGATCATCCACTTGAGTATGCCAGTTTTGAAGGGGTGATACCTGAAGGGCAATACGGTGCAGGCACGGTTGCAATATGGGACAAAGGCAGTTACACTCTCTTAAAACGAGAGAGGAATAAGATTGCGGTGATCTTTCACGGAGAGAAACTGCGTGGCGCTTACTACCTAATCCGATTTAGAGAAGACAAGAACTGGCTACTCTTCAAGAAGAAATGAAGAATGCCCACAGTAGTTCGATGTGGCGGCGCTTCTAACTATGTTTTCAAATTGCCGAAGACTTGTTTCAAGTTTTGTTGGTATTCTTTGAAGGCGTTTCGCCCTTTTTTCGTTAGCTTAAGTGCTGTGTGAGGCTTTCGTTCAATAAATTCCTTCACGATTTCCACGTAACCCACTTCTTCAAGCTTGCTCAGATGAGATGAAAGATTGCCCGGTGTCATCTCAAGCTGATTTTGGAGGAAGAGGAAATCCGCGCTCTCAACGACGTAGAGTTGAGTCATAATCATCAATCTAGTAGGTTCGTGTATCAATCGATCGATGTTCCTGAGGCTAGAGGGATTCTTCGGCATTTGCCTGGTCACCTTGTGCTAGCGGATGTTTCCGTATGAATCGCACCAAAAGAATAGAGCCATTGATAGTGATTGCAAATGCTATGATTAACAGCGAATATGCGAATGGAATGATTGCGTAATGACTTGTGAGAAGCAGCGCTAATGTCAGCAACCCATATGCGAAAAGCCGCTTTAGACCCATAGTATATGCAAACAAGCCTGATATGATGACTGCTCCAATTCCCATGATGATCATACCGTTTGGAATGATCAGATCCCTCAGCGTCAATGCCCAAGCTTGACTTCTTGATGCCAAAGTGAGCACCATGAATGCCCCCAAACCTACTACCACTAGTCCAATGAAGACCGCCATCAATTTGTTCACTCCTCGGCTCCCGATTCTCACATAGCCAATCCTTGGCATGGTTATCCGCTTCTTGACCGACATCCAGATAGGCAGCATAACTGCAGGAAAGATCGCTGGAATCATAAACCACATGCTAAAGTCTGTTACAGTGCTGAATAGAATGCCTAAGGCGAACAACAGAACATAAACTCCGACAAATATGTCAACTAAACCGTCTTGATGATAGGACATGTAAGTCCTTTTC
>CP070683.1:382435-385756 GCA_020352645.1 Candidatus Bathyarchaeota archaeon | reverse complement strand
GTGGTGTGGCACGTTTAAGCTTCATTCCAGGATAGGCAGATGCATGAGCTATTCGAAGGCGTTCAATGTCTAGATCCTTGAATTCGGCATTGCCTTCGGCGCTTTCAAGGACCTTAAGAATCGCCGTTGCTGCCTTGACCGGATACTTTCCAACCATCGCCTTCTGCATTCCATGCCTGTGCCCAAGCTTCTTGACCGACCTAAGGAAAGGTATAGGCTGCCTTTCTGCTATGACTTGTCCTAAGAGTCGTTTAGCCTTATCCAGGTGCATGCCTTTGATTGTCCTACATACCTCTCTTGCATGTTTAGGGGATATTCTGAGCTCACGTCCACTTGCTTTAACGCTGCTTTCAGAATCGATTTCTGTCATAGAGTATCCGAATTTAGGCATGGTTTTTTTGCCAACTGTGCAATTCAACAGCATCGACGTAGTTTATATTTCTTTTCGTGATAAAAAACGGGCTCTAAGTCCATTGTTTTCGGCAAATCGGCCTCAAGCAGGAAAAGACTCATATTTCATGCCATTCTGTGTCAAATAGATCAGCATGGTCAAACGTAGATCTATTCAGGAAGGTGATAACGTTCTTCTCTACCTAAGTAGGAAAAATTCCTATTTGGTGAGAGCTGAGAAGGGAAAGACTTTCCACACTCATAGAGGTTATATCAACTTTGATGATGTTATTGGTTGCAGATTTGGTGTGACTACTAACAGCAGTCTCAATGTAGAGTTTGTGGCCCTGAAGCCAACTCTTCGCGATTACATTTTCAAAGCTCAAAGAAAAACCCAGATCATGTACCCTAAAGACGTCGCTTTGATCGTTATGTTTAGCGGAATTGGATCCGGTAGTCGCGTTGTTGAGGCAGGCACTGGTGCTGGAGCATTGAGCGCTGCCTTAGCTTTCTATGTAAAGCCTAATGGACGAGTGTACAGCTATGAGATCCGGTCACAGTTTCAGGAAATCGCTCGGAAAAATCTGACAAAAGCACAGCTTGAAGATATCGTTGAACTCAAGAGCAAAGACATTACTTTGGGCATTGATGAAGAGAATGTTGACGCAATAATATTGGATTTGGCAACTCCCTGGTTGGTGATTCCCCACGCTTACTCCGCTTTGACAGGAAGTGGGAGTCTAGTGTCTTTCAGCCCGACAATTGACCAATCAGTGAAGACAGTAGAAGCTCTAGAACAACGTAATTTTGCTGATATTGTTACGTTTGAGTGTATTATGCGCAGAATGCAAATTGTCAGAGGGAAGACTCGCCCAGAGACCTTGATGACTGGCCACACTGGATACATAACAAGTGCCAGAAAAGCGCTGGATAGGAATGATGGATAAAGTTGTCAGGAGGCTGCTTTTGCGCTCTAGGCATATGATGCTGGATTCTGAACCCTATTCAAGCGTGCACTTGCATATTATATGCAGATTAGAGTTTGCGACTTAAGGGTCAAGTGCTATCGCGCTTGGTCTCTTTTCTTCTAGACAATATGTAAACAACAGAGGCTACAAAAAAACTGATCCCTAGAATCTCCAAATCCCTTGTGGATACCATCTCAACATGATTCTGATCCAAAGCCCATGTTGAACGGGATTCTCCAGAAAAGAATGTGTCTTGCGAACTTTCCCGATCTGGGCCAGCTTGAACGAGAAAGAACAACGTTGGTAGAGCTACCACTACAAGGCCCAGAATTACTGCAGAAGCTACGTAGAGCGTTGTCTTCATAGTTGGAGTCCTCTCAAATAATAGATCTGTCGATTGTGACTATTAGTTCTACGTTTTAGAACAGTCTCCAGCTTCTTCAGAAGGGTTTCTCCCTCCACAATCTCACTGTTTCAAACCAAAGGACCGAGCAACCAATTACGCCGAACACAAGAGCAAAGAAGTTGTGAACGTTCGCTGTTACCCCATAAAATAGCAAATAAGTGGCAAGCATCGTTGATAGCCAGACTGAATAGAAAAGATAACGGGGTACAAGGAATCGGCCCACTCTGGTGAAGAACCTCAGAAGCCCGACTTTGACCTCCTCTGCAAGAACGTATTCACCTGTTCTTTTCCTTGAAACAAGTTTAAGATCTAGAAGTTTTTCCAAGTGGTGCATTGCCACGCTTGGGCTTGAAAAGTGCAAAGAGCGCTGAATCTCACGCACTCCTGCACTGCGGGCTGGTGATCTGAGCAAAAACCAGTAAACCTGCAGGGTCTTTCCCTTAAGACGTGATTCTATGACGGAGATTTCAGAGGGCGGGTCATTTGGCATTTGATCATCGAAGTCATTATTTAGATGTAATTATATAAGATGTGACTAGGAGAAACGCGTCAGCTCTGACTGAAGAGATTGGATATAGTCTAGTTCTCTTCGCTGATAACTGAACTGCAGTACAGCGATTTCTGAATAGCTTGCTCTTTTGTACTTGTGGCTGTTTGCCCTAAATGTCACAAGTGTAGGCAATGATGACAGCAAGAATAAAATGCTTCTTCCGAGGTGATAAAATGCTAGTAGCGGCGCAGGTGGGTTGGTGAGGTGAAGACAGAAGTATGCTATTTGTGAAGCGTGGTTATCTACTGCTGTTCGCAGGAATTCTAATTGGTTTTCTGGCCTTCTCAGGAGTTTCGATGCTTTTCTATCGAGTGGGATTTCAAGGGGGAGATGGTGGCGTGCCCACCGAGATTGAGTTTGACTTTCTTTATACAAGCGAAAAGCAAGGATGGATTGAGGAGGTAACGCCCCAATTCGCGGAGTGGTTTGAACGACGCTTCAGCATAGATGTTAATGTTCGACTCGTAGTCACCGGAACCCATGATAGCGTTAACCGAATTCTAGATGGAAGCGAAAGACCTACCGTTTGGAGTCCAGCTTCAAGCATTTGGATACCTTACATGAACACCAAATGGCGGAACATAACAGGCAACGACTATGATATCGCGTTAGATTGGGTTCCTCTTGCGTTGTCACCCGTTGTAATTGCCTCTTGGGGGTCCATCACTGAGCAGTATGACGTCACCGGCTTTATGGATCTATACCAACTTGCGAATGACGGTGTTGACTTTAAGTATGGTCATCCTGATCCACTGCTAAGCAACGGGGGAGCAATGACTGTAATCTTAGAGTTCGCTGAAGCCGCAGGTAAGAAACCTGAAGATCTCACCGTTGATGATTTGATGAATGAAACCACTATAGAGATAGTGAAGACTATTGAGTCAAAATCTATCTATTATGGTAAAAGCACCGGCTTCTTCGGAGCTTGGGCTGCAGAGAATGGGCCAAATGCCATACAGTTTTTCAGCATTTATGAAAATGTTGTAATGGACAACTCATTAAGAGCT
>CP070683.1:378629-382335 GCA_020352645.1 Candidatus Bathyarchaeota archaeon | reverse complement strand
AAATCGGTGGATTTAACCAGGGGAGCACCGGTCAATTCACCTTCTGCGAAATGGTGAAGCATCAATACACGTCTGCAGCGTCGCAAGGTGCGGATCTCAAATCCCGAGCGGTAGCTTGAAAATGGGTCTTCTCGAAGAGGCCAGTCATCCGGTGTCGTTTTGTCAGGGAATTGTGTTGGATTGAATGGTATGGCTGGCAGATCTGGAAGGTCGCCGTAATCGAAGAGTACCTCAAATAGGTAATGTCGCTCTTTCGTGTCACTTGGGCTGCGATGATGTGTCCCCGTCCTTTTCGGGCCAACCTTCTTGGCATCTTCAAGGGCTTCCGGTGTGTTCCCGTATAAGATGCGTCGTATGTAGATCTGGTTGTATTGGCGATTCTCTTCGTAGATCTCTGCAATCCGTAGATTTGGGCTTTCTTTAACATATTCATAAAGTATGTGATTTCCCTTTGAATCGAAAGTTTCCTGCAAGAGCCATTCAAAGACGTGTTCAGGATGTTTTTGGTCAAATAAGCGTGCATCCTGAGTTTTCCCATAGATACTGGTCACATTCTCTTTCGTAGTCACACGCCAATGAACATCACCATCATCTCGTATCCACCTCTCGACTCTGGCAAACGACCCTTCAGTTCGGGGTCTATATCTTATGACCCTGAAGGAAACATCACCAAAACTAATGGGCCGTTCATCGACTACATATTGGTTTCCTTGCTTAACCAACTTTGGAACAAGATCCTCTGCTTCTGATAGGACAAAGACATCATCCTCTGTGTATCTAGGTAATCCTTTCTCGGTCTTCCGTGTAATTCGAGAAACTGAGAGCCGCCATCCCAAGCCAAAGGGTCCATTGCCGTTTCCTGTGCTGTATTGCAGCTTCAGTTTTGGCTCGAATCCGTTTCGACCTGCGCTTGTCCAGATTGGTATAGAGAAAGATACGGTTCCCATGAAGATGTTAGGTTGGAATGTTTCACCAATTCCTTTGATGGCACCTCCTCCTTTAGGTACAGATATTGCAGGAGTGTTGGTGCCAGATTTTTTATCCATTCCAATCAAGCCTTCAAATACCTGAACAAGTTCGTGTTCAAACAATCAAACCTGATATTTATGCTCCAAACCATCCACACCGTAATTGCTATTCAGGCCACTCAGGAGTCTGACCTGAATACGTGACAACAAGAAGTATATCATCAAGCAGTCCATCATTGATGATTCTCTGAGTTTCAGGTGTGTTTGGTAGGGAAAGCTCCCATTCTCCGAATGGAGTTTTACCTACTAGACCAGCCCAGCCCCCTGCATTACCTCGAAGTGTAGAAATTGACCCATCAATGGGAACCGCTTCACCGCCCAGAATAGACGAAGCTCCCTCCTCTCTAAATGAGAGATGCACTCGTGTGCCATCAATGATGCTCTTGTCCTCAATTGAGAAATATGCAAGTAAGCCCGTTATCATAAGTTCATTGACGTTCGGCGGGAAATTACTACGGTCAGTTGTTAGAATTACTTTCAATCGTTCATCATCACTGATGGGGTTATGCAAATGATACCAACTATCTGGAAAGTTGAACCGAATGCTAATTGGAAGATCGCCGCTGATTTGTCTGTCTAATTCGGATAGAACCTCCCGGCGATAGTCATAGCTGTCGAGCGCAGTATAATCCATTGTTATTAGAACATCTGCAATTGTTTGGAAATCAAACTGATTCGAAGCCTTGGGAAGCTTAAACTCCCAGGTTGTATCTACACCAATACTTTCGAAGGGGTTTAGCGTCTTAGTTTCTGGCTGAAGATTGAATAGCCCTGTGGCATTCATAGGCGAGGTTAATGCTACAGATTCAGGTGATCTTCTAACTCTGACACTCTGATAGATAGGACCCCTGACGACAACTCTCGACAATCCACTTGTCGCTAGAGTTGCGTGAATACCTTGTGCGGGTGGCACCAGCGCAATCACAGAAACGCGCACTTGTTTTATAAGCCGCAGGTAATGTCCAGGAAAGTCCTGGTCAAATAGGACCATTGGTGTATCGAATCTTAACATACCTGTTTCCCGAAACTTCTGAAACTCAGCAGGTGCAAGTCTCGCAAGTGAAATGGTTTTGGTGAGCTGGAGCTTACGCTTCCATGTTTCAAATGCGTATTGATCAAGTTCATAGATGTCCTTCAGAAGTCGTGTGGAACCTGTGAGCCCTCGGCGGTCGGGGCCCTCTCCTTCTGTAGAAAACGCCTCCTCAGAGGGTGCCTCCCAATAATCCTGTTTGATTATAGAAGGTATCTGTTCCTGACGTTCGAATGATAGCTGATTGGATGCCAGACGTGCGATGGAAGTTGCTTGCTCAAGGAAGTAGCAATAAACTTCTTCAAGTATTCGACTCATCCACTCATAAAGCTCAACGTTAGTGAACTTATTTGCAAGAAAGTTTAGGGTGTCATCTGCAAAATCAAGTTGCATTTTCGCGATGTTTCTCTCTTGGCCTACGACTTTGAGGTTATTCTCTGCATTTTTCTTCAGTTGCATCGCAATTCTACCATCTTGCAGTGCCAATTCGTAGCCTAGTTCCCATTCTTGCTTCCTTCTTTCGAAACTGGCATAAACTGCCGCAACTTGTGCAGTAGTTTCGGCTGCAATTGCAGTGGCCCTAGAAAGCGCAGTGGCAATAGCAAAAGCCGTCGCAACGCCTGCCAATGCAGCAGCAACACCTGCTCCAAAACTGGCTGTCGCTGCTTCTGTTGATGTTTGAGCTCCTCGAAAAGCAGCTTCAAATTCAGCAGCGGCAATTCGTGCTGCACCAGCAGTTATATAAGCTCCGATCATTAGCTTCTCGGAAGTAAGGAATCCAGCATCAATCCATTCCTCGTAAGTTTCTGCTTGAATCTCAGTACGTCGCTTTTGAAGCTCTGCCAGCTCGATCTCCTGTTTAGCACCTCTCACTCGAAGGTCCTGTAATCGCACACCAGCTTGTGCTAATTGTTTATCTTGTCGAGCCTTCATGAGAGAATAAGCCTCTGCATCGAGCTTCTCTAGTGCCGTCAAGAAAGCGTTTTCGATCTGCTGTGCCACTTGGATGAACTGCTTCGCCCTCTCAATTAGGTAAGTATAGCGATACGGGGTGGGGAAGACTGCGACATCCCCCGGAATTGAAATCTGTTCTCCTCCACCTATCATCGACAGTCCGCTAATTGTGTCTGTGGGTGCTGCATAAGGCTCCAGTTTCCGTTCCATACCCGCAATGTTCCGACAGTGGTGAATCTTGTAGAGATTCAGCTCTGCATGTAATCGAAGGAACTTCGGAATAGGGTTGGGTGGTATGCAAAATGCATAAGCAAGAGTTGGGACATAAGTGCCGCTTGAACCAACACCGTTTGATGTTGTTCCTTCTTTCTCAGATGAACTGGAGGAGCTATTCGATTTCCCGTTCTTGTCCGAGTTCTTTAAATTCTCACTCTTACGCTCAGTTTGCATGTCATCCACGGAGTAAGAGGGGAATTGGAGACTCCTTTCTGCATGCCTTACAGCCACATCTATCGTTGCATTGACTGTGGATGGATCCTTCAGAATCTCCATCTGAGAGGCGACTAATTTTTCATTTGCTTTTTGTATCAAGTCCTGCACAGTTGATCTATGCCTCGATTTTGCCTCTGAAATCACTGCAATTGACTTGGCATAGGCCTCTGCTTGTGGCACACCACTCTGCATGATCTGGAGC
>CP070683.1:374776-378529 GCA_020352645.1 Candidatus Bathyarchaeota archaeon | reverse complement strand
GCCAGACAGAAGAGCATAGACGTTGTTTACGACGGTGTCCGAACAGATATCTTCCGACCACGAAAGAAAGAAGCAAGAACATTGCGACAGAAATACGCCGATGGATTCGAAAATGTTGTAATGCATCATGGAGTAATCGACCCCCAGGACCAGCCAGAAATAATAGTAGACGCAGCCGTAGATGTCATAGAAGAACATCCTGATACAAAGTTCTGGCTCATAGGAGACGGCGCATCTATACCCCACATGAAAGAAAAAGCTAGAAAAGAAGGACTGGCCAAGCACTTCTTCTTTTCAGGCTGGGTCCCATTTGAAGAAATTCCAACTTTCATATCAGCTTGCGATGTGGGTCTAGTCACATTACCAGACATCAGTTCCGCAAGAATTCGCGTTACGCTCAAAGGGTTTGAATATTGGGCATGTGAAAAGCCTATAGTAGTCTCCGATCTACCCGCTCTAAGAGAAATAGTCGAACCTTGGCGAACGGGTCTATTCTATCAAGCTGGAAACTACAAGGATCTCGCGGAGAAAACATGCATCTTGTTGGGAAACCGACAGCTATCCGGTAAAATGGCTGAAGCCGGCCGAAAGCTAGTTGAAAAGAAATATAGTTGGGACAAACTGGCCTCACAATTCGTTTCCATATGCGAGAAAGCGTTTGAGTTTGGGCGCGTGCCCACGGTGATTTGACTATGCCAAAGAAGAATCGTAGGTCGCCGTATCTACTTCTTATCTTAGGGTTGATTATCATCCTAATCGGAGGTGTTCTTCGATTCTTCGAGCTGGGTCGAAAAAGCCTATGGACGGATGAAATCGCCTCCTTAAGGGACTCCGAAAGTGTGACGAGTGCAATCAATGGGTCACAGCCACCATTCTACTATCTTGTACTCCATTTGTTTCGAAACCTAGGTACGAACGAGTTCATCATTAGACTTCCTTCCGTCATCTTTGGGGTTCTGACAATAGCTCTATCTTACTGGATTGGGAAGCTCTTCTTTGGTTCGAAAGAAGGACTAGTCAGCGCTTCTCTTCTATCAGTTTCAACTTTTCACATCTACTACTCACAAGAGGCTAGGATGTACACGCTTCTAGCTTTTCTCTCTTTATTGTCGCTGTTCTTCTTCTACAGATCCCTTAGTGAACGTAAGAAGTCATTATGGGCAGGATTCATACTCTCAACCCTGTTGACACTCTACACTCACTATTTTGGAGTCTTTGTCCTGCTGGTTGAGACAGTATTCTTCATGTTCTTGTTGATCATTGGAAGGTTCCTAGCTAGATCAAAATCTGAAAGAACGCGTGGACATGTATATGGATTGCAGAATGGATTCCCTGCACTGTTCATTTTGAGCATCATAATCCTCGCTGCATTTTTTGTTCCCTTCTTGTTTTGGCGCGCCCCAAGACGCATTTCAACTTTTTTGCCAGGTGCACAGAATGGCTCCGCCTCATCTGTGCCGCCACTTCAATTGTCATTCATCTCCAAAATCTTCAGCGAGTTCAGCGGCGGCAGCCCTTTCAGTTATGGAAGCTCCCTTCTCTATCTATTTCTGTTCTTTTTCCTGTGCGGATGCGTCTTGTCCATCAAGAATCATAAGGAGAAGCTCGTACTGATGCTATTCTGGATAACGCTGCCCATCCCCTTAGTTTTCTTCGCATCAACCAGAATAGACGTATATTCCGAACCCAGATATGTAATACATGTTCTCCCAATATACCTACTAATCGTTTCAAGAGGCATAACCTCTCTCCCAGAATACATCCTCTCCTTTCCAAAGGTGAAAACCAGCATCAAGGGCCTGTTCCCGTTCATTAGCTCACGCTCCCTCAGAAATCATACGACGCTCTATTTAGTCATTTTTCTTACTGCAACGATGTTAGTCGGTTTGAGCGCTACTCCACTACTTACATACTACGAGGAGGAAAAAGCAGATTGGAGAGCTGTAGCAACGTATCTGGAAGCCAAATCATCCGTTGATGATGTCATTGTTGTGGAACCATCCCACCTCATGGAGCCATTTTCATATTATTTTCGCAATGCGAAGAATGTCTCTGCTCAGAAGATGCACGGGAATATATCAACGCTCGGAAAGCTGTATGATGAATACGATAGAGTCTGGTTTGTCACATCTGCTTCGCATAGACGTTCAGAGATGTCTGATTGGTTGAATCAGCATTCTCTCTGGCTGAAGATATTCGGCGGAGGCTTGCGAGTATACTCAATCTCCCAGCTTCCACCCGCACAATCAAAGGCGGCCATTTTCACAAATCTGGAGCTGTCCCATTCCTACATCTCATGGTGGGAAACAACCCTACACTTAGCTGGAACATCGATAACCAAGTTCGACGATGCTATCAGAATATCAAGCGTAAACCTGTCAGACTTCAATCTCGTCGTTTTCGTCGACATTAAACGTCCACTTGACGACGAGGAAAGATACTATCTCCAAGCGAGGATTGATGGCGGATTGACCGTCATGGTGTCGGGTCTAAGCCCATACTGGCTGGCAGGTGGAATGACTGATTTGACATCAATTTCGGCATGGTTTGGAGCTACCGCCTTCTCTGAGGCTCCAGTTAAAGAGAAATGGGGAACAAGGTTTACGACGGCTGCAACTGAAATAATGGAAGACCTTGATATCAACAGAGAATATGCATTCTATACCGAGTCAGATTGGTCGACCCCAACAGCAACCATCGCCAAGCCTGAATCTACCATCTACGCATACCGGGAAGACGGAAAAGCAACACTGTTCACTTCCAATTTTGGAAACGGCACGGTAATCTTTAACGGTGTTCGCTATGGCTTCTGGTCTCCAGACGCAGATATATTTCAGCAATTCTTTCAAGAACTGGCTATGAGTGAAATGCACTTGTAGTAGATAGCATGCGTAATAGGCAAATCTACTAAAATGTGTGATTCGGAATGATCAAGAAAAACATCGTTTGTATGATTCATGTGGTTTCCATAGTACTTGTTCTAGGGATGCTGATGTCTACTTCTGGAGGCGAAGAGCTCGCGGAGCCTGTTTACGTTGGAATCGCCGATTACTACGATAACCGCAAAGCAGTGGTGACGGTAACTGCGGACGATTGGTACGGCAGCACAACTCAATCCTTCGAAGATATGAATGCGATGCTTGTAGGAAGGCATATACGTTATACAGGCGCGGTGATGACAAGTTCGAGCCCTGACTGGAATCAGATTCAACGTCTGCTCGGTCAAGGCTATCTCGAAGTAGCCTCCCACTCACGAACTCACCCTCAAGTGCCCTACGATTCCTATGACTCAGAGATCGGCGGAAGCAGACAAGACATCGTAGGCAACCTCTCTCTGCCGACTATGTTTTCATTCGGGGATGCAGAATTCGTCTACTCCTGGATTGAACCTTGGGGAGAAAGCGACAGCATGGTGAGACAGAAGCTCGGAGAATACGAGTACCTGACCGACAGAAAGGTCAGCATCGATGATGAATGGGCGACGTGGGACCCAGAAAACGGGCTCTTTGATCCCATCGGCTTTTCGATGAGAATGGAACGAGATTATGAAACTGACCCTAACACCTTGAATAGCAAGTTTGACATCGTCTACAATGCTGGCGGAATATACCACCTGATGACTCACCCCGCCAAAGCAAACTGGGATCCGGGTGCATACGCTGACGTTCACACGGCATATATCAGCAACAGAAACGATGTGTGGTACGTAAGCTTCGGCCTCCTTTATCTCTACCACTGGATGGACATGCCAGA
>CP070683.1:370896-374676 GCA_020352645.1 Candidatus Bathyarchaeota archaeon | reverse complement strand
AAGACACAAGCTCTTCAACATCTCTCAGAAACTCTGGAGAAATATCGTGCAAGATGTCTAAGACATCTTCTGCGCTTTCACCTTCAACGATGATTTCTCCGAAAGGCGCTTTAACCCGAAGCTTCAACCGTCCTGGCATATCATTTGTTCCCTTCTTTCTCGGCTAAGATGTAAACATATCCGGCATCAGTTTTCCAACGTCTTATTTTTCCCTTTTTAACGAGCCAAGACAGCACACCTGAGAGAGTCGTCGATGGATAATGAATAGCGTTTGCCTTCAGGGCTCCAACGATTTCCGGCAGTGTTCTTGGTCTCCAAGAGCCCCATTCGGTTTCAAGCAATTTCAGCACGGCTTGGCTGCAATTCTTTGCCTTCTTTATCGAAGGGTACATTCTGGCTTGAGCACTGTGAGAAGAGGTGAGCCTGACTTTCACAGGTTTTTTTCCTGAGTCAGCTGGCGGCGGGATGGCGTGACTGAGAGCCTTCGAAATCTTCTCAATTAGCTTCGGCAAGTCGTTCACTGTCTTTAAGACCTCTTTCTGCGTTCCAGAGATTTCAACTTCGTTCTCATCTATCTTGACGCGTAATGAGAAAGGCATGCAGGCGATTCTCCGAATAGTAGAGTGATATTAGGAGATATTATAAATTCTTTCTCTGCTTGCACTATGATTCGCAACAATCTTCATTAGCGTGGGGTGAATGAAGGTCCCAAGGATCGCGTTTCAGATCAGACACACTATTTTTTAGCCATGATGAGGATTTTAACTAGATTTCAATGTTTAAGAGAGTGGAAGAGGCGCACGAGCGAATTAGGGGTTTTGTCCGACGAACTCCTGTAATGACGTCATCAACCCTTGACAGTATAACTGGCAGCATCTGTTTTCTGAAGTGTGAGAGTTTTCAGAAGACTGGATCCTTCAAGTTCAGAGGTGCATTGAACGCTGTGTCTGTTCTGTCAGAAGAGCAGAAGAGGAAAGGAGTAATCACTCACTCTTCTGGAAATCATGCTCAGGCACTCGCCTTGGCCGCAAGATTATTCGGAATCAAGGCGGTTGTGGTGATGCCTCAAAATGCGCCTCCTGCAAAGATGGTTGCAGCGAGGAATTATGGAGCAGAAATAGTTGTCTGTGGTTCTCATCCAGCTGATCGAGAGAGAGCAGTTTTACCTCTGATCAAGGATTTCGGCTACACACTCATACACCCGTTCAATGATTTGAGCATAATTGCAGGCGCTGGAACTGCAGCGTATGAGTTAGTTGACGAAGTCGGAAACCTTGACTACGTATTTTGCCCCGTAGGGGGAGGTGGACTTCTGAGTGGAACAGCTATTGCAGCAAGAGGTCTGCTTTCCTCGTCAGTGAAGATAATTGGAGTTGAGCCCGAAAACGCTGACGACGCCTGTAGATCACTGAAAGCTGGAAAAATCATTCCTGTAGAGAGTCCGAATACAATAGCTGATGGTCTTAGAACGTCTCTTGGACACAAAACATTCCAGATAATAAAAGAGAGAGTAGACAAGATTGTAGCTGTCTCCGAACAGGAGATCGTTAATGCAATGCGCTTTCTTTGGGAAAGGATGAAACTTGTGGTTGAACCTTCTGGAGCTGTTTCTCTTGCCGGAGTATTGTCGAAACAACTGGATCTGACGAATAGAGTTGGGGTCATTGTTAGCGGAGGAAACATTGATCTGACTGATCTCTTTAGCGCATTGGAGAAAAGCCTTAAAATTTCCTAGCGAGCCGGCACGTACTTATGATCTAGTATGATGCTGCTGGAGTACACTTCACGCGAATTATCTAGATGGCAGGTTCTAGGGTCTTAACCTCTTCAAGACTGGAAAAGTTCAGATGTTTTCTCACGCCCTCCAAAGCTACTATGAAAGAGCTTGCGGAGCGAGTTTCCGGCCTTTCTCTTAGAGACGCAACAAAACTTGAATAATCGGTAAAATTCTTGTGTAATGTTATCGCTATCAAGTTCTTTCCGTTGAGTCCATTACCTTCCGCTACATATACGGTTCTAGGGTCTTCCTTGAGCCATTTCCAGGGAGATTCAGCGCTGAAACCCCACTGTGTGAAGGTGAATGCCATTATTTCGAATCCCAGTTTTGTGAAGTCTGGTACGGCAGTGTACTGCAGAACGTATTCTTCATCCTCTAATCTCCTTCTTGTTCGCGTTACTGTAGGCTGCGAGAAACCGAGTGCCTTTGCTAAGTCTCTGTCGCTTCTCCTAGAATTCCTGATCAATTCGTACAGAAGTCTGGGAATTTTGTCTTGGTGCATACAACACATAAACTTGCGAGAAGTATATATGCGTTTTTGTGTTGATTTTTTATTTTTCGCAACAAAAAGGCGCTACTCAAGACGTTTTTTAAACATACAATCCCCTCGTCAATCTTTCTGCTTTTCCTTCTTTCACCAGCACCGTATCTTCAATTCTGAAGCCGCCGAAATTAAGGATGTATATGCCTGGTTCATCAGTGATCACGTTTCCCTTTCTCAACAAGTCTTTGCTTAGTGAATTTAGGGTAGGTCTTTCATGCACCTCCAATCCGATGCCGTGGCCAAGACCGTGCACAAAGTTTTCTTCAAAACCCGCTTTCTTTATGAAGGTTCGCGCAATTGCATCAATGTCTGCAGCTCTTACACCATCTTTAATCCCGCCAAAAGCTCTCTCCTGGGCCTCTTTCACCACATCATGAATCTTCTCCTGCCTTGTGGACGAATTGCCAACTACGAACGTTCGAGTCATGTCTGCACAGTAATTCTTGTATCTTGCTCCAATGTCAACCACGACTAGATCACCGGATTCTAGCCTGCGCTCCCCACACCCTCCATGAGGGTAGGCTGATCGAGACCCTGAGGCCACGCTTGATTCAAAAGCCACACCGTAAGATCCGTTTTTCCTCATCGCGTACTCGATCTCTGCGGCTACTTGATACTCGCTGATTCGAGGTCTTATTGCATCGTAAGCCGCCTGCATGCCGTCGACAGTGAGTTTCGCCGCTTTTCGAATCTTTTCTATTTCGCCTTTTTCTTTTATCTTGCGAAGATTCCAGACGTATTCAGGTTTGTCTTCAAGCTTAGCGATCCCTTTGAGTGCTGCACTGAACTTCTTATTCATCTTAACGGTCATTGTGTCGAAGCCCAGAGTTTTCAGCTTTTGGCTCTTAATCTGCTCACTAACTTTCTTTGTTAACTCTTCGTTTCCCTTCACGAGTTCAACAGTGCAGTTCTTTGCTTCAGCTTTCGCCCATTCATAATTGACGCCGTAGATGTAGAGTGTGCTTTCTCCATCCTTTGGAACTAGCATGGCAGCAGCACCTAACGAATCAGCTGCGCCTAAAAGCTCAGTGAGATAGAGCAGATTGACTGGGTTCGTCGCAATATATCCATCGAATTTAGGTTCAATGAGATTCTTGAGAGCACTAACTCTGTTTCTCAGAATGGCCACCTCTTGAAGAAAAGCTAGTTAACTATAATAGACTATAACTTTTGTTCTCTCTCTCTCTCTCTATTCTAACGCACGACGCGCTAAGGCACGACGCAAATAATGGATTTGGAAGTTCCTTCAATCAGATAGAAATGGGGTTCTTAGGGGGGTTCTAAACACCATGTTTTTGGCTAGGCTATATGTGGAAGGTACCGCACAACCTTCTCGAAACTGAGAGATCCCTCCCAGTTCCTCTTGAACTCTCTCATTTTCTTCTGGAAATTCCTTGTTGTCACAACGTAAACTCCTACGTCGATTTTGTCAAGACCTGAATAGGACGCAACCTGAAAC
>CP070683.1:367010-370796 GCA_020352645.1 Candidatus Bathyarchaeota archaeon | reverse complement strand
GAAAATCCTTCTTTTTCCCAATTGGGGCCTAGTCACCAAGACGAACAGCAACTCTAATTATGCTGATTAAAGATAGAGGAAAAAGTGATTAGTGTGAAAGCTGTCCTTGTAGTCGCAGATGGAATGGCTGATGTTCCGCTTCACAACCTAGAAGGTAAGACACCACTTGAAGTCGCTCAGAAACCTTCTATAGATCAACTGACCAGCGACGGTATATGCGGAATGATTAACGTTATTGCACCAGGTGTTCCACCTGGAAGCGATACGGCTCACCTTGCTCTCTTGGGTTATGAGGTGGAGGAAGTCTACTCGGGAAGAGGCGCACTAGAAGCAATTGGATCTGAAATCGACATTCTCCCCACTGACCTAGCCTTTCGATGCAACTTTGCCACTGTCGACGACAATTTCAAGGTCATAGACAGAAGAGCAGGAAGAATAGATAACGAAGATGCAACTGAACTAGCACAGGCTATAAGTAACTCCCTTCGAGAAGACCCACCTGACGTCGGCAATGTCCTGTTTAAGAACACTATTGAACACAGAAGCATACTTCGCATAGGCGGTCCAAACCTTTCTGTTATGGTTTCTGACACAGATCCACATCAAGCTGGAGTAAGATTATTAGAAGCCAGACCCTTGGACAGAAGCCAAGAAGCAAAAGAGACTGCTGACATTCTGAATACTCTCACACAGAGGTTCCACAAAGTTTTAAGGAATCATCCAGTCAACGAGAAGAGGAGAAAAAAGGATCAGCCCGCTGCAAACATTGTTTTGTGCAGAGGAGTTGGGCAGCTGCCTGAAATCGACCCTCTTCCCCTTACATATGGCATTAATCCTGCAGCCATAGCAGCTGTTCCTCTTGTGAAAGGCGTCTGCAAAACAGCTGGCATGCGACTCATACCTGTTAAAGGAGCGACGGGCACCTACGAAACCAACACTGTTGCAAAGGCAAGAGCTGCGGTGAACGCACTGAAGCTTCACGACTTTATACTCATCCACATCAAAGCCACCGATCTTGCTAGCCACGATTACAAGCCTCAGAAGAAGATCAAGATGATTGAGAAAGTAGACGCTGCAGTTGCCCATCTCCTCAAGAACATAGATCGAGATGAGACAGTCCTAGCAGTGACTGCTGATCACACAACTTCCTCGGTTAAAAGGCAACACAGCGGCGAGCCTGTACCTGTCTCAATTACCGGACCATGTGTACGCAATGATGACGTCAAGAAATTTGGCGAAAGAACATGTGCAAAAGGCGGATTAGGTCATATAAGAGGGGTAGATTTGATGCCCATTCTTATGAACTTGCTGGGCAAGACTGAGAAAGCAGGTTCATAAGAATCACCTAATTGGTAACACTCTCCATTCCCGGTAGTCTATTGCCACTTTGATGTATCCTCTGAGCATGTCATCCACTTCTACGATGCCTGTGTCAACTCTTAGAGTACCACCTTCAATGCTCTGGATTTTTCCCCTAGTCGCTAGAACGATGATCTTCCCACGCCCGACAAGCCGAATTATCTTCGGACTGATCTGCTGATTACCTCTTCCAAATAAGACACCTTGCCGCCCAATAGGAGACACAATAATCCACGTCTTCTGCCAATCACTCACTTCTCGCAGCAACTGATCCTCATTCACATCCTTCGTCAATCGCCCAGCACGGTAAATGTCCACGCCGAGAAGAGTCTTTCTCACATCCAAGAGCTCCGCTACACATTTCACTGTTGTTCCAGGACCGAGAATATAAGTAGCTTTAGGATCTAGCTGTTCTGCTATGAAACGTGCAACAGCCCTCTGATTCTCATTCTCATCGAGCGTCTCAGGTGATACTTGTTTGCTCCCCTGAACGCGCATGGGCACGAAAGGACCTCTTAAGAACCCGTAGAGCCGTATGTTGATCCTGTCTTGTCTAACATTACTTTCATCAACATCAACGATCTCGAAATCAGCAAACTGACTTTCCTTCTTAGCAAGAGCTTCAACAACATAAGCGGCCTCTTCTGGGTTGATTGCAAATATACCACTATACATCTTCACGCCAGCAGGTACCCCTAAAACCAGTGTCGAACTGGGTGTAGGCAAAGCGTCCAGTATATCTCGTGCAGTTCCATCGCCTCCGACAAACACAATAAGATCAGCTTCCTGCTTGATCATCAACTTCACTGATTCCTTTGTGTCCTCTGCTGTGGTCTTGGCCGCGATTCTCATTGGCAGAATCAGGCAGCTGAAACCCGTAGAATGCGCTTCTTCTTCACCCATCACACCGGGGCATGTTATCAACTCAATCTCTTCAGTCAGCCCTAGGGCCTTGATTTTTCTCAGAAAGTCGATTGCCCTCTGAGGAGCTATGGGATCCGCACCCATCTCCAAAGCCTTCTCGGCAACTCCATTGGTTCCCTTTAGCCCAACTTTTCCACCCATACCTGCAATAGGATTCACCAGAAAGCCTACTTTCATCCAGGGCTCCCTCATCAACACATATTGAGCTCAGCAAGATCATCCTAGATAAGCTTTATAGCATAAAAACCAAATGGAATACTTCCCTCACCTCCTGTCAGAGCTAGGAGAACTCAAGATTGTATGCCATCGTTAAGATGAAACGAGCCCCCGGAGCAGAAATCACTAGCGTCGAGACTCCACACGTTGGAAGAACTGAGGTTCTCGTACAGGTGAAGACTGCCTCAATATGCGGCACTGATATACATATCTGGGACTGGAATCATTGGGCACAGAATCGAATTACGAAGATTCCGCTGATTTTCGGCCACGAACTATGCGGTGAAGTTATCAAAACCGGCGAAGACGTTACTAACATTAATGTAGGCGATTTCGTATCTGCGGAAACACACTTAGCAGATGGCACTTGCTACCAGTGTCAGACTGATAGAATGCACGTTTGCCAAAATTCGCAGATTCTGGGACTGGACAAAGATGGTGTTTTCGCCGAGTTCACAGTGCTGCCTGAAAGAAACGTATGGAAAAATAACCCAAATCTCGATCCCGCAATTGCATCTATCCAAGAACCTTTAGGGAATGCAGTGCAAGCTGCCTTGCCCAGAAACAGCATTGAAGACATCGCAGGAAAGAACGTTGCTGTTCTCGGCTGTGGCCCGATAGGGTTGATGGCTATAGCAGTGGTCAAAGCGTTGGGAGCAGCAAAGGTCTTCGCCACGGCTGGAGGCTTGAATCGAGTGCGGATGGAATTAGCAGGGGAGATGGGAGCTGACAAGGTAATCAGTGCAAGAGAAGAAGGCGTCAAGATTCCCAAGATCATCATCGAAGAGACCGATGGGAATGGTGCAGATGTTGTGCTAGAAATGTCCGGCTCCCCTACCGCTCTGAAGCAAGCGTTTGAGATTCTGACACCTGGCGGCCGAGTATCTCTGTTGGGTCTCTTTGACACCTCAGTAACATTGGATTTTAATAATGCGTTGATATTCAAGGCAGCAACGGTCTATGGAATCTCTGGCAGACTAATGTTCCAGACGTGGCATCAAGTCAAAGGACTGCTTTCACACTCGACGTTCAGACACAAGATAGCGTCGATAGTTACGCATAAGCTTCCGATGTCAGAGATGAAGAAAGGAATAGACTTGATCAAAACCAAGAAAGCAGCGAAAATTGTGCTCGAACCTAAATGGTAGAAAAGCCTCAAAGAGTCTGACAGACTTCAATCCTTTTTTTCAGCTTCCTCTACAGCCTCAGCTTCCTCTGCAGCTTCCTCTACAGCCTCAGCTTCCTCTGCAGCTTCCTCTACAGCCTCAGCTTCCTCTGCAGCTTCCT
>CP070683.1:363047-366910 GCA_020352645.1 Candidatus Bathyarchaeota archaeon | reverse complement strand
CCGCGAACAGACTCAAAGACTTCACAAAAAACATGGAAATGGCAGCCATTCTGTACATCGCTGAATCCAAGAGAAAAAAAGGCGAAAGCCTCGTTTTGAAGAAGACAGACGAGAAACTTGTTTTCCTAACCGAAGTCTGCTACCCTATCTGGCTGATTCCTTACAACGGAGCAACCCTGATGTTCGATGGGCTTGGCGTCACTTCGCACATTCTTTCTTACGACGCAATCCCTGACGTTGAAGTCTTTAACAAGAACATACGGGAAAACCGAGATACAACCGAAGCCTACACTGCTACCCTCGACAGAAACACAGAGTATTTCGGAAGTTTCAATGGCAAGGAAGAGGTAAAGATAGAAGGCCTAATCACAATCTCCAGACTCATAGATGACTTCAAGGCTTACTTGCCTCAAATGAAGAAGATAGAAAGGCAGTTCACCACCAAAGCAGTCTTAGCCGCTACGATTGAAGACTGTGAAATCCAAGCTGGCATCGAACACCTTGCAAGCCTGAGAAAGAGAGCCAACAGGGAAATAGAAAGTATAGGCGAAAGCATGAAGCTATTGAACGAAACCACTGTGCAAAGAATCAAGGCAATTCGGGGAGAAATCAGAAGAGTCCAGAAAAAATATAGCCTGCGAATTGAGAAGATCAAGCCTAAAGTGAAAAGAAAGCTATGGCAAATCCATAGCAAATACGATCTAAGAATCGCCAGAAAATCCGAAAGATTCAAGAAAAGACTCCAGCGCCTCCACGAAAATCAGATCAAACTTCAAAGAACCTTGAGACACCTAAAAACAGAGGCAAAACGATGTAAAACAAGAATGCGATCCAGCAGAAATCGCAAAGAAGCTCAGTGGACCTTGAAGCTCAAAAGAATAAAGAAGAAGCTTCCAACTCTCCGCAAAAGAATCAAAGCTAACATCAAAAGAATGCAGAACGTTGAGGTCGCTCTCAATCTTGAGCTAGCCGTGCAGAAGACGGAATGTGACAAACGTATCGAAGTCGCCAATAAAATATTCCTAGATCTCCAAGCATCCAGAGATGCTGAAATTACTATGAAGCGACGAGAAATAGCCACGCTAGAAGACCTCACCAACCGCATCACAAGCTCAATGCGCGAAATGGTCCAGATAAAAAGAGTGTTCTTGAGAGAGTTCGACATAATAACCATGCCCGGAGAAAAACGGTCCAGGGGGTTGGTATACGTTCCGTTCTATCTCGCCCGCTATGAAAAAGGTGATAAGAAAAGATATGTGGTATACCCGCCATCATTGGTCGGAGATATGGGAATCCTGACGAAAATGAAGGGCGCCCTTGGTGTGGCAAAGTTGAACGCCTTGTTTCAATCCCGCTCAAAGGCTATGGCGACCTTCTTGAATCAAGTTGTGGAGCTCATCGAAAACAACTCGATGCTTGAAAAGGATATAACAGAAGCTGGCATTCAAACCAGTATCCTGCTAAAAAAGAGGCTGCGTGTAGGCGTCAAGGAAGGACTGAAAGAACTGGAAAACCAAAACTGGATTTCAGAAAAGGAATTTCAAGCTTTCAGTAGACTCCTGTATATTTACACTAGCGCTGTGTGACACTCCACGCTTTCTTGAGACCCTTCCCAATGACCTCTCCTGTTTCTTCAGCAACATCTTCAAGTTTTGCAGGCTTCTTTTTTCCTCAGCGCCTGGTTCACTCGACGAGAATCCTTCCGATCTCTCTGCTCATAGTGAGACCACTTTGCCTGTGACGCCGCTTATCGGCAGGATTTTAATTTCCGCCGTTTTCAACCGTTTGCAACGAGCTTCATAAACTGGGGTACAAATCACGGCGTATTCCGTTACTTCAAATGCTTCTTCCGCAATCCTGCCCACATCAATGGGTCTCTTGGCTGTTCTTTTTCGGATCTTACCTAAGATTGTATCAGGCGAAATCTTCAGGTCTCTAGTCTTGATGCTATCTTTTTCCAAGGTTTTCTCTGGCTCTGGCTCAGTCGGACCAGAAGGCAATTTTGCAGGATTTATCTCACGCCCTGTTCCATTCAAGACCATGTACGTCGCAACTCGATGAATGATCCGTTCTTGAGCATCGAGGGCAATGGCTTTGTAAGGGCGTTTCAAGATTCCTTCTTTCACGGCTTCAGGCTTGAAGGTTGTCCCAAAGGCAGCGACTTCGCTTACGTTCTCGTCGATTTTGATCGTGTAAGTTTTCTTTTTGTAATAATCGAGAAAGTAGTTGGCTTTAGCCATTATGAATGGTTCGTAGAACAGTTGCACTGACTCGCACTCGATCTCATCGTGCCTAGGTTTAAACAAGCCTAGTTTTGCAAAAAATTTAGTTTTGTCCTTCTCAACAATGTTTTTTGCAGCTTCAAGGTCGAAGGCAATTTTGTGTACTATGAGTTTCTTTTTTTCTATCTTTTCCTTCATTTTTTCTTCTTTGGCAAGAGTAGACACCGCCAAGACCTAATCACCTCTAGTTGATACGTGCGGGACTGTAGTTGACCTAGAATCCTCTTCAGTTTTATGAACTGCAGATAATTACTCAACATAACTAAAGTGCAGCTTCATGAGTCTTGAAACCTCAAACATCTTACATTAAACCACGTGATCTACTGAGCTGCTTTGCTCACTATTGGGTACTTCAACCCAACAACGATAAAAACGGTTCCTACAATGATGAATGCTATTCCCACATAAAGAAAATTGTAGTAGGGATTTACAACGATTTCCCAAGAAACAATCTTGGATATTTCAGCTCTTGTGTTGGGACCAGCATAGGCAGATTCGAATGTGAAATTGTAATAACCACTCGATTCCAGAGTCTTAAATTCTGCTTTAGGATTCTCTGCTGGAAATTCTACATTGATGCTCGAGTTGTCTGGGGCTAAAACGCTAATCCTGACAGGATCAGATAGCGTTATGAGATCTCCCTTAACAGCCAGCTGATATCTTGTGTCCGACTGCAAACTCACTTCAAATGCTGCTTCTCCAGCTAAAATCGGCAATGTCTGTTTTTCAACAAGCCTATCTCTGACTTCGGTTTTTGGCAACTGCGAAATTGGAATTAACATGACTCCAATGAATAGAACGACTAATGCTACAACAAACGCATCCCTTTGCATATTCATGGGGTTCTTGTACTCGGAGTATTACTGTTTTTGTGCATAGAAAAAAACGACAAAACGTATCTCCATCGAATCGCTGACAAAAACAGAAGGTTGATGTCATTCAGCTCCGAAAAGCTAATTTTAGGTAAGAAAAGGGAGGAGATTGGATGATGTCTCCCTTGTGGAGAGTGTTCAAATCCCACCCACACCCGACCAAACCAGCTGAAAGCTACGTCTGCGCTATTTGCGTTTTAGGGGGTCGCCGCAATGATGGCATGTTTTTTCATACCATGAAATGCCTTTATTGCATGTTGGACAACGCCATTTGGCTTCCTGCTCTTTCAACCATGCATCAGTCTCTCCTGACTGAATGCGGCGCATTGATTCTCTGATGTCTTCTCCTCTCTCCAAGCAGCCCTTCGTCTTTCTCTCATATAGCTCACAGCCACCTTCCATCTTTGCACACTCGTAGCAGAATTGCAGACCTTTCTCCTTCAAGCAACTCCGAGCTGCGCATTCTCTGCAGTTCTTCCAAAGCTTTTCTTCAGGACCTAAACATCCACCGCATCCAATTTGCTCCTTAGGCGTCTTAGTCAGTTTCGAAATATAGTCAAGAAATTCTCCGCCATCTCTAGAAGCGCAAAAGATGTAGCAGGCTCCACAATAGATGCCGCATCTACTGACGAAACTCATCTCTACCAACAGAGCCCACTCATCCTACACACGCATACTCCACCATAAGGAATTTGCATGTTTGATCTGG
>CP070683.1:359066-362947 GCA_020352645.1 Candidatus Bathyarchaeota archaeon | reverse complement strand
AGGCTGGGGAGAAGACGATTTATCACGCTGGTGACACAGATCTGATTCCTGAAATGCGAGAAGTTGGGCACGTCGATGTAGCGTTGCTCCCGAGTGGAGATAAATACACGATGGACAACGCGGAGGCTGCCGAAGCAGCGCTGCTGATAAAACCGGCGAGAGTGATACCTATGCATCGATGGAGCACGAATGCGAAAGAGTTCAAGAAGAAGGTGGAATCCACCTCAAGAATCCAGGTTCAGCTCTTGCAGGAAGGAGAAGAAATCGAAGTCGGTTGATCACACGAAAGCTCCAAATAATGGAAAAATAGTGAGGCGCGGAAAAAGGTCTTTCCACAAGAGCTTGACTCTTGCGTGTTTTAGGGCTGCGTCTTAGGTGGTATCAAGTATATTCGGAGTTGTCCTTTAGAGACCTTCAATTTTATTGTGTTTCCCACTTCTCCTATAGCGGAAACAGATAGTAGATTTCTTATCCCACCTTTTCTAACTCCTAAAACGAGTTCAGATGTTTCCTTAGTTAGCTCTAGGTCGAGATGGGTAATCTTCCACTGTTCCGAGTCGAAGATAAACTGCTTAACCTTTCCTACGTCAAGATCCTCGCAGAATACTCTTTTCCCTATTAATTGCTCACCTTTCATGTCCACGACCCACTCGATTACCTTTTAATGCAAGTCATTAAAAAATTTCTGGTTCAGAAGAGTCTCTGAAATTATCCAATAGGTGCTTTTCTTCCAGCTAACGATGGGATTTTTCCCTCTGAAGCCAAATTCAGCATCCTTCAGAGGCTGTGTCAGTTTGCCAGGTCCATTTGACAGGTTCTTGATAGATCCTGTTTTTCTATTCTTTAGAGCAATTCTTAATTCTTCCAAAACCTCAGCAGGCCTCACTAGAACGGCGCCGGGGACACTCTCTCTTTCGCACGTTGCATTAAAGCAGTGATAGTTTCTGTAAACAAGATAGACATAGACAATGCCTAGTTTTCCAAACATCAGCTGATTTCTCTCTGTTTTGCTTACGTAGGCGTCGCTTGCCGGATCATCCATACCCTTGCAGGCTTCGGTTTCAACTATTTTAGCCACAATTGGGTGTGACGATGTGCTCTTCACTAGGAGCTTTCCAAGCAACCCCTTGACCACTGTGATTGTGTCTCGGTTGTAGAATTTTCGTGGCAAAGGCTTCAACAGAGCCATTAAATCCCTTCATCAGGTTATCATTTCGGGCGTTATCATCCACTCAATCGTCCAGTGGTCACTTTCTGTTTTCTGCAGGCAGAGAATTCCAGCGTTTCTGAATGCGGCTTTTTCTTCAGTTTCGCCTATCACAAGCAGCTGGTTGGCAAGCTTGCTAAGATGCGGCAAATGACCTACAACCACAATATCCTCTTTGATTATCGAAAGCTGTGTCTTCCAGAATGCAGGATTCGCTAGCGGCTCCAGGTTCTCACCTATTGCAACACCTTGCACTGGACCAAGATAGCTAGCCAGAACCTCTGCTGTTTGCTTCGCACGAAGCTTGCTACTGTGGAATATCTTGTCAACTTGAATGGCCAAGGTTTCTGAAGCATATCTGGCCACCTTCCTGATGTTTTGCCATCCCTTACGTGAAAGGGGTCTCAAAGGATCTTCCTCTTTACTTTTAGCTTCAGCGTGCTGAACCAAGTATAACTTCGTTTAGATCACCGATACAAGTAATCGTTGTATGACAAATTAGTGTTGCTTATGGAAGCATCCCAGTGTAGAGTAGCCTTATAAATCTCGATGAAAGACCATGTCAAAGGGCAATTCCTTTGACCAAAGCACTATATTTGGAAGATAGTTACCTTAGAGAATGTGATGCCGTTATCGCTTCGGTAGAAAAAGGAAAATACATTGTTCTGGATCAGACTATTTTCTACCCTAAAGGCGGTGGCCAACCTTGGGATACAGGCAAAATCGTTAGAGGAGACCATGCCCACAATGTTGTGTATGTGGGAAAGTTTTCAGGGGAAATATCCCATGAGGTTGATCTGGAGGGTCTAGGGAGTGGAGATGAGATTCATTGCATTCTGGACTGGGAGCGTAGATATAAGCTGATGAAGAGTCACACTGCAGCCCACTTGTTTGCCTCTCTCCTGTGCAAGGGTACAGGGGCCCTGATTACAGGAAACCAGCTTTACGAAGACAAGATTCGTTTTGACTTCAGCTTAAAGGAATATGATAAGACAGTTCTCAACCAGTATGTGGACAGAGCAAATGAGATGGTTGGAAAAGACATACCGGTTAGGTGGTATGAGCTTCCTCGAGAGGAGGCCTTGAAGATTCCTGGTGTGATAAAAATGGCTGGGGCCTTTCCTCCAACTATTCCCAGGTTGCGCATAGTTGAAATTGTGGGCGTAGATAAGCAGGCTGACGGGGGAACACATGTTAAGAACTTGAAAGAGATCGGGCGGATTGAATTGATCAAAACTGAGAATAAGGGGAAGAATAATCGGCGGGTCTACTTTTCTCTAGAGTCTAATTGACTACGCGCCTGCAATCTTATGGGTATTCAGACGCTTTTAAATCAGACCAGTGGGAGACAATCACATATAGTAGATCCCTTGAGTTCCTATTCTGTTTCTTGCCTTACCTTGCCCAAATCTGAGCTGGTGTTTCCATTTCCTTTATAGTAGTCTTGGTTAGTGCCTTTATGTTGTGGAATTGACTCAGCTCTCCATAACCCACAATTGTTATCGCTGTTCCATCCTGCCCCATCCTGGCTGTTCTCCCGATTCTGTGGAAGTATACCAGTGCCTCTACCGGAACACCATAGTTTATGATGTGTGTTATTCCCTGAATGTCCAAGCCTCTTGCAGCTACATCAGTTGCAACAAGTAGTCTTAACTTGCCTGTTCTGAACATGTTGATGACGGATTCTCTCTGCAGCTGAGTGTAGCCTGCATGAAGAGGTTTCGCATCGTATCCGAGTGCTTTCAGTTTATCTGAAAGATCAGTTGTGTTCTTGCGTGTTCTGCAGAATATTATGGCTCGTTCTACGTGTTCTTTGCTTAGAAGGCTTCGCAAGATTCTGAACTTGTTCGCAGGGTTTGCGATTATATAATACTGATCTATTTGTGTGAGGGCTATCTCGTCTTTGCTCACTAGGATTTTTACAGGCTTGGTCATGTATCTGTTGCACAGATTCATCACTGACTGATCTATGGTTGCTGAGAAGAGGTTCGTTTGTCTTTGCGCTGGTACTCTGGAAAGAATGTACTCGACTTCATCTATGAATCCCATGTCAAGCATTCTATCAGCTTCGTCTAGAACTACGATTTTCACTGATTTCAGATTGAGCGTTCCTCGTTTTAGATGATCAATAATGCGGCCTGGTGTGCCCACAACAATATGGACGCCATTTTCCAATGTTGATATCTGCTTTTGGATAGACACTCCACCATAGATTGGTAGGACACTGAATCCCGCATGCTTGCCAAATCGACTTACATGGTCTGCAACTTGCACAGCCAGTTCACGTGTTGGCTCTAAGACCAAGCCTTGAACAACATTGAGCCTTGGATCCAAGCGTTCAACCATTGGGATTCCAAAAGCGGCAGTTTTGCCTGTTCCAGTTTGAGCCTGCCCTATTACATCTTTACCCTTCAGCAAAGGAAGAATCGCTTGAGCCTGAATGGGAAAAAGATTATCGAAACCGAGCTCGCGAATTCCTTCCATGACTTCTGGGCTCAACGGTAAATCTTTGAATTGTTGCATTTGCATATTTTTCATTACTCCTATCACAAAAATTTACATGCAATTTCTAAAGCCTCAAAAGCTTCTTCGAGTAAGCATGAGCTAATGTGATGCTTCACCATGAAGGCGCTCTGTTATAAAAAGGTTTGCTAAGAATGAGAGGATTCTCCGC
>CP070683.1:355071-358966 GCA_020352645.1 Candidatus Bathyarchaeota archaeon | reverse complement strand
GGTGTTCGAGTTAAAACCACCTACAACATGCAACTGAAAGATGCGTTGACGCAGACGGTCACTGAGACAATTACGTTGGAAGTAGATGATCATGGCAAAGAATCGGTTTTCGAAGAAACTGTGAATACAAAGATGATATTTCCCCAAGAGTTTCTGACACTTGTACAATTGAATGGCAGATTCGAATTCATTGGATGGTTTGAACGCTACCGAATGAAGAAACTCACCAGTGCCAACTTGGATAACATCACCATACTGAGGAAGAGATGAAGCATCACGTGGCCTTCGTACACTCGACACGCGTATTATGCGCATCCACTCTGGAAAAGGTTCTAGCACTCAAGATCTCTTTCAAGCACTTGATATGTATCTGAGACGGGAATACGAGTAATACGGGTTCAGCCTGCTTTCATCATTGGGAACCGATGGCATATAATAGGCTGCTCCACTTCTTTCCCTTCGCGGAAGCTTGGTTTGCTAGCCGCTGCAATAGTCCCTTCATAGATGTAGTGAAAGGGTTATTCACTCATCTCTTTGAGCCTTGCCGGACTGTCGCGGTTTTTCTAATTAGAGGATCTGTCAACGGCGAGAAGACAAGCATCTTATTCGTGGGAAACAGCCAAAAGGCACACCAGCTTGCCGAATGCATTTACCCAGGGACAGCAAAGGTTTCGTGGTTGGGTACAACCTTAGCGCGCCGTTCTTGTCAGATAGATAAATCACACATAGATGCTGCCCTGATCGACGTCAAGAAACATAGCATGGCGAGGTTTCTCAGCCTTGACGATTACTTGGTGTTGCCAACCATTAGTTTCGCGCTTGATTTGCATCAAACTATGAGCCAAGTCCATCGCTCGATGAGTAGAAGAAGGAGAAGGGACATAAAAGCCATCAGCCACCAGCACTATGGATACGCCATCAGCCACTGTGATCTGCAGGACTTCGATTTCTTCTACTGGAAGATGTATCGCCCCTACATTGAAAGACGATTTGGCCAAGCGGCGATGTTTTCGCCATATGACGTCTTGATGGGTTACTACAAAAGAAACGGTGGCATCGTTTTTGTCACAAAGCGCAAAAGGCGACTCGCTGGCTTGCTTTTCCAGATTAGAGGAGATACCGTTTTCGCTCTTATCTATGGAATTTACTATGGAAACACCAGTTTTGCTAAGAATCTGGCGGGAACAGCTGCTTTGCACTTCTTAATCCAATGGGGGAAAGGTCAAGATCTACGGTGGCTTGACTATGGAAGAACCGTTCCCTTCTTCAATAATGGGGTCTTCAGATACAAGAAAGAGTGGGGTATGGCAATAAGACTGCATCATGATCAACCATACTGTGTTTTGAAACTAACGCCCCAGAACAGGAAGGCAATCTCGCTGCTTCAGAACAATCCTTTCATCATCTACCACAAAGGCGAGCTTAAAGGTTGCTTACTACGCAAATCAAAACCGAGAATAGAAGAACTGCAAAGACTCTGGACCCAATACAGTCTGCCAGGGCTCAGGTCGTTTACGGCGCTGTTCTATGATCACGGCACTCACTCAATAAACCTCAGCGAATTTCCGACTAAAGGAATCCTAGAATCCCTGAGTATTGGTTTCTAATTTATCATTCCACCAAGATTTGGCATACGAGTCTTTAAGTCTACACGCGCGTTTCTAGGGGACTTCTCCTGTTGCGAGAAACGTCATTCCCATTGCAAATGCACCGGGGTGGCTTAAAACGAGTTGCACTTCACTCAACGATTCTCTGTAATCCTTAGCCGTAATTACACCTTCTTTGATTAGCTCTTCTTTGTCTTGTTCGATGATTTGAACTGGAACTGAAACAAGCATCTTTAGCGCCACTGGACTCTGCTGTGAGCCATACATTGGAATAGGATATATGTTAACTGAGTCCAAGTCAGCCTCAGAAAATATCGAGAACAATTGCCTGCCGATATAACGGTCATCTCCTCTGGCTTTTGCCCATTGACCGAACTTTGACCAGAGATTGAAGAATCTTGGCGTTTGCGGAAACCACAGCATTGCGCCATCGTCGATATCCGAAGCTGCAACAATTCCTCTTCGCTTGGTCACTCGCTTTAATTCTGAGATAGTCTTCACTGTGTTGTGCACATGCATGAGAACCAGTCTGCAGTAAGATAAATCGAACCTTCCCTTCTCATATTTCAGGTTATCGATATTTCCTAAGGTGAACTGGACGTTTGTTAAGCCTTCTCTGGACGCTGCCTTTTTCGCTTCATCAATGAACAGGGGATCGATGTCTACGCCACAAACCTTCTCGGGGAATACTTTTGAAGCCATTCTCCTTGTAACAGCGCCCGTTCCACATCCCGCATCCAGAACCTTCATATTCGGTTTCAACCCCAGAATGTTTAGCTCTTTCTCAATTATCGTTCCGAGAGCGTTCGCTTGTGCTTCGAGCCTTCTTGCTTCTTCCAGTCTGCCAGCATAAGCATATTCACGGGATCTGTCGCTCAATGTCATTCCTCGGGGAGAGAGTGGATCTCCATCAATATTTAAGCATATGGCCAAGCAATACTGATCACTTTGGCCAAGTGCTGACAAGCGTCGCACACTCGTGGAATAACTGACGAATTCCTCTGCAAGAAAGGGGGGAAAAGCGTTTCTGACATTCCACGCTAGCTTGCTCTTGATTCCATGTAGTCGGTAAACAGCAGTACACCTTGTATTATGAAATATAGTCCGACGATCCACTGCAGCAGGTCAGGGAAGGCAATGACGAGGACACCGAAGATCACAGCTATCAAAGCGAGGATAGGCTTGGAAACCGTTACTCCAAGCTTCTTAAGCCCCCTCTCCACTGTTTCAGTCATAACGCTCTACATCCGGAATCAGCTTCTCCAGATAGACAATATAACACTTTTCTAGAACAGCGCCGTTCACATGATTAGCTAGCCTGTGCACATCCACCAGAAACGCATCTAACTAAAGATGCTCTGCACTCAGAAGATTTCCAGCGTTCGTAGAAAAAAGAGAGGGTTGACGACTTATTTTGCTGCTTACTTCCAGTTCTTCCAGTATTCGCGTATTGGGGCTGTGGAGTACGTACAGGTGTAGGTCACTCCAGGAATCTTGGAAAGAGTCCTCTGCACATATTCCATTGCATGGTTGTTATCATCTGCCTCAAACCACACACAATTATCCCAGTCACCAAAGACATTCGCCACATAGTAGACCTTCACGCCTGGATTCGGAGATTTCTTTGGCAGCTTCTTCAATCCCTTCAAAGCGTCAACAGCTTTGGATCGATCAATTTTCAACCAAGTCCAGTAGTATGGCATATGTTTTCACCTTTCTCCAACGTACTCTCTACAATCACTAAAAGCACTTGTGAACTGTCTGTATGAAACTAGAATTCATATGCGCACTCGATGCACAAAGAGATTCTAATCTGGTTGATTTGCAGCGTGGCGAGAAAGCAGCCAGCTAAATCTTAAATCAGAAGCGAAATCATGGACATATAGAAGTGAAGACTCATGGCTTCTAACCCTTTAGCGACCCCATGTCTCCTTTACTGTGGATCTTGCCGTTACTATATGAACGAAGAATGCAAGGGCTGTGGATCTGAAGATAGATCTGAATGCAACATATACGGTTGTTGCAGAAAGGAAAAGCAGCTCAATTACTGTACACAATGCAAGGACTTTCCATGTCCCACACTGAAGAAATCTGTTGGAGTCCATCCAAACTGGCTAGAAGACCTAGCCAAACATCCACTGAGAAAGCAATAGTTTAGAACTGCAAAACCTTGTTCTTTTTAAGCGCACTCTATCGGTTTCCTGCAAAACTGAGAGGAAAAAATAGGGTGTCGAGCGTGGATTGATCTAGGGAGTATTGCCCGCATCATGTATGTCTCTACTAGCCAC
>CP070683.1:351037-354971 GCA_020352645.1 Candidatus Bathyarchaeota archaeon | reverse complement strand
TCAGGATTCTACAGCTTTACAGTCTCAGACCATTTCTTTGGACCCGTAGCGGGCCAATATGCTCGAGAGATGCAATCACATGATGCATGGACAATACTTGCATTGTTAGTCCCTCAAACAAAGCGTATTCGATTGGGCACATTAGTCACGTCACAATCCTACAGAAACCCCGCTCTTCTTGCGAAAATCGTAGCAAGTCTAGATATTGCATCTAATGGACGAATAGATCTGGGAATAGGAGCAGGCTGGAAAGATAGCGAGTATGAAGCATATGGTTATCCCTTTCCATCAGCAAAAAAAAGGGTGACTCAACTAATGGAAGCAATTCAAATCATCAACCTACTTTGGACAGAAGAGAGACCTAGTTTCGATGGGGACTTTTACAAGATCAAAGAAACTATGTTTCTACCAAAACCTATTCAAAAACCACGTGTGCCAATTTGGGTCGGTTCGATGAAACTCAAAGCTCCAATGATGGAGGAGACTGTCGCTAGATATGCAGATGGAATGGATTATGGAGATACAACAACAATCAAAGCCTTCTTAGAGAAGAAAAAACGAGTCAAGAGAATGTGTGAAAGGGTCGGGCGGGATTTCGAGGAGCTCAGGTGGTCGGCTTCCATGACAGCGGGGGTAATCGGTGAAGACACTGATGATTTTGAACAGAGATTGAAGGAAATCCTTGAACAAGAGTGGATCTGGAGCGCGCGCGACCCAAAGTCTGTGAAGCAGAAATACCTGAAGACTCTGAACTCTAAGGAGATCGGTGGAACACCGCCTGTTATCATCGAGAAGCTTACAGAATTCAAGGACCATGCAGACATAATGAATATCTGCCTTCCATTCGTCGGAAACCTTCGTAAGAATGGATTGGATACCCTCAGGATCTTCAAAGAACGAATCCTTGGGGTACTATGAAGCCATCACACGTGACTTTCAAGATAAAAGCACGCGCGTGCAGTTCTAGAATTTACACTCAGCAAGAAAGCGGAATCTCCTACCGTTTGGAAGTTTGAGAAAAGCAAAAAGAAAGGGGAAGTGCGGGAGATATCTCCATTAACCTCGGTTTTGCCTTTGGCCCAAGTGGCTTCTGACAGAACCTTGGCGCGCATATGCATTTTTACGCTTTCTTATTTTCCCAAATCAATAGTTTGCGTCTTTCGTTGACCTTGAATCCCAAGGATTTGTAAAGGTTCAGTGCTGGTTTGTTGTCAACGTGAACTCTCAGGTGGGCCTGTTTGCAGTTAGCAGCTTTGAGCTGCTGGAGTCCGAATAGCATTATTTTCCTTCCATGACCTTGGCCTCGGTTTGAAGGCTCAACTCCGACGTTACTGATTCGCCCTGCTTTTGGACTGAAGTTCAAGATGCCGATCTCATGCTTGTTTGCGTTAGCGAAATAGAATTTCTCCATCGAATAATACATATCCATAAGATTCTCAGGGAACTCGCCGAGTTGCTCAAGTATTCTCTCCATAACGGCGTCGGCGGAGCCTGACAGGAATCTGCTTGCCGACTCAATCCACTTGCCCATCTCCTCTCTCCGCGCCAGTCTCAGTTCAAGGCCCCGAGGCGTGTCGAACTCTCGGTCCAGCGGCAGAGTCATCGTAAACGTGTCGCATAGAACTCTAAAATCCACCCCTATGAAGCCGTCAACCGCAGCTTTCTCCTCTGAGGCCAGCTCAACGGTGGCGATTTGTGCGTCTCTTTCCAGCGCCAGCTTCAATGATTGAGACGCGAAATCTTTCAGGGCCCTAGGATGCTGGTCTTTCTGAATCAGATCTATCACAGCAACTTGAGTTCCAATCGGAGCTAACATCTGCAGTGGCTCCTTTCCTGCAGTTACTACGCCTATCGGATTCGAGCCCTCAGCGAATATCCAAAAAGGTAGCTTCATCAACTCAGCCATTTCGGTGTATTTTGAAACCTGGGGCAAGAGAGGTTTGGCGTCAGCATCAGTGTGAGAGTAGACCTTTAGCACCTAATCACGCAGTCCTAAGGCTGATCTCTTTAGTCAACGTAATTTCAGCATCTTTGACTATTCTTGTGCTGATTCCCATCTTTCACACATCTCAGTATGAGGAAAGTATGGACACTCTAGTTTAACATGCTGGTGAAAAGTGGTCAGAGTCGTGGTCACCACGCGAGTATCACGTGTTCAAGTTATTTCAGATAGAGACAACCGGAAAAACACCCAACTTTCACGCGCGCACGTGATAAAGTGTCTTCTACTGCCCATTGACAGAGTCTCGGGCTTAGACGACGCTTCCGGAATCTATGGCTACTTCCACAAGCCATAAAATCAGAAGTGTATGGTATGATTACAACGGAGGGGTTTGTATGGGAAAGAAGCATGGAATGTTGATAGCGTTAGAGAAGATCGTTGAGCAGTTTGCTGGAGAGGAAGTGATGAAGAAGGTTAGGGAGGGAAGTGAGGACATCCTTGAGAATACTGATTCTAAGGAAAAGGCGCTTTGGATGAGAGGTGCTATGGAGAGGCTGGACAAACTGGTTGACGAAGGAACAAGGTTCAGAATTATGGAAAATTGCGGCTTTGGCTGTGCCCAAATGAACAGAGGAGCTATAGATGAAGCTGTAACCAAGCGGAAAAAGTTCAAGACTGCTGATGAGTTCATAGAGGCAGAGCAGAAAAAACCTGCGAAAGGTACCAGGCTCCTTAGAGAAGGAAGTGTCCTCTATCAATACTATACACCTCAATCCTACGGAGTAAGATGCTACTGTGAGATGGTTGCAGCAACGGAAGAGAATATATCACCTACATATTGTCATTGCTCGAAGGGATTTGTAAAGAAGCTTTGGGAAGCTGTCCTAGAAAAACCGGTTGAAGTTGACTTAATACAATCCGCCATATCTGGAGCCAAAGAGTGCAAATTCGCCATTCACATTTAACACATGATGAAAAGCATGCTCATTACGTCAACTGCTCTGAGTGCTTTGAGAAGCACTCGTAAATGATGAGTGAAAAGCTTTTGAACTTGCCGACGTAGTTTCTGCTAGGAGCTGATAGCATGGAAGCTGCAGTGGTTTTCCTTGCGGCCGCTGTGATAATGGCTTTGAGTTTTCTAGGTGACATATTGTCTCGAAAGATCATGGTTCCAAGCGTGATACTTCTAGTAGTTCTCGGGATAGTCTTTGGGCCTGTGTTGGGACCCGTCTTAGGTCTTAGTCGTAGCTCCCTAGTTGAGTTAATTCCTTTCCTCGCTCCCCTCACGCTTGTCTTCATCGCATTTAATGCAGGTGCACACATGAATATACGCGAGGTGATGGAGCAGAGTCGAAGGGCGGTTATTCTGTCAATTCTGGGGTTCTTGTTGAGCACTGCAATTGTGGGAGTCTTTCTTCATTTCGCGTTTTCGATTAGATGGGCCTACTCCTTTCTATTGTCTTCAGCTTGGGGGGGCCTGAGCACAGCCACCGTGGTTGCCGTAGGAAAACATCTCAGAATCAGCGGGAAAACTATCACAACCTTGACTGTGGCCTCGCTAATTGACGACATAATTGTGCTAGTCTCAGCCTTGACTATCCTGAGCTACCTAACCATTGGACGAACAGGCTTCGACGACATCTCACTCGCTCTAATCAGGAACATTTGCGTCTCCCTCTTCCTTGGTGCAATCATCGGGATTGCCTGGCTGAACATTCTATACATGTCACGAAAGGGCGAATACACCTTCACGTTCACTTTAGCCGCTCTACTTCTGCTATACTCACTGACCGAGATGCTCGAGGGAACTGGGGTAATAGCTGTCTTCCTTTTCGGCCTGATTCTCGGCAACTCCACTGCACTGTGCAAATCCCTAAAGCTGAAAGTAGATGCTGATCAGCTGTCACGACTGAAAGACTCGATAATGAAGTTTCATTCAGAGCTAACCTTCATCGCAGTAACCTTCTTCTTCACCTTCATCGGACTAATCTA
>CP070683.1:347001-350937 GCA_020352645.1 Candidatus Bathyarchaeota archaeon | reverse complement strand
TGAGATACGTTTGGACATACATTCTAGGACCTCTTTGCCACCTGCGAAAGAAGACGATCAATCACTTCAGAAACTATCCTCTAGATGAGGGAAGCATCCACAAGCAAGTTGCGTTAAGACACAGCTCTCTTTTGCAGGCGCTAATGCACAGCTCAGAAGGAGGAATTGATGGCAGCAATCTTCCACATTCATATGTCAGCCTCCCTCTTAGAGAGGCTCCTGAAGTAGCGGAAAGAATACGACTCAGCATCAAGTCAAGACTCAATGTCAGTGTTATCGTGATGATTGTGGACACTGATAAAACCTATTCTTGGAGAAACTTCCACTTTACTCCTAGACCAAAGCCTATTGAAGGAATATTCTCTGCGGGAGGTTTTGTCGCCTATGTAATTGGACGAGCATTAAAGTTGAAGAAAGGAGCCACGCCACTTGCTGCTTCAGGCGGGAAAGAATTAAGTGTGAGGAATTTTTTGAGAATTGCACGTCTGGCAAATCGGGCAAGAGGTTGGGGAGCTGGGAGAACGATTTGGGATATGACCAGAGCATTTGGTGTTTCATTGACTGGCGTCTCACAGAAAATGCTGGATCAAACAGAACACACGCCAATTGTTATTGTAAGACCCTCATTTGACTAGAACTTAGCATACAGCATTTAATCACAAAACCAAAATAGCGAGGTTGACTACTTGGCAGTATTAAGGATTTATGAGGCTGGGGACATCGATGCGTGACACAGTCCAACGCATGGACACTTTTTTCGATCCGAAATCAGTCGCTGTCGTAGGAGCATCCAAGAACGTCAACAAAGCCGGACACGTAATCTTCAAGAATTTCGCAGAGAACAAACGCAGAGGCGTCTTTAACGGAGAGCTCTATCCAGTTAACCTAACCGAGGATCACATTCTAGGATACAAGAGCTATCCCTCGATTTCCAGGATACCCGGGCAAGTTGAGCTGGTAGTGATTGTCGTGCCCGCCTTGAGTGTTCTCGACATTATGAAAGAAGCCGCTGCTAAGGATGTAAGTGCGGTGGTGATAATCTCAGCCGGGTTCAGTGAAATAGGAAACGAAAAACTCGAAAAGACAATAGTCTCCGTAGCAGAAGAAGCGAATATTCGTGTTCTCGGACCCAACTGTCTAGGTGTCTACGACAATAGAACAGGGGTCGACATGCTATTCTTACCTGAAACAAAGGTGCTCACAACAGGAGATGAATTCGTGGCCACACCACGACCCATGTCAGGACACATAGCGATGATAACCCAGAGCGGTGCATTCGGTGCAGCCGCTCTTGACTACTTGGCTGGAAGCCAATTGGGTGTGAGCAAATTTGTCAGTTTCGGTAACAAATGTGACGTTGCCGAAGCTGAAATGCTTGAATATTTCTTGCTTGACGGAGAAACCTGGGTGATTCTTCTATATGCTGAAGCAATAGAGGCTGGCAGAGAATTCATGAAAGCTGCGGAAAAAGTCACGAGAAAAAAGCCTATCGTTGCATTCAAGAGCGGGAAATCTGGTGCTGGTGCAAGAGCAGCAGCATCCCACACTGGAGCAATTGCTGGATCAGACAGAATATATGAAGCAGCCTTTGCGCAAGTAGGAATAGTGAGGGTGAGAGATATGGAAGAGTTTTTCGACGTTGGAAAAGCTCTCGCATTCCAACCACCAGCAACAGGAAATAACATTGGCATTCTCACAGATGCCGGGGGACCGAGCGTGATGGCTGTCGATGAATGCGAGGCTCGAGGCTTGACGGTGAACAAGTTCTCTGATTCAGTACTTGATGAATTCGAGGAACTGAAGAAGGGCGGAAAGCTGCCCAGATTTGCCACCAATCTGAACCCTGTTGACATCACTGGATCAGCCACTTCTGAGATGTTCGAGCTCTCAGCGAAGATAATGCTAGATACACCCGAGGTTGATGGCCTAATAGTACTAGGGCTGCATCACACTCCGGCTTTGCAGGAAGACTTTGTTGACCGAATCGCGTCTTTAGTGAAACAATGCGCAAAGCCAGTTGTGGCTTGTGACATTGGGGAAACTGAAATGGCGATGTTTATCCGCTCAAGATTCGAAAAACTAGGAATTCCCGCTTACACATCACCTGAAGATGCTGCTCGTGCAATGGCTGCTCTAGCACAATACGGCAAGCACTTAAAAAAGACCGGTTGCTTCAACGAGTTCTTGGAAATTTGCGTAAGAAGGCACGGTCTCAGACCTTAGGGTTTTCGTCAAGAAAAATCGCCATCTCAACCTCATCGCCATCCCTAAGCGACAGGTGTTCTCGCAAGGACACGGGCGCGGCGATCTCCAAGATGTCCGGTGGATATCCCTGCTTCTCAGGGATCACTATGGCACCATCAATCTTGCTCATGACAGATACCTGGAAACAACGTGCTGAGAGGTAACCTCTAGGTGGAAAAAGTGAGATTCCCCGGGAAGTTTCAAACGCCGTCTTCAATCTTCCAGAATCTGCTCTCTTGAGCCTGACATTCAAAGTACCCGGAAAAGGATCAAACCCCAGCTTCTGTTGAATCTGCTCTCTTGCCCACTGAATACTAATGTATTGACTCGCCACCCCTTCGCCGCTGAATACTCTGCCTCTTACTTCTATTGTTCGCATTGCAATCTGACGCGCGCCAAGCTAAGTTGTCTTATCGTGTTGGCTGTGCTCAGCTTTCAGCCATTCAGCAACTTGCTGGAAGAGAGGGTTGTTAGACATGTCAAGAACTGGGACTATGATCTTTTCTTTCGTTTCGATCAGACCCTTATAATCAGGCATTGCTGTGTAGCTCAGGAAAGCCCAGTATACCCTCCTTTTCTCAACCAGCTCTCTGGCCGCTGTCTCAGTGTTTATCGACAAGGGGAAGTAGATGAATGATATTCCTCTGGCCCAGTAGACACCTGCCATCTTTCCTCCAGCCACTATGTTGGTGAATCTTGCCAAGTCTTCGGGAGTTGAAAACCAAGTTTGCTCCATGACTATTATTTCTTTGAAAGGTTCATACTTTATTTGAAGTTCGTTCACTTGTCGTTTGCTCCTTGAGGCTTTATTCGCATATTGTGCTTTTATTCTCTTCGCCTTTCATCAAGTGCTCAGGATTATGAAGTGTCTGAGCAACTTTTCTGCCTTCACAGGAGTACGAAGCAGAAAATCAATGGTAGCACTAAGAATACGAGCACTTTATCTCTTGCTGATTTCTAAGGATTCTTGCTTGTTTTATTCCACTTTCCTCTATATCCAAAGGAATATTTCGCCAAGCTGGACAATCTTGCCAGCGAATTGACGAGCCACAAGATGAAATAGAAGGGAGTATAGTAGAGTAACGATCTGTGATTGTGTTTTCCATATGCGAACCGCACAGCGATAGCTTGAGCTGTAGTCCCTATCACAAACGCGTATCCTCCGAACCATAGTAGGTTGATTGTGAATAGGACTCTATCAGGGGCGAACCAAAGCAAGAATGGAAAGCCAACAACTGCTCCCAGCTCTACAGCAGCGCCAAAATACTCTATGATTAGGCAATACCAGAGCAGAAGGCTGAGCCATCGTCTCTTGAAGAGAATGGTTCGGTGGAGATCAAGTGAATTGTGCAGCCAGCCTACGAACCAGCGAATTCTTTGATTCCAAAGGTTCTTGAAGTCACTGGGGACTACAGTCCAACTCCTCGCTAGATTTAGGTATCCTATTTTGTGTCCTTGCTCCTGCAATTCTAGAGTAATCTCAGAGTCTTCAGTGACTGATCTTAAGCCTTTACTGTTCAGTATTTCCCTCAACGTATGCGCCTCAAAGAGGCCGATAGCTCCAGGCACAACGGTAACTGCGTTTCCAAGGGCTTGTGCGCATCGAAAAACTCCTAATCCTTGACTGTACTCCAACTGCTGCAAAGCCAGCAACGCGCCGTTTTCTGTTTCATCTTCGCTTGGATTAATGTA
>CP070683.1:342901-346901 GCA_020352645.1 Candidatus Bathyarchaeota archaeon | reverse complement strand
GAGCTCTTCCATTTCAGATATATGATCAGTTGCTCTAGGAGTGATCCCGGGTTTCCTAATATTCAGAGCTTCCAAGTCCTTGGAAAAAGCGTCAATATACTTTCGAGTATATTCTCTGAGCGAAACGCCCTCTCTTTGCTTTCCCCTAATTGTCTTGTCATCTACATCTGTAAAGTTCATCACATGCTTCACTTTGAAGCCTCTGTATTCCAGCCAACGTCTTAGAAGATCCACGAAAATGTACGCTCTAAGATTACCTATGTGAGCATAGTCATAGACAGTTAGCCCGCATGAGTATAGATGGACTGTGCTTGGCTGAATAGGCCTAAAGATCTCCTTCTTGCGGGTCAACGTATTGTGGAATCGGAGCATAGCTTCATCACGCACTAAACATGATTCAAGAAGTTATATTTCTTAAGTTTACTATGAAGGAAATATATACTTAAAGTCACAGTCTAGCAATCAATGGTGATAAAGCCCGTTGTCAGATGAACCCACAGTTAAGGAAAAAATACATTGGATGCGCAAGCTCCGGGAGCAAGCGAAACTGGGAGGGGGAAAAGAGAGGATTGAGAAACAGCACAAGCAGGGCAAAATGACTGCTAGAGAACGAATCAACCTACTTCTCGATTCCGAAAGCTTCGTGGAGCAAGACCCCTTCGTTTTACATCGCTGTTCAGATCTCGGAATGGCTGAACGGAAAATCTTGGGAGACGGAGTGGTAACTGGGTATGGAACGATCAACGGTCGTCTAGTCTTTGTCTTCTCTCATGACTTCACAGTCTTCGGAGGTTCGCTTGGGGAAATGTTCGCAAAGAAAGTCTGCAAACTCATGGATCTGGCAATGAAAACCGGCGCACCCATAATCGGGATAAATGACAGCGGAGGCGCACGAATCCAAGAAGGAGTCGCCAGCCTTGGAGGTTATGGTGACATCTTCTTCAAGAACGTTGTGGCCTCAGGAGTTATTCCCCAAATCTCAGTGATAATGGGTCCATGTGCTGGTGGAGCTGTCTATTCACCGGCAATGACTGACTTCATCATCATGGTGAAAGACACAAGTCACATGTTCATCACGGGACCCGAAGTAATCAAAACAGTTCTGGGACAGGAGGTCAGCTTTGAAGAGCTAGGTGGCGCATCCGTTCACATGCAAACCAGCGGGGTATGCCACTTCATGGCCGAGAATGAGGGACAATCCATAGAGCTCACGAAAGAACTTCTCAGCTACTTGCCCTCCAACAACCTAGAAGCCCCACCACTCAAGAAGTTAGGCGACGATCCCAATCGCATTGATCATGCCTTGGAGGAAGTTGTGCCCGATGATCCCGATAAACCATATGACATCAAGGAGATAATCGTTTCAGTGATAGACAATGGAGAATTTTTAGAGGTCCAGCCCTTGTGGGCGCCAAACATAGTGGTGGGATTCGCTAGGCTGAATGGACGCTCAGTAGGAATTGTGGCAAACCAGCCGAAATCCTTCGCTGGAACGCTAGATGTAAGATCTTCAGCAAAAGCAGCACGCTTCATAAGATTCTGCGATGCCTTTAACATTCCAATAATAACTTTCGAGGATGTTCCTGGCTTCTTGCCAGGCATAGATCAAGAACATGGTGGAATAATCCGCCACGGATCAAAACTATTGTTCGCTTACTGTGAAGCCACAGTGCCTAAGATAACCG
Source organism: Candidatus Bathyarchaeota archaeon (assembly GCA_020352645.1). Classification (GTDB taxonomy): domain Archaea; phylum Thermoproteota; class Bathyarchaeia; order Bathyarchaeales; family SOJC01. The sequence continues at coordinate 345,216 of CP070683.1, read as the reverse complement.
TGATAATTCGCAAGGCATATGGAGGAGCATATGACGTAATGGGCAGTAAACACTCCGGTGCAGACATAAACTATGCTTGGCCATCAGCAGAGATTGCCGTAATGGGTCCAGCTGGAGCCATCAATATAATATTCCGGAAGGATCTTGCTAAGGCAAAAGATCAAGAAAAGAGAAAGGCCGAGTTAACAGCTGAGTACCGAAAGAAGTTTGCAAACCCCTACATTGCCGCGGAGAAAGGATACATTGACGACGTCATCGATCCTTCACACACGAGGCCTAGGCTCATCAGCGCTTTGGAAATGCTTGTTACGAAGCGGGAACCACGCCCCCCCAAGAAGCATTCAAACATTCCACTGTGAAGACGCATATTTCCATCCGCCACACTACTCTGGTGGAAAGGGTAGCTTAAAATATCAGCGCAAGATTGTTTACTAATCTTCAGATCTTCAAACGGGATTCTTGTTGGCAACAAAGACTAAGATTACTGACACAACCTTTCGAGATGCCCATCAATCTTTGATGGCAACGCGCATGCGAACTGAATCAATGCTTCCTATCGCTGAGAAGATCGATCAAGTTGGCTTCTTCTCACTTGAGGTTTGGGGAGGAGCTACATTTGACGTCAGCATCCGTTTTTTGCATGAGGATCCTTGGCAGCGCCTTCGGAAACTGAAGAAGCATGTTCAAAAAACGCCATTGCAGATGCTTCTCCGTGGCCAAAACTTGGTTGGCTACCGCAATTATGCAGACGACGTACTGGTTAAGTTTGTTAGCAAAGCGGCGGAAAATGGCGTTGACATATTCCGCATTTTCGACGCGTTGAATGACACTCGTAACCTGGAGCTTGCCATACATACAGTGAGAAAAGCCGACGCTCATGCTCAGGGATCACTCTGTTACACAATTAGTCCTGTTCACACAATAGAATATTATGTGAAAGTCGCTGGACGACTTGCTGAACTTGGATGTGACTCATTATGTATAAAGGACATGGCTGGCATGCTTATGCCTGGCGAGGCCTACAAACTTGTTTCAGCGTTGAAACGAGAGATTGGGTTGCCAGTTCAAATGCATTGCCACAGCACCAGTGGGACTGTTATGATGACCTACCTGCGGGCTTGTCAGGCTGGGGCATCTATTCTTGACGCTGCTTTCTCTCCATTTGCATGGGGGACATCCCAGCCACCTGTTGAGAGCTTGGTTGCGGGACTCAAGGGAACTGAGTTCGAGACTGGGCTTGACATGGAGTTGCTGATTGAGATTGCGGAGTATTTTAGAGGATTGCGCGAGAGACACTATGATCCACTTCATTTGATCAGCCCGCTAGCTGAACGGGTGGACACGACCATTCTGATTCATCAAATTCCTGGAGGGATGTTCTCGAATCTGATCTCCCAGCTAAAGGAACAGAATGCCTTAGACAAGCTTAAAGAAGTGCTCAAGGAGGTTCCTCGTGTTCGCAGAGACATGGGATACCCACCCTTGGTGACTCCGACAAGCCAACTAGTTGGGAGTCAAGCAGTTTTCAATGTGTTGTCAGGTGAACGGTACAGAATCGTGCCTAAAGAAGTTAAGGATTATGTAAAGGGTTTCTACGGAAAATCACCGGTGCCAATAAGCAAAGCGATTAAGAGGAAGATCATTGGCAAAGAAGAGCCAGTTAATGTTCGTCCTGCGGACATGCTTGAACCGGAGCTCGACAAGATACCAGAGGAAGTGAAGGAATTCATAACTGGCGAAGAGGATGAGCTAACTTACGCTCTTTTTCCTAAGGTAGCAGTTGAATTCTTCAAGAGAAGGCAAGCAGGACGTGGAGAAGCTAAGACAATGACTCAAGAACAGCAGGAACTGGAAGAAGTGGCTGCGCTCTCAACGGCAATAGCTGCCTTCACAAGAAGCACCCAAGAAGTGAAGGCTGTAATTCCAGCGCGAAGAGGAGAGCCTGCAGCACTGCCGCCTTGGGTCTTAGCAGCGAGACAAGAATTACTCAAGCTGAGTAGATGAAAAATGCCTGAATATCGCGTGCTTATCGATAACAGAACATACAAGATCGAGCTACTCAAGAAAGAAGCTGAGGATTTTCTTGACGTGACAATAGACAATAAGCACTTGCAGGTTAAACTCGAGAAAGACAATCGCGGCGCAGCCTCACCTTTCAAGATTGAAATCGGGGAAAAAACGTATGAAGTTGAGGCTGACAGGGTGGGTAGGAGTTTTGATTATAACATAAAAGTAAACGGTATGCCCTTCAGAACCCAACTCGCAGAGTCAGTCAAAAGAGGTGTCGTTAAGGCCCCTGCACCACGAGCTGCAGT
>CP070683.1:338663-342801 GCA_020352645.1 Candidatus Bathyarchaeota archaeon | reverse complement strand
ATTCCTCGTATTGCGCTAATAATAGAGATAATTACTTCCTGTGCTAACGCATTTCTCCAAGAAGTTCGACTGTCAGTGGGTCGAGCTGTTTTGTCTTCCGTGTATCTTTCGAAATCTTGACCGGCACACCAGCTTTGATTACTCAAAGCAAGCACGTGCCCAGCCCATGCTTCACGCTGGGCGGTGTGATCCAAACTTCCCGAAGGAGGCCACGTCACTCCTGCATAGTGCCTAGCTTCGTAGCCGCTGTTCATCAGGATTTTCGTCCCATTCAACACTTCGGACAAGGTGGCAAAGTCTTCGATCAGGTTTCTGCCTTGTTGAGAAGGAGTCCCTGTCTTCGCATAGGTCAAGTCATTATACCAGCCATCCCTAAATAGATAGCGACCCGTTTCATCCCACGGTGTACCGTCTGGAGGAGCATCAACCTGCCGTACTACAGTTACCCACTCGCTTATCGCGATGAAATCAAAGGCACTCAGATACGTAGCCCCTGAAATGCCTTGATTCGTTTGTGGAATTGGTGCATTTGGATTGATGCTTTTCACAGCGCTGTAGCCCAGTCCGAAGTCATCGTACCAGCCCTGATGGTGAATTGTTATGAGGACACCGCTTTTTCCAGCGTCTTGAAATATCTTTCTAACTCCCGGTTTGGATGGATCGTCGTCAAGATAGGGCGTGGCGTTGACTCCTCCACTAATCATCCTTTTCCAAGTGTCGTTGTGCAACCATGTGAAGTCGGCCTCTGGGTAATTCATCTCAAAACTTACACCAAATATGTCGCCATCTATGAAGTTTGGAGATGACGCTACGAACTCAGCAACTGGACGCAGGACATTTGCATAGTAGTTTCGCAAGAAAGTTTCGCCGCCACCGAGCGCGATCCACTCTGGATAGTCTGCTTCTCGTCTACCTCTGAAGAATGGAGGAGGTTTTGATGGATCAGATATGTCCCTGTTCCAAGCCCCCGAAAGGGTAAACTCCATCTTGAAACCAGCGTTATGAATGCGTTCCGCCGCAGAAGGTCCAAACTGCAAATCGTTATCCCTATTAAAGTACCATCTTTGCCATTGCTGGTTATTCATTATTGGCACTTGGCCTGCGTCAGAAGATCCCAGATAGGGATTCACCCAATCTTCGACGGTTGAACCCGATCCTAGGTTCAAATCCCACCAGATGCGCATTTGAACATGGGTGATCTCACTGTTCGGCGGAGGCGTTAGTTGTGCATCACGCAAATCATTCAGTGCGTCTTGCCAACGACTTGCGTCTGCGCTATAGTCAAAGTTTGGCGAAAGAAGGTCTGCCATGAAATCTGCAATCCATATGTTAAGACTTCCAACTTCAGGGCTCCCAATCCTTATGTAACCTGAACTTCGTATGATTGTTTGAGACAACAATGCCGAAAAAACCGAAGTCTCAAATAATAAGAGAGCAACCAATCCACCGATTACATAAAGCCTTTTCAATGCAAATTTCGCCTCGTTATCTAATCTCGTAATAGTTAATAAACGCTCCCGTACCCACGTTCAACAAATATACAGTAAAGGTGTTAGAGAGAGCACGCATTTTTTCCTACCGGAACTACAACTTTGTGCCATATAAAGAGATGCATCTCTCTCATGATAGAAGAACTAGAAAGCAGCTATCGACGATGCCATAGAGGTTTCATCTAGACAAATATTCGGATGTTCTATTTGTATTTAATAACGGCTTCCGCGTGAACCTATGTATGATGCAAATTGGCAAAGAGGTGTCTTTTTCGTGAGGCTCCGTAGAATCTGTTGTTTTTTGGTTTTGCTTTGCCTGACGCTTTTTGCAACCCCTCCATTTGATATTGGAGTGAAGATGGTGGAAGCAGATTCGCAAAGCTTAGGGGATCAACTGCCAATCAAGTGGGCTGTGATAATTATGGGTGGCTATGATTACTACAGAGACCTCCCTTACAACGCAATTCAAAGGATTGAAAAAATCATGCAAGGCAGAGGAGTACCGTATGACGTTTTCCAAGATGACGACATCATAGCACCTGCAGACAACCCGCCTTCAGACAAGCATGCTCTGCAATATTCAAACGGCACGTTGAGGTACCAGGTTATTGTCCTACTCTTCGATTTCGACCCATCTGATTCGACAGGTGTCAATCAGATCTACATCGACTGGGCTGTAGGCAATGGAACAAATGCCGTGCTTTTCAGCAAAGTTGCCATGGCAGTTCCAGAATTGTTGGGACTCACAGCCAGTGATGTAGCTTGGTCCTATGGAGGTGCAATTACAAGTAATATAGTCTACAAAACTTTCAACGATGGAATCAAGGAATACACGGAAGGCTCCGCTATAACGTTGGGGACCTCTCTCTATTTTCACGTTATCACAGATAGATCTCCTGGAATGACCGTTTGGTTCAACAAGACCTGGGGGAGTAGTCGGTCTCTAGGAATGGCAAACACCACTTATGGCATCGGAAGTGTTTGGTATCTGGGTTACAGCCTGAATGAGCCTCCTCTGGACCACAGCCTCGCGAGATATCCAACGAGCTGGACTGAATGGAGAATGGAATTTTGGGGACACTCCATTAACTTCGCCCTTAACAACGTTGAGAATATTCCTGTAAAAATGATGCCCTTTAAGCGATGGAAAGGGGCATGGATAATCAGGGTTGACACCGATACATGGTATTGGAAAAACGGTCTAATACCACCTGAGTCGGTTCTCCAGTCTGGATGGGTCTACGACTATCAATTCTGTGTTTTGGGTTACGGAAGAGCAAATGGTATTGGCGACCTTTCATTAATCGATGGTGCTCCGTCGGGTTACAGTGGCATTCCAAGCTCGCAAGTCATGCATACAAGTGTGACCGGTGTTCTGCAAACAGATTTCAGTTTCCGAACCTACGCAGCTATAATCTATCACAGCACAGATGGTGGCAACTATGACCGCATAAAACTTGACTTCAATGAGAATATGAATTTTGCAGATGACGCTGCATACCAAATATGGGAAAACATGACCTATTCAAGCGTGCTAGGAAAGCTTTACTGGTCTAAGATGACTCCAGACGCTGCACAGCCACAGATGATAAACATCGGCTGGTGGTACACTCCAATGCTAATGCAAGACGAGGCAACGAATCTTCCCTTGTGGAAACAATATGGAGAGGACTACGGATTAACCTACAGTTTTCACGGATGGCAACATGTATCTCTAATGCCCGGCGGCAGCAGCTACGCAATGTGGAATGGAACCCACTTCATCTTGAACACCGTGTACATCGAAGAGAAGTACAGTGATAGTCGATATTGGATGAAAGACAAGTTTGGTGGAACTGGATACGGATTTGAAGAAGATCAAGTTGTGATTTCCCATCCTCTCGACAGCCATCCAACTGAAGTTGACACAGCTATAGATAATCTTCCTTGGATTCTCTTTCAGTACGACGGAAAAATGAGCTACGTGGGATTCGGAAAGAAATCAGAGCCATCCAAATACACGTTGTCCAGCGCAAACGAAGAACTCTTCCACGAATATCCTAGGTTTGCCGCGATTGAAGACATAACAAAGACCTTGTATCCAGTCATAAGCACCTTTGCACACGGCATCCAATACAACACAACGTTTTCCTTTCCACCATACTCAGACTCGATAAAACCAGCCAACCCTCGAGATGCTTTTGACTTCTGGCTTAACGCAAAGCACATGCTTGAGAACACATACAACGCATATTACAAATCAGACAAGATAACACTTGAATTCGATGCAAACAGTGCACTCGAAGAGTACGTATGGAAGTTCCCCATCGAGTACAATGGCAAGCAATTCAGTAACTTTTTTGATAACTGTTCTATCGGGCAGGTCAGGCATGTAGATGAAGACTACGTTTACATCGAATTCAGCCAAGGACCGGGGGCACAGAGGCTCGAGGTTACTTATGGAACACCCTCGCCCACAGTAATGGTGACAGTATCTAACGTGTCTCCGCAGAATAGTGGAACAACCAACCCTTCTATAGGAGCACACTCTGTGGCTGAGAACACGTTGTTTTCCATAGCGGCAACGCCGAACTCGGGTTTCGCTTTTGATCACTGGGAGCTTGACGGAGCAAACGTCAGCACTGAATCTTCGTACTCGTTCAACGTGG
>CP070683.1:334375-338563 GCA_020352645.1 Candidatus Bathyarchaeota archaeon | reverse complement strand
AGATGAAGTAGAGAAGGTAAGCGAATGTTACAGCGACTCCTTCAAGCGGTGTTATTTTCAAGTCAAAGGCTACAAGAGAAAAGAGGATGAGGGACAGAACTAGCATGATTCCCTCCCTTTTTAGCTCCCGCTTCGTAATTGACATCAATCCAGTGAGTCCAACTAGACCCATAATTAATGTGAGTTGGTTAAGGAAGGATCCTATCTTGTTCCCAACTACTACTCCCGAAACAGCCGACATATCTAGTCCTGCAAGTATATCTATGGCACCTACTAGGCTGACTCCTATTTCTGGTAGGGACGTGCCTACGGCAACCACCGTTAACCCAATAAAAAGATGGGAAACCCTGAAGCGATGTGCTATATTCTCAAAACCTCTTATGGCTAGCTGGGAGCCTATAAAGAGGCCCACTAATCCAAGTAGCAGGAAAACGACTGGCTGTATCAAATGCTTGAACCGTCTTGTCAAATTGTCGGGAGCTTTAATTTAAATATTTATATCAATTAAAAAACTTGAATAAATGCGTGCTCCTCGGCTTAAACTTTTCGGGAACGCACCCTCCCTTGCGAAGGTTCCCCTCCCAAAAAGCTTAATGCCTCGTCGCCGACGACCAACCGCCACTGGCTGTCCTCTGACCAGCGAAGGACAGCCTCACCTCAAAAGCAAGAGAACGACACAATCCCATCGGACTCTGAGCGCGCGTGGAACTTTCGAAAAGCATATCAGTTAGAGAGAGCCCGTTAGTTGGGGGAAAATAGTGAAAAGAGTGGCTTATTTTCTGCTGGCTTTGTTTGTTTTCAGTGCTTTGTTCAATGTAAGGTTTGCTTGGACTGAGGAGAATACGGTTGTCAGGGTTATCCCTGAAGTTGTTGATTTGGGGTCTGGTTCTGTTATCGGTGAGGAATTTGCTGTGGCTGTTGTAGTTGAGGATGTAGATGGGTTGTTTGGTCTTGAGGTGAAGTTCTACTGGGATGATGAATATTTGGAGTATGTCAATCATACATGGACTATTGGATTTGAGAACTTCTCCAGTCCCATTCCACCAAGTCCTTACGCAGGTATTCTACATGAGCCAATAGGTTTGGCGAATCTTGTCTATGCTGATTGGTATTGGTTTGCTGCAGGTTGCCTTTATGGATCGGACATCTTTAACGGGAGTGGAACTGCCTTTGTTATGACATTTCGAGTGAAGAACCAATTAGATACCCCTGTGACAACTTATCTAACACTTAACACTACAAATCTTGCTGATTATGCCGCGTACGCGATAATCCATACCGACGTAAACGGAGTGGTTTTGATTCCTGGGCTTTCTGGGGGATATCTGGGGGACATAGATGAAGATGGTGATGTTGACATTTTTGACATAATGATGATGGCTAAAGCCTATGGATCAGAGGATGGAGCACCTGAATACGACGCTAGATGCGACCTAGACAAGAACAACAAGGTCGAAATCTTCGACCTAATTATAGCAGCAGGAAACTATGGAAAGAAATAACACAATTCAACTCCCTTTTTTTCCATTCAGATGGACTACAGTATTTTCCCAATTAGACTTGCGTACATGTGCTCACTAGGCAACCGTCACGAGAATGGAGACGTAGAACTCAAGAAGGAACAGCCTACCTAAATGCAAGAGTGGTAATAGAGAATGAACAATATGTCAAAGAATGGTGAAACAATGACAACAACTGAAGAAATTACTAAGGCTAGAAGTCGGGTTACGACCGGCACTCCAGCCTCTAGCTAAACCCAGAGCATGATTACCAGCTTTCTCTGTAGTTGCCTGCAGCGATGACGAGGTCGAATATGTCAATGTCCCCGTCTCCGTCGATGTCGCAGTTGGGAGCATAACTCGGATCAGGTCCTGCTACACCATAGAACTCCACCGTACGAACGATATCGAAGAAAAAAGTGGGGGTTACTCGTTTCTAAGATAGACGGTGATCCTCACGTGCGCAGTTCCGCTCATGGTTGGTGAGTAGATGCCTAAGCCTGGCTCCACAAGCGGGCCACAGGTCTTGAACTCCATCATCTGCTTATACGTTCGGTTTCCCAATTCGCAGGTGAAATAGGGGCTCCACGTATCTTGAGTGGCGTAACGGGCTCCTGGGGATTCTCGCCAGTTGAGGTCTCGTATGCCGAATTCAACGGATGCATCAGGCTCGGGATTGAACCCCCATGCTTCAATGTAGATAAACATCCTGCTGTATCCTTCGACCTCAATGTCAAGACCCCAATAGAAACCCAGTAATAGCGGATTTGCTGTCCATGGGATCACCGAATCTTCAACATAGGTTATGGACTTCCAAGTGCTCGGCCAGTTGGTGACGTTCACGTTCTTCCCTGGATCCCCGGTGGTGCCGTAGCTACCAGCAATGCGGACCACGTCGAAGATGTCGATCGCCCCGTTCTCGTCCAGGTCATACCAAGGATCGTACGGGGCGCTGGCGGTGATGCCCACAAGCAGTGCAGGTATGATCAGAATCCAGATCAAAACAATATTGGCTCTCTTCATAATGCGTTCACCTCCTCTTCAGCGAGTAATCAGCAAGTATAATGTCTACCACATTAAAAGCTTCAGAAACAAAGTTCTAACTCAAGCACCGAACGCAATGCAACATGTTTCCGTGAAGAAAAATAGGAGAGAGCTACTACCAGCTGTCGCCGTAGTTTTCTACCGGAGCCAACACCATCAATTCCGCAAACCTGCGCCTCAAAAGCTGCGCAAACCTGTGATCGATGAAGAAACACAAATGAGTAAACACTTCATTTAAGAAAAAAACAATTTTAAGCTAACTTTTCCCGCACTAACTTCGCATTTCTTCCTCATGTTTCTTCTTAGTAATAATGCTAGATACAAACCCAAGGAATGGGGAAAGATGATTGAAGGAACGAGTTCTAATGAAATCTATCACATTCGGAAGTTTCTCAAAGTTTCAGCGAGAAGATATCCGAACCTAATACTTAACGAACTGTTTGGTAGGATTTACCTTTATCATCCTGGAGCAAGGTTCGGAGGATAAAAGCTGTTTTGCGCACGCGTTTTTTCGGAACGGTTTTGTCCCACCCACTTCTGTGACGTGTTCAAATCCGTTCTCTATGAGGTCGGTTGCTTCTTGTGTTGTTGTCTTGGTAAGTCGCGTTTCTATTTGCTTTCTCTTTTTCTTACAAGAATAAATATAGCGATTAAAACGAAAGCAACGCCCGTTATGCCTTTGACATCATTATCAGATAACGGTATACCAGATTGACCGATGGTTACCAGAATGGCATCGACAGCCAAGATGACAGCGAACATCAAGACAAGCAATCCGATTACGAGACGCTCTGGAGTGGGCCATGACCCAATCATTACTGAGCGTTGACTCATCTTGACAGCTTCCAATTCGCCAAGAACTTTCATAAAGAGCCCCTTTTGGCGTTTCGCATATAATGCTTTCTCTTTACGATTGACAGATGTCAGCACATAAATAAATCATGACCACGCAAAGAGGTTTTTGGGCGACTGCCTTGAAATGCTCTTGCCAATTCGCATGAAAACTTTGCCAAAATTATCTCTCTTTTTGTTTTATCAATCATGCCTTTCAACCTATCTTTAGTGATACACTCGCACTGATCGTTCCTCGGCTTAGCCTTTTCGGGAACGTGCCCTCCCTTCTGAAGGTTACCCTTAAGAAAAAAAGGTCAAGGATACTTGCTGTGTGCAAGCGGTTTTTCTCTCACGAAGCAGCCAGTTCTGTTACGTAAAGAGATCTGTCCAGTAATGTTGGGGAACCGTTGAACCGATAGAACTGAACGTCAACTGTGTGGGTTCCAGCGGACAACTTGTCAGTCAGGATTTTCACTTGAATTGGTAGATGCAGAGTGGGAGAACTCGGTACTTCGAAGCACCCTATGTAGCAGATGGTGCTTGTGTGTTGATTATCCACGGCGATTCTCAGCCAAACCTCTGAGTTGGTGAAAGTGGCTGTGCTCAAGAATTCAGCGCAGATTCTGGATTCGCTTTGAATATCAATCGTTAGCGTCATTGAACTGTCGAAGACCGACATGTTGTACCATTGAGTCAGGTTGTAAGTTCCCAAATCCGCGGCAGTCACGTTTTGGCTTTGGATGACCTGTATAACGCTGTTTGTTCCATTCAAGCCAGGATCACCTTGAATGCCCTGCAAACCCTGATCACC
>CP070683.1:330058-334275 GCA_020352645.1 Candidatus Bathyarchaeota archaeon | reverse complement strand
CGTGCCCCTGTAGGCTTGCCTCAGGGAAGTTTGAAATTGACAGAGACATAATCTGCCCCTGTGATTATCGAGATCCTGATGTCATGGAATACGGGTTCTGTTATTGCGGACTCTATGTCAGGAAAGATGTATTCGAAGGTAAAACAAGTGTCACTCAAATTCCGGAGCGAAGACCTCTGATGAAGCAGACGAGAGCACATGAAGCACCAGTTGACAATACACTTGGAGAGGGATTCAGCAGTGCTCTGGAGTCTTCGCAAGAAGCCAGCTCAGGAACTGCATTGAAGATGTGGTTTTGCGAACAGTGTGGTTACGTGTGTTTCCGGGAAGATCCACCTTATGTTTGCCCAATCTGTAAGGCGAAGCAAGACAGGTTTGCTCAACTCGTTGTGACACATCGAAAACAGGGATAGGAAATAGATCCGGCAGTCTAAGTGAAAAGCTGCGACTGTAATTGCTGAGGGCCACGTGTTTCAGGAGGACATTGATTTCTCGGTGTCATAGCGAGCCGCTTTGAACCGCTGCTCAAGGAACGAATGCCGAGGGGCACAGGTGGTTCAAGACGCACCTATTACAGTCGGGTTTTCTTGCAGTGCAGATTCGCCTGCCATGAAAGATTAGCAAATCCGTGAGTATTGGCCAGTTCTCTCTCGGGACCAAATCCATCAGATCCTTCTCGATTTTGCTTGGGTCCCTATTGTTTGTTAGTCCGAGCCGTCCAGTAAGCCTTTGCACATGTGTGTCGACCGCAATTCCTTCAGAGATTCCAAATGCTTTTGTGAGAACGATGTTGGCTGTCTTTCTTCCTACACCTGGTAGCGCAACAAGCTCCTTCATTGTTCTCGGAACTTTCGACTTGAACTGCTCAACCAATATCTGTCCAATCTTCCTCAGGTGCTTGGCTTTATTTCTGTAGAAACCAGTGGATCTGATGTCATCTTCTAGTTCTTCCAAGTTAACGCTTGCATAGTCTTCTGGCTTCCGATACTTCTGGAAGAGATTTCTTGTGACCTTGTTGACTGTTTTGTCAGTAGACTGCGCGGAGAGAACGGTTGCAACCAGTAGCTCAAAAGGATTGCTATATCTCAAAGCTACTTCTGCGTTTGGATACTGTAGATTTAATAGTCTGATGATCGCTTTGATTCGACCTCTTCCTTCCATTCTTGCCCCCAATTCACTGCTGTTTATGCACAAGAGAAATGGCGAAGGATTGGTTATGGTTCAGTTATCTTGATCGCTTGAGTTGGACAGTTTACCTCACATGCCCTGCAGAATATGCAGTCCTGCTCTCGAACAGGATCAGATTTTTGTTCAGAAACTGGATTTCCAGGAGAGTCAATCATGTCGAAGACGGTTACTGGGCAAACTGAGACGCAAATAGCATCACCGTTGCACACATCATGATCAACGGCAACCTGAGTTCCATGGACTCCCAAGCTCTTGGGCGGGTCCACGTTTCCTCTCACGTCATGATCATTATGTGAGCCTGCCTTTGGCATTTTCATGAAGTCTGGATCAATCGGCATCTTAGCTATCACTCTTCTATCGACTAGTATCAAAACACTTCGGTATATTTGCTTTTTCAAGGAAGTGAAAGGAAAGCTTTAATGATTATGAGCAGCTATTTCGGTGTTGTTGGAAAAGGAATTGAAGGAAGTTGAGGAGAATCCAATCTGCCCAGCTTGCAGTAATCCTATTGATGAATGCGAATGTGTTTGTCCTTATTGCGGCGAAGCTGATCAGTGCTCCTGCTGTATCGGTATCAGCTGCGCAACTGGTGGCTGAGCGCGAAGCAATAGATGGTGGCCGGGATTTTTGGCCAAAAGTGAACTGAATTGGATGATAGGTGGGCCACAAGGCAGCGGTATCGACACTTCGGCGAATATCTTCGCCAAGGCATGCGGTCAAGGTGGCTATCACCTTTATGGAAAGAGGGAGTACCACTCGAATATTAAGGGCCTTCACAGCTACTTCCACCTTCGAGTTTCTGAGAAGCCTATCAGCGCGAATGTGAATGAAGTGGATTTACTAGCAGCTTTCGATGCTGAAACGGTAGTAAGGCATCTTGAAGAAGTTGTGTCTAACGGTGGAGTCATACTTGAAAAGGAAGACCTTAACAGAAAGATCTCAGAAATCCCAACCTTGCCTAGAGAGTTCTTGGCAAAACACGAAAAGCGTTTTGGACATGCTTGGGCTGAAACTTCAATCGGTGACTTGATTGAAGAAGCAAGAAGCAGGGGAGTTGAAGTTTTCCCCGTGCCTTTTCTCGATCTACTGAAGGAAGTTGCAAGCCGACTTGGTATCGAAAAGCTAAGCAAGATAACCAGAATCAAGAATGTATTAGCCCTAGGCGTGACTTTTGGTCTACTAAGCTATGACGTTGAGCTCGTCGACAAATCGATACGTGCAGTGTTTAGGAGCAAGGTTGGCGTCGCTGACATGAACATTAGTGCTCACCGAAGAGCCTACGATTACGCAAAGCAGAATTTCGGAGATCGGTTTCCCTTCGTGCTCAGCAAACTGGACGTTCAAGATAAGCGATTACTCGTGTCAGGCTTTCAAGCCGTAGCTTTGGGAAAGGTATTCGGCGGCTGTAGATTGCAGAGCTACTATCCGATTACGCCGGCTGCAGATGAAAGCGAATATCTGGAAGCGCATGAAGTGTTTGGACTAGATGATGGAAGCGGATCCATTGTTATCATGCAAGCTGAGGATGAAATCGCTGCAGTGAACATGGCGTCTGGTGCCGCATTAACAGGCGTCAGGACTGCTACGGCCACTTCTGGACCCGGGTTCTCCCTAATGGTTGAGGGACTGAGCTGGGCTGGCAACAATGAAGTGCCGATCGTCATCACATACTATCAGCGCGGGGCACCATCGACTGGTCTACCGACTCGACATGGACAGGACGACCTTAGATTTGTGATCCACGCTGGTCATGGAGAATTCCCAAGAATCGTGCTAGCTTCAGGTGACATCAGAGAATGTTTCTACGACGCAGCTCGAGCGCTCAATTATGCTGAGAAATATCAGACGCCTGTAATTCACCTAGTAGATAAAGCAATCGCTAACAGTAGCCAAAGTCTCGCTCCCTTCGATAAAAGGCGATTGAAAATAGAGCGGGGCACGATCATCAAGACTTGGGACGATCCAAATGTTAACTACAAACGATTCGAATTCACAAACAACTACATGTCCCCCCGAGCTTTTCTTGGGACACCAAATGCAGTGATGTGGTACACTGGAGACGAACACGACGAGCTAGGCCACATAAGCGAAGAGCCATTGAACAGAGATCTGATGATGGAAAAGAGAATGAGGAAGTTAGAAGTGGCGAGTGCAGAAATCCCCTTAGAAGAGAAAATCAACTTCTTGGGGCAGAAAGGAGCAGAGAACATACTTGTCAGTTGGGGCTCGCCAAAAGGTGCGGTTGTCGAGGCGATGGAGAAGCTTCACCATGAAGGAGTTAGCATATCGTTTCTTCAGGTCCGCTTGATTCATCCTTTTGCGAGCAAAGAAATCGGGCGGTTGTTGAAAGAATCGAAGAGAAGGATAGCTGTCGAAATGAATTATTCCGGGCAACTGGCGAATATTATTGCAGAGAAGACCGGAATTCCTATTGACAATCAAATTGTCAAGTATAATGGACGACCCATGACAACGACTGAAGTCTATGAAGCTACAAGGAAGATTATCTTTGGAAAAGCGAGAAAAAGGGAGGTTTTGACCTATGGATCTTAAGATGTCTGACTACAGGTCTTCTGTGTTTGTCGATTGGTGTCCAGGATGCGGGAACTTTGGGATTTACGCAGCTCTGCAAATGGCTTTAGCTGAACTGCAGATGGAGCCCCACAGAGTCGTAATTGTGTCTGGAATCGGCTGTTCAGGAAAGACCCCTCACTTCATGAATGCGAATGGAGTGCATACCTTACACGGAAGATCATTGCCATTTGCTGTTGGGATAAAACTGGGAAATCCAGATTTAGAGGTCATAGCTATGGGAGGCGATGGTGACGGACTTGGAATAGGTGCAGGACACTTCGTCAACACAGGACGAAGAAACGTTGACATGACCTACATAATACATGACAACGCAGTTTACGGACTAACCAAAGGGCAAGCATCACCAACGTTGAAACTTGGACTCCAAACAAAGTCTTTGCCCAAACCAAACATTAACGCAGCTGTCAACCCCATCGCTCTGGCTCTAGCCTCCG
>CP070683.1:325462-329958 GCA_020352645.1 Candidatus Bathyarchaeota archaeon | reverse complement strand
ACAGATTTCTATCGAAACGAATCTAGGGAAGGCTGGTCGAAGCCCATTCTCCGAGCTCGAGCTTTCAAGCACATTTTGGAAAACAAGACCCTGTACATTGGAGATGGCGAGCTGTTAGTGGGGGAAAAAGGCAGCAGCCCAAGAGCTGTCCCCACGTACCCCGAGTTGTGCTGTCATTCCCTCCAAGATCTGAAAATTCTCGGGTCGCGTCCTGTAACTCCGTATCGCGTCAGCGAGGAAACCCGACGAGTCTATGAGGAATCTATCATCCCCTTCTGGAATGGTCGAGATCTAAGAAGCATGATCTTTCGCTCTCTGCCCGAGGAATGGACACAAGCCTTCTCTGCTGGCGTTTTCACCGAGTTCATGGAGCAGAGGGCGCCTGGGCATGCAATCTTAGATGACAAAATCTATCGGATGGGGCTAGCCGATTTCAAGAAACGGATAATGGAACGTCGGAAGAGAGCGAATTCCACCAGCGCTTCCCAAGCGTTTGACGAGGATCAGGAGCTGCAAGGTATGGCGATATGCTGTGACGCAGTCATTAACTTTGCATCCAGATATGCCCACCTCGCAACGACAATGGCAAGAACTGAGCAGCGCCACCAGAGGAAACGAGAGCTTCAGAGAATCGCAGAGGTGTGCCACCACGTTCCAGCGCATCCTCCACGCACGTTCTGGGAAGCCCTCCAAATGTACTGGTTCATTCACATTGGTGTCACCTTGGAGATAAACACCTGGGATTCCCTTAACCCGGGAAGACTGGACATCAATCTATACCCCTTCTATAAGAACGACATCGAAGCAGGGCGGCTGACCCGGGATGAAGCAAAAGAGCTGCTGAAATGCTCCTGGATCAAATTCGCCAACCAGCCAGCTCCCCCCAAAGTAGATGTGACGATGAAGCAGAGCGCCACCTACCAAGACTTTGCCACGCCCAACCTCGGAGGCGTCGACAAGCATGGGAACGACGCCGTCAACGATCTTTCGTATCTGATTCTGGAGGTCGAAGACGAGCTGCGCGTCATGCAGCCCAACACCTGCGTCCAGATCAGCCACCGTAATCCAGACAAGTTCCTGAAGAGGGCGCTCAAGATCATCCGAACAGGACACCCAAAACCTTCGCTGTTCAACACCGATATAATCCTTCAGGAGCAGCTTCGCCAAGGCAAAACTCTCGAAGAGGCGAGACTGGGGGGTCCAAGCGGCTGTGTAACCATTAGTGCCTTCGGAAAAGAAACGACTGTACTAACCGGCTACCTGAATTGGGTTAAGATCCTGGAAGTCACCTTGAACGGCGGCGTGGACCCTCGAACAAAGCAACGAATCGGTGTGGACACAGGGAACCCAGCAGACTTCCAGTCCTTTGATGAACTCATTGACGCCTTCACGAAGCAGCTTACGCACTTTGTCAACCTCAAAATCCACGGCAACAACATAATCGAGCGCATCTTCGCCGAACAGATGCCGGTGCCCTTTCAATCCACGCTCATCGACGACTGCATCAAGACAGGCCGAGACTACAACAACGGCGGGGCTAAATACAACACCAGTTACATCCAGGGTACAGGTCTCGGAACCCTCACTGATTGTCTCACCGCCATCAAATACCACGTATTCGACCGAAAAGACATTGACTTCAAGGAACTCCTGAAGGCATGTGAAAACAACTTCAACGGCAGCTACGAGATAATCCGTCAGATTCTCATCAGCAAAACTCCGAAGTACGGCAACGACGATGACTATGCAGATAATATTGCCCGGGACCTCGTTGAAATCTACTTCAAAACCGTGGACGGCAGACTAAATACACGAGGAGGATACTACAGGATAAACCTGCTTCCCACAACCGTTCACATTTATTTCGGTAATCTGTGTGGCGCCACCCCCGACGGGCGAAAGGCGGGTCAGCCTATATCTGAGGGCGTGTCACCCACTCAAGGCGCAGATCGAGAGGGACCAACAGCAGTCATGAGGTCAGTGACCAAATGGGATCACACTAAAACTGGAGGCACTCTGCTGAACATGAAGTTCTCGCCCGAAGTCCTAAAAACCGACGAGGACTTGACGAAAATGGTGGATCTCATTCGAGTATTTTTCAGGCTCGGAGGGCACCACGTCCAATTTAATATTATCGACAGTGAAACACTTCGCGACGCCCAACGCAATCCTGCAAGCTACCGGAGCCTTCTGGTTCGCGTCGCCGGCTACAGCGACTACTTTGTCGATCTACACAAGGAGCTTCAAGATGAAATCATCTCGCGAACCGAACACCGCCCGTAACACAACCGAGTGATCTCCATGTGCCAATTTCGCAAAGGTCATGTGTTGCATCCACCACGGAGGTGAATCGAGATAGCTGACGGACTAATCTTCGACGTCAAGAGGTTTGCCATCCACGATGGACCCGGCATACGCACCACAGTCTTCTTCAAAGGCTGTCCGCTTTCCTGTCAGTGGTGTCACAACCCTGAGGGCAAATCCTTCAACAAAGAACTCCTGCTTCGACCCGACCGATGCATAAAATGCCAGGCGTGTGCATCCTCATGCCCGACCTCAGCTATCTCTCTGGAGGGCAGTTCAATAATCACCCACCGCGATAAATGCCAAGCTTGCGGTGAATGTGCTGCCAAATGCCCTTCTAATGCACGGGAGATCGTAGGAAAATACATGTCCATTGACATGGTGATGCATGAAATTGAGAAGGACCGCGAGTTCTATGACGAATCCGGCGGACTGACAGCATCAGGCGGTGAACCCCTAGCTCAACCTGCCTTCCTTCACGATCTCTTGACCAAATGTAAGGCTGCAGGCATCCACACCACAGTGGACACGAGTGGCTATGCCGAGCAGAAAGCCCTAGCCAAACTAAGCCGGAATGTAGACCTGTTCCTGTACGACCTGAAAGTCATGGACGCCAAGAAACATAGAGTGCACACCGGGGTCTCCAACGAACCAATCATCAATAACCTGAATATGCTGGATAAGCGTGGCAAGCAAATAATCATCCGGTTTCCCCTAATTCCGCACGTTAACGCTAGCCGAACGGAGCTGACCAGTATGTGCGAGATAGTTAAGGGGCTGAAAAACGTCCAACGGATCAGTCTCCTCCCTTACCATCAACTCGGAGTAGACAAGGCTAAGAGGCTGGGCAAGGAACCTGAAATCTACGCAACCCCATCAACCAAACTACTAAACCGAAGCCTGGAGTTGATAAGAAGCTATGGACTAACTGCAGACTCACCATGAGAGCAATTAGAGACAAGAACCCGTATGGGCAACCATTCACAAGTCTGCATCCTAAAGCCCTCACTCTACCACTTCGTCGTCTTCGACTAGGCTTGCGCACAACACGCTTTTTTAATGGTAACACACGCATAATTGGACATGTCACTTCTCTTTGAACCCTTCAGAATCGGTTCAATAGAGGTTAAGAACCGCTTCATCAGGTCGGCTACTACTTCATATTGGTCTGACAAGCGAGGTATTATCCGTTCGGAAATTATCGATCTTTATCGCAAACTTGCCAGAGGTGGTGTTGGACTAATCATTAAAGGCCATCTCTACGTAATGCATTCAGGCAAGGCACACGTCGGTATGGCTGGCATCAGCGATGATCTTCATATTCCTCAACTGAAGAAGCTTACCAGTGAAGTCCACAAGAATAATGGGAAAATCATAGCGCAACTTAACCATGGAGGCTTATACAGCGTCGCTGACAGGGCAGGCCCCTCTGCCTACGTGGTGCAGGGCCATAAGACGCGTGCCCTATCCACTGAAGAGATCTATGACATCGTAAAGGCTTTCAGTGAAGCAGCTGAACGAGCCCTAGTTGCCGGGTTTGATGGTGTCCAGATTCATGGTGCTCATGGGTATCTCATATCTCAGTTCTTATCCCGGCTAGCTAACAGACGTACTGATGAATGGGGTGGAAACCTGAAGAATCGCGTGCACCTTCTATTGGAAATCTACAACGCAATCAGAGGCAAGGTGGGTAACCACATTCCAGTCATGCTCAAGATAAACTGCGACGATTTCTCACCCAATGGTTTCAGCATCAAAGACAGCGTAAAAGTAGTCGAAACCATATGCAGAAGCGGGATACAAGCAATAGAAGTCAGTGGAGGAGGAATAGCCAGGAAAGATAATTTGAGGGCTAGAGCACGTTCGCTCGATCAAGAACTGACCGAAGCCTCCTTCGCAGGCCATGCCACAGAGATCAGGAAGGCTGCGCAGTCGACCCCTATGGCTCTCGTTAATGGTATACGAAGCGTCAGATGTATGGAAGCAATACTAGGCAAGAATGTAGCAGACTTCATTTCCATGAGTAGACCTTTTATCAAAGAACCAGACTTCGTCAAACGAATAGAAACTGGACAAGAAGCGTCAGCCTGCACCTCATGCAATATCTGCATTTCGAAAGAGATTTTTGGCAAAATGATGCTCCAGTGCCATTTAAACTGATAGCAACGCGCAAAAAAGGGGGAGTGCACGCG
>CP070683.1:320471-325362 GCA_020352645.1 Candidatus Bathyarchaeota archaeon | reverse complement strand
ACGCGATTCTTATTGCCGTCGGTTTGCAGACCAGCAGAAAGCTGAAAGTTGAAGGAGCTAACTTGGCGGGCGTAATCGGTGGACTTGACTTCTTGAGGAATGTTAGAATTGGCAGAACATCAAAGTTGAAGGGAAAAGTCTTGGTGATCGGAGGAGGCAGCGTTGCAATGGATACTGCCCTGACAGCCTTGAGAATGGGAGCCAGTGATGTGAATCTTGCTTGTTTGGAGAAAAATGATGAAATGCCAGCCTTTCCATGGGAGGTTCAACAAGCTCTCGAAGAGGGGGTGAAGATTCAGAACTCCGTCGGAGTCAAAAAGATCTTAGGTGAGAACGGTAGAGTGGCTGTGGTTGAGCTTATGCGTTGCCTCTCAGTCTTTGATGAGGAGGGAAGGTTCAGTCCATCCTTCAATGAAGAAGAGACCACGCAGATCGAAACTGACATGCTTCTGTTTGCTGTAGGGCAAGCCCCTGACCTTTCATGGCGGGCAGCAAGCCATATAGAAATGTCAAAGCGAGAATTAGTTGATGTAGACCCTTCCACAATGGAAACCAGCGTTCCAGGCGTGTTTGCCTGCGGAGACATTGTAGAAGGCCCCACTTCAATAGTCAAGGCCTCGGCCTCCGGTAGGAAAGCTGCGTTTGCTATCGACAAATATTCCGGGGGAACAGGGAATCTTGTAGACAGTTTTGCAGAGGTTGAGAAGCCAAATCCTTGGCTTGGAAAAGTAGAGAAGTTCGGTTATAAACAATCTCCCCAAATGACTTGTTTGCCGATTGAAGAGCGGAAAGGAAACTTCTCTGAGGTTGAACTGGGATATGATGAAGAAATGGCTCGAGAGGAGGCTAATCGTTGTCTAAGATGCGACTTGAGATTGGACATACAACAAGCTTACCAGCCTCCAGAAAAATGGTTGCCACTAACAGAAGAGGGGCTTAAGGCTATTCCAGAAACAGAGGGCGTCTTCCAAATTTTGGATGAGGACAAAGAACCTGTTTACATTAAAGGAACGATGAACCTCAAAAAGGAGCTGGAACAACAGCTCACAACTAATGTCAAAGCAAAATACTTCACTTATGAAGAGGCAAAGATGTATACGATGAGAGAAAGTGAATTGCTCCAGCAGTACGTAAAACGACATGGAAAGATGCCAGTACAAAACATGGAGATTGAAGACGATCTATATTGACTCTTTTTCGAAGCAATCTCACGTGTCTGTACGGAACAAAGAAGTGGAATGTGAAGTAAACACCTAGCTCGTTCTTCGAAACCGATAGAAAACTCTGCCATCCTTGAGTTCCACGATCTTCAGCCTAACTTTTCCTCCAATCTTTAAATCCTCGTACTTTGCATTGTCAATTCGTGCAGATATCAGTAGGCCACCTATACTGATCATGCCAATGCAGAAGGGCGCATCCTGGACGAACCCTAAAGGAGCCCCCAACCTCGTCTCTGTAAAAGCGTAAAGCTCCCCTTCGGACCCCAGGTCAACCCATTCAAGCTTGTCTGACAGACAATGCGGGCAGATAATCCTAGGAGGCCACAGAAGTTTGCGGCATTCTCCGCAATTGGTTGTGGTTAGGTGACCTTTCTTAAGATTCGTGAAGAATCGGCTGATTTTGGTATTTTTCTCGTCTTCTAGTGGATAGAAGTCCAACATGTAAGGAAGTTTTATGTTTTCAGGTCTTGTGATTTTTTCGAATTCTATGTTTCCCATACTCTAACCTCTCGCATAAACCATTAGACTATGGACATTAGCTGGTCCACTCAGGTTATGGGTGACAGCTATCTTTCCACCTTTAACGTGTCTTCCTTTGGGCACTTCTCCTCTGAACTGCTGTAGGATGTCAATGGATTGAAGAAGTGCAGTTGCACCTAGAGGGTGTCCACATCCGAGTAGTCCGCCTCTTGGATTGACAGCTATCTTTCCGCCGATGTAGGGCTCGCCGTTTTCGATGAATTTGCCGCCCTTGCCTTTTTCACACAAGCCTAGGGCTTCGTATTCCATTATCTCGGATATTGTGAAACAGTCGTGCAATTCAGCGATATCGACTTCGTTTAATGAGATTTTTGCTGTTCTCAAAGCTTCTTTGATAGCCATCCTAAGGGGAACCCAATCAGTGATGTTTGCCAGGTTGTTTATTGCATTTCCTATGCTAGCTTGTCCCGATCCAATTATCTGCATAGGCGTGTCTGTATATTTTTTCGCATCTTCAGCAGGAACTAGAATCACTCCAGCGGCTCCATCAGTTATTCCGCTGCAATCAAACAAGTTTAACGGAGGTGCTATCATAGGTGATTGGAGCACTTTTTCAACTGTTACATCCTTTTGGAATTGAGCTATAGGGTTCATCGTTGAGTAATGATGATTCTTCACAGAAACGAGGGCCATTTGCTCTTTCGTAGTTCCAAACTCATACATGTGCCTCTGAGCGGTCATCGCAAAGAATGGTGGGGCGGAGATCGCATTGACACCATCCCATTCTCGATCTAGCACACATGCCATATTTGTCTGTGCTTCAGCCATGTCTGGCATGTACATTTTTTCCACGCCAAAGGCAACTGCCACGTCTGCTATACCACTCGCAACGCATGCCCATGCATAGCGAATGGCGGCTTGCCCAGATGCGCACATAAGCTCTGTTGTTGCAATTACTTTTCTTGGAATTATGCCTAAGTGTTCAGCGACCATGGGGGCAACGTGAACCTGAAACGTGAATCTCTCGGGTTGAGCAGCTCCGACTAGAAGTGCTTCGACATCTTTGGGAGAAATGTTGTCAACGTTGTCGAACATTGCTTTTCCTGCTTCTTGGACCAGTTCTCTCCAAGTAGCTTGGCGCTTGCCACATTTCGTGGTTCCTCCGCCTATGATGGCAACTTTTCTCACTAAGACACCTCAGCTGTAAAAAGAAGGGACTAGGTGTCACTATTTAAGCATAGAGACTATTTTCCCTTATACTGCGGTTTTCTCTTCTCGAGGAACGCTTTCACTCCTTCCCTGAAGTCTTCTGTGGAAGCGAGAATACCGAAGGCTTCTGCTTCGTTCACCAATCCCATCCTCAAGTCAATTTCTGTGCTGTTGTTAATCAACTGCTTACTTAGCTCGATGGCTATTGGCGGTTTGTTCATGAGCTCTGAGGCAAGTTCTTTGACGGTTGATTTTAACTGGTCGAGGGGTACAACTTTGCTCACCAGACCAAGTTGCTCAGCAGTCTCGGCATCTATCCTTTTTCCAGTAAGTATCATCTCTTTCGCCTTTCCTTTCCCCACAAGTCGTGGAAGACGCTGTGTGCCACCCCAACCCGGTATTAGACCCACGTTTATCTCAGGTTGCCCGAATTGTGCATTTTCTGAGGCTATTCTGAGGTCGCACGCCATGGCTAATTCCAGCCCCCCTCCAAGAGTATAACCGTTTATTGCCGCGATGACAGGCTTTCCGAGTTCTTCTATTTCTAAAGTCAGTTTCTGCCCAGTCTGTGAAAGATGCATTCCCTTGTATACGCCCTTGCCTTTCATCATATTCAGGTCAGCACCTGCACAGAATGCTCGGTCTCCCGCTCCTGTGATGACTAGTACTTTTATGTTTTCATCTTGTCTTGCATCGGCTATCCTCGATGAGATCTCTTTGAGCGTTTCTTCGTTTAGGGCGTTGAGTGCTTGTGGTCTATTTATGGTGATAGTGGCTATTCCTTCACTCTTTTCACAAAGCGTGTTTTCGAATTTCATTCAGGTTTTCCCTCAAGCGTTTCTACTTTTTCTTTGTCCAGTCGTAGAAGCCCTTTCCACTTTTCTTTCCGAGTAATCTCGCTCTAGTCATTTGCCTCAGCAATGGACTTGGGCCATACTTGGGACCAAGTTCGCTTTGTAATACTTCGGTAATAGCCAGTGTTGTGTCTATGCCGAGATAGTCGACCAAGGTCAGCGGCCCCATTGGCCAGTTCAATCCAAGTTTTATCGCTTTGTCTATGTCTTCTGGTTCTGCAACTCCTTCCCAAACTAGGTTGAAGGCTTCGTTCAGGGCTGGAATGAGAATCCTGTTTACGATGAATCCAGCCGTGTCCTTCTTGACAACTACTGTTTCCTTTTCCATTCTATGAGAAACCGCAACTATCGTGTTAATTGTCTCATCTGATGTTTGTGCTCCACGGATAATCTCAACTAGTTTCATCAATTGTGGTGGATTGAAAAAGTGCATACCGCAGAACCTTTCTGGTCTTTCTGTTATTGACGCGAGTTCGGTGATGCTAATAGAGGATGTGTTAGAAGCAATTATTGCACCCTCTTTTGCATATTTGTCGGCTTCTGCAAGGACGGCTTTTTTGATTTGTAGGTTTTCCGGGACGGCTTCGATTATAAGATCAGCGTTTTCCACGGCCTCTTTCATGCCGAGTACCGGATGGACTCTGCCTAAGGTATCATTCATGTCTTGTTCCGATATCACCTGTTTCTGCACAAATTTCTGCAAGCTTTTTCGCATCATTCCCATCCCTCTGTCCAAAAACTCTTGCTTCACGTCTCTAATCATCACTTCACACTTTGCCACCTGCGCAGACACTTGAGCAATCCCATGTCCCATCAACCCAGCACCTAAAACTGCTATCACATTAATTTCCATCTTTTCACCACTTTCATACGTCTGAAGAGGAAATCTATTTCCGCCTTCGCCATATTTAAGCTATAGCAAAGTCCTAAGGCTGTTCAAGCTTCACACGAACCAGCATCTCATTCACGAAATCTTGAAAGGAAATAATAGATTGAAAATGGAATTCAAGTCTAAAAGGACTATAGATAAATCTCACCTTGAGCACTCTATTCGGTGGTTTTAGCATGGACGGAAAAAAACCTACAATCGGAATTATCGGTTTAGGTCCTGTGGGTTCTATTGTGGCA
>CP070683.1:315449-320371 GCA_020352645.1 Candidatus Bathyarchaeota archaeon | reverse complement strand
GCTTTTATTTCTAGGAATTTCTTGTCTACTTCGTTCTCAACGTCTTCAACCTTCTCTGACATCGTCCTAGCCTTACTTGGATCTTCAAGCAGATTTTTCAAGCTTTCTCTCAGAACAGCTGCTATCTTCACAATCCCTTGCGCCATTTCGTGATAAGCCGCCCATAGTTCATCAGGGATTTGAACTTCCAATAGTACAAGTACGTTTCTAGCTGAGTCCTTGACATGGTCAGCCATTCTGTCCAAGCGTTTGACAAGATCCATTATATCCTGCCTCTCTCTAAGAGGAAGTTTTCCTCTTGTCAGTTCCTCAAAAACTGTTCTTCGGAGATCATCTATCTCTTCTTCTATGCGGAATAGCCTAGTGATGATATTCCTAGCGCTTTCTTTTTCTCTGTTGCAGATTGCTTTGACAGCTTCTTCAAGATCATTCACGGTGTCCAGTGCAATAGTCATTTGTCTATATGCTAGATCAAGCACCTTGCTCTTGCGTCTTCTCTCGAACCATCGTTCCATATAAGAGACTCCAATTCCTATGAGTTCGAGTTGATTTTAAAGTTTGTCGTGGCACAAGAGGGGCCTACGCTTTATTCCAAAGCCAACGCTTTTTTGAGGCCTTCCTCTGGGTAGGGATAAACCAGAACGTTGTCAGGAGAGACGCTGATTGTCACCGATTCACTAACATCATACATTGGCTTATCAAAACTTGCTATTCTTTTGGCAGCAATAGTCTCGTCGTTGGGCAACTTTATCATCACCCGAATTATGCTCCCAGAATAAAGGACATCCATGACCTTGCCTGACAATCTGTTCACTTCTATAGGCTTGTCAAGAACCGCGAATTCTGGTCTAAAGACAACTATAACTCGCTCGTCAACGGTTTCCTTTCCCCTATTCGCCCTCAGCTGAACGCCGCTTCCAATGTCAACTACCGAAGTATCTGCCGTCGTCTCAACGACAATTCCTTTCAGAAAGTTTGCTTCTCCTACGAAATTTGCAGTGAAAGTGTGTTGTGGTCTGGTATACAGACTAACGGGTGTCCCAGCTTCCACGATACGCCCTTTTTTCATCACCACTACGCGATCGGAGATTGACATTGCTTCTTCCTGATCGTGTGTGACATGAAGTGCCGTGAGTCTTAGGTCCTTGACAAGCCTTCTCAATTCATAACGCAACTCAGTTCTTACTTTTACGTCCAAGGCTCCTAAGGGCTCGTCTAGAAGCAGCAGTCTGGCATCTGATATCAAGGCTCTAGCGACAGCTGTCTTTTGCTGCGTGCCGCCACTAAGTTCGTGAGGATACGCTTCTGATCTGGCGGCGATCTTTATCATATCCAACATCTCTAATGCCAAAGGTCTAGTCTGCTGCTGTGGCAAACCTCTGACATGTGGTCCATAAGTTATGTTATCCCAAATATTCATGTGCGGGAATAACGCGATATTCTGAAAAACGTAACCTATTCTTCGATCTTCAATGGGAACATTGCTAACTGACTCTTCATCAATGAAGATTTCTCCTTCATCCGGATGTATTATTCCAGCAATGTTCCGTATCAGAGTGGTCTTTCCGCATCCACTTGGACCGATCACTGAAACGTATTCCTTATCTTTTATGGTCAGGTTGATGCCATCATTTGCCTTTATTCTGCCGTATCTCTTTGATACATTCACAAGTTTTACTTCAGGCATCAAATCGCCTCAATTTCTTTGAGAAGCCCAGCCTCAGGATACTCGAAAAGACAACATCTTGCAGGATGAAAGGAAACGGTTACTTCCTGACCCGGTCTGGGCAATTCTTGGATGTTTGAAACTAAAGCTTCAGAGAATATGACCATACCATCGCCGACAATTACCTTGTACTTCATTGAACCTCCGACGAAAGTTGAGGAATCAACCATTCCCGAAAAAACGTTCTTTCCCTTATGGGAATCGGGATTGATAATGACATCTGTAGGCTTCACAGCTACAACAACTTTGTCGCCGACTTTTCTATCCGTTTGAGACACTCTTATTTGATAGTCTCCTCTGATCCAGATTGTTGATCCAGAATTATCCATTTCAATCACATTGCCTTCAAAGAAATTAGCATTGCCCACAAAACTCGCTACAAAGATTGATTTTGGGCTTGAGTAAATCTCACTGGGAAGACCTACTTGCTCCACTTTTCCTTTCCTTAAGACCATGATTCTGTCAGCCGTCATTAATGCTTCCTCTTGGTCATGCGTCACATGAACTGCCGTGAGCTTCTGATCTTTAACTAATCTCCTCAGCTGCCTTCGAAGGTCAACTCTCAACCTAGCATCCAAGGCTCCTAGAGGCTCATCAAGCAACAGAATCTTGGCGCCTGAAGCTATCCCACGGGCAAGAGCCACCCTCTGTTGCATCCCTCCGCTCAATTCGCTAGGAAAGGCATCTTGTCTATCAGATAGCCTCACCATTTCGAGAACCTCAGAGGAGATTGTCTTGACTTGTTCGTTGTCCCAATTCTTAATTGATGGGCCGAAAGAGACATTATCCCAAACATTCATGTGTGGGAAAAGTGCAAAGTGCTGGAACATGTATACAGCGTCGCGTTCTTCAGGAGGAACATCATTCACAAGTTCTCCTTCGATAAATATCTCTCCTCCATCTGGCCTAATCAAGCCTGCTATAGTTCGGAGGAGGGTTGTCTTTCCAGCTCCTGTTTGACCTAACACGCACAAGTATTCGCCATCTTCAATCGAAAGCTCTATGTTATCGAGAGCAATGATTTCTCCAAACTTTTTTGTGATGTTCACCAGCTTGACTAGGGGCACGCATCATCTTCTCCTTGTAGCTACCCTTATTAGACCAAGCATTATCAACGCCAGCAAAATGAGAAACGTTGAAGTGAATAGCGCTGCCGGAATTGCCAAAGCTTCAACCATGTTTACAACTAGAGCTGGAACGGTTACATTTCTTCCCATAACGACGAAAGTTGCTCCCGTTTCCCCTAGGGAGCGTGTAAATGAAAGGATGAATCCTGTTATGATTCCCCCCTTCACCAACGGTATTGAAACCTTCTCGGTTGCATTATACTCTGTTGCCCCTAATGTTCTTGCGGAATCCTCATATGTCTGAATGTCTGAACCTTCATAAGCGGGAATTATTGATTCAACTATTACTGGAACTGAGAACACTATGTGGGTGAGAATAATCAACCAAATCCCTGTACTCAACAAGTTGATTCCACTTGATCCCCACATCAGAAGAACAGACAAACCTAAGGACGAGGTAGGTATTATCATTGGAACTTTCAAGATTGACCTAATAAAACTTCCATACCACCTTCTTTCAATGATGAAAGCCAAAGGTATTGCAACGCACATTGAAATGTAGGTAGAAATCAACGCCACCACAATTGAAGTCAGTGTTGCTTGGAGCAGATGATTGAAATAGTTCGCAGGACCGAAAAGCTGATAGAATACTCCTCCTTCCAACTTCCCAGTGTACGGATCTGCTGGCCAAAACAGGATTACTGAATTTAGCACTACTATGATCGGAACTATGACAGTTACTACTACCACAATTAGTGGTGCGAAATCCTTTATGCGCGCCAACTTTCCAGAAGTGAAGCGTTCAAGTCTCAGTAGCTGGCGGCTAAGAGAGACAGGGAAATGAGATGAGAACCTTAAGGTTCGCTTACCTCGCCTCAAGTATACCTCCACTGGAAGAATTATTGCAGCTGCAATGATCACAAGCAAGCTTCCCATGAAAGAGGCTGTGGCAAGTTTAAACTCGGCAGTCCACCTTACTATGGCTATTGACGCCGTTGAACTTACGCCCGAAACTATTATGGTTGCTCCCGTCTCTCCCAATGAACGAGCGAAAGCCAAAACTGCTCCTGAAAAAACTCCGGGAATCATCAAGGGTACCAGTACTTTTCTAAAAGTGGTGAAGGAGCTGGCGCCCAAGGTTCTTGAGGCAGTCTCAAAAGTCGGATCTATTGACTGAATCTTCGTTTCAACAGTTCGTACTACATAGGGAAATGTAAGAGCAACATGCACAATGAAAAGCAAAGCTTGAACGTTGATGAAAGGTATCAGGGTATCTAGAGATATGGCTCCCGAACTAGACCCGAAGACTCCTCCAATTCCAGACGCTGTTGTCCATGTAACCAGTGTGGCAAAGCCAAAACCAGATGTGGGAATGACAAGGGGCAAAGTGACAACATCTTCCACCAAGCTTTTACCTGGGAACTTTTTTCGAGCTAGAACGTATGCCAATGGAATCCCGAAAAGAAGATCAAACAATGTAGCAGAGAGTGAAAGCCGAAATGTGAAGAACAAAACCTTGAGAATCTGATTCCAGTTTTCATCTCCGATAATCGGATTTGCGAAAACCTCACGATTCACTTCAGGCCATCTAAGAAATACATAAGATATCAAATAGAAGGTGGGAAGCAACACAAGTACAAAGAATGCAGCAAGTGTGCACCAAATAATAAAACTGGAGAGGCTTACAGTTCTCTTTGATCCGAAGCCCATTCAATTCACCTTATGTCCCCGTGTTTCGAACTTTCACCCAAGCTGTGAAGATAGCTTCCATCACCTCTCCTTCCAACGGTTTCAGAATGGGTACACTTATCTCGTATTGAACTCCATTTATAGGATTGAATAGTTCGTCATCAACGGAGACGGTGGAAACCGCTGGTCTGAAACCATGTTTCTGAGCTAGATTCTGATTCTCGGGCTGAAGAAGGAAGTATAGGTATTCCCCAGCTGCGAATCTCTGCCAATAATTCACCCAACTTCCATTTAGCATCACAAAAGGATGATCAGACATGAGAGTTCCATCTTCAGGATACAGTGCCACAAGAGGGTCGTTCCATTGGTTAAAAGCTCTTAATGAGTTGTCCATTACAACATTTTCATAAATGCTGAAAAACTGTATGGCATTTGGCCCA
>CP070683.1:310059-315349 GCA_020352645.1 Candidatus Bathyarchaeota archaeon | reverse complement strand
TCAGACTTTATCTGCTGGGAGTGTTGGCCGCCTGAAGGGAAAGGGTCCCCAGTACGAGAGGAACGGGACGTTGTGGCCTATGGTTAACCGGTTGTCCGACAGGGCAGACGCCGGGCAGCTAAGCCGCCAAGGATAAGAGCTGAAAGCATCTAAGCTCGAAGCCTTTCCTGAAAAGAGGCGACCGTTCTCTGTGCATGTGTGCTTGGCAACAAGTTCATTACAGGGACAAGGGCACCCATAGAAGATGGGGTTGATGGAGCTGGGGTGTACGTGCCGAGGCTTCGGCCGAGACATTCAGCCCGCAGCTCCCAATAGCTCGAGGTGTCGGGCTATAATTGGTGTGGTCAACGGTGTTTGGGTGTCATAGGTTTGGTGCGCGTGAATCTGGGACTATGTGATGTTCTGCGTGAACAGTCAGTTTTTTAAGGCAATAGCGCTAATCACTCGATTAGTGGAAGGAGGATTTGAAACGCCATCAGACGCCAGAGAAAGTTGGTTCAGTCTTCTCTCGTTCGGATTCTTTATCATGCTTTTCGCGATTTTCTTTGTAATAGTTCCGGACTATTATTCTGAGGTTGTCACATTTTTCGAAGACTTTGAGTTGCAAGAAATTACATCTAATGTTCAACTGCCAGCTCCGATTGGTGATCACCCAGTGGTCTATGAAACGGTGATGCGGTTTTGCATCGTCTTCGGGGTTTTTCAGTTCTTCGCAGTAGCACTTAGATTCTATTTCGGATCTTCAGTAAAAAAGGCTGCAGAGACAGTCTCGAACATTTTGTTCTGGCTGGGCACTGCATATGTGTTCTCTCTCTTGCTTTCCAAAAGTATTGGGTGGTTCTCCCTTGTTGGGGGAATCATAGTTGCAGGGGGACTCTCGATTATTGTGCGAAGCCTCATTGTCCTGTTGTACCAGATCTATCGGCATTGAAAACTGCTAAGGAACAATTTCCTCTTGTCCTTCGGCGATTTCGACGATCTGATTGATTTCCTCTGCAGTGAATCTCTCTTGGGGAAGCTGGGGCAACCCGTGAAAGGGTGGTGGACGAGGGGTTCCAGATTTGTCGACAGCGTAGTATTCATTGAAGACCCGTCGCTGAAGCTCATTAATATACCATTCAATGATAACTATCATTCTTAGGAGATTATTCTGATCCGGGAAGAGATTGATATCCTTCTCTGTGTTTGTCAGTGGAATTCCCATTTCGTACAATTTTGCATGGCATAATTCATGGCGTACACTGAAAAACGTTGCCGTCGGATACAAGACTATTTCTGAAAGACGATCTGACCAAATGAAAATCTCCGCACTCTTTCCTATCTTCGAGGGTTCCATTGAGTATTTCAGCCGAAACCTCACTTCCTCGATGTCAAGTCTACGTTTTCCTTTTTTTATTATTTGAAACACTTTTATTCGGGACAGCATGTTCCACAATTCTCCCAGTGCTTCCCACTACTGCTTAGAATAGTCACTTTTGCTATAGAAAGCTCTTTTGCATGGAAAGTTATTTATTCATATACGTACAATGATGGTGATGGATGATTAGAATGGCAGTATGTCCAAAATGTGGGAAAGAGGTAGCCACGCCTAGAAAGAGTTGGAAGATGGCTGGGCGTCCCGATAGAACTGGAAAACGGCTTCAGCTTGAAATAGGGCTTTTTGACTGCCCAACGTGCGGAGCATTCCGTAAGACACTGAGCAAGAAGAAGATCTAGAAAGAACATTTTCCCTCTCTCTTTTCTTTTTTCTCTTTCGTTATTGCATGACGCTTTAGCAGATCACATGCAGAGGAAGTAGGCGGGGATCCGGCTTTCAAGAAGTGTTGCAAATGAAATCTGATTTGATAGTTGTCGGTGCTGGCCCGACGGGAACCTTTTCCGCTTTGCAAGCAGCCAGACTCGGTGTCGAGGTTACCGTCTTTGAGGAGCATGATACGATAGGATTTCCTTCACACTGCACCGGTCACTTGAGCCTGAGAGGCTTGAAGCGACTAGGTCTTGATTTGACTGGGGGAATTGTTGAGAACAACTTTCGCAAAGCCACAATTTACTCACCGTCAGGCTGCAAATTTTCTGTCGAGTTTTCTTCTCCAGTGACTTGTATCGTGGATAGGGAGCTATTTGACAAACACATCGGTAACATGGCTGTGAAAGCAGGCGTCGAGAT
Organism: Candidatus Bathyarchaeota archaeon; assembly: GCA_020352645.1. Taxonomy (GTDB): domain Archaea; phylum Thermoproteota; class Bathyarchaeia; order Bathyarchaeales; family SOJC01. Next base: position 313,182 of record CP070683.1, on the reverse strand, counting down.
ATTAAGTGGCACTCGGGTGGACTCTTTGTTGCTTGAGAATGGATGCATAAGAGGTGTGTCTCTTAAGCAGAGACGAAAAGCTGCGGAATTCAAGTCAGACGTCGTGATAAATGCGGAAGGTGTAGCCTCGACTTTGCTTAAGCGTGTTGGAATGCCGACTCTTGATCCTCAGATGATCGTGAGTGGAGTCGAAGCCGAAGTTGATGAAGCGGAAAACTTGAATCTTGACTGCGTGGAAATATACCTAGATCGGCGTCTTGCTCGTGGCTTTTTCGCATGGATAGCTCCTCGGCGAAATGATACTGCGAAGATTGGGCTAGCAACAGTTGAAGGAGATCCTCGCAGAAACCTGCAGCATTTTGTGCTCAAACACCGTATTGCCAAGCAAAAGCTTGGAAGAAGCACGATTAGAAGCATTGTTTGTCATCCGATTTCTCTGGGTGGCCCAATCTCCAGAACAACCTATGGTGGGCTACTCATTGTAGGTGATGCAGCTTCGCAAGTGAAGCCGACAACAGGGGGTGGTGTGATTACGGGATTGACATGTGCAGAGATTGCTGGAAGCATCGCTGCAAAAGCGATTCTTCGTAGAGACACGTCTGCAGGCTTCCTCTCAGAGTATGAGAAGAGATGGAAGAAAACTTTGGGCTTTGACATGTGGCTAATGAGATCACTGAGAACAATGCTCAACAGATTCTCGGATAAACAGCTCGATCAGATTGTTTCCCGTTGTGATAAGCTTGGATTAGCTGAAGATCTGAAAGATGTGGAAGATGTTGATTTTCAGGGCACTTCATTGCTAAGACTGTCGAAGCGGCCGAGAATCCTGCTCTCAGCACTGTATTTCTTAAAAGCGTCACTCTTCTAAACACAAAGGAGAGAGTGAAACAGATGTCACGGGAAGACTTCAGGTACAAACAAGTCATTGTGGTACGAACCGACCTGGGTATGGGAAAAGGCAAAGTCGCTGCCCAAGTCGGGCATGCTGCAATTACCGCTGCTGAGGAAACAAGACGTCGATGTCCCGATTGGCTAAGAGCATGGATGAATGAGGGTCAACGCAAAGTGGTCGTGAAAGTGAAGGGCTTAGATGAGCTCTTGGGCCTTCAGCAGAAAGCTATGCGACTGAAGGTACCACACTCTCTCGTTACAGATCGGGGGCGAACTCAGCTTCCTCCGAACACTGTAACATGTCTAGGTATCGGTCCAGCCCCACAGGAAAAGATGGACAGAATAACAGGTGATTTGAAGCTTCTATAAGAAGGGCGCATCGTGAGAGTTCCAGCTATAGAACGAGAATTGGGCATAGAGATCTTTTGGTCAAAGTCTCGAGGAGTTGGAGGAACAATAAAGACGGTCTCAGATGACTTTGTTGTGGAGGAAATGCTTGTCGACGGTTCCAGAGCTGATCTTGAACCAACCAAACCCTCTGAGATCACTGGAGAAGGACGCTATCTAATCTGCCAACTGATAAAAAGAGACAGGGACACTTTGCTGGCTGTAAGAGGAATTGCCAAGCAGCTAGGAATCAGTGAGCGCCGCGTCCGCATCGCAGGAATTAAGGACAAGAAAGCCCTAACGGCCCAGCACATTAGCATAGAAAACATGAGGCCTGAAAAGCTGACGAGGGTAAGAATGATGGGAATACAGGTGCATCCCCTGCGCTATTCCGTGAATATGGTCTTCCCTCACATGTCATATGGGAATAGATTTCACATCACCATAAGAGACTTGAGTCACCGCAGGCCAATTCTACAGGAAAGAGCCTCCAATGTACTAAATGAGTTACGTATGCTAGGCGGCATTCCGAATTTCTTCGGACATCAACGCTTCGGCACAGTTCGCCCTATAACCCATCTTGTGGGCAAAGCAATAGCCCAAAATGATTTGGAAAAAGCTGCTCTGATATTCCTTGCCAAAGCCAGCTTGCACGAGCATCCTGAATCCTATGAGGCAAGACAGAGACTGTGGAAAACTCGAGATTACAGAGAGGCACTCGCTTATTTCCCAAAAAGATTGCTGTATGAACGTATGATGCTAGCGCGTCTCGCTAAGAATCCAAGGGACTACAAAGGCGCTTTCAGAAGATTGCCTCTGCGTCTTCGCAACCTTCTACTCCAAGCGTATCAATCATATCTGTTTAACAATTTTCTCAGCCAACGCGTTTTGCGTAGAATCCCATTGGATGAACCTCAGCCTGGGGATTACGTGATCAAGATCGACAATCACGGCCTGCCCACAAACAGTTACGAAATCGCCAAAGCTGAAAATATCCGCAGCTTGAGTTCGGCCGTTGAAAAAACAAAGATGTCCATCGGAATTCCCTTAGTTGGCTCCAAACAATCTCCTTCAGGAGGAATGCAGGGCGAGATAGAACGTTCCATACTTGAACGTGAAGAGGTCTCGCAGAGCAACTTCTCAGTCGAAGATATGTCTGAATTGAGAGCAGCTGGCAGAGTCAGGCCAGCTGTTACTCCCATAATTGATCCCGAAGTAAGTTCCGCAGAGAAAGATGAGATTAATGTTCATAAGAAGAAGCTTAGAGTTGCCTTCACTTTACACCGAGGTTGCTACGCCACCGTCGTGTTAAGAGAGTTCATGAAATCTCGGAATCCGATAAAGGCTGGCTTCTAATCGAACTGCAAAGAATCCCTCTGTGGTGAACCTACATCATCACGATGAAAGACTGGTAGGTGAAAGCCGAGATGAGACCGTTGATAATGAAGAATCTGACTTGGCAAGTCATGTTGCTGTCTAAACAAGAACTTAAATAGAACTGAATTATAGAAGACTGTTACAGATGAATGGTTGGGGAAAAGCATTTTAGACGCTTCTCCTTTCTCCCTTTCCCCTAATGGGGAGCGAACGTTCTTCCCCAACCATGACACTTAACTCGGCTGAATACTATATATCTTGCTGTCAAACCTTTGCGAGAACACGCAGTAGATGATGCAAAAGATAATGCATGTGGTTCTCGAAAATGCAGAGCTCAACTCGTTAGGAACAGGCTTCTAGCTTTTGGATTCTCACAAACTGCAATATTCACCTTGCAAGGACTGTTTAATTTCTATAGCAGAGCAGCAGAGAATGGTTTAAGGCCCTAGGTTCCAGCTTCTGCGGTGT
>CP070683.1:304401-309959 GCA_020352645.1 Candidatus Bathyarchaeota archaeon | reverse complement strand
AGCCGGATTTGAACCGGCGATCTTCGCCGCGTGAGGGCGACGTCTTAACCGAGCTGGACTACCGGCCCTCTTAAACAAGCCTCAAAGGTGGACACTTATATTTTGCTAGTATTTCAACCATGGTCTTCTCAGTCACTTCCCAGAATTCTCTTTATCGTTTGCGGCGCATCGATGGAAAATTTCTTATTAAGAGGAGTCATAAGCAGATTGGAATATCCACTATGAAGTTCGCTTTCATTAGTCCAGGGGCTAACGTCGAGCTTTCGTCAACTGAGAAGAGCAAGGTAATTGGCTCTTGGCCTCCCCTCGGCATGCTCTATATCGCCACATTGCTGAGAGATGACGGTGTAGAGGTCACCCTTCTAGATCAAGCAGCTGAAGGCTACACGATAGAAGCTGCCGCAAGGTGGGCGTGCAAGCAGAGACCTGATGCACTAGGCTTCTCAGCTCTTGCAAGCTCTGGAAAAACTGCTGCAAGAATCGCCGAAAAGGTGAAACAAAACAATCCGGACCTTCCCATAGTGTTTGGAAACTACTACGCCACCTTCAATGATCGTAGAATACTCGCAAAATATCCTCAGGTTGACATCGTGGTTCGAGGCGAAGGTGAGGAGACTAGCAGGGAGCTTGCACAAACACTTGACAAAGGCCAACCACTGAAGAAAGTCGAAGGGATAACTTTTAGGGAAAAAAGCGAAATCATATCGACGCCGCCCAGACCTCTGATCAAAGACATCGATTCACTGCCAATTCCAGATCGCCAGCTCCTTAGTGCGAAGTATCACTCAAATGTGTTGGGAGCCATAGGCGCCCCTAGAAAGTTTACGACGATTCTCTCATCTAGAGGATGCCCCTACCACTGCAGGTTCTGCGGTTGCCAAAGAATTGTCAACGGCATTTGGCGGCCTCGATCTGTCGAGGCAACCTTCGAAGAGCTTCAAATGCTTGCAGGTCAAGGATACAAGCAGTTTCTTTTTGTGGACGATAGTCTAACGCTCAACCGGAAAAGGATCATAGAACTCTGCAGAAGAATCACTCAGGAAAAGCTTGATATCGAGTGGATTTGTGAAGGACGAGTAAACCATGCATCCTATGAACTGATGCGGTCAGTAGCTGAAGCAGGCTGCAAAATAATATACTTCGGCATCGAGAGTGCAAACCAGAGAATACTTGATTACTATCAGAAACAAATCACTCCTCAACAATCAAGAAAAGCTGTCAAGACAGCTCGAAGGGCAGGAGTCGACATAATCGTAGGCTCCTTCATCGTGGGAGCTCCAACGGAGACTAGAGAAGAAATCGAAAGAACTTTGCGGTTTGCCCAAGAAGTGCCGCTTGACATCCCTCAATATAACATCCTAGGCGTATTCCCAGGCATGGCCATATGGGATGAATTCAAGGCAAATGGTTACCTCACAAGAGAATTGGAAAGCCAGTATTGGGAGATGGGAGTGGCTGTTTCCAACTTGCATCCACACACCGTGCCTTACAGCGAGATAAAGAAGTTGATTCGCCATTACTATCGCCAGTTCTTCATCCAGCGGCCCAGTTTCCTCCTAACTCAACTAGCAAGAACAGTGAGGAGCTTCTTTAGGATGACCGTCGTCAAGGAAAATCTAAGCAGAATTGGCAGTATCAGAAGAGGATGGAAGGAGTTCGTGTCTATTGACGCCTCAGAATGAAGACTGGTATGGATCTATCGGACCAGTTCCCTTTTCTTCCAACGCAGATTCTTGCTTCTGCATTTCCTACATTTAGTGGCTGACGGCGCATTCCGAACGCCACATTCACGGCATATTTTCATGTACAGCCGATGTTGCTGCGCAATCGTCTTTTTCTCCAAGTCAGTCACTGGCAAGCTAGCACACCTATCTTATTTCACGGTTCAAACACAAAGCAGTAAATATACTTTGCTGTAGGGATATGTGTATTCATAGGCCTTCAGTCAATCTCCTGGTCGCATACCATAAGGCCTTCGTGCACCTTATGGTTTGATAGGACTTCAGCATTTCTGAAACAGGACGACTCTGCTAAGCACGCTCGAGCTTAAATATCACAGGTCTCAGTCCATCGGTGCAACAGTGCACCGTAGGAGCTCCTTTCTCCTTTGCTCCAGTTTCCCAGTTTGCGCCGTACCTCAACGCCGTAACAACCTTGTATAGGTCGTTCCAAGCCCAGTGGCAAAATCCCCTAGGCATTTCACCGCCTTCATCGACCACAAATTGCTGACCCACCTTGAAGACGGGGCAAGCTTCTATAGTCTGTCCAAGAGGAGGCTTGCCGCCGAATATCTCTTTTGAAGCTAGCTTTCTTAAAACCGTAATTCTAACTTCTTCTTTTCCTGTCATAGAATCACTGGTTTGCCAGAGCTTCACGTTCTATTAAGTCTTGACTTGACAAGTGCGTGCCCGAATTGTCATGAGCATGCAGTTAATTCTGCTCCCTCTACGGACTTAGATCTGAGAGACCTCGAAGTGATCGATTCTTCCAATGTCTGGTGAGTGTGAGAGTGCTTTGTGGTCTAGTTTCCCATTTTCTGGACTGGACGCTTTCTGAAATGCATCCGTCCGCTGCTGTCCGTGGCCACGTGTTCATAGCCTGCTTCTAGCATCTGAGCACGTTTGAGCAGTTTCTTCAACCTTCGGTAGGTTTCTTCGTCAATAGAGTTGTTTTCAAGCAGCTTCTGCAGTCTTTCAAGTTCTCTTGCGAAAGCTTCTTCGTTTTTTATCCTCCTGCGTCTAGCTTGATAGATGCTTTTGTCTATCACACCCGAACGCAACTGCAATCTGAGCTCCTGTAATTCTTTGCTCTGCTTTTCTTCTCTCATTCCATAATAGAACCCGATTAAGGTGAGAAGGAATACGAGGACCCCTAACGGGGCAACGATCAGGTAGAAGTCAGCGGAATCCATGTCTGATATAAAACGAGGAGCTTGATATACATTTTATGAAGTGGGTTTTAGGAGTCGGCGTCAGAATTTTGCATAACTTATTCAGACCTCGGGTTTTTCGATGGGTAGGGCGGACGACGTTCTGTAATAATTGATGCAGCATGCTTTCGGAGACGTTGTGAGCATAATTTAGGGCGCATGCAAGCGTTTCATGGGATGCAAATACGAAGTCTGAGGAGGTGCCCCTAGCCTATTGCATACCTCAGAGCCTTCTCAGCGTGTATGGTAGCGGTGTCAAAAAGGCGAATGTCGCAATCGCTTTCTTTGACAAGTAATGGGATTTCCGTGCACCCTAAGATTATGCCTTCAGCTCCGGAAAGCTTGAGTTCTTCAATGATATTGTTCAATCTTTTTCTAGAGTCAGTTCTGATGATTCCCTTGGTGAGTTCTTCATAGATCACTCTGTTGATAAACTGCTGATCCTCCCTGTTTGGAACCAGAGTGCTTATTCCATTTTTCTCCAAGCCCTTCTTGTAGAAGTCCTTGCTCATGGTGAGTATTGTCCCAACGAGACCGACATTTCTCATTTCTTCCTTCTTTGCAGCTTCTGCTGTTGCGTCAATGATGCTGACTAGAGGGAGTGAGCTTTCGCTCTGAAGCTCATCGAACACTATGTGTAAGGTGTTGGCAGTAACTAATCCGAAATCAGCTCCTGCTTTTTCAAGTGTTCGGAATACCTCAATCATCTTCTGTGTAAGAGTGTGCCATTGCTCTTTCTGCGTCCAATCCCTGAATTCCTGGAAGTTAACGCTGTAAATGATGATTTCCGGATAGTCAAAGCTTCCGTATCTCTTGACGTATTCACGTGTGATGTACTCATAGTATATCCTAGTCGATTCTGGACTCACTCCGCCTAAGATTCCGATTCTCTTGTGCAGTTCCATGCACCATGATTTGGCATCGTTTGAGAACACTTAAATTTTCTGTGACGGAATGGATTCCAGACCGTGCATGGTTGGGTAGTTGATGAAAGTTCTGTTTGTGGAACCGCCCAAGGAGTTTTGGTTCGTTATGGGGGAGTATCTTCCCCCGCCGCTTGGCATTCTTGAGTTAGCATCATACTTGGAAGAAAAGGCTGAAGATGTTGAAATAGAGGTGCTGGACTGCCAAGCAGAGCAATTTAGTTGGCAAGATCTAGAAAACCATATTGAAAGACTCACTCCAGACATTGTGGCTCCAAGTGCACTTGCAACATGCAATTCATATGCTGTTGCAAACACTGTAGGGATTGCCAAGAAGGTGAATCCACAAACAACGACTGTCGTTGGAGGCCAACACTTCACAGCAACGGCTGACGAAAGTCTAGCAGCATATCCAGAAATAGACATAATTGTCCGCGGAGAGGGAGAGCAGACATTTGCGGAGCTTGTTAGAGAGTTCGGGCAGCATAAGAAGCCAGCCCTTCACAAGATCAAAGGAATTTCCTTTAAACAAGGAGACCGTATCTTTCACAATCCACCTCGAGCTTTCATCAAAGACCTAGATGATCTCCCCTTCCCTGGATACCATCTGGTCAGGGAACATATGGACAAATACCATTTTACAATGATGGCGGGCTCGAAAAACTACGCCCTCATTGAGGGATCAAGAGGCTGTCCCCACAAATGCACATTTTGCTCACAGTGGAAATATTGGAACGGCCAATGGCGATCGAAGTCAGCAAAGCGAATCGCTGACGAATTCGAGTACTGCTATAACGAGTACGGAAGCAAGTTTCTATGGTTGGTAGATGACAACTTCGGACTGGGAAAGCATGTTGATGATCTATGCGACGAAATACTGAAGCGCGGCATTGCTGATGACATCCTGTGGTTTGTTCAAGCGAGAATCGACGATGTAATACAGCATCAGAATGTACTATCGAAGATGCACAAGGCTGGAAATCAATGGATGCTTATAGGAGCGGAAAGCGGCAACATCGCTACGTTGGAAACTTTCAACAAGAAGATACGTCCTTCAGATGTAAAACAAGCTGTTGAACTGCTTAGAAAGAGTGACATCTTTGCCCAAGCAACTTTCATAATTGGGGAAAGAAAGGATTCAGCACAAACAATCCATCATCTCAGAGAGTTTGCAAACCATGTCGATCCTGATCTAGCAATCTTTATGATCCTAACACCCTTTCCTGGAACCGATCTATATGAAGAAGCTAGACAGAATCAATGGATAGAAGATTCCAATTTCGCCAATTATGATATGACACACGCAATTATGCCAACTGAAAATCTTTCCAGAAAGCAATTACAACAAGAGCTGTACAAATGCTACAGCAGCTTCTACGGGTCTGTAGGTAGAAGATTGAAAGGTCTCTTGGCCCCAAACAAGATGAAGAGAAGAACATACAGATACCTGGCAGGTCAAGGTCTTCTCAAGACGCTGGCAAGTCTATTCTGAAAACGAAAGCCCCAAACTTTGCGTCACCAGACTTACTGGCATATGTTCTTTCTCAGAATTGCTTTTCCAAGAGCTTGGCAATGTCGCTTGGTTTCTCCGCAACCTTCACACCTGCCGCTTTAAATGCTTCAATCTTGCTCTTAGCAGTGCCAGCTTCGCCCATAACAATTGCACCTGCATGCCCCATACGCTTTCCAGCAGGCGCCGTACGCCC
>CP070683.1:298681-304301 GCA_020352645.1 Candidatus Bathyarchaeota archaeon | reverse complement strand
CATTGCAATGAAGGAATTGATGAGCAAACCGAAAGTAGCCGTGACACCGAAGGCGTCACTTGAGAACTGTCTGAGGAGGAGGAAAAATGCGGCCAAGCATATATTTGTGGCGGGGCCTGCAATCGAGGTTTTGCCAATTGTCTTTCTATCAGCTATCCCGCCGACCATTACGGCGCCAGGAGAAATTATCTTGAAAGGAGATATTATCGAAAGCAACGTGATGATAGCTCCAAACATAGTTATACGAAACTCTGCCCAAAGCCCAAGTTGTTGAGCTGCTATCTTGTGTGCGAGTTCATGAATTATGAACGAAAACGCGAATATCATCGCCGTAACGGTCAGAACAGAGAGGTCTCCGTAAAGCTGCGGCATCCAGTATAGTGGCATCGAAAGTCCAATTGCAAGGGTGAGCAACAAGCCAATCAGAAGGTGTTGAAGCTCCTTTGCACTGAACCATATGAGTCTGGCTCTTCTATGAGGTGGCATCATCGTGACAGTGTGTTGATATGAAGGTTTGGGTTTCGTATCAGCTTCTTCTCTGGTCCATGTTCTTGGTACTTGGGCGCGCCAATATTCAGAGCAATCATGGTTTTCAGGGAGACGGTGCTCTACGCAGAAATACTGGTTGCAGTATAGACACTTGAAAGGCATGTATGTTTCAGTCTTGCATTTGCCGCACTTCACGCTATGTTGCTCCTTTCAGTTCTCATTAGTTCTTTTTGTTTTATATGTTTGCCAATTGCCGCGCAACAGTTACCGCACACTCCTGAACAGATCCTCTTCCCCGCTGATGATCAAATCCTTGGATGAGAATTCTGTAGAAGCATCCACGTGGTTAAGTCCTCTCACGATCGCCACTGGTACTCCCTCTCTGCCTTGACCCATAACGAGCTCTGCCGCGCCCGCGAGCTCATCTGCAACTGCAGAAAACTTGACTTGGAGGACGTATCCAAACAAATCCTGTTTCCCTCGATAATCAATGAAAGGATCAACGCCCGCAAGCCCTATCGCAAAGTTCACTTGCCCTCTTCTGAATGCTCGGCTATAAGAGTCTGATATTATCACTCCAACTTTCTTCCCTGTCTGCTCCTTTATGCGGCTTCGAAGGCATTTCGCAGATTCATCAGGATCCTCTGGGAGAAGTGTATAGTTGTTCATGCCTTCCACATTTGATTTGTCTATTCCAGCGTTGATATTCACGATATCCCTTCGATCCTCAACGATGATTATCTGTTGTGAAGCCTTGAGAAAACGTTTTGACTCGCGCAAAACCAGCTCTACAAGTTTAGAATCTCTTCCAGTTCTTTTCGATAATTCTACAGCCCTTCTAGAAGGCTCCACGTTGTTCAAATTGATCGTTCGACCTTCTGCTTTAGAAACTACTTTCTGAGCAACAATGAGAACGTCACCGTGTTCAATGTCCACGCCATTTCTTTTTGCAGCTGCAACGATCAGCTCAGCGAGATCGTCACCTTCCTCTATCATCGGCAGTCCTTCAAGCCCGAAAATTCCGATTTGCCTAACCATTCTACAGCATCCTGGCGTACAACATATCTTCTCGCTAGAGAATTGCCAAAGCCGAGAACATTTATTAGTTTATCTCCATCAACAACATTGCGTCTTGAAGAAGCTAAGATTGGACGATTTCACACCTTTTAGTCTCGAGAACACGCTTCAATGCGGGCAACTGTTTAGATGGAAGAAAAATGATGGATCGTGGACAGGCATAGTTGCTGAGCGAGTCATCAAGATACGACAGAAAGCGAACGTTCTAGAATTCGAAGGTGCCAACGCCAGCTTCATCAAAGGATATTTTCGCCTGGACGATGATTTGCAACTCATAGCTTCTTGCATCAACCGCGACCATCTAATGGAAAGAGCTCTTCACAGATTTCCAGGCCTTCGCATAGCTAGACAAGACCCTTGGGAGTGCTTGATTTCTTATATCTGTGCCACCTACAAGAACATACCCGCTATAAAGAGCATGATTTCAGAATTATCACGGCGATTCGGGCAGAAAATTCTCTTTGAGGGTAAATCACATTTCAGTTTTCCCACACCAGACTCGCTAGCCAACGCAACTGTGAACGATTTGAGCTCATGCGGATTGGGATTTAGAGCGAGAGCTGTAAGAGAAGCCGCCAAGCATGTTAGAACGGGAAAAGTCGATTTCGACAGTCTAAAAAAAGCAAGCTGCAAAACTGCAAAATCTGAACTGCTGTGTCTTCCCGGAGTAGGAAATAAAGTGGCTGACTGCACCTTACTCTTCTCCCTGGAAAAGCTCAGTGCCTTTCCTGTGGACATCTGGATGAAACGAGTGATAAAAGACCACTACTCACAGAATTTCGACGCGTTGTTTGACAAAAGCCTAACAGAAGGAAACTCACTATCCACAAAAGCATACGAGAGGATAAGCGAATTCGCTCAAGGTTATTTCGGAAAGTTTGCTGGATACGCCCAGCAATATCTGTTCCACTACTACAGAAGCCTCCGCAACAAGGCCTGCAAATCATAGCTTGGCATGAGAACTGACGCATGAATTTGCTTCAGCATATTCGCCCAGGTGGCTTTTAGCCTTTGACGACGGCGATTGGTGCAAGTTTGGCTACGCGAGTGGCAATCCCTATTTCGTCACTTACCTGTACAACGCGGTCTACATCCTTATAGGCTGGATCAGCTTCCTCCGCAAGTACAACTGCACTCGCTGCTCTAACCACGATGCCGCGTTTCTGCAATACTTCTTTGACCTCGCCACCCCAGAATCTTCTTTTCGCTTCGGATCGGCTCATCATTCGACCTGCCCCATGCGCTGTCGAACCGAATGATCTCTGCATGGCCTTCGAGGTTCCTACAAGAAGCCACGAGCCGGTGCCCATGCTGCCAGGAATTATAACTGGTTGTCCGAAGCTACGGTAGTCAGCGGGCACGTCAGGATTGTGAGGTGGAAATGCTCTGGTGGCTCCTTTGCGGTGGATCCAGACTTTCTTCCGATGACTATTGACCTCATGCTCTTCAACTTTGGCAATATTGTGTGCAACGTCGTAGACCAGATTTAGGCCAAACGTGTCCGCAGGTTGCTTGAACACCTCCTCGAAACTCTGTCTCACGTGATGTGTTATAGCTTGCCGATTGACGAAGGCATAATTCACTGCACAAGACATTGCCTGGAAATAGTCTTCCGCCTCTCTAGTCTTTCCCGGAGCACACGCGAGTTCTCTATCGGGCAGATTGATCCTGTATTTGTGAACGGCGCGTTCCATTACACGGAGATAGTCTGAGCATATTTGGTGTCCAAATCCTCGGGAACCACAGTGGATCATCACTGTAACCTGTCCCTCTTCGTTTATGCCGAAGGCTTCAGCCACACTAGGGTTGAAGATCTTATCTACTCTCTGAATCTCAAGAAAGTGATTTCCTGAGCCTAGAGTGCCGACTTGCGTTGCTCCACGATTCTTCGCGGTTGCTGAAACCTTGGCTGCATTAGCTGTTTTCATCTGACCTCTTTCTTCACAGTGCTCGATGTCTTCCTTCCACCCCATATCTTTCTCGACAAGCCAAGAGACCCCTTCTTCCATGAGTCTATCAAGATCTTGGAGATTGATTCGGAAATCCTTTCTGCGGCTTCCAAGGCCACATGGAACTTTATGGAAGATGGTGTTTGTTAGTTCCACCAGTTTTGGACGGACTTTTCCCTCAGCAAGAGATGTGGCAAGAAGTCTCACCCCACAGTTTATATCGTATCCTACTCCACCAGGGCTGATGACACCTTCATCGTAATCCATTGCAGCGACTCCTCCTATTGGGAAGCCATATCCCTCGTGGCCATCTGGCAGCGTTATCGAGTATTTGTAAATTCCTGGCAGGTGAGCAACATTTACGCATTGCTGCAAGGTTCTGTCTGATCTCATTTTCTCCAGCAATATCTTATCAGCAAAGACGATGCCTGGCACTTGCATCCCTGGCTTATAAGACTGAGGAATGCGCCACGAATGATTCTCAAGTTCTTCCAATGGAATATCCGTTTTTGATCGACTACGTTCTTGCTTGCCCAACCAATAACCCATGATGCTTAACTGAAGGGAACAATATAAGTTATCAGGACTTATCAGAGAAGGGTTTGGCGCTCGATTATCAGTGTTTATGCGCGCGTATATTTGAGATATTCCACAAAGCCTCTTATGTCTTGCAGGATTACACCTCGATTTAATATTGGATGCTTCGCAACGAAGTTCACTACTCTCTTCATGTTCGGATCCCGTAGAGTAATCTCTTCCTCCATCTCTTTCACAGAGGCTTTCTCGCCAATCTTGTGGGCTATTATGTCAGCCCAAAGCCTTAGCTGAGTAGCGTACTTCTCCAGCTTTTCCAAGGCATTGTTAGCTTCCCCGAAATGGGAAAAATACACGAGTTTAGGCTTTAGCTGCTTCAGCTTCTCAATTGACGCCAACGCCTTATCTAGATGAAAAGGGGGCGGTGTCGTGGGAATGACTGAACTGGATTCAGAGATGTATATACCAGCCGTATCTCCAGGAAAAATGCTTCCGCTCTTTTTCTCATAGAAGCTTTGGTGGTGAGATGCGTGTCCAACAGTTTCAACGACCCTTAGCTCAAGACCCTCTCCGAGATCGAAACTCGTATCATCTTCAGACACAATGATCCGCTCGCTTGAAACTGGAGATGGCTCCCCATAGAGTCTGGCAACTTGGCCCAGCGCTTGCTTAGACTGAGACCACAGTTTCTTCGGGTCTGCAACATGGGGAGCCCCCCTTCTGTGCACAACTAGCTTCGCTCTCGGAAGACTGTTGAGCAGATGTCCTGCTCCACCACTGTGGTCAAGATGAATGTGCGAAACAACCACGTAATTTACCTCATCTACTTTCACTCCGATTTCCTGCAGCCCTTTAAACAAGTTAGGTATTGTGGTTGCCGGTCCTGTTTCCACAATCGCCACTTTCTTAGATTTCAAAACGTAAGATGCTATGTATTGATTGACTCCTGATGGCTTTAGGTCGATCAGAAACAGGTGTTTGCTGAGTCTCATACTGAAGTTTTTTCTCATGAGAGATAGCATAGCATGAATACTTCCTTTTAACTCTTCAGCCTTTCAGTCAGCCTGTAGCAGATTGGTGTGTGACAAGCTCATGATGCGTCATTAGGGGACTAGTTTTATTAGTCACAGCCACACAGTTTATATTTGGGAAATCTATTCCATGGTTTCCTCAGCGGCTAGTCACCGCTGTTGATGTTAAGAACGCCCCGTAACTCTTCCGGCGGCGGCGTCAACCATGACGGTAAAGGCGCTTGTGACGCCCTATGGATGATCAGTTTGGTTGACCTCCAGTTGCGGGGACAAATAGATGGAGACCTGATGGATGTTAGGTCTGACTGAGGCTTAGCGCACACATAACGACCCCCAAATCCTATCTATAGTGAGCGGCAAAACTCCTAAAATCCGGTTGATCCTGCCGGACCTTACTGCTATCGGGATAGGACTAAGACATGCATGTCGCGCGTTTCTCAGCTATGAAAGGAACGCGGCACACAGCTCAGTAACATGTGGCTAACCTGCCCTTAGGACAGAGACAACCCCGGGAAACTGGGGCTAATCCCTGATAGGCGT
>CP070683.1:292824-298581 GCA_020352645.1 Candidatus Bathyarchaeota archaeon | reverse complement strand
TTCATTTTTTCTGGTGCTGATCTTCGAGGATCGCTGAGATATATTTCGTGATGTTTTCCCTTCAATTCATAACCATTTTCCTTGATGAAGTTATGGAGTCTCTCGATGGTTGGACCCTCGGCAGAATATGGTCCAATATGCATTATCTGGGCTGACAAGCCTTCGTGAAAGCTTTCAAACCTGATTTTCGGAAGGGCAGGTGGATTTTTCTTCTTCTCAACTTGTTCAAGAGCTTTGCTGACAAGATCTTCTGTCACATATTCTGGTTGCATAATCATCGATGTCCATTTCCATGCCTCTTTGTTTTCTATGCTGAATTGAGTCATGTCATCAGTCCACCATAAACCTTCAAGCGGCAATACGCCATAATCAACTCCTTTCTCCTTCTTCACACTAAACTTGAGGGCATAGGATACAGCAAACAAAGCTTCAACTGCGTCCTTGTATTCCTGTGCTGTGTTTGGATCACCAGACCCATCGATCATCAAGAAGTTCATCATGGGAACATCAACAGTTTCGTCCTTCTTTGCAGAAGGATAGTAGAGGTGCTTGAGTTCTTGTTTGAAATCAATCTTCATCATGAGTATTACCTCTTCAATACGTCTTAGGTTTCAGTTTTTTTGTGATTTGTGGACGAAACTGGTTCTTTGATTGTCTGTTCAGTAGAATATCTAATGTTATCAAAAAAGGAAAGGGAGGCTTGCAGTTACTTGGCATCCTCTGGAAAGGGTTTCTTTCCTTTTTCTGTGTATTCGATAATACCTAGTTGTTTGAAAAAAGCCAAATCAGGAGTAGGGACACGTTTTTCCCGCACAATTTTGCGCACTCAGGAGTGTCTCGACTGATTCCAAGACGATCAATGGTATCTATGCCTGTGCAGACGAGAATTACGAGCATGAATCTGGCTTTACACAATAGACGACACCTTTTTTTGGCTCCCTCTATTATGTGGGCAAGAGGTAGACTCTGTGAAGGTTCTCATTTGGTTTGACATGGAAGGAATTTCTGGAATAGACAACCCGCGAGCATGTGATTTTGGATCCCCGCTTCTTCAAGAGAGCCGCAAATACGCGACGGCTGATGTGAATGCTGTCATCCGGGGCTTGAAGCAGGGTGGCGCGACCGTAATCGACATATTTGACGGGCATGATTTCGGGGGGAACCTGATTGCAGATGAGTTGGATCCGCACGTAAACTACTTGAGTGGAGGATGGAAAGACACCCTTCCTGAACTCATCCGCACAAGAGCATTTGCTGAATACAACGCTTTGGTTCTTGTGGGTCACCACTCACAGAGCGGTACGGTAAATGGTTTCTATTCACACACTGTTTCACCAGACGTTGCGTTGCGTTTGAATGGTCAGCCAGTTGGAGAAATTGAACTAGCTGCGTGGCTTGCAGGGTATTTCGGAGTGAGGACGATAATGGTTTCGAGTGATGAGGCAGGTGTCAACGAGGCAAGAGTTCTATTGCCCGAAATAGAAACCGTTTCTGTGAAAAGAAAGAGTAAATCAGACTTCGAATGTTTCCCGTCAGAGAGAGTGCATGCACAACTGGAGGAGACAGCCTTTAACGCTCTCAATAAACTGGATGAGTTCAAACCATACATACTCTCAGGTCCAATTATCGTCGAGATACTTTACAAATTGACGAAGCTTGCAGATAATATGGCGCTCTTTCCAGGATATGAGAAGAGGAACGAGAGAACAGTAGTCTACAAGGCAGAAGACTTCTTGGAGGCGTTTCGGGCATTCACCGCCTTCCAAGCCATTATGCCAGAATTCATCGCAACATTCTTCAGGCAGATGCTTAGGCGAGTTAAGAGGCAAGTAAGCGTTGACATAAAGGCTCTTCAGAGTGAGGTTGACGCAGAGTTAGAAAGCAAATTCATCCCGTTCCCTCCAATCAACCTAGCGACGCACAAGCCGAAAAATGAGTGACAAAGGCACAATACAGAACTAATGCCTGCCAAACATAACTGTTAGCCGTTTGCTTGCAGCAATCACTTGCGAGCGATTGTGCAGAGACTTCAAAGCTTATGTGGATCCAGAGCAAAGCAATTCACATGGTAGAAAGTACAGTGGCTCTCGTTTTGCTGGGATGCTTGGTTCTTTTCTTTTCAGTTAACCTCCACAATATTTTGAAGGTTCGAACAAGGAGAGGAGAAATGCGCGCTTATGCTGAGGTTGAACGTCCTGCAGGATTTGTAGTCGGCTTGGCTGCTGCTGGAACATTGGCTTACTTCCTTGAGGTTTTCTTGTATCTTTTTCTCGCCTTCACTAATCTTCTTTCAATGATGGAAGCATTTCCTTTCTTCCTTTCTCTAGGAATCTACGCCAAGATAGCGGGTTTGATATTAACGCTGTGTGGAACCGCCATCTTCGCTTGGAGTGTTGTTGTGAGAGGCCACTATGCTGTCTCTTGGGAGATGCCGGAGAACCAAAGACTTGTCACTGGAGGACCATACCGTTGTGTCAGACACCCTTCTTATCTCGGCTACTTCCTCATGTTCATCGGGTTCTCCCTGATATGGCCAAGCTTGCTGACCGCTTTTCCGTTGCTGGCGATTCCAGGGTATTATCATCTGACATTTGAGGAGGAAAGACTATTGATACTACGTTTTGGTAGAGAATACGAGGAATACCAGAATAGAACCGGACGTTTCATACCCAAGCTCTGATGACGAACAATAACGATGGTCGATTGTGCAGCCTTTTATTCTGCAACACATTAGTGAACCGCACGTGTGTTCCAACAAGTTCTTCCACGAGTTCTCACATCCACCTTTGTGGGAGAGGAATCTCGTTCCACATCGAACTGTGTGCGCTCATGGTTCTGGAGTTCTAACATCGGGTTGCTCGGTCAGAATATCAGTAAGGCAACTGAGCTTTTCTATTACATGATCTGGCTGCTGACCAGATTTTCTAAGGTCTTCCAGACTGTTGAACTGTGAAGGAATGAAGACGGTTGTCATTCCGACCTTGTTGGCTCCCAAAATATCTTCTTGAGGAGTGTCACCAACGTAGAAAGCCTCTTCAGCTTTCACGTTCAGTCTATTCAGAGCTTTCTGAAATATGTTTCCGCTAGGTTTTCGCCACCCAACTTCATCGGAGACAACCACGGCGTTGAAGAAACGGTTTATCTCTAGATTTCTCAACGCTCTGTAAATGACAGGTGCGTAAGTGAAGTTAGAGACAATTCCGAGTTTGTACTTAGAGTGGAGCTTCTTCAATGTGAGCATTGCGGAGGATCGAATTCTTAGCGCGTGTACGTAGTCTTCGAAGAAAGCGTTCACTGCAATTCTGACCTTCTCTTCTTCTGGTGTCGCTGCATATCCAAGGTGATTGAGGGCTTCTGAGATCCAAACTGCGTTGGTTATCTCTGTAAGCTGACTATAGCGAATCTCCCGGAATTTGTCGTGAGCGCGTTTGTAGGCCTTGAAAAAGTCGCTGCTGCTTGCATTGTACCCGCTTTTGACGAGGCTCTTGTAGAGCTTGTCTTCTGACCTCTGTAGAGAATATTCAGCCAAGTCGGTTATGGTTCCTATGAAATCGAAGATCACTGCTTTGATGCGGCGCATTTTCAAGTCTCGATGAAAGATACATACACCAATCTTAATTTAAAAGTAGATTGTTCTATAGTAAGCCAAGGGCGGCCGTAGTCTAGTCTGGTTTAGGACGTCGGCCTTCCAAGCCGTTAACCCGGGTCCAAATCCCGGCGGCCGCACCAGATCAGACACATGTTCTAAACATTCTTCATGCGATCTTTCTTCTGAACAGCAGCTCTTCTCGCTCCAAGGCGACCTCCTCTTGACAAAGATAGGCTTGTCCGCAACTGCGCCTGATTGTGTCTATTCTAATGGGGATCTGAGTGCACTCAATTGTGCTGGGACGACCGCTTTTCTATAGGTAGTGCCGTTGAAGTATGTAGCTTCAAGTGTCACTGACAGTTGGTGATCAACCGTGTTTAGATCATAGAAGTTCCAGCGGCAATGATTCCTTAGCATACATGAAGCTGGCTTGTTAACCGCTTGACAGTCTATGTATGACTCCTCTTCGTGATCCACAATTTCATGTATCCTGATGTTGCGCAATGAATAGCTGTCTGAATCCTCATTTATGTCCAGTGATGAATTCCTCGATTCACTAAGAAGCCTAATCACAATAGAGTGTACAAAACCTTCGCTAACGATTATGGATGCGTTTAGCCCCATCCTCAGGTGCTCGTTGTCAGTGATCTGTCGTGCGTGAAATGAATATATCATAACCTCGAAACTCACCACTGCAGTGTCGGAAATGTACGAATTCGAGGCATTTTCATTGAGCGCGATGTTGAACCCTTCTCCAACAGGTCTTGTCATATTCCAAGTAACAGGTTCGATCTGAAAAGTCTCAGGATCTAGTGGGGCTCGGAGAATCTCATATAAAGTAAAGGAAATGAGCAAAACTGCAACTAACAAGACTAGTGAGATAGCGATAAAAGTGTGCTTTCGAGTCAAGAGTCTCTCCCCCACGCGTGGCACTTCATACTACAAAACTGTCACAAGATAAGTGTTGCTTCAGGATCTTGAGAACAAAGGCTGCGGAATTGAGCTCCGTGGATTTCATATATGAACGTTTGCGTGTGAAATTGGAGAACTTAGGAGATAGTGCATATGAGATGGGTGTGACGGATTCTCTAATACGTGGTGAAGAAAGCTAACTCATTGTCTGGGGCTAGAAAAGAGGTTGCTCAGGTGGATACTTGAAAAGAGATTGGAGCTTTAACGCTTGTGTGAGTAGAATTACACTTGGTCATTTGCTGGAATGGGATTCGGCATGTCTGGCATTATTCTAATGGGGCTAGGGCGTGATCTATACGTTTGGGCTCTAGCAGCTTTCATTAACATATTCTTCATTCCAATAGTCAATGGATCTAATCAAGCGATCTGGCAAATCAAGGTCCCCCCAGATGTTCAAGGACGCGTATTTGCGACTCGAGCCATGATTGCCCAGATCAGTGCATCGGTGGCTATGCTTTTATCAGGGCCTCTGGCAGATTACAATTTCGAGCCAGCCATGATGGCCGGAGGAAGCTTGGAATCTGTCTTCAGCAGCTTAGTGGGCGCAGGTCCAGGTGCTGGCATGGGACTCATTTTCGCTATTGCAGGTTTATGTAGAATGCTCGTCGGTTTTGGCAGCTACATGTTCAAGGTTGTCAGGAATGTGGAAAACATCATCCCCGATCATCAAGCGACAGTTATCGGCGACAAGTCGACCTCAAATGGGAACAGCCGCGACTCGTCTGAATCAGTGTAGCGCCATAATCCAATTGAACCTACGATGATCAGATTGAAGTGCGTGATCGCACTAGTTTTGCGGCTCGAATCCTGCTCGCAATTCAACGCATCATTAGTTTTGCTGACCGCCGCAACGTAAGCCAAGGACTCATGCTACAGTGCTAACAAACACTTTTTCAGAGAGCTCTATCCAGAATAGGAAAGCAAACGTTGTTGAAGGAAGGAGCATGAGGAGAAGCCTACACAAGTTTCAGGAACGAATGATGAGTGAAATGACGTACGAGCAATACTTCCGTGACAGATGCCATGAGATGATATGCTTGGCCAGAGAACTAGAGAATCTTCTTGGTCGAGATAAAGCTCTGGAAATATTGGGTAGAGCTCGTGAGAAGTACATAGTTGAGTTGACGAAGAAAGAAAGAGGGTTAATCAAGAGTTTTGAGGATTTTAAAGCAAGCGAGAAAGCTGAGAATGCTTCA
>CP070683.1:286585-292724 GCA_020352645.1 Candidatus Bathyarchaeota archaeon | reverse complement strand
GAAAACATAAATCGAATGATTCACTCTTCAACGATTCTGGGGTGTACAAGATGGCGACAATGAGGACAGAGAATCTGACCCGCATTGTATCCTGCTCTCCAAAACTTCTTGCAGAAGGGACACTGCAGCTTCATGGTCTTTCCGGGTAGAAAGAACAATTGTCGACTAAAAGCAATCACGCCAACTCCTAGGCATAGTAACGAACCCGCAAGAACCACGAGATATGCTAGTTTGAACTCTATACTTGAAATTAGATCAATCTCTTCAACCCAGAGAAAATCCCAGAAGGCAGACAGTGGATTCGCGTTGCTGGAGATTTCTGGGAATGCCTTCCAAACAGCAAAAGTAACCATCATACAGCCTATAATGCAGAGCACAACACCGAACACGAAACCAAACTTGTATCGACGAATTGTCTTCGTCAACTGAAAATCCCACATTTTCCCGTTGGGAAGTTCAAGCATGAATCTTAAAACCGTTATGAATTCTCACTTCATGCTTCTTTTCCCTCAATTATTTTTCTTCTATACTCAGGATCTTTCAGTTTATCGAAGAAACCGCACTCGCGGAGAATCACATCCCGCAATTCTTCATAGCTCTCCGATGTGAACACTTCTCGTTGACCGCGGAAATACTCATCAACCTTGTCAACTCCGTCTTCAGCAGTCACAGTCTTTTATGAATCTGTAATGCGTAAGGCTAGCAAGTTCTGCACCAGTTCAATGTGCAGTGCAGAATGCAACCTGACGACCAGACGTAGCAAACACACCCTCCAACGTAACAAGTGAGTGGATTTGATATTGCATAGCTACATAACGCTTAAATTCTTTGGCGGTGAAGGCAGTATTCCGCTTAGCTGTAAAGAGAGAGATATTATGACTGAGAAAAGAGTCACTGTCGAAGAGCTCTTGGAAAAGGCGAAACGTCCTTCGAAGCTCGCGCTTGCTTATCATTCCTTTTATGAAGGAAAGGTTCAAGTCATGCCGAAATGTGCCATCCGCAGTCCAGCTGACTTCGCAATTTGGTATACGCCGGGAGTCGCTGCAAGCTGCCGCAAGATAAAGGAAAGTCCTTCTGAAGTCTGGGCCCAGACCAACCGATCCAATTACGTGGCTGTAGTCAGTGATGGAACGAGAGTGCTTGGCCTTGGTGACATAGGAGCTGAAGCCGGTATGCCTGTCATGGAAGGAAAAGCGTTGCTCTTCAAGTATCTGGGAGGAGTTGATGCTTTCCCAATCTGCTTGAACACAAAAGATCCTGAGGAAATAGTGCACGTTTGCGAACTCATTCAGCCAACCTTCGGGGGGATCAACCTTGAAGACATCAGCAAGCCAAAATGCTTCTATGTGCTTGACAAAGCTCGTGAAAAACTCAGCATACCAGTCTGGCACGATGACCAGCAAGGCACTGCTACTGTCATTCTGGCCGGGTTGATAAACGCCCTAAAACTTGTCGGTAAAAAGCCTTCAGAATCAATAGTAACACTCGTAGGCGTGGGAGCAGCGAACACACGGACAGCCTATGTGCTTCTCCGCGCTGGATTCAAGGCAGGCAACCTTGTGCTGCTGGATACTAAAGGTATCCTCCATGCTGGTCGACCAGACGTAGAAGGTTTGAAGGAGAAAAACCCATGGAAGTACGAGCTGGCTCAGAAAACCAATGCAGAGAGCAGGACTGGTGATATCGTAGAATCTCTGAAAGGAGCAGATGCAGTAGTAGCTGCAAGTAGGCCAGGACCTGGCACGATAAGGAAAGAATGGATCAGTCATATGGCAACAGATAGTATTGTTTTTGCTTGCGCTAATCCTGTACCTGAAATCTGGCCTTGGGAAGCAAAAGAAGCAGGCGCTCGCATAGTAGGTACGGGTCGGAGTGATTTCCCTAACCAGATCAACAACAGCTTGGGCTTTCCAGCGATTTTCCGTGGAGTACTAGATGTGAAGGCAACAACCGTAACTGACGACATGTGTGTAGCAGCAGCAAACGAACTTGCTCGCTTTGCTGAAGAGCGAGGCATTGATGAAAACGACATAGCTCCACGCATGGATGAATGGGAAGTCTTTCCCCGCGAAGCAGTTGCGTGTGCATTGCAGAGCATAAAAGAAGGAGTTGCCCGCATCAAACCTTCAAAACAAGAACTTTGGGAGCGGGCAGTGGCAATTATAAAGAACGCTAGGGCATCAACATCTATTCTTATGAAGCAAGGCTTGATAAGGCAGCCGCCGCCAGAAGACGAAGTGCTTTCAAGGATGCCATGATCAGCGTCATGTTTTCCTCACCGGGAAAATGCCGAATCCGCGTGTGCACATAGAACCTGCAGGACCTGACTAAAAACAGACCTACTTCTTTTATAGGGATCAGCGTAGATTCTTAGGGAATTGTGGAGAGGATTACATAGTGGAAGTAGCTGAGGTTGAACTCGACAGGATTCAACCCAACAGGATGAATCCACGCTTACACATTCACATCGAGAAACTTCATGAATTGGCAGATAGTATCCGGAATATCGGGATCCTAGAGCCTATCATCGTGCGCCCAAAGGGTAACATGTATGAAGTTGTGGTGGGTGAACGCAGATACCATGCATCTCGGCAAGCAGGACTCAAAAAAGTCCCTGCTATCATTGGAAAGTTCACAGATGAACAGGTGATCGAGCTTAACCTAATTGAGAACATTCAGCGAGAGGATCTCAACGCAGTAGAAAAGGGAAACTGCTGCAAACAGCTATTGGAGAAATACCCTGAAAAATATCCTTCTAGAGAAGCAGTAAGCAAAAGGATAAGCGTTTCACCTGACACTGTTAACAACTGGATTAAGCTCACTGAAGCCCCACCTGAGATTCAGGAAATGATCGTTTCGACAGAGAAAGCAGGAGTACCGAGGCAAATGGGGAAGCTGGACTATAGCACTGCTCTCACGATCACTAGAAAGATAAAGGAGCCGGCGCGACAGGTTGAGGTGGCCAGGGAGATTGCTGTCACACCAGTTCATGGCCGAAAGTTGAGAGATGCAATCGAAAAGGCTGCTACGGAACCCAGCAGACCTCTGCAAGATATTGTAAAGGAAGTGACAGAGGAGCCTTGTGAATTGCCCTTCAACTCGTCGGAGAAAGCGCTCATTTTAGCTGGTGCGAAAACCCAGGTGACAAGTGCTGCTCGCCCTGACGCGAGGATAAGGGCAGGCGAGATGGTCTATGCATCCGTTTTGGAACCCCATTTCGCCCGTCTGCGCGTGGTTTCTGTTGAGAGAAGGAAGCTTAAGTATTTCGGTAAGGAAGATGCTAGCGCAGAGGGAAATCAATCGCTTGAGGAGTTTCAGAGAGCATGGAAGAGGAAACATGGACAATGGGATGACAACCAGCTTGTCTACGTAGTACGTTTTGAGAAAACCTAGATGGCTTTGCGCTCAACCCATGAGAACTTCTTCTGCAGTGTCTTTGGATAGTACAGCTTCCAGTCGAATTGAACCTTTTGTCCCCATCTATAGTAGACTCGTGGGTCTATGTAGCTTTTCAACGATGTGCCTAGATTGTAATCCCGGGTTTCTCGATAAGCCTTGATCTTGTACTTGAGAATCTCGGCTTTTTTGTTCGCACTGACGGTGCCTTTTTCCAGCAGCTTTTTCAATCGTTCCTTTTTCTTGGCTAATGATTCTTTCCACTTTTTCGGAGGCTTTCTTTTGTGATTGCACGTTATCGCAGCTTCCAAGTTGGCCATTGTGGCAATATGCTTCTTCTTATATTCTTGGTCTTGCTTGCTGATGGCAAAGCTGTTTAGGAAATCATTAACAACCTCTGTAGCATGATAGGTTCTGAAGACTTTGGCTGAAACTCCTGGCACAACTTTGTCTAGAAAGAGCGAAACATTCTGTGAGTTCACGCCTTCAAAGATTGATGACGCGGTGGATGCCATAAAGTCCTGAATGTTGCTTATGACCTTCGGAGGCAGCCTAAGGCTTTTCTGCCATCTTACAGCGTCTTTACCTAGAAAGTCAAAGGATACCATGTTTTTCTCGCTGAGCTTTATGTGCTCTGGTCTGAGTGTTGTGGCTCCAACCGTATCAGCTTCGTCAGGGTCTTTTTCGTCGCCTACTCTCAGTTTCAGGGTATCTATGAGATAACATACTGTAGCTATCTTGCGCTTTGTATCATCCTCAGTTTCTAAGTTTAATGCTATATATCCTCTCACATCATCTATCTTCATGCCTAGCTTGATTGCTTTGTTGAATTTCTCTATATCCTTCTGCTGTTTCATAGGCGAAGAGTCGGCAAGCCACACGTACTTCTCTCTGCCACTGAGTTTGTCGTGCCATTTCGCTATCCACATGCTGTTCGGTTGCCAAACTATCTCTCTCCAATTACCGATAGGTCTAGGCGCATCTGGTGACAAGTTTAGGATTATGTTAGGTTCGTCTGGTCCGACCTTCCAGCGTCCTCTCGAGGGGTGACTTCCGCGACCCATGAAGATGCTGGAAGGCTCAGCGGTATAGTTTCCAACTTCGACTTTGACTCCATCCACCAAGGCGAATCCATATTTCTCCTTGTTTTCATCCCTTACTGCCTTGCGTTTGGCAGCTAATCTCTTCTTCTGTTCTCTTGTTAGACTCATCTTGTAAGCTCTTTCCTTTTCGACCTTCCTTATTACCGGTAAAAAGTCGAAGTGTTCTACTGAAACCGCTGGGTTCAGGTCTAAGGCTTTGCAGAAGTCTGTGACAAAATTCTTGGCGAATACGGGATCTTCGGTGTATTCTGTGCCTAGTTTCTTCACCCACGCAAAGGCCATTTCCTCTTGTTCGGGAGTCAAGTCCACACGCCTGCCTTGAATAGTTATGTACAGTCTTTTCCAGTCAGGCTTTCTTGGTATGAGGATACCGTTGTGAATCAATTGTTTCATTAGCGCATCTCCAACATAACTAGTTTCGACTCAAATAAGCATTAATTCACATTTCAGCATTCCTCGATCAGCGTATCAAGCAAGCAGGATTTTCCTGTCTTAAGCTGGTGAGTGCTGAGGTTCGGAACATCTGTTTCCTAACCTTCCTTACACGCGTTAGGAAGCCTGCAAGCAGATTCTAGGCTGTGTGTGAGCGTCTGGACAGCCTGAATGCCCCAAAAGCAGCAAGGAAGCTAAAGAGGCTCATAAGTGTTCCAAGGAAATATTCTGGGATGACAAGAAAGCCTGCGGTGTCTATGTCTAGGTCATCTATAGCGTCTATGCCTTCATCATATAAGCCATTTTGATCTGAGTCAACTACTATGTCAAACAGTCCGACATCTAGGGGTTGATTCCATATGATTGTTACCGGAAGGTCTCCATTTGCGTCAATCAGCACATTTTTCCTAACCGTTTTTATCGAAAGCTCGCTAATGTTCAAGCTATCAGCCCAATCAATGACATCTTCAACTGTGTAGATATTTACCAAAGTTAATGGTTTGTAGCAATCTCCATTGGCATAAGCATCTTCGTAAGGATAGAAGGAATCTTTGATTGTCCCGTTGGAGCTACAGCTTTCGACGGTTGAGCAGGGCACAGTTACCGAAGGCAGTGGGAGCTGTATAGATGCAGGATTTCCTTGCCAGTCAAGATAGTCAACGTCTGCATCAACATTCACTTGGATCACACCGCATTTCAGCATTTGGATTTCATAGGTAATTGAGACATTTTCGTCGTATTTTATGTCCCCAAGATTCCATGTCAAGGTCACTGATCCATCGGGGTTAGTAAATTGGCTAGAAGGCATTCTGCTGAAGGATCCTGAAACAATGTCTACATCAGAGCTCACAGTATCTGTTACCACAACGTTGTAGCCTGAGGTTTCCATTTGCTCGCCTTTTACCACTTCGGTTATTATGTTGTATATGGCTTTGACGAAATCTTCCCCAAGAGCATGTGTCATATTGTAGTATAGTCCATCAGTCATAAGTGCAATCTTCTTCAGTTGATCTGTTGTCAGGCCGTCACGCGCGTCACCGTCTATTGTAATATAGATTATCTTGTCCTTACCGGCATCAGCCACCTGTTTCCACAAGAGAGGACCATCATAGTCAGAGTCCTTTCCTGTGGTTCTCGAGAGTGGACCGGGAACTCTTCTTCCTTCATCGCATGGTTCATCTGTAGCCAAGACAACTATCTTGTATGTG
>CP070683.1:280256-286485 GCA_020352645.1 Candidatus Bathyarchaeota archaeon | reverse complement strand
TGATGTTTCTGCTCTGGAATCTACTCTATCTCGCCTTAGCGTCTAGTGTGGTATGGATTTTGTTCATCGTAGCCGCCTATAGTATAATCCGCACAAGTATCAAACGCACACGCGCGCGTATCAATACAGAGACAGACTGACTGACAGAGACAGACACTCTTGTGTGTGAGAGTTATCGTTTTTGGTTTTTCGTTTTGTGTGAAGGTAGGTAGATAGAGGTAGAGAGGAAGAGATAGACGTAGAAAGGAAGGGGAAAAAAGGTTAAAGTTTAACCTTTTTCTTCTTCCTACTTCTACCTACTACTACTTACTCTCTCTACAAAAAACACACAAAAAACAAAAACAAAAAACACACGCGCGCACTCATCAACGGGCTCTTAGATTTGAGAGGGAATAAGCATTCAATCTAGGTTCAGTTAGCGAACAACTTGAAATATCGGGATTCTCTTGAACTGGTTCTTGCATGGAGGGCCAACGCAGAAAGCAGCTTCGTTCTTTCCTAGTGTAAGGATCCATGACCAGCAGATACCGTTGTGAACTTGACCATCATAATCGTGGGTACACATCTTGCTTTCATGATTTTTTAAGGCATCAATTACTACTTCGTCATTGATATTCCCACGGTTCTTACTGAGCCATTTCAAGAGGAAGGGCTTCCTGGCAGAATACATCTCAAAGGCCCATTGACCCTGCGGGTCTTGCTTATTATATTCTTCCATCTCAGGAGAATCGAAGCGTAATGATACGAATTCAAATCCATTATCTACGTACGTGGTTATTGTCTTTTCTCGATGGGCCTCGACCTTAGCAATGGTTCCTTTCTTATCTATCATCAGATAAACTGTACCCCACGTTTTCGGTATCCTTTCAAGGAAATCAGTGGCCTCTTCTATCGTCTTGCAGTTATCAAGTATCCATCTCTGTGCCACATTGAACATAACGCCTGGTCCCGAGTTCACAAAGCTTGCAGAAGTTGAAGATATTGCGAGTCCTATTTCGTTCATTCCCCCATACCGTGACATATTGCCCCAGTGAAAGGTGAACCCTAGACTGTGCAGCTTCCCATTTGGTCTCGTGTGGCAAAGTGTCAGGTATTCGCTATCTTCTTCTATCCATTCGTGATTTTTTGCAAGAACTGGTAAGCCACTTTGAGTTTGGTCACCAGATATCGCCATAACAAGACAGGAAGGTTGATTTCTGTAAGGAGAGAGTTCGTGGGTTGCTACAACACGGTAGTCTACACCGCTGCCATCAGCAATTCCCTGAAGTTCTTCTAGTAGCTCAGGAGCATAGTTTCTCACTTCTTTTTCATACGTCATACCTTTCACAAGGTTTTCCTTCGAGAATTCTGGAAGAAGCCCCTTGTCCTTCTCCAGCTTTTTCCCCACACTCAGTCCCATTTCATAATATGAACCACCCAATTCTACTTCATACACATTAACCACGTTCTCAGGGCCAATACTACCTATCCTTGTCCAAAAGATTTGCTAAATATTTAAATTGACACGAAGCGCAAACCGCGCGTGCGAAATGAAATCAATTACTGCTCGTAATGAAGATACCTCCACTTGTCGCCGGTTCAAACCCGGCCACGTTGGCACTCCAATGGACTTTTTTGGGCGTAGGCTCAAGCGCGTGGGTGCGAGAAATCTTATTATTTCATGCTGTCATTTCTATGCAACGGAGAAGAGGCTTGGTGTGGCTGAACCTAGGTGAAATTCTGAGGGTTCACGCGAAGAACTATCCTGAAAAAGAAGCAGTTAAGGATTGGCATGGCAAGAGCAGAACCTACGCCGATCTTGATTCGCGAACAAACAGGCTCGCAAACACTCTATTGAGTATGGGTTTGCACAAAGGTGACAGACTTGCCGTTATGCTCTATAACTGCGTTGAGTATGTAGAGATCTGTTGTGCTTGTGCGAAGATTGGTGTGGTTGTTGTCACAGTCAATTGGCGTTTCATCAGCAAAGAAGTTGAGCTTATAGTCAACAATGCAGACGCGAGAGCTTTCATCTTGGATGAGGAGTTCGTTGATTGCGTAAACTCTGTTCGTCAAAACCTTCAGAATGTAAGCAAAGGGAGCTTTGTAGTGGTAGGTCAAGCAGCTCCTACGGGTTATATCAACTATGAGGACCTTGCAGAAGGGCCTCAAGACAGTAGGATGCCTGTGAAGATCAGCAGCGAAGACGCGTGGTTTCAGATATATACCTCAGGTACAACGGGGATACCCAAGGGCGTTGTCCGATCTCATGAATCGTATATATCATTTTTTCTAACTAATGCTATTGAGTTTGGGTTTTCGCAAGATGACAAAGGGATGATAGTTATGCCTTTGTATCATGTTAACTCAACTTTCTACGGGCTGCTCTTCCTATATATTGGAGCGTCCCTTTATGTTGGTGCGGACAAGGGTTTTGACCCAGTTGAGCTTTTGCGTGTAATAGATGAGGAGAAGGTGACCTTCGTCTCGCTGATTCCTACTCATTATCATCTAATATTGAGCGTTCCTGACGATCTCATGAAGAGTTATGACTTAAGTTCTATGCGGAGCTTCCTGTGTTCTTCTGCCCCAGTACGAAGTAAGATAAAGAAGGGGATTTTGAAGTGTTTCCCGGATACCAAGTTGTATGAGGCTTATGGCTCTACAGAGGCCGGTCTTGTCACGATTCTCAGACCCGAGGATCAGCTGAGGAAGCTAGGTTCAATGGGGCGAGAATGTCTGGGAACCGATATAATCAAGCTCTTGGACGGCGATGGGAATGAGGTGGCAGTTGGCGAGGTTGGGGAGTTGTACTCCAGTGGTCCGATGATGTTTGATGAGTATTATAAGATGCCTGAGAAGACGAAAGAATCATTCAGAGGAAATCTCTTCACTGCGAGGGATATGGCAAAGCGTGACGAGGAGGGCTACTATTACATCGTCGATAGGAAAGATAACATGATTATTACGGGCGGAGAGCATGTTTACCCTTCTGAGATTGAGGAGATTATTTCCAAGCATCCTAAGGTCTCCAATGTCGCTGTGATTGGCTTGCCTGATGATAAATGGGGTGAGGCTGTAAAGGCGATTGTGATTCTGAATGATGGTGTGAATGCCGGCGAAGAGGAGATTATTGAATGGTGTCGCGGAAGGATGGCTGGGTTTAAGAAACCTAAATCAGTAGATTTCATCTCAGCATCCGAGATGCCAAGGACTACAACTGGAAAGATCCTGCACAGAAAACTCCGAGAAAGGTACGCTTCATCATTGTGAAGCTACTGCTATCCTCATTGTTTCTTTTCACTCAATACTTGAAGAAAGACTTCCACGTTTCTCATGATCTGAGCCTCATCGTAACTTCTCCAGTCTGAAGAGTCCATATTGAGTATGAGGCTTCGGACTCCTAACCTCTTATGAACCTGTTCCTTCACAAGTGTTTCTCCTATGGACATCATTCGACAACCCCAGTTAGTGGGCAGAATTGCACCGTCAGCTCTGAACTCCTTAACGAGATCTTGTATCAGGTGAATTTTCCGGTCTATGCTACAATTCGCGAAGTTCAGTAAATACTTCTTAGCCAGGCTCTCAAAGGGTCTCAAAGGGTCTAGTCTTCCCATCCATACGTGAGAAAACGTCTCAGCGACAACCACAGCGCCCAACCCATTTAGATATTCAAAGAATCTGAGGTTAAACCAAGGGGGAAGGTTGTCCCAAACTAGCCTGTACTTCTCGTTTTCTATTGCGCCAAACTTGTTCTCTGCTCGTTCTTTAACTTCATCCCGCAATTTTTCATAGAATTCCACTGCCGTTTGACTGCCTGGCATACTAAGCATGAAGAAAACTGCTGAAAAAGCGTCCCGGCCATCCATAGGCGCAGGAATAATCTTTCGATATTGCTGAATTTCCTCCCAAAGCTGACTGGTGTGGTCGGAAAGAACCATGATTTCTCTCAATCTTCCTTTGCTCAGCTTAGAGTCAGTTTGCTTCTCCAGAAAATCGACCAGCTCTTCTAGTCGAGAAACGTAGAAATCCACATGCGCTGCTTCAAGTTGCTCCGAGTCTCCACCACTTATGTTATAGGGCATGTCCAAAAGGAAGAACGGGACCTCAAAGTGATCACTAATAAACTGGAACCACTTGAAGTGAGTGTCACAGGCTCCCGTCGACGCCACAAGAAAATCTGGTCTAGGCAAACCTCCTTCGGGCAAGTCTTTATCCTCAAAAAGAGATCCAATCACACATCTTGCATAGGAGCACAGATCTTTGGAAAAACCCTTGCTCTCAGCAACTTCACAGAACCTTACAGAGGCTTGTTTTGCCGCACAAAGGGAGGCATAGTTTTCAGGCCAAACAGGAAAAACATCCATAGCCTGCAGCATCTCAACTGGAAAAGTTGAGGCAACCCACGCAACTGGTTTTCCTTCAGTCTTAGCTCTGTGAGCATCCTCGTAAAACCTCTTCACATAAATCCTGTAAAAACCCCGGGTTGCTTGCAGTCTTCTTTCCGTTCCAGCTTCAACCATGGTCACTCTATCCCACCCACCATCTCTAAGAAAGCCTCAATTCTTGTCTTCAACTGAGCTAGACCGCTCAGAGAATGCTCCCACTCTAAACACAAGACTGGCAGATCTAACGCATTTAACTCCTCAATGAGTTGAGGAGTATCAAACATGTGAGCATCACAAAACTTCAAAACAAAGATTATCACTGCCTCAACATCGAATCTTTTCGCCATCTCAATAGTATGCTTAAACCTCTCTTCACGCTCTAGCATGAAAGACGACGGAACCTTATCCAGATACCTTTTGGCGATAGCACGCAATGGGTCACCTTCAAGACTAACAAGATCCCAGAAATATCTGGAACCCGTGCACCAGTCATCGGCCACAACACTGCCACCAGCAGCTTCAACAATCTCCAGTAGTTCCGAGCTATCCATCACACTGCCAGAAACAAGCAGTCTTATTCCGTTCTTGGGGAGATCAGCACGATTGGAAACTTCGGCAAGTAAGTGGCTCAACAACTTGTTATGCTCCTCTTTTGACGTAACCATACTAGAAAGTACAATCTCTAATGCTTCCACTCCCGAAATTAACGGTGGGACCTTCATCCTCAAATCATAGACCTTCCTTAAGAGGAGTCGGTTCTCATTATAAACTTGGATTGCATTTCTTAACGCAGTGTCAGTAATCCTTTCTCCAAAAGCCTCTTCCAATGAAGCTTTGAACCTCAAGGTTTCCTCGTAAAAGAAGCTGTGCGTTCCTTCGGTTCTAGAGTGTGGAGTGTTTATGAAGTGTACATAGGGGATTCGAACGTGATATCTCCACAGGTCAAGAATCTTGTTACGGTTGTCACAACTGTTTGATGCAACAAGTCCATCGAGGTAGTCGTAATCTCCTTTTAGGGCTGAGTTGAAACAGCTACGGGCAAAAGAGCAAGTGTTGACCGGTAAGTGAACATCAGCAAGTTTTGTGCTTTCAAGATTTCCGAGAACCATGACAGGTAGCGAATTTGCAGCATAGATCAGTTCTTCTGGCGTGTAGCTGCAACTCCAACCAATCACGTGTTTGCCTCTAGCTTTCCAACTTCTCGCCACAGAATGTCTGGTTAAAAGCAGGTTTCTGAAGGGTTCTGAAACATCCATTAGCAATGCTCCTTTGCACGCATGCAGTTTAAAGACTCAAGTATTGATGTTCCATGGTTTTGAGTAAACTGGCAAAAGTAGAATTGACAAGTGTTGGAATTCCATATTTTTCTCCATAGCGAACTATCGCCCCGCTCATGAAGTCAACTTCTGTTGGCCTCTTGCTCTCCACGTCCATAAGCATAGATGGCTTATGGGCTCCACCTTTCTTGAGATACGCCGTAAACCGGCTAAGAGCATCTTCGCCGAAGTAATATCCGTCTGCTTTTGCCACCTCCAGTCCTTCTTCTAGTATCTTCACGACAAGATCATATGTATCCTTGAAATCCGTTGCTGCTCTCATGGTCTGTCCAGTAACTGCGCAAACTGAACAAAGAGCGGAGTTCAGAATGGTTTTTTCCCATACATGCTTCTTGACATCAGGTGCTTCCGCTGTTAGCAGCCCAGAAGCTGTTATCAAGTTGGCGATGTACTTCGTTGTTTCATCAATAGTATATTTTCCCTTGTGATAGGCACCGACATAGTTGGGCGGCTGGAACCAGTTCATCTTGGCATTTCTGAGACTGATTTTCTCTCCCGCATAGTTGACAACCACTCTGTATGTTG
>CP070683.1:273685-280156 GCA_020352645.1 Candidatus Bathyarchaeota archaeon | reverse complement strand
GGCTCTAGATGGGTTTTAGCGAAATGACTGCATAAGGTGTATGCTTCTTTCCTGCAGTAGTAGCATGTTAGGCAAGCGACATGATGGTGAGAAAACACTCGGTCTCCCACTTCAAATCTGCTTACTTTGTCGCCAGCTTTCACGACTATACCAGATGGTTCATGTCCAAGGACGAGTGGTGTCCGAGTCTTAAGGTACCACTCCATCAAGTCTGATCCACATACACCGCAGGCCTTCATCTGCACAAGAACTTCACTACGGTGAATCTTGGGCTTCGGCAAGTCTTCGATCAATATGTTATCTGGGCCATAGTAGACAGCAGCTTTCATCGAGTTCACCATGGGTGAGAATTGCCATATTGCACTTAAGATTTTCCAGCAATCTTCGGCTGAAGTCGCACGTGTCTCGGGGATAGCCTCTCTTCTTTTGTGCGCTATCCGGCATTCACACGGTATTTTCAAGTATGTCTTTTATAGTCCTGAGGAAGATTGATGCAGGTGCACCGTCTATTATTCTATGGTCATAGGCAAGAACAAGGTTCATCATAGGTTTAATCTTGACTTCTTTGTCGATCACAATAGCTCTCTCCACGATGTTTCCTGCTGCGAGAATTGCAGCTTCTGGAGGGTTTATTATAGGCAGAAACAAGTCCACGTCATACATTCCTAAGTTTGTCACCGTGAACGTGCCTCGAGTTAGGTGCTCCCTCAGCAATTTCCCTTGCCTTGCTTTGTCAACTAGTTCATTCAGCTCAAAAGAGATTTGGGTGATTTCTTTTTTGTCAGCTTCATGTATCACCGGAACGACCAACCCCTTTTTGGTTGATACTGCAACGCCAACGTTAATCTCGTCGTATACTCTGATTGTTCCATCCGTAAGGGTTGAGTTGACGGTTGGATTCTTGCTCAAGGCCTTTGCTACCGCTTTGACTAGTAATGACGTGTAGGAAGCCTGAGTCTCTTCTTTTAGTTTCTTCACTTTAGTCATATCGACGTTCATAACTATGTAGCTGTGTGCTGCTGTTTGAAAGCTTGAGGCCACGCGTTCAGCAGTGCTTTTTCTAATGCCGCTAAGAGGAAGATCTTCCTTCACAGTCATCTTTGGTCTTGTTTTCTTTTCTATATACCTTCTAACGTCTTCCTCTACAATCCTTTTATCAGGGCTTACACTTTGCACTTGCCGCAAATCAACGTTGTACTCTTTCGCAAGTCTTTTGGCGGCAGGTGAAGCCAAAACTCGTTCTTTTGTTGCCCCAATCTTCTTCTCAGGTTCAGTTCCAGCCTCAGCACCTTCGACGAGGATGTGTGCCTTAGTTTCTAGTTTTGGTAGCTCTTCATCAGGAGCTGTTATTACGGCTAAAGTAGCACCCACAGAAACATCCATACCTTCCTCAACGATGATCTTCCTGAGGATGCCCGTGGTTGGAGCTTCAACGTCATACGTCACTTTTTCCGAGAGCACTTCTACGACAGGCTCTTCTTTCTCAACTCTATCGCCTTCTTTTTTGTGCCACTGAATCACGCTGCCAGTTTTCATAGTCAAACTGAGTCGGGGCATTATGACATTTGTTGCCAAGAAATACCTCCTTTCAAGCGATTTCTTTCACTGCCTCTACTATGGCTTTTTCGTCAGGGATAACATGCTTTTCAAGTGATGGACTGAAGGGAATTGGCGTGTCAGGCTCTGCGACTCGCCTCACTGGTGCGTCAAGGTAGTCTATTGCCTTTTCAGCTACCAAGGCAGCTATTTCTGCTGTTACCCCAGCGGTTTTGCAGCCTTCACTGACCACTACTAGACGGCCTGTTTTTCTAACTGAGTTGATGATTGCTTCTTTGTCCAATGGTATTAGAGTTCGAGGATCGATTACCTCGACGTTTATGGTTTGCTTCTCAAGAGTCTTGGCTGCCTCCAAAGCTTTACCGACCATGAACATCGTTGCGACAATAGTCACGTCTTCTCCCTCTCTTCTAGTCTGGGCAAGACCAAAAGGAATTGTATAGTCTTCTTCGGGTATGAGGCCTTTCTCAGGGTAAAGAAGTTTGTGTTCACAGAAAATCACTGGATTGTCGCCTCTTATCGCTGTTTTCAGGAGGCCTTTGGCATCATAGGGGGTTGATGGAATCGCGACAAGCAAGCCTGGTGCATGCATGAACCATGCTTGGAGGCTCTGGGAATGATGGGCAGCAATATTGACGCCGCCGCCGAAAGGGGTTCGAATGACAAGTGGCACTTTTGCCTGTCCACCAAACATGTAGTGGATTTTCGCTGCTTGATTTACTATCTGATCCATTGCGAGGGTCGTCAGATCGCCAAACATGATTTCGGCTACAGGACGCATTCCTGTGATTGCAGCTCCTACAGCGGCGCCTATGATTGCTGACTCGCTGATAGGTGTATCCCTCACTCGTTTGTCTCCAAACTCGTCAGCTAATCCTTTAGTTACCTTGAAGGCGCCTTCCCAATAGCGTCCTATGTCTTCACCCAGCAGAAAGACAGTTTCGTCCCTTTTCATCTCTTCTACAAGAGCTTCACGAATCGCGTCGCGGAAAGCGATTTCCTTCATTCATGAGTCTCCATCATGCGAATACATCTTCCAAGGCTTCATCGCCTGCTGGATAGGGGCTGCTCACCGCAAACTTGACGGCATCTTCCACTGCGTTTTCGATTTCTCTTTTTATTCTTGTCGTTTTAGCTTCAGAGAGTTCTCCGTTACTAAGAAGCTGCTTCTCTAACCTGATAATTGGATCTTTTTCAAGCCACTTTTCGACCTCTCCTTTCGGTCTGTAAGTAGCGGGGTCCCATCTTGAATGCCCCTTTTGTCTGTACGTCTTGCATTCGATAAGTGTGGGACCTAAGCCCCCGCGGGCCCGCTTGACGGCTTCTTCTGCAGCGTCATAGACCGACAATACGTCATTTCCGTCTATGGAGACACCTGGAATCCCATAGGCTACACTTCTCTCCGAAATATCCTGTGGTAGCATCGCCTGAGTTTGACGAGTTCCCATTGCGTACAGGTTGTTCTCGCACACAAATAGAACTGGTAGTCTCCAAATCGCTGCTAGATTTATACCTTCATGGAAGGTGCCTTGGTTTGATGCGCCATCACCGAAGAAGCAAGCTGTCACTTGATCACTACCTCTCAACTTGCTGGAAAGTCCAGCTCCTGTAGCAATTGGTATTCCCGCGCCCACGACGGCAGTTGCCCCTAACATGCCTATGCTAAAATCTGCAATATGCATAGAACCTCCCTTGCCTTTGCAGTAACCCGTTTTCTTTCCCAGTATCTCGGCCATTGTTTTGTCTAGTTTCGCGCCCTTCGCTATGCAGTGTCCATGGCCACGATGAGTGCTGACAATATAGTCACTCTGGCGGAGGTTCGTACATACACCTACAGCGACTGCTTCTTCCCCTGAGTATAAGTGTATTGTACCAGGGACAAGATTCTGCCCGTACAATTCGAAGACTTTTTCCTCGAAGATTCTGATCTCAAGCATTTTCCTATAGAGGCGAATCAGTGTTTCTTTTTTCAATGCAGTCCACTTCTGCAATTGGTTTAGAATGACCGTTTGTCGAATATAAAGGCTCTAAAATGAGCGATGGTGGACCTCAATAGGAACGGTGGTGAGGCCTCGTCAGCTCTTCAAGTATTTCAAGCATGTGGGGCACATGTGTGACTATGTCGGTGAGCGTGAGCATTCCAACAAGTTTCTCGCTGTTCATTACCAGAAGTTTCTTAATGCTCTTTCTTGCCATTTTCTTAGCTGCTTCTTCGATACTTGCAGAGTCACTTATCGTCACAACTGGCGTTGTCATGACTTCTCGTGCGCGCAAGGTCTCTGGTGCCAAGCATGGCTCAACGATCCTCTTAAGAATGTCACGCTCTGTTATGATGCCTACAGGGCGGCTACTCTGCACGACCACAATCGAACCTATGTTAAATTTGTTCATTGTTGCCACAACTTCCTTTACCTGAGTGTCAGGCCTGACAACCCTTACATTCTTTGACATCACATCTCTGACAAGAACTATTCCAGCCATTTTATGTCCTCCTCTAAACCCTCTATAAAGTAGCTTGATACCTCTTTTCTTAAGTATTTCTGCAAGTGGTGTCATTGCTCGCTTTCGTTTGCAGCTGAGGCGTCTGGTACTCGATCTCCTCTGCTGTTATTGATCCATACTCTCTTTGGATTATCATTATTGCTGCTTGAGGAGGAATGATTCCTCGTTCAGTTATGATTAAGTCGACATATTCTGGAGGAGTGACATCAAATGCAGGGTTTCTCACTGTGACATTGGGCAACCTCTTTCTTTCATGGTTAGATATTACCTCTGAAGAGTCGCGTTCCTCTATTTTCACAAGCTTTCCTAGCACAGTTTCCGGACTAAACTTATACGTTTCCGCTGCAACGAAGAACAGCACTCTCGATTCGTGTGCAGCGAGGGCAACCATCGAAGTCCCAATTTTGTTTACAACTGCTCCATTTGCAGCCACCGCGTCTGCTCCCACAATTACTTTGTCGATCTTTGTCATGAAGAAGCGGATGGCTCCCTCAACAATCAATGAAGTGGGGATGCCGAGGTCGCTTAGGATTCTAGCAGTTATTCTGCCCTGGAAACGTGGTCTTGTTTCACTTACGAAGATCTTGAAACGTTTCCCTTGGCTAAATGCTTTCTTGATGACAGCTGAGGCAGCTGTACTGTTACAGTGCGTCAAGATTGTGTCGCCGTCTTCTATTCTTCTTGCGCCGATTTCGCCTATACGTTCTATTGCGTTAGCAGAATTCTGAATGAACTGTCTCGCAGCTTCCATAATAAGTGCGCGTGAGTCTTCGAGTTTCATGTTTGCTTCTTGAACCTTTCTGGCTCTGAACATCACGTAGCGTATGCTGTTTGACAAAGACACAGCTGTAGGTCGCGTATGTAGAAGAAGAGTTGCAGAAGCTTCAAGCTCTCTTAGCAGTTCGAATGTTTTCTTAGCTTTCGACCTTCTGGCGGTCACAAGCAATGCGTTAGCTGCTGATCTGGCGATTTTCCCAGCTCCTCGAATCTTCATATTTCTGATGTCGCTGGCAATCTCCTTTACCTCTAAGTTGAGGCTTTTCATTTCACGTAAGTCTATGTTTGTGCTTTAGAGAAAAAGCTTTGCTGTGTGGTTTTGACCTCACCCTTGGAATACTGGAATTCGTCAAGCATATCTCAGCACTGCACTACTGTTTAGTGCAAAGACTTCTTTTACCGATCTCTGACGGAGCTTCGTCACAGCGAGCATACAGCGTGTTGGCTAGAGTGAAATAAGGGTTGCGAAACGTGATTTTGAAGTTCATTTTGCTGAAAGACGCCTTAGAAACGTCTCAAAGGACGGCTATCATGCGTAAGACTTATAAAATTTCAACATGGATAACTAGACCTTTGTGTGAATTAGAAATGGACACTGAAGAAATAGCGAAGTGGGCGTATATTGTCTTCCTGATAATCGCTATCGTGGCTGGGATAGCAGTGGGTTTCATGGCTTGGGATGCAGCTACTGGTTTCAATGATCCGGGAGTCGCCGATGCGAATGGTTGGGTCATTCTATTGATGCTAATCTTGGGAATCATAATTGGAATCACTGGAAGCATAACCGCAAAGGAAGTAACTCCATTCTTGATCGCTACGATTGCCTTAATGGTGGCAGGTGCCGGTGGCATATGGGATCCTTTGCAGAAGATCGAAGCTATAGAGATTCTGTACTTCATGGCCAGCGCAATCACAAACTACATTGCAGCCTTCGCAGCTCCAGCAGCTGTGATAATAGCGATAAAAGCCGTCTTGGCGATGGCTAAGGAAAAGTAAACCGTCAAATCACGCCCCCCGATTTTTCTCCTTCCTGTTTTTTTCTTGTCAGTAGTGCATTTGCTGTTTGGCAAACAAGATAATAGATGCTTGGCTATGGCGACATCTTTAGTCATCAAGAAAGGTTTTAACTGGCTTCTGCGAATCTCATCTTTTGATGCTAATGCTTGCATCTGGCAACTTGAAGAATGATCCTCTAGATTTCGTTGAACAGCTGGATTCACCTATTGGGATTTACCTCAGAAAAGAGATATTTGAAAGAGAACTCGAACGGGACGTTGCTCTAAGAAGAAGACTGTTTCAGAGAATAGTTTCTAATCAATCACAGGATGGCAGTTGGCGTCAGATTTTTCGACACACTGCAGACAACCTTTGGAATCTGTTTCTTCTTGGTCGTGATATTAGCGATTTCCATGTTAGACGAGGACTGGATTGGATTCTGACTACTCAGAGATATCAATACAAAGGATACCCCGGCTTTTTTCTCTCCTCAAAAGAAGAGGCTGGAGAGACTAGTTCCGAGACTCATTCCATGCAATATGGACTGTTCGGCCCAGGGTGCCGGATTTTCTATCAGACGGCATATGCAATTTACCTATTCCATATTTTCGATTCCGACAGAAATCAAAGAGTTCAAAC
>CP070683.1:266774-273585 GCA_020352645.1 Candidatus Bathyarchaeota archaeon | reverse complement strand
GAGACCATCCTCTGGTAGGATGGGGATTTTTTTCGACCAAAGCTGCGCTGTCGACGAGTCCCGCGAGATTTTGCTCTCGGAGAACACAAACGTTGGCAAAGCATTGAGAAATAACCACTTGACATATCACGTAGTCGATTTCACATCGAATAGCAGAGAGATTTGGATACGCGAAATAAAGGCTGCTGAAGAATTGAAGGAGTCATTCGTCAAAGAGGGGAACACCACAATCTACGAGGACAGAGCAAAGGATGCTAGGCAAACTCTGGAATTGATAGAAGACGGAAGACATGTCCGCTATTTCTATCTTGCCAAGTTTCATGGATAGACAGTTATCTATATCCTGATGCGTGTGGATCTAGCTTTCTTTCTGACTAATCCGCGGACCAAGTTTGTAGAAGTTGAAGTCACCACCTGTGGCCCAGATGATTGGATGAACTTTCCTCCAGTCAAGCTTGCCATCCGCAAGATAATGTG
This sequence comes from Candidatus Bathyarchaeota archaeon, assembly GCA_020352645.1. Taxonomy (GTDB): domain Archaea; phylum Thermoproteota; class Bathyarchaeia; order Bathyarchaeales; family SOJC01. The sequence goes on along the minus strand of CP070683.1, from coordinate 273,108 downwards.
CTGTGACATACGATTTGACGACCCTACCAATAATTCCGTCGTTGGGATCATAATCTAGGATTTCCTTCACTTCACATTCCATGTTTATCGGACATTGGCGGATCATTGGAGCGGTCTTCAACTCTCCATAAAATGTGTCAAACAATGCTCCTTTGTCGAAGCTTTTTCCAGACTTGCTTCCGCATATTTCAGTTTCAGCAAGCAAATCTTCTGTTGGGATGTTCACGCTGAACGTCCTATTTTCATGTATTCCAATGCGGGTATATCGATTCTTGTACAAACTGAAGAAAATGTACTTGCCAAAATCGAAAGGCGAAATGTATCCGATTACAAGGTAATTTGGACGACCCTTCACCATGGCTCCGACCAAGACCACTGGCAAGGGACTCAGTAGATTTCCCTCGATCTCTTGCTTAGTCAAACTCGTTTCGCTCATTTTCACTTCACAACTATTGACTCTGAGGATGATCGTTCTGCAGCGATCTTCATTTATCGGATACCCTATATGTTGGAGGCCATTCTAGCATAAAAACATATCTGACATCCAATATTGAACGACGGAAAACTCGATTCGAAACGCTCACGCTGTATTGTGTTCCTGCAACTGTTCAAGGTTTTTCTCGTAAGTCAGATCTTTCTTCTTTATCTTGAAGCCAACTTCTTTGTACAATCTCATGGCCTTGGTTACATTCAAATCATCAACTTCTAGCATCAAAGTCGTCATACCTTTTTCCTTCAAAGCCTTCATGCCTTGGAGCATCAGTTTTGTTCCGATGCCTCTTCTTCGGTAAGGTTTCAGGACACCGATGTCCAATATCCATCCACACTTGGTGTTCTTTTCTATATTGTATGCTTCATCAATGCCCACTCCAACGTAGCCCACGTGCTCTCCTTCTAATAGGGAGAAGGACCAATCCTGGATTCTGAAAAACGGATCTTCTCGGACGAAATAAAGTGTCCGTTCAAGAGTGCCCGGAGTATAGTTGAAATGCTCTTTGAAGCACTCGTTATCGAGCCAGTTGAGCACTTTCAGATCTTCATCACTGTCCTTGCGTAGAGTCTTCAGAACCACTCCGTCGTCTTCTCCAATGCCTGAGGGGATCGTGTTTAGGTCTCGCTCCATCAAGCTGAACTTTCGCACCAATTCGAAACCGGAGTCTTTCCAAAGGCTAATCCTGTCTTCTCTGCTATCCGCAGCCCAAGCCTGAACAACCTCCATACCGCGGTTCTTCAACTCCTTCAGAGCAGTTTTCACAAGTTTCTCTTCAATTCCCTTGCCTCGAAATTCTGGGACAACTCCAAAAGACCTTATGAAACCTTTCCTTTCCTTTCTAAGCTTGTCAACATGAGCGTGGATTATTCCTACGCATTTGCTACTCTGTTGCGCGATGAAGCGTCCTTCAGGATCGAAATCAGGCGCTTTCTCGAAGATCCGAAATTCGTCCCCAGTCATTTGTCTCATGTCCTCGTATTCTCTGTATGCGGCGCTCCAAACCCTAACCCAGTCTTCTTCGTCTCTCCCTTGTACGAATTTCTTGATCTTCAGCAAGCTATTTTCACCATTTTCCTGCACAAAATCACATTGACAAACTTAACTGTTCCGCGATCGTGAGCTTGTCAGATAGATTCAAATAATTGTCTGCGGTCTTTGCGGAAGATAAACGGATGATATGTGAGCTTAAAGAGAGGGAGTACGAGAAGATTCGGCCGCTTTTCAAGGAATTAGAGTGGAACCTGATTACTAGTGCTGTAATCGACAGAACCAGCCCTGGGCGGATATTTGCAGATCAAGTCAAGAATCCGAGAACAGCATTCATGTGTACAGTTGAAGGGTACTATCTGTCAGGATATGATGGCAATGATGAGTTCAACAACTCCTTGAATAGACTCATATTTGAGAGGATTTTCGCTGGAAATACTCTCAGGAAAGGTGAAACCGACATTGCCATAGGCTTTCATCCGGATTCATGGAGGGGGAAGATGTCCGTCATATTCAATGGGCGGATCCCACTCATCGCGACGCGCAGACACTACATCTGCACCAAGTTGAAAGCCGATCACTGGAGAGATCATGTTCCAAACGGATTTCAAGTCCACCGCATCGATGAGAAGCTTCTGCGAACACCTGGATTGGACATTCCAGAACACTTGATTGGTTGGATGAAGACAAACTGGAGATCCATCTCCGATTTCATGAGTAGAGGCTTCGGTTATTGCACGTTATGCGGCAGACGAATCATAAGTTGGAGCGTTGCTGACTGTGTGAGCGGTGATGCTTGTGAAATCGGCATACACACACGAGAAGATTTCAGGAGGCAAGGGCTGGCCACTCTCACAGCTGCGGCAGCCGTTGACCACGCCCTGTCAAGCGGCTTAAAATACGTTGGTTGGCATTGTGACGAATACAACTTGGGTTCGATCGGTGTCGCTGAAAAGGTGGGGTTCGAACTGGAGAGAGGGTACATCCAATACTATGCGTGTTCCAATGCTGCCCATCATCTTGAGGAGACAGCTCAGACCCACTTCAGGGCGAAGCGATATAGAGAAGCAATAGAGTGCTATGAGGAGTTCTTTGCCACACCACCTGAAGAATTACCGCAATGGTTCCGTGAGATCTTGCCCCTAGAGCTGGGGACACACTATTTCCGCATGGCTTATGCTAAAGCTGCTATTGGAGACGATAATGGTGCGCTTAAGTATCTTGAAAATGCAGTAGACAACGGATGGCTCTACCTGGATTTTCTTTCAAAGTGTGAGGAATTCAGGAGAGTTCATGGAACATCAACTTGGAATAACATTCTGGCAAAAATCCAAAGGAAACTGAAAAGTCGCTGAGAGCTGATCTCTGATTTGAAGGAAGTGTAGCCCCCATCAAAGTGGCACACAGGTTGAGAGCGTTGAATCACTTGGAAAGAAGTAAGGTGTCACCACATCTGAATCTGGAGTTGTACAGGTATGAGTGGTGCTGAAGCTCCTCGTAGACTTTCTGTATCCTCCTCGCTAAATCTTAAGTCAAGCCAAGACAAACGTAGAGTTGTGTCGAGAAAAGATAGCAAGCGGCTGAGAGTGACGGTGGTCAAGTCACTCGTACTAATCTCTGTGATGCTTGCTCTACAGGTGACTATTTTCTTCTTCTCTGCTGGTGGTGTTGTCGGGCTCAGACCCTGGATATTCTTTGCAGCCTCTTTCGTGAATTACGCCATTAGCACTGCCATCCTATACAAGCTCAACCCTGACCTTCTTGTCCAAAGGCTTACGAGAAGAAGGGAGGGTTCGAAAATGTGGGACGAAATATTGATGCGCACATGCAATCTCACAGTACTATTTGCAATACCTGTCGTGGGGGGGTTAGATCTTGGCAGATTTCAGTGGTCAGCTCTCAGCGTTCAATTTGCTGTATTAGGCTTCGTGTTCTTCATTGCTTCAACGATTTTCATCAACTGGGCCATGGTAGTGAATCCCCATTTCGAGCCAACTGTTCGAATCCAGAAGGATAGAGGTCATCGCGTGATATCAGATGGCCCGTACAAGGTAGTGAGACATCCCGGGTATTTAGCCGGTATTCTATACACGCTTTCCATTCCGCTGATAATCGGATCAGCCTTCACTTTCATGCCAGTTGGAATCTATATCGCTTTGTTCATAATCCGCACTTCAAAGGAAGACAGAACACTCCATGAAGAACTAGATGGATACTCAGAATACGCCAAACAAGTCAGGTATAAACTGCTCCCTGGCATCTGGTAGGATTTCATAAGCAGCATTTCCAGTGTGTGCGCCAAAAAGGGCTTGAATACGACCTCAGGTTCGATGCGCAACACAACCTTTTTTCTGGGATTGGGTTTGTTGAAAGCAACACGCCAAAGAGAGACTTAGGCGGTTCAGATCGTGAGCGACGTAGAAGGATCGATAGCCAAGGCTGATGAGGCTGAGATCAGGGAGCTTGTGACCACTTGCCTCAAGATCATGGATGCAGGTGACGAAGAAGCATTCCTCGAAATCTGGCATCCAGATGCAAGGCGGTTCAGCACAGGAAATTCGAACGAGCTGAATTCATTTGGCCTCACAGAGATCTTTAAATACTCCCTTAAAGGAATCAAGCAACTTAGGGAAGAAAACCCTGAATCTTGTGAGATCCAACATGTTCTCGACGAAGTTCTGAACCTTTGCGTTTATGACAACTCGTTGCAGCTGTGGGGGCGAAATGGCACATGATTCTGCCGGATTCCAAAGATTCGCACCACACGTACTTTCACTTGGCAAGGCAGAATGACAAATGGCTAATAGTCAACGTTCTTGATCGAGGATACGAACTTGAGAAAGGGGGATTCCTGAAACGCACGCAAGCATCTATCATATTAATATTCTGAGAGCTTTACTTACTGACTATCGTTAGGGGCTATTCTTATGTCTTCGATCATACCTCACTTTGACCCGGTTAAAGCTGAAGAGTATCTGGAAAACTATGATTTTGAAGAAATTCGTGAATTTGTCAAACTCCTTTATATGCGCGATATCCGTGGTGTCTCTATCTCAGATCCCATCTTCCTTCAACAACAAGAAAAACTTCTCCCAGACCTCGAGGAGGGATTGGGACCTTGGATAGAGAAGAACAAGAAGCGCACCTTCATCAGCTTTCAAGAGGTCGTTGGCTTCTTTGGCAACCTAGGCCTCAACGGAACACGAATCCCTCAACTCGTAGAAGCTGTCAACCACGCATTTTCGAACTACCAGCGACACGATGGTGCGTTTATCGCTAGCAGTGGAAAAATCAACCAGTGTGCCAACACGGTCTTCCTTCGCGCTGTTCTCGCGTTGGGCTTTGCTAGGAGGGATGATATAAGACAAGCCTGTAAGGAGTATCTTTCGTTCAACTTGAATCGGGAGGGAGAGTGCCATGTCCGAACCGATGGCAATCCTTGTGCTTATGTCATGGTGAGAACCCTGCGTTGGCTCAATGAATTTCCTCAGGAGTGGCGAGACAGAGACTACCAAACTACAGTGAGGAACATCCAGAACTATCTTCTAGCTAATGACTTGTCAACCGCTGATTTCCCTCGACGATATCCAGAACCCAGCAAAAACTGGACGAAGTTTGGGTATTTCAGGTCTTATCAAAGCAGTATCTTTGAGGCTGCCGAAGCTCTGGTGCTTAGCGGGATTCACACTCACCCAGTTCTTCAGAAAACATTGGATGTGATTGGATCATATTGCATCAATCGGGTGACTTGGAAACCCCAGTATACCAGAAAGCATTGGCCATTGAAGACTTTGCCCCCCCAGCGTGGAAAGCATGTTGGGAGTCCTTGGCTCACACTGCGAGGACTTCGCATTACTCAAAATGTAGCACCGGCTGTCTCCCGAAATATCCCTTAGCACATCGCCACGTGAGCATCATAGTTCGGTAGCTCCTTTTCTCCTCTGCTTAAAAGCACACGTGGTGATGAAAAATCAAGGTTGCTCTTTATCGCCGCCATACGCAAAATAGTGCTTCTCAAGACTCTTTTGAGTCTGGCAGCACAACTGTCGTTTATGATTGAAGATATGAGAAGCGTAATATACTAATAGATAACCTGTCAAAGGTGGGCAGAGAATATTGAAAGAATATTTCAGATTAGGGTTGCCAAAAGAGATCATCGAGGCCATGCGAAGTAAACTAAAGCATCTCCAACTTCCGGCTGATGCACCAGACGCAACAGTAGTAGACAAGTTCTTAGAAGATGTATTCTTCCACCTAGTTAAGACTGATGAACGGATATCAGTAGAACCACTGGATGAGCGATAGTCTGGTTCAATGCACTCGCAAACGTAGTGGCAACATAGAAAGATCTCTCTTCATTCTAAGTTCACGCTCCGGAGATTCAGAATCTACTCACATCGAATTTCACGCATACAGGGGTGCAGTGCAAAAAAAGGATGGGAAATTGCTTGCCCAAGCTGGAGGAGTTTTATCGCTTCTTCCCGTGGAATCGCTACCATCGTCTCTGAATCAATTATGTCTTGGAAAGGAAGAAGGAACTTCATGGCATCCTTTTCGGATGGAACTTCCATAATTGTGACTGCGTCATAGCGTCCTAGAGTCCAGCAGATGCGGATCTTAATGCATTGCTTCTTAAGTTCTTCAAGTTCTCTGGAGAACTTATCGATGCGCGCGCCATGCTTTTCCTTTGACATAGCTTCCTTCCATTTTGTGAGTATCATGAGGAACATATAACTCACCTCCCGAATCTTTGATGCTTCATAGTTGGCAGAAGTCGAGATATCCTTTCCCGAATATTTTCGGGTTAACAAGGACTCACATCCTAGAAGTGTTCTTCTAGGAGCCTGCGGAGTC
>CP070683.1:259730-266674 GCA_020352645.1 Candidatus Bathyarchaeota archaeon | reverse complement strand
GCATGTAGATTGAGGCAATTCTACCTTTGTGTTACATTATTCTCAGACTTGCTCTACTCTCTGTTGATGCGTGCCTAAACAATTGAATGTAAGGAACCAGCGACACGACGAGTTTGTTCTCGGCCTTCTTCAGATGATCCTGAAAAGTTGTCCTAGGCACTTTCACTTTTGCAGCTATAGTCTGTACATCAGCTTTTCTAGGAAACGTATAGTAACCATGCCTGTGCGCTGTCAGAAGAGCCTCAATTTGCTTCTCAGTTAGGTTGGAAAACAAGGAGTCGGCGGTAAGAGTCAATGAACTCGCAAGAAAACCGTTGAACGGAACCTTGCGTAAGATGTCGTAGGTCCAGCCACCTTTCTCAAGACGACCAAGAAACTCCTCAAGGTCCTCATGCTTGAACGCGATGAAACGACTATACTGCCAGCCTTTAGATAATATCGAAGGAAACACCTGAAGAATGTTCAGTGACCCTATAAATTTTGCCACGGTGTTTCGATTCATACATATGCATTCCTTCACTATTATGTGAGCACCACCCCCAACAACGGTTGACTGTTCGACTATAGGAAAATAGGAAAGTTGCTCCTTGACAAGTGAGAGAAGCTCAGGATCGTCACAGACTATTTCATAAACATCATGTTCTAGATTGCACCAAATGAAAATCTTTACAGTTGGGAATCTCTTGGAAATCAACATGAAAAAATCATCGTGGCCAAGTTTCAGGACAACCTCAAACAACGTCATACCAAGTAGGTTGTCTGCAGATGATTTATACATTCCGCCGTCATATGACGTGTCAGGGCATTCGGCACATGACGGCCGAACGCTTGTCTCCTTCGCAATTCACAGGATTAGTCCGGTGAACAAAGCCAGAAAGATGAAGGCACTCAAAACTTCATCAGAACAGAATATCAGAGTGGGAAAAGGGTATTTCCACACTTCGCTCAAGAAAATTCATGTAGAATTTCCATCACCTTCCCCCTCTTTTCTGACAAGAAATACTCATGCACATATATTAAAGGACTCGTACAAATCATCGTTGCCAAGCAGCTTCATCCTTAAATATAGTTTCACTCTTTGGTTGAGTAATTCAAGGCGGGGGTCTCCAAGCCAGGTCAAAGGAGCAAGGCTTAGGACCTTGTCGCGAAGGCGTTCGTGGGTTCAAATCCCACCTCCCGCACTTTTGGACAAATCTCCATGTGAGCTCGTCTCCCGCAGACTACAGCACACTATGCGCTTTATTTGTGTCTCTAGCAAGATTTTCACATCAATGTTGACGCTGAGCAGTCTAACACTGTTAAAGTTCATACGGAAAAGCGGTGATTTGCCGGAAAAACTGCTTTATGTTGAGCGCACTGAATCTTTGGTATGAAATTCGGCATTTCAGTTAGTAACCTAGGCATCTATTGCGATTTCGATGGTTTGGTAGCTCTTGCACAAGATGCTGAGGAAGCGGGATGGGAAGGAATATTCCCCTGGGATCACATCTTGCACAAGCCAAGAGCAGATTTGCGGGCTATCGACCCATGGATTGCACTTGCAGCAATTGCCACGAACACCAAGAAGATGTTGCTTGGTCCTATGATCACGCCCCTTGCTAGACGACGCCCTTGGAAGGTGGCTAGAGAAAGTGTATCATTGGATCATCTGTCGAAAGGAAGATTGACACTTGGAGTAGGACTAGGCTCAGTGGTAAGACAGGACTTCAAGAGATTTGGGGAGGAAACTGACAGCAAGATAAGAGGAGAGAGACTTGATGAATCTCTGGAAATCCTACAGGGATTATGGAAAGGAGAGCCATTTGGTTTCTCGGGCAAGCATTATACAATTGAAGAAGGGACAACTTTCCTTCCTAAACCATATGGAGGCAAAGACAGAATTCCCGTCTGGGTAGGTGGAGGCAGGTGGGGGTGGCGCATGAAACCCTTCCGCAGAGCGGCAAAATTCGAAGGAGCATTTCCTGATTTCACCGATAGAAGAGGAGATATTCTGGCAGAATACTTCGAAAACGTATCAGAATATATCCAGAAGCACAGAGGAAAACTTGAAAACTTCGACTTCATAACGCTAGGAAAGGCTCCTCAAAGTAAGAAGAAGGTAGTAGAGTACTTCGAGCCGATAATAAGATCAGGAAAGATCACATGGTGGATAGAGAGAGTCTACAGCTGGAAAGGAGATCTGGAGCAGATAAGAGAAAAGGTGAAAGAAGGTCCACCTGACGTTTGAGATGTTTGACTGATCCGCAGGAGGAACTTACCTTCTTCCCCTAATTGGACGGCTGTCTTCGCCGACCCAGCTGTATAGAGCTTTCCGCTAGGATCAAAGAAATCAGCTCGCCCACAAGTCGGGAGAAGGCCAATGAAAGCTTTTCATCAGTTCTTATCTTAATAGTAATCAACGGTGGTACTCTTGACATATAGACAGGCTGCCAAGTTTTATGATTTGTTTGGATCGAAAAACGACGTAGATTTCTACAGAGGCCTTGCGCTCCAATGTGGAAATAGGGCATTGGAAATCGGAGTCGGCACTGGAAGACTAGCAATCCCTCTTGCCCAAGCTGGGATCACAGTAGTAGGAATAGACAACTCTATCCACATGCTTCGATGGGCGAGGACGAAGCTAGCTGAGGAATCACAACTTGTCAGGAAACATGTGGTCCTGAAGAAAGGAGATATGAGGAACTTTGATTTAGGATTGTCATTTCCCTTCATTTACCTACCGGCTTCAACGTTCGACCATAATACAACAGCAGAAGAGCAGAATCAAACGCTAGACTGTGTCCATAAGCATTTAGAGAAGAACGGTGTCTTCGCCTTTGATCTTGAGCAAGTGAGAGTAGACGCGCCGCTTAATTCTTGGTGGATTGACAGAAGACGTGTTGGTCGTCGTAGGATGGTCGTAAGAAGTATATTTACAAGAAGAGATCTGAAAAAAAACGTCTGCACTCTGGACCTGTTCTTTGATATTTACGAGAATGGAAGGTTCGATGAAAGATATCACGAATACGGAGATGTAGCAATAATAGGCAAAGATCAAATCATCAAACTACTGGAGCAGAATCACTTCACAATAGAAAACATCTATGGGGATTTTGACCTATCAAGGCATCGAAAAATGAGCCCCAAACTAGTGTTGGTGACAAGAAGAGTGTGATATGAAAATCTGCATTATTCTGTTCAAGGTCGCAGTCTTACAGCTTCAATGCTACCGGGTCTCATGTACTCAAAAAGTGTTGGCTGAAATTCTATGAGAGCATATGCAGGATCTTGAGCAGTTTTGAAGAACTCTTTTATGAACGACACTCTTTCGAAGACTGCTGCCTTGGTTTCTTTGTCTTCGATGACACTAGCATGACATTCAGCTCGAATAGAACCTTTCCGCTCATCCTTCTCAGTCAAGAAACACAATTCAACGTGGTAATTCTTCCTAATTTGCTGAGTTTTGGCATCATCAGATCCGGTTGCCACAAACATCCTGTTCCATAGGTTTATCAGCGTCACCGGTCTCACTCTAGGCTGATCACCCTCAACTGTAGCTAGAAAAACATATTGTTGTTCGGCAAAACTCTTCATGATTTCTGTTTTCAGGTCTTGATTTGCATGACTCAGGTATCACACCTCATTCATTTGCCTTTGCAGCTTCAAGATAAGACTTGAGCTGAAATAGGATGATGCGTGCTTTAAGAAACCCAAAGCACCTGTATTGACTGTCAACATGTCATATCAGAAATTGCCCATCTTTATAGAAGGGTTTGTCGTCTGCATATATTGTGGCGTCTTTCTTCATGTCTTTCAAGATGTCCCAATGGATTGCTGATTTATTTCGACCTCCAGCTTCAGGATATGCAGCTCCCAAGGCAATGTGAATTGTGCCACCCATCTTTTCATCGAACAATATGAGCTTCGTGAACTTCGTTATGCCATAGTTGGTTCCTATAGCTACTTCCCCAATACGATCAGCTCCCTCAACCTTCATGATTTGCTGCAGGAGATCGTTACCTTTTATAGCTGAAGCGTGGATTACTTTGCCGTCTTTGAATGTTAGCGATACGTCTTCGACCTCTCTGCCTAGGTAGATTCCTGGATAAGAAAACTTGATGGTGCCACTAGCCGAATTCTCAAGTGGTGCAGTGAACACTTCGCCGCTTGGCATGTTTCTCTTGCCGTCAGAGTTTATCCATTTCCTACCTTCTACATTGAGAGTTAAATCAGTTTCATCACCAACTATGTGGATGCTTCTTTTCCGTCTTAGAAAGTCGCAGATTTTCTTTTGTTGACTTTTAATCCTCTTCCACTCAGCTACTGGATCCTTCTTGTCAACGAGACAGCTGCTATAGACGAAATCCTCGTACTCTTCAAGCGACATGGCAGCTTCTTGTGCTTGAGAGCTTGAGGGATAGGCCACCCCATTCCACCTCAGTTTTCCCTCAGCAGATCTCTTCAGATAAATCTCCAAGAGCTCTTTCCCATGCTCCTTTTCCATCCTGATTTTTGCAGGGTCAACATTTGCCAAAGCTCTAGTGTTTGATTGGCACGCTATTCCGATAAGGACATCTATGTTTTCGATTATGAACTTGCGAATAGGGGAAATGTATTTCAGCTGATGGTCCTTTGCGTGTTTGTAGAAGGTGTAGTCAAGATCAAGCTTTGCCATAACCATGGGATAGGCGTCGTGTATCAAACACTCTCTGTATATCTCATTTATTAAGGGAAAGGCCAGCGGATGCCCTTGTATGAAGACTGATTCTTCACGTTTCACTTCAACACAATATTCAACCACGAGTTTCGCTAGTTTCCTGGTTCTAGGGTCTACCAACCCATCCACAGCCTTTGAGTTCATGCTTTGCGATTATGATTCAATCTTGATTCGGTTTGACTGCTACAAATGTATCATTCTTATCCACATGAGAATGACTATACCAGATGCAATCAATGCTGAGATCAGGAAAAAGGCAAGGTTCTGCCAGAGGTCAAAGCCTGTAGGATAGAAGGCGAGAAACGCAAGTGTAAACACTAGCCAACACCAAATCACAACAACTGTCCCGACGACTCTCGATCTTATGGAACCCATGCTTTCTCTCTATTATATTGGGTCAATTAAATCTTTATGGTTGGCCGGAACTGAGCAGGAATAGCATACACGCGCGAGAATCTAATCTATATCAATCTTCGATTCCGCGAAAAAAGTTAAAGCCAAGCTGAGGTGACTGTTCATCAAGTGAACTGAGTTGCTTGAAGGCAAGCTCATAAACTTGAGGGTCTTGGAGAAAGAGGATTTGCCGTTCTTTGCTGAATGGATTAATAAGCCTGAGTTCTATGGTGAACATAATCCTCTGAGACAAGTATCCAGAACAGAGATCGAGAAGACCTTTGAGAAGACCGCCCTTGAGCTCAAGAATTTCGTTGTTGAGAAGAAAGATGGAAGTAAAATAGGTTTTGTATGTCATTTCACTTTGACCCACCCCGTAGGAAAACTATTGGAAATAGGCTATTCTCTGATTCCAAGCGAGAGAGGCAAAGGCTACTGCACAGAAGCAGTCCAAATAATGGTTGATTACTTGTTCCTCTCAAGGGACGTAATACGTGTTCAAGCCTGTACAGATACAAGGAATGTGGCTTCTCAAAGGGTTCTGGAGAAAGCGGGGTTCAAAAAAGAAGGGTTAATGCGGAAATACTTCTTCCTTAGAGGAGGATTCAGAGACGCTTACTTATATAGCATTCTTCGAGAAGAATGGAAGGATCCGAAAATAATAGCAGGAAGACCTGATAGACAAGGATAAAGCCATCACACGCTCTATTTCTCGAAATCTGCTAGAAACGGTGTTTGTCATCTATAAAAGGGTCAACGATATTACTTTCGTTGCTGGCTGTAGCGTTGTGGAGAATTAAGCCGTCTTGTATAAGCCTGTTTCGCCTCTTGCTCATTCACAATTACTGCTTGCTTTGAGAAAGCAAGAAAAGCAAGCGTGAGTATCCTATATTGAATCGAAATGAGCGGGCGTGGAAGACCAAGGAAGTATACTTGGTTCAATCGCAAGGCTTTGGTGGATGATTATTCATCTGAGGCGCAGTACTTAAGGTGGGCTAGTGCCAACAACATGGCTCTTCAAACCGTAGCAGCAACAGGCTGCCCAAGATGTAAGAGACATGCTTACGAACTACGTCATGATAGAGTCCACAAAATCATTCGCTTCAAGTGCACAGAATGCAGTCATGAAACTTCTTACAGGATCAAAGTGCCAAAGCCTGGCAGCTACGAAGTTGTGCCAGTCTTCCACAATGGAATGCAAGTCGGAGAGAAGATTCTGGATCATTATCACCCTGCGACAAAACGTCAAAGAAGTGACGCTGTCGTTTTGAAGGTTTCCCGAGGTGTCAACAGTGGCAGAATCAGCCTAGGCGGCGAATGGTTCATCGGTGGTAGCGCAGGCGGTTTACATGATCAGAAACGCCACTTCACAAGCTTTGAAGAGGCAGTTCTAATCTGCAACTGGAATAAGATGCTAGTTGAGCATGAGGCCCGTCTGCGGAAACTCGAAGAAGACGCTGCCTGATTTTCTGTAATAATATTGGGAAGAATAGGAGCTCGTTCTGAACAATCTGATCGTTGATATGTTAGATGCAGTGGATGTTTCTCAATCCATCTAGAACTAGAAAAGTGTCCACCCCTCTTTCTTTCTTGCCCCAACCACCATCTTTCCTTTGCCTCTTGCAAATCAATCGGAGAGCCTTCTGGATCTGCTTTCTTGCACCATTCATATTGGCTCTGGACAAGGCGTGAAAGGTATGGTAGAAGGGATAGCCTTTCCATGATCCTCTCTCAACTTGCTTCGTTCTCAAGTATCTGACAGCTTCTTCAACTATCTTCGAGTTGGAGCTTAATGAATGAATAGCCAAAACGCGAAATACGTTGATTGTGCACCACGCTCCACACCAGTCTGGTC
>CP070683.1:252666-259630 GCA_020352645.1 Candidatus Bathyarchaeota archaeon | reverse complement strand
TGGTACTCATCACAAGAACAACGCCTCTGGAAAAAGCTGCGAAGAGAACAACGGGATTGAGTCTCTTTCTTGTGGATATTCCCAATCCATCCGTAGAAGTAGTCCCGATAGAAAAGCATGGGATAAACTACTCAAAAACATGTGATGTTTATATTAGTGACCTAAGAGTTCCGGATGAAAGCTTGCTTGGAGAAAAGGACAAGGGATGGTATCTGATATTGGACACGCTTAACCCTGAGAGAATGTCTTTTTCAGCCGCCTCTGCAGGCGTCGGGCTTCTCGCTATAAAGAATGCGGTGGAATATGCCAAGCAAAGACGCGTCTTCGGAGTTCCGATAGGTTCCCACCAAGCAATCCAGTTTCCTCTTGCCGAGGCAAAAGCAAAGATAGAAGCAGCTAGACTGCTGAACTACCGAGCTGCATGGCTTTACGACAACGGCAAACACTGTGGAGCAGAGGCAAACATGGCTAAAGTTGCTGCAGTCGAGGCCGGAATCGAAGCAGTTTACCATTCAATGCAAACACTAGGAGGGTACGGATATGCTGTGGAATATGACATAGAAAGATGGTGGCGGGAAATCAACTTGATAAGATTAGCACCGGTGACACAGCAAATGGCTCTAGCGTTCATCGGTGAACACGTACTCGGGATGCCAAAATCATACTAAGCACCACGGCTTTCAACACGCAAATTATAAGAACATAAACTTCGAAAATGACTAGTCTCACAACAGGAATGGAAACTTAATGCAATTCGAGTTCAAAGAGGAACAGAAAGAAATCAAACGAGCAATCAAAGAATTCTGTGAAAAGGAGTTTACCCCTGAAGCTGCTCTGGGATTCGACCAGAGAGAGGAATTTCCTACGCAGCTCTATAAAAGAGCTGCCAAACTTGGCTTCACGGGCATGAGAATCCCGGAAGAGTATGGTGGACAAAGCCTAGGCCTTGTTGAGGACTGCATTGTAGTTGAGGAAATGTGTCGTCAAGATCCAGGAATAGGTGCCGCTCTGTCTCTCGGAAACCTGATGGTTCCAGACATCCTGCTCAAGCACGGCAGTGACACACAAAGAGAGAAATACATTCCTCCACTTGCGCGTGGGGAAGCTATTTGTTCAGCCGCCTTCACAGAGCCGGAGCATGGAAGTGACATCACTAGAATGGACACGACAGCAAAGAAGAAAGGATCAGATTGGATCATCAATGGCGCAAAGGAATTCATAACCAACGCGCCTATTGCTGACATCTTTATCTTGCTGTGCCAAACTGATCCGGATGCTCAACCTTCTCACAGGGGACAAAGCCTCTTCCTCACAGAAAGAGGAGCATCAGGCATAGAAACAACCCCTCTTCATGGTAAAATGGGAATAAGACCTTGCGTCACAGGATCAATTGCACTGAGCGACCTCATAATCCCCGATCAGAATCTTGTAGGCGATCTAAACAGAGGTTTCTACTATGCACTGGAGCTTTTCGATGGCACCAGAATCACTGTAGCAGCTCAAGCAGTAGGTATGGCGCAAGGTGCGCTTGAAAGAGCGTTTCAATACGCGAAAAATAGGAAGCAATTCGGCACTTCAATAATAAACTTTCAAGGCGTATCATTTAAGCTGGCAGAAATGGCCATGAAGATCGAAGCAGCGAGGCTTCTTACTTACAAGGCCGCTTGGCTCTATGATCAAGGAAAGGTAAGTCCTATGGCCACTTCAATGGCGAAGGCTTACGCAGGCAGGGTTGCAGTGGAGTCTACGGACGAAGCAATGCAGGTTTTGGGTGGTTATGGGTACTTGGCGGACTATCATCTTGAGCGATTCCATCGCTGCGCGAAGATTACGGAGATATACGAAGGCACAACAGAGATGCAGAAGCTGACCATATTAAACTACTTGCGGAAAATAATGTAACCCTTGATTCCACACTCCCTTTTGTCGCCAAATGTATGGTGCTTGTCAGAATTTCGCTTTTCTTAGGGCGAACCTAGAGATTAGTGATGAATCTGAGAGGACATGAGGCTGATCATCAACTCGTTCTTCGAAGATGAATTCTGCTGCAGTTTCTTTGTCAAACATTTCAAGAAACGCCTTTGCAACGACAAGAACCAGACCAACTTCATTCTGCCAGCGATATCAGAAGAACTGAGGGCATCAGATTAGGTAATTGCGGTCACTAAGGGGGGTGGCGAGTGGAGGGGGGAGATAGGAAATTGTTGAAGAGAGTTATGTGAGATGTAGAAAGAACTACATCTATACCTCCAACTCGCAAGTATGAATATGGATATGGTGTGCCTATATTCTTTGTTATCAAACGAGAAGAAGATGCGCTATCATAAAGGACAAAGACTGAGTTGAAATGGCAGCTCTGATACAACCGCACGCGGCACGAGTATCGTGATGATTCCTTGGGTCTAAGACCTAAAGAATCGATGCCTAGGCATATCCCGATCCCTTCACAGCCACTCTGATGGGTGATTCTGAAGATACCTTTTTAGGATATTTAACAAATCTATCTATTCAAAATCTACTGAAAGGAGCATCATGAATATTGACGAGCCAGGAACGAAAAGGCCTTAAGGATATTTCCGAAAAGCATCAAGATTGGCAGAACTCTACTGTTCAGAAGCTGCTGATCAATCATCCGGAACGAAAGAAGGAGTTTCAGAATATCTCAGAAGTGCCAATTAAACGTCTCTACACTCCTCTGGATACTAAGAACCTAAGTTACATGAAAGACCTAGGTTTTTCCGGAGAATTTCCGTTTACTCGAGGCGTGCACGCCACGATGTATAGAGGACGACTGTGGACGATGCGCCAATTCAGCGGGTTTGGTACAGCAGAGCAGACAAATGAACGGTTCAAATATCTCCTCAAAGAAGGAGAGACAGGCCTCAGTATTGCATTTGACTACCCTACAATAATGGGCTATGACTCAGACCACCCTATGTCAAAGGGCGAAGTAGGTAGATGCGGCGTTGCAGTTGCATCATTAAGGGATTTCGAGATACTCTTTGACGGAATCCCTTTAAACAAGGTCACAACTAGCATGACCATAAATGGGCCAGCTGCAATGCTTCTGGCGATGTACATCGCATTAGGAAACAAACAACATGTTCCAAATTCAATGCTCGGCGGCACAACACAAAACGACCTATTGAAAGAGTTCTATGCGCAGAAACTCTGCATATTTCCTCCGAAGCCTTCAGTCAAGCTCGTTGTTGACATAGTGGAGTATTGCACAAAATTCCTCCCAAGATGGAATCCGATAAGCGTCAGCGGCTACCACATCAGAGAAGCAGGATCAAACGCTGTTCAGGAACTGGCCTTCACTTTGTATGATGGCATTGCGTACGTAGAGGCCGCTGTAGAAAGGGGGCTGAATATCGATGACTTCGCGCCTCGGCTGAGTTTCTTCTTTGCCAGTCATAACGATCTCTTTGAGGAAATAGCCAAGTTCAGAGCAGCACGCAGACTTTGGGCAAAGCTGATGAAGAACAGATTCAATGCCCGGAAACCTCGTTCAATGTGGATGCGCATGCACGTACAAACATCAGGCTGCACATTAACAGCAAATCAGCCTCTTAACAATGTGATTCGCGTTACTCTGCAATCTATTGCTGCTATCCTTGGCGGAACCCAAAGCTTGCATACCAACAGCCATGATGAGGCCCTATGTCTACCCAGTGAAGAGGCTGTTCGATTAGCAATTCGAACACAACAGATAATTGCTCACGAAAGCGGAATCCCAAGCACCATAGATCCTGCAGGAGGAAGCTACTACGTGGAAACACTTACAAACCAGATGGAGAGACGGGCTATTGAATACATAGAAAAGATCGATGACATGGGTGGCATCTACGAAGCTATCGAAAGGGGGTTCTTCCAGAGGGAAATCGCAGACAGTGCCTATAAATATCAAAGGGCAATCGACACAAAAGAAAGATTGCTAGTCGGTGTAAATGAATACTCTGTCAGCGAACCTGAATGTCCCATCAAACTTCTGCGAATAGACCCCATAGTGGAAGAACATCAAATACAGAGACTTCAAGAACTTAGGCGCAAACGCAACAACGCAGAAGTAAGAAAAGCACTCGGTAAGCTCCATGATGTCGCTGACAAAGATGAAAATCTGATGCCAACAATACTTCAAGCAGTGAAAACTTATGCGACACTAGGTGAGATGACCGATGTTCTTAGAAATGTGTATGGAGAATATAAGGAGCTGATTGTTGTCTAGGAGGCAAGTGGATTGATGCAGAAGAAAATCCGGGTTGTCGTGGCGAAACCGGGACTAGACAGTCATGATAGAGGTGCAAAAATCGTTGCCAGGGCTCTAAGAGACGCCGGCATGGAAGTCATATATACTGGGCTTAGACAGACTCCTGAGCAAATAGTTGAAACCGTGTTACAAGAAGACGCTAACGTGCTGGGACTAAGCATTCTGTCAGGAGCTCACCTGACGCTTTTTCCAAGGATAATTAACCTGATGAGACAAAGAGATCTGGTTGACGTTCTTGTATTTGCTGGGGGAATTATACCTGAAGAAGACGTTCCCACGCTTAAGAACATAGGAATCAAGGAGATTTTTGGGCCTGGAACACCAACAGAGACTGTAGTCACATTCATAAGGGAGCAACTTGGAAAGAGCCGTTGATTGGAGTTGAGATACGCTCAACAACTCGTGGAAGAAATACTTCAAGGAAAACACAGATCTATTGCCAGAGCTATTTCACATGCTGAAAATGGCTCGCCAGAAGCACAGGAGATTGTCTCACTAATCTACTCTCGGACAGGAAAAGCTCATATCATCGGTATCACTGGGCCTGGCGGATCTGGAAAGAGCACCTTAGTAGAGAAACTTGTAAGAGAACTCAGGCGCAGAGGCAAAACAATAGGAGTCGTGGCTATTGACCCGACCAGCCCGTTCTCCGGGGGGGCCTTCCTAGGCGACAGGATACGTATGCAAGATCTCAGCACAGACCAAGGAGTTTTCATTCGAAGCATGGCAACTCGAAGCAACCCAGGGGGCTTAGCTAAGGCGACAAAAGACGCCGTCTGCGTTCTTGATGCTTCAGGCAAAGACATAGTAATAGTCGAAACAGCTGGTGCGGGCCAGTCAGAAGTAGACATAATCAAAGTTGCTCAAACAGTTGTTGTAGTTCTGGCCCCAGGTCTTGGGGACGAGATTCAAGCAATCAAGGCTGGCATAATGGAGATAGGTGACATCTTTGTCGTAAACAAGGCTGATCGCGACAACGCAGACAAAGCACTGATTGATATCCAAACTATGCTTGAGCTAGGAAGCGAAACGGGGGGTTGGAAGAAAGTAATCACAAAGACAATAGCCATCACAGGTGAAGGGACTCAACTACTGCTCGAAAAGATAGGTGAACACAGAGAATACCTTGAGAAAAGGAATACTGGGAAAAAGCAAAAAGAAAACTTAGAATCTGAACTCATTGAAGCTTTAAAGCAGAAGATTGCTGAGCATATTGTCGCTGAAATGAGAAGAAAGGGAGAGCTTGACAAACTCGTCTCACGAATTTTGGCAAAGGAAATCGACCCTTTCACTGCTGCGGAGAGCGTAATATCTGAGCTCTTGAAGAAGCCAGTCGGGAGCAAATGACCTAATGAAAAAACTCAAGTTAGAGAGAGGTCTGGTGCAGGTTTACACAGGTGACGGAAAAGGAAAGACCTCCGCTGCACTAGGCTTGGCAATTAGAGCGCTAGGAAGAGGATTGAGGGTTTACATAATACAATTCATAAAAGGAGGGTTTGATTATGGTGAGCTTCAATCGATCAAAGATCTCTCAAACTTGAAGTTAGCTGCATTCGGCCGAGGGAAATTCATAACTGAAGAACCTCCTCTGGAGGAGGACATTGAACTGGCGAGAAAAGCCTTTGCATTCGCTGAGGAAGTTGTGGCGAGTGGCCGATACGATATAGTAGTATTAGATGAAGTCAATGTAGCGCTTCATCTGAAACTGTTGGAAACTAGGGATTTAATTGAGCTCTTTAAGGGCAAACCCAAGCACGTAGAACTAGTTCTAACAGGTAGATATGCGCCGCCAGAGATAATAGAGGCTGCAGACCTGGTTACGGAGATGAAAGAGATAAAACATCCTTTTAGCAAGGGGATGCCGCCAAGAAAAGGCATCGAGTACTAGCTTGGTCAGGTGCAGCGAAGGAAGTATCCACAAGCACACTACTGCTTATGCCACTGACTTTTTCACAAGATGCTTTTCAACCCAAATAGCTTAACTCGTACTTATATCCACGGTATGTTCATCCTCTTTAGAACATTCTTTTCGTAGAGATCTAGCGCTTCTTCTTGTGTTTCTGCGCCTTCTAAGATCATAATGCCGCTTTTGAGGAGGCTCACTCTGACATTGTTGTCCGCTGTGAAGGTCACGCCGAGTCTCGCTTTTACATCCAATTGCTTTCCTTCTGCTTCTAAGCTTGCCGTCAACTTCTTCATCCCTAGTTTCAGATCCTCCCGCGGGATCACAATGTAGACTCTATTTCTGTTTCTTCCACAAGTTTCCTCAATCAAGAGACGTCTTGAGGGTGGAGGACTTGATTCGAAGCGGCCTTCCCCACAAACCGGACAAGATGGTGCACGAACAACATTGATTTCTTCGAAACGCATCGACTCAATGTCGATGTAAAGAAGTTTGTTTCTAAGTTTTGACTTCTTTCCCAAGAGCATTTTCAAGGTCTCAGCGACCTGAACGCTTGCGACAATGCTTATGGCAGACTGGTGCACCCCAACAGTGGCACAACTAGGCAGTAATGTGTCATCTAGATTCCCATAGAAGCATTCTAAGCATGCGGTTTCTTTGGGGATGATTGTGGAAACATTGCCAAAGGTTGAGATTGCTGAACCGAAGATGTATGGGATTCCTTGCTCTATACATGCTCTGTTCACAGAATATCTTGTCTTCATATTGTCCAACCCATCAACGACCGCATC
>CP070683.1:244588-252566 GCA_020352645.1 Candidatus Bathyarchaeota archaeon | reverse complement strand
TGCAGCTTCCTCTACAGCCTCAGCTTCCTCTGCAGCTTCCTCTACAGCCTCAGCTTCCTCTGCAGCTTCCTCTACAGCCTCAGCTTCCTCTGCAGCTTCACTAACAACCTCTGCCTCAGCGAATCTTCTCCTCACTCGAATTATTCGAATTCGCACATGGTCACCAACACTCGTTTTAGGCACAAAGCATACAAAGCCCTTTATTCGAGCGATGCCTTCACCGCGACGGCTGATCTGCTCGATCTCCACTTCGTACTCTTTTCCCATCTCCACAGGTCTCGGAGGGAAGCGTCTTGCGAAGTCTCTGCCACCTCTTCTTTCTCTTCTTTCATGAAACATATCTTTATCTCTCCAAGATTAGCTTAAGAGCCTCATGATTCCCGCACCTACACAACAACAAGCTTGCCATATCGGCCAACGTTGAGCTGTACTTCGCCACGGAACGAAGTAACGTAACCGTTCTCTATCTTTACCGTGTCGTTCTCATTAACCTGCTCTATCTGATCGTTCCACAAAGTAAGCTTAATCTTTCCTGTATCATCACTAATGACCACGTTTGCGACACGGTAGGTTTCATCTTTATATCTAGACATCACTTCTCTAGCTGGGGATTTCTCCAAGACTTTCGCCTCGACTTCAACTCGTTTCATCCCATTTCTCAAGTCCTTTATCTTCATGTCTCTCCTTCCATTCACTAGTTTTCTGCATTCGGACGAGAACTCGGCAGCATCTTGTTGCGCACAATTCTTCTTAGCATAGGTCTAACCAACAAAACTTGAATCCTTGGTTGAGGATGTGCAGCTTAGCATATGCTTTACTTCGTCCTATTACAGCAGGCTGCCAAAACTAGGAACCATACAATGGTTACGAAGGTGATCTTTGCATGGTAGAGTTTTGGAAAGCCAGTGGTCTTCAAGAGATATCTATGTCGAATATAAATCTTGTTCTACGCTAGATTCGAGATCAATTAATAAGCAGCGCTCTTGCGGATTTGGCCCACTGCGTTTTTTGCTGATCAGCAGGCTGGAACTCGCGCATCCACCTACGATCTCTCAAAAATCCAAATGCAAAAATTGGCACATCTAGAACAGAGCAAGCATTGTAACGGCATTAGTTTGAAAGAGGAGGCACAGGTGATAAAGTCTTAGAGAGGTTTCTTTTGATTGAGCAGTAGGGGGCTTTAGATTACATTTTTTTTCATACTTATTGGAGGTTCATAAACCTATAACTGAATTTCTAATCATAAGTGTTCAGTTGACACTCGTACAGTTACGAAGCGTGGAATCACATGGACGCACGTACTAATTATCTTCATGGTTCTTCTGTTCGTGTTTGGACTTCCAATGACGATTGGAT
Organism: Candidatus Bathyarchaeota archaeon; assembly: GCA_020352645.1. Lineage (GTDB taxonomy): Archaea > Thermoproteota > Bathyarchaeia > Bathyarchaeales > SOJC01. The sequence continues at coordinate 251,210 of CP070683.1, read as the reverse complement.
TCCTAGTTTATTATCTTGAATCAACTTGCAAGAGTGAAAGACGCATCAACATAGACAAACAGGGCAGACCAAGAGAAGCTTCCGGGGCTTTCACAGAAAGGGAGATCGTTGTGAGAGAAATCGTGATACTCCCGTGCCAATACTGTGGAGGACTCATTCCTCAGACATCAGTCTTTTGCCCCAACTGTGGGGCTACAAGAAAGACGAGACAAGAGTTATATAAACGGGCTCTCTGAACTCGCTATCGTTGCCTGTTTCCATACTTGCACGCTTTCTGACATTGCATGCACATCAGATGGGAATTCCTCGATAGAACCGGTTCATGTTTCGCAAGCTCATTTTGGACCTTAAGCTTGTTACTATTCGCAAGATTGATGCCAACTAGGCACTTCTTGTCATCAACTTCAAAGGGTGCTAGGGCGCCAACAGGGCAGACCTCCAAGCACTGCTCACACTTGCCACAGAGATCTTGTGTAAAGGGTGTATCTGCCTCAAGTTCAGCATTTGTTAGAACAGCGGCCAAGCGTATCCACGGGCCGTAGGTGGGGTTAATTATAAGTGAGTTCTTGCCATAGTTCCCAAAACCTGCCAACTGCGCCAATCGCTTGAGTGATATTGAATGTGCGTATGCAGCGTCAAAGCCCTCGCTTTGAAGATTCTCCTTAACTTTTAGTGTGAGGATATCCAAGGGAAAATAGCCTGGATATACCCAGTTCTCACCTTTTCTGATTGCAAGCTCAAGCATGTCATCCCAAACATAATATCCGATTACTACAACAGATCTTATCTCAGGCAAAATCTCATCAGTTTTCTTAGTGTAATCTTGTACCGTCCACCCGACCCATGTTCGCGGGAAACTATCTATTGTTTGAGCGGAGACTATTCCAACTAAGCTGGCTCCTGAATTGATTGCAGTTTCCGTGATTTCCCTCTTAAGCATTCTTCGCACACACGTGGCTGTCAACTTCAATCTATAGGAATTTTCTCATCGCCTTTAAAGGAATCTTGCAGAAACATGTGAAGAACCATGATGTACAAGCAGCATGTGATGTTTCATACGTTGCTCCATAAGGTTTCTCCGCCAAATGCTGTTTCGCGAGAACACGCTTGGTATTCAATAGGTCTTTTACGGAGTGCTGTATCCCTTGTCAACCTTTCTCTGCATTTCCTCAGCGAATTCCCTTATATCGCCTTGCTTGAGGGCTTTTGCCGCATCTTCATAATACTTCCTATACGGAGTTATTTTCTCGCAGCTGTCAGCTTCGCCACATTCTGTACATGTACGATAATTATTCTGCTTCGCACACGCCCTTACCTGGCAATTAGGATCTCCTCCACCTTGAAGGCAGCTGGGGCAATCGCCGAACAATTTGACCAGCCCATCCATTACTTTCTCAAATTGGCTGTAGTGCTTGAGACTTGGCTCCCATTGCGAGAGCTCTGGCATGATCTTGTCAAAGCCGTACGAAGCAATAGTATTGCGCAGATTTTCAACAGCGTCTCTAATCTTTCCTTGACGGATTCCACATGCGTTGCAGTAAAGCCCACAGTAACCTACAAGATCAGCTAGACCTGACCCTTCCAAGCTAATTCTCTCCTTAATCAGTTTCAACCACCACTAATAATAACCTATCGGACTGTTGAATTCAGGTCGCACGCGCTTGAGAGCAAGGATACATCCTTCGAGAGAAAGATATCGCCCATGAGGGTATTGTGCTGGTGGAGATTTCAGATCAGCTCTTTTCCTCTTTTGACAAAGTACCAGATTAGCCAGGTGATGATGAAAATGGGCAGAATATCTGCGCCTGGAAGCAATTCCAGTATTGAGAAGATTCCTACCACACGGAACATGGCAAAACAAGCGACGATACCAACTATGTCAAGAAAATCCCCAGTTGCGGGAAGAAGTAGAATCGCCAGCATGTATTCACTGATGTCTAGTACTATACAGATAACGAGAAAGAGAAGTTCGTATTCTGTGAATACGAAGTATCTCTTCAAGTATCCTCCACTTTGTCTCTGCAAATGCTTCTCACCATAGTTGCAGTCTTTCTTTCCACCTAATTTGGGATATTTCTTTTTTGTTGGCGATCGTACGAGGAAAAGCCGATTTCAGTTGTATGACATCATTCTCTTCTTTCAACAATCATGGTGCAATTTGTTGCTAAAGCAGCGATTACTCCAAGGGCTGCTAGCCACGGTGCGACAATGACTCCTACGAATCCTATTGTGGCAGGTATCTCGAGTAATGTCTTTTCTTTGTCGTCTTTGATAATAATCCGAGTTACATTTCCTTCGTGAAGCAGGTCTTTGACTTTCTCAATGAGGTTGTCAGCAGAAACAGAGAATTCTTCTCTTCGGATCTTGGCAACTTGTGTTCCACAAGTAGAGCAGAACTTATCACCTTCTTCCAATGATGCTCCGCACTTTGCACAGTAAGGCAACTTCCATCACTTCTAACATGTTTGCACTTTCCTTCTAAAAAAGAATATCCACTTGTTCATGTTGACAATGGCAAAGTGAAGCTCCGTGAGGCAAAAGCTTATATGTAAAACTTTACTATTTTCTGGTAAAGAAATACCGATTGGGGATAGAAATGGGACTTCTCTCAAAACACGAGTCAGTTGTCTGGGAAGAATTCCATAAAGGCAAACCCACAAGTGACATTGCAGATGAAAGTACAGAAGAGTGGAGTCCCTCTTATGTGTCGCGAGTGCTTAGTCGAGCTAGAAGAAAAATAGCCAAGGCGCTGGAGGAACATGCAAATAGTCACCGTCTTGACGTTGAGAGTCTCTTGGACTATAAGGGATTGCTGATAGGCTTTGACTATCAAGTCAACGCAGAGGTTCACATCGTCTTCACAAAAAAACTCGGGATCGTTGTCTGGTATGAACATGAGTCCTACGCAGGCAAACTGTGTCAACAGTGTCCGAAAGAATCAGAGTGTAGAGAAATACTCGACACAGTCATCAAAGAATATAATATCTCACTAAGGCCTGATGAGGAAAGGCTGCTCATGACCAAGCAATCTATTACAATTCTAAGAAAGCTCGCGGCAAAGGAAATACCCCGCTATAAAAGAAGTAAGGAGGGTGATTAGATTTGGGAAATGACGTTGAAGCAAAAGTAATAAAGCCTCCATTCAAGCAGGTCACCAGTGGAAAGATATTCAAGCCTTCGAAGACATTCTTACACAAAATTCTACTCCAGCCGATAGTTTTAGCTATATTTATCTGGCTCGTGGTAATTCTGGGCTTCATAGGCTTATCCTTTCTAGCAGCCAACTCAGATCCAGCTGAGTATCCTAGTGCAGTACAACACATCAATGATTGGATTGGAACTGTCAATCTCTGGACTATCACAATTAATTTGGTGTGGCTCGTGCCAGTCTTGATTTTCGTTCCTCTCTACTTCAGAAGCATCGAGTATTCCGTAAAAGCTGAATCTGGTGAAACAATGCCAGAGGTCTACGTGAAGCGAGGTATCCTCACTGTGACTCGCAAACATGTGCCTTTCAGAACTATCACAAACATTTCAAGTAATGCAGGGATATTTGATCGTCTGCTTGGTATAGGTTCAGTTCACATCGAAACAGCAGGATACTCTGGCAGCAATCAAAGAGGGCCAGAAGTCAAACTGGAAGGCATTGTCTTCTATGAAGAGGTCCGAGACTTCATACTCAACGAACTAAGGAAATTCAAGACTCCCTACGTGACTGGAACTGAAGTGGTCCCCTCACTCGAGAAACCTGTACCTAGAATGGAAGGTTTGGAAGACGAAATATTGATCACTCTACGCGAAATACGTGATTTGCTGAAAGGAAAAACTTAGCTAGCATCACTACCGTCGACACGAGGTCAACTTGGAGAGGACAGAGGAATTGAGTGCTCTTCCAGAAGAAGAGTTAAAGCTTGAAGGTATCCGGAGCCATCGTTACGACCGTGGTTGGAGTTTGCATTCGGTGGTCATGAACATAGCTCTAGCTCTTCATTGCAAGCGACCTGATCTTCTGTCTCTTCATTCTGTTTCTGCTCTCTGAGCAAAGTTGATCGCTTAGCTTGCGAATTGTGCAGGAATCGGAAAAATAGAGAAAAGTTCCAGATTGCTTATAACTTACTATGAACTTCATAACGTTAGAATTGAAAGGAGAAAGCATGATGAAAAATCTGCTATCTGTGAAACCGATATTGACAACTGCTTTGCTAATGCTACTGTCTTCGGGCATCATTGCTGGGATTGGAATTCATGGTTGTGCTGGAGCACCCGTAAAGAACCCAACTGTTTATGTCAATGGTAGTGGTTCAGTGGAATTAGTTTGGAAATCTGGAACGTCAGAAGTCTATAGTGCTGATGTGTTTGTGAACTTAGGTGGCTTAGATACTGCTACTTTCACACCAAGTCGTGGTTGGCACATTGAGACTGTTCTTTTCGATGGAAACTCGCAGGTAATCTTGGATGAAGATGGATTCAGCCTCATCAATATCGCAGTCAAACGCATGATTACCGTCACTTTCGTAGAAAACGGAGGAGTAGACGATGTCGATACAGGATCGAACACGGCGGCTAATCCAGATCCTGATGTGGGACTAATCTTCGACAGCGTGCTAATTGATGGATATGCGTATGCATTCCTGTTTGGGCTGGAGCAAGATGATCAAATAAGTGAGTCTTGGGATATCCAGACGACGGCAACCTTCGAAGATAACATAACAATATTCTTGGTATGTAACCTTGCCGACTTGCCTAGCGGCATGGATCCAAACGATCTGGCATTGTGGAAAACTGAATGGATACTTGGCGATGTTAACTTAGATGGAATAGTAGACGGAGAGGACCAATCCATTATAGCGAATGTGAACCCCGATGAACCCATAGATCCCATTATGGATCTTAACTATGATGGTGTCGTGAACAACGAGGACGTAACCATTTGCAGCCACAACCATGGTCTGGAATCAATTTGGGTACAACTCGAATCGTGGATTGTCATAGAAGGTGACTTTGTTTACGTATATGGAGCGACGAGCAGCCTCTCGATTTTCGGTGTAACTAAGAGAAAATGATGCATGACCTACGATCTAAAAGGAGAGCTAACCCACACTAAAACAATCAGCATCTCCTAACACCTCCCTTTTTCGGCAAACAGTCAGGCACATATTCTCGGAAAGCTAGCTTCCTACAGTCCATTAAGACAATGTGGCTATCCTGTAAAAGCTAAAATAGAATCAAGTGGTTGTTTCACAATCACGTTCAATAGGAATGAACTAACTATCTGGAGATGATTGTCATGCGAAACGAAGATGGATTCGTGAACCGCCTGAAACAACGTGGACTAAGCCAAGAACAAGTCGATTTTTCTCTAGGCGCCTTGAGGGAGTTGGAAAGGCATCTTGAAACGAATGGAGAATCGCTCGATTCTCTTACAGTGGACATGCTTGAGCGTTATGTGACGCGGCTGATGGCGGAAAGCAAGAATTCCATGGACAGGTTGATCGCCCTAGCTCGCTACTGCCATTTCGTCAAAAAAAACGACGTTGTCATCTACCTACTCTCTCTTATCCAGTCTGTCGATGTGTTGCCTGCCATCAGCGAGAGACTTGCAACCTTTGTAGGAGAGGACGTGAGGAGGAAAATCTTCAAAGGGATTAAGATGCCCTCGCTTGGTTCTCCTCAGGAAGATTATCCGCCGCTGACGCAGAAGATTGTGGAAAGGATGGAGGCGGGGCTTCCGATTGAAACATGCAGAGAGATACTTACATGGAACTACCACAAGGTGCCTTTAGAGGCTTTCAAAGAGATGAAGGAAAGGTTCGAGAAGGCAAAAAGCATTGATAAGTTTCTTGCAGATGAGCATGGAAGATTCGTGAGGGAACTGGCTGGGCACATGAAAGATGGAACACTATGGTTCGACCAAGAAATCACACCGACGGTTCTGGAGTTTGTCAAGAACAACCCAGAAGTCAACTTAGGAGTCAGGGAGGGCGATAAAATCTACGCCCTTAAGTTCCCTTACGCGCCAGAGCAGTATCTGAAGGAGAAGAATCCCAGAATGAAGAGGTACTACGCTTGCCACTGCCAGCTCGCAAGAACAGCTGTACGCGACGGCAAGCCCAATATATCACCCACATTCTGCTATTGCAGCGCTGGCTATGAGAAGATCCGATTCGACATCATATTCGGCGAGCCAGTTGAGATTGAGGTGCTTGAAAGCGTGCTTAAAGGAGATCCACGATGCCGCTTTTGCATCACAATCCCGAAAGGCAAAATGAAGTAGCTGAACTCTAAATGACCATAAGAACGCTCACGCTTGTCAAGTCTGTTGCCAAAGGGGCTTATAACAAAGCTTAAGTTTTCATTCAGTAACAGCGCTCGTCAGACAGATTAGGGAAGCACTCAATATGCAGGAAGTTCTCTATGAAAGGTTAACGCCATCTGAATTCCAAGACCGCCTGGAGAAAGCTCCAATTGCCTATCTGCCCTTGGGAACCCTTGAGTGGCATGGCCTGCACCTGCCTCTTGGAACCGACTCTCTTCAGAGCCAAGCTTTCTTCATAAAACTTGCACAGCGTGCTGGAGGCATAGTCCTTCCACCACTATTCTTAGGTCCAGACGAGGTAAAGGA
>CP070683.1:235936-244488 GCA_020352645.1 Candidatus Bathyarchaeota archaeon | reverse complement strand
GCTGAAATGTTCGGCATGTGGGCGGGGCGGGTCTTAGTAACTGCAGCGACGGCGAAGTGGGCGTCAGTTGCAGCTCAGACAGCGGCAGGCTTTGCATCATCAATCATAATGTCTCCGGCAGAGGCTGCAGTAGAGCGCTCTGTGTTGGATCGGAAAACACCTGATGGACGTGCCGGAGTAATCTTTCAAGTTTACCACAGGACTCGTCCAGATCTTAAGAATCAGATGATTCTTAGAATAAGCCAGTGCGTGATGACATGTCCAACAACAGCAGCGTTTGATGCTTTGTCAAAAGCGAGAAGGAGGATCAAGGTGGGTCGGAGTTTGCGTCTCTTTGGAGATGGTTTCCAAAAGAAAGATGTGATCGATGGAAGGACAGTTTGGCGGATTCCTGTTATGGAAGGAGAGTTTGCAGTTGAAGACAGTTTCGGTATTACCAGAGCAATTGCAGGTGGCAACTTGATAATTATGGCCCGGGATGATGCTTCGGGTCTTCAGGCGGCTGAAAAGGCGGTTGAGGCTATTCGGCAAGCGTCGAATGGAATCATAATGCCTTTTCCAGGTGGTATATGTAGATCGGGGTCCAAGGCAGGCTCATTGAAATACAAGCTTAAAGCGTCCACTAATCACCCTTTCTGCCCCAGCCTAAGAGATCTGGTGACTGACTCGCAGTTATCTGAAGGCGTCAGATGCGTCTATGAAATCGTCATAAATGGCTTAAATCTCAATCTTGTGAAGAAGGCGATGGTTAAAGGAATAGAAGCTGCCGTGGAAATCCCAGGCGTAGCTAGAATTTCAGCCGGGAACTATGGTGGCAAGCTTGGACCTTACCACGCGTATCTCAAAGAAATTCTTAATCTCTCCTAGTTCATGCTAAGCACAACTTCAGTTCAACGGCTTTATGTACTCTTTTCCTCTCCCTTCAATTGATCCTACCAAAACTCTATCATATTCTTTGTCAGTTCTACTATCCGTAACATGTTCAAGCTTTCCATGCGCCTGAATCACTTCACTGGGATCAGCTAGGCTATCATAGAGTGATTCATAAGAAACTACTTCCTCTATTTCCGCGCTGATTTCGCCATCTATCTCAACTTCACCTACTTTGTAGACGGCTGGTAGGAATACACTGTCTACGGATTCTGTTACGGTGGCCTGTATTGTCACCATGCCTCTGGCTTGATATTTCTTGTCCCCATACTTTTCTGTGAGTTCTTTTTCTGTTTTTGCGGGGTGGACTGAAAAAGGCGTCTTGCCGAACATGCCGATATTCCACTTCCGCTGGTGAAGCAGCTTAGCTTCAGCGATGCTTATTGGATGATTCTGAGACTTTCTTGCACACCACTGCTTGAGCTTCTCTCCTTTGAACCGTTCAATTCTGGAATCTTGAGAGGCTTCTGTATCAGACATTACGTTCTTAACCCTGAAACTCTCATCTGTGCCGTACACCATGACATCTATATCTGAGAAAACTGGATTGTGCATGTCAAGCAATATCGATCCTGTCACGCCGAAACTTGCGGCTGGAACGTTACTGAGCTCAGAGAGTGATGAAATGAGATCTAAGGCTTTGCTCTGAAGGCTATCAGGATGCGCATTCTCCGATAACATCTGGAGCTTTTCTTCAGGTTTGAAATGGTTTCTCAAGTATCTTCGAGGAACTGTTGTAACCGAGATACCGTACGCTGAGGAAACAGAAACGTATTTGGGGTAGTTCTCCTGCAGAAAGCTAAATGTGCGAATCAAGCTGGATATAGTGTATCTGTCCATTATGCGTCGATATCTCGCTGATCTACTCTGCCACGAGCCAGTGTTGTCTGGCGCGTACTTTAGATAACTGATTGCTCTGTCAATAGGATGATATGGTCCAACCACGCAGAAGAAGAGATCCTCTGTTGTGCGTAGAAAGTCGCGATCTCTGAAGCCTCGTCTCGACAAGTTCTCACCTTCCTATTATCATGAAATCTGATGGTTTGCTGCCAAGCAAGAGTCGGAAATATGTCTCATCACCTTTCTTCACTTTTTCGACTTTTCCTTGAGCAAAGACAGTTTCTTGTCTTCTCGCTTGCTCGCAAAATCTTCCTCTGTATGAGACTACTTCTTTGATGACTCCGTGAAATGTTCCTTCGAGAACGATGGCGTCATCCACCAAATAGCGACAAGGGGTGAATATTGATTCTGAATCATCGCAAATGGTTGCCTTGATTCTTGCATAGCCGGTTTTCTTGTACACGATATCTCCGTATTCTTCATCTATCTCGTTCCAATCTCTTATGCATCGAACATAGAAGTCGTGCTGAAGATATTTGCCCTGTAGAGCCTTTCTAGCCTCAGCTTTGGCGAAGTCAGCAAATGGCATTTGAGTGTCTTGACTTCGAAAATGGTAAAGCTTTCGCAGTTGCTCCATTGAGTAACGCCTAACGTCACCTTTCATATCCGTTCTGTGGGATTTCAGTGTCTCAATGACTCTTCTGCAGTTCTCCTCTCCATATACTATTGCGTCGATATCTGAATTCGGTGCATGAAGCTTTGCCAGAATTGAGCCTGTAATTCCTAGCTTGTTCCAGGCTACTTCAGAGTCCTGCTTTAGAAGAGCCGTGAAGCGGAGGGCTCTAACTTCCAACTCGTCTAGGGTGCTGCTCCTTCTCAGTCCGTTCAGCCCATCAACGGGATTGTAATAGTTGCATATGGCTACTGTTGGGACTTCGCATAGTATTTCGTCAAGAACTGGATCCTGAACTAGGAATTGAGGAAACCGATCTCTTGCGACTAAGTAGCGTTCTTGCAGAGCGTAAACCTTTCTGTAAGAGACACATCCACGCTTTCTGTCTCCATTAGTATCTGATACGAATCGTGGGAAAGCGATGATGCGACCGGGAGGATGAGTCAAGCCCTTGATGTCAAAAATCGTTTTGTCTTCAGTTTCCAGTAAATCTCCTTCTCGCGCGTGCATGGAACATCGACTGTAAGCTAAAGCTTTGTCACGGGGATAAGATTGTCTTTTCGGAAAAAGCCCAACCTGTATTCTTAAGAGCTGCCATCAATGGCACTGCGATTATAGTGGCGAATAATGCTTGCATAAGTCTAATAGCTGGATACACGAAGGGGCTCACTAAAAAGGCGCTTCGAACAAAATCGAGTGGCGCACCAAAGATTCCTTCATAGACAATTGGAACGGCAAATATGTCCGAGCCCCACATGTTGTCAGTTTGATTGCCGATAAATGCCAACAAGAAGTAAAGAATTGGTAGCTTCTCAGTCGAAGATAGGTGCTTTGCGAATTTCACGCTTGGAAAGATGAGCAACAGCGCGATCACCTTGTCCCACAGAACGGCAACTGCAACATTGGAATTTTCCCAAAGAGGTTGAGATGGCGGCAAGAACACAAAAACTAGGATGAGCAGTCCTAGTGTTGCAAAGGCCAACTTCCACTTTCGATAGTATAAGAGTCCCACGGTGAGCGCGTTCAAGGGCGGTGACAGTAAAAAGGGCAACCCATGTGGGCTCATCCCGCTTATTATCCACGTAATGGATGCCCCGGTGAAAGCCGCTAGAGCGCCAAGATAGGGGCCTAAAACAAGACCGAAAACCGAAGCTATCAAAGCCTCTAGCGAAATAACGATCTCAGGAATGCCAATCGCAGGGACGTGGGGCGTTATTAGCGATAGAACATAGTATAGAGAAGCAAAAATTGCTGTTAACGCAATAGTTTGGGTGGAGAGCTTCATCTTCTGTTCACTTTGTGTAACTAAGTAAATTCGAGTGTAGTTCTTTACACAACGTTAATAAAACTTGTTCCCTGACGTCTCAGAGAGGTTTCGGATTGCTGCAGGATAAGGGGGACACGGCACAGTACATCTCTTCTTGTCTGCAATTGGCGATTCTATTAGAAGCCAGTGTTCATAAACCAGGGAATGTTAGCAGAATGCGGGACTTTTCCACAACGCGGTATGAACATTTCTTAGCTTCAGCTGTGGCAGTAGAACCGAGCTTCCGGCTTGCAGCTCAAAGAGGCTTGTGGGTCGTCAAAAGTCAGAGATCGTTTGATGAAATATCTATTGGAGAGATCATAAAAGGTGCTGTCTGCAGGATCAAATATTGGCAAAAAGGGGGCAATACAATGCTCGGCACAACATTCCTGCTTTGTCCGATCGCAGTAGCTGCAGGAGTCACCTTAGCGGAAGGAAAGAAGCTTTCAAACTCACAGTTGAGGAAGAACCTGAAGCAGATTGTGGAGTCTACAACTTCACAAGATTCGGTTGCAGCTTTCAACGCCATCAAAATGGCTGAGCCAGGCGGCCTGTTTGGCAAAGCACCTAAATTGGATGTGTACGATCCAAACTCACAAAGACGGATTATGGAGGAAAACATAACCCTCTACGACATTTTCAGAATATCTGCACCTTATGACTCAATATCAAAGGAATGGGTGGAGAACTATCGGATAACCTTTGAGATAGGCCTACCATATTTCGCCGAGACGCTCAGGAAGACCCGTAGCTTGAACATGGCGACAACTCTAACCTTCCTTCGAATTCTGTCAGCAGTCCCTGACACGCTTATATCTCGCAAGGCTGGGAGTGCAAAGGCAGAGGAGATTTCTCAAGCAGCTGCTCGGATATTGAGAAAAGGCCTTCAAAAACCAACGGGAAGGAAACAACTAGCTAACTTGGATATGAAATTGCGGCAGAATTCAAATCAATATAATCCCGGAACTACTGCCGACATAATAGCCGCGGTCCTAGCAATCAACATACTCAAAGGATACCGTCCCTGATCCACCGCCTGCCCTTTCAGTTTAAAACCCAAACGCGTCATTGCCTGGACATACTAGTATGAGTCATGTAACATCACATCGACATTCTTGGCTGTGAGCGTTGCATTTATGCGGCAAGTCAACGAATTGTGATGTTATACAATGAATCTTCCATGGTAGCAAATCCACGCTCGGCAATGTCCGGCAAAGCCTGAGCGCAGCGGAAGACCCGCAAAATAGAATCTTTCTCCGTAAACGTTATATTAGTCCGGAGTAAACCATTTTATTCAAAGGATAGGAGAAGGAGAACAAATTGGTAAGGAAAGTTGTTTCAGGAATCGCAATAGCACTACTCACAGTTAGCATGCTTTCACTTGCGTTTGCTTCAAACGAGTACCCATATACAACTATGATGCCTGTGGTTACAATTGAAACTGACAGCCCCGCACCAAATACCATGATCGTCAATGTTACGATCTACCATCTCGCAGACCTTTACTACCCCACTGACGATGAATGGAGTCCTGGGGAGGAATTAGGACCATACGCCAGTGGATCAGCAGCTCGCTACAACTATTCTTTGGGCAACCTTTTCGCATTTGACATAGCATTCAGCTGGAACACAGCTCGGCTCACATATGTTAGTCACGTGGCCACTGTAGGTGACGCCCATTCGGATGGCGTACTCCACAGCCCTGTATTCACCGGCGAAGACACTGTGAATGCAACAGCTGGAACATACGATGTAGCCTATACATCACAATATGGTGCTGGTTGGTTCAACTGCCCCAATGATTGGAGAACGTTTTTCAACATGACATTCACTGACTCAGAGTCTGGTGACACAGGTCTCAGCTTAGACGCATTAGATCTCACCGTTGACATCGTAGGCCAGCCAAGTTGGGTGCAGCCAATCATTCCGTACCGCACTGAACTGGTTCATGATGTAGCGGCCAGAGACATTGCTCCAAACAAGCTTAACGTTGGAGAAGACAGACCATTTAGACTCAACACCACAGTGCAGAATCAAGGCGAATTCGACGAGACCATAGGAACAATAACACTCTACGCCAACGATACAGTCATAGGCACTCGATCAGCAACTGCCGTAACAAGCAGAAACCTGCGAGGTGTGGTTATAGTTGGAGACACAACCGGTTTAGCAAAAGGAAACTACGAGCTCAAGGCAGTAGCTTCCACAGTTTCAGGTGAAACAGACACTGCAGACAACACATACATACACGATACGATGATACTTATCACTTTAGCAGGAGACCTTGACGGCGACCATGACGTAGACATTTTCGACATCGTCAAGATGGCAGGTGCCTACGGCACAAGTGAAGGGGATCCCAAATACGATGCATACGCTGACATTGACGACGATGGGGACGTAGACATTTTCGACATCGTCGCTGCAGCAGGAAACTACGGCGAAAGCTGGTAACAATCAAGCTAAACTCCATCCTCACCCCTCTTATTTTCAATCTTTAGCATCCAAAAGCCTACTGAGCTTGTGGAACACGATCATGTGTGTAGAATACTAGATATTCACCGATCACAAAAAAAGGTGGGCTTGTTGGCCTTCAGAAGGATTTTCGGGATTTGAAGGCATCTGCAAAAGGGAGAAAGGAGGTTCTGCTTACTGTTAGACAAGTAAGGCGCAAATTCCTCAAATCTGTCCGATACCTCATGAAAGCCACTGAGCTATGTCTTGAGATTAAAGCGCTTTGAAGGCGTCAAACCATTTTGTGTACGAAGCTATCATTTCAAGGGATACGCTGGGTTTTCGATCCTCAAGTATCTGTCGAAAATCCTTCATCAACACAGGTCTGGGCTTGGCCTGCTTGTCATCTGCTTTTCCAGATTCAAAGAATTCACCTATGACTCTTAAGTAAGCTGACTGGCAGCAATCCTTTATATCGCTTCCAGAGAACCCTTCTGAGAGCCTGGCTAATTCGTGAAGACTAATATGTGGATCTAGATTCAGATTGCCAGTGTAAAGCTTGAACATCTGAAGTCTTGCGTGATGATCTGGCAGTGGTACAATGATTCTCTTTTGAAATCTTCGTATAAATGGCCAGTCAAGATCCCATGGTCTGTTAGTTGCGCCAATGACGTATGCATGTAGACTTCTGCCCTTGTCTATGACTCCGTCCATCTCTTTGAGGAATTGGTTTCTTACTCGAACCTCGCCGCCTACTTCACTTGAGTGTCTTCCCATCAGTGAATCAAGTTCGTCAATGAAGACTATTGCGGGTTTTCCGTTATTTGCAGACTTTCTGGCAGATCCGAAAAGCTGAGCTACATTCTTTTCAGCTTCACCGAGCCATTTTGACATTATTGACGCGGCGTCAACTGACATGAAGTTCGCGTCTATTTCAGTTGCTACGGCAGCTGCAAGCAGTGTTTTTCCACATCCTGGTGGTCCAAAGAGTAGTATACCTCTAGGCCATCCTAGTGTGAATAGATCTGGTCTCTGAACTGGGTAAACAATTGCTTCTTTTATTGCTTTTTTCGCTGGTTCTAACCCGACTACTTCTGGCCATTTCACATCAGGTTTTTCTTCCATAATCAGCTCATCGTAGCTTGCTTTTCCAGTCTCTCCTGAAAGCGTTGCCTCTTCACGCGAGCTGTCGATGTCAGGTTTCAAAGGCATTCCGCCCTGTAAGACCTTGACTCTTTCTTGGTAGGCCATTGCTCTTTGTATGTAGACTTTGTTGAGACCGTAGTCTGGGTATAAATGCACAATTTTCAGCAGGGTTTCAATAGCTCTTTGATACATTGTAATGGCCATACCTCTTGAGCCCTGGTTGTCTAGTCTAACAGCCTCAGAGGCATAGTTTGTAGCTGCTTTTTCAAGTTCTTGAGAAGCGCTCATCTTTATCACTTCAATTCTCAATAATTATCTTGCCTTTAGCGCCGAGATTTTTCAGGGTCTTTCTGACTTCGTTAGGAGGGATTTTCAGTTTTGTCGCACATTCAGCAACGTCCACTTGGCCTTCTCTTTGTTTGATGTATTCAAGCAATTCTTTCTCTATCGCTTGCGAATGCTCTATCCTAAGTGAGATGCTTTGCATTTTCACATCTTTGATAGAAAGAACAGCTTCCGAAGTTTCTTTCTTTTCGCTTCGGTAGGAATCAGAACTTCCTGCAACTAGTGCCACCATTTCCCTAGCTTGTCTAGGCTCCTTCATCACAGAAGTGGATTCGACGGCGGGTGGTTCAGGCAATTGCTCTGTGAGTTTTTGCTCCAAAACCGCATTGACCTCTTTAAGAATTTCTTGTCCCGCAGCGGTTTTCATGGGTTGTGCAATCGGAGGCTCCGATGAGACCTTGGTCATAGTTAGAGTATCCCGTATGCTGTCGTTCACTTTTTCAAGTTCCGAAGCGACATCTGGCATTACGCTGACAAGGTTGGTTGTCACATTTTTCAGAGCGGTCAATGCTGGCTTGAGGTCTACCATTATGGTACTCAGTTCCTTAACGGTTTCCAGCCTCAGGATTATGCGCTCTATGGCTATCTGGGTTTGGGAAAGAAGCAGTGTTAACTTCCTGAGCTCTGCCAATTCATTGGCGCACATAGCAGCGCGAGCAGTGTTGTTCTTTTCTATGGCGAAGGTGCAAGCTTTGAATAGTCTTTTGTCTCTTTGGCGAAGCCTTATGTGTACTTGTTCGAGTTTGGAGTGCTGGATCTTAAGTCTTCGCATAGATTTTACTATACATTCATCTAGGGGTGGAGGTTCTGATCGAAAGAAACTTCGAATTCCTTGTCCCTCCGCCCGCTTGTATGACT
>CP070683.1:226504-235836 GCA_020352645.1 Candidatus Bathyarchaeota archaeon | reverse complement strand
TTCTTAACACTGTCTACTGGCTTCACAGTGAAAGTTCTCCCCTTATATGCAAAAGGGTTCACCTTCACGAAATGAACAGTGTCCCTCCGTTTCAGTTCTTCGCCTTTTTCCATGAGTTGAAAGGCGCACTGATATGGTTGGGGCATGATATTGGTCGTGGCCATTCTTTCGTGTGGATCATGGTAGAGCTTCACTGAGTAAACGAGATCTCCAAGGTTCACTTGGCGCTTTCGAAGTTTTGTAATTGCTTCATGAACAATCACCAAGATCTTGTCTTGCGCGGATCTGTATTGCTCCATATTTCGTATGTCGCTGAGAACTGCAACGCAGTTTTGGAACACCTTCTGTATGTATTTTGGAGCGTTGGACTTTACTGCAGTGAGTCCCTTTAGATCTGGCTTTCCGCTTCTGGTTATACCGAAATACGCTTTTTTGGCTCTAGGTAGAACACAAATAGTATAGTGCTTGTCGACTGCTAGATCAAGTTTCAGCCTTTTCTTAACTGTTGCCATAAGAGTCTGGACTTGTGATGGAGTCGGGTTGTCTAGAAATATCGAGTCAGTATCTCCATATATCGGATGCATCCCTATTTTCTCGGACATGTCCCAACTGGTTTGCAGTGCCCAACGCCCATAACCGGTTATTGATTCCGCCAAGGGTGGACAGGCGACTCCATGAATACGAACGGTCACGCCGTAGCTTGAAACACTTATTAGCTTGAGAAGTTCGGACGCTGCTCTTGCCAGAAGTCTTTCTTTGTCAGTTGGAGCAGAATCGATTGACTTGGGCTTGAACCATCGGATTCTCAAGTCTTTCAGTGCTCCTATTAAGAGCGAATAGAAACCTTTGCGCTTCGCACAAACATGATGGTCAGTTTCAGGTACTTTGTTAGATTTACATTCTTCGTGGAGACAGTCTATGGTTTCATATGAAAGATTGTAGCTGTCTATGCAGCTTGGATAGAGACTTTCAAAATCACAGACAACTGTATTGAAATATATCCCAGCCTCAGGTTCAATTGTCAAAGCTCCTGAAACAGCATGAGTTTCCAGACCTTTTCGGAGCTCTGCGGATGTTGGAATAAGAATGTTGTTTCTGCGCATGTATGTGTAGATCATTGATTTTATCCAATCGCTTACCCTTCGACTATTGTAAGATTCCGGAACCGGGATGTTCGCGATTCTTGAGAGGAGGAAAGCAAGGTATGTTCTTTCCTCGGTGCCTTCTTGACTCTTCTTGGCATTGAACAGATCTGGATGGATTTCCGGAACTGGCTTCTGGCACAAGTTGAACCATTCTTTTATCTGAAAATACTTATGTGGTGCTGTGTTTCTCTCATTCTGGAAAGCCTCTTCAAACTCAGTTTCTAAGCATTTGTTTGCATTTTCCTCGACAAGAAAATCATTATTCTCTCTGAAGTGGGGTGCACCGAAAACAAGGTTCATATCGTAAATATAGCTTCTGCAATAATCGATCTCTCTCTCCCATACGTTGTTGAATTGTCTGAGAAGCTTCTTGAGGAGAGGGGGTGTGGAGGCACTAATTTTCGCGAGCTTGGTAGTCTCTTCGCTGAATAGGTTCTGCTTCATGATAACTTCCACTTCTCCAGAAACACTATCTATCGCTGCATGCTCTTCCGTTGTCAAAGGAAATCTCGTGAGAAAGTAAGGCCTGTAATCTTCCACAATAAACTTCTTTATTTCTCCATTTGAAGAGTCAAAAAACTCAAGATGTATAATATTACCGCTTGGGTTCTTGGCGTCCCAAAGATATAGCATTTGTTGCTTTCTTCTTCTGTTTTTCTCTGCCCTATTTTGAGTAGATAATTGGGCCTCAATTATATGCTTTATGCGTAGATTGCGCTGCACGAATTGGGACTAGAAGCATGTTTCATGAATCCTTTGAACCAGCTCTGTATCTAGAAGGTTGATAGACGAGTATCATGCCATAGATCAATAAGAGAAATTCCTTTGCAGATATAATAAGAAAAGGTTACAAACCCGACTTGTGCATTGACCTGTTGCGGAAGTCTTTTATGCAGACAATAGGAGAAATCAGTTCAAGGAGTTTTGCTCATGAAGAGAAAGCTAATGGATATTTTGGCTTGCCCTATAGACAAGTATCACCCTCTTGAGCTTCATGTCTTTGAAGAGGGAGAAGAAATCGTTGAAGGACTGATCATTTGTCCTAAATGCTTGAGGTGGTTTCCCATTCGCGAGGAGATCCCTGAGATGCTCCCAGATGAGCTTCGAAACGAAAAAGATGAGCTTCCGTTTCTCGAAAAATGGAGAGGGAAAATCCCTAAAAGAATTCTATTAGAAGGGAAGCCCTTTAGATTCACAAACACGAAAGGCTAGATCACAGTTTATCGAAACCTAGTCTTATAGCTGCACCCTTTTTCGAAGATTTTATTGCAGCTTCTGCTATGATCAATGCTTTAAGACCGTCGAGTCCTGTAGCTTCTGGTTCTCTATCTTTGATTACGCTTTCAGCAAAATGCTGCAGCTCGAGCTTCAATGGTTCCTTCCATTCATATTTTGGCTTCAAAGTTTTTTCTCTGCTTTCAATCGTAATCTCTTGCGTAAGATAATCGAGGGACAGCGTTGCACCA
Source organism: Candidatus Bathyarchaeota archaeon (assembly GCA_020352645.1). Lineage (GTDB taxonomy): Archaea > Thermoproteota > Bathyarchaeia > Bathyarchaeales > SOJC01. The sequence goes on along the minus strand of CP070683.1, from coordinate 233,225 downwards.
CTTCCAGTAAGTGTCAGCTTTCTGATCTTGTCTGGCGTAAGCCAATTGGCTTCGATGAAGGCTGTCTTTCCATCTTCGAAAGTGAGCATAATCTGAGCATAATCTTCGAATTTCGCGTGCTTTAGGTTTCCGACTTTCGCGTAAACTGTTGTCGGATCTCCTCCAAAGATGTTCCGCATTATATCTATTTCGTGAATTGCATAGTCCTTGACAACTCCAACATCACCTACTCTCTCAGGCCACTCGGACACCCTTCTTGCAGTTGCAGAGACTAATTCGCCGATTTCCCCCTTGTTCAAGACCTCTTTCGCTCTTTGGATACCTCTGTTAAATCTTTCAATGAAGCCTACCATCAACAGTCTTTCCTTGGCGCTTGCGTAGGCGACTATTCGTTTTGCCTCTTGGATCGTGCTGGCTAAGGGCTTTTCAACCAGCGAGTGCTTCCCCGCCTTCAAAGCTCTTTTTGCCTCTACAGCATGCGTAGTGGTCCAAGTGCAAATGCTGACGGCGTCAATGTCTTTTCTTCTCAGCAGTTTCCGACTGTCACTGTAGACATCGACTTCATATCTATCGGCTATTTCTTTTGCTCTTTCAATATTTACGTCGCAAACTGCCACTAGCTCGGTTTCTGCAAGCTCGCTGAAAACTCTCACGTGGTTTTTTCCCCAGAAACCTACACCAATGACTGCTACTCCAATCTTGCTCATGTTTGCCACACGCCTCTTCCTAGCCCACGATAAACGAAACCATATTTCTCAGCTCTTGCAGGGTCTATGATTTGACTGATATCAACTATTGCAGGAGTCTTTTTAGCAAGAAGACGCATTCTTTTCAGATTTAGTCGCGCGAATTTCGTGTGTCCCGTGAGGACAATGATGCAATCGGTCTTTTCGACGACTTTTGACAGTGTATCAGCTTCGAAGCCAAGCTCTGCTAATTCTCTCGTCGAGAACTATGGGTCATAGACTTGCAAGTTTCTCACTTTTCTCCTTAGATGGCGCACAATGCTTTTTGTCAGCCTTCCTGGAAGTTCTTTGGTATTCTGACGGCGAGAAACGCCTAGAACCGAAACTTTTGCTCTTCTTACAGTCTTGCCGCAGGCTTTCAAAGCGTCTTTTGTAAGGCGAAAAGTGCATTCAGCGATTTCATCATTGATTCTTCTCCCTAAACGTACCAGGCGAAGGTTGAAGTTTACATTCTCAGCTTCTCTCTTGAGGAGATAGAGATCTTTCCACGCACGCCTATTGATGACACCTGGTGAAGGGAGATTGAAAACCTTACCTTCAGCAGCGACACTTAAGACCTCTTGGAAGTCTATTCTCAGCCTCTCACATAGGCAGGCTAATTCATTCGCCAGTGCTTGAGTTGTTTCGTCTTTCATGCTTTGGAAGAGACTTATTGCTTCGAGGGTTTTCATGTTACTGACCTGTATGACTTCTGAAGACGTTATCATGTTAAGTATGTGGCCTGCTACCCTCAGACTTCGCCCATCTATTGCACCTAGAATTCTTGGTTTCTTGAGTGTCTCTTCAAGCGCTTCCGATTCATTTGCCATCATTGGGCTGAAGGCTAAGCCGAAGTCATGTCCCGCTTTCAAGCCTGAGGTTTGTTCAAGGGCTTCCCGCACAAGGCCATCTGCAACTCCCGGTCCAGCTGTCTCAGCAATAAGAACCAACGCTCCCTTTCTCAAGCCCATACCTACCTCCCTGCAGGCCTTTTCCAATGTTGTGTAGTCTGGCTTCTTGTTTGAATCAATTGTTGTTGGGATCGTAAGTACAATTATGTCGCTTGCGGATGCGGCTTTTCTTATGTCAGAAGACAGTGAGAGGCTTCCTTCTTTCAGATGCTTCTTCACTGATGAATGGATACTTGTGAATGCTGAAATGCGACCGTTTCTAAGAAGTTCAGATGTGTGGGGATTTGGGCTTAAACCTATCACTTTGAAGCCCGCATCTGCGAATAGACAGCCGTGAATTACGCCAATTTCATCGCATTCAACGATGCTTACTTTATGGTCTATGCATTTTTCGTTGCTTTCTATACCTTTCTCATCGACACTCATCATACTTGACACTGATTCTAGCTCCTTTTGCGCTAGGTCTACCGCTGCATCTTAAGATAAGCCTGCCCCGCTTGAAGAATTTGCCTATTGCATTCACAGCTCTACCAATGAGCTCTGGAGTGAAATCCTTATTGGCCACGCTACGAATACAATTTTCCCTGAAGAGGAGTCTTAGTCTCATCATTCTTCACACATTTGTCATGTCATGCAATGGGATTCTTCAACGCTTTCAGAAATAGTTACAGAGGGGCAGATTTTAACATTCTTTGGGAGGGTGATTCCTTCCTGAATCAGAGCATTGTCACCGATCAAGCACCCACCCTTGATTTTCACATCTCTTTCTATTGTAACCGACTCGCCTATTATTGAACCTTCAATGGTTGCTGAGTTCGAGATAATCGTGTTCGGGAAGACTATTGAGTCTCTAATCAGGACTCGCTTTCCGACACGGACGCCCTTCCCTAGTGAAAGATTAGGTCCTAGAATCGATTCTTCTCCCAACGTTACACCCTCATCAATTGCAACCGCGTCTTCGATTTGGACTCTGCTGTCGATTACTGCTCGCGGAATCGCGCTGATTCCACTTGCCTTGATCCAAAGCTTGTTACCCACAATATAATCTTCAGGCTTCCCCACATCCACCCATAAGTTCTCAATCTTATAACCAAGCAGTCTCCCTTCATCTGCGAGCCTTGGAAAAACCGCGCGCTCTAAAGAACACTTCTTGTTTACTGGGATATAGTCGAAAATCTCAGGTTCGAAAACATATATTCCAGCATTGACCAACGCGGAACCTGCTTGACTGACAGGTTTTTCGATGAAGCTTTCGATTCTTCGATTGCTCCCCACTTTCACTATGCCATAGCGGCTTGGATTAGTAACCCTAGCTAATGCTATAGTAGCAACGCAACCGGCGCTTTTATGTTCCTCCATCATAATAGCGTAGTTCGCCTTCGACAGTATGTCGCCATTCATCACAAAGAAGGGCTCTTTGCTGCCCAAAATCCTCTCAGCTTGTTTTACTGGGCCTCCTGTTCCCAGCGCTCTTTGTGCATGTTGTTTGCTTGAAGATATTGGGGCATCTCGTGAGTATGTGAGTTTCATCCCATGTTTAGAGCAGCCTAATGTATGTTGTAGCTTTTCAGCCATGAAGTTGACAGCCAGCACACTTTCCACGACGCTATTGGAGGCCAGTCTCTCCAGTGTCAAGTCAATGAGCGGGACATTAGCTATTGGAAACAGGATTTTCGGTCTCGTGCAGCTTAGAGGACGTAGTCTTGTCCCAAGTCCGCCTGCCAGGATCAGAGCTTTCAATGCTTATTTGTTCTCCGAGTAAGGATGTAAGTTCTGTATTCCATAGCTAAAAGATTTGTGAAGAGCATGTGGGAGGTATAGAGCTCTTTGTATGTGCACCTACTTCGATCTTTCGAACAGAGTGATACCGTGTGGATAGCGTATTTTGGTGCACACATAGCAATTTGCAATTGCTTGATGTTCATTCCCATTCAATTGTCGCAGGAGGTTTATGAGTAATGTCGTAGACCACCCTTGTCACTTCCGGAATTTCGTTTGTTATTCTGGACGATATCTTCTCAAGAATTTGATATGGGATTCTTGAAAAACTGGCTGTCATAGCCTCTTGACTTTCAACACATCTAATGACGATTATGTAGCCATATGCCCGTGAGTCTCCTTTGACTCCGGTGCTTCTTGTGTCTGTGAGAATAGCGAAGTATTGCCATAATCGATTCTTGAGGCTGGTTTTTTCTATCTCATCAGTGACTATTTTGTCAGCTTTCTTCACGATATCTAGCTTCCTGGCTGTAACTTCTCCCACTATCCTTACCGCTAATCCTGGTCCCGGAAAAGGTTGTCTTTCAGCAATCTTCATTGGCAAATCCAGCTTTTGAGCTACCTTTCGCACTTCATCCTTGTACAGATCTCTCAACGGTTCCACTACAGCTTTGAACTCCATATCAGCAGGCAAGCCAGCGACGTTGTGGTGGGTCTTTATCTTTTCAGATGGTTTACTTAACCCTGATTCTACTCTGTCCGGATAAATCGTTCCTTGAAGAAGGTATTCAGCGCCCACCTTTCTTGCCTCACCCTCAAATACCCGAATGAATTCTTCCCCAATAATCATACGTTTTTGTTCCGGGTTGATCACACCCTTGAGTCTTCTTAAGAATCTCTTGCGGGCATCAACTGCAATGAAATTCATATCAAGTCGTTGGAACGTGGCTTCTACAAACTCTGGCTCTTCTTCCCTCATAAAACCGTGATCTACGAAGACAGCTGTCAACCTCTTTCCTACAGCTTCAGAGGCTATTGCAGTCGCCGTGCTGGAGTCTATACCGCCGCTCAGGGCAACGATCACCTTCCCGCTACCCACAACCTCAGGGATTTCCGCCTTCGCTTTCAATAGAAAATCGTCCATGGTCCAGTTGGGTTCAGATTTACAGACTTCGAAGACAAAGTTCCTCAGCATCTTATCCCCATTCTCAGTGTGAACAACTTCTGGGTGCCACTGTAGACCGTAGATAGCGCGTTCCTTATGCCTAAATGCAGCGACTGGACAATTCTCAGTACTAGCCAAAGCCTCATATTCAGTTGAGAGGCTGAACACAGTATCGCTGTGACTCATCCAAACTTTCTCTCTACCTTTCAGACCCTTTAGAACTCCAACAGGTTTCTTGATAGTAGCGTATGCTTGGCCGAATTCCCTCTTCTTTGCAGGTTTAACAGAGCCTCCCGTCACGTAGGCTACTAGTTGATGGCCATAGCATAGTCCTAAAACTGGTATGTTCAAGCCAAGCATTTCTGAGCTAATCTTCGGGGCATCTGAATCAAATACACTGTTGGGCCCGCCAGATAGAATCAAGCCCTTAATAAGAAACTCTGCTTGCCATTCTCCGATCTCTTCAGGGGAGATGTCATAAGGAACTATCTCTGAATAAACCAGGTTTTCTCGAATGCGTCTCGCTATCAGATGACTGTACTGGCTACCGAAATCTAAGATCAGAATCGTGTCTGTCGGCATGATCATCCCTTTGACTCAGAGATTACTGATGTCGTGTTGCAACTTTTAGGTTATGGTTCTGCGTGAATCTTCGCTTTGGAATTTCCCCAGAAGTCACCGAATGCCTTCAATCCGATAAGACTAACGCAGTTCCAAGCTTATCATGTTTACTCTGCGTAAGTATGTCGCGAAATCGCCCGATGCGTTAGGATGGCATCATTGTTTACTAGAGAAGGGAGACCCATATGCAAAACTATCTATTTTGGGAGAAAGGAGAAGGCCTTGAGAAGAAAATATATTTCTTCTGTTTTGTCATATGTGTCCCTTATCCCTTAGCCTACACCATCTTAAGTCTTAAGATATCACACGCATATAAAAACCTTGCGACATAGGAATACCTACAAACATCAAAGGTCGGAGCCACGAAAAACTAAGGTTCATCAACTAAACTAGCTAGGTCCGTTTGTCCCATATCCTTAAGAAGCGATCAAACTAAGATTCATAATCATTGCGCGAGCCTAAGGGCGGGGGTTCCCAAGCCAGGTCTAAATGGGCAGAACCCTAGGACAAGGGGGAGGACTTAAGATCCTCTGGCGAAGGCCTTCGCGGGTTCAAATCCCGCCCCCCGCACCAACTGATACATCCCATCTGACTAGGAAGACGAGCACATTTCTCGAGATGGTGCGGGAGATAAAAAAAAAGGACCAGTACCCAAAAGCACTATCAAGGTGACGGGCAAACGGCTGTGGGTGATGAAGAGATGTGGTTTGAGTCTTGGCGCTCTAGACTTGATGGACAGGTACATTGCGGCTAAGGAATTGACCAATGGAACGCAAAGAAGCTTTGTGCAATGCCTACAATCAGCACGGAATACTGGACTTCATTAGGCAAGCGCTGAATCGCTGTTCATAGGTCGAAACACCAGTCATCTTTTCCTGCTCCATCCTTTGAGTCATCAATCAAATGTCCACCGAAGCCTACGGCCCAAAGAAGTGCTGGATAGGCAATCAACCGTTCCATCCCTCCTTTGCCCAAGCCGAGATAGTTGGCAGAAACAAAGAGAATAAGGGCTACAAGTGACAGGCCCCCTAACGCAATAGCTAGGTAAGACATAGGGCGTCTCTGAAAAATGGATGACACAATCACAGCTAGTCCTCCGAACAGAAACGTTATCGAAGAAAACATAACATGTATCCAACCTGCATCTTCAGTAAACACTCCAACACCAATTGCACCAATACCTGCCATCACTATCAGCGTAGAGAAAAGCGAAAAACCGAAGGTTTTCTGAATGAAGTAGCTACTAAGAGCTACAAGTACACCCAGCAGGAACACAGAAAAATTGAACACTGCGGCAGCTGGCCCAACGCCTAAGTCGCTTATGTAATTCTCTGAAGTACTATACGCTGGGTGCAGAGCTTCCGCTATAATAATGCCTAGAATGCATATGACACTCCCCGCAAACAGTAGAAAGCCTGAAGTTTTTCTATTGTTGAACTGCATGATCTGAAATATGACAACATTTTCTTAAAAGTTTAGACCTTGCATAAACACTCAAGAATGCAATGCCAAAGAGCAAAGAGCATCCATTTGCATGGTTGGCCATGTTGCAGAGAGCATTATTTGTTTCTTATTACCAC
>CP070683.1:217040-226404 GCA_020352645.1 Candidatus Bathyarchaeota archaeon | reverse complement strand
AGTGTCTCGTGAAGGAATAGTTCTGGCGGCAGAAGAGAAACTTGAATCAAAATTGCAGGACTCCAATTTTACATGGAAAATCTTTCCAGTCGATGTTCACATGGGTGCAGCAGTAGTCGGTCTGGGTTCTGATGCTCGAATTCTGATTGATCAAGCAAGAGTATATTGTCAAAGTAACAGATTAATGTACGATGAGCCTGTCGATGTTGAAGTGCTTTCAAAACGAATAGGTGACATAAAGCAGCTCTACACTCAGCATGCTGGCGTTCGGCCCTTCGGAGTTTCAATAATCTTCGGCGGAGTAGACAAGACAGGTAGCCGCTTGTTTTCCACTGACCCGAGTGGGACTTACAGAGCCTACAAGGCAGTGTCAGTCGGTATTGGCAGGGAAACAGTTGAAGGTATTTTAAAGGCTGAGTACAACGATGAAATGAGCTTAGAAGAAGCTTCAAAGCTCGCCACCAAATGCCTTAAAAAGGCGCTTCAAGCACGCGAGGAGCAACTTAGAGTGAAAGTTGCCACCATAGCCGAGTCTACAAAGGCCTTTCAGATGATGCCTGACGAAGAAGTCGAGAAGTATCTGAAGATTGAGTAGAGTGAAACATAAAAATGAGTCAGAGATACACCGTTGCGCGCATATCACGTGACGGTGAGCACTTTGAGATACTTGTTAGGCCGCAACCTGCTTTGAGCTATACGATGGGCAAAGCCACATCGATTTCGGAAGTGCTAGTTACTGACACGATATTCGTTGATGCCAACAAAGGGACAAAAGCAGGTGACGACAAACTTCAAACCGCTTTCAGAACAACAGACTCGCGGAAGATTGCCGAGATAATACTCAAGAAAGGAACACTGCAGCTAACGACTGATCAAAGGAGACAGCTGACCGCTGAAAAGAGGAGACAAATCATTGCGTTCATCACACGTCAAGCCGTTGATCCAAAGACCAACCTGCCGCATCCACCTCTTCGAATAGAACAGGCAATGGGTCAGATTCATTACCCAATAGATCCCTTCAAAGAAGTTGAAGAGCAAGCAAAAGACATAATAAAACTGCTGCGTCCAGTTCTGCCAATCAAGATTGAGCAGATCCAAGTTGAAATACGAATCCCACCAGAGTATGCTGCGAAAGCTTACGGAACCGTCAAAGGGTATGGAACTATTAAGCGTGAAGAATGGCGCGCAGATGGCTCATGGTTCTCCATAGTCGAAGTGCCAGCAGGCCTTTATGGGCCTCTTCTGGATAAGCTGGGAGAACTTACAAAGGGAAACACAGAAGCCAAAAAAATATGAATTATCCTAAATGGAAAAAGATTTGGAGATTTGAGAATGCCTACATTCTATGAAAGAAGACAAGTTGTGACGCCAGGAGACCTGCTAGCTGAAGGAAATTACGTTGCCGGAGAGAACACATTTAAAGAAAACGAAAAGGTTTACGCGAACCGCGTTGGAATAGTGGAATATGATGAACGGAAAGTAAGTGTGGTGGCCTTGAGAGCTTTCTACATGCCCAGTGTCGGAGACACTGTAATAGGCGTGGTAACAGATGTTACAATAGGAGGCTGGATTCTAGATATCAACGCACCATATCCAACCCTTCTAAGAGCCTCAGATGTCATGGAACGGTCGTATCGTCCTCAAAAGGATGAGCTATCATCAATTTTCGACGTAGGAGACTTATTAATAGCCAAGGTCGCATCTTTTGACAGAACGAGAGATCCTCTCATAACAGTGAGAGAACCTGGCCTTGGCAAGCTATCTCGCGGCCAAACCATTAAGGTCACTCCTACAAAAATCCCGCGAATAATCGGAAGAAAAGGTTCTATGATAAGCACGATCAAACGCGAGACAGGATGCCAAATCCTTTTGGGACAGAACGGGCAGATACTGGTGAGCGGAAAAGAACCTGAGGATGAGCAGTTAGCGCTCACAGCAATACGTATGATAGAAGAAGAATCTCACACAAGCGGTCTGACTGATCGCATAACAGAAATGTTGAAAATGCAAAAAGAGCGTGAAGTAGAGAATGCCTAAAACAGAAGAAAAACTAATCGACAAGAATGGTGTCAGAATAGACGGAAGAAAAACTAGTGAGTTGAGACCTATAAAAATCGAAGTTGGAGTGCTCAGTAACGCAGACGGCTCAGCATATATTGAACAAGGCAAGAACAAGATACTAGCAGGTGTTTACGGTCCACACGAAGTGCACCCAAAACACCTGGCAAAGCCAGATCGGTCCTTGCTCAGATGTCGATATCACATGGCGCCTTTCTCCGTGAGTGAGAGAAAATCCCCAGCTCCCTCAAGAAGAGAGATTGAGCTTTCGAAAGTAATACGAGAAGCTCTGGAACCTTCTCTCTTCTTAGAGAATTACCCCCGCACGTCTATTGACTTGTTTATCGAAGTGCTTCAGGCACACGGTGGCACTAGATGTGCGGGAATAACCGTTGCCTCCTTGGCTTTAGCAGATGCTGGAATTCCAATGAGAGACTTGACAGCAGCCTGCGCATCTGGCAAGATTGAAGGCCAGCTTGTCGTCGACTTGACAGACGAAGAAGACAAGAAGGGTGAAGCTGATGTACCCGTAGCTTTTATGCCCAACTTAGACGTCATAACTCTTCTCCAAATGGATGGTCAACTGACGCCTGAAGAGTTTGAAAAGACGATCAATCTTTCCGTTGATGGCTGCAAGAAACTCTACGCCCTGCAAAAAGAGGCGTTAAAGGTAAAGTATATGACAGCCCAGGAGGAGGTTGAGGAATAATGTCAACTTTTGTGCGTGTGAAACATAAGCAAATTGCGCAGCTGATGGCTAAAGGCAAAAGACTAGATGGAAGAGACCTAGACTCTTATCGCGAGATCAAGATCGAAATGGGGGTCATTGAGAAGGCTGAGGGCTCAGCCCGAGTCAAACTTGGGAGGACTGAAGTGCTTGTTGGAGTGAAAATCGCAGTGGGGGAACCATTCCCTGACACTCCAAGCGAGGGGGTCTTAACTGTGAATGCAGAGCTAGTTCCTTTAGCTTCACCCACCTTCGAACCTGGGCCTCCGAATGAAAATGCTATCGAACTCGCTAGAGTAGTGGATAGAGGAATAAGAGAGTCTAAAGCCATAAGCCTTGAGAAACTTTGTCTTATCCCAGGAAAGAGAGTACTGGTAGTCTTTGTCGATGTATACGTGCTCAACCATGATGGGAATTTGATCGATGCCTCCGCGATTGCGGCACTAGGCGCCTTGTTGAATACCAAAATGCTGAAGTATGAAGTTGAAGGAGAAGAAGTGAAAACGAAACCTGGTTATGTCCCATTGCCAATTCAGAACTATCCAATAGCAGTCACATCTGCAAAAATAAATGGAAAGCTGGCAGTTGATCCATGGCTGGAAGAGGAACAGGTAATGGATGCTCGACTGACTATAACCTCTGGGAAGGATGGGGAAATATGCGCTATACAGAAAGGCGGTACAGGCTACTTTACTGTAGAGCGGATTCTGGAAATCGCGAAAACTGCCAAGGAGAAAGCTTCAGATATTCGCAAGCTTATGGTGAAAGGATGATGGGCAGAACTAAGAAAATCGGGCCGACAGGCGGCCTGAAAGCCCGATATGGGGCAACTGTGAGAAAGAGATACATCGAGGTTGTAACTGAGACGAAGAGGCGACGTAGATGCCCCCAATGTCACATGCGTTCCATAAAAAGGCAGAGCGTTGGATTGTGGAGATGCAACAAGTGTGGCTTAGTGTTCACAGGCGGAGCGTATACTCCATCAACCAAACTTGGTGAAACAGCGAAGCGTGCTGCGAAAAGCATTTCCGCAGGAAGCTAGAACAGAAAGGCATCCGTAACTCTAAAGTTTAGCTTCCCTTTTGAGCAATTCTACCCTTCGTTTACCTCTTGCCAGAGCAGAGACGTGAAGCATTCCTTCAATCTCCAGCTTCATAAGCTCTCTGTTCAACGAGTTAAAATCCAGGTCTCCAACTACACCTTTAACCATTTCGTACAGTTCAGCATCTGTCACCGGCCCTTTTCGTTGAAGAAGTTCTAGTATAACTATGGAAAGAGGATGTGGCTTCCAAGTTTTTACAGCCATTTCATCCACTCATACTAAGCAACTGGTGTTGTGGGCTTCTGGAGCCTTCTCACTTGCCGAATAAACCCTTTGTACCAGGCTTCCATGTCTGGCGATATTGTGGGACCTATCTTACTTGTTGCTTCTCGGAAATCATCTGAAGCAACTTTCTTGGAAGCTATATCTTTTCTCAATGCGTTTAGCGCTGCCTCACGGCACAAAGCCTGAACATCCGCTCCACTATATCCTTTTGTCCCCTTTACCAATTCCTCCAAGTTGATATCTTCTGCCAAGGGCATCTCGCTAGTGTAGATTTTGAAGATTTCGAGCCTTGCCTTCTCATTTGGTTCCGGCACATAGATTAACCTGTCAAATCTTCCGGGACGCAGCACTGCGCGGTCTATGATGTCGGGTCGATTTGTTGCTGCGACCACAACTACGTCTTCTAGGCTTGTTATGCCATCCATCTCTGTTAGCAGTTGGCTTATGACACGCTCACTTACTCCGCTGTCAGCGAGACCCATACCCCTTCTGGGTACGAGCGAGTCAAACTCATCAAAGAAAATTACCGCTGGTGCAGCCATTCTCGCTTTTCGAAAAACCTCTCGTATCGCCTTTTCGGATTCTCCGACCCATTTGCTGAAGACTTCTGGCCCCTTGATAGTGATGAAGTTTGCTTCGCTTTCTGTGGCTACAGCCCTTGCAAGCATGGTCTTTCCACAACCTGGTGGCCCATACAAAAGAATCCCCTTCGGCGGCTTGATGCCTAGGCGACTGAAAACTTCCGGAGTTCTCAAGGGCCACTCTACAGCTTCTATAAGCTCTTGCTTCACTTCCTCTAATCCACCTATGTCATTCCACTTCACTGTAGGAGTCTCAATGTAGACTTCTCGCATGGCGGTAGGAGTGATCTCTTTGTACGCATTGAGAAAGTCTTCCATGCGTACTTCCATCTTTTCCAAGACAGCTGGCGGTATATTTTCTTCTTCCAAGCTGATTTCGGGCAGATAGCGCCTCAGTGCTTTCATAGCGGTTTCTCTTGATAAAGCAGCAAGGTCTGCTCCGGTGTAGCCATGGGTCATTTCAGCCAGCTTCTTCAAGCCAACATCTTCTGCCAGTGGCATTCCTCTTGTGTGGATCTGCATTATCTCATGTCTCGCTTGCTTGTCAGGTACACCTATCTCGATTTCTCTATCAAATCTTCCAGGTCTTCTAAGCGCAGGATCAAGGGCACTCGGTCGATTTGTCGCTCCTATAACGATTACATTTCCGCGTCCACTTAGCCCGTCCATAAGAGCTAGAAGTTGAGCAACTACACGTCTCTCAACTTCGCCTGTCACTTCTTCACGTTTTGGCGCGATAGCGTCCAATTCATCAATGAAAATAATGCCTGGTGCGTTTTGCTGAGCCTGCGTAAATATCTCGCGCAGTCTAGCTTCAGATTCACCATAGAATTTACTCATAATCTCGGGGCCATTTATGGAGAAGAAATTCGCTTCCGACTCATTAGCCACGGCTCTTGCAAGAAGTGTCTTACCGCAGCCCGGAGGTCCATGTAACAGAACGCCCTTAGGTGGTTCAATGCCGAGCCGCTGGAAAAGTTCAGGATGCCGCAGCGGCAATTCCACCATCTCTCTTACCCTTTGGAGCTCTTCGTGGAGACCACCTATGTCTTCATAAGTGGTTCGGGGGACGCCTTTAGCCTCTGGAGCAGGTTCCTTGAGGATCTGGAAGTGTGTGTCTTTGCTAATCCTCACTATTCCATGAGGGCGGCTCTTTGTCACAGTGAATGGTATTGAATGACCAAGCATCATGACAAGTGTTGTGTCACCTTCGACGAAGGTTCGTTCCATCAAGCGGTTTTTGACAAAATTCGTAAAGTCCTCATCAACATTCAGTCGCATGTCTACGGGTGCCAAAACCACGTTGGTAGCATTCTTGACAGCAGCTGGCTTGACGACGACATACTCATTTATTGCGACGCCCGCATTCTTTCTTGTGAAGCCATCAATGCGGATAATTCCTCGATTTTGATCTTCACTGTAAGCTGGCCAAGCTATTGCGCTTGTTGAGCGTTTTCCTGTGATTTCCACTACGTCACCCGCACTTATGTTAAGTTGCTGCATTGTCTTCTGATCCAGGCGGGATATTCCGCGACCTACGTCTCGCTGTTTTGCATCTCCCACACGAAGCTGTGTTTCACTCATGCAAATGCACTTCTTCGCAAATTTGAGTCTACATTGAGTCGAAAAGACCATTGTAGCTTATAAAGGTTACAAACTAAGGATACGTCATCGAGTTCTTCTCACCATGAGCGTCTGAATTTGACTCACTGTGGGAATCTCCTCGATTCGCTTCTCCACTTCATCGAGAATGCCGGTATCGTCCTCTGGAATCCGGATGTGGGCTATGAGTGCATTCAAGCCGAAGGCAATAGGTTCCACCTGGTACTCAGCATAGATTTTCGCTTGATCCGGAAGCGCTTTTTCAATCCGGCTCTGTAGCTGATCGAAGTCGACTTCGATTCCAGTTGGGAAGATTTTGTAGCTTATTACAATATTCGCCATGATCAAGGCCCCATGAAACCACATTTTGGACACTTGTATTGTCGGCCGAATCTGCGGCACTTCTGACATCGCCAGACAGTAATGTCTCCACAACTTGGGCAGTTAAACCTCGTAGCCTTCGCGCCAATTGCTATTGTGCGGTTGCAACTCGTGCAAATCGGTGTCTGTATTGGACTGGTTCTGCCTTCGGTGCTCATGGTGCTCTGTCCTCTGCGAATTTTGATTGTATATTGAAGGCTCCCTTATATTTGCTGTGTTTAAATTTTCAATTGACTGGTAGGTGAAGCGTATTCTTCTCTTTACGTCCTAACTCAATTCATCAGGTTTGAGCGCTCTAACCTGCTGTGTTCGCTTCTGAGGAGCGTGTGAAGCAGCAAGAGGCGGCAACAACACGCGATCATCCGTTGCTGCTGGTTTGAGCAGGTTTTCTCCGCAATAAGGGCATAGTCGAAATTGGGGCAGAATATCTCGCCCGCAGGCTGGACATAGTTTGTATCTGCTCACTTTGCTCTCCAAGAGTCCAATCATCTGCTTCATGGTTTCCATGTCGTTTTTCAAGCTTTCCACGCTTTCGTTTAATGGTTCAATTCTCAGGACTTCACGGCGAACGTTAAGAGCGATATCTTTTAAGCCCCCGAGCAGCTTGCTGTTGTCCTGCAGAGTCTCACTCAGCATTTCCAGGATGCTTGTTCGAGTTTCTAATAGTTCTACGTCAGCTTGATTCTCCTTCTTTCCATCTTCCAAAACCTTACCTAGGAATGCTTCAATGGGATTTCGGAGGGCTACGATTGTTGTTGCTCCCCAAAGAAGGAAGACAGCTACAAATGAACAAAGCAGATAGGCTATCGGGCCAATGAAGTCGAAGGCTCCTGAAAATGGATAGAGATTCAGAAGCACTGGTTCACTGCAATTGCCTGCAAACCATAAGTAGCTGTCAATAACATGTAGCCCCGCAAGAAATGTGAACGATCCTAGAATCCAAACGGTGATGCCCTTTCTGACCAGAAGTATTCGCTCCTCTAGATCTTAGTTCTAGAATAAAACTAGAGGTTGCGGAATTAAGCCGCTATTCTCTCCGCTAACATATGTCAGTTTTCGATATGTGCACAAGAATACCCGGTTAGTTTTAAATATCGCCGTCTTTCTTGAGGAGATGTGATTTGAATGGTGTTCAAGGCTGTACATTACTCTCAGATTGCTGAAGGAGAAGTGGCGGAATGCGGTGCTGAAGGAACGAAAGTTCGATGGTTGATAACTAAAGACGATGGAGCTGAGAATTTTGCGATGCGAATTTTCGAAATGAATCCAGGCGGCCACTCTCCTCATCACTCCCACAAATGGGAGCATGAAGTATTCATACTATCTGGTGAGTGTGTGGTGGTCTGTGAGAATGAGCGAAAGAAGACTGGTCCAGGTTATGCGATCTTTATTCCGCCGAATGCTATGCATCATTTCAGAAACGAGGGAAGCGAAGTCCTGAAGTTCCTTTGTCTGGTTCCTCTTCACAAATAGCCATCTACTGCTATTATCTGGACTCTTTGCTTAGAAGAATCGTTAATGTTTACCAAGAATGTGGATTCCAAACATGGATTCTCAAGTCGTAAGCTTAATGGCTCGACGTTGGGATTTCTAGCTGAGGTTTATCACTTGAGCAGTGTTCTTTACAACGCCTGTAGGGACTTGGTTGATGACGCGAAGACTGGATGCACGGACCTAGTGTTCAAGGAAGTGTGTTTGGAAATCTTGGCGCGTGCGAAACACGTTTTGGACAACGAGGAGTTTACGTCACTAATGCAGTATGTAAGTGAACGCATTGAGGAAAACACTTTTGTCTCTATTGACGCTGTGGGATTGGGAGAATCGAACACGAGAGCTTAGGTGCTAAAGGGTATCTTGGCGATTTTATCTAGAACTGCTCTGTCATAGCCTCCAAAAACATTGGTCACATGCCTCAGGTAAGGAATCTTTTCAGGATCTAAACCTAACATGTGTGCTGTGACTGCATCGGCTTCCGCAGAATTCCTGCTGCCTACAAAAATGCCATTATTCTTTATCTCGTTTATCCAGTAGCATGGCGAGAAGAAGCTCCGGTATATCTTGTTTATATCCACCGTTTTCTGAGCCAGGTAATCATTGCCTCTTTCGAGAGATTTGCGGTACTGCACTGGATCCGCAATCAATCCTAACAGATTTACAGTCGAAAATGATAGTTGCTCTTGTGATCTATCACAATTGCCAAGGCTGATAAGCGTGCTATCTCTGAGCTCATGGATTTTTGTGGGCACCATTCTGTACATCTCTTGGCTGATAAGTGTTCCATACTTGTTGTCCACACGTTCTTTAACCTCTTCTGATTCGAGGGTTCTTGTGGACCAGATCTCTTCTGTGGTGTTAATGTACTCAACGTTGTGCCTTCTCAACGTTTCGTCAATGCCACTAAACCTAAGAAACCATGTCTCTTGCTCTTTTATCCATTCCCACTTTGCTTTGACGTTGCTCGTGGTGAAAACTTCTTTTGCCTCTATTCCAGTGTTGAGCTGGTTTCTCCGATCAGAATAGCCTTCAACCACCTTGAATACGCCTTCCATGGATGAAAAGAGCCAGTCGAGTGTTTCAGCTGATGTAAAGGAACTGGCAGTTGACCAGTCAGGTTTCACCACGAATATTCTGCCTTTGACATCTAGCTCTCGCAAGAAATTCTGAAAATCCTTGGCGTTGCCAACCTCA
>CP070683.1:206767-216940 GCA_020352645.1 Candidatus Bathyarchaeota archaeon | reverse complement strand
CCAGGCAGTATTCGTATTTTCCCAGGCTTGATAAGAGGAGCAAACTCTTCGAGAACCTGCCGATCTTGTTCGCCACGCAACCAGTTTGTGAAATTATCGATCAGATGATATATTATTTTATCTTGAAAAATCCTGATTCCCCGATCCTTGGCTTCTTCTTCAGCGTCTGGCAGTATCTTGACGTTAAAGGCTAGTATGGCCCCATAAAGAGGTCTGTGGTCTCTAACAATATTAGCTTCCATAACATCTCGTTTCGATACTTCTCCGACATCTGCCATCCTTATTGGGATATTCTCACGATTCATGCTTTCAGCTATTGCTTCAAGAGAACCTAATGTGTCGGTTTTCAGAACTACGCCATCTACATCAGTAGAAATCTTGATTCTTTGAATTTCATCTGAAACCATTCTTAGGAATTCGTCTGTCTGACTGACTCGCTTCACAACATATAGAGGGGCTCCAGCCAAAGCATTGTCCAAGTCTGGGGCGACAATCTTTATTCCCGATGCAGCTGCTGTTGAATCAACTGAAGAGAATTTGTCTCTCGGATCTCTGATCTCATCCAATGGCTTAGGTAGAAGTACAGCTCGAACCTTAGTCACTATTGGTTCCTCGGATCCCCCGACCACAATTGTGTCTCCTTTCCTGAGGATACCATCGAAGATAATGGCGTTAACTGTGATTCCGAGACCTGGCTCTTCTTTCACTTCTAGAACAGTTCCCTTTCCAGGTCCTTTGGTAGTCCGCAACTGAGTTCTGAGGTATTGCTGTGCAAGTCCTAGCAGAACTGAGAGTAGCTCCGGAATTCCCTCACCTGTCTTAGCGCTCACAGGAACCAGAGCCACCGTTCGGGTGAAGTCCTTTATTCTGTCAAAGCGTTCAGATTGAATGCCCAGAGTTGAAAGAGTGCCCATTATGGTGTACATTCGGTTATCAAGATCCTCTCCTACAGAGCTGTTCTGAGCACGGTAAGACTCCAGGAATAGTTTCTCCGGCTTCGGATTCCACCCTGGCACGCGATCAATCTTGTTCACTGCAACCAGAAATGGTGTCTTTCGAGCTTTCAGGATGTCTAGGGACTCATAAGTCTGAGCTTCAAATCCTCTTAGCACATCCATGACCAAGATTGCTATGTCAGCTGCTCCTCCGCCTCTCTTTCTGAGGTTCGCGAAAGCCTCATGACCAGGTGTATCAATCACTAAGATACCTGGAACTTTGATCTTCCCCTTTAATCCAGAAAGTAGTGGGCCGCATATTTCTATAAGGATGTCTAATGGGAAGAAGCTCGCGCCTATGTGCTGAGTTATGCCACCTGCTTCACGTGCTTGCACAGTGCTTTTCCTAATCTTATCTAGTAGAAGCGTTTTTCCCGTATCTACATGCCCTAGCACGCAGACTATAGGTTGTCTTATCGGCATCGTTTTCACTACGGTATATCTAAGGCTTATGTTAAGACACCATAAGGATGATGGCTATTCGATATAAACTGTTTCGCTTGTGGCTGGATTCGACAGTTATGCTTTAAAGCAACTAACGGCAAGAACAAACTATCAGGTATCTTGCGGGCAGAAAAATGCGCCTTGAGTCAATTGAGAATAGTCTGCTATCTACAACCGTAAATTCAGCTCTCAGAAAGATAATTTCAAGGTTTGACATAGACTGTGAAGAAGATGGAAACTTGATGGTTAACTCTTTGAAGCAGTTTCTTGGAGAGAATGTTATCCTCTGTGAAACTTGCAGCAATTTGAACAGCAAAATCGCTAGACCCTTCTACGAGATAGGTAGCAGGCTATTACGGATTGAGAAGAAGTTCATGGAGGAACGATTCCTTGATCCCAAGTATGGTAATGCTTGGCTGAAAGGCTTCGCCTTGATGATGAAAGGAATCGAAAAATACGGTATTCAGATCCCGTTCACGCCAGGCGGACCCTTTGAAGTTGTATGGAACTTCACTTACACCTGCAATCTGAAATGTAGACACTGTTATGAAGACGCAGGAACGCTTAAACAAGAGTTGTCAACAGAAGAGGCTTGCTTCGCTATAGATAGTCTGTCGAAGGTCGCTTCAGTGGGACTTCCGGCGCTCTCTTTCTCTGGCGGCGAGCCGCTAATGCGAAGAGACTTTTTTGAAGTAGCTGCATATGCTCGGAAGAAAATACCTTATCTAAGTGTAGCTACAAACGGAACTCTCCTTACTAGAGATAATGCCAGACAACTAAAGGATGTCGGTATAAGCTATGTTGAGATAAGCCTCGATGGTGCAACTAAGGACGTACATGAAGAATTCCGACGTGTGCCAGGATGCTTTGAAAAGACTATCCAAGGGATACAGAACAGTATAGATGAAGGACTTGACACGTGCATAGCTACCACGGTACATAGAGAGAACCTGGACGAATTCGAAAGCATACTAGAGCTTTCAGACAAGCTTGGAGTTAGGTTCATGCATTTTAACTACATTCCAACTGGAAGAGCCAAGGATCTTGTTGAACTGGATCTGTCGCCAAGGCAGCGACTCTCAATACTGCAGGCCCTTGGAACAAAAATCGTCAATCTTGCGATTCAGGCGAAACAAGAAGAAGCGAACACAGGAAAGAGCAAGACGAGAACTGACCGATTATTCAGCACTTGTCCTCAATACGCAAGTGTTGTTAAGAGAATCGCACGAGAGAAGAAGCAGGATTTCGCTGTTTCAGCACACTATGCAGTAATGAAAGGAGTGGAAAGCGTGGCCAACTTTTTAGGGGGATGTGGCGCTGGGAGGTTATACATGTGTTTGGAGCCGAATGGCGACATCAAGCCATGCGTCTTCCTTCCCACAGATGAACTAATGGTTCGCGGGAACATCCTCGAAAAGCCCCTTGAGGAAGTGTGGGATCATGATGAAATATTCTGGAAGCTCAGGAAGAGAGACAAGTTGAAATCATATGAAATAAAGGGACGATCTGTTGGATGCGGCTGCTGCGAAGATAAGTATATTTGCGGTGGCTGCCGCGCACGCTCCTATAGCTATTTCAAAGGTGACCTTGATGAACCTGATATCGGATGCATTGATAACAAAGAACTTTGGAAAAGAATGAACAGATGATCCCTAGCAGCGTGATCTTCCTAGGATTTACGCTTTACCCTTCTCCTCTTTCCCAAAATATTCCGTCCACCGCAGCTTTCTAGGATCGCGACCTAGATTTATACTGCTTTTTCGGCACTTACTCGAGCAAAACCACAGAATCGTCCCATCATTCTTGACGAACATTTGACCTGTCCCTTGGTTAAATTCATGTCCACAAAAGGAGCAAAGTCTCGATCTCGGCATCTTGGTACATCCTTTGATATTTCAACGCAATTTCTTTGCTTCTCGCTCTGTTTCTCTCAGCATAAGGATGTCTTCAACTCTGACAGGCCCTTTCACGTTTCGCGTAATTATGCGTCCCTTGTCTTTACCATCAAGTATACGCACGCGAACCTGTATGACTTCACCCGTTGCACCTGTCCTGCCAATCACCTGAATCACTTCTGCTGGAATATGCTCCAGCTCCTCACGTTCAGCTTTATCTTTCTTCTGACTCATCGTATCATTTGCCTCGTTTAAGGCCCTCGATCCTGTTGGCGATTTCCTTGACTAGGCTTTCTGCCTCGCCTTCCTTTACAATACACACTGAAGCAGCTGGAACATCTATGCCAGTGGCTGAGCCCAGTTTTGCCTTTGCAGGAACAAATATGTAAGGGATTTTTCTCTCCTCACAAAGAATAGGAAGATGTGCTACCACTTCTGGAGGCTCAACGTCTTCTGCGATCACAACAAGCTTCGCTATGCCTCGCTCAATGGCTTTTGTAGTTTCGTTTGTGCCTTTCCTAACTTGTCCAGTTTGAGCTGCGATCTGCAGGGCTTCATAGGCCGCATCTGTGAGTTCCGCGGGAGTCTCAAACTTCACAAAGAATGGTTTTGACATTAGCCTTCACCCTTTCATGTTGCAGACTCTATTCGACAAATCCCATTTATAAGGTTTAATGATTTCTGTCATTATTCAATTGTTGCATCGGAAAATGAGCCACATAGCAGCTAGTTCTTCTGTGATTAAGCATGCAATGCTGGCTAGTAAAACAGCCTCAATCCTCGAATTCAGTATTTAGGATCTCTCTCGCTTTCGAGCTTATTTTTGGCCCCAAACCTCTGATTTGCTTTGCCCAATCATCCACATTAATAAAAGCTAGGAGTGGTTTCCTGTAGAATTTGAGGATTGCTCGTGCTCTTTCTCGACCAATATTTGGAAGGCTCGCGACAAAGTACAATTGCGCATCCGAAAGTGTGTCTATTTTCTTCTCAGCATGAATCCTAAGAGTTCTCCTCTCAACTATCTGCTCTTGTCTGGCAGCTGTATACAGAAAGTCAGCGGTCTCATTGTAGTTTGCAGTGTTAACGACTGAGATTCCATGCTTTGCCAAAGCATACATAGCGCCCCAGACCGCAGATGGGGTGACATGTGTGAATTTGTAAATTATCGGCAGATATCCTTCAAGAAGCATTATTGCAGTGGAGTAGAGGTCTTTGAGCCCATATAGTTGATCGAACAAGTAACGCCGAGTTAGTGTGTACACAAAATCATGTACAGTCTTTCTCTCCACAGCGCAGGACTCAGATAGAACATAGTCACCTTTGGACAGTGGGTGCGTTCTTACTTCGGCTCCACGTTCCAACAATGCATTACGAATCTTTGACGCGCTACTTGCCTCATGGTTGTCGACTATTATTATCGGATGAGATTCCTTTTCCTGACGTCTAACGTAAGGGATCAGTGTATCATTTCGTGTCATTTTCTCAGCTCAGTTAATGGCAAGCATCGAGATTAGTCTTGTCAGCAACCTGAACCTGAGAAACTGCTATGTGAGAAACTGTATAAAAGGAAGAAAGAGGGAAGTTAGCTAAGGACCTTTCTTCGTGATCTCTTTTATGACACCTGCTGCTACTGTAGTGCCCATGTCTCTCACTGCAAACCGTCCCAATTCTGGGAAGTCCGTATATGCTTCTACTGATATTGGATGTAAAGGCTCCATCTTGACCAGCGCCCCATCACCAGTCTTCAAAAATGCAGGTTTCTCCTCAACGGTTTGCCCTGTCCTAGGATCGATCTTTTTGATTAGCTCTGTAAACCTGCATGCCACTTGCCCAGTGTGGTAGTGAAGAACTGGTGTGTAACCAGCAGCAACGGCTGTGGGGTGATATATGACAATTATCTGTCCAGTGAATTCTTTGGCGACAGCTGGGGGGTTGTCTGGGTGTCCGCATACATCTCCTCGGCGTACGTCATTCTTCGATATGCCTCTCACATTGAAGCCTATGTTGTCACCAGGCTCAGCCTTGGGCACGCTCGTGTGATGAGTCTCCATGGATTTTACCTCTGCCTCAACGTTTCCTGGCATAAACACAACTTTGTCGCCCTGTTTCAATACCCCCGTTTCAACTCGTCCTACGGGTACAGTGCCAACGCCTGTAATTGTGTATATGTCTTGTACAGGTATACGAAGAGGTTTCTGAAGTGGCTTCGGTGGGACTTTGAAGTCATCTAAAGCCTTGAAAAGTGTTGGACCTTTGTACCAAGGCATTTTGTCGCTCTTTTCTGTCAGGTTGTCGCCTGTCCATCCAGAAGTAGGTACGAAGGGAATCTTGTCAACTTTGAATCCGACCATCTGAAGCATCCGGCCGATCTCACTTTTTATCTCTTCGTAGCGTTCTTCGCTCCAGTTTACTGTAGGATCATCCATCTTGTTTACTGCAACAATAAGTTGGTGACAACCCAGAGTGAAAGCTAAGAAGCCGTGTTCTCGCGTCTGTCCTCCTGGGCCTATGCCTGCCTCGAACTCCCCCCTCTTTGCCGACACGAATAGAATGGCGGCGTCCGCCTGGCTCGCTCCAGTCACCATGTTCTTTACGAAGTCTCTGTGACCCGGAGCGTCAATGACTGTAAAGAAGTATTTTGGTGTCTCAAATCGGAGAAATCTAAGATCAATGGTTAAGCCTCGTTCGCGTTCTTCTTTAAGATTGTCGAGAACCCAAGCAAACTTGAAGGTTTCCTTGCCTAAACTCTTAGCTTCTTCTTCAAAAGACTTTATGACTCTGTCATCGATAGCACCGGCGCTATACAGTAAGTGTCCAGTAGTTGTTGATTTTCCATGATCGACGTGGCCAATGATTATGAGGTTTAGATGTGGCTTTTCTGTTTTGCTCATTTATATCCTTCCTGCTTCAACTTTATTTTTCCTCCAGTTTTTGGTGAAATTCGGTTTACACCACTGTTATTTCGCCAATATTAAGTTTGCTTAGCTACAGCCGGGGGATAAGAATATTCTAATTAGTCTCCTCAACCCAGAATATTACGGCAACCGCGTTTGTTAGCAAATGGTTATTGGTTGGTTGATCTTCCAGGAGTAGATGTATAATGCCTACCAATCTTCCAGCAGAAGCGAAGAAGAAATGGAACGAAGCTTTTCTGGCGAGAAATCCCAGAAAGAAACTTCAGTGTCTGCAGGAATTTCTAAGCTTAGTCCCAAAACACAAGGGTACGGAAAAGCTTCGAGCTCAGGTCAAGACCAAAATTGCCACGCTACGAAGAGAGATTCAAGACAAGAAGCGCCGAAAAGGAAAGGTTCATCGGAAATTCTTCATTGAAAAGGAAGGCGCTTCGCAAATCGTCATTCTTGGGCAGACAAATACAGGTCGAAGCAGTCTCTTAGCTGCTATGACAAATGCAAATGTAGAGATTTCTGACTATGCCTTCACGACACGTGAGCCAGTTCCAGGTATGTTACCTTTCGAAGATCTTCAATTCCAAATCATTGAGGCGCCTGCGTTGATCGAAGGCGCCTCGGAAGGAAAGGCATGGGGACAACAGACTTTGGCCTTGGCTCGAAATGCGGATGGCCTAATATTGCTGGTTGACCTATCCAAAGATCCGTGCCACCAGCTTAATCTGCTGTTAGACGAACTTGAGAAAGCGCGCATTCTTACGAGAAAACCCAATGCAAGTGTTGAAATCAATCGTACGCACATAGGAGTCGGCCTGAGAATATTGGTAATGGGGAGCCTTGTCGGCTGCACTTTAAGAGATGTTGAGAGGCTGCTGAAAAGCTATAAAATTCGAAACGCTGTCGTGAAGCTTAATGGGAGAGCCACGCTTGATGACGTTGAAGACTCGATTTTTGAGAGCTCTGTATTTCGTCCAGCAATAATAGTTGCAAGCAAACTTGATGTTAAGAGGGCTCCAGAGAGGCTTAAAGAGCTTGAAAGTTGCGTGAACGACCGCTTCAAGATAGTGGCAGTGCCATCAATAGACAAGTCTGGAGGGGAACAGCTAGGCGAAGAATTATTCAAGTCTTTGGGAATTATTCGAGTTTATACTAAACAGCCGAACAGAAAGGAATCGTCACCAGATCCCTTCATAATTAGAAAAAACTCAACAGTAGCAGAGTTGGCTCAGCAAATTCACAGCGATTTCGCTAGACGTTCCTCTTACGCGAGAGTTTGGTCAAAACGGCTTCCGTTCAGCCCAAGAAAAGTTGGATTATCATTTGTATTAGCGGATAAAGATGTTGTAGAAATGCACGTTCGATAGACTATCTGTTTGCCCTAGCGATCCTTTCCATCTCATTGCGTTTGGACACAGCATGGCTTCTTACGTCGCTGTTTGATGCCAATATTAACTCTTCAGCAGTGCACTCTTCTAGTGTACGAGAATTGCCAAATGTTGATCTTCGTGAACCTTCAGATAACAGGCGAAGAGCAATGTCCACTCTTCTTTGGGGCGAGATATCGGTAGCCATATGATAGGCAACTCCCCCATAGCTTATTCTAGTTGTGTCTTCACAGGGTGCTGAGTTCTCGATGGCTCTTAGCAAGACCGCTATAGGGTTATTTCCAGTTTGGAGGCTGATGATTTCGAAGGCATTTCTCAGAGTGCTTATGGCCCTTGTCTTCTTGCCAGCATTTTCTCCTGGCCTCATAAGATTGTTTATGAATCTTTCAACTATGTTCACTTTTGCCTTATAGAATCGGTGATGTTCATGTCGGCCCATGCTGTGAGGAATAAAAACTGGTTCTAACGTTATGTATTTCTGCAGACCAATGTCGTCAACCTGAAGATTTTGAAAGCTCCATTCCCCGAAGAGCTTTATCTCGCGAGATTCTGTACTCACTTTTTCCACTCATCCTACCGCATAGGTTTCTCTTTTCTTCCATATACGAGCTCGTTCAGAGACACGCCATTTACTGTAATGACCTTCCATCTTACACCTGGAATGTCTCCCATTGCTCCTCCTCGGGAGCCACCGATGCCTTCCACTACTACCTCATCATGTTCGTCCACAACATTCAGAGCTCCGTCACCAGGCAAGAAGGCAGTTATGGATCTGCCATTTTTGATTAGCTGTGTTCTCACACATTTCCTGATGGCGCTGTTTGGCTGTTTACTTTCAATCCCAACTTTTTCAAGCACAATTCCCCGAGCCATAGGTGCGCCTTGTAGAGGATCGACTTTTACATCCAATCTGAGCATTCGCCTTTTATAGTAACGGTCGCTCCAACGGAACCTCTTTCTTTTCTTAACCAACTGCCTAGCTGCAAATTCACCTTTTGGCGACTTTGAACCCATTATCGGGATCCTCCAGCTACGTTAAACCCTACTCCTGATATTTAAACAGTCTCAAACAAGAAAGAAGTTGAGATCGCAGTCAATCATATGTTTTGGTAGAGGATACAAATATCTCACGTTTAATCAGTTTCGTTGAACTGATAAAGTAAGGATTCCTGTCCTCTATGCCACGAGCGACTCGTGAGGACTTCAGCTATTCTATTTCCAAGACAATTCTTTCTCCGGAATGATTGTAGATGGCCACGTTTTGGTCCCCCTTGTAGGGATATGCCACTATCATGAAGATCTTGCCAAAAGCGTGATTCAGATCTACCGCTGAGGGCTGCAGCAGACCAGAAGGGTGAGAATGAACGGTCCCGACAATTGAGAAATCGACAGGAAGCATGTGTAAAGGAAATGCTGAAAATTCTTTGCCATAAGTGGCTAACGGCGGGATAATTATATCAGTAACCTTAATCTCTCGTCTTTCAACCTTGCCCCGAAGAAGGAGAAGAGTCTCTCTCGGGTGTGCAGCTTTAGCATTTCTCAGAATACACCTGAGTAAACATCCATCAATTGTGACCTCAAGGCTCATTTTCAGCCATCAAATCAAAACCCGTCATCCACATTTATATTCATCGCTTGAATACTACCAAAAGGTTGTTGAATCAGATGTCGATTTGGCGCCTGCTTTGTCTTGAACAGCATAGCGCTTCCTTGAATATGGCCATCGACGAAGCCATTCTGCGGGCAAGAATAGACGGAAAAGTACAGAACACGCTGAGACTTTATCGATGGCTGCCATCCGCAGTGTCTATTGGACGCTTTCAAAGCGTTGAAAGAGAGGTCAACCTGGAGAACTGTAGACTGCATGGAGTAGACGTTGTTAGACGCATATCAGGAGGAGGTGCAGTTTATCATGACTCCCACGATGAGATTACATACAGCGTCGTAGTTAAACAGAGCAATCTAATGACAAGCGACATAGCAGAAGGTTACAGAAAAATCTGCGATGGATTGATCGAAGCTGCCGGAATTATCGGTGTTAAGGCAGAATATAGCAAGGGAAAAGCAAGACAATGCCCCAACGTAACCATCGGCGGGAGAAAGATATCTGGAAGTTCTCAAGCACACAAGAAAGGTGTGATTCTTCAGCATGGCACATTCCTGCTAAACGTTGACCTGAAGAAGATGTTCATGTTCCTTAAAGCACCACGAAAAAGTGCGTGTGTAGACTTAGCACGTGTTACAGACACTAGGATAACTTCGTTTGCGCAAGAAATTGGAAGGCGCATAACGGCCGAGCAAGCTTGCAGAGCTTTAATCGATGGATTCGAGCAAGCATTGTGCATCCGCCTCTCTAAGGGCCATTTGACAGATTATGAGTTGGAACTAGCTAAGAGATCACAGCGGGATAAATTCGCCCATGATGAATGGAATCTTAAGGGAAAAGCCCTTTCTAGTTTAGAACCAATCAGTTAATTTCGCTTCCTTCCTCAATGTCAGCTGCATTGGTTCAAACGTTTGTTCCAGAGCTGTCATCAAGTTGCGG
>CP070683.1:196397-206667 GCA_020352645.1 Candidatus Bathyarchaeota archaeon | reverse complement strand
TGGCGCGCCGGATGAGACGATGCGAAAAGCTTAATCACAAAGCATTTATCCAGCGAAAGAAGTTATTGTTTACTGAGCGAAACCAGATCGAGGGAGAACAATGCAGCGAAGGGCTTTATTTTCAATCTTAGTGTTGATTATCATTGGCATTGCGCCGCCTGTTATTGCTAGCGGATCGCATCCGAACATCCGCTTCACTCTTGATGGCAAAGTGAAACAGCTAAGACCCGATCCAGGAGACAGCATCACTAGACCACTTGGACCGCCCCTCACTATATATATAATCTATCCTGAAGATGGAGCAACCCTTTCTCAAGGCACTTTCACCGTCTTGGTGAGTGCATATGCAAAGACAGGAGTCTCAAGCGTAGAACTAAAAATCGATGGCCCTGAACCGGTTGGATGGATAGACATAACTGGAAACTTCGACGGAACCTACTACACCTTTGACTGGACAGTGACTATAGATGGAACACACACCTTAACAGCTCGTGTTGTAGATAGTAGAGGCAAAACAAAGACTGATTCGAACACCGTATACATAGGAGCACCACAGCCAGATCGATGGGCGGTCATAATTGGTATTGCAGATTATCAAGGAAGGGACAGCGATCTATGGCACCCAGATGAAGATGCAAAAGAGATGGAGCAAGAGCTGCTCGCCTTCGGCTACCCTAGTGAGAATATCAGAATGCTATTAAACCGCAAAGCAACAGCTCAGGCAATCGCAAATGCAGTGGATTGGCTAGTAGCTAATGAAAAAGCTGGTGATGAAGTCGTCTTCTTCTACAGCGGTCACGGCTTCCGAGCTCCAGATGAAGATGGATGGGACGATGACATTGAAGCAGATGGTCAGGATGAAATGATAGTCACCCACGATTTCTACGGCTTGCCAGATGGTTGGTTCAGACTGAAATTCTCAGGAATTGAAAGCACAAAATTCGCATTGATGTTTGGCTCATGCCATTCAGGAGGCATGTTTGACGATAATGATGATTTACAAGGCGAAGGCAGAGTAATCGCTTCAGCGTGCAAAGCCGATCAATATGGATGGGATTATCTGCAGCTTGGCAACACACTTTGGGGATACTATTTCGTCGATGAAGGTCTACACGATGATAATGCCAATTCCGTTGAAACCGCACACGAATATGCCTATCCACGCGTAGTTGCGCAGCAACCTGACTCACAACCACAATTGTATGATAATTTCTCAGGCACCTTTGAGTTGTAGCCTCATACCCCCCCTTTTTTCTATCTACACCGTCGCCAGATCCTGCTAAATCCTTCTCTCTGTCACAAAGCAGCTACCCGCAGAAGTGAAAACTCCGTCGATCAGAGTTTTGTCGCTGCTGGATAGAGATGGAGACTCGGGGGACGGGTAAAAGAAGCATGATTTTCGTACGATCAATTGTTCATCTTCGGTATAATCTTTAGCTGGCTGATGCGGCTTTTCGCTCTTGCACCATGCCATTGAGAATTAGGACGAAACGACAACTATCACATAAGCCATCTTCGCTTGTCGCATCTCTCACCTTGCATTTGCTGCATTTATCTAGGGTAGACAAGTTATTGGACTTCCAAAACATTCAGTTACTATTCGTTTCTGCATTAACTCTTATGAAGGAAGCCTCAGAACTCAGAATACAGTTTTCTAGTAAGCTTCAAGTGACTGTGCAGACAGCTCGGCAATGCTTAGCCCAAGCTTTTAAGCTGAGCCTACTTTCAATGAAATCATGAGGAATGTTTACGGCTATATTTTGATTGCTGGGGCTTCAGTAACGTGGGGAACTATGGGCATTCTCGGTAAACTCGCGTTCGAATATGGAATTGATTCAACAACACTCATCTCCTTGAGACTCTTGATCTCCTCAACAACAATTCTCATTCCAGTAGCGTTGCTGAAAAGGAATCTGCTTCACGTTGGAAGAAGTCACTTGCCGCAAATCGTTGTGTTAGGTGTTTTCGCTACTGCATTACAGAGAATCGCCTATTTCCATGCCGTGGACTTGACTACAGTAACAGTAGCAGTAATATTGTTCTATACCTACCCGGTTCTCGTGACAATATACTCATCGCTATATTTCAAAGAAAGAATAACCTACTTGACAATCTTCTCGATATTCGCAGCGGTTTTGGGAGTAGCACTGGTTGTCAGGACTTACGACATTTCCCATCTGGCTTTCAGCCTTTCTGGAGTGGCAGCTGGTGTGCTGTCAAGTGTCCTATTCGCTCTTTTCTTCCTAGTTACTAAAGGATTGAGGAAGAGTTACACTAGCTGGACGCTGATTCTCTGGGGCGACGGTGTAGGAGCCTTGGCTTTGGTTCCCCTGGTTTTGATTTCACTTTCAGAGATCTTGGGTTATCCTATGGAGCTTTGGCTGCTCATATTGGCTATCGCTTGGCTTCCCTCTCTAATTGCTTATCTCATGTATTCACATGCTTTGAAATACGTAAGATCCACAGAAGGAAGCACGCTTGGAGTCTTGGAACCTTTGTCTGCAGCGTCTTTTTCAGCAATCATTCTTGCAGAATCCTTTGAGTTGCTGCAAGTAGTCGGCTTGATTTCTGCACTGGTGGGTGTAGCATTGCTTTTCTACGCTCGCACTAATCACTAAAGTAAATCTGAGATTGTAGGGCGACCTTAGTCAGCTTTCCTGGTCGATTCTTGCCTGTATCTTTCACAGCAAAGCCTTCGCGGACACAGTTCGCAGTAAATTCTGTGTAGCTGCCTGTAAAATCGATTCTTACTCCATCCCCAACTTGTGCCCAATTTAACAAATCCCTTCCATCTTGCTGAGTAGATTCTCTCTACAAGTACACCCAGCACAAATGCAAGAAGTAGAAAGATCGCGTCCAAAGGATTTACCCCTTGTCATTGAAAGGCGGGTGTTCTTATTAAATGTCTACTCACCATGAAGAATAACTATCCGAAGACGGTTTGCAGGTTCTATATCTAGTTTTGACGGGTGCTCTCTTGTTGCCAACGCTGCCAAAAGCAGACTTGGGCGTTGAGTGAAGTTTGTTCAACCAGAAACCACTTTGAAATCGACTCCAACTGGCACATTCTTCTGATATATCAGTAGCACTGGGCAATTCGCCTCGGTTCTTCTCCATGCTGCTTCCAGCAACTGCTCTCTGGCGTCTGCTGAAACTGTAACCTTCAAGTTCACCTCCGACAACCTTGCTGAGCCAGGCTGCTTTTCAGCCTCCGCTGCCACTTCAAGCTTGTTTAGTTTGATTCTGCTTTGCATACACACATCAGCGAAAATTCTTACGGCACACCCAGTTAAAGCCATGACAGCCAACTCCAAAGGAGTGGGGCCAACATCTCCCCCGCCCCCCGTCACCGTTTCATCGCACACAACCTCGTGTCCTCGCTCATTGGTCACGACTTGACGAAAGTCCTCTAACCATTTTGCCTTAGCCTTAATCACAAAGGTCTCTCCTCATCGCAACTTCCTTTCACGATACTCAAGAAAGCATTTTAACACTTGCTATCAGAAAACAATCATTGGCGAAACGTTTCGGCTTGGCAATAGGCTACTAAGATTCCACTCCCAAAGTCTTGAGTGAAGCTCTAGCCTGCAACTATCGCTAAGAGGACTAGCCAAAGCTCTTACTCGATGGAGATCGATCATGCTGAGAGCTGGCATGACTGTGGAATAAAGCTCGAAATGTTAAGCAACCTTGTCAGAGTCGCTAAAATCCATCGAACTCCCCTACTTTTCGACACTATTCTCCCTCGTTTTCCAAGCTTGTCTTTCTCCGTTGAGAGGGAAGGATTATCAAGGATACACTAGCTTATTCTGGCTGGCAGGTAAGCCTCAACTGGCTCGTGGAGATCAAAATGGAGATCAGGAAAGAGAAGATAGTCTACCGTCGTGCGACAGCTGATGATATCCCTGCTTTGATCGATTATAGAGTCAGATTCTTGCGCGAACTTCACGATCATCCCGACGACGACGAAACCAAGATCCTGAGAAACTCTCTCTTAGAATACTTCACCAAAGCAATCCCTGCAAATGACTTCGTTGGTTGGGTGGCTGATTATGAGGGAAAGATAATCGGCACAAGTGGAATGGTTGTGTGGCAGATACCAGCCAGATATGGAGTTGAAAACGGAAGACTTGGCTACTTACTCAACTTCTACACAATACCAGAAGCAAGAAGAAAAGGAATCGGCACACGATTGTTGATTGAGTTGATCAGAGAAGCCGAATCGATAGAGCTCAAGACTCTGCACCTTCACGCAACAGAAGATGGGATTAACATCTATAGAAAAGCGGGCTTTGTTGAACCTGAACAGCCAGAACTAGTGTTGAAGCTCAAACACCCTCCTTGAGCTATCTGGCCTTGTCTCACTTCACCTGTGGGAAGCGTTTCTTCTTTGATATTCACAGGTCGAGCAGGAGTATTTCTGGGATTGCTTCTTTCATGTAAATCTGGCCAAATTCACGCATAGTGGACCGGGCGGGATTCGAACCCGCGGCCTCCGCCTTGCGAAGGCGGCGATCATACCAAGCTGATCTACCGGCCCTGACATCTTCTTTCAGGAAAGATTGTACACTACGAATTTAGAGCTTTCGTGCTTTCATGCTACGCGAAATCCGAAACTGCTCCGGCCAGGCATATCTCCGTAAACTGCTGCTCTCTGCCAATCTAGATTTGTGTTTAGGATCTAGAGTTAGGAATCCATAAGTATTCGTAATCTCGAAGATGGATGTGATGATCTAATTGAGAAGTGAACATGCCTTTGCTCTGATCGCCCTGATACTAGGAATCGTCGGGGGCGTGCTGTTGTGTAAGGGCGCTATTGACATAGCTGCAAAGCTGGTGGAGGGTCGAGGAAGCATAGACTTTCGATCATCGTTTCTCATAGCAATAGGTTTCTTAGCAATAGTTGCTAGCGCACTTATATGGACTGGACGTTACGTAGCTGGAGGAGTAATAAACCTCATACTCGGATTAATAACGGTCTTCTATGGAAAAGACGCTGAAGGATTGCTGATTCTGATAAGCGGTGTCGTAGGCATTGTAGCCCCTAAGATAACAGATTAACAGATGCATAGATTCATCCTTCTCTCGAACCAGACCGGCAACTATCAAGCATGTCCCGCTAATCAAACTGCAAATCTAGGTAGCACACTCAGAAATAGTTACTCTGGATTCATAATGCTTATCTAGATTCGAGATAGTTTTCTGACCTTTTAGATGAGACGAAAGATGATGAAATCTATAGAACTGCGCTTCAACAAGAAGAAACTCCTGTTGCTAGCTGTCCTGACATCAACACTGATATTCACTGTAGACCGTGCAAGAGCTTCTCCGCTCACTATTGAAGTGACACCAACAAGAGCAACCGTAGGCAGCATTGTGACAATCTCGGGTAGACATGCCGCCTTCAACAGCGAAGTAAGAATCTATCTTGACGACACCATTTTCTTGGCGACAACAACCTCAGATGAAAAAGGAGGATATTCAGTCAACCTCACTGTGCCAGCTGTACCTTCTGCAACCTATTCATTGAGCGCCTTAGACGTGGAGACAGGACACGCAAACACAACTGATTTCACTATAGATCCTGTAATCTATCTGACGCCAGAATCAGGATCTTTCAACGACACCGTCACCGTAGAAGGTTATGGGTTTAGAGGAGACTGGCCAATAGATATATTGTTCAATGACACCTTTGTTACACCTTGGCCTAGACCGTGGACAAACTTCTTAGGATCCTTAAAAGCCAAGTTTCAAGTTCCGCTCATGCCTAATGGAACCTACCCGGTCACTGTTCGCGTGGGATCAAATGAAACATCGAAACCATTTTCGATTGTTCCTAAAATCACAGCCTATCCGACAAGCGGATCACCAGGGGAGTTTGCTATAGTTTTCGGCTCAGGGTTCTCGCCCTCAGCAAACATCTCGATAAGTTTCCGCTCGATCAACGTCACGCCGAACATCAGCATAACCACGGCTTCTGATGGCTCATTTGGCATGAATGGAATGCCTGCGATATTCTTCATCCCTGACGTGCCAGATGGCACCCACCTAATCAACGCGTCTGACGAAACAGGGAACTCAGCCACTGCACCGTTCACAGTTCCTTCTGCTACCTTGGCAGTTGCCCCAAATCCCGCTGTAGGAGGCTCTATAATTACAGTTACAGGCTCAGGATTTCCACAGAACATTCCAGTATTGCTGTACTTCGATAATATGCTAGTTTTCGATCTCATTGATCTTCTAACCTTCAGCGAAGCATTGCAAGCTGACGAATACGGATCTTACGAATATTCCTTTGTTGTGCCAGTCACGGAGCCAGGAGTCTACACCATTACAGCATACCTTCCAGCAGAATCTGCCTACACACCTTCAGAAGAGCTAGCTTCAACATCATTGACAGTGATTGACAATCCTTTGATAACAGAGATAAAGGACAAGATTGCGACAATAATCATTCCTGACCTAGGAGAGATCAAAACTAGCTTGGATACGATTAACGCGGAACTTGTGAGTATAGATGGAGAAATCGTTACAGTGAACACAACGTTGGGATTGATAGAGACAGATCTAGAAACAATTCAATTCAACATAACAGAAATCCACGGAAACACTGTGACAATCGAGACTGAGCTTGGAACACTTGAAGGAGAAATCACTTCGATAGAAGGGGACTTGGCAACGATTCAAACAGATCTGGGTACTGTGAAAGCTACGATGTCCAACATGCAGGATGATGTCACCGGTGTTCAAACGGATGTCGCTGACGTGAGAGAATCACAAGTGTCATTAAGCACATCAACTTTGGCCACGCTGGTATTTGCTTTGATTGGAGCCGTTGCTGCAATCGTTCTTCTAGTGATGCACATCCGCGTGATGATGAAGTCGCGCCGTTAGAATCTTCTAGATTCCCTCTTTTTCTTTAATCACACAGCGTTAGATCTGCAACCTTACAGAATATGCTTGAGAACCATTTCGCACCAGACCATGCAAATCTCTTTTACTGCCCTTGGTTACTCGTTGACGCGCAGCCTGAAGTTCACATTCCTCTTTGCTCTTTCTCAGATCCTCTTGTGCAGAAATACTCACTTTTCAGCCCCATCTGCTCTGTGACCGGACAGCCTGGGCAGATACATCCAACTTCTCCTGTAATACATTTCGGACTCTTTCCAATAGCGCAATATAGCAGCTCATTGCTCTCCTTCGCACATTCATTATAAGATGGACAATCACGGCATATGCAGAGCTTTTTCTTCGCCTCAATTGCTTTCTGCATCTCTTCTCCGCTCATCTTCGCCATCATCTGCATCACCTCCTCGAACTTATCCACACTCTCACCTCCTGGAGTTCAGAAGCATTAGCCCTGGGAGTTATATCACAGCTTTCCAGATTAAGAGTATCTACTCCCCATGATCGAAACTAAGCATTACAGTAATTCCGGTACAAAATTGTATGGAAAAAAACAACCCCCCCCCCTCCCCGCACGTTTCTAGCTGCACACGACTCTTTTGCAGGGCTGGTCCACCTTGAATTGCCTGTATATCATGTTCTTCGCCAGACTTCAAGCGCTATTCTCAGCTCCCTGTGATCTCGTGCATATTCTTTGAGAGGTACTCCACCGTTTTTCGCGTCAACTGCCTGTCGCATCGCTCTAGCACCAGATTGTGTTCCATCAACATGACCATGGATTCCTCCCCCTGCTTGTATCACAAAGTCTTTCCCGAAAATGTCGATCAAGGATGGTACCAATGCTGGGTGCAGTCCGCCAGAGGCGACGGGAAGAACTGGTCTCAACTTCTCCATTTGCCCTCTCAACGCCTCACAGTTTTGCAGAACTTCCTCTTTGGGTTCTGACATTTTTCCAACCGCAGTGCCCACATGAAGCTGATCCACTCCGATAAGTCTGGAGATCTTAGCCAGGACAAGCATTGAAATTCCATGTTTAGTGTTTCGCGTGTAAGCTGCGTGACCAGCTCTATGAGCGTGAATTACGAGTTTGAAATCTTGGTTCCGCAGTGTTTGCAGAGCTGAGAAGCCACAGGTCAAGATGTCAACCATCAAGTATCTGCCGCCATGATCTTGTATGAACTGGGCTCTTTTCAACATCTCGTCAGTTTCTGACGTCACGTTGGCCAAGTAAACCTTCTTTTCACCAGTTTCCTGTTCGGCCTGATCTCTGCTCTCCAAGGTCTTGACTACTCGTTCTTTGAACGGGTTGAATCGTTGATTGCTCAAGTTTTCGTCGTCTTTCACCAGATCGCATCCGCCCACCCAAGCCTCGTACGCAATACGTGCATGATCAGCAGTGGACAAACCAAGTTTCGGCTTAACTATCGTTCCCACGAGAGGTCTCATTGTGGCTTTCAACATTTTCCTAATTCCATCGATCCCAAATCTTGGACCTTTGAAGCTTGCGATGATTCCCGTGGGAAAATGGATGTCATTAAGCCGAAGATTGTCTAGAGCGCCAAGGCCGAATACGTTCCCAGCGACACTACTCAAGATGTTAGGCATGTTTGACTTCTCAAAAAGCTCAATCGGGTAAGCTACTCTAATGTTTCCATCATTGACTTCGAACACTGTAGCATGGAGTTTTTCCATATAAGGTTTGGTTGTTGTAAGTTCAGTCCAAGTCCCGATGGAGCTTTCAGCTGCCACTGCGCCAGCAACTACTTTCAGGTCAGTTTTGAAAGGCTCGACGTAGAAGTCGCAAATGAGATCGTTTTCCTTGGGTTGGTACGAAAGATCAACAAAATCGATGTATCTCATGTTTCTTCCTCGGTATGCACACGCGAAGCAGCGGGCAATGCAGCTGAGAACAACTTATTCTGCAATCTAACAAAAGGCCTATGCAGTGTGTCAACTTTCACCGACAACACAGACACCCTTCTCGATAATAATATGCTACTATCAGGATTTATGGCTAACATTCAACATTTGGAGCTAGCGAGGGTTCGCACCAAGAGCGTAGAGAATTCATGCAAGCAACATTTTTATAGACCGAAGTTTTTTTCTAGACTGGTGATGTGAGAGTTATGGCTTGGGATGATTTCCCCGAGTGGTTTAGAAAGAGAATGAGGCGTACACCATTCTTTAGAAGTTGGTTCTTCGGAGACTTGGATGAGATTATGAGGAACATGGAAGAGATGATGGAGAGAGAGTTTAGAGAGTTTAAGACCCGTGTTCCAAGAGATTTGGTCCGTGAACGCAAGCTTCCAGACGGTTCAACTATGCGTGAATGGGGGCCTTTCGTCTATGGTTACAGTATGACAGTTGGCCCGGATGGAAAGCCAAGAATTCGTGAGTTCGGAAACGTAAAGCCTTCGCGCAAACCTGAAGCCCTCGGCTTCACTAGACCCAGCCTTGACATAAAGGAAGAACGCGAGCCTTTGGTAGATGTCATCAGCGCCAACGGCGAGATCAAAGTTGTAGCCGAACTACCCGGCGTTGAGAAAAAAGACATCAAGCTACATGGAACAGAGGATGCCTTAACAATCTCAGTTAACACCCCAAACCGCAAATATTACAAGGAAATCACAATGCCTGCGAAGATTGATCCTAAAAAAGCTAAAACAGCATACAAGAGCGGAGTGCTAGAGGTCACAATTCCCAAGATTAAGGGGGAAGAGAAGCCTCGCGGAGAACCAATTGAACTCGAGTAGCACAGAAACCTTTTCAGATCATAGCAGTCGCTGTTTGTCCACGCATAATAGACTCGATTGACTA
This sequence comes from Candidatus Bathyarchaeota archaeon, assembly GCA_020352645.1. Classification (GTDB taxonomy): domain Archaea; phylum Thermoproteota; class Bathyarchaeia; order Bathyarchaeales; family SOJC01. Next base: position 196,944 of record CP070683.1, on the reverse strand, counting down.
TACTCAACAGCTCTGACAGGTGTAGTAATGAGTCGCTTCTTGTAGCCTAGGCACGCACGAGAGAAACAACACCGAAGTAAGGTGAGGTGGTGCTCCGGCCGGGATTTGAACCCGGGTCGGCGGCTCGAGAGGCCGTCATACTTAACCGGACTATACTACCGGAGCCCTGAATAATACTACTCTACTTGCGTTTGCGATATATCGCAACATCGTCTTTGTCACTGTATCGGATGTATTCAAACCCGGCTTCTATAAGCTTGTTTTCTTCGTCTAGATTCTGGGCGTGTGCTACGTGCCATTCGTCGCTTTCAAAGTTTATGAGGTGTGTGTAGATCTCGGTGTTTTCAAGTTTTCTATGTCCAAGCAAATGCTTGACGTGCAATATGTTGTTAGTCCTGTGAAATTCCATTGTAGCCTTCCAATGTCGAAGCGTGTGGAAATGTATCTGTTTTAGTCGAGGGTTCTGCAAGGTTCGCGCAATTCTCTTTCTTTGCTTCATGAATCCTTTGCGAATTGTTGCAGTATTGGGGTTAAATATGTAATCACT
>CP070683.1:186005-196297 GCA_020352645.1 Candidatus Bathyarchaeota archaeon | reverse complement strand
CTCGTTTTCTGAGTTGCGTATTGCTCCGTTGAAGAAGCATACGTCAATGGATTTGTCAGGCATGGCTTCTACATCCTTATATTTGATGTCTATTGCCACCGGCCAAAAGACGATGTCAGCATTAGCAACCACATCCAAAATCTTCTCGTTAATGTCCAGCACCGCAATCTCACAGCCACCACAACTCGCCGCCCAATAAAACGCAAACTTCAACTTATCAGCCATTTAGGCAATCCTCATTCAGTATATTATTCAAGACTTTGGAGCAGTTGACTCGAAGCTCATTGAGAGCAAGATCAGCTGGTGGCAAACCCATTGCCAAACCTAGGAGCTGTGGATAATGTAGAACAGGTATTCCATATTTCTCATCGAACGTCTTCTCAATGCGCATCTGGTTCGTGTCATACATCATATGACAGAAAGGGCACACAGTTATCAACGCTTGAGCATGGACGGCGCTGACGTGGTTTAGTTTATCTCTTGCCAGCTGTAGGCAAATCTTGTCGTTTACACCAATTGATGGAGCTCCGCAACATTCAGCTTCGTCCATATAGTCTAGACACTCCGCACCTAGGGCTTCTACAAGGTTCTTGAGTAATTTCGGGTCTTCAGGATCATCAAAACCTGAAAATTCTCTAGGCCTTAGGACATGACAACCATTGTGTTCAGCGACCTTCAAAGTTGTCAGAGGTCTGATGACAGCGCTTTTGATTTTCTCCAATCCCAAGTCTTCAACTAAAGCCTGAATCAAATGCTTCACTTCTATCTTTCCATTAAATTCAAGCCCAGAATCCTTTAAGCAGCTATTAACTTCCTCTCGAAGTGCTTTGTCTTCTTTGAGGGTTTTGCTGACCTTACGTAGTGTCCCTGAACAGCCTGGGCAAAGGGTCAGAATGCTCAAGTTTTGTTCTTCGCCCTGTGCAAGGTTTCTTGCTGCCATCACGAGCATCATCTTGTGATCCACTGGATCCATTGGGAGCCCGCAACAGTTGAACTCAGGCATCTCTACCAGCTCAACGTTGAGTGCCTGCAACACTTTTCTGGCTGAGATTTCGTATGATGAGACGCGGTACGGTATTGCACAGCCGAGGAATATCAGATATCTATGATGCTCAGTCATCATTGCTGACCTCTCTTCTCTATCAGTTTCTTGAAGTGCACATTTTGAAGTATTCTGCCTAAGTTTTCGGGATTGCCCCTCGGCAGTGGAGGAAGCCCTAGGGCTTCCCTTCTTTTGATTCTCAACTCAGGAATTCTGTAAGCGTATCCAGTCTCAAGGATACTTGAGCCTAACTCCTTAAACACGTTTGGGATATAGCCTTCTTGAGCCGCTAGATTCCTTAGGACGCGTATGACGTTGGCGACTTCCACATCTTGTGGACAGTGATCTGTACAGGTGAAACAAGAGGCGCAGAGCCACAAGGCATCAAGAGAAAGTACTCTGTTTCGCAGTCCGATTTGTGCCATTCGTATGATTTGTCTCGGTCGGTACGTGTCGCTGAATCTGGCTATTGGGCAATCTGACGTACATGTTCCGCATTGAAAGCAGTTAAGCAGTTTCTCTCCGCCGTGGATGTTGCTTATCACATATTTGAATTTACTATCAATTCTTGAGTTGTTCGTAGCCTTCTGTCCAGATTGATCCATCAAATTTCTCCTCCATCTTTCGTCAATGGGTTCGGTCCGAGTTTTTTCAGCTGTTCTACCATTTCTCGAACTATTGTGGCAAACTTGTCTCCTTCGCTTGCAGAAACCCATTCTAGCCGTAGACGTTGGGGCTCTATTCCAAGATCCTGCAATAATCGTTGTAGAAGGGCGATTCTTCTTGAAGCCTTGAAATTTCCGCTAATGTAGTGGCAGTCTGAAGGCAGATGACAGCCTGCAACTAGCACTCCGTCCGCGCCGTTTTTGAAGGCTTCTAGGATGAAAGCTGGGTCGACTCTTCCACTACACATTACACGAATTATCCGTATATTCGGCGGATACTGGATTCTGCTAACACCGGCAAGGTCTGCCCCAGCGTAGGAACACCAGTTGCAGAGGAATCCAATGATTTTCGGTTCAAAATCGCTTTCTTCGCTCAAGCCCTCACCTCCTCTACTAAAGCAGCTTTAACTTGGGCAAGTATCTCCCCGGTTGTGAAATGCCCCAGGGTTATTGCCTTCGTCGGGCAAGCTGTTCCGCACACTCCGCAGCCTTTACACAAGGCTTCAAGCACATGTGCTGTCACTTTCGTTTGCTTCTCGTTCATCTCTATCGCACTGTATGGGCAAAGATGTTCACAAATCCTGCAGCCACTACATAAGTCTTCGTCCACGTCTGCTATGATTCCTTCCATCTCAAGTGTTTTCTTTGAAAGAATTGTTGATGCTCGAGCAGCCGCCGCGCATGCTTGACAGATGCTCTCATCGATGAATTTTGGTGAGTGGGCCATCCCACAGAGGAAAACTCCGTCAGTCTGAAAGTCGACAGGTCTTAACTTCATGTGGGCCTCCAAGAAGAATCCGTCCTTTGTTAAGGGTACTTTGAGCATCTCACTCACGCGTTTGCTGTCGGGGTTTGGAGAAACTGCAGCGCTGAGGACAACCGTGTCTGGCTCCAAGGTAATTTCCTCTTTGATGATGGGCTCCCAGAAGAGCACTTTTAGTTTTCCACCGTCACTTGACACTTCAGGCTTCCTATCATCATTATAGTTGACAAATATGACCCCTTTACTGGCGGCCTTTCGATAGTATTTTTCCTTGAATCCATAACTTCTCACGTCTTTGTATAGGACGTAGACATCTGTTTCGGGACTTGTCTCCTTGATTCTCAAAGCGTTCTTTATTGCTTGTCCACAACATATCCTTGCACAATTGGGTCTTTCTCTAGTTCTCGCGCCAACACACTGTATCATCACAACGCTTTCAGCCTTGAAGGCTCCATTAAAAAGCATTTCCTCCAACTCACGTTGAGTCACTACGCCTGGAGCGTTGCCGTAAAGGTACTCAGTCGGCACGTACTCTTTAGCACCAGTGGCAACAATGACCACACCATGCTCAACTTCTTTTTCACCGCTTTCACTATTTATCTTAGATTTGAAGTTGCCCACAAAACCATTGACTTCAGCAACCTCAGAATCCAAGTATACATGGATTCTTCCGTTTTCCAAGACCTGCGTGACCAAACTGTCCAAGTGCTCTCGCGGGTTTTCACCTTCCAAAGTGTAGCGAATTTCACGAAGATGCCCGCCAAGATTTTTTGTTCGTTCAACGAGATGCACATCAAAGCCTTGGTTAGCGAGCTCCAAAGCAGCTGTCATGCCGGAAACACCGCCTCCGATGACTAAGCCAGTTGGCGTCACATTTATCACTGGTCTCCGCAAGGGTTTCAAAAGTCGAGCCTTCGCCACGACCGATCGAATAAGATCCTTGGCTTTTTCAGTAGCCTCTTTCGGCTGATGCACATGTACCCAGCTACACTGATCTCGTATGTTAGCCATCTCAAACAAGTATGGGTTCAAGCCTGACTCTCTTACTGTTTCTCTGAAAAGCGCTTCATGGGTTCTAGGCGTACATGAAGCGACAATTACACGATTAAGATTGTGCTCTTGGATCTTTTCTTTTATCATTCCCTGTGTATCTTGTGAACACGTGTAGAGGTTTGCTTCTCCATAGACGACGCTTGGCAACTTCGTAGCGAAATCTACAACTTCCGGGACACTTACTGTACCACTGATGTTTATTCCACAGTGGCAGACAAATACGCCTATGCGTGGTTCCTCTTGACTCACATCTCTTTCAGGTGGATACTCCTTTGCCACTATTTCTTTTCCTCTTTCGGACGCGATTATGCTCATGGCCTTCGCTGCAGCTCCGCTTGCTTGTGCAACGCTTTCAGGTATGTCCTTTGGAGAGGAAAAGGCTCCGCAGACAAATACGCCTGGCCTCGAGGTCTCCACTGGTGAGAACATCCGCGTTTGGCAGAATTTTTGGCCATTCAGTTCGATTCCGAATATGTTGGCCAGCTTAGAAGCTTCAGCTGGCGGCTGCATGCCGACTGACAACACTACCATGTCGAACTCTTCAGTTGTCGGTTCTTCTTCTTCCACGTAATACAAGTGCAGGTTGTTTGTCTTCGGATCCTCGGTGATGTTTGCGACTCTAGATCTCACAAATCTAATGCCAAACTCATCTTGAGCCCTGTTGTAATATGCGTCAAACTCCTTTCCGTGGGCACGTATGTCCATATAGAATAATGTGCAGTCAAGTGCAACTGGAACATGTTCCTTTGCAATTATCGCCTCTTTTATTCCATACATGCAGCATGCTGCAGAGCAGTAATCTCTGTTTATCTGGGCATCTCTTGAGCCTACGCACTGGATGAATGCTAGTTTTCTCGGTACTTCGCCATCTGAGGGTCTGAGTGCTAATCCGCCATAGGGTCCTGAAGCACTTAGAATTCGCTCGAACTCTATGCTTGTGACAACGTTTGGGAACTTGCCGTAGCCAAGTTCGCTTTTTACTCTGGCATCGAAAGGTTCGAAGCCTGGAGCTAGGATAATCGAGCCTACACTCAACGTTGTTTCGGTGTCTTGTTGGTCATATGCAATAGCTTTGGCTTTGCACACTTCTTCGCAGGTTCCACAGCCAATGCATTTTTCGCGATCTATAATGTATTTGAGGGGAACTGCTTGTGGATACTCCACGTAGATTGCACTTCTGTTGCTCAATCCTTCATTAAAGGTGTCTAATGCTTCCACTGGGCATTTCTGTGAACAAAGGCCGCAGCCGTTGCACCTTTCTTCGTCTACGTAGCGGCTTCGTTTCCGAAACTTTACGAGGAAGTTTCCAGCTTGGCCTTTAAGGTCAACTAGTTCCGCGTTGGTGATCAAGCTAATGTTTGGGTGTCTTCCAGTTGCTACGAGTTTAGGCGCCAAGATGCACATCGAACAGTCATTTGTCGGAAAAGTTTTGTCAAGCTCTGCCATCACACCGCCTATACTTGACGACTTGTCGAGGAGGTAAACTTTGAAACCCGAGTCTGCAAGATCCAAGGATGCCTGTATTCCTGCGACTCCACCGCCCACTACCATCACAGAGCCGATTTTTTCTGCCATTCTTAGACCTCCAAACCCTTGTAAAGAGGTGTTGTTCCTTTTATCTCATCTAAGGTAACCATACCTCTTCGCCGCATTTCGACAATTTGGCAGAGAACAAAGGAAGGCTTTTCCTTGATTCTTTCAGCGAGCTGTTTTACAGAAACCGGCTCTTGTATCGCCAACAGGTGTATCTTGTGCCGAATGAACTCCATCCTTGTTAGAAGCTCAGATATTCGGTCGAAATCGTTTGCCGGAATTGTTTCGCCGTAAACACTTTCAGCTTGTGTCAACTCCCCTTCCCTTCCAGTTAGAACTCTTAAGCGAAAATCTGATGCTGTATTCTTTGCAGCCCGCAGGTTGAGTAGGAAGTCATCACTTGAATCTCCACCATTCAGAGGCGACTGGCCCATAGCTATGATAAGGTTTCTGAAATTGTCCACAATCTTCACGAAGGATTCAACATCGGTCATGTGAGCCCAATCCAGCAAGAGACGATCTGGCTTGATTCCTGCTAACGCAAGGAGTTTCTTGAGCATCTTGACTTTGAATTTGGCTTGAGTATTTCCTTCAACGTAGTGGCAGTCAGGTGAAGGGCAGCCTACCATTAGAACTCCATCTGCGCCCCTAACAAAAGCATCGAGTACAATCACAGGGTCAATTCTTCCTACACACATCACCTGTATCATATGGATTTTTGGGTGTCCTTCAAAACCTGAAGGCTCAGAGGTTTGGATTTCTGGAGGTTTGCTCCAATTGCATACAAAGCCGATTATCTTTGGTCTAAGCATGTTCTAGCTTCCCTCCAACGCAGCGGAGATCATATTAACTATCTGATCTTCTGAAGATTTCTTCATGCTCACTGCTCGTTCTGGACAGCTTGCACTGCAAATGCCGCAGCCTTTGCAGAGAAATTCATTGATCTTTGCTACTCCTATTTCGTTTTTCTCAACTCCACCAAAGGGGCAGACCACGGCACATACGTTGCAGCCAGTGCATAATGATTCATCTATCACAGCTTTGTCAGCATCACACAATCCTTCATCGCCAAGACATTCTATGCATGGTCCACATTCCATGCATCTTCTGGCTTCGGACACCGCTATTTCCTTATTTTTCGCCATAAGTTCATCAGCCTCTTCGAAGCTTACTTTATATCTCCCCAAGTCTTCGTGAAAGCTTACGTACCTCTCTGGTTTCTTTGTTACTGCCTTCCAGTTCTTGACCCAAGTTGTTTCCTCAACAGCGATGTGTCTATCTGCTTTCAGATTACTATTGTTCAGATATCGATCAATCGAGATTGCAGCCCCTTTACCTGCTGCTACAGCCTCGATTACGCTTGCCGGGCCGGTTACCAAATCTCCACCTGCAAACACTCCTGGAAGCTTGGTCTCTAGCGTCAGCGGATCTGTTGAAATTCCTCTTGTTTTTCCGTCTACAAGAACTGGAGGCAAACAGTGCGTTTCAATCTTTTGTCCGATTGCCGGAATGACTGTGTCAATCTCATATGTGTGTTCTGAATCAGGAATAGGAATAGGTCGCCTTCTTCCGCTTTCATCAGGGGGTCCCAGCTTCATTCTGACACATTCAATTGCTTTAACGCTTCCTTTCTCGCCCAGTATTCTCTTCGGTGAAACCAGAAATTGGAGTTTAACACCTTCTCTTTGCGCTGCTTCCACTTCATAAGAAAGAGCTGGCATCTCCTTTCTTGAGCGACGATATAGAATTATCACTTCCCGCGCCTCGAGCCTCAACGATACGCGGGCTGCGTCAACAGCACTGTTTCCGCCTCCTACTATTGCCACTTTCTCACCTACATCGAATGTTCTTCCCTGAGCAATGTCTCTCAGAAATTCAACGGCAGGGAACACATTTCCCAAATGCTCTCCAGGAACCCCGAGGAGTTGGCTTCGCTGCGCACCGACTGCTATGAATATGGCTTTGTAGCCAAGTTCCTGCAAGTCCTCTAGTGTGAAATCTTTGCCGAGCGCTGATCCTGTCTTGATTTCTACGCCCAAGTCTTGAATGAACGCTATTTCGTTTGCCACCACGTATTTTTTTAGACGATGGTCAGGTATTCCATATCTCATCATGCCTCCTGGATTGGACATACGCTCAAAGACCGTTACGGGGTAACCAAGCTTTGCCAATTCATAGGCGGCTGCAAGACCAGCGGGTCCTGCGCCTATTATTGCCACTTGTTCACTGTGAGTTTTGCCTATCGGCTTTGGCTTGACTCTCCCTTGTTCGCGTTCAATATCCGCTGCGAGCCGTTTTAGATGGCGAATGCCGACGGGCTGGTCGATCTCTTTTCGGTTACACGCATCTTGACAAGGGCTAAAGCAGATCCTGCCACAGATTGCGGGAAAAGGCATGTTTTTTCGTATGAGTTCAACTGATTCCTTGAATCTTCGTTGCTGAATTAGGGCGATATAGCCTTGAACATTCACTTCCGCAGGACAAGCGGCCCGGCAGGGCGGTAGCATCCGTACTTCATTGGAATCTTGTTCTACCTTTTGCATTTTCTGCTGCAACTCGTTGGCTTTTTCAAAGCAGGTGAACCAGAGAGAGGGGAGCTATTTTGGTGCTTCTGATCGTGGGCGCCCGAAATGGGTCAGTTTAGTGAACCAAAGCTTATACTGATTCGGCCCCATTAGATCCCTTAATTCCTCTTCCAGTGTTATTACGTTGTTTGGTTTTATCTCGGCAATCCACCCAGATTCATATGGAACTTCGTTTAACAAGAGGGGTTTCTCTAGCAGGGCGCTGTTTAGTTTGACGATCTTGCCGCTCACAGGAGCGTAGAGGTCAAACACAAACATCCAAGTCTCGATTACCCCAAATGGTTTTTCTCTTGTGATGCCTGATGCGACTGGTGATGTTTGGATGCTCAATGCGGCTTTAAGATGGGTTTGCGCGTGGTTAGTGAGACCTACTCTGACATTTCCTTCAGGAGTAACCATTGCCCATAGATGATTTCGACTGCAAAGCAGACGTTCGTGAATCATTGGATACCTGGCATGTAGAATTGACTCGTTTTCGCGGTCTTGTTTGAGCTCGCTAAGACGAGTTTGAATTGCATCCGAAACAAATTCTGAAAGACTTCGATAACGACCTGTTTCAAGTGTTCTCTCTACTGCATCCCATAGTTCTAGCCTGACGCGAACGGTTTTCCATTTGGTCAAGTATTTTGGCTCCTGAGCAGACTCTTCAAGCGGCATTAGCCTTGAGTGACTTCTGATAGTTCTGTAGGTTCAGAAGATCTTTCATCCAGGAACTGTCTTCTTCTGGTTGAACTCGCACTATCCATGTGGAGGGAGCAGCCATCAACATGAAGGGATCTTCGACTATTCTTTTGTTAACCTCGATGATTTCTCCATCAACAGGGGAATACAAATCGTGCGTAAACCACCAAGATTCAAGTACTCCGAATGGTGAATCTCTGGAGACTTTTTCCCCCACTTCATAAGTGCGAACGTTTACTATTTCCCTTAATTGTCCTTGGAAGTATTCTGTGATTCCGAGTCTAACTTGTCCTTTAGATGTGACCTGTGCCCACACATGTTTTGGCGAGTAGAAGACCTGTCCTTGAAGCGCCTGAGCTGGCGGAGCTCGATCGCGTTCCAGATATTCTGGGACCCTCTGTTTGGCAAGTGTTTGTAGACGTTGCTGGATTGCTTCTGACACGAATTCGGAAAGACTCTTGCAATCGCTTCTCGCCACTTCTTTCTTAGCTTGGTCGACGAGTTCTTGCTTAACTCTTACAGCTTTCCACTTACCCATATTTATCAAACCTCCGGTTGCTCTACGCATATATTAAAAGATGGCGCGAATATATACATAATGTTTATATTGTTCACGACAGTAAATACTGTATTTACCCTGGTTGACTCACATGGAAACTAGGAAACTGCAGAAAGTCGGCGCGAGCGTGAAGGGGGATTTGCATTAGAATAGAGTCAGCAAAAGGGGGGAAGGTTATTTTTTCCCAGAGTTTTGTTAGTCCACAGAACCTCGAGTGATCTTTGTGTGTTCAGGTAGTATGTCGAATACTTTCGCTTCGATGTCACTTAGGGCTGGATAGCTCATTATCCCTGCTACGATTTTTCCCTTCAGAAATGCCTTTACTGAGGCATCATCTTCAAATAGGTAGATTCCACCAGCGGACTTTTCAGCCTCATTCACAATCCAGACCTTCCAGATGAGTCCCTCAGCATCTACGATAGGTCAGGTGACTCTTAGAAAGGCTTTCTCAAGGTCCGGTTTAGTCACCTTAAGCCTTAGACTTACCTGCAGAATCTTCTTCATTTTCCCACTTCCTTTTCGTACGCCTTCTGATTCTTCTCGCTGCTTTCTAAGTTTCTCGAAAAAATGGCAATCAACGAAGAAGTAAGCTACCAGTTTTCGCCATAGTGGCTTTCGACAGGGAAACTTAGGAATTTCCCAAACCACAAGTTGCCCAAGTAGTCAGATTGTTGTGAGCTAGAAGGTTTGAGTGCCCAGTCCAGAACTCCTTCCACAATTCATAAGAACTGTTACGTATATAAGATGCCGTCAAAGACTGTATGCTCACAGATTTTGGACGACGTCATACAATGAAAAGCAGGAGTGGTGGAAAGTCTAATGATTCAGCACTCAGGAACGTGTTTGCTCTGGGTTTTGTCAGCTTTTTCACTGATATGTCCACCGAGATGGTGTTCAGCCTTCTTCCAACATTTCTCCTCGGACTACCAGGATCAAGTAGAGCTGTCTTAGGACTGGTAGAGGGAACAGCTGAGGCCTTGAGTTACACATTGAGGGCAGTTTCAGGGATTTTCTCTGACAGGTTCAGGAGGAGGAAGTTGTTTGTTTTGGCTGGCTACGCTATATCAAATGTTGTCAAACCTCTTTTTGCAGTAGCGAAAGTGCCTCTGGATGTTTTTGTAATCAGAGTTTCTGACAGAATTGGTAAGGCTGTTCGAACTTCTCCTCGTGATGCCCTGCTTAGCGAGTCGGTCTCAGATAAGCATCGGGGGGCCGCTTTCGGTTTACACAGGGCTCTAGATCAGTCAGGTGCTGTTGTGGGACCGATAATTGCCTCAACGATCATGATCTTCCTGGGTCTTACTGTACGAGATGTCTTCTGGCTTTCACTAATACCTGGTACTGTAGCACTGTTCATCATCTTGTTCTTAGTTAAAGAACGAATCACTAGATCCGTCAGTGAGTTTCAACT
>CP070683.1:175368-185905 GCA_020352645.1 Candidatus Bathyarchaeota archaeon | reverse complement strand
ATCCCACTTGCATTGTGCGCGTTAAAAGAAAGAGGGAGCGGTTCGAGTTCAATGTAAGGATTGACTCTTTTCAATCTTTCAATCGCTGCTTCTACCTTAGGGTATCCAAGAAAGTCGAAGCTGTAAAGATGTTGTCTCTGCAAATTTGACTCTTCAACAATGTCGCGGTCAACAAGTCGCAGATGTCCTACGCCAGCTGCTGCAAGTTGAGTGGCTATGATAGACCCAAGACCTCCCAAGCCAACTATACATATCTTTGCTTTTTTCAACTTAGACTGCCCTTCGTATCCCACTTCATCCAACATTATCTGTCTTGAATAGTACTGCAGTTCTTCTGGAGAGAGCTTCTTCATCTGTTCGAGAATGTGTTTCAGGCGTTTCTCCATTTTCAGTTCTTCAGTGTGTTCCGGTGGTGGAGATGGCAGTTGTTCTGAACCTTCGTTCTCATTGATGATTTCAGTTTCTGGTTCCTTTGACAATCTTTCTACCCTGCCACATCACAATTTCTCTATCGACAAATCATAAGTTTTTCTACATCTGTCTGGCTTAGTTGGAACCTAGAACTTCTTGACACAGCTAACCATTTCATATGCGTTGTTTGATTTCGAAGACAAGTCAAGCTGCAAATATGCCGCTGAAGCATTAAAATATGGCGGGCCTTTTCGAGAGAATAAGGTCAGAATTCTACCATGATGATTTGTTTTGAATCCTTCGTGAGTCGGTTCATGGCCTCTGATCAGCATTCTTACATTCATGAGCTTGAAGAATCTCTGCGTAACGTTTTCTCCGAAAAGCTTCCCTGCTCCTCTTGGGGATGGGTACGTTCCTTTTATCGAGTCTGAAGGATCGCTCCAAAGAGCCTCTTCGAGATGTCTTTCTTTGGGGTGCATTTTATGAGCGTACCGTAGGTGATCAGATGTCGAAGCTTGACTTGGAATTCCTCCATGAATCATCACGCAAAAATCTCTCACTAGTACGGCTGTGTACAGGTGTTCATAGAGCTCACGAATCTTTGAATATAGGATTTTCCCATCATCTCCATACTTCGCCCTGAGTTTGTTAGGTAGGTCGTGGGGGTGAGCAAGCAAGTCGCGTGGTCCTTCGTGGTTGCCTCTGAGCAACACAACTCTCTGTGGAAATAGGTGCTTTAGCTTCATGATCAGATAGTAGGTTTCTGCTGAATTCGATCCTCTATCTCCATAGTCTCCTAGGAAGATCAAAAGAGTGTCGCTGTTGGTTTTCGCTTTTTCTATGTATCTAGAATCCTTCAATATGTAGCCCAGGCTTTCTAGATCGCCATGAAGGTCACCGATGATGATCGCTTCTCCAGATGGGTCAATCTCAATGAGGCGCCCTTGAACGTTGAGTTTTCCAATCCGTCCTTTCTCAGACGCCAAGAGATTGATGCAGTCACTGGCCAAGCTGACGAATTCTGCGTAGCTGGCTTGAAGCGCTTTCTTGATCAGCCCTCTGAGCGACTCCATTTTCTCCATCTAAGGTGTAGAATGTCAAGTGTTACTATAATGTTTACGGGCTAGTAGGAGATGCTTAGGAGAAAGCACGTGCTGTCTAAGAGAGTTGTCACACGCTTGTCACGGGATCATGGTGATCATGAGAACAGTGGACTATGCGGTGCAGTAGATAGTTTCTCGGTTTGAATAGTGCCTGCAGCTGTTCTACGACGTCTTCGTGTTAGTCTGTCTGTTCAGCCCAACATACTTCATGCTTGAGCCTGCAACCTCTGCTAGGAAGTAGCCTACTGGAATTGTGTACAGAGCAAGTGTAGCGTTAAAGAAGGCTATTACTGGAAGTTGCGCCACCACAAACTCAAGTGGTAAACCAAAGCCAACTGGAGGTTCAAAGGGAAGGAAAGTCCAATTCACGATTGTCATAAAAGCTACTCTGAAAAAAATGCCAACGGCAGTAGATACTACGGGCAGTGTCAGTCTGTGTCTAGTGCCAATTTGAACCTTCAGGAATTTCTGCGTCAAGTAGATTCCAAACAACATACTGAGGACTGCAGCAAGGTTATAGAACGGACCCGTCGGAAGTTCGCCAGGGAATATAGCGAGCAACATCGCAGTGTTTATGATAGATATCGCTGATCCTACTTTAAAGCCAAAAAGCAAGAATGCCGCAACTATAGGTATTTCCCAAATTTGGTAAATTAGGAAGGTTGCATATGGTGCAGGTATCTTGATCGGCAGGTTGAGAACTATTGTAAGCGCGGCAAACACAACTATTACTGCAATTGTTTTGGAGTTCATCCTCACGTATCCGCTTCGACTTGCTATCGAAGCTCTTAGCTATTTAAGAGTAGCTACCTATGAATGAGTGGTGCCTATGTCCGGAGTGTTTTCTGCGAAGCCTACCTTGCTTCTTTAAGAGCCTTTCCTAGATATCTTACATATCACATAATGCGGTTTGTGCTTCCTCAGGCTTGGATGAGCAAACAACAAACATCCTCATTGCCACATCCATCAGGAACTAGGGGCTTGCTCGTGAAGTTAGCAAGTTCTTATCCCGAGGATGTCTCAGGCTAACCAGAGCCATCTTGCTTTGAAAGGATGGTTTCTATTCTGCTCTCTATTTCGTCTGATCTTCTCTCGATCATTCTAAACAGTTTTCTAAACTCTTTGTCCTTGGGATATCTTTTGTGCACTCCATAAGTGCAGAATCCCAGCCCTTCTAGCATGTCACCCACAACAATCCCTAGCAAAAAATCCTCTTTCGATTTAGTCAGATTGAGGAATCTCTCGTCCATAAGAGCGAAATATCTCTTCTCTAGAGTCGATTGAAGCAACTTGTCGAGAGCTTTCTCAAGCGTTTTCTCTAATCTCTTGTCCATTCAACCATCGCGCTTAGTCGTATCTTTCCTTGATTATCATCTTTCGAAATCGCTTCATATTGCTGCAGTCGGATTTTAGTCGCTTAAGCTCTTTTGCGTCCATTTGAAGTTTGGCAACCTTTAAGCGGATCTCCTTGAGCTTTCCCATTTTGACTCGGACAGCAGTATTCTCGTATCTTAAAAGACATTATGAAAAGACAATCAATATTTGAGATAAGTAGCTTCAGCCGACTCTAGGCTTACTTAGACACAATTGAATCCCAACTTGCTTCATCGAGAAACTTCAAAAACCCACACGGATCTCCTTTTTTTGTCTCGCACGCTCCATATTCTTGTGCGAGATCTCTCCATGCAAGCATAGTTGACAACCAACCTGAGACGATCGCTGGAGAACGAACAGTGGAGGTCCATAAGAGATAATTGTGGCATACGATTGCGCAGAATGTGACGACAAACGATTTTAGCGGGTGTCAATAAACAACGCTGACTGGAAAGTTAGGTGGGCGTCATTGAAGGCTAGTGTAACGCGCAAAGGCGCTGTTCTTCTCGGAAAGTATGTGGCTTGCGATGCCCACGAAGACTCTAGATCCCTAAGGATCGTTACTCATGCACACGCAGATCACATGGGTGGATTGCATCAAAGCCTGAGAAATTGTGAAATTGTGGTGATGACAGCTGCGACTAGAGATCTTATCAATGTAATGAAAGGATCACGATTCCTCAAGAGAGGGAATTCACAGGTAGTTGAGTACAACAAGACTATGTGCTTCAAGGATGAGCAGATAACGCTCTACAAAGTAGGTCATATTTTAGGGTCGGCCCAGGTACTTGTTGAAGACATAGAGGGGACGCGAATTCTCTATACCGGGGATTTCCGTATTGCGGATACTCCTGTAATTCAATCTGATATTCTAGTTATTGAAGCCACGTATGGTAGCCCATGGCGTACTAGAAATTTCGCGAATGAAGCCGAATCTCGACTTGTCTCACTTGTTGAGGAGGGGCTAGAACAGGGTCCTGTTTATGTCTTTGGCTATCATGGAAAGCTTCAAGAGGTTATGCAAATATTGCATGAAGCCAGAATTAGAACACCATTCGTTATGCCTGAAAGAATCCTACAGATAACGCGAGTCCATCAGAAACATGGAAGGAGGATCCACAGACCTCTCTTCTTAACCAAGCACGAACTGCAATCAACGCTCCAAGAAGAAACGCCCTTCGTAGCCTTTTACCACATGAGCTGGCGGAGAAAAATAGATCCGAACAACCTTCAAGTATGCGTCAGCGGATGGGAGTTCAATGTTCCCTGCAGACAGATAGGAGAAAGAGAGTATGTTGTCGCCCTCAGTGATCACTCTGATTTCAAGGGTCTGCTCGAATATGTGAGACAAAGCAAGCCGGAGCTTGTAATTACCGACAACTACCGAGCTGGAGATGCCTACACACTTGCCAAACAGATAAGAACTGAACTCGGCATAGAAGCTAGACCCTTACCAACATAGCAATGCAGCTCATCTGTCCAATCAAATCACACTTCAAGCGTCATTGTAAAACACAAAGAATTTAAACTGCATCGCTCCTTCACATAGACGGCAGGCTACAAAAATGGGGAAGAGAATAAGAGTGCAGAGGCGGGGGAGAGGCAGCTCAACCTTCAGAGCCTCAACACAAAAGAGAGTAGCACCTGCCAAGTATCCTCCGATCACAAATGAACAGCTTGAGAGTGTTGTCAAAGGCAGAGTGGAATCCATTTTTCACGAGTCTGGACGAGGCTCACCACTAGCCAAGATAAGGCTTCCGCAAAACCAGGAGTACTATTTTGTGGTTCCCGAGGGCACGCACGAAGGACAAGAAATCCAACTCGGACGCCAGGCGCGAATCGACATCGGAAATGTTCTCCCCCTCAAGGACATACCTGAAGGCGCCATGATATGCGGAATAGAGCTTTCTCCTGGCGACGGAGGAAAGATTGCGCGATCTTCAGGAGCTTATGCGACCGTTGTTGCTCACACACCCCAAGGAACAATGATAAAGTTTCCTTCGGGGAAAACCAAATATGTTAATGATTTATGTCGAGCAACAATAGGCATTGTCTCAGGAGCAGGACGCCTAGAGAAACCTTTCCTGAAAGCTGGTTCGAAATACCATCACAAAAAAGCCAAAGGTCACAAATACCCACGGACAAGGGGAATTGCAATGGTTGCTGCTGCGCATCCTTTCGGGAGCAGTAAGAAAGGCGGCAGGAAGGTTACAACTGTCGCTAGAGGTGCGCCTCCAGGTAGGAAGGTCGGATTGATTGCAGCCAGAGGAGCTGGCAAAAGACAGAAAAGAAGAGACTAGCCGGAAAGACTAATAAACTACGCTTGAAAATGAAAGATTGTGATTGGTGAGGAATTTGCCAAAAGAATTCGCGTATCGTGGGCACTCCTTCGAGCAATTGAGAGGCCTCTCAATGGACGAGTTCATACTCTTGCTACCCTCACGTCACAGGAGAAGTCTTCAACGAGGACTCACAACTGATCAGCGGGTTCTCTTAGAAAGCGTCAGAGCTGCGAGGGCATTGGCGAATGAAGGGCAGAAACCGATCGTAAAGACACATGCTCGAGACATGGTGATACTTCCGGAGATGGTGGGAATAACGCTTCTTCTCCACAACGGAAAGGAATTTGTCCCGATCGAGGTAGCTGTGGAGATGATCGGGCATTATCTTGGAGAATTTGCGATTACAAACAGACCTGTGAAACATGGTCAGCCCGGTATAGGTGCATCTCGATCATCAATGTACGTGCCATTAAAATAATTTCAAGCTCTGTAGGTGGGTTCGCGTCTTTTCTTTCCACTGAGGGCGATTGGCACTTTTGGCAGTGGGATAGGTGGAGGGATGTTTAGCGTTCTTGAGATTAAGACTGACTCCAGGAATACGATGTTTGAAATGGCTTGTACAACAGTTGGTGGGGGCGCCTTTTTCTCAACGTATAACGCGTGGATTTTGTTCAACTCGTCTTTGTCTCCTGTAATACGCGCTCTTCCTTTGAAGCTAATCTGCGCAACCGGCGGATTGTAGCTTATGGCAAAGACAAATGGAACTTCGATCACATTTCCTTCAGGCTTTTGAACACTTATGAGATTTAGGTTTGTGGCGATCTTGACAGGCGGAATGGGTCGGTTAATCTCCCAAAGGCGTTCCCCTGAAACATCGCGTATGAAAACGTTAACGTGAAATCTCGTCTTCTCTTGGTTCATTTGCTCTTTCATCATTCCTCGACTTGTTTGTATCGCGTGAAGCCGCAGTGGCCACAAGTATATCTGTCAGTATGATTGGCCATGAAGTATCCTGGACCACATCTTTCACAGAAGGGTCTGAGCCGTGTTATGCCCTTCTGTTCCATCTTGTAGAAGGTAAAGATCTTTTTGCTAGCTTTCACTTTCTTTTTCTTTTCTGTCTTTGATTCTATGGGCTCTGTAGTCTGCTCTTTCTCGATTTCTTCCTCAACTGGCTGAGTCTCTTCATCTTCAGGTTTTGGCTCATCACTCTGCTCTGTCATCTGATGATTCCTCCTTTATCTTATCCTTTTCGTCCTCTTCAATCTTAGACGGTGCTTCACCTGCACCTTTTTCTGCTGTTTTTGGCTCAGGTACGTCTTCCTTCTTGCTCTTTTCTTCATCTTCTGGTTGTTGGGGAGGAGACTGGCGAGAAACTATATGCTTCAGCTCGATTAGCTCCGCTTGTTCAATTGTGTCATAAATATTTGCCTCTCCGGCAGCAATCATGGTACCGGTTCTTGTTTCCAGTCTCTCTAAGAAGACGAATTCTGGTTTTGTCTTGAGTGCGCTTGCTAGGTTTCTTCTAACATGTAAGCGTGATGAGGTCTGTCCTTCTTGGCTATGGTCAACCTCGAAAGCCACCTCTTCTCTTTTCAGCAAGGGGTTGCGTTTCTGAGAGAGTATCTTGATTTTCATCTTGACTCCCATAGATGGATGATTATGGCACAGAAAAAGCTTTTGTCCTTATACGGCTTCATCGATGTGACAGTTTTCGCGAACTAGGGATTCAGCGTTGATGCTTGAGGAAATTCGTTCAGTGTCTCCGATTTGATACTTGCATTCAGCGCTGTAAGAGATTTGTGATTCTAGTTTTCTCTGGCAATCTGCATTGCATCAAATATCTCACGCATCTTCTGTTTTGTCTCAGCCGTTACAACGACTGCTACGATTCCCTTGTGAGGCTGGCCGTAGAATACAAGAGAGCTTTCGGGAGCTGTAAGAATAGCTACAAGCGCTAGGAGATCTTCCTCTCCATCAACTAAGATCTTAGTACACCCAGGGCTTAGTATTGCCCTTTCTACAGTCTGCCAAGCTTCGTCAGTTATAGTGCCGGGGGGGTTCATCACTTGTGTGATTTCATCAGCTGCTAAATGAATAGGAGCTATTCTTTTGCGCATTATCTTTTCGTCAACAATCAAAACATCGGGTTGAATCAGATTCTCTGAAAAATCCTTGGAAACTTGGTCACCTACAGTTATTATTTTCGCAGGTTTTTCTTTGTCAATTAGATTCTTCACATTGTTTAAAGTTGATTCGATGGAGCCTTGGAAGAGGGTTCCCAAAGGCTTCTTTAGTCTTTTTCGAAGTTTTGGCGTGAGACGACGGATGATTATCACCTATAATCTGTGACAAATCTCTCTATCGATCGCTCATAGGTTTTCTCAACTTCTCTGGAGAACAAGCATCCTGGGATTTCGCCCCGCTTTTGGTGGAAACGAATGCACTCGCAGCATCTTCCTTTCTTGTCGCAGGAGTGGTATGTGCAGCCACATGTCTTCATGTTTTTTTCAAGGTTCGGGCAAATCCCTCTCTTCTGCATTTGGTCTCTCTCAATTATTGCAGAACTAATCGATGTTGTTCCTAATAACTGTCATCGTACGCGTAGGGCATATCGCCCCTTTTCTTTTGTTTCCATCGTTTTGGCGATCTTCGACTCTTCTGGATCTATTACTATGATAAGGCCACTGAAATCGTCACTTAAGGTCGCAGTCTTGCACTTTGAACATATGTTGCCCGTCGTTATGAGATGGCATTCCCGACATGCTTTTTGAGTCATCTTCCTAGTCCTCCTGCTTTTCCCGCTTCTTGGAAGCTGCCCTCTCAGATCTGAGTTTCCTCACTTCCTCTCCTATCCATTCAAGCTTTCCAAGGAAGGGCTGCCTTGCTGTTACCCCAATTTTTCCGGAGCTCCCGCCTCGTGATAGTGAAACAGCGGTTATGCGGGCTCTAACTTGATCACCTGAGGATAGCTTTCTTCTCGTCTCTTTTCCCATCAGTACGCCCTGTTTCTCATCGTAGGATATGAAATCATCGATTAGCTGCGACACGTGCAGAAGGGCGTCTATTGGTCCGATTCGCAGGAAAGCTCCGAAATCAGCAATCTCCACAACTTCTCCTTCTATGATTTCTTGGATTACAGGGTAGAAGGTGAGGAGTGAGAAGGACACTTTGTGGTATGTTGCTCCGTCGCCTGGAATGATCTTTCCTGTTGGGTTGACCTTGATATCCGCGACAGCGATAACGTAACCAAGATCCTCATCAACCATCCCTTCATACCTTGCTCTTAGCTGCTCGTGGCCTGCTTGCGTGAGAGGGTCTCCGAATTTTTGGGGAGGTATGCGAACTGTGTCTTCAAGGTGAAGAAGCCTGAACATCTTGATTCTGCCTCTACCCATTTGGGGCTGTGTCTTACTTAAACTTCTAGGCGGTTTTAAAAACCTTTTTCAAGAGTTTCTTTCGCTTAAGGCACATGTGCAAGAATCTTGCCGTGCAAGAAACTAAGCAGAGCCTTCAACTGCTAGATGAGACTTCTGTCTCATGTAGATGACTGTCACACCTATGCTTCGTAACCTTTTTCTCAATGTGCTATCATTTGTGGCAACGTAGAACTTCATGCTTGAAGCTACTCGGACAATTATGTCATCTGGGTTTTCCTGGCCATGTTTCCGCACTTTGATTAGGCGGCACTTGCCCGCAAGTTTCAATGCTAGTTTCGCTTGAAGGCGTGTTTTTGGTGATCCTCTTTCAGCGAGTGTCTGCAGCTCACTGTAGGTTGAAGAGAGGATTATAGGCTCGAGTTTGCGACTTAGAGCTTCCTGCAATTCATCGAAAATATGTATCCTGAATTGCGAAGGGATAAAGAGGAAACTTGAATCCAGTATGATATTGGTAGGTTTTTCTGGTGACAAGTCAACTTCCATTTTCTGGTTGAATTCTCATCTGCTGACTTTTTCTTGAGGCATGCTATTTAACCACACCATAGCCAATTAGACGCCATCTTCCTGCGATTTTTCTGCTCAGAGCTGCCCTCATTCCTTTTTCAACACACACTGGCCTAACAAGTTTGAAATCTACTTCTGCTCCTTTAGCTGACTCGACTGCTCCCACTGTGATTGTTGTTCCGACGTCTAGGAGAAGATTCTCTTTGGGGCGAACTCTGTCTATTGCTATCATTTCCTTAGTCCCAACTACGCTTTCCAGATAGTGTGTTTCAAGTTCTAGCTCCGAAATTGTTGAGGGAAGCTTGTCTGGTCGCCCAACTAAGTTTCCTGTCAAACTGTCAGCTCTTGTCAGAGATGGGTCAAGAAGTGTTCCTATTCCTACAAGACCTCCACTCTGTACTTCATCCATTTTCCGGCCTCCAGCATGAAGACTCGTGATGGTTGTGAGAAGAGGTTCATAGCGACTTTGACCTTGCTTCTCAACTTTGATGCCGGGTCGAATCTCGATTTCTTCTCCAACTTTGAATTTCCCCTGTATTATGCTGCCTCCTATAACTCCGCCAGCTAGTTTGTTGATGAGCGTTCCTGGTCTATTCACGTCGAAGGAACGGACAATATACATTAGCGGGGATTTTGTGGAGTCACGCTCAGGTGTTGGTATATATTCCTCCATGACTTGGAGGAGAGCATCAGTGTTTACGGAATGCTGGGCTGAGATCGGGATAATGGGAGCTTTGCTTGCAGCAGTATCTTTGACGAACTCAGTTATTTGGCGATAGTTTTCCAGGATTTCTTTTTCGCCGACAATGTCGATTTTGTTTTGTACGATGACAATCTTTTCTATGCCAACTATTTGTATGGCTGCTAGGTGTTCTCTTGTTTGCGGTTGTGGACATGTTTCATCTGCAGCAATTACGAGTAAGGCTCCATCCATAACTGCAGCGCCGGAGAGCATCGTTGCCATAAGCGCTTCATGACCAGGAGCATCTACAAAACTGACCGCTCTTTGAAATTCACTCTTGCTTCCACATGCTTCACATTCGGGTGTTGCTGAATAGCATTCAGGCAGGCTGCATTTCGGGCATTTGTACACGGGAGCGTCAGCGTAGCCTAGTTTTATTGTTATTCCACGTCTCAGCTCTTCACTATGTTTAGCCGCCCACACGCCTGAAAGTGCTTGTACTAATGTGGTTTTTCCATGATCCACGTGGCCTATTGTGCCTATGTTCACCTCAGGCTGTTTGGGCAGTTTTCTCAGGTAATCACCCTCCACCTTGCGACTCTTCTTCCGGTGTTCTCTCTATCTCTTCAACGCCCTTCTTGCTCTCTTGTTTCTGCTTCTCTTGTTTCTGCTTCTCTTGTTTCTGCTTCTCTTGTTTCTGCTTCTCTTGTTTCTGCTTCTCTTGTTTCTGCTTCTCTTGTT
>CP070683.1:164708-175268 GCA_020352645.1 Candidatus Bathyarchaeota archaeon | reverse complement strand
TATGTTCCTGCTTCACCTGCTTTTCTACCGATTTCTCGATGTTGTTCTGCAGGAACATATTGCAAGAGAGTGTTGACGAACTCAATGTTGATGAAAGCAACTCGGCTGATGCCTGCGTAGTACTCTCCTGGATATTTCCAATCGTAGATCATCATACTTCTGTAAACGTCTAACATCTTGGAGATAAGTTGTTTTAACCCTGCTTCTCTTCCCTCTTTAATGAGGTTGTCCACGTACTTGCGCTCTTCCTCTTCAAGAATTACTGTGGTGCGTCTGACGTGATCTTTCTTGTTCTTAGGCGGCGGTCCTTTAGCTTCGTGCATATGCAGTATATCTCTCTGCATATCTTATATGTTTTGCTACTTTCGAACAACATCTTGGAATGATTGGAAAGAACTATATGTGTTAACCAGAAGGCAGTTCTCTTCCAGAATCCTCTTCAGCTTGTTATCGTAATCCTCTTACTTTCTTGCCGGCGCTTGTCAGGCCTCGGAAGACTCGTCTCCTGTTTTCGTTCTTACAAACCCAGTTTAGGTCGCTATCTGCTTTGATGACAGGGTGGGCAGGATCAACCATGATGATTTCGAACCACTTGTGGCGGCCGTCTTCGCCTACCCAGTAGGAGTTCAAAACCTCCAAGTTCGGGAACCTCCTGGCGCATCGTCCCTCAGCGATCAATCTGAAGCTCTTGGATGGTTTGTACTTCGCGGATCCCATCCTCCTAGGCTTTCTGCCGGATCTTGGCCTAGGTCTGTTCAGTCCTCCACGTCTGATTCTGGTCCTCGCCAAGACAAATCCTTGCTTAGCCTTGTATCCAAGCTTGTGTGCTCTGTCAAGTCTAGTAGGTTTTTCGATTCTGACAATGGCTGGTTGTTTTCGCCATTGGATGAGCCTTTGCCACATGAGGTCCTTCACAAAAGAGGCTTCAGGTTTTTCCCAAGCTTTTGAAATGTACTTGTACGCCATGCTCAAATCTTCCCAGTACTGGTTCAACCGCGAGGTCACATTCCAGTGGATACATACCTTTGGGTGTCTAACAGACATGAAGTTTGTTAATAAAGCTTTCCAAATGCTACTCAGCAATGAGCTTATTAGCCACATGACTGCTAGCGTAGAAGCGAATTGACATGGAGAGTTGGCAACTTATCATCATAGGAGCTGGACCAGCAGGCCTAACGGCAGGGATTTATGCTGGAAGGAGCGGGTTGAAAACTCTTATTCTAGATGAGAAGATGGCTGGAGGTGAAGCCTCAGTTACGCCTTGGATTGAGAACTATCCCGGCTTCGAAAGCATTTCAGGACCCGAACTGGCTGAGAGAATGGCCAATCATTGCCGGAAATTCGGAGCAACCATAAAGGAGCTTGAGAAAGCGGTTTCAATTGATGTTGAGGATCAGAAGAAACGTGTCCAAACTGACAAAGCCACTCATTCAGCATCTGCTCTGATCGTTGCTTCTGGCACACATTATCGAGAGCTCCAAGTGCCTGGTGAACAAGGATTCCGAGGAAAAGGCGTTAGCTATTGCGCAGTGTGTGATGGACCTTTCTTCAAAGACAAACGTGTGATTGTAGTGGGGGGAGGAAACTCCGCTGTAAAGTCAGCAATCTATCTATCCAACATTGCTTCTAGCGTCAGCCTGGTGCATCGCAGGAATGAACTGAGAGCGGACATGATCGATGTAGAAACTCTGAATCAGCTAGATGTTCAGCTCCTCTGGAATTCAGAGATCAAGGAAATCAGGGGAAATGACTTCGTGGATAGCGTGATCGTGAAGAACAACGAGACTGGAGGAATCATAGAGACAAAAGCTGACGGTGTCTTTGTTCAGATTGGGGAACTTCCAAACTCCAAATTCGCGGAGGAAGCAGGTGTCAACGTTGATGAAGATGGCTTCATTATTGTAGATTCACATCAAAGAACCAACATCACCGGAGTCTTTGCTGCAGGAGACGTAACAACCGGACCGGTCAAGCAGGTTGGTAGTGCTGTCGGTGAAGCAATTATAGCTGCTACTGAGGCATTCCTCTATGTCAAGCGACCCTACTATTACAAAGGCAGAGTTTGAAGCACTGCTGTAGAATGCACAGGTGCTAATTCTGGCGAGCACGTGCACGAACAGATTGGATTGCCGATTTCAGATTCAGTTCTCAAGTGAAGTCTGCAGCTGAAAGAACAAGACTAAGAAACGCGTAGAGGTTCTGCCTCATCAGTCAATGAAGAGCTTGTCACTTGGCCATGTGAAGATCCTAGTTCTCCCGTAAGATAGACTCATCGTATTCCGTTTCAAGTCTGTTCTTGTGGTTCAACTCTTCTTCAGCAAGCTTAGAAAGCAGTGAACCAAGATCAGTGCTTGCCATCCCACGTGCCAGAGAGTCATAGTAATCATGTGTTGCCTTTTCGCGCTTCGCAGCATAAATGAGAATCTTCTGGTAGTCAGCATCTCTGTCAAGGGCTACATCTTTCATCGAATCAACAATTTTCAGGTTTCGGATCTTCCCCGCCCCAGATCCTAGTTCTGAGATTTTCTCTCTGTCTTCAATTATCGTCAGAAGCTTCTGTTTGTGCTTCAGTTCTTCTCCAGCCAGTTCTTTGAGAAATTCCCTTGAAGAATCAGAGTCCACTTTTTTCTGTGCGAAAGTGTAGAGTGTGTGAGACTGCTCTTCCATCTTGACAGCAGCTTCCAAGATCGCTCTCAAATCTGATTTTGGCCTTGTCAATAGGTTCCCTAGAACGTTTCTAGCGAATCCAGAGACATAAAACTTTCTTTCTCGGTGTTGCGATGGCTTATTAAGCGGATTTGAAGATAGTCTTCTTCTCAAAACAGCTCTAGTTCGCAGAGGAGTGTTTTCCATGGGCGAAACAGGCTCTACAAGCATTAGGTTAGATGACAATTACTGCGGACGTTGTTCTATCTGTTCATCTATCTGCCCTTATGACGCTATCTCAGTAGATCCTGCTACTGAGGAGGTCAAGATAGATGCTGAGACGTGTCAATTTTGCGGGCTTTGTTACAGCGCGTGTCCAGTAAACGCGATAGAAATAGCCTACTATAACCAAGACTCTCTGCAAAGAGCAGTCAAGAAAGCGATAGACGATGGAAAAGCTGATACACTAGTTCTCATGTGTAGGGGAAACAGTCCTCCAAGCTGTGAAATCCAAGAGATTCTACAAGGCAAGGGAGATGCAAACTACATACCATTGAGAGTACCTTGTGTCGGAAGAATACCTCCGGAGTTTACACTTAAGATGTTGAAGCTAGGAATCAGCAAGATAGTTGCTCTGAGGTGCGAGGAAGATTTCTGTAGATTCAAAGAAGGGAGCAGAATAAACAATCAACGCTTCCTGCTCACAAAGAATGTTCTGGAAATTTTGGGCTTCCCAAGCGAGACGCTAGAAGTAATTCCATACGCAAGGAGAGCAGTCTATGACACCGAAAAATGTGTAGGCTGCGATAAATGCGTGTTCATATGTCCCTATGATGCCATAGAGACCCAGCCCTTGGCAACACCATCTATAGTGATGGAGAAATGCGTAGGTTGCGGCGCGTGCGCTCTGGTTTGCCCAACTATGGCCATGCAGCTTGAAGGCTATCAATATGAGACTGTCTCACACTTGGTCAAGCGTTATGGTGAAGCAGCTAGAGAGCTGAAGGAGAAAGGTCTTTCACCACTCATTCTGATCTTTTGCTGCCAATGGGCAGAGTTCACAACTCTTGATGGATATGAGAAGTCGTTGCTTGACAAAAGGGTAGCGATTATGGAAGTCCCGTGCTTAAAAGGGTTTGATCCATACAATGTTGTTGAGGCTCTGCAAAGCGGTTTCGACGGGGTGTTAGCTGTTGTATGCTCTGAAGATGACTGCAAGCTTGAGAAAGGATATGATGTTGGTGAGAGGAATACTGCAGTACTAGGTCGAGTGCTTGAGAGAGCGGGTTTGCAAGACAGGTTTGCACTGCTCACCTTGTCTCCAAGGAAAATTGGCGAATTCCAAGAGCATTTGGATGAATTTATCGAGAGAATAGGTTCCCTCCCACCTCTCCCTCTTAAGCCACTTAAAGCATATGCGAGATGAAGCTGATGTACGAAATAGTGCTGAAAAAAGAGTTAGCACCTCGCATCAAACTGTTTAAGGTTTTTTCTCCCGAAATCGCGGCCAAAGCATTGCCCGGGCAGTTTGTCATCCTGATTCTTGATGAGGAGGGTGAGAGAATACCATTAACAATTGCAGACTATGATTCAACCGAAGGAACAATTACATTTGCGTTTAACGAAGTAGGAAAGACAACAATGCAGCTTGGATGCTTGGATGAAGGCAGCCGTATACCCAACATCGCCGGCCCACTAGGCAATCCCTCTGAAATTCGCAGGTTCGGCCATGTTCTTTGCGTCGGTGGCGGCGTCATGATTGCCCCTTTGCTTCTTCAGGTTAAGGCCTTGAGAAAAGCGGGGAACAAAGTCACAACAGTTATCGGAGCTCGCAAGGAAGATCTTCTCATTTTTGAAGAGGAAATGAAAGAAGCCAGCCACGAATCTTACATCGCTACAGATGATGGCTCAAAAGGGTTCAGAGGCCTAGACTTCATCAATGAGCTGCTTGACACCCAGCAATACAATCGAGCCATAGTTATGGGCCCTGTTTTCACGATGAAGACAGTTTCAGAAATGACTAGATCCTTCGGCGTTCCCACAATTGTGACACTAACGCCTATCATGGTTGACGGTATGGGAATGTGCGGTGTCTGCAGAGTGACCGTAAAAGGTGAGACGAAATTCGCTTGCATCGATGGTCCGGAATTTGATGGTCACCAGGTAGATTTCGAGGAGCTTGTGAAGCGCCAACGGACGTTTTTGCCCGAGGAGAGGATGTCAACGCTACTGTGGGAGAAGCTTGGAGGTGGTTGCCATAGCCGAAAAGCCTAGGGAAAAGCGGAAAATCAAGAGAGTAAGCACGCCTATGCCGAAGCAGAAACCAGGAATCAGAAGGCACAATTTCAGCGAAGTCGCCCTAGGATATACAGAAGAGCAAGCGGTGGCGGAAGCAGAAAGGTGTCTGCAGTGCCCCGAACCTCAATGCGTGAGCGGATGCCCAGTTGAAATCCAGATTCCTGCTTTCATCAAGCTCATAAAGGAACGCAAATTCGAAGATGCGGCTAAAGAAGTGAAGAAGAAGAATAGTCTACCCGCGATATGTGGCCGTGTCTGCCCTCAAGAGGAGCAATGCCAGCAACAATGCGTGATGGGCAAAGCTGGTGATGCTATCAGCATCGGAGGGCTCGAAAGGTTTGTGGCTGACTATGAGATGGAAAAAGGAATAAAGCTTCCACGCAAGCAACGCCCTACAGGCAGAAAAGTTGCGGTGGTCGGTGGTGGACCGGCAGGACTTACCGCGGCTGCGAATCTTGCAAGTCTTGGGCATGAGGTCGTCATCTTTGAAGCCCTCCATAAGCCAGGAGGTGTGCTCGTTTATGGAATACCGGAGTTCAGGCTGCCCAAGAAGATTGTAGCTGCTGAGGCAGACTATGTTCAGAAGCTAGGTGTAACGCTCAAACCTAATGCTTTGATTGGCAAGTTGTTCACAATAGCCGAGCTGTTTGAGAGTGGATGTGATGCCATTTTCATTGGTACAGGCGCAGGACTACCTCGATTCTTAAGGCTTCAGGGAGAAAACCTCGGTGGAGTATACTCGGCTAACGAATTTCTAATCCGCGTAAACCTGATGAAATCATATGAGTTTCCCGAACACGACACACCTATTCGGATAGGGTCTAAAGTGGCAGTGATAGGGGGTGGGAACGTAGCTATGGACTCCGCCCGTTCAGCTTTGAGACTTGGCGCAGAACAGGTTAGCATAATCTATAGGAGATCTAGGGAAGAGATGCCTGCAAGAAGAGAGGAAATAGAGAACGCGGAAGAAGAGGGTGTGATTTTCAAGCTCCTCACAAATCCAAAGAGGTTCTTTGGAGATGAAAAAGGGTGGGTCAAGCAGATGGAGTGCATAGAGATGCGGCTAGGAGAGCCTGACGAGTCAGGGCGCAGACGACCAATCCCCTTGGAAGGCTCCGAATTTTTAATGGATGTGGACACAGTCATCATTGCAGTTGGCAGAAACCCAAATCCCATAATCCAACGGACAACAGAAGGATTGAAGACGACGAAGAGAGACACGATAATTGTGGATGAGAGGACGATGCAAACTAGCATTGCAGGAGTCTATGCGGGAGGAGATATCGTTACCGGCGAGGCAACAGTGATCAGCGCAATGGGTGCAGGAAAAGCTGCTGCGGAAGCTATTCACTCATATCTGATGCGGAAGAAATAGTAAGCTACTTTGAAACACGCGATGCTACTAGGAATTTTGCTGGTTAGATTCTGTCGAGGATTTTGTCAACCCTAATCTTGTGGGTCTCCAATGCTAGTTCGCTTGACTCTACTCCGAGAGCCAATGCCAGAAGCTCAGAGTAGTGCAATATAGGAATGTCAAATGTTTCATCAAGTTTCGATCTTATCTGGATTTGTCCGATGTCTAGTGCAACGAAGCAGAATGGACAGAGAGTGGCAATGCAGTCAGCTCCAGCTTTGGATGCGTTCAGAAGCTTGTCTCTAGCGAGTTCCAAGGCAAGCTTGTCGGAAACACCTCTCAGAAGTCCTCCGCAACATTTCAGTTTGTTGGGGTACTCAAGGCTCTTGGCACCCAATGCCTCAATAAGAGTTTCAAGGATGTGAGGTTGTTCTGGGTCATCAAGCTTCAGAAGCTCACTAGGCCTTAGCGCATGACAACCGTAAAAAGGTGCGATCTTGAGGTTGCTCAGTGGCCTTGAGACTGCAGCTTTAAGTCTTTTTAGTCCAATGTCTTCGTTCAGAACTTCCAATAGATGCTTTATTTCCACCGTGCCTCGAAATTGCTTGCCTGTGGCGGAGAGAATCCTGTTGATTCTTGCCTTCAGTTCTGGATCATGTTTGAGTTCAGCATTCGCAATTGCCAGTGATTCAAAGCAGCCACTGCACAGCGCGAGAAGGTCCAGTCCTGCTTCTTCAGCGAGACACAGGTTGTATGAAGCTATGGCTAGGCTTGTTTCAAGATCTAAGGATTGCACAGGTGGAGGGCTGCAGCATGTCATGTCAGGCAGATCAACAAGCTCGACTTCAAGCTTGGCCAACGCTTTTCTTGAGGATAATTCATAGTTCGGTTGGCGAGCTGGGATAGTGCAGCCTAAGAACAATGCATACTTGCTCATTGAGTGGCCTCCCCTTCACGTGTGAGTTTGTCAAGTCCGGTTGCTGATAGGATCTTCTTGATCGCGTCAACGTTAGTTGACGTAAGAGGTGGCAAACCTATGGTTACTCTTTTGTTTTCGGCGAATTTTGAGACTTTGACAATGCGTCCGTCATTCGAGATTGCGGATAGGAACTGCTGGTAGATCCCTGGAATCTTGCCTCCTTTGACGGCAATGTTCCTCAGGGCGTAAATCACATCAGCGATTTCCACTTTCTGAGGGCACCGTTCTTGGCAATTGTAACAGGAGCAGCACAACCATATCGCCTCTGCTTCGAGGACCTCCTTTTTCTCTCCGAGGATAGATAGTTTGATGATTTCTCTCGGATTGAAACGTGGATCTAATCTCGTGACAGGGCAACTGCTTGCGCAGGTTCCACATTGATAGCATGATGTGATTGTTTTGCCACCGAGGTTGGCCTTGATCGCATCGGCGAAAGGTTGGTCTTTCTTTGCCCCAGATTGTTCTGCTTTCTCCGTCTTTCTGACCTCCAGCTATTAGCTCGGGATTAGGTTCAGTCTACCAAGTTTCTGGAGTCTCTCAGTCATATTTCGAGCTGCCTCAGCAAACTCCCTTCCTTCAATGAACACCATTTTGAACATTTCTAGCCGTTCTGGATCCACGCCGTATTCTTGGAGTAGGATCTTGGTCATGTCCACCTTCTTTTCCGCTTTTTCACTGCCTGCTTCGTAGTGGCAACCTTCTGTTTTGCATCCTACAACCATCACTCCTTGAGCTCCTGCTTTGAAAGCTTCCAGGATTTGCTGAACTTGTACTATCCCTGTGCATGGAACGCGCATTACCCTGACGTTGGCAGGGTACTCCATCATGGCCATGCCTGAGGAGTCTACTGCTGTATGGCCGCATTCCGAGCAGCAGATGGCCAATATGAGGGGGCTGGAAGTTCCGTTCACTGACATGAGTCCTTTCATTTGTGCCTTCATCTGGCTCGGCCTTGCATGTCTTAGCTCGATTGCACCTAAGGGGCAAGCTCCCACACATATTCCACAGCCTTCACAGAGGAGATCAGAGACTTTGGCGGCGAGGTGTTCTTCGTCCTTTCGTTCGACGCTTATGGCTTGATAAGGGCAAGTTGCAGGGCAGAATTCGCAGTCTCCGCAGAAGTCTTGGTCAATCACTGCAGTTCTCTGGTCTTTGGTGATCTTGCTGGCGTTGAGGAACTTTGCAGCTTTTATCGCGGCTGAGTGCGCGTGCAAGGATGTTGTGGGCGCGTCTTTTGGGAATGTTGCTCCGCCACAGATGTATATTCCTCTGAGCTTGGTTTCTGTTGGTCGGAGCTTAGCGTTATACTCTTTGAAGAAGCCATCTATATCCAAGTCTACGCCTAGAACTTCGGCTAGCTGCTCAGTGCCCTTTGCCGGAATCATGGCAGGTGCGATGACGACCAAGTCAGCTTCTACCTGCAGCATTCTGTGGAGAAGGGCGGCTTCAGTGTCAACGACTAGTTTGTCTGTTTCAAGGCTCTTTGTTATTTCTGTTGGGCGACCTTTGACGAATTTTATGCCCATGTCTCGAGCCTTTTCGTAGTAATACTCGTGCTCTCTTCCAGTAGTTCGCATGTCAATGTAGCATATTGTTACGTCTGTGTCGGGAAATGCTGACTTTATGATTGTGGCATGCTTCAACGAAATCATGCAGCAGATGCTTGAGCAGTAAAGCTTGTAGCGTTGATCCCTTGAGCCCACGCATTGGACAAAGACTATTTTCTTGGCAGGTTGGTGGTTTGAAGGTCTAAGTATCGCACCTTTGGTGGGGCCGAAATTGTCGATCATTCTGG
This sequence comes from Candidatus Bathyarchaeota archaeon, assembly GCA_020352645.1. Lineage (GTDB taxonomy): Archaea > Thermoproteota > Bathyarchaeia > Bathyarchaeales > SOJC01. The sequence continues at coordinate 166,196 of CP070683.1, read as the reverse complement.
CAAGCTGTAGATTCGTTATAACATCAGGGTATTCGTTGTAGTGATATTCTTTGATGACGCTGGAGTCAAACTCTTCAAATCCAGTGGCTACTATTATGCTGCCAACGTTGATAGTTGTCTTTTCAGGTTTCTGATCAAGTTTCACGGCTCCGGTTGGGCAGGCCTCCACGCATCTAGCGCAATCGTGGAATTTGCAGGAATTCTCGTCTATTGTATAGATTGGCGGATGTACTGAGGGGATGTTTGAGTACACTGCTTTGCGCTTTGTCAATTTGCCATTGTATTCATCCGGCACCTCAACTGGACAAACTTTTGTGCATTTGTCGCAGTTTATGCATTTATCTTCGTCTATGTATCTCGGTGTTTTCTCGATCGTGACACTGTAATTTCCTGGTTCTCCCTCAACTGCTAGAACTCTTGTTTTGGTGTGTATTGCTAAGTTTGGAACCTCAGAAAAGCCAGAGCGGTAAACGCATTTGCGAGATGTGTGAGTGATTGTTTTTACGTCTGAACTTGGGGGCTGTATGCAGATAGCGCAGTCATCTGTTGGGAAGAATCGTCCTGCACGAGCAGCTAAGCCTCCTAGAAACGGCTCTCTCTCGACTAAGTTGACCTGAAATCCGAGGTCTGCCAGGTCGATTGCTGTCTGCATTCCAGCGATGCCGCCGCCTATGACAAGGGCAGATTTGAGCGATGGAAACTCGAGTTTCTTCAAGGGTTCAAGAAGCTTCGCACGCTCAACTGAGCCTGCTAACATGGCTTTGGCTTTTTCGGTTGCTTCTGCTGGAGTTGAGCGATGAGGCATTGCGCAATGATCTTTGAGATCTAGATATTCCATCAGGTAGGGGTTGAGTCCTGCTTTCTCGATTTCTCTAGCGATCTTCACTTCACTCAGTTTTGGAGTGGTTCCTGCAACTACAACGCGGTCTATCTTCTTGCTTTTAACTGTCTCTACAAGATTCTCTAATCCTCTGTCGTGCCAGAAATCGCTTCCTTGAGCGACATAAACCACACCTGGGATTCCTTTTACAAAATTGGTTATGGCGTGGAAATCAAGGATGTTTGAGAGTTGCTTTCCTGAGTCGGATAGGAACACTCCAACCTTGGGTTCTTTGGTCTCCAATCAATTCACCTTCTCAGTGTTTTTAAGAGTTTTTTCTCCTCGTTGTAGATGTTGATTTCTAACGGCATTTCTCCTATGGCGAAGTGTGTGGCGCATGCGAAACAGGGGTCATAAGCTCTAAACGCCATCTCCACTTGGTTCAATAGTCCTTGGGTTACGTTGCCGTTTCTTATGAGGCCCTTTGCAGCGTTTTTTATTGACATGCAGATGCCTGGAGCGTTGTGGGTGGTGGCAACTATCAGGTTGACCTTTTTGGCTAGTGCATTTTCGTCTAGTTTGTAGTGGTGGATGAGTGTGCCTCGGGCGGCTTCCACTATGCCCACGCCTTCACCAGGTTTTCCCGGCTTGTTTCTAACATCTTTGCT
>CP070683.1:152487-164608 GCA_020352645.1 Candidatus Bathyarchaeota archaeon | reverse complement strand
TTTTCCTCAATTACCACAAGTCAGCTATCTCCGTTTTCCAAAAAGAGATTGCAGTCGCCAAAATAGTTACCACGCTCGCGAGAATTCCCCCTTGATGCTACATCCATTCAAATCTCGATGGCATCAATGAAGGAGATAGTCAGCTATCCAGCTATCTGATGAATTTTCTCAGTGAATCGCCATCATTCAACCAACTCCCCATGAAACACTCTGCATCGTAACAACTCCCTATCGAGGGGCATGATCCGGAGCAATGCCAGATCTTGAGGTAATCGCATCTTTTCTCTTCATGCCTTTAGTTTTCCCGCTGCATGCTTACGCGTAAATCAATGAATTCTGTATGGTATGTGCCAAAGATATGAACGATGGGAGAGACAATGTCCAAAGACCGATTCGTGCCTGAAGACTCCGAGGTTCCCATCGTGCTCGAGACCAACCGTTTCCGTCTTCGGATGCTGTCTGTTTACGACGTGGAGAAAGATTACGAAGCAGTTATCGAGAGTCGGGAGCTTCTTCACGCTATGTTTGGCGGCTCTGGCCGAGACCAGGGTTCGCCCTTGAGGAAAACCTCGCTGACCTTGAGGAGCATCAACAGGAGTTCCTCAGTCGCAAGGTCTTTGCTCATACAGTTGTGTCCTTGGATGAATCAAGGGTTCTGGGTTGTGTCTGCATCGAACCCTCAGAAACTACCGACTCAGACGCTGTTGTGGTAATGTGGGTGCGCCAGAACGAATACGACAAAGGACTTGACGCAATTTCGCTCAATACGGTAAAGAATTGGATAAGCTCAGATTGGCGCTCCAAAAAGGTAAATTACGCTGGGAGGGTATAGGTTGAAAGCAGATTTGGATTATTGGCTTGGCATACCTCACATACTTTTTTTCGACACATTCCAATTCTTGATATATACTAAGACCCGACACATCTTCATGACGCGAAGCACCCTTAAATGAGCCGTACACAAAGGACATCTTCTGGACGTAGCTGGGAACAACCGTTATGGCGGCGTACGTGCACTTTTCTCCCCAATTATTGAAGCAGGTATGCCGAGCTACGTCTATATCTGGATCTAAGCCGTCTTGCATATAACGCGGAGCGTGAGTTCTCTCTGCCCTAGGATTTTCTTCAAGATTCTTCTTGGCTACCGTCTGCCTGTTTCCAAGGACAGAAAATGTCCAAAACGGTCTCTCTTCGTTTCCAAATACGAAAGATTATATTCATTCGGAAGCGTCTCCAAAGGAACTCTTTCAGCAATCTTCACGCCGAATTTCTGCAGATCCGCGATTTTATTTGGATTGTTAGTCAGCAACCTAATGCTTCCAACATCAAATCTTTTCAACATTGCAGCAGCTAGTTCATATTGCCTTTCATCAGGCTTGAATCCCAAGCTGATGTTAGCGTCATGTGTGTCAGATCCGAAGTCTTGAAGCATGTAGGCTTTGATCTTGTTAGTCAAACCTATTCCTCTACCTTCTTGCTGCATGTACAAGAGAATGCCAACTCTTTCCGTCTCGATGAGAGACAGAGACTTGAAGAGTTGAGCGCGGCAATCGCACCTTAGAGAGCCTAGAACGTCACCAGTCAGACATGAGGAATGGAGTCTTGTCAGGACATTTTCTGCTCGAAATACGTTCCCCTTCACAATCATGATATGATCTTTCTTGTCTTTGTTGTTTGTGAACGCGATGATTTTGAAGTGGCCATGTAAAGTTGGGAAATCAGCCACCGCGACGACTCGTAGGCAAAGGCTCTTGGTGCAGGCATCACAGTTCCATTTGAACGGGCAGTCAGCATGTTCTTGAGCGCTCTTTCTCATCACTTCTTGGTAGGGTAGATCCAACTTGTATCAAGACTTGGAAGAAGGAAAGCTCTAATAAATTCTTGGCTCTCAAATTGGAGATGTGACTGGATGGCTGACAAATGGGTATTATCAAAGAGCTGAAGAACCGAAAAAGTCCACTGATCTTTGGAGCCAGCGAAATCGAGAAGGAAAAGATTGGCCAACTTGTGGAAGCAGCTAGATGGGCTCCTTCCTGTTTCAACAATCAACCCTGGAATTACGTATTTGTTCATAAGAGTCACTCGACAAGGGAAAACCTTGAAAGCGCGTTGTCTGCGGGAAATGGATGGGCGAAGAGAGCTCCTTATCTTGTTGCTGTAGGAGTAGACCCAGACAAAGACTGCAAGACCAATAATCTACCATACTACGCCTACGATGCAGGCCTCAGTGTGATGTGCCTGACTGTGGAAGCTGAACATCAAGGTCTTCGTGTGCATCAGATGGCAGGATGGAAGGAAGAAAAGGTTAAGGAAGCGCTGGATTTTCCGCAAGAGTATCGTGTGATTGTTGTTTTCGCTCTGGGCTATGAAGGAGAAGCAACAGAAATCTGGGATAAACTAGAAGAGAGGACTAAAGAGCGCCTAGCAGAGATTCGAACAAGGAGACCCCCAAGCGACAACTTTCTTTTCGGCAGTTTTAGACCTACAGACTAGGTTCCCGTAAGCTGGGCTGAGTAAAATGAGCAAGATGAGAATAAGGATGATCGTTTTCGACATGGATGGCGTTCTCGTGGATGTAGGGAGCAGCTGGATGTTTGTGCATCAAGAGTTTGGCAAGGATAACTCGATCGACCTAAGAAGGTACATTGATGGAAAAATCAACTATCAGGAACTGCTGAAACGAGATATTTCCCTATGGGGCGAGATGCACATTGACAAGCTCAAGGAAATTTTGGAAAAAATACCGCTGATGAAAGGTGCTATGTACACAATTTCTAGACTTAGAAGGTTGCGGTACAAAACAGCAATTATCAGTGCTGGAATATCGATCCTTGCAGAACGCGTGAAGAACGAGCTTGGCATAAATCAAGTCTATGCAAACAAAATAGCTAGTAGTGAAGACGGAAGGCTGCTGCCGAAGGTAGAGAATGCCGTGGAATTGCTCAAAAAAGTTGACATATTCAGAAAGCTTGCTGCTGAAGAAGGAATCACCACCTTCGACTGCGCAGTCGTTGGGGACAGTGTATATGACATTCCACTCTTTGAAGAAGCTGGGTTCAGCATTGCTTTCAACCCTAAAGATAGAAAGGTGATACACGCAGCAGATGTAGCAGTAGAAGCAAGAGATCTCACTGACATTCTGAGATTCTTCTAGGACGTCCTAAAGCAGCTTTCCAATTCGCTCTGTTGCCAACCACAATTTGAGCAAACGAAAGCTGCAGCTCGCTTCTAGATTTTCGCGCTTTTTCAAACATGTTGGTGATCTCGGCAAGCTATGAGGTCACATAATGAGGAAGGCGAGAAGTAGCGGGGGCGTTGCGCTATCTCTGCCATATGTCAAGAGGCGGCTTCTGATTAGCTTGAAGTGGAGATCTGTATTTTCTGTTTGCGAGCCGCTGTTTGTGCTCTTTTTTCGCTGCTTTCAAAGTCTCTTGATTAGACATAAGATCAATAGCTGTGGTCGCCATCACTTTCGCCGCAAATATCAGTGATTTATGTCCGATTCCTGCTGCTGATTGCGCGACAGCCTGCCATGAATGAGCGGGAGTGCCTAAGACGTAAGTGGCTGTACCGAATTCTACAGTAGGTATTTGCCAGCTCACATCTGCTACATCTGTACTGCCATAGCTGATCTCGCCATCTCCCCACGGACCTGGAATTTCTTCGTCGATCAGCTTATCGACTAGCCTTTCCCAATGCGGCCGTTTTGATTTCTGAAGCTGGGAGATTTTCATCTCTCTAGTTATCGTTTCTCCTACACGCTTCCCGAATTCCAGATCTGCTTCATCATATGAAGGTAATCCTACTTTCCGCATATTGTGAACTATTGCTTCAGCAATGATTCGGTTTGGAATTACGTTGTAACTTCCTTCAATGAACTCGATGTCAAGGCTTGTCCTAGACATCATTGCTGCAGCCTTGGCTATGTCGAGAAGCCAGTTGTATATCGATTCCACTTGATCTCTCTCTGGCGCTCTTATATAGTACCAACTGCGAGCGTAAGGTGGTACAACGTTTGGTTGGCCGCCACCCTTCTCCACCACGTAGTGCAGCCGTGCTTCTTGGATAATATGCTCCCGCATATAGTTCGCGCCGATATTCATCAATTCCACTGCATCAAGAGCACTTCTCCCATGCTCAGGAGACCCCGCAGCGTGCGTGGCTTTTCCATGAAAGTGAAATTTGGTGGAGTTGACTGCTAAACAACTTTTCAGAGTGACAGCGTTCATAGTGTCTGGATGATGACTTATGACAGCGTCAACATCATCGAAGTATCCATCTCTGACCATGAACACTTTACTTGAGAAGTTCTCTTCTGCTGGGCATCCAAAGAACCTGATAGTACCTTTCCCTTGTTTCTTGAGTGCTTTTGCGACAGCTATCGCAGCTGCAGCGCCGCTTGTTCCATGAATATTGTGCCCACAACCATGTCCTGGCTTTTCTGGATCTATTGGTGCTTCCAACGGTAATGGCTTCTGAGACATCCCAGGTAACGCGTCATATTCACCCATTATTCCTATTGTTGGCTTTCCACCTCCAAACGTGGCTATGAAGCAGGTTGGCATGCCTGCAACATTCTTTTCAACTTTGAATCCGTGCTTCTCAAACTCCCCGCAGAGAAGTGCTGATGACTTGAATTCAACTAGGCCCAGCTCAGCGAACTTCCATATTTTGTCGCTGATCTCAACAAGCGACTTCTCGTTAGATTCAATCCAATCTATTGATGCCTTGTCGATGGTCACGAGTTTCACCACTGACATATAGGATATTCTCGACTACTTGAAGAATCTAATGGCGACAAGTATGCCTGACAGAAAACACCTGTCACTTATTCCGCTCGAAAACCTACATGTAACAAGGTTCAGCATGACGTGAATTCGGAAGAGCTATGCTTGCTATATCATGAGGCTCAAACAGGTCTGTTGCATTGGTTATTGGTTGGGAAGGGGGAGATTATCAGAACTTGTCCGAGGGAGAAAGGAGTTGTTTCAGTTCTTCCCAACCATACTGAATATAGGCGCTCAAGATACTTAAGCTCTGACTTACTTGAGCTCGATCCTTAGTTATGTCTCCACTTCACGGTTTTCTCATGATTTGGATGATCGGCCTGCATGTGCAATCAAAAACCCTATTTGCACTGCTTTCATCTTTCTTGGTGATTTCAATGGGATCTCATCAGATATTTGTCCGCACTAGAGCTGTAGTATTCAATGAAGAGGGCAAGTTGCTTGTTCAGCACCATAAAACGGCAAAGCATGACTTCTACAGGCTGCCTGGTGGAGGAGTAAGATTCAAAGAAAAATTGGAAGACTGTATAATTCGAGAGATCAGAGAAGAGACTCAGCTGGACGTAGACGTTGATCGTCTTCTATGGGTCAGAGATTTCACAGATCAGCTCCCATACCATTCTATTGAAGTATTCTTTCTTGCGACGGTAATTGGAGGAGAGTTCAATCCTGCTCCAGAGGGGAAAGACATTGAATTGAGGTTTGTGAATGTTGAGGATCTTGAAAAAACCATATTCTATCCCAAAGCATTTTTGCCCAAGCTGAAGCTCTTGAGAGACAACCGAGAGTTCCGTGAAGAAGATCCATATGCGAAGGAAGCAAACTAGGGCACTTAACCTTCATCTTTAAGAAGTCGGCCTAGCAAAAAGATTGTCAGTAGATGGACTGAGAGAGTGATAATATGCCAATAGTCATAATCGAAATGTGGAAAGGAAGGACAGACGAGCAAAAAGCGAAACTTATCAAAGGCATAACAAGAGCATTTGAGGAAATCGGTGTGGAGGCCAAGCATCTAAGCGTCATAATACATGATATTCCCAAGAGCAATTGGGGCATGAATGGCGAGCAAGCCTCAAAACTATCACAATAAGTTCATGTGCGCCATCTAGTAGCTGACAAACTATACTGCAACATGGATTTCCAGAGTCAACAAGCGAGCATGGTCTGAAAGATTATAAACGCTCTTCTATAGAGTCTAGGCGAAAGGGAAACAGGTTTTGGTACTGCTTCGATATGACAAGGGAACAATACTTGTTTGGGGCAACGTTAGGGTTCCAGGCAGCAGTTGGGATGATCGCGTTGGCGCATTCCGGACAATGGCGCTTTGTTACCCTGACATTCTCGAGTTCATGAGCTCGAGCAAATTAGATTTCAAAGATGACGTTCTCAACCTGCCACCTTGCCCAGAACTGATCTCCAAAACGAAACTCCGTGACTACCAAGATGAAGCACTGAAGGCTTGGCTGAGAGCTGGAAAACGAGGGGTAATAGCTTTGCCAACTGGGGCAGGCAAGACAGTCGTGGCCCTCGCGGCTATTGCATCAGTGAATGCCCCAACTATCATTGTCGTGCCAACCATTGATTTGCTAGAGCAATGGCGAACTAGGCTGAGCTTAGAGTTTGAGACGGAGATTGGTGCATATGGAGGAGGAGAAAACAAGCTCGAGGCGATTACTGTATCCACATATGATTCGGCGTACATACGAGCAGAAGAGCTTGGAAACAGATTCATGCTAGCTATTTTCGACGAGGTTCATCACTTGCCAGCACCAAGTTACAGCCAGATCGGTGAATTATTCGCAGCTCCTTTCAGGCTGGGCTTGACCGCAACATATTTGAGAGAAGATCAGGGACACCAGGTTCTGCCACGCCTTGTAGGAAACATAGTTTATCAGCTTGGAACCGACGATCTAGCTGGAACCTACCTTTCAGACTATCTGCTTGAGAAAATACTAGTAGACTTGAAACCTGAAGAGCAAGCAGAATACGAGAAGCACTACGGTACTTTCAGAAATTACCTTATGAGAAAAAGGATCAAGCTGAGAAACCGAACGGACTTCCGTCGTTTCATAATGCGAACCGGAATAGATCCTGGCGCTAGAAAAGCTCTTCTGGCCAGAAATGTAGCTTTAGACATCGCACTGAACTCACCATCCAAGATAGCCGCTCTTCGAGATCTATTGAAGGCCAACCCAGACGAGAAAATCCTTGTTTTCACCCAACATAACAAACTAGTCTATAAAATAAGCAGGGAATTCCTTATTCCAGCAATCACTCATCAAACCCCGAAAGAAGAACGCAGCACCATCCTGAATAGGTTCAAGAGCGGGGCATACACGAAGATCGTCACATCAAAGGTTTTAGACGAAGGTATTGACGTTCCTGACGCGACTCTAGGAATAATTCTGAGCGGAACAGGAAGTTCACGCGAGTTCATCCAACGATTGGGCAGACTGCTGAGAAAGAAAGAAGGCAAGAAAGCAAAGCTTGTGGAGATCGTGTCCAGCGCAACAAGAGAGACAAAAATCAGTCAACGCAGAAGAAGAAAAGGTAGATAACTTTGCTACCGACAAACCTGCTAAGGGTACGCACTGCCAAAGGAAAAATCTATCCTCTGTACGCTGATCTTGACGATAAGAACTTGAGACTCGCTGAAAAACTGATGAAGCTCTTCCAAGATCACGTTGGCAAGCGAAAAGGCGAATTACTAGATGAGATTGCAGCCTTCGAGATAGCTGGGTTTGATTATAGACTTGTCCGTGGTCTTTCCATGATCCTTCAAAGGTTGTGCAGCTTTGAACAAGAATCAGCTGTGGATCCTCAGCACGCTCGAAGAGCGATATTTGAGGAAGCTAGTAAGAGCGGACTTGTTGCGACAGATGAAGTGCGCGTCGAGATTCTGAAAAGGGTCGCGAAACAGATTGATGTGTCGCTGGATCACTTGACACAGTCATTCTATGCGGACTTGGACGAAGAACTCGTTTTGAGAGACTTCGAAGCTGTTTCTGTGGCTGAACTGCTGAAGCGCTACAATCTCTCTCTCACTCAGACTCTATTGTTTAAGGCAACTTTCATCAATGTGGAGGTTTCTGATCGCTGGAAAGAGATACTCCGTCAGATAAAGTTCAGAGGCCTGATGTATTCCGCCGAAACAAGGGATGGGACTTTCCACATCACTGTTGAAGGCCCGCTATCCATGTTCAAGTTGACTAGACGTTATGGAACCAGCATAGCCAAGATACTTCCGACAATTGTACAATCAAATAGATGGATGATTTTTGGTAATGTTGTTCGAGGTGGCGAGTTTGGGAAGAGAGTCTACAAGATTAGACTGACCAGTGCCCAAGTAGGAGAGAGAATCAGACCAGCCGCTGTTCTGGAGAACATGAGCGACATCAGGTTTGACAGTAGCGTTGAAGAGAGATTCTTCAGAGACTTCCAAGCTTTACATTCAGGATGGAGGATAACTCGAGAGCCCTCCCCGCTTATTGCTGGAAGACACGTGTTGATCCCTGACTTCAGCTTCGAAAAAGCAGGGATCAAGGTATACATAGAGATCGTGGGATTTTGGACAAGAGAGTATCTCGAGAGAAAGCTGAAGAAACTGCAGCTAATCAAGGGAATCGACATGCTAGTCGTCGCAGATGAGAAATTAGCTTGCGATAAACTCAGAAGGCTTAAGGGCAGAGTGATCTTCTACAAGAACAAAGTGCCCCTGCGGCCGATCCTGAACTACCTCAAAATTAAGGGAGAGACAGCTTTGCAACGTGAAGTTCGGGATTTCGATGTATCTCAACTGCTCTTGAAAGGTGACTGGGTAGAGCTGCAGAAAGTCGCTGAACAAGCGGGAATTTCTGAAGAGGCTTTGAAGAGGAAGCTTCCTTTCCACGTAGATGGCTATACTCTAGCTGGAAATCTGTTTGTGAGCAACCGAAAACTCAAGGAGATAGATTTGAAGCTATCCAGAATGGGCAAGCTGTCGTTATCTCAAGCTATCAACCTATTGGAACAGGAAAGGGTGAAGGCGCCATACGACGTTCTATCAGCGCTGGAATATTGCATTCAGTGGAATGGTCTTGACCCCAAGAACAGTTCAATCTATAAGAAGCGAAGCTGACCGCCTAGAACACTACTGATAGAGCTGGAATAGGTTCGTATTCAGGCTAGTACAGGTATCATGCTCTCGGCGACTTGTCTTCTGAGCTTACCATAAGTGCTTTCAACTTCGAGTCTGACACGCGCGATTTCAGAACTCAATCTCTGTTTTGACTCAGGCGCCAGATCCTTCGATCTCGCAATGTTTGCTTCAAACTTAACTAGATCACTGTCTATGTTCCGACTCATTTCTTCGACCTTTTTCAACGCTTCAACTTTGATCTTCTCGATTTTTCTCACATCGTCGCGAACGTCTTTGGTTCGTTTGTTCAACCTGTTCATCACTTTGTCCAGCTTCTTTCTGTATTCTCTCTCTGAAGGTCCACCCATGCAGTTGCACAATCCTGTTTTGTCGTGTGTCGTAATACTAAATAAATCTTGCGTCGCGTCAGTAAGTAAGTGATGGTCGCTTTTCAAGCCTCTGTGCTACTGCTTAAGTAACTGCAAAGGAAACACTCATTGGAGAAGTCACTATTTGGCAAGATGCAAGGTCTGCGGCATTCAATCCTCGTTGGTATCGGCACGTCTGGGAGTTTGTCTAGAATGTATTCGTTCAAAGCCCGAAGAGGCTTTGCCGATATGCGATCTTCTACATGCTAAGACGAGAGAGACATATGATCTGACGACCAAGCCACCGAGAGGAGAGCACGGTCTCGAATGCGGTCAATGTGCGAATGAATGTGTCATCGGGTTTGGGCAGAAAGGATATTGTGGTCTCGTTGAAAACGAGCAAGGAAAGCTGTTGCGGCATGGCGGAACAGCTGAGAAAGGCGTACTGCAATGGTACTATGATCCTTTACCGACAAACTGCGTTTCATGGTGGGTCTGCCCAGGATGCACTGGTTCAGGATATCCTCGCTACGCTCACAAGCCTGAGGCAGAGACAGGTTACTCCAACCTAGCTGTTTTCTATGGTAGCTGCAGTGCAGACTGCTTGTTTTGTCAGAACTGGCATTATCGAAAGCTTGCCGAAAAGCATCAGGCAAATCTCTCAGCACGGGAGCTGGCATCAAAGGTATATAAAGAGATTTCATGCATCTGCTTCTTCGGTGGAGATCCTTCAACACAGATGCCGCACGCCATTAGAACTAGTGAAATGGCCTTGACAAAAGCAATGGAGGAAAAGCAGTTGCTTCGCATCTGTTGGGAAACCAACGGTCTGATGCTTCCAACATATGCTGATCAAGCTGCAAAACTCTCGTTGAAGACTGGTGGAAACATCAAATTCGATATTAAGACATGGAATCCAAACCTTAACGTGGCACTCTGCGGAACACCCAACCAACCAGTTCTCAATAACTTTCGTAAATTGGGTCAGAAATACCGCAATCAGAGACATGGTCTTCCACTATTGACAGCTAGTACGCTTCTAACGCCAGGATACGTGGATGTTGACGAGGTCACGAACATTGCTAAGTTCATCTCTGAAATAGACACAAGCATTCCATACACTCTTCTCGGTTTCCAACCAGCATATGTACTCAGTGATCTGCCAACTACAAGCAAGAAACAGGCCACCGAATGCTACAAAATAGCGAAGGAATATCTGGACAACGTTAGAATCGGCAACATACATCTACTTTCGTAGGAATCTATCTACTTTTTCTAAACAGCTTAATGTCGTCTAGGTCGCACACGTATTCAAAGATGGTGATGCAGTTGTAGCCTGCATGAGAAACCTAGTCCCCATTCCTTTTAGCGTCTCTAATTCGTTTTTGTTTCATCCTATTGTAGCAAATATACTAGAAGACAAGGGGGAGTCCTGAAAAGCCAATGACTATTGGTAAGACTTCTTGTGTGAGGGGCAAGAGTAGGATCGGCAAAAGGAAAAGATATGTCCATAGAGTGACTGTGACGAGAGGCCACAAGAACATCTTAATCTGGCAATCTGCAAGCACCCACACTCCGAACCCTATGGTCAGACTGCAAACGAGAACGGTTGACAGCGAAGGCGGTGTCACACTGAACTGTGCTTGATAACCTAATGGGTGAGGGATCACAATCAACAGAGTCAAACCGGCCATTATCAGCGCTATACCAGATACCATTTTCCTTGGAGAGACAGAAACTTCTCGAATACCTACCACCCACTAAGCTCCATACGCGAGCGATCAGTTTAAAGTTCTGCACGCTTGAAAAAATGGGATTTGCTGTGATCATAACGTTCCTGATATTGATAGGCTGTCTGGTATACTATCTATTACCATCCCAAAGCCTAGGAAAGAAAACTACAATTTCATTTTCTTCCGCAAGTCATAAAACAATCCAATGAGACCTTGTTGCTGGCAAGAGAGGATGCTTGAAGGCAAGAGTGTGAATCTGAGGAAGGCTTCGATAGATGATGTTTCTCTGATTGTGAAATGGTGGGCTGACCAGCAATACATGGGCGACTACCAAGAAATAGTAGTGCTGTCCAAAGAGGAAATCGAGAAGATAATGCTCCATCACACGATTTTCTTTATAATCGAGAAAAGTCAAGCAGCCGTTGGGCACATCAATGGTTGGATGCGAGGTAGAACAATAGAAATCGGTTTCGCTTTGGTTCCAAACGAGAGAGCAAAGGGGTTAGGAACAGAAGCCATCCAAATGATGCTAGATCATCTATTCATCACAAAGGACAGTGCCAGGATTCAAGTATCAACAGATGTAAGAAACATAGCCTCGCAGAGAGCTTTGGAAAAAGCTGGTTTCAGAAGAGAGGGCACCATGAGAAGATCAGGATATGTGAGAGGTCAATATAGAGATCGCTATCTTTACTCTGTTATCAGAGAAGAATGGAAAAAGCCAAGAATACTGACGGACATAACTGGATGATGCCAGATAAACCAGCAAGCCACTTGCCTTTCGAAAGAAAAATGGGGAGTTGCGGGTGATGTCTCCACTACGAGCGATAATTAATGTTATCCTTCAGGACAAGAATTGCCTGTCTGATCTATTCATAATTCGTGATAGAATCCAAAGTTTGGATATAGAAAAAAGGGATTGTGCGGGTGATATCCCCACTAAGAGCGATAATTAATATTGCTGCTTCTTTTGCGTTTGACTCGTCTGCGTGTGCGGCTGATGGCTCTTCGCAGTCGCTAAGTTGCCATTCGAGTCTTTCCTGCTTCGCTAGCGCGAGTGGAATTTTCTGTTCCGCCAGAGCAATCTCTTGTATCGTGCTGTCTTCTTGAATCCAA
>CP070683.1:140111-152387 GCA_020352645.1 Candidatus Bathyarchaeota archaeon | reverse complement strand
GACAGCCTTGGCCACAGCTGCTTGGGCTGGGCCAAATATGCGTCCGATCTCTTCTGAATTTTTCACAGTGACTTTGGGAATAAGAAGGGTGTGCGGCTTAGGAGGCAAGTTTGGCCTTATGACTGCTAGGAGTGGTGTATGCCCAGCGGATAGATTCGACATACCTGATGCGAAAGCCTCGCCAACAGGACCCTCCTTGCTGCCTACCAGCAAATCAACATGAGCCACCTCGTCTCCATCGCCTACAAGGGCTTCTCCAATGAGATAAACAGGCTTTTCAGACTCTGTAAGACTACTCATAGACATCACAGTATCTCGACAAATCTTGTCAAACTCAACATTAAACTCTTTCATCCATCGGTAAAGAGTGTCCCTGTGAATATTGAGCTGCCTTGCCGTGCCAGAAACAGTGGGTTTCTTCATTCCAGTCTTGATTTGCGCAGCAATTGCCTCAGTCAATTGTCGTACAAACTCATCTTTAGTAGCTGGCATTTTACCAGTCGTGTCTGGCATTAAGACACTCTCTATCGAGACTAATCGCATGTTATATTTAAATCTGTCGTATATCCACGCCCGAGGATCGTCGTACGACATACATCCAGCAGTTGTGCTGGAGAATGTCAGAAGTGTGCCACTCTATACGACACTTATGATATGAATGTGTGTCTTGATTCCAGTCTTTCTCCAAAACCATACGCTAGAAGCGCGTCAAGATTACTAGTTCAGTTCTGTTTCTGGGATTCTGGTCATTCTCTCAGCGAATAACATTAGTCTCTTGATCTGAAAACAGGAAACAAAGACATTATTGTGAGGCAAGGTTCTCCTGTTTTGTTGTGACAGCTTTAAGGAGACTGGGCCGCTGGAGATTTATGCTCGCATCTTCAAGCTGGGTAAGCGGGATATCTCTCATGTCCCTCCATACGTGGGATGTGGGAAAATGGGTAACAAGAGTAGTTTTAAATGTGCCGCTTTTTCCTTTCATTGTATTTAGTGAGTACCGATCGAAAAGCTACGTAGTGATGTATGATGACCGCCGTTGAACGGTTGAGCAAGATTCATGATGAAGTCATGGTTTGCGGCAGATGCCGGTTGGCGGAGCAACGAAGAAACGCGGTGCCTGGAGAAGGCAATGCCAGTGCAGAAATGATGTTTGTCGGTGAAGCTCCTGGAAGACGGGAGGATTTGAGAGGTCGGCCTTTTGTGGGTGCTGCAGGAAGGTTTCTTGATGAGCTACTTCACGAAGCTGGATTTTCCAGAGATGCAGTTTATATCACAAATGTGATCAAATGTCGTCCGCCTCGAAACCGAGATCCTAGACCTGATGAGATTGCCACATGTGCTGAGCTGTATCTAGCCCGACAGATTCAAGCTATTCGGCCAAAACTTTTGATCATGTTAGGTAGACACTCGACCTCTTACATCCTCTCTGAGGAAGGAATTAAGGTAGGTGGAATCACAAAAATTCATGGAAGACGATATGAAATCAAATCCTTTGGGTTTCCGATTGTGGCAATGCCAATGCTTCATCCCGCAGCTGCGCTATACAATGCGAAGTACAAAGACATGCTCAAACATGATTTTAGAATCCTGTCTACTCAGGTTGAAAGACTTCGCCATTAGGAAACTTTTTTGTCTACATTAACATAGAAAGATGTGTTCTCTTGACAGGAAATGCAGCGATATGAGCAAGATAAGAGAAGAAGTTCGACACAGGGTTCCCCGACTTACAATGAGCTTGGTGTTGGCAGTGATTTTCTGGATAATAAGTGCCATAGTTCCAGGCACTGTTAGTGGCGTAGCTATTCCAGGTCTTACCGTAGACGCAGCTTTCTTGGTTTGGGCAATAACCATGGTGATTACAGCGATTTTCTTGATACGGGCCTTGTCGGATGCCTTGATTCTTGGGGACATAGTAACTGACATAATTGTTAGACGGTTAGGCATAAAGGGAGAGAGATCACCCAAGAGAGCTGGCAGAGACCTCATCTACATCATTGTCCTCATTTTGATAGCGACAGCGATACTACCTATAACCAACCTGCTGGAGCAAAACCTCAGAGACTCGGCTACTATAATAGTCATCTACAGCGCACTGGGCATAATCATCATATTGATTTATGACATTGGTCGTATCATCTACAAAATAATGGAGCAACGAGCGGAATCATTAGCTGAACGGCTTTCCAAGTTAGCTGAACAAGACAAAACAAGTGAATGACATGGAACTAGCTGTCCTCCTAATCTTCATCCTTGTGTACCTGCTGACAATACTTCTGTCAGCAACAAAGATTCTGTCAATGTCTGTTGCGGCTTTAGGAGGAGCGTTAGCCACTGCATGGTTTGGACTGCAGTACAACGTATTCAACTATGAAGAAGCTTTGACTTTTATAGATGTAAGACTTCTCAGCCTTATAATCGGGACCATGATTGTGGTGGAGATTGCGGAAAAAAGCGGGCTGTTTCGCTTTGGGGCTCTCTACGCAATCAAAATTTCAAAGGGAAATCCTGGCAGACTCTTTGTCGCTCTCTGAGTAGTCTCTGCCCTTGTCTCTATGTTTCTCAGTGACTCAACAGCAATGCTGCTAATGGCTGCAGCATCAGTGACAATCAGCAAATTGCTTGATTATGATCCGGTGCCCTACATTTTCTCTGCCACCATTATGATTAACCTCGGTGGCACAAGCACATTGATCGGCTCACCGAGCAACATGATCATAGGTGTGGCTTCTGGCATAAGCTTCACAGACTTCATCACCTACCTGACTCTATGCGAAGTACTCTTGTGGGTAGCAACGATATCTCTCCTTTACTACTACTTCAAGCCTAAATTGGGAAGGAAAAAAGACCTTCCGGAATACAACCCGTGGAAAAGCGTGGAAAACAAGAGGTTCTTCTATCAATCAATATTGATCCTTGCCCTGCTAGTGCTTCTTTTCTTTGCTCTGGACTACCTCGGCATCGGTCCTGAAGCCGTTGCTGTAGGATGCGCCATCCTTGCGCTAGTCTTAAGCAATTGTGATCCATCTGAGATTTTCAAAGGCATCGACTGGGAAACAGTGTTTTTTGTGGCAGGTTTCATGTTCATCATTGGAGGCATCCAGAGAACGGAAATGCTTGATTCTCTATCGACGCAGCTATTTCAATTGTTCGGTGGCAGCGCGACAGGCGCAACCTTGGCGACACTATGGTTCAGTGGCGTGGCAAGCGCAATTGTAAGCAACATGGCCATTGCATTGACATTTGTACCAGTTGCCCTGAACTTCTCATCAGTGAATCCAAATCTTCGGTTGCCAGTCACTTCCGCACTTGTCCTTGGAACTAATCTTGGGGGCGCTACAACACCCTTAAGCGGCTCAGTTCCTATGATGGCGATGGGTACACTGAAACGTGAAGGAATCTCAATGAATCTTAGCGAGTTCACTAAGATAGGAATACTTACATCAGCTGTGCAACTTCTTTTCGCTAGTCTCTACCTGATCTTGAGATTCAGCTTGGGAGGATGAAAGTTGGCGAAAGTAAAAGAATGGATCAAATCGAGAATAAGGAAGCCCGAAACTGAATACGATGAGGAGAAGAGGGAATTTGAGATGGCAATTGGAAAGCCATTTATCAACGTGCGAGTGGAAATTCCTGAAGGCTTTGAGGATTGTCGTGGGAAATTTCTCAGTCTTGAAAAAGATGAGGACTTTCTCAGAGAGGTTAGGGATCTTATAACGAAAAGACTTGTATACGAGAAGCACGGGCTGAAAAGCGATTCTTAAGAAGTGACTTGGGAAAAGGGTGCGCGTGTAGCCCTCAGATGTTCGTCTAGTCATACCTTATGCTGCAGGGTTAGTCTGAAAATGAGACAGGAAGGAAATGAGGAATGCCCTCAAGCAACAAAGCCTTAAGATCAAAACGCTTAATTTCAGCGTCAAATCAGAAATCAGTGGGCCGGTAGTTCAGCGTGGAATGAATGCCTGACTTGCACTCAGGAGGCCGCGGGTTCAAATCCCGCCCGGTCCACTTCAACTGGTTGAGACAAGAGCTAGAGACCTGGATTTGGAACATAGGAACAAGCAACATTCAAACCAAGAAATGGGGAATGCCGAGACATACAGAAGGACCCATAGACCCTCAACAGCACGTTATATGTAGGCGGAGAAACGGAAAACGATAACTTCTCAAGTATAGTCAACAGTAAGTGATGAGAGTTGTATGTACAAAGATCCTAGCAAATACGCAATTGTTAGGCCTGTTCCAAACTCATATGCAAAGTGCGTTAGAAGAAACAAAGAGAGGATCGACGTCGCTCTGGCGCGAAAGCAGCATAAAAGGTATTGCGATGCTATTAGGGAGCTAGGGCTTGAACTTATATGGATACAAAGGGCTGACAACCTCCCAGACAGCTGCTTCGTGGAAGATACTGCTGTAGTGATCGGAGAAAAAGCGGTGATCTGCAACATGAAGGTGAAGTCAAGAGCTGAAGAAGTGACTAAAGTCGCAAATGCCATGAAAGGACTGAGAGATACCCACTTCATCAAACCACCAGCGACAATTGATGGAGGAGATGTACTAACGATTGAAAACAAAGTTTTTGTAGGCATAACTTCGCGCACAAACATGTACGCCGCAAATCAGCTGAAGAACATTGTGAAGAACACCGGCTTCGAAATCATCCCCGTGAAGATCAGCACCGTCCTCCATCTCAAGTCTGCTTGCACCTATCTTGGAAATAAAACCGTTGTACTTTCAAAAGGACACTTCAACATTGATTGTCTTCAAGGTTTAAGAAGAATTCTCGTCCCGAAGGACGAGGAGTACGCTGCTGACTGTCTCGCCATAAATGGCAAGGTCATTGTTGCCGAAGACTATCCCAAAACCAAAAGACTAGTAGAAAAGCACGGATATGAAGTCAGAACACTAGATATCTCCGAGTTCCGCAAATGTGAAGGAGCGTTGACCTGCTTATCTATAATAGTATGAGTTCTTCTTACTACTATTTGACAAAGCTCATAACCAGGGAAAGTAGCGTGCGCAATTGATTAACGCGGGACATGAGTCACTTTGAGAGAAGGTAGCTCTTTAGTCTAGAAAGACCAACTCCATGGATCATAACGTCTGTGATCAGTCTTTTCATAGAGGTTTTTTCCCTTTTTTTCTCTTCCCACTCTACTGGAAATTCAACACACTTGTAATTGCTATGTATACTTCGGACAATGATTTCGGTGTCCCAGAACCATCCTGCGCTTTTGCACTTATTTAGAGTGTCTCTGATCAGTCGATTGGAGAATGCTTTGAAGCCGATTTGATGGTCGAACACGTGATCTTTGAACATCATTCTGATGAGCGTGTTGTAAAGTCTTGACGTGAGCTCCCGTAATAGTGGTCGATGAACTTTAGCGCCTTCTATGTATCTTGATCCCGTAGCCAAATCATTTCCTTCTCTTATCAAATTAATCAATCTAGGATAATATTTCATGTTTGTAGCAAGGTCGCAGTCAATATAAACGTAAATATCACCCTCTACTTTGTTCCAAGCACGCTTCAATGCTAATCCTCTTCCCAGTTTCCGGGCTGCACAAAGATGGATGACAGTTGGGTACATGCGCTCTAGGCTTTGAGCGATAATATCAGTTCCATCCGTACTTCCATCTTCAGCTATCACAATGCAGAACTCCTCCCCTAGTGGAAGAGTTTCTTGTAGCAACAGTTCTACGCATTTTTTTAGGTTTCTTGATTCGTTGTAGGCTGGGACTGTTACAACGATCAAAGATTATCCGCCTGGTCGTGTAGCAATAAGTGTGACTCCTAATAGAACAAAGAAGACACCTATCCAGTTAGTTGTACTTACTGGCTCGTTGAGGAATATTTTGGCGAATATGCTTGTCCAGATGTAGGATGTAGCGATTATAGGGTAGAGTATGGACAGTTGCCCTTTGCTTAGAGCGTAGATACAGAAGGCGGTGGACACGAGATATATTGCAATTCCGATGATTAGATGATGATTTGTTAGTAGCAGTTTGACATTGAACTGGAGATTGTTTGCTCCTCGTTTAAATTCCAGCTGCCCAACGCTTCCTATAAAAGCACACAAGGCAGTTAATAAGGTAATTTTCCAATCCATCTACAAACCTCTCGACATCGAGTCACATTGGCAGTCCCTTATCCCCCCAGATAAAAGCCTTGTGCTTACTCGATACTGTTAACTTATTTATGATAGAGTCTTAATTGGGGTGATTTGTGTATTTCCCATGCAGACCACTACGTTATCGTCGATGGGAAGGCCCTAGAGGCCCGAAAGGAGCGTGAGGGTTGGGGGATCCACCTTTGTTTCACGAAGCAAAGGCAAAAAGGAAATCTTATCGGATAAAGGAGGAAGCAAGTGAAACGAAAATGACTCAACATGAAAATAAAGGAGGAAGCCCCCCATTTTTCGCTAACTCTACAAACCTGACTGAACGTTTTCGCCTATTTCTGAAGGAGAATATCCGTTTCTTTTATCCCGCTTTGATTGCTGTTTCGATAAAACTATTGTGTAGCATATTTTTTTACTATTTTCTTAATTTCAGTTCTACACACCCGCCATGGGTAAGTATTTGGGATAAAGATTTGATAGGCGACCCTTCGGTTCGTTGGCCATTCTTATACCATGGTTGGGACAGTGGATGGTATTTTGGCATAGTCTTCAGAGGTTACTCTACTCAAGCATATGCCTTCTTTCCCGGGTACCCGATTAGCATTTACGTGCTTAACACAGTAACTACCAATGTTTTGGCATCAGCTGCTTTATGCTCACTCATACTTGGTGTTGCATGGATTCCGCTTTTTCAAGCCATCGCCGAGAATTATACGACTAGAGAGACAGCTTCAAGGATTGCGCTGCTAGCAGCATTTTTTCCTTATGTGTTCCTGTTTACCACTGTGGCTTACAGCGAGTCTTTGTTTCTCTTCGCAACTGTGGCATCTTGGTATTCTTATCAGAAAGACAGAATATTCAAGGCAAGTTCTTTGGCAGCGGTCGCCACCATCACCCGAATGGTTGGCATTATAATAGTATTGCCTATGTTTTTAGATCTGTTCCATCGACGAGAACGCAAGCGCCTCCTCTATACCCTTATTCCACCAATAGCTCTCTTTGCCTGGCTTTCTTATTGCTTTGCCAACACCGGTGACTGGCTTGCTCCCATAACTGCCCAAAACAAGTATTGGGCCATGTACTCACTTCCTAAATGGCTGCTGAATTTTGCTTCAAACCAGAGAATGATTATGTTTGCTTCTGAACTTAGTGGAGTAGTTTTGATAATACTAACATCAACTCTAATCTACTATGGCAGAAAAGTTGATTGGCGTCTCACAATTTACTCTGTCACTTCTTTCTTGGTTATCCTCTGCTTTGCCTCTATGTGGTCAATAAGTCGTTATTTGTCATTCATCTTTCCCATATGGATAACTTTGGGCACGCGAACTTTGCAAGGCAAATGGAGAAATATATCCACGGCAGCCTTATGCGCATTCTTCTTTTGCATAGCTTTTTTTCTTTGGTATGAATTCCTATTGGGGATGTGGGTAGCCTAACTTCGCTCGCGCTTTGAATAGTGAGAATTAAAACTGATATTATCTATAATACTGTGATGGCTAATCTCCCCAGACACTGTTTGCCACGCTCTCGCCCCTTGACCGATAGGCAACGTAGCAAGCTCTTACTCATAAGGCTTCTTTTTCGTCGTGAAAATGATAAGTCCTGATAAGAGTCCTGCTATTATTAGTAAGGCTATTACGGGAGCAAATGCTCCATCGTCTGGAATTATTGAGCTAGATTGATTGTCGCGTGGAAAATGGTGATCTGGGATTGGTGTCTCGGGATTCCGCTCTTCAACTCCGTTCATATAAAGCCGAATTAGATAGTTAGCATTTGTCGGTATACCTGGATCTTCGTGGGCATGACCACACGCAACGTTGTCTTTCTGCATCGCTGGCTCGTACGGTGCCTGCACACTTGCTATGAGCAAGCCCGCAAACATCACACTTAGAACAAGCGAAAGGGCGCTCTTTCCCGTCATGTCCTTTCGACAATACAATCTGAGAAATCGTAATTAACCTTTAAGTCCTGCAAGTGTGCATTGAAAAACAAGAGCATACGGGAGATATATGTAGCCCATTCTCGACATAACACATGGAGATTTTGCGCTTTCCCCCCAAAAGAAGCATTTCGAAGCCGAAGGCTTGTGAAGTAGCGCTGCTAACGTTTGTCCTCTCTTATGTGAAAGGTACGTTGAATGGAGCAGAAGAGTTTTTTCGCACACTCTTCTGCTGAAAGCTCGGATGAATCCATCACTATCTCAGGATTGGACGGCTCTTCGTAGGGTACACCTATTCCGGGAACAGTCGAAGCCTTCCCTTCTTTTGCTCTCCTATAGATTTCAGCCGGAGCCAGATGGGTGTCTTTGCGATGCGCCTCCCGGCTTTTGCAGATCTCAAGAGGGCACTTAAGATAGGCTTCCATGAAAGGTGGGATAGCCTTTCGAGCATCTTCTCGAAATCTGCGTCGATTACCCGTGGCATCAATAATTACGTTGATACCGTTGTCAGTCAACATCTTTGCTGAGAAAACAAGTGCACCATAAATTATGCGTCTTTCAAATTCAGAATACGTTGCCTTGGGAGTGGCAAACCTTCGTATCATGTCTATTGATACAATCTGAGCTTGGATATTCAGAGATCCCAGTTTTTTCAGTAGCATGCAAGCTATTGTAGATTTGCCGCTTCCAGGTAGACCTGTTAGCCAAACGCACCACCCCTGACTCAATAGGCACTCCCACAATCTGCAATGCAGACTTGCAGACTATAAGTATATTGATAAGACCCCTCAAGTGGATACTATTGAGTCTTTTCGGAGTGTAAGCCTCTTTTTCATCCTAGTTCTGCTGAAGAGAAGGAGGAGAAAATGTAAGCAGAAAGTCTAGGGGCTTACACTCCCCCAAATAAGCTTCGGATTGGTACTAGATAAGTTGTGTAGTAAGATTTCTCTATGAGCAAATGGTTATGGTGGCTTAGCGTTCGAGATAGGAATTAACACTCTTCACGTCGAGTTTTTCGGTTCCAAGGATGTTCTGAATAAAATTAAGAAGCTTGACTCTGACCTCGACAGATAAATCTGGATACCAAATCGGCGAAGCGACAACCAAGCCACGCCAAGCTAAGAAAGGCTGGACAACACTCAGAATCTCTTCATCTCCTGTTTTGTCCAAGTAGTTCTTCCAGAAGAGCTGAAAAAGAGTTTCAAAGACCCCTGTTAATGAGCCATGAGCTTGCAGGCTGTAGAACAAATAATTCACTGTCAAAGCGCTAATATCATCCGCTGGTTCACCCCATTCGCCACGGCTGCGGTCAAGAACAGTGAAGTCGACAGAACTGCGAAAGAGTATGTTCCAAGGATGATAGTCACCATGAACTTGGGCCAACCTATGTGTTAGCTTTTTAAGCTTCCAACGCCATTTGACACACTGCTCTTCAATCCTTATCAGTTCCTTTTCTCCTGCAACACCAGTATTCTTCGGATAGCTGTCAAGCAATCCCATGATGCACTCACTGTGACCCACAAGTTCCCGAATCCTTCGGACATAGAGCTCTGACTTTCTGCTCTTCACCTTGTGGATCTGAACTAAATAGTCTGAGAGCGCTCTGCAACGTTCTGTATCTAAACGTTCAAGCTGCTTGAACCTTTTAAGCCTGTCCAAATCTTCATGGTACAGTTTGCCTTCAACATACTCAGTCAAGATGAAGAACTCATTGCAGTTCCCAAGAGAGTTAAGGCTTCCATCTCCTACGAAAGCTCCAACATCTAACGAACTCACATGCTTTGGCATTTTGCTGAAAGCAGAGTGCTGCCAGAGCAAGATTGCAGCACGATCGCTAAAATGATCATGACCAAACCCGCCTGCAGCACGCAGTGTTCCTAACACTAGCTTTCTAGTAACGTCACAAACCTTAGCTGTGATAACGTACGGAACTCCGTAGCCGAAACCCTTCAGATCGCCTTCTTCAAGATCAATAGGGTCTTGTTTCATCTCCGCGCCCATTTCGCTCACTCGGGTCACATCCACCTTTTCCCCAAACAAAGCTGAAAGATATTCTTCAAGCCTTTCTCTCTGCAATAGGATTCTTTCGCCTTCATTCCTTTCCATGGTCACCAAGTCCGAATGATTCCCTCAAATCATTGAATGTATACACCAATATCGCCGTAATAATACTTGCATAGACTAACCAAACAAGTAGACTTGGCGAAGCATATCCGGTTAGCCCTAATAGAAGATTGGACACAACAGCGTTCACAATAGCAGCCTCAAGAAGGCAGGCAGTCAACACAAGCATAATGAGAACAAGTCTATCACAGATCCTGCGTGTGGTGACTTCTCGTCTCATAAATACTAGAAGGACAGCAACGCCCGACAAAATTCCTAGGTACAAAAAGACGTAGAGATGAAGCAAACCTCTATGAGCAAAATAAGAGGCAAACGGCCCGACTTCGTATATGTGAATTGGATAACCTCTCCAAGCCGCAAAAAGCGTAGACAAAACATCCAAAGCCCCCAATACAGGCAGTATGCTTACGACCAAGTCTATCTTGCTCAAATTTGTCAACATTGAAGCACCGTTAGATTCAACCATCTTAAATAGTGTCTTTTCGCAGTAAAGCATCACTGGAAACTGAGAAATAAGCCTATGAATTTGCTGATAGAAGGTGACGCCGTAGTCACCATGGGGCCGAAGGGGACAATAAAGAATGGCGCTATCGTTGTTGAGGGCGATACGATAGTCGAAATTGGAAAAGCTAGGAAACTGATCTCAAAATATCGACGCTATGAGAAGATAGGAGGGAAGGGCAAAGTCATCATTCCTGGCCTTGTCAATACACATCATCATGCCGCGATGAGCATACTGAGAGGTTACGCCGACGACATGGATCTCCGAACGTGGCTGGAAAGACAGATATGGCCCATGGAAAAGCACATGACAAGCAGAGACAACTATGTAGGAGCTCTCCTAACCGCTGTCGAATCGATAATGGGCGGTGTGACAACTGTAAACACGATGTACCATTATACGAGTGAGTATAATGAAGCACGCGCTTTTGCAGAAGCAGGCATACGCGGTGTGATCGGACACGTGTGCTTTTCTTGGAGGAAGAAGCAGGACAGAAAAGCGCTGGAATTGCTTGCGAAAACTTGGCACACCCAGAGAAATGGGCGTTTGCGAGCCAGCGTAGATCCTCACGCTCCTTACACAGTTGACCCAGAATACATGAAAGAACTGAAAGCGTACAAAAGAGAACTGAGCGAGAAGTACGCGTCTGAGAAGTCACCGATTATATTTCACACTCATGTAGCTGAGACAATAGATGAGGCGGACAAGATCATGCATGCTTACAGTATACCCTCAAAAGGCGGTGTAGTGGAATATCTTGACAGCCTAGAAGTTCTCTCTAACGATGTAGTAGCCTCTCATTGTGTCCACCTCACAAATACAGACATGGAAATTCTCAAAGAAAGAAACGTCAAAGTTGCTCATAATCCAGTTTCTAATCTGAAGCTTGGATCAGGTATATGTCCTCTGAAGCGTCTACTTGAAAACGGAATAACTGTAGGCCTTGGCACTGACAGCTCATGTTCCAACAACAGCTCAGACATGTTTGAAGTCATGAAGATTACAGCATTGCTCCATAAGGGCATAACCAGAGATCCAACAATGTTGCCGGCTGATCAAATCCTGCGAATGGCAACAATCGAGGGCGCCAAAACATTGCTTTGGAGTGAGGAAATCGGCTCAATAAGAACAGGAAAGAAGGCAGATGTAGCGATAGTAGACTTCAAGAAACCGCATCTGACACCTGTATACAACGAAACCAGCCACCTTGTCTACGCTGCGAAGAGCTCTGACGTAGACACAGTGATTGTGAACGGAGAATTGCTGATGGAAAACAGAGAAGTAAAAACCTTGAACACAGACAACATTATCTCTATGGCTGAGAAGACGCGGCAAACGCTTATGGATCGCGTATGTGAAAGCCTTTAAAACGTCAAGATGAGTAAACGTCGTTAGTTCACATGAGAAGGAGCACCAATCATGGCAGAATTCAAAGTTAGAGACCCAGATCTATCCTCCGACGGGGCACTGCTAGCAGAATGGGCCTCAAACCATATGCCTGTACTGAACCATATCAAGAGACGATTCGAGAAAGAGAAACCACTGGAGGATATACATCTAGGCGCGTCTCTTCACGTTACAAAGGAAACA
>CP070683.1:126978-140011 GCA_020352645.1 Candidatus Bathyarchaeota archaeon | reverse complement strand
ATTGTTAAACACAATCGCGTAGAAGTTGTCAAGGCACAGGTTAAAAAGCACTTGTCGCAAAAGACACAAATCTTCATAGATTGTTGGTTCTCAGACGAAGCACGTGAACGACTAAAAGAGGCGATCAAGAAGTTCTAGACTACCGGAATCTTGAAAATCCCACATGAAATCACCATCGTCACGAGAAATACGAAATTGCTAAGAACAGCGTATATTAGCTTCTAAATTGTGAGAATTTTGAGTGAGAGTGATCTATCATTTCAAGTGTGTAGAACTGCTGAGGAGATGAAATCCGCGGAGGATGGCTTCAGGATTGTGCTGGAGGGTCTTGGAAGAAACATCTTTAGCAAAATCAGCAATGTTGAGCTTGGAAAAGAGGTGCAAGTCTTCATACGAAACAGAAAGAACAAAGTTGTCGGTGGTGCAGTGGGACATATCTTCGGCGGTTGGATTTACATCTCACTCATATGGATTGAAGAATCCCTGAGAAGCAAAGGCCACGGCACAAGACTACTCAAGATCATAGAAACTGAAGCAGTCAAGCTTGGTTGTAAGCATGCCCATGTTGACACCTGCAGCTTCGAAGCAAGCCCTTTCTACATGAAAAACGGATACACACTATTCGCTACACTCGAAAACTATCCTGAGGGACACAGCAAACATTTCCTTAAGTAAGAACTTCTTGGAGAGAGAAACGTTGCGACCGATATTGCTCCTAAGATACGGAAGTGGCATGCTTAGGAATTTAGCACTTCCACAAGTCCTTCGAAGTCTCTCATTAGGTTTCGGTGGCTTTGCTGTATTTTCGCTTCTGTTAGCTGCAATTCTCTGAAGACCTCACTCTCTCGTATGCTTTGGGGAACCTTCTGTTGTTTTCCTATTTTCGCACACTGATAGTTGTCACACATTCCAGATCGTCTAGTATTCGGATAATTCTCCCCTAGAATTATCGCCAAAAGCTTCTCTAGAAACAACTCCAAGTTTCTTTGGTTGCCCTTCACGTAATGCGAATATAGGTGCCAGCCAGTCACTAACTGTCTGTGGTTGTTTCTGTAGATTAAGCAGCCCATAAGGTCTTTCTTTTCATCGTAGTATAAGAAGACGCAACCTACACAGCAATCTCCACAAAGTCTGCACTTTTCGATCTTGGACATTGCAGATCCTCAGTCTCAGCGTTAGCATGCCGAAAACGAAAGAATACTTAAGCTTTTGCGAGTAGAAGAAAACGTGATTATTCATAGGTTCGATAACGTGTCTTTCATTTGCGGCGAACTTTGTTGAATTCTATGTGCAGATTGTTCAGTGAAACTAGAACTATTATTCAGTGATTTCGGAACCTTTAATAGCGAGAAAACAATTTCATAAGCGGAGATGTAGTCATGAATCACAATGATGACAGTGTAATCCGAGACGAGTTAACGAAGGCTAGTGAGGACATTGTCTTCATTCTGGGATCCCTAGCGAATAGAAGAAGATTACTGTTGCTCGCTACAGCTCTGGAAAGACCTCAGACTTTCAAAGAACTCCAATCAGTGACGGGGCTGGGCAAAACAGCATTAGCGCATCATTTAGGGATACTTGTGAAGTCAGGCCTCCTGAAACATACTGAAAGAGGACATTACGAGGCAAGCTCTGACGGCTCTCAGTTTCTGCGGGCCCTAACGAAGACATATGCCAGATCAAGAAAGAGACGTGAGCTAGAGGCGGAGAGACGAGCAGACTACAT
Organism: Candidatus Bathyarchaeota archaeon; assembly: GCA_020352645.1. Taxonomy (GTDB): domain Archaea; phylum Thermoproteota; class Bathyarchaeia; order Bathyarchaeales; family SOJC01. Next base: position 138,285 of record CP070683.1, on the reverse strand, counting down.
CCAAAAGGCACACACCAAAGAGAAGGAAGGAGAAATGAAGGAAATTGAAGTTAGAATCGTGAAACTTGAACCTATGCGTGTAGCCAGTGCCCAAGTTGTAAGCACGACACCCGAACATGATGCATGGGAGAAGATGCGCTCGTGGGCTGAACCTAAGGGTTTACTTGAAGATTCAAAGAAACACCCAGTATTTGGTTTCAACAACCCAAATCCCTCACCAAATCAGAAAGAGTATGGCTACGAGTTCTGGATACGTGTGGCACCAGACGCAGAGCCTGAAGGAGACATTAGAATCAAAGAGTTTGAAGGAGGGCTCTACGCAGTCACAACATGCAAGCTGAAAGAAGAACTGGAATCAGAATTCTTCCAGAAAGAAGGCTATCTCGAATCCTGGAAGAAGCTTCTGGACTGGGTAAAGTCGAGCAAATACAAACTGGGCAAGCGACAGTGTCTGGAAAAGGCTCATGATCCAAATGCGTCAGAAGAAGAACTGGTTCTTGACCTGTACTGTTCAGTTGAGACGTAGATTTTCCTGCAGCCGCAATAGGGGAAGTTCTCCTTTTGGCTGAAGACAAGAATGTTCGCGAGAGGTTTGAGAATGCTCTTTCATCCTTTATTGAGGAAATTAAGAAAGATGACAACATAACTGCTGCCTTGCTTTTTGGTAGCCTTGCGAAAGGAATAGTTTGGCGGAAGTCAGACATTGATCTGGTGCTTATTGCAAAAGATGAAAAGACTCCATACAAGGATTTCTGGTTGATGGATAATGCGGTAAATCTGCAGATCTCTGTCTTCACTAGAAATCAATTCATTAGACATCAACAAAGAGCGCTGCAAGGATCTGCTGTCCATCACGTATTAACAACCAGTAGCGTATTGTTTTCCAATGATGAAACAATTGAAGAATTCATCGAGAGCATGAAAACAGTGGGAAAAGGGGATTTTGAGCTTCAGATGCTGTTAGTAGTTGGCGAAATCATTGATCATCTTCAGAAAGCGGAGAAGTATCTTACATTGCAAGAAGATGTTGCTCAAAGTTATCTATTCATCGCTAGGTTGTTGGATCGCTTTGCCTCAATAGTCGTCATGCTGAATGACGCCATTCCCGGAAGGGAAGCTGTAGAGCAGGCAATGGAGTTTGAGCCTGCACTTTTCAAGAGCATCTTCACCGAAGCTATTCTGGAAAGAACCGACAAAGCGCATATGGAAGGAATTATCGCCATCATTCGCGAGTATCTTGAGAAGCAGACACCGGTCATTTTTAGACCTGTTCTAGATTACCTTCGAGAAGAAGGAACATTCCGAAGCGCCACTGACATTGCAAGGCATTTGAACGATTTGCGAGCCAGTGATTGGTGGTACATCTCAATTCTCGGCCTAGGGGATTGGTTGGCGGAGCAAGGCTATCTGCAGAGAGTTCCCTGCCCCACTCACTTGACGTCTAGAAGCCGAAGACAAGTCAATGAAGTAGGCTTCTTCTACGTTGGAGGAGACAGTTCATGAAGAGCATGATAGAGATCATCGGCGCAAGAGAAAACAATCTTCAGAATATCGACGTGAAAATCCCGCGAGACAAGCTAACGGTAATCACAGGAATCTCTGGATCAGGCAAATCCTCATTAGCCTTTAACGTGATTTTCTCTGAAGGACAAAGACGGTTCTTGGAATCGCTCTCAGCGTACGCACGATCTCGACTCCCGCAGTTGAAGAAGCCTGATGTAGATTTCATCCATGGTCTCTCTCCAGTAGTAAGCATAGAACAGAAAAGAGGGATTAGTAATCCTAGATCCACAGTCGCATCGTTGACTGACATCGGAAGCTATTTGCGACTGCTCTTTTCCGTGGTTGGCGTAGCCCGTTGCCCTTATTGTAAGAAGCAGATTTCCATCCAAACAAAGAATCAAATCGCTGAGAGGATTCAGTCTCTCCCCGAAGGAACGAAGCTAGAGATTAGAGCAGCTCTCTTCAAAGTCTATGGTGAGCCATACCGGTTCATCTTGGACAGAGCTCGTAATCAAGGGTTCAGAAGATTTAGGATAAATGGGAAACTGCATGACATTAGCGAAGCAATTGACCTCGACGAAGACGAGGAATTTGAAGTTGAAGCAATCATAGACACTATTATCGTAAGAGGAGACATCTACAAGCAGCTGATGAAGACTCTGGAAGATGGGCTTTCCATCGGACAGAAATTCTTAAGGCTAGAAATACTCAATCCTGAACATCTTAAAGATAAGTCAAGCAAATTTCATCAAGACTTCACCTGCCCAGACCACCACTACGTCTGTAGTGACTTGTCGCCCTGGTACTTTACACCTAATGATCCAGAAAGTGCCTGTTTCACATGTGTTGGACTAGGGACATATATGCGCGCTGCACCCTTTCTCTTAATCGAGGATGAGAGCAAGAGCCTAAGAGAAGGCGCAATAGCGAAAGTGTTTAACATCAGCCAAAAGACCTACAAGCGATTCAACAATCCTAATGCACTCCTAATTCATAGTTTGGCTGAACACTATAATTTCAGCCTTGACACTCCTTTCAAAGATCTCCCACAGGAGATTCACGATATAATCTTTTACGGTACAAAAGGCGAGAAGTTTAGGATAATTCTCCCAGATGACTCTCCAGTGAAGAATGATGAGCGAGTTGGAAAGAAAGTCTCTTTCGAAGGATTAGTACCTAGAATAGATCGATGGTACAAACGAACGACAAAGAGACGCACCCCCGAGACCTACGAACAAGGATGGATACACAGGGCTATGATCGAATATCCTTGCCCAGACTGTCAAGGGAAGAAACTGCAGAAGCATCGTTGGCTTGTTAAGATCAACGGCAAGGATATTCATGAATGCGCAAGAATGCCCTTGGATGACTTACTTGGATTTCTGGAGAAAATCGAGTTATCTGAGGAGAAGAAACATCTGGGCGAACCTGCATTGAATGAGTTGAAATCACGGTTACAGACTATGATTGACATTGGCCTACACTATCTAAACCTAGATAGAAGAACAGACAGCCTGTCTGGTGGAGAGCTTCAAAGGTCAAAACTGTCGACACAAATCGGCTCGGGACTCATGGGCATGCTCTATGTTCTCGACGAGCCAAGCATCGGTCTTCATCCTCGAGACAGTCGACGATTAATCAACACTCTTGAGAAGCTCAGAGACCTAGGGAACACTGTCTTAGTTGTAGAACACGATATCGATATGATGCATGCTGCAGATCACCTGATTGAGATGGGACCTGGACCAGGAATCCACGGAGGGAAAGTTGTTGCAGAAGGAACATTGGAAGAGTTCAAGAAGAACCCAAAATCCCTTACAGGACAATACCTAGCAGGAACGAAGAAGATTGCTCTGCCGCAGAGCAAAAGAGAGCCAAACGGCCACGAGATCAAGGTGGCTGGCGCTCGGGAGAATAACCTAAGAAACATCGATGTTAGGATCCCACTAGGCATATTTATCTGCGTGACTGGTGTTTCCGGCTCCGGAAAGAGCAGCCTGATTCACGACATCTTGTACAAGAAACTCTATGCGTTGAAACGAGATCGACGAATAATCCCGGGACAGCATGAAAAACTCGAAGGACATGAATATATCAGCGATGTCAGGAACATTGACCAATCTCCTATAGGCAGATCCCCACGGTCCAATCCTGCAACCTACATAGGGTTCTACGATAGAATACAAAGGCTGTTCGCTCAGACCCCAGAGGCAAAAACAAAAGGATACTCTGAAAGAGATTTCAGTTTCAACTCAAAGCTCAGCGGACGTTGTGTCGAGTGCAGCGGAAAAGGAACGGTTACCACTGAACTCCAGTACATGCCTGATGTGGAATCCGTGTGCCCTGCTTGCAAAGGTGCAAGATTCAACAAGGAAACCCTAGAGATTAAGTACAGAGGAAACAACATCGCGGAGATACTGAGGATGACCGTTGAAGAAGCGATGAAGTTCTTCAATGATCACAGTTATTTGAAGCATAAATTAGGCGTCTTGAATGAGTTAGGCCTAGGATACATTGAACTTGGACAGTCCTCAACCACTATTTCAGGAGGAGAAGCTCAGAGACTCAAGCTAGCCCGAGAACTGGCAAAAATCAAGCGGAAAAGAGACAATCTCTACATTCTTGATGAACCTACAACCGGATTGCATTTAGCGGACATTCAGAAGTTGCTAGACATTCTGAATAGACTTGTCGACGAGGGAAACACAATTTTGGTCATTGAACATAACCTCGATGTAATCAAGGCAGCTGACTACATCATAGATCTGGGACCTGAGGGAGGCAAGAATGGAGGAGAAATCGTCGCACAAGGCCCACCGGAAGAGATTGTGAGCAATCCCAACTCATATACTGCACAATATCTGAGAAGAATCTTGAACAATGATTGAATTTCAAGGAAGCAAACAGCTGAAATACTGACCAACAAGGAAACACTATTGTTATAGGATACATCGTCACAGTTCTCAACGGCCAACATAGGTTTGTAATGCACACGAAGTATTTGTCCAACTTCTTCACCATGTACGGAGGATAGTGATTTAAGATCCTTCGGATTTAACAAGTGAGCGCGCAAAGATGTGGGAAGAGTATTATTCCGTCTTGCATAAGCTTCCAGATTGGCTCAAGAAACCAGTTCCCTTTGTCGTTGATTCTTTGCCTCTTTTCAAAGAGAGTATGTCTCGGATAATTCTTGATCTGGGATGTGGTGTGGGCCGGAATTCTATATACTTGGGAAAAGAAGGATTTACTGTTGTGGGATTGGACACTTCAAGAAGTGCCTTGAAGAAAGCTAAGGCTTGGGTTAGGATTGACGGAATGCCAAATGTAGCCATCCTGCGGGCTTCGATGACTCACATACCATTCAAGAGAAAATCCTTCCACGGCGTGATCAGTATAAGCGTCATCCATCACGCTCCAAAGAAAGGCATACAAGAAACAATAAGAGAGATCCACAGGATCTTGAAGGATGATGGCCTGTTCGTAGCCAACCTCTTGTCGGCCAAGGACTATCGATTTGGCTCTGGGGAAAAGCTGGAAAATGGCACGTTCAAGGTTCTAGAAGAATTCGAAGAGAGAGAATTCCAAGAAGTGCATCATTTCTTCTCGAGGGAAGAAGTCTCCGCCCTTTTGAAAGCGTTCACGAAATTGCGGATAGAACCCCTGCGAAGCGGAACAGAGCGTCCTCATGAGTATTGGAAAGTAATCGCCACCAAGTGACAGCGTCTTCTGAGTGCAAAAGAAATGGAAGGCTTGCGATAGATGATAGGAGATCTCCACTGTGGACTATCATTATTTGTCGCTGTGATGCCCCGGAATCGCCATCTTTAGTTCATCAACCAAATGTTGGGCATTCATTTTGTTGAAGCACATGGGTGGTTTGATCTTGATCACACTTTCGTATGGGCCATCTGTTCCCACCAGAATCCCGCTTTCTTTAAGCCGATTCTTAACCTGTCCTGCTAGCTTTGTGTGTGGTTCCAATGTGTCTCGATCCTTGACAAACTCAATGCCCAAGAACAATCCGAAACCTCTGACATCCCCTATTTCAGGGCAGCTCTTCATCAATGCATTTAATTTCTGCTTCAAATAGTTGCCAGTTTCCAAAGCATTTTCTTGCAGTCTTTCCTCTTCGATTACTTCGAGAACAGCAAGGCCAACAGCACAGGACACTGGGTTTCCACCATACGAACTGAAGAATTCCATGCCGTTTTCAAAAGATCGTGCTACCTCATTGGTCGTGACCACAGCAGCAAGGGGATGGCCGTTTCCCATAGGTTTGCCAAGAACGACAATGTCTGGTACAACATCCTGCATTTGAAAACCCCAGAAGCATTCTCCCAAGCGCCCAAATCCTGTTTGAACTTCATCTGATATACATACTCCGCCTTGGGCTCTGATCGCTCTATAAACTCTCTTCGAATAGCCTTTGGGTAGTGGTACTTGACCGCCACAGCCAATCACCGGCTCGCAGATAAAGGCGGCGACATTCTTACAACCGTCATCAAGGAGTTTGATTGCTTCATGCGCGTATAGTTTTCCTGCTTCCCCGTCATTGTTTCTGAAGGGCCCTCTATAGGTGTCTGGGATGGGCGCTTCTTGGATGTAAGGGGCTGGGCCTTTGCCTCCTTTGCCTTCGAATTTGTGGGAGCTAATGTCAATACCTGTTTTTGTGTTACCATGGTACCCATGTTCTATGACCATGACATTCTGGAACCCTGTATGTGTGTAGGCCAAGCGGATGGCGAGATCGCTTGCTGCGCTGCCAGAGTTCACGAAGAATACCTTGTTTAGTGGCTTTGGAAACTTTGCGAGTAATTGTTCTGCATAGTCATTCAATTGATCGTATAGGTAGCGGGTATTTGTGTTCAGCAAAGCCATCTGTCGTCGACCAGCTTGAACCACTTTGGGGTGGCAATGCCCTACATGAGGTATGTTGTTTCGGGCATCAAGATAGGTCTTGCCACCGGCACCGTACATATATTGGAATGCGGCCTTCACCATCTTAATGGGTTGTGGATAGCTGACCGAAAGCGACTTGTTGATGAACCTCCATCTTCTTTTCAGATCTCTCTTAGCATTTCGATAGATCTCTACCTTTAAACCTGCTGATCCTGCAAATTCGTTCGTCATCTTAATAGGGCTGATGGAAATCCATTTCTCCAACATCTCCCACGCAGGTTTTTCGCTGACAGTTAGGTATTCGTTATCAGGATCCCGCGTCTTGTCATATGCCGATTTGCAGACACTTACACACAAGCGGGCTGCAATCAGGTAATAGAGCAGTTCGATTTCTTTCTTATCTAATTGAAGTATCTCGCTATATCCTTCTATTATATGGCAAGCCCATTCGATGGGTTTAGATTTCCCGAAAAGGGCATAGGCTAGGGCGATTGCTAATTCATTAATCAAAGATGAATAAACCATGTCACCGAAATCGATAATTCCACAAAGCTGATCACCTTGGACCAATAGGTTCCAATCGTTTGCATCTGAATGGATGACAGATCTCCTCAAATTCGGTATCTCAGGAAGAACAATTTCGCCAAACTGGAGAAAGAAATAATCGACTAGTTTTCGCTGTTGTGGCGTTTCAATATAGTCGATGTATTTTCGATTATCAAGGCAGTGCCGCAAGTCCCAATCTAATCGTCGGGATTCAATTGCTGGATGACGAAAATCGAGCAATGTCTTGTTCATTTGGGCAAGGAATCTTCCAACGGAGCGAAAAAGTTTTGGGGAGTGCTCTACTTGAGCCAAGGATTCTCCTTCAACAAAAGTTAGCAGCCTGCCTAATTGCTTACCATGTTCAATCTGAGAAAGAAAATTGCCCTTCAGGTTTCTTATGGGAGTAGGGTAAGCATCAGTTCCTTGGTTGGAAAGCTTCAGAAGGACCTGGTTCTCTGCATCCAGTCGTTCATAGAGTCCCGATTCAGTTTTGTACTGCTTGTAAACAAACTTCTGTCCTCGAGCAGTGTCTACTCGGTAATTAATGTTCCCCTCGTAGCTTTCTAATTTCTGCAAAGTGGCATTTTCAATTCCAAAATGTTCCTTCAGCAATTCAGCTATTTTGTTCATGTTTCTTAGTACTCCGTATCGAATATCAGACATTGAATCAGCTATCTCCGCACATCGCTAATCACTTATCCCAGCGATAAATCTTTGGCATCTGTTTCTTTCTGGTATTACACGTATGAAGGAGAGATCCCTCATGTCGTAAGCTGGAATGCTTGTCCCCAGGGAAAAGCAATTAAAACGCGAAGTAAGATGATGACTAGCCCCCCTGAATTGCGAGATGTTGTCTGATGACCCCTGTTCGTAGACTCGAGGGAATAACCTACTGGGTAATTGAGGATTCTGAAGGAATCCATGACTTCATCAATACCGAGGTCCGGAAGGAATGGGAGGCAGATGCCGAGTTTGAGAATCGAAAGCCGAGCAAGGACTTATGGTTGAAAACGCTTTCGAATCGCAAATGGAATCTGCGAATTACATCAATGAATCAAATTAAGCTGAATCCTCGAATAATGAACTATCTCGACAATGAACGGGGATATAGTTTCAAAGAAGAACTCGCCAAACGTAGTGTGGAACTCACAAAATCGATCAGAGAATACTGTACTGTCATTTGGCCAATGATAGTTAGGGAGGACGGCTTTCAGTTAGCTGATGGCTATTGCCGTTATAACGCGCTGAAAATGATGAATGTGGGAAGAGCCTACGTCTACACAGGGAAACTGTAGATTCATGCCCGATGATTCTAGCGTGAGCTGCCCACGTCTCGTCCCGAGAGAAAGAAAATACTATCCGCAACAAGCTAGGCTTTTTAAACACAAACAATCGAGACAAAACTGGTTGCAGGTATGAAAACTGAAATCAAGGATATTGAAAAGCTTAGGTCAGTAGCGTTGAAGTTTGTGGAAGCCATTAACAACGGGGACTCTAAGGCCCTCATCAAACTTCAGACAGAAGACTTCACTCTAGTCGACGTGGAGGGAGGTGTATTCCGCGGTCGAAGTGGCTGGAAAGACTATTTCTCAGAATATCCAGAATACAAGATCCATATACAGAATGCCCTAACAGGTGGCAGCGGTGTGGCAATTATCGGCAAAACAACTGGCTCACAGGTTCCCCCTAAGATCGAAGAGAAAGAGACAGTTATTTGGACGGCTGAGATTCGAGACAACCTTGTTGCTGAATGGCGGCTATACACTGATATCCGCGCCTACACATTAACCTAAGATTTAATCTCAAATCCTTCGGTGCTTCTTTGCACGCACGACAGAAAGATCTCTATTTGCTTCCTGTGATTCTGGGTGTAGCTTGGCATTAAGCTTAAAGATCTCAACAGCTTCTGAAGATTGATTGCTGGAAGACAGTTTAAGGGCTACGTCTCTGAGCACCCATTCCTCCAGGACATAGCGGGGAATGTTCCTAGACTGTCTCCTCATCTCTTCAAACTGGCGTAGCGCTTCTTTGATGCCTTTCTCATGGATTATTCTCATCAGTGCATCTGCTCCAATCTGAGGACCAAACTGGCTAAACTGGTACGCTGCATATGGGATTATGGAAAAAAGTGAGCGCATCGAATATTCTGCTTCCCCTTTCTTCAGTTCCTTGTCCAAATCGAAAACCACCTCTTCCTCAAAATTATGAGAGAGATAGAGATGGATCGTTTTCTTCTTGAGATCACAGATATTTGAGTAGAGAGTTGGGGAAATATGTTCAGAGTGCGTCGCAGAAAGTACTGCTCGAACGAGATCCACACTAGCAGCGGTGGCATTCCTTAGAATATGATCAGCAATCTTGTAACGTTCACAAGGATACTCTTTTATGCTTTCATAGTTAGATTGGACGAAGTTAGTAGAGATCTGATAGCAGTTCTCTTTGTACAGGAATTGCAGCTGCTTCTTCCCCCATTCAACGATCACAGAGTTGCCTTTGGCATCAGCCACAGGAACCTTCAATGTATTCAGGTCAGGGACATCATGTTGTTGGAAGAACTTCACAACCTCATCAACACTGCAGTAAGTCGACAGGATTTGCTCAACAAGATCCCCTTGAAAACTAGGTCTGCCAAGCTCACTCCGCCAACCTGTCGGTTTGACAGCATTCATATCCACGAATAGCCCCTGGTCATTCATTCCTCCTTGAAAGCGAGAATGGATAGGTGCAAAATCAAATCCTACATACACCCGGCCATATGCCCCTTTGCTAGCAGGTATAAACCATATCTTGGTTCTTGGCTCGGTGAAATCCTCATTATTCCCAGCTAATACAACACCATTCTTGGCTATAGTAACTATGGTACACATTTTCCAACATTCAAGCCAGCCTTAAGACTTGCTTAAATCACTTTGCTCAGCTGATGAAGAGATTAACTTAGGCATTCAGCCTGAGCGGAGCGCTAGCCTGCGCAGCTGCATCTGCATGAATTGGAGCATTGAACCTTCTCTGAGGTAATGAATAACAGTAAACAAGGTTGAGGAGAACGAGCACTTTCCTTCCTCAATTGACAGATAACCACGTTGCTTTCGCTTTCCCAAGATACAGCGGGATTCTCTTTGATTCTGAGGGTTTTCGATTAGCCAAGCAAAAGAAGTTTCACCAACACGAGGGTTCTTTCGCGCGCTCTAAGTATCGAGCAACGTCTCCAAGGCGCTGAAAGATGTCGCTTCTGCAATCTTTTCTACAGACCTAATGTGTGCTGCCTTCTTGGATGCAATTGAACCCTTCAGCATTATAGTCGCGAAACCACAGCTCTGCGCACCTCTGTATGTCGACAAGACGCAGTATTCTGCGGAATATCCTGTCACGATAACAGTGTCAACGCCGAGCTCTCTCAATATTTCCGCAAGTCTTGTTTTCCTGAAAGAATTGCGATGGGTCTTAACGATACGCAGGTCTTGAGATTTGAGCTTCACGCTATCATGCACGTCAAAGCCTGGCTTACCTGGTGCAAGGTCCTTATTCATGTGCTGAATAACAACTATGGGAAGAGTTTTTTCTCGGAAAAGATCTATTGCGGCATTTATGTTTGCAACTGCAAACTTCAGAGAGTCATCGCAAGCCTGATCGTGGTTGAAGAACTCATTCTGTATATCTATTACGAGTAAGGCTGGCTTCATCTTCGATCTCCTCACTCACTCTTGACTACGGGTTGGCATCCTCGCTCTTAAAGCCACACATGCGGACCTACGATATAGTTCAAGACATCTCTTCAATTGTCTCTTATTTCTGGAAGAACGTATAAAGGAGGAATTTAAAGGTTGGGAAGTGTAGAAAGTGGCAATCAAGGAGGCATAGAGAATGATTGTCAGAAACGAATTTGGCCACACAGGACATGCCAGCACCCGAACGATATTCGGCTCGTGGGCCTTGAGCAAGGCAACGCAAGCGGAGGCAGATCGCACACTACATACGCTACTGGAATACGGCGTAAATCACATTGACACGGCACCCATGTATGGAAATGCTGAGAAATGCATTGGATCGTGGATGAAGCGGCATCGTGATGATTTCTTTCTCGCAACCAAGTCTCGAAAGCGCACACACAACGGCGCTTGGGAAGATCTTCAGCGTTCTCTAAGCCAACTGAGAGTTGAGTATATAGACCTCTGGCAGATGCATGGTCTGACCAACCCGTCAGGCTGGGAAAAAGCGATGGGACCAGATGGTGCATTAGCCGCTTTTGTCGAAGCACGTGAGAAGGGCTTGGTGCAGTTTCTGGGCGTAACGGGTCACGGCAACAAAGCGCCAACAATGCACAAACGCAGCTTGGAGCGCTTCGATTTCGACACGGTATTA
>CP070683.1:113689-126878 GCA_020352645.1 Candidatus Bathyarchaeota archaeon | reverse complement strand
GTATATTTCTGGATTTGGCTTGTCTATTTTGGTTGGCTCTGAGGAAATTGGCACTGGAGTCTTTCCATATTCTATGAGGAAATCTCCTGGTATCAGTCGACGATTTCCCGTTGAGACATCCATGTTTGTGGGCTCTTTGCCGTAAGGAATTAGTATTTTGAGCGTCTTGAAAGGTAGCACGGGTTCACCTGGTGCTCCGGTTTTCTGGAGACCTGTCATTGCGACTGTGTGATGTTCAGAATTCAGGTTTAGGGTTGGTTTTGGAAAGGATACTTCAACGTTCACTGAGGTTATGGTCACAGTGGTTTTGAGCTTCAGACCGTCGGCGCTTTCTTGGACTATGGGAAGTTTCTTCTGTTCAATATAAGCGGCTTCCGTTGGTATGAAAGTTATAGCTATGAGACAGCATATTGAAATAGCCAATGCTAATCGGACAAGTTTCTGCATATCTATCATGAATAGGAGTCTTTCTATTGCATTTATTCTTTGTGGAGAAAACTTCTATTCAACAGTTGGTCATTGGCAGATTTTTTTGCACAAATTGATTTGTTTCTGATCTGTTTTGTGTCATGATTCACACTTGTTTGAGATTCCTGAAAAGATCTATGTGTGATCATTACTCATGCCATGTGTACGGCGCTCAAGTAATTACTGAGATTCTAATCGCCCAGCTTCTCAATTGTACTTTTTAGGTTTCGCGCTGAGTCTTCAGGCGGTACTACATTGATGTACATTCCTGTGCTTTTCTCGAATCCTGCCCATATGGATAGTCTTGGATATATCTCCAAGTGCCAATGGTAATGCTTGGCGTCTGCCACGGGCGCAATGTGAAATCCAAAATTGTACGGTGGATCATTCAGCAATGAACTCAAGCCCCCTAAGCAGGTTCTCATGGCTTCAGCAAGCTTTATAACAGAACTACCGTCGAAGTCTAAGAGTGTTGTCTCATGATTCTTAGGCATTATCCATAGTTCGAACGGATGCACTGCTGCCGAAGGTGCAAAAGCGAAGTATCTTTGGTTCTCCCAAACCTCTCTTGGACCTCCACTTTCGCTGTCTAGGATGTTGCAGTATGCACAGGATCCGTCTCTTTCCAGATAGCTTTTGCTTGCTTCCAGTTCGTTCTGTAGAATCCGGGGAATCGTAGGTGTGGCAATTATCTGGCTGTGTGCATGTGACAAAGATGCGCCTGCATCAGCACCGTGGTTTCGAAATATTGAGACATATCTCACGTAGTTCCTTGAGGAAAGATCTTTCAAGCGATCTCTGTATCCGTTGATGACATGAACCAGTTGTTCAATCTTTGCAACCGAAGGATGCTCGCTGTGATTTGGTGACTCGATAAGTACTTCGTGATGTCCCACTGCTTTGCCTGATTTGAAACTTTCTCTTTTTTCTGGAGGGGAAAATGCTGGATAGAGATTTGACACGCAGCGAATAAGCCAGTCTTTATGGCGGACTCCATCTTCGTCTCTCCCTTTCACTATGCCTCTTCGACTCTTCAAATACACAAGCACTGCGGGCGGTGTCTCTCGCTCATTGCCGGGACAGAAAGGGCATGATCTCTTGTTGCTGATTTCTCTTGAGGCTCTCTCCTTTCCCAAGAAATCCCTAGGTCGTTGTTTCCTATGCGTGGCTATGACTACCCATCGATCAAGGAGATAATCTTTCCGGAGGTCATTCAGCAATTGATATTTTCTCCTGCCCCAGCTGTGGAGCGCTCGAGTAACGGATCTGGTGCTACTTCACGACTTCTTTGTATATGTTCAGAGTCCTTTCAGCGATTCTGTCCCACGTGAATTCTGCGAGGACCCGCTTTCTTCCATTCTTTCCCAAGTTAATCTTTCTGCTTTGGTCTTGAAGACAGCTGGCTATTCCCCAGGCGATATCAACTGGGTCATTAGGGTTTATGTGAAAGCCGCATTGGTTGGGTTCATGTGCCACAACTATTTCTCTCATGCCGCTTACTCCACTTGCTCCCACAACAACAGGTTTCTCCATACTCATCGCTTCCAAGGCCACAATTCCGAAGGGCTCATACAGACTTGGGAAGACGGCTAGGTCACAAGCTGCGTAGTGAGCAATTCGTTCTTCTTCGGGAACGAATTCAAAGCGAAACCTCACGCTTTCCTCGAGTTTGAGACCATGCACCATGTTTCTCAAGTGCTCTTCCATGTCTCCTAAGCCCACAATTACTAGCTTCGCTTTGGGCACTTTCTGTAGAACGTGAGGCATAGCCATGATGAGTTTGTCAACACCCTTAACCCAAACAAGTCGTCCGATAAACAGTATCATCTGATCGTCTTCTGCAAGATCGTATTTTTGTCGGATTTCTTTTCGTTTTGCTTCATCCACTTGTTCTGGTGAATATTTCTCCGGGTCGACTCCGTTGTAGCAGACTCGTATGCTCTCTTTCGGAAAGCCCAGTTCGATCAGTTCTTCTTTCATGGCATTTGAGACCGTGATCACTAAATCCGCCATTTGGCCTCCTCGGTGCTCTATGCTGCTCACGACCTCCGATCCGTTGCCCAGAGTTCGTCCTCTCTCTGTTGAGTGAACGTGGAAAATCAGTGGCAGTCCTAACTCTCTCTTAGCAGTGACTCCAGCGATCACCGACAGCCAGTCATGTGCCACTAGAGCATCGTATTTGAAGTCCTCTTTCTTGACAAGTTCATTGACGATCTTAGAAGCGCTCAGATAGTTAAAAACCAGGATCTTTGAAAAGAACCTGATTCCTCTTCCCCATTTCCTAACGTCTTCAGCGATTACGTCAGGCAGGGAGTCTGAAACGTCAATGTGCAAGGGTCTGTGGATTTCGATTCCGCGCCATAACTCTCTCGTAGGGAGCGCGCCTTTGTCGTCATTCATGGTAAAAACTGACACGTCATTTTCTAGAAGCACAAATTTTCGAGTTATCTCAGCCGCATAAGTGCCTAAGCCACCAACTATTTTGGGTGGGTACTCATAAACCATTACGGCTAGTCTCATGAATTCCAACCTTCATTTCATGGTCTTCGGTTATTGTTTTGGTTCTTTCTTTCATCACGGGGAAAGCGGTGTTGTTTACAACAGGTTTTTCCCGATTAGGGCTTGATCTTATATGCCTGTCTTACAACAGTCTCCAGTATCTGATGATGTTTCTTTTCATCGTTTGCTATGTGCTCCAGTAGCAGTCTTATGCCTTCATCTTCTGTTCCTTTCATCTCTTTCTCAATGAGGCCAAGCATTGCGATCTCGGTTTTCATATGATTTTCAAGGTTTTTCTTCACAACCAGCTTGTCAACATAGGTATCCTGCAAAGTGTCCCAGAGCGGCCTAGCATTCTTACTAGTGATTACTTTCAAGATACCTTCTAAGATCATCGCATGCTTCTGCGAGTCCATTTTGGTTTCCATAAGCAGTAGCTTAGCTGCAACATTATGAATGCCCTCTATCTGCTTGTCGATGTCCAAGACAAAGTTCTTCTCGACCCTTATCTGCTCCTGAACGAGTTTCGCCAGCGCTTCACTAGACATATCTGAGCTTCCTTTCTTGCTTTAGTAGAACTGATTGTTCACACTTAAAGCTTTAAAGTCTTTCTGGTTTCCTCATTCATTGAGTTCTGGCGACAACAGAAAACTCAAGAAGGCAACTCTGCTATATGGAAGCATCAAAAATCTGAAAAGGGAAGATACACAATAACTATTGCTCGGGGAACCTGACTTATGAGTTTAACCACGGTCAAGAAGGCAATACTAGAAACGATGGCAAGCGAAAGCTTACCTAAGAAGCCAAAAGACATAGCGAAGAAGACAGGTCTGAATTTTTCATCGTGCATGATGCACATTCTGGGCCTGAAAAAAGCGGGGTACGTTTCTTCGCCTGAGAAAGGCTACTATCAAATCACCAATCTGGGAAAGGGGGTCTTGAAACCCTCCGCAAACAGAGAACTTGCCATTTCACTTCTAGAGCCGTTAGATTCTGAAAGAACTTTCTACTTCTACAACGAGATCAATGAGTATTCAGGCATGTACGCTACTAGTTTGCCTGATTTCTGCGAGAAAGTGAAGAGCATTGACTCCCGCTCTATAGAATTCCACATTCTAAGAAAGGACTTTGAACGATGGCTAGAAAGTATCGGCGATTCTAGTTTGGCGAATAGAATGAGTTCTATTCGAGAGACAGAAACCATGGGAGAAGAACTCAGAAGGTTGGTCTATGAAGCAGCGAGAGCCCGATGCAGCGAGCTCTCGAGCCTCGCCAAATCCTCGTAATCCTATGCGGGCTTGAATCGATTCTGCAGTTTTTCTAGTACTTGAGGTAACGTGGTGTACTCCATAGATTCTTCGCTCAAGCGTGCTGGTTGGAATTCTCCCATTCTCCGTAGCATCGCAGCGATGTCTTGAGCTTCCCGGCGTGCCATGTCAAAAGCTGGATCATCAAACAGATCCGCTATCAGCGGAGTACCATCTCGGTGGCTCGCGATTCCTCCGTTGCTAACTTGAAATCCAATTGCTACCATCCGAGGTGGACCGTCGAAAGCTGTACACTTGCTATCACTCAGCCCCACGGGCATCAGAGGTCCCCAATGGCTTCCTCGCATCCAGCCTTCAACGATATAGGTGTGGAGGAATGGTACAAGGACTTCGCCAACAGCAGGCAGTCCATGCTGTCCTCTTACGATTGCGACGGGATCATCCTTTCCAACATATTTGCCTGCAATGAGCGAGAGCTTCGTTGTGCTGGTGACTGCACACGATAAGTCATCTCGTGCTCGCCAAACTCTTGAAGCACTATATCGATTGCTGTTGCCAAGAAGCGCGATCAGTTCGTACATTTCTTCAGGGCTCTTCAAGACGACCTTTCTGTTCTGTTTCGTATCTAGAACTTCAAATTTGAAACCGGTTGACAGGCCGGGGTCAATTACCAGTCCAGCAGTACTTGAGGGATCAGCGAATATCCGAAATATGGGGTAGTTAAATGAGCCAGCTGAGGTTTTGTCAGCTGCAAAGACAACTATTGGATCCGATCTTCTTTCTTCGATTTCCATCTCCGCAATCCCTGGACCCATACCTCGAATGTTTCCGCTGAATGCTGTCTTAAGCAGATCCTGTCCTGCACCGTAGAGCTTCAGTTCTTTCGCCTTGTTTGCAGCCTTCTGAAAAGTGTCCCAAGCTAATGCGTGAATCTCCTCATTTCTTTCGCCCTTCTGATGGACCATGAGCAATTCAAGATCGTCTCCAGCGTTGAACACGTAGAAGCTGTTGATGAGAGCTTTTTCTTGGGCTGCTCTCAGGTTCTCGCGACCTATCTCAAGTAGGGGTTCTGGCACGATATGATGTCCAGCTAGAGAACCAACGTCGGCTTTGATGATTGATATTGTTGTCTTCATGAGGTTTTGCTCCCTCTTATCGAGAGTTACCTACTTTTCAACATGCTCTTAAAGGCTTTTCTGCCGAGTTGACATGGCAAAAGATTGAATCCTAGCGTGGCGATTATCACTCAGAATCTCGCTTGATCTTTCCTACGATATTTACAATTTTCTCAGGTGACCGACTTGGCTTTTCGAAGTGCATAGATATGACTGCGTGTGTTGGGATTCATAAGAATCAAATGTGTGTTTTCCAGTATTAGATCAGATCATGCCGGAGCTATTCGTATTCTTTCCCTTGCTTCTCTTCTAGCCAACGGAGGTTTTCATAAGCTTTGATTTTAGCGTTTTCGGCTCATTTGTTCGCGGTTCATAGAATGGTTTCGTTTCCACACCATATGATTCCTTCAGAAACTTTTCGAACTCGTCGAATACTGGGCTTTTTGTTTCATTTAGCTTTAGACAGAGAGGCTTTCCTTGGTACACTCCACTTAGGTCATATAGAGCTGTCTTTCTGCTAAGTTCTCTGTTCAAAGAAAGAGTTTCCAGAAGCTCTCTGGAGGGTGGCTGTTGAAAGACCCACGCTGTGTATGAGATTTCTACAACATCGTAGGATCTGCCGTGGGCAACCGCGCGCTTCTTGCTTTCAGCGATTTTCATAAAAGTTGATTGATGAATAGTTCGTGTCCCTATGAGTGTGTGATACTCATCGTCTACCTTAACTAAGTCCTCATTGTTAGACACAGTCCAACCTTTGCTATGGCATGACTCTTTGAATCGATCCAAGAGTTCCCATACTCTGGGCAAGTGTGAAGACTGAGTCATCTTAACACCGGTGGAAGATTTTTACAGAACAATATTCTAGTTCGCTAATGAATGATTTAAGCGTATCGAACAAAAAACCCGCAAATTTCCGGCAAAAGTGACGCAACTTTGGAAGACTGTAGAAAACGGCAGTGCTTTTCCTACACTTTTCCGACGCAAATCCTCGCATGTTGAAGTCTGAAGTTTGCGCGGAGAAGTTTCGAAAGCTTTTCACCATAGGTAGACGGCAAACAATAAATCGAGAGCACTGAAACTTCAGATAAGGAGCTTACAAATGAAAGCCAAAGATCGACAAGTCGCCGTTGACGACTTGGATCTGGCAATATTGGACATCCTCCAAGAAAATTCTAGGCAAACTTACAGTGAAATCGGACGTAGATTAGGTCTGGCGCATTCTACGATCTATGACCGTATCAGGAAGATGGAACAGAGTGGAATCATCAAGAAATATACAGTTCTAACAGATCCAATGAAGACGGGACTGAAGTCTTTGACTGCCATTCTGACAGTCTTCACCGATCCTAAAGAAACCGAGAGTATTGCCATGAAGCTCGCGGACGAAAAGGAGGTGTTGGAGGTTTTTACTTCTCTTTCTGAAGAGCTCTTGATAATTGCGAAGATAGTGGCTGAAGATCAAGAAAAGCTGCATTCATTCGTTGCGCATTCAGTTGCTCCTTTGAAAGGCGTGATGAGAATTAGGACCTCTATTGTTTCCCGCAAGTATAAGGAACAGAACCATTACTTTCCAATGAAAGTTTGATGCCGAATCGGGGTCTGCTAATTGGCGTTCTATTTCTTCTTCTGTCTCCTAACGTAGATTGCTACAACAAGAGCAGCCATCGCAACTAGCACATTTAGAACTATCCAAGCATTTCCTATGCTAGACTCTATGGAGACAGCAACTCCTCCCACAGTTACGGGCCTATAGGCTGCAACAGCATTATGAGGAGCATTCATGTCGATCGTGACTGACTTCTGGCCTGGGCTTTGAGGAATACTATCAACAGTCCAATTGAGGAAAATGTAGCTCGTTATCGACGGCGCTGTGAGATAAGCACTTGTAGATCTATCATACCAACCTTCGCCTGGAATCACAGCAAGCCCAGACGGATCTGTCTCAACTGTGAGGTAATATTGTGTCTTCCATTCCGCTTCCGCAGTTTTTGGTGCATCCATCTCGATTGGGTTGCTTCCCGCATAATTTGTGCCTGAAGCATCTCCAGACCAAGAAGCAAATACTCTCCTCGTATCGTTGGCATGATCCTCAATAGCTGTGTTCACTGAAGCATAAGCTGTGCTGCCACTGTTGTACCATCCTTCGCCACTAGGTATAGCATAGGGAGAAGAGATCACCAAGTAGTATTGAGTGTCATAATACGCGGTTATGTTGCCAGATTCTGTCACTGTCATAGAGTCGCTTCTTGCCGTTGACAATCCACTTGTACTTACCCAGACGTATTGTTTGGAGTTAGTTGAAACCACTAATGGCGATAGAAAATTAAATGTGTGGATTGAGCCCTCGTCCCACATAAATGAGGCAGATAGGTCCGCAACCGTATAGTCAGCTCCATCAATGATCACCACGGTCCCCGTGAAGTCCGTGTCTACCCCGTACTGGTTGAAGGTAATCAGATGTTGCTCTGACTCGATAGTTACACTAGCAACACTTCTACAGGCATTGTCATCAGTGTCAACTTCACCAACGATTGGAGGAGCTGCAGCATTTATGTAGTATGTCCCCGGGGAGGTATCTGTTGTGTTCCAATAGAAAACGAGGATAATTGTTGCGTTTGGCGCCAAGTCTGTAATCGTCTTGGTTTCCAAGAACGTGTCGTCATAGTAACAGCTCACGTTGAACGTTTCAAGCTCTGTCCCTTCGTTCTTCACTTCCACCTCCACTGTCACAATCTCTCCTTGCATCACAATGACTGGTGAAGGTGTTTGACTGAGTACCGCAATATCGTGAATCACAATCCTAACAGCCGCAGGGTATGTGCAGTTGTTGTTGTCTTCATTACTCTCAGCGATCTCACCGCTTGAGTCAGCTTCGGCACCGATGGAATATGTTCCGGGAACTATGCCGGTCGTGTCCCATGCAAAAGAGATTACAGTTTGATTGCCCGCTCCAAGATTGATGACACGCATGACGCCAATCAAATTGCTGTCGTACAAGCATGTGACGTTGAAGGTCTCGGAAACATTCCCAAGGTTTTCCACCGTTACCAGAATCGCCAGAGTCTCACCCTGACAGACGACATCACTAGAGGGGACTTGACTAGTCGCGGACACGTCTCGTATAATCGGAATGGTTGTAATGTCACTACTCCCAATGGCAGACACTGGATTGCCGCTAAGCGTGTCTATTCCAACTGCGATGAGATCCACCCCAAGATTGAGGTACAACACGTTGATTGACGAAGGTGTCACACGAATTCTGAATACTAATGTTGCATTGGCTCCAGGACTGAGGGTTCCTACATCCCATACGATTCTTGGAGGAGGTAGGGTCAATATTGAGCCTTGGCTTGGCACTCCAATACTTACGAAGCTTACGTTCGAAGAGATAGTTTCATTCAACATGATGCCGGAGACATCACTACCACCGATGTTGGTGACAATAATTGTGAGTTCATAGATCGTCGGTAGCCCAACGATCGGCGGATCAGCCCCGCTGACGACGTCAGTCTTAACTTTGGTCACAAAAGGAATTCCTGCTTCTCCAGGCCAGTATATTGTCACAGTAATGAAGCTTGTGCAGTTGTTGTTGACTTCATCGGCTTCAGCTATCGCTCTGCTAGAGTCGGCCATTGCCTTGATATAATAAGTGCCTGAATCTACACCCGTTGTGTTCCACACGAAATTGAGACTGGTGGAGGTTTTCGTTGCCAAGCTGGTTACTGTTTGCCAACCTATGACGTTGGCATCATAGAAACATGTAACATTGAAGGTCTCAATGAAATCTCCAGGGTTGGAAACCGTTACGTTGATGTTTACCAACGTTCCATTAATTGCGCTTGTTTTGTCTGGAACTTGGGATACTGCAGCCACATCATGTATCAGGGCTGGTTGAACTGTGACGATAGCTAGCGAGGTGCACCAGTTGTCTTCTTCATCAGATTCAGCTATTGCAGCATTTGAGTCTGCCCACGCAGTAATGGTGTAGTTTCCAGCAGGTATGCCAGTTGTATCCCAATCAAAAATGAGAGTTGCATTCTTTGCGGCAGCCAAGTTCTCCACTGTTTTTGTCTCGAGCTCAGTACTGTTGAAGTAACAGGAGACATTGAAGGATTCGACCTGAGTGCCCCTGTTCTCAACCAAAACCTCAATACTGACATGTTCACCTTGATGCACACTTGCCGGAAGTGCGGTTTGGCTTGTTGCGGCAACATTGCGAATTATGATTAGCTGCTCTTCATCCGACCGATCAGTCGTAGGTCCTTGATCAAGGTTCGGGTTCTGCTGATCGGTTGCCCAGAATAACGAATACGAAGACGGGCTGCCGATTGCCGCCCACGTGATATACATTTCAATCTGATACGGGGTAACTACTCTCCATCCTCCAACGCTGGAATCAGTTATTTCATAGCTTGCATAGTCAACGGGAGGCCACGGTTCATATTTACCGAAATCATTGTCATTATTGATATCATGAAGTAAGTATAAGCTTCCAATTGCGCTGTGATTTGTATCTTCGACAAAGATCACGTATTCTGCATCGTAAATGTTTCCGCCGCTGTAATACATGTTTCCGTCTGAGTCAATGAACCACTTATATCTTGCATCTCCACTTGGCCATTCTCCTCCCGGCAAACCATAGCAGTGGAGCTTCAAGTAGAGATATTTATCATCATACTGATAGTAGGCGTACTCTACATCTCTCATATCATCTTGGGCGCCATTCTCATTCTTGTCCCAATCAATTTCTATCCATGTTTCGGGCCAAGAATGCTGTGCAGAAGCAGTGGGGATCTCTATTAGCGCCAAGTTGAGGGAGAGTGTGAGAATTAGGAAAAGCAGAAGGACTCCTCTAACGACTGAGCACGCGCGATTCAATGTGTCTCCTTCTCCCTAGGCAACTATGTTATTATCTAACAATTCATTTAAGGCTTCTGGAACTAACCTCTATTGATGAGCCAATGCATGCTGTATTCATTTGGAAAGCGGATTATTGGCAAATTCCACTTCCGGCTAATCTAAATTCGGCGAATTGAGAGAAGCTTTTGAAGAAGCTTTTCATCTTCATGAGAAAAAAATGAGCGTGGAAAGCAAGAAATAGAGAGACATCCTATTCCTACATTCGAAATGCGAGTTCCGAAACATGAGAACTCATTCAGGATGAAGCGCCGCTTCATAAAGGGAAAGGAAGCGAAGAAGTTGCTAACCGAGTTCCTCGAATCAAGCAAGATACGCTTGAGGGAGCTTGACACGCCGAAAACGCGCATTGAAATAGCGTCGTCAAAGCAAGATGAGATATTTCTCATCGATGGTAAACCTTTTTTCGCAAGATCAGATGATTCACTAATTCCCGTGCTTTCATCTAAGCAGGTGCTATCGAGAATGCCAAAGGCCATTGTAAACATGGGTGCGGTTCCTTATCTATGCAATGGAGCAGATGTCATGGCTCCAGGCATAGTCAGTTTTGAAGGAGTCTTCGACAAAGGAGACTACATTGTCATCCTTGATGAACTCCACAAGACTCCAATAACAATAGCAAAAGCTCTCTTCAACAAGGAAGAAGCGAAAAAACTTGAACACGGAAAGGTCTTCAAAAATGTTCACTATGTTGGAGATCAGCTGTGGAAAAAACTAAAGAAACTATCGTCCGCCTAGCAGTTAGTCTATGAATAAGCCAAAGATAGGCACAACCAAGGACAGTTCTGGAAGCTGTGATGTGCATAGAAAAGCCTTTCACTACCAGCACATCTTAAAGAGCTGCAGCATACATCGCATCTGAGAAAATACTTATTCTGAGCCCGTAGAAGAAGGCCTATGAGCTTTCTGCACCTAACTGCAGCACCATAGTATCTGGCTTCAAATACGCTACAAATATATCATTCAAAAGGCTTACTAGCATCTTCCTTCGAGAGGAAAATAATGGCAATCTCCGACAAAATCAACAAGCTGAAAAGCGAAAAGCAAGCCGTTATACTTGCTCACAACTATCAACGCCCTGAAATCCAAGATATCGCAGACTACGTGGGTGATAGCATCGAACTCAGCCGCAGAGCAAAAGCGGAAAAAGATGCGGAAGTTGTGCTTTTCGCTGCTGTTGATTTCATGGCTGAATCTGCTGCGGTTCTCAATCCGGAAAAGAAAGTGCTGTTACCTTGTGTTGGTTCGAAATGTTCAATGGTTCAAATGCTTACTACGGAACAGCTTAGACTGTGGAAGAGGAGATACCCTAAGACTCCAGTCGTGCTTTATGTGAATAGTCTTGCAGAAGCCAAAGCGGAAAGCGATGTTTGCTGCACATCTGCGAATGCGGTGCAAGTAGTTGATGCACTTGACGCGGAAAGAGTTCTCTTCGGTCCAGATCGTAATCTAGCTGAATATGTTGCGGAAAAGACCGGGAAAGAAGTGATCCCGATTCCACCACAGGGATTTTGCCCAACACACATACTTTTCATGAAAGAGGACATAGAAGCACAAAGGCGCGAACATTCTGGTGCCAAGGTGGCAGTTCATCCTGAGTGCAGCAAAGATGTTAGAAATAGCGCGGATTTCGTAGGAAGCACGTCGCAGATATGCAGATACGCAAATGCGTCTACCGCAAAGAAGTTCATCATCGGAACTGAAGTAGGGATTCTCCACAAACTGAGAAAGGAGAATCCTCAGAAGGTTTTCCTTCCCGCTTACGGAGGTGCCATATGTAACGCAATGAAGCTAACCACAATGGAAAGGCTTTACCAATCCCTAAAAGAGGAGCGTACTCAGATCATTATCCCCAAGGGCATAGCCAATAGAGCGCGAAGAGCCCTGACTAGAATGCATGACCTAACAGGATAAATGAGAACGTGAATACCTGCGCTCATGAAATCGTCCCAGACGATGCAATCCCTATATTGGAATAGTCATTCAACCAGCCCGACTAGCTAAAGACAAGCCTTAAAGCACAAACTAAAGGTGTCTTTTGGTGATGTAGATGGACGATCTGAAACTTGCAAAGCACAGATTATTGGATAGGCATCTGAGCTTAGTCGTCGTTGAGAATTCTCGAGTGCTTTTTGAAACAGATATAGAAGGCCTGCAGGGCTTCCTGCACGCTATTGAAAGATACCACGACCTCCTCTCGAAAGCTGTAATCGCAGACAAGATCATGGGAAAAGCTGCAGCTTTCCTATGTGCTTACTCAAACGTCAAAGCAGCATATGCGATCACAATCAGCAAAGGAGGACTAGAAGTTCTCAGCAAGCATAATATCCTGTGCGAATTCGAGAGTGTTGTCCCCACTATTCTCAACTCTGCAAGAACAGACAGATGCCCCTTCGAGAAGCTTGTTGAAAAAGCTGTCTCTCCTACACAAGCCCATTTAGAGATCGTTAGATTTTGCCAGAAATCTAGGTAGCAGTGTGAGTCACGAATCGATCAGTCTTTGGCGCTAGGTTTCATTGCCTGACCGTAGTTTTGCCAAGTTCACTCAATTCGTTAGAAGCATGCTCGAAAAAGGGAGGGTTGCTAGTGGCGTGTTATGGTTTCTGTAAGATCTTGTTTAGAATCATAAATGTTGACTTTCAGAGGCATCTGACCTATAGCGAAGTGTGTGGCGCATGCAAAACACGGATCATACGCTCTAAACGCCATCTCGACTTTGTTTAGCAACCCTTCACATACTTGACCATTCTTGATAAGCCCTTTCGCTGCATCTCGAATAGACATGTCTATGGCGGCAGAATTATTCGTCGTAGCAACTATCAGATTGACTTTCTTCACCAGAGCATCTTCGTCTAGTTTGTAGTGGTGGATGAGTGTGCCTCGGGCGGCTTCCACTATGCCCACGCCTTCACCAGGTTTTCC
>CP070683.1:97981-113589 GCA_020352645.1 Candidatus Bathyarchaeota archaeon | reverse complement strand
AGAACGATCGTCGCGAAGGATTTGGTCGGAATCTACGGGATATTTCTTGTCGCAGCTGCAGTTGAAGTTGGCTTCATAAGCGCTCTAAAATAGTCGAGTTGAGAATATACGCCAATTACTTTCCAGTTAACAAGGTATTTTGCGCTGCTGTCTTGACTATTCTTCGATCAGGCAATTCAAACCCAAGGCATGATCTTCTCCCAATCTTGAAGAGCACACATGAACCTGTTGCTCTACCTGAATCAAAGAAGACCAAGAGTCTTTGACCTGTGATAGGACTCATACTGAGTCCTAGATAGTTACATTTTTGGCGGAATTAACTTTGTGTACGGTTTTTGTAGCAGTAATCCTTATAAGACTCGATTTGTATTAGCTATTTTTAGAATTCAAATCTATAAAGATAGATTATTGGGAGGGATCGTGGAAATATGTCTGAAGAACTGAAAGAAGAGATGAAGAAGCTGAAGGATGAGCTCAGAGAGTTGAAGGAACGTCTCAACAATGAGGGAAAAGAGAAGCGTAAGCAGCGTCGCGGTATATACATAGATCTTGGGGAACGTGTACAGGACTACGTAGGAGATGTTATGGAAGGTGTGGCGGAGGGGATTCATGGTGAGCTTGAAAAGTCAATCTTTGTTGGTCCTCACGGTCGCCACATCAGGATCCGAGGACCAGGCCTTAGAGCTGATGCTAATGGCTCTTGCGAAAGCGAAGACAAGCAACCTGACTTCGACGAATCCGCGAGAGTAATGAGTGCCCTAGGCCAAGAGCATCGGCTGAAAATCCTTTGTGCGCTCATGAGAGGCGGGAAATATGTGAATGAGCTTCAAGAAGAACTTCCAGATATAGCTGCGAGTACCCTATCTAGTCATCTTAACGTCCTTGAAGAGGCGGGGTTGGTAGTTCAAGAAAGAGTCCGAGGTCGCTATCTCATAACTATACCTGGAAGGTCTGCCTACAAGATGACCAGAAAAATCAGCAGATTGCTGAAAGGAAGGAAGCGAGAATGATGTATTCAAGACATAAACTCGGCAAAGAGATTATGAAAACAGCCGATGAAATGACTCTATGGGAAAGTGAAAAGGGTTTATTAAAGGTAGATAAGAACGCTCTCGCAGTTCAGATCTTGAAAGATGAAGAGCATCTTGGTTACGTTTTCGGTGGAAAGAGCAAATTCACTCTGGATACAATTGTTGAGACCGAAAAAGGTGCAATTGGCAAGCCTGTGGAAAAAGAAGTTAGCCAGTCTTTCGTGATGATAGCAAGAAAAGACGAAGTTCGAGATAGCTTGGTGCATGCTGACGACAAAGATCTTGCTGCTTTTGAAGACGAGCACGAAAAGACGTTTTTGACAGATGCAGAGGATTTGCTTAACAGGTTCCTTAATGGGCCATCAAGAAGAAATAGACACTCCAATATTGGTAGCTATCGAGGCGTCATTTTCGCCTTTCAAAATGAGAAGCATGAGTTTGACATTCTCATAGCGAAAGGTTCCAAGCTAGTTTACAAAGCTGCTGAAAGAGTCTTCATTTCTAATGGAGGGAGAGGAAGGGAGATTCTGAAAAGTGAGGACGGAGTTGTGATTTCCCAATTCGGGAATTCAATCGTTGTTATGAACAATAGCCACCCGCATGTTGACATCTGCCGGCAAGGAATCAGCCAGTGTTGAGTTACATCTAGAACATTCCCGACATAAAGGATCGTTGTTATGTGTCGCTGACGTAATTACTCACAACTTGTAACCACAACATGTGCGTCGCTCTTTTTATCCATGAGCAATGATTCTCTTCGCAAGTGCACTCTTCACGCAATGGTTGAAGGAAGAAGGAACATGACTTTCCTTGGAAGCCTTAGAGAGGAATTCTCGTTTATAAAAGGGAACTATGCGGTTCTGGTGACAAGCTGGATACTAATAGATTTCGCCATGGAGCTGCCTGCTACGTATTACGGGCTCTATGTGCTTGAGCTTGGTGCTACAGCGACCATTCTAGGCGTCATAGGCCTCTCGCAATTCCTCGCTTTGGCATCGATGCAGTTTCCAGGTGGCTACCTGGCAGATAAATACGGGAGAAAATGGCTGATCTCAACGATGACATTCGGAGTAGCGGTCAGTTTCATACTGTATGCAATCGCACCATCGTGGCATTTTATACTCATCGGGGCAGTTCTAATGAGCATATTTAACTCAACTTATCAGCCAGCATTGAGCGCAATGGTGTCAGACTCGTTACCAGCTGAAAGGAGAGGAATGGGATTCAGCATAGTCATGCTCATCGCAAGCGCATCCACAACGCCGAGTCCGGCAGTTGCTGGTGTGCTTCGTGCCAACTTTGGCCTAGTCGATGGCATGAGAATAGCTTATGGCATGGTTGTCACGCTTTTTCTCATTGCAGCGTTTTTCAGATTTCTGTTCTTGAAGGAAACTGTTGTGACAGCTTCCAAGCCACGCTTCAACGAGATATTGCAGAGCTATCCTACAGCTCTGAAAGAAAGCTTCAGCGTGTGGAAAAAAGTGCCGAGGCCAATGCTTTATCTATTCCTATCATTCTCGGTTGCGATTTTTGGATTCTCAGCTACAAATGTCTTCACGGTTGTCTACGCTACGAAGGTGCTCCTGATAGATGAGGTAATGTGGGCTTTCATAACTGCACTTGTGCCCATAACCACGATAATTTCAGCGATACCGGTAGGAAAGCTTGTGGATAAGTTGAGAAGAAAAACGCCCCTTCTTGCGTCAATCTTGGTCTTCGGGCTAGCGATGTGGGTATTCGTTAATGGAGACCTGGCGAAAGTTGCTCTCTCGCTCATCCTCTTTGGTGCTGGAAACGTGATGCTTAATGCGTCATTTGGAGCACTACAAACTGACTTGACTCCAAAAGAGCTAAGAGGGAAAGTGAACGGCTTCATCAACTTCGCAAACTACATAATTATGGCCGTAGGCAGTCTACTAGGTGGATATCTTTATCAGTACATGTCTCCTCAGGCCCCATTTATTCTTGCCATAGCGATGGTGATTCCTTCATTTCTACTAACGCTGGCTTTAGTAAAAGAACCGGAAAAAAGAGAGGAATAGTCCGGAAGTTACACACCCTAGGTTGATGCACACTTTCCCAGGTTCCAAGAAGTTGTGAATGGCGACGTCACCGATTCTTGTTATCCAAATCTCTTTCCAGAATGTCCTAGGAGAAGCACTACTGAAACTCAACCGTGGACTCAAGGTCATATATGTCCCATACTAGCACTCGCATTTCCGCAGGAAATGCTCTGCCACTGTATTTGCCCCGTAATTCGTTGACAATCTTTCGGTTGACATCTTCCGGAATCTCCCACTGACTCGAGTAAGCTCTCTGCTCTAAGTAATTCAGAAGCTCATCAGCTTTGTTACTGAAAGCAGTTGCCGAAACAGACTTTGAGGGTCTGACTACTTCTGCAAGTTCCCACTCCCCTTTTCCAACCCTGCGCGTTTTGTATCCACAATCTTTGAGTAGACGACTATACGATTGTCTCACTGGATTTCTCGTGGTATACGTTGTTGAAAGCATGAGTTTACGAGTTACTCTGCAAATCTCTCTCAAGGCCATTTTCCACTCACTTACAAGATGGAGAAGGTGTATGCATACAGCTGCGTCAAAGACTTTACCTTTTAGGGGGAGGGAGCAAACGCCGCCTCTAACCAAGTTTCTCACGCTTTTTTCTCTGGCTCTTTTCAGCATTCTGCTTGCTATGTCTACACCGACGACCCGGAACCCGTATTCTTGCAGAGGTTTAGCGAATCTTCCTGTTCCGACCCCTACGTCTAGAATGGTTTTATGATCTCTCAGCTCATTGATAATGACTTTGATCAGATCCTTCATTGCGTCAGGAGGGGGACCTCTTGTTTTGTCGTAAAAGTCAGCTGCACAGTCGAAAGAAATAGGAATCTGAGACCCCTTCCTTTTAGACTAATCTTCGATCTTCTTAAGGGAAGTGGGGCTATTTCTGCACTTTGGCTAGCGACGCAGATCCACGCACCTATATTCCGTTGGAAGGAGGTGGGCGAATTCTCGTTTCGCATAGTTCTCACGCATCCCGCCTTGGATCACAAATGGTGGTCAAACGTGCAGCGGCAGTTTCTGGAGGTCAAGAATTTAAATCCTTTCACATCCTTCTTTAAATTGGTGCGAGCAAAATACGAAGCAAGATAAGCAGTATAGGGTATATCAACAGAATAGGGAGAAATCTTCTCTCACTGAAGCGGAGCAAAGTGCTTCCTCTATATGAGGAGCTGAGATCAGCCAACTGCGTAGTCTGCGGTGGATCGGGTAGATCGCTCCACTCTCTGAACGCGGCGATGAGCCAGATCGCGATGAGCCAGATTGGATGGAGAAACAAAGTCGTGATCACTCCTGATGATCCTGGCTTTCCCGGGAAAAATATGTATGATGCAGCAGCCGAGTTTGAAAGGCGACATAAGAGAACTTTGTTGTTGATTAACTCGGGAAGTGGATTCTCAGAAGATCCCTTTGCTATGGCTCAAGACTTGGCTAGATATATTGAAGAAAAAAAGACATCAAAGTTCTCCATGGGGCTTGTGACATCAAACATCAACTCTCCCTTGGCAAAAATAGTCCGCGAGCATGGACATGTACTTGGGTTGAAAGGTCGAGGAAGAGCGAAGCCTTCCTTTGAATATAGTGAAAGAGGGATTATGGGTGACATGTTTGAGCTGGGCAGCCTATTGCTTCTATCGATTATGACCGAGGCAATCTCCAGAAACTTGCAGGTAAGCGATGTGTTTCAGCTCTGTGAGCAAGAATTAGAACAGCTGGGACCGATGATCGACTCTATAGCTGACTCAGAAACGTATACACACCTCCTTGATTTGCTCGAAAGACGGACAAGTGTGTTTCTAGGAGGAAAGGGAACGGCTAACGAAATCGTGAAGATGACGGCTGTCAGACTATTCCATATCAAGGGTTTCCTGGGAGACCACGTTTACATAGCCCGAGGAGTGAACACTCCGCATCCTAGGGCAGGAGATATCGAGATATTGGTGTCATTCTCTGGCGAGACTAAGCCCGTCATCAGCTGGCTTGAAATCTTCAAGAAGCTGAACGGAACGGTAGTTTCAATTACTGGATCGGAAGCTTCAACTCTAGCCAAGAAGTCAGACTTTCGAATTACGCTGGAAGAAAATGATACGCCAGGTCAGCCTCGAAGGTTCTACATGAGAGCAGCGTATGTCTTAAGCCCGTTACCTGTCCGACTAATGGAGACGCTAAGTAGAAAGGGCCTGAAACTGCCAGAATACTTGATCAGCTGGTATCACTCAGTCACGCAATAAGATGTGCTCAAAAATCCTGCATTCTGGTTACTGCAGAAAAGACTTTCCGATTTACGCAAAGCTTCCTTGGCTTCGAGGCCTGCGAACAGATTACTTCTTTGTCCGCTCACTTTTCTCCAAGTTATTGAGTCTGTGTTCAAGTTTTGCAATAGCTGCAGTTAGGATTTTGATGCTCTGCCCATCCTCATAAACCCACAGGGCAAGTAGCGCTCCTACCAAAGTGACAAGTATGATGCCTATCATCATCGGTGCATTCTCTGAAAAGACCGTTGCAGGAGTGAGCGCAATGTTAGCCAACGTGAACAAGAACACAATCAGGTATATCCCAGCCATTACAGCTCTCCAATTCACTTCTTGTCATCCCCTTCTGTTTCTCGCTGTTGTAGTTTCAGCATTTAGATTTTTCTATATGCGCTTCTTGTCTAAAGTCACGTTAGCGGCCTCTTAGTGTCTTAGTATGCAAAGGATATGCGCGTCGTTCTATACAACGTTAAGTGTCTAATGCAAAACAACGTCGTATGATTTCATGGTGTGAACTCAGACATCACGTGGAGGAAATCTTAATGCAATGTACGAGCCCGCGTAGAAGACCACGTAGGTGAGAGCCGAGATTAGAAAGAGAGTTGAGAAGCCAAACCATGAAATGACGAGTCCTGCCATGGCAAGGCTGAACGTCCTGCCAACATGGTGTCCTGTCCAAAGTAGTCCAATGTCGGTTCCATAAGATCCTTCGTCAGTTATTCTCGTCAGGATTCCCTCTTGCCCTATACTGAGCAAGCCTTCGACAAAACCATAGGCAACCACAAGGATACCTGCAAAGATAGCGCCTGAAAGGCCGATCAGAACAAGGAGAATTGTGTACATCATTCCACTAGCTAGAATGAGTTTTCTAATCTCGAATCTTGCGGAGAAAACATGGGAAATCAGCCCGGCGAGCAGGATTTGGAGCCCCATTATAGTGCCTATTATTTCAGCATCAAAGCCATTACTGCTAAGGAAAAGCGGATAGACAAAGCCACCTACAAACCCAAATGAAAGCCCCATTACAAAGAACAGAAGAAAGCAGACTTTGAAGATTCTGCTCTTTTTCCTAAAATCTAATGCGTAGAAAGCACTTGATGCACTTAATCTTTTTCTGCCTTTGCTGCTCAGAAGCAAAGATAGCGGAATTACAGCTGTGAACATCAAAGAACATAGCATTAGGGTTCTCTCATATAGGAGCTGGACTACTAGAAAGCCGGCCAACAAGCTGCCTGCTGCGGTTGAGATATATGTTGTGGTTCTCAGGCGCACCAGAGCCTTCCACTTTGCCCTGCTATTCTCTAAGAAGAATGCTCGGTTCACTGCCCATAAGGAGGCGCTCTTTACTCCTTCTATGACCTTTCCAAACAGAAATTCCACGGCAGTGTACGCTAGGGTGTAGATTGTGCTTGAGATTATTCCCAAACATCCGCTAAGCAGGAAGAATGGTTTCCTTCCCCAGAAATCAGATACAATTGCAAAGGCCATTCTTCCGACCTGGAAAATAACTGGCATCGAAGCAAAAACAAAGCCCATTGTCACGATGTCGATATTCCGCTCTTCCATCATTAATGGCAGAGCAATCCAGAAGACTCCGGTTATGAAGGAGTTCAGAATTTGAATGGCCATTGCAGTTCTAATCTGACGCAAATCTCTTCCTACAGCCTGTCAATCGTGAAGGAATATTGAAACGGAGTGCCATATCTAACTTTTTGCCTTCTGAGAATCACACTCTCATATGACTAGAATTCATGATGGTGAGGTGGGGCTCCATGGTTTGTGTGAAAAAAAGGTTAATATTCGTCTGAAAGCGTGTTATCAAGAAAAAAAGGGTGAACTTATGATCTTTCATGGATTAAGAGTGATTGATTTCCATGCCCATTTTCCAACTGTGCAATGGATGAAATGGTCAGTCTCGTGGAAGAAACGGCTCGCTGAGAAATATGGAGAAGAAAACGCGGAGTTGCTTATGGAGCAGTCCGCCAGAGATAGGGAGGCCATGAGAAGATCTTGGGGCTTTGCTTCGCCTGAGACTGAAGCATCAACGGATGAGGAACAAGCTGCCAGATGGATCGCAGACCTTGATTCAAAAGGGGTCGATAGAGTGAACTTCGTGACAGGAGGTGGAAACGACACTCTAGCTAAGATCGTGAGATTGTATCCGAACAGATTTTCAGGATTTGCCCACCATAACATATTCACAGAAGGTGCACCTTCAGAACTTGAGCGAGCAATCAAAACGCTTGGTCTGAAGGGATACAAAGTAATCGCGTCTTCTCAAACAAAGCCAATAGATGACAAGACCGCTTACCCTGTTTGGGAGATGGCTGAAGAGCTGCGAGTTCCTGTGACTATTCACTTCGGTGTTCTCGGCGGGGGTGGCGGACCAGCATTGGAATTAAGGAATATGAACCCTCTTACACTCTGGGAAGTGGCAAAAAGGTTTCCGAGAATTCCATTCGTAATTCCCCATTTTGGTGCTGGTTACCTCAGGGAGCTTCTAATGCTCTGTTGGTCATGCCCGAATGTACATATAGATACATCCGGTTCAAACCGTTGGATGAATTGGATGCCCTTCGAAATCGATTTGAAAGGTCTCTTCAGGAAGGTTATTGAAACGGTTGGCCCAAATCGTGTGATCTTTGGAAGCGATTCAAGCTACTTTCCAAGAGGGTTCAGCGCCCCGTATCTGATGGAACAGCTCAAAGCTTGCCGAGCAATTGGGCTCGAGAAGGAAGGCATCAAGGATATTTTCTGCGAAAATGCTAAGAAACTGCTGAGGCTAGATTAGTTAATAGTGTTTCTGTGCGTCTTATGTTAAGAAGTGATCATCAGTTTGCCTTCGCCGATTGATGACACCTCTGATATACGCGATTTGTCCGTTATGGTGGAGGATTTCAGAAACATAGAGCAAGAGGCCATATTGCCGCTTATTCTTGAAGCCGCTCCATAAAGGGATTTCAGCATCGAGATCCTCTGGTGTTAGCTTCTCCAGCTCGCTCATAAAATTCTTTTTGCCTTTCTCGATATCGATCATGATCTTGGCCAAGGAGTAGGATTTGTTGCCCACGTAGTCTTCTGGCCAGCCCTCAAGCTTGTACTCTGGATCACCCTTCAAGATCCTATATATCCCTGCGTTCCATTGTTGGGAGAGATGGGTGAGTATCCATCTCAGGGAGTTAGCCTCCTTCACAGGTTGCCAATCAATCTCTTTTTCAGACAGGTCTTCCATTTTTCTGTCGAAAATCTGGAACCCGATTTCAGTGAATTTCTTGATCATTGCAGTTTTGTCAAACATTCGGTTCACCTTGAAAGTAGGCGATAGGATTGCATCTTGTGGATATAAGTCTTGCTGAAGGGTGTTTCTTCCCAGAGGAATCACGGATTCAAAGTGGAGGCAAGTCAGAAGCTCAAGAATCACATATAGGTTAAAATAACTTGGCAACAAACCTCAAGGAGTAAGAGAGAACCTACGGTGAAATCCTACGCTTTGTCTTGTGAAGTCACAACTTCAGAGAGATTAACTCTTGACTACATTAAATATGCAGATAGGCTAAAGCATAGGTTTCCAAAGTCCTACAAGAATCCAAATCCTCGAAAATGCAAGGTAGATCGACGAGCAATTGTTGACAGATTGCTAGAATACAATAAGAAAATAGACGCTCCCAAACCAGTGATTCAGAATATACAAGCTCTTCTGCAACCTGAAACCTACGCTGTCATAACTGGTCAACAACCCGGCTTGTTTTCAGGTCCGCTGTACACCATATACAAAGCAGTATCCACGCTTATAATCTGCGAGAGGTTATCCAGCCGCAAGCAACTTCTGGTCCCTATTTTCTGGAATGCTTCAGAGGATCACGATCTTCCTGAAATAGATCATATCACCATGTTCAGGAGGAATGAACCATTCAGGATTCGCTATGACAGTGTGCTGAAAGATGTTGCTCTCTCGCACATGAGCCTTGATAAACCTGAATTGAACAAGATGTTGGCAACTGTAAAAGAAATCTCCCCAAGCACAGAGTTCAAGGCCCCATTACTGAAAGAAGCCGAGGGAATCATAGAAAAGTCGTCCACTATAGGAGACTTCTTCTCCAGATTCATGATCCATCTTTTTGGGGAATGGGGACTTGTAATGGTGGAGCCACACTATTTTAGGGACTTGATGATTCCCATATTCGACAAGCTAATCAGATGTCCAACTAAATGCACGCAGCTTTTGGAGGAGGCAGGTTCAAAACTGAAAGAGCTTGGATATCCGCCTAGAATTCACAAGAAATCTGGCATATGTAATTTCTTTCTGCTGGATGAAGACGGGAAAAGATTGCAGGTTACACATAACAGAGAATTCCACGCTGGAAGTACGGCTTACTCCCAAGGAGAACTCCTCAATCTTCTACATGAAAGTCCGCATAGATTCAGTGCGAATGCCCTTACTCGGCCAATAACTCAGGACTTGCTTTTTCCAACGTTTGCATATGTGGCTGGACCAAGCGAGATAGCTTACCAAGCCCAGCTGAAGGAGATATATGATTTCTTCTCAATAGAGATGCCTGTCATATTTCCCCGGTTTGGCGCTACAATAATCGAGAAAAAAGTCTCCAAGGTTATCAGGAAATATGGTTTAGAAGTTCATGAGCTCAAGAGTCCAGAGAGGCTGCTGAAGAAAATGGCGCGAGAGAAGATTGATGGTGTCTTCAACTCGCTCAAGATTGACATTTCAAGAAGCTTGGCTGAAGTGACTCGCAAGGCTGAGTCTATTGATGAAAGCTTAGCAGCGTCTTGTTCACTCGCGAAAGGTAGAATAATAAAGACGATAGAAGGTTTGGAAGACAAGATCGCTTCGAAACTGAAAGAGCAGAATCTGGCTTCTAGACGACAGATCACCAAAGCTCATATCAACGTTTTTCCCTATGGACACCTGCAAGAAAGGGAGGTAAACGTCTTGGAGTACCTCATTAAGTTTGGGAAGGAGTTTCTGAGAGTCGCCTATAGAAGCTTCCTTGAAGCTGACTATGGCGAGCACAGGGTGATAAAATGCTAGACATGCTTGCTGTTAGCCCTCATCCTGACGATGTGGAGCTTTGCTGTGGTGGCCTGATCTCTAGGATGAGTGGTAAAGGGTATAGCGTTGGAATAGTTGACCTCACTAAGGGTGAACTCGGGACTGAAGGAACAGCGGAGGCCAGGGTTCGGGAGGCTGGTGAAGCAGCCAAAATACTAGGTGTGCAAGTCCGTGAAAACATGGGTTTCGGAGATTGCAGACTGGATCCGGGTTTTGATGAGGCGAAAACACTAGCAGGTGTGATCAGGCAACATAGACCTTCGATTCTGATATGTCCGTATGGAGATGAACAGCATCCAGATCACGCTGCGAGCAGAAAACTCGCAGATAAAGCAGTCTTTCTCTCCAAACTGATAAAAGTCTCTACAGGCCAGAAAGCTCACAAAGTCAGAATGGTTGTCTACTATATGCTTCACGAGCAGTTCAGCCCATCTTTTCTAGTTGACGTTACTGAATGCTATGGAAAGAAGCTGGATGCCATCAAAGCCTACAAATCCCAGAGGGGATTGATGTTGGGCATGAATGGACTTCTCAGATCGGTAGAATTGAGAGATCAGTTCTGGGGTTCGACTATCGGAGTCAAGCATGGCGAACCATTCTTCTCCAAAACCCCCTTGAGGATAGATGATCTGGTGGCCTTCTCAAGATGAGAATAGGAATCGCATGCTTTCCAACCTATGGCGGAAGCGGAATCATTGCCACTGAACTAGCACACCAGCTGGCGAAAAAACATGAGTTACACCTGATAAGCTATGACAAGCCTGTCCGATTGAAAGATGAAGGCTTTTCCTTCCATAAGGTGGAGCTTTTCTCATACCCCCTTTTCGAACGTGCCCCATGTTGCTACTCGCTAGCCCTCGCCTCCAGACTAGCAACTGTCATAAAAACCAACAGTCTAGACATTGTTCACGCCCACTATGCCGTTCCTAATGCAGCGTCTGCTTATTTGGCGAAGAAGATCTGTAACGACTCAGTTAGGGTGATAACTACGCTTCACGGCACCGACTCCTACCTGGTTGGAAACCATCCCTCTTACAAGGAAGTGACGCGATTCAGCATGGAGCAGAGCGATGCACTAACCACTGTTTCGGAATACATGAGAAGACACACAATGACTGATTTTGATATTTCAAGAGAGATTAGTGTGATACCGAACTTTGTTGATCCACAGAGATTCAGCAGGTGCAAGAAAGATCAACAACAGAAGATTGTGTGCCACTCATCCAATTTCAGACAAATAAAGCGAATTCCGGACATAATCAGGGCTTTCAAGATAATTTCAGAGGAAATCAAGTGCAAGCTGATCTTCGTCGGAGACGGTCCTGGACGCACTGAAGCTGAAGAAATGGCCAAAAATCTTGGAATATCCAAAAACATAGAATTCCTAGGGAACGTGAGAAACGTTCAAAAGATCATCGGAAGATCAGATCTGTTCCTTCTGCCGTCACAGGATGAAAGCTTTGGGCTTGCTGCATTGGAGGCTATGAGCTGTGAGGTTCCGGTAGTTGTGTCTGATGTCGGGGGTTTAAGGGAACTAGTCTCTCACGATGTTGATGGATATCTGACCAAGGTCGGTGATGTAGAAGCGATCGCACAATATTCTCTCAAGATTCTGCAAGATCTTGGGCTGCAGGAAAAGCTTGGGCGAAACGCTAGGAAGAAGGTTCTTGAAAACTATACGCCTGGCAGGATCGTGCCTATGTATGAGGATTTGTATGAGGAAACGTTGGAGAAGTGACTGCACCTCCAGGCTTTCTTGGTTCACCATGCTTAGATAGGGCGCTTAGTGCTTCCAGGTGAGAATATCAAGCAGTTATGAATAGGCTTGCCTCAGAGTGCTCAATCTAGCGTTAGGTCCTGCTTTGAATCTGGTGCTTCAACTGGAAAATTGATTGGGGTTGTTTTCAGAGATTTCTTCTTGATGGGCTAGCACTTCATTCTTAGTTCCTCGCCAGAGTGGTCTTAGATACCAAACTACTTAACTGTAAGAATTTCTTAGCATGGAACAAGGTGGATGACATGAAAGCGTATGAGGATCTTACTCATCGCGGCAAGCTGCGGCGAATTCAGAGCGTTGCCCGCGCTGCCCTCAACGCTTTCGGTTTTGCTGAGGTAGACCTAAGGTTCATGATTGACGCCGGCAACATTCTGTATCGAGTGAAAGCTGTAGATTCTGCGCCCTTCGACAAGAGCTTGTACGTGGAAAACTGTTTTTTGCTGCGGCTCCACTGGCCCGGCTACCAGAGTGATGGTGCTGTTGACTCCGAGCTGGAGTGGCTTCATGCTCTATCTGATGCAGGGCTTCCAGTGCCACAGCCCCTCACGACGACAGAAGGAGAACTATCCGTGGAGATTTCAGTTCCCGGAGTACCCAAGGCAAGGCTGTGTTCCCTCCTCCGATGGGTGAAAGGAAGAATGGCTACGAAGCACGTTCGCCGGTGGCACCTAAAAGCTATTGGTAACCTCATAGCGCGACTCCATAATCACGCGTCGAGGTGGAGACCATCCCCAGGCTTTGTCCGTAGACACTATGACCGGAACGGTCTCTGGGGAGACGACACAGGCACAAGCTATACTGCAGATGAGGTGTGGCCGAGAATACCTCCGAGATATTTTGACGCCTTCCAAGGGGTAACTATGCGAGTGGAGCGAATCATAGAGGATTGGGGCAAGAGACCGGACGTCTACGGGTTGATTCACGTTGATCTAGGAACGAAGGCGAACGTGCTATTTGGAGGCAGGGAGGCTAGAGCCATCGACTTTGATGATGGAGGATTCGGCTATTGGGCATATGACCTAGCAGTGCCTCTATGTGACTGGGAAGGAGAGGATGTATGGTCTGCATATCGGGACGCCTTGCTAGAGGGATACTTGGAGATTCGATCCATGCCGAAGGAGCAATTGAAACAGTTGGAGCTGTTCCAAGCAGCTTTCCGAGCCACGGAGATCTTCTGGGGAACTGCTTGCACAATACGCAGGCCTGACTCAACCTACTGGATTGAGAGGCGAGATGAGGCTTGGAGGCATATCAACCGCTACCTAAAGAAAAATCCTCACCATAGCTCCTAGCACTAACGCTTTAAGATCACAATTAGTCTATCTAGGGATATTCTAGACCTCGCGTGAAGTGGCGGCACATTAAAAATTCGGAATTGCCTTCTTAACACTCAGCTACTGGGCTCCGAAATCAACGAGTTCCATTCAATGGCTAAACAAAGCGTCGAGGGTACGCCAGAGCATACGTACTCAATTGCATAATGCATTCACTTCCTGATTCGCTTGAGGTGCACTAGGCTGGGCTTGAAGATAATATTATATGCACACGCTATACATCACGTCAAGGAAATACTTGGAAAAGTGAAGTTTTGATGCGTGAAGAAAATGGGTGAAGAAGAATTCAGGAAATATTTGAAACGGAGAGGTAAGAAACCAGCTGTAGTAGATAGAAATGTAGCTGTTTTGAAGGATTTCACTTCCTACTTGCTCGAGAAGAGAGAGAAAGATCTTGATGGTGTGACAACTGATGATATAGACGCTTTTGTCATAGAGATTGAAAACAGAAAACAATCAGCAAAGGGATATTTGTACGTCTTGATGAATTATTTCCATTTCTACGGTAACAAGGATCTATTGCATCATGCCAGAACTCTCAGGGGCGAAAGAACTAGGAAGACGAGAAGGATATTTCCGATAAAGGAATTTTTGAACATTAATCCGAATTATGTAAGGAAACTAGCAACCATCGGAATCAAGAATGTTGAACAAATGCTGGAAAACGGAAAAACAAAGAAGCAACGTGAACAACTATCCAAGCAATTAGACATTCCAGAGGATGCCATACTGGAACTAGTTAAGCTCTCTGATATAACCCGCATTGGTTATGTCAAGAAGAAGCTTTCACGACTATACTATGATGCTGGGTTGGACTCTCCCGCTAAGATTGCGGAGTTTGAACCAAAACAACTTCATAGGTTTTTTGTTAAGTTCGTCGAAGAATCGGGTTGGGATGGCATGGTTCCAAATCCAAAAGATTTGGTTAGCAATGTCAGAAGCGCGAAAAAACTGTCCAAGATCGTAGAAGAATGATATTATCTGGAACCTAATACATCATCCCAAGAGGAGGGTCCATCCAAGATGGGTTGGAGAGAGTCCGCGATAATGAAGACCTCATATTCGTCAGGAGAAGAAAGTCAAATTGCCTAGGGCTTGTCTGTGGTGCCGAGGGCCGGGTTTGAACCCGCGGCCAACTGAGATACCGCCCGGTTCATCCCTGTTTTTCTTATGGTGACTTTTAATTGTTAATTAGCTTTGTTTGCTTTTGCTGGAGATCCTCAGCATGCAAGTCGAGATGGTCAGTTTCAATCTCAACCAGTGCGCCGAAAAACTCCTTCAGTCTCGATTCCCTTGCTTCATCTCTGAATTTCGCATAGGATTTTATTGCACGACTCTCCCGTTCCCAGCCCTCTTTGGAGTTTTCCTGTGAATCTGTACTGCAATCAACTTTCTCCAATTCAGGTAGTGATACTTTCAAGAATTTTGAGATAGCTGATGCATGCTCAAGTTCAACTTTCATCAAAGCTTTGAATTTGGCAAAACTATATTCATCACCTGCGTTCTTCGCAGCGTTTTTTGCACAATCGTAAAACTTCGTGTTGTCTATCTCAAGCTCCAGTGCTGCTTCAAGGTCTTTCCGTGCAACGTCACTCAAAGAGACATTAAACTCATCCGAATTCCAATCTTTTGCCTCAGCAAAATACCGCTGTTGCGCACCGCAAAACGGACATTGTTCTGGCGCCCGCGTTCCGATATACGGATCACCACAAATTCTACATCTAAAAACCTTGACTCTTGCCACATTACTTCACCTCTTTCTTCTGCACATGAAAACTCATCGGTTGAACTTAAGATTAACGTGAGAAATGCATGTATGCACACCTAGGTCTTATATGTGATGCCGAGAGCTGGGCTTGAACCGGCGACCAATGAAGATATCACCCGTTCATTCCCGCACACTCGCTTTCTTTGTAAAACAGCGGTTGAATTTGATCCATGCAACCCAAACGCGTGCGTATTCCGAATTTCTGGTTTGCCCTTGAGGTTAAACATTGTCAACCTTAAAAGTAATAATTGAAATGCGAAGAAGGCGAATAGAAAGGTAATGGAGGATTCTCTTTGATTGTCGAGATGATCTTGTCG
>CP070683.1:82104-97881 GCA_020352645.1 Candidatus Bathyarchaeota archaeon | reverse complement strand
ATTCTCCGAAGGTTATGAAACCTACGGTAAGATTCAGGCCAGCAGTCGTTAAGTTGGCTAAAAGATCAGAGAACTCTGCTTTCATTGTATCAATCTCCAGGTGATAGCTATCTGTGCAGTCCATCATGATCAGCAGATCTGCTGGGTGAGTTACGATGGTGTCAGGCTCTGTGAAAGGTTGACCGATGCCTTCAACCTCAATCGTTACGGTTACGGTGTCATGCGGGTAAGCAATCGTTTTGTCGATAGACTTGTCAGCGATGAGGGCAGGGTGATCAATCGTGTCAATGCCCGCTACTATATAGTGAAGAACGTTCGGGATGCTAAGCTGGCAAACAACGAAAAGCACAATCGTCCAAGCCGCGACTGCTAGTTTAAGTTTCATTCTACGAGTTTCCTTCGTATAATATTACTATCTTTGAGCCCAGTTATTTAAGGCCGGATGATGATATGTTCTAGATAAATGTTCTATTCGCTATCCTGATTCT
This sequence comes from Candidatus Bathyarchaeota archaeon, assembly GCA_020352645.1. Classification (GTDB taxonomy): domain Archaea; phylum Thermoproteota; class Bathyarchaeia; order Bathyarchaeales; family SOJC01. The sequence continues at coordinate 97,393 of CP070683.1, read as the reverse complement.
CTCGACAGACTTGCAGTACCAATCACACAAAGCTTAATAAGAACCCATGAACCCCATAAAAAACCAAACAGTTAGCAGTTTCTGAAAAAAGTGTAACGAACGAAACGTTTTGCTTTTTTCAGTGTCCATGGCTGACTAGTCGCGTGTACGGAGAAAATCCAAACAGATGGGCAAAAGAAAAGTCATCAGCGAAGAAAATCTTTCAAACACGATCCTACCAGCTGGAAGCGACGTGCTTGGCATAGCAATCCAGATGCTTGGCAATGACAGAGTCAAAGTCAAGTGTCAGGATGGTCATGTGAGACTTTGCAGGATTCGAGGAAAAATGAAGAGACGAATGTGGATTAGGAATGGAGACATAGTTTTGGTTTCTCCTTGGGATTTTCAATCAGATACGCGTGGTGACATCTTTTGGAGATATCGAAGAAATCAAGCCGAGTGGCTGAGACAGAAAGGATATCTTACAATGGAGACCTAGCGTGGATGATCAGAAAGCTGTATTTGAGAGGACGACCAAGAGGAGTTGGACATTCAAGCCGTGACAACAGGACCCTTGAGTATCTTTCCGTTCTCGCCTCTAAATATGGAATAATAGCAGAAGAGTTATTCAAGACAATTGTCTCCGCTTGGCAGAATGGAAGTGCCAAATGTCATGAACTGACAGTTAAGTGTCGCATGAAGAACCATAATCACCCAGTGTTTCTCATTACTAGGGGGTATGCTGTGGCTGCTCAGTTTCCGGTACCTGAACGCATCCTTGAAGACGCAGGGTTCCTTAAAGCCTTGATGACTAGGAAAGAGTCAGAACCCCTAACAAGAGGAAGAAATCCCGTCGGTCCAAATGGCTGAACTCAAAGATCTGAGATATAGATGAATAACAATAGCAGAGCAACTGGAAACCGAACTATCATTGTAGATGACGCTGGAAGCGGAGATCTTCTCTTTGGCGTAATCATAGGAGCTTACTGCAAGGAAACAGACCTATTCAAATATGGAGTCGTTGGAGTTCAATACTTTCAGTCTCCAAACTTTGGCGAAAAGAAGTATCTGAAAGAAGCGTCAAAGATCACGTTCCAGCTTCTGAAAGCACACGGCTTCAATAAGAAGGTGCAAATCAAGATCTGCAGAAGCTATATTTTCGACACGGCAGTGGAAGATATACGGAGGAAGCATGGCGATTCTCAAGTCAAAAGGATCAAAGTAATCGGAAGACCGCAACAGCTTACCGAAACCGCATACTTGGACGAATTAAGGAATCTAGGTTATGAGCCAATAGAGGAAAGAGAGAGGAGAAGAGCGAAAAGCTTCTTTCACATGATGCGCTGGATTAAGAAAAACCCGCATAGAATCAAGTACGCCAAAACTGGCTGGCCTCGCCTCTCCAAATACGATCTATCTAGATGATCTATTCACATGATGCGAGCAGGTTCAGAAAGAACAATGCAAATGACTAGCCTCAATGCCCTTAACCACTATCCTTAAGAAGGCACTCGCTAATGAGTTTGATTGTTTGAGACGTGATTGTAACTATGTCTGAGAAAGAAGAGTCAAAAACTGAGAAACCTGTGAAAATAGAGGAGCTGACGCCGAACTCCAAGTCTGTGAACACTACTGTTAGAGTTGTCTCCAAGGGCGAAGTTAGGAATGTCACGGGAAGAGATTACAACATACGAAGAGTTGCAGATGCATTGGTAGGAGACGAGACAGGATGCCTATACCTAACTCTCTGGGAGAACAAAATTGACGAAATAAGCGAGGGGAACACTATTCGCATAACCAACGGTTACATAAATCTATTCAGGGGAAACATGAGGTTGAACGTAGGCAAATATGGGAGCTTGGAGATAATGGAAGAATCTCCAATAGAAGAAGTAAAAACAGAGAACAACTTGTCTGACAAGCGCTACGAAAGAGAAAGACGTTTCCGATCATACGGCGATCGAAGGCGCTCCCAGCGGAGAGGATTCTAAGCTAGAATACTGTGTTGAATGTTACCTTGCGAACTTAATGGGATTCCTCTTAAACCTCTTTTTGCATTTTACACTGCAAAAGTAGAAGGTTTCTCCTTCGTAAGTGATCTTGTATTTGGCTGTCTTTTCATTCATTGTAACCCCACATACAGGATCTCTAGGCATTTCATTCACTCGCCAAATGTACTTCCCAATATACGCTGATCCCTATTTTAGTTTGTGCTCTCTGTTCGACTGGTCAAAGCTCAGAGGATTCTAGAAGACATGTTGCTTACGCCAGCATGCACTACAGGTTTGAAATCTTGTCGACCTTTAAGATGGCGTATCAGGGGCTGCTGAGTGCTGAGAGGAAGATTGTTCTGGATTTATACCTTCAAAGGTGTTTCTTCCTAGCTAACGGGGTGGAAATCTGTGAGTTTGACGCGTTGACAGCCCCTAATTAAATCATGAATATGTTTTTCTGAGTAGCCAAAAGGACTCAGTATGTTTGATGCTGCTGAATATAGAAGCAAGAGGTATTTTCTAGTATCCGAATTGGTTCTTTCCTCAACTAGTTCTTCTGCTTTGACTCTACGTTCATAACGTTTGTTTTTTGCGCTTGTAAAGAGGAATCTCATGTTCTTTCCAGCGGATACTGCAATTCTTTCTCTTTGGAGTTGTTTTGCCGCTATTACTTGACTTACTTTCTGTTTGTAGTTATCAAGAGGTTTAGAAAGTCGTTTTGTGATAATTAGATCCCAGATTGGAATTTCTCCTTCAACAAGTAGTTTTCTGTATCTCTTGACCACTTTTAATGCTTCGGATATTTTGGAGAAAAACTCTGTAGCATTGTTCGCTGTGGCCAGTGAATTTATCATTTCTGTTTGAGCGTTGAAAACAAATTTTGGAGTATCTCTTCTTCGTATCTCTATTCCCCTCACTTTAATCTCGCCGTCTTCTTTAACTCCATAATAACGATTAAGCACAGCTATGTTTGGATGCACCTTTGACGGTAGGAATACAATCCATTTATATCGGCCTTCAAAATTGAGAGGCACCTTGATTTCTTTGCTGATTTTTTTGCATAGATTGATGTATTCACCTGCTGGAGCAGCACTTTTCTTGATCCAAAGTGAGTCAACAATACCATGAATTATGCTGAATCCGCTTCTTTCTGCGATGTTAGCAGCGTTTAAGAATGCCGTTCTGCCGAAGGCGCAAACCCCCATATGTCCGTCAACGGTGCCAAATTTTGAATTCTTGTATCCAAGGTAACCAAAACAGGTTACCAGAATCCATTTTAGTGCGCTTTGGCGTTTTTCGTAGATTTCCTTCAATCTTCCATCGCGTATTTCTTTCTTCAACTCTTTATAGCGTAGCCGTTTCCCAATTACAAATCTCAGAGCTTTCGGCACAATTCCGACGCGTTTTTCACAAATATGATAATCAAGCTCAGGAATACGTAGCTCTGAGTTTTGACAGCACTTGCAAAGAACTGTTTCAGCTGATATGTTATTCTTCGCCATCAGGGAGGGATACATTGAGGAAAAATCGACTTCACCAACCCATTCGTGGATTCCCATTTTTGGCTCGTATATGAAACCTCCACGATCTCCGACGAGTAATTCATATGCTGATTTAAAGGCTTCTGGAATGCGTTTGCGGCGGGGAATCAAAATATCTTCTTTCATAGCTTGGTAGAATTGCAGGGATGACATGCTTGTGCCTATTGAAGAGCGAGAGGCTTGGTGCAAGGGAACCCTGCAGGTTCTCGCTATCTCAATGAGGCCTTCGATTCCACATTCAGTCAAGATAAAAGTGTTGTTTTCATCAATGTGGATCCTACCGAAAAGTCTCCTCAGAGGCGCTCGATAGTAAGTTCTGCCATAGGAGGAATATGTTGTTCCTCGTCTCGGTTTGGCAATTAAAGGAATAGCTTCTCTACTCAAGATGAGTTTGTCTAAAATATCATTGACGAGAGCTCTTCTAGTCAGATAGGGAAATAGATTCGAGTCACCGCCTTTTGTTAACAATATGTCGGGATCAAATTCTTTGATGGCTCCTATAAACTGCAACAGTTTCTCTTTCTCATCATCACAGTCAATTGTTATTTTTTGATTGTTGTAAAAGAGAGCGATTTCTTTTATCGGATCACTGAGGCTTGCTATCCTTCTCTCTTTAGCGATGTCTACGTGGATCATCATAATTCTTAGAGGTGGAATTGTATAGTCAACGCTTTCAACAGAGTCTAAAAGATGATATCCTAATTTGTGCTTTTCAACACAGATTTCGATAAATGCAAGTGGAAACACATCACGTTCATAAAGGTAGGCTTGAGAGCTCTTCAAGTCGCAGTTATGAACTTCGAAACAGAGGTATCTGCCCACCTCTAAAATTTCATGTACAAAAGGAGCTGTAGCATTACAATCTTCTAATTCAACTTCTAGAACTTTTGATTTCACGGTGTCGATTGGGCTGGCATATTTATGGACGAAGCTGCATGAAGTTACTGTTTTGTTAGCGGGGAATCTTGTTACAAGCCTTTTGAGGTCTTCTTGGCTCCCAGAAACATAGATTTTCGGTTTTAACTCATCTATTAATTGTAGCCTTTCGCCATTTTCTGTAATTATCCAAACATTCATCTTTCCAGATGCTGAAGGATAGAGATCAAGTATCCAACCTTTCAAATTATTAAGGCTGGCTTGGTTCGTTTCTAATCGCATCGAGATCTTTCTCTATTTTATTAAGTGTCTTTTGCTGATGCAGCAGGATCGCCATGATCATGGGCTCGAAGATTATTGGGCGTACAGCGTTACTGCTCGCTGATGCATAATTTCTGCAAATGTCAAGTAATTGTTCGAATACTTCTCTGTCTTCCTTGCGGAGGGCTCTGGCGAATCCACTCCATCTCTGTAACTCTATGTCCAGTGCAATTCTATATGATTCTACAGTTTTGCCCACGTTTGAGTCTCCATAAATTTAGTGAGAACAAAGTCTTCGGAAGGAAAATTGGTGCTCCCCAAGTCGAAGAATGGATGCTTTTCTAAGATAAACTGTTGACTACGTTCACAAGGCATAGTTGATATTATGACATTGGCACATCCACAAATTATAGTCTTGAAAAAAATGTTGCGATTCGATAGATGATGGGGCAGATAGGTTGCAGCTACTACTATATGATTTCTCTGCGCGAATGTTGAAAGGTGAATTATCAGCTGGTTGAAAACTTCTCTAGCTTCCCTCGCTGAGATGTCTTTATCTAAAAATAGCCCTGAGATATCAGATACTATAACAAATTCTGAGTCATGTTGTTCAACATTTTTCTGTAATCTATCAAGGATTATAGAAGTCATCTGGTAAGCTGTAAACGCTCTTGAAATGAATATTCGTTCTAAAACCTTTTCTGGATTAAGTTCATAGAGCCGTGCAATGTGAGAAATATCATAAAGTCTGAAAGTGTTGCCCCCATCAACAAATGTAACATTTGTTTCAAGGCCTCCTATCTGGTAAGGAAGTTGAGCTCTCACACATAGAAGCATAGATAGAGGCAAGACTGCAGAAGAGCCGTAAAGAACAGCAAAATTTCCTAAGGTAAAACCGGGAAAGAGCGCGTCAATATTTTTTATATTAAAGGATAAACACGATCGGGAGAGAAGATTCTTTGAAATCATTCTTGATGACAAATTAAGCGCTCCTTTCTCCAGTGCTGGGTTATAAACAGGGCGTTTCCAAGATTCTAAAGAGTTAAGCAGAAGAATATTCTGAGATAGAAGAGACACTGTAAAGTGAAAGTAAGATCATGACTAATTAATCTGTTCAGGATGTAAGAGTAAGGGGAGCAAAAATGACGACGTACCTGATTGGCACAGGCGGGTGGGGATACTTCAAGATTCCAGGAAAGCCCTCACTGAAAGCTTATTCTGAGATCTTCAACTTTGTCGAAGTAAACTATACCTTCTACAAATATCCAGACAATCGAACAGTGGAAAGATGGCGCTGGATGGTGCCTGATAACTTTGTCTTTACTGTACGATGCCATCAAGATCTCACACACAAGATTGGGCTAGGACCCACCGACGAAGCTTATGTTGTCTTTTCTAGAATGCTTGAAGTTTGCAGAATTCTAGATGCTCCTTTCCTACATTTACTGACACCTAATGACCAAGTTCTTGACATTGCGAAGATAAAAGACGCGAGAGACTTCCTTTCAACGATTAGCCTCAAGAACATCCAGCTGGCGTGGGAAGTGAGAAGCCCTGTGACTCAGCCCCTCGTCAATCTCATGAAAGACTATGACATAGTTCACTCAGTTGACCTTTCAAGGGAAGAACCAGCAAATCAAACCGACACCATATATACGAGACTCTTCGGCAAAGGAAAACACAATATATATCAATTCTCAGACGAAGAGCTTGTGGAAATAGATCGAAGAATTCTTAAATCGCATGCGCGAACCGCTATTGTAACATATCATGGCGTCCGAATGAACACGGATGCTGCAAGATTCAAGAAATACAAAGAAGCTGGGGAATTTCCGCCGATTACTGTCTATACAGGTGCTGATTCAGTGAGGACAGTTCTCAGAGAGGATGCGAATTTTCCATCCTCAAAGAAGAAGCTTGTGGCACATCAAGGCTGGAAAGTCGTAGATTTGACAGGTGACAAAAGAGTGCACCTGTCAGAATTGCTTTCCAAACTACCTGAAAAAACCTACAATTCCATTAAAGACGTTATTGAAGAACTGGAGGTTTTCATGTGACTGAGATGAATATCCTGCTTGGCACATCAGGTTGGAGCTACAGAGAATGGGAAGGATCCTTTTACAAGAAAGGTGAGAAACACAAGCTTAGAGCTTACAGTCGCGTCTTTAGAACTGTTGAAATTGACTCAACTTGGTACAGATTCCCCGCCAAGGGCACTGTTATGGGATGGCTTCGCTATTCACCTGCAGACTTCGTCTTTACTGCAAAGATTCCGAAGGTGATCTCGCACGAAAAAAAACTTGGCCTTAATGGGGATGTGCGAGGCGACCTGGAAGCATTTCTTGAGCTGATGCAGCCTCTCCAATTAAATGGAAAGCTTGGCTGCTTGCTAATTCAGCTCCCTCCCAGCTATGAATATAATCCGCAGAATCTTGAAGCTTTTTTTGATATGCTTTCGCCACAATTCCGTTTTGCGGTGGAATTTCGCAATCTTTCCTGGATGCGTGAAGAAACGTGGGAGCTTCTGAAGAAGTATAAGGTGGCTTACACAAATGTTGATGAACCTCTTCTGCCTCCAGAAGTTCATGTTACATCTGACTTCGCTTACTTCAGATGGCATGGTAAGGGCAAAAGGCCGTGGTTCAACTACCTTTACAAAGCTGAAGAGCTTGACCCATGGGTTCGGAAAGTTGCAAAAGCCTCCGAACAAGTTAGCAAGGTTTATGGCTATTTTAACAACCACTTTCATGGGTATGCACCTGAAAATTGTCTTAGCCTGATCGAAAAACTGTTAAAGCTCTCACCGAAACAAGCAGAAACAAAGGAAAGGATGGGAAAAAAGCAATCAAGCCTTGCTGGTTTCTTTGAGTAATATAAAGTCCCGCGAGGGTTGGTGAAACTTCCTAATAATCGGATGAATCGTAAGATAATCTTGTTGAAGTATCGGTGAGAAATGTGGATATCAAAGTAGCTCCAACGGTGTCTGAAAACGAGGCGCCTCGCCGTTTCAGCAAGCCACCTAATAGTGTTCGGCGCTTGTCAAAGCGCACAGCCCAAACTGGACTGATTTTTCTAGGATCCAGCGCAGCTATTCAGGTGCCTTCGTTCCACTGCACATGCCGAAACTGTAACGATGCGCGAGCCAACACCAAGCATCGTCGTACAAGGGCTTCAATCGCCCTCGTCGGCAGCGAAACGATCCTCATAGATGCCACGCCGGATATTGAGTTTCAGTTGGAACGCGAAGCCATCAGACAGGTTGACAGAATATTTTTAACACACTGGCACTTCGACCATGTTTGGGGATTTGCTGCTCTAGGAGAGCCCTCACACCTCGCAAAGTGGCGAAGAATTGAGACATACCTGCCATGTCAATTAACCTATCATTTTGACCAAGAACTTGAATGGATGCAGGATAGAGTCAGCCTTCATCCAATCAAACCAGGAGACAAATTCAGATTACCAGATGCAACATGGGAGGTTGTGAAAACCACACACACTGACCACAGTGTGGGATTCATTGTGGAATCCACACGAAAATTCGCCTATCTCGTTGACGGGGTAGTCCCACCTCGACAGACTGTGGAACGCCTCAGGAACCTTGATTTCATCATCTTAGAAGCGACTGTGGACAAGCTAGTGCCAAGAGAGGGGGAAAAATGGTTCAACTTCTCACTTGAACAAGCTGTCGAGTTTTGGAGGCAAGTTGGAACACCTGAATGCATACTTACCCATCTTTCCTGTCACAGCTATAAGAAAGGAAAACTGCTGGCAGGACTAACTCACTCTCAAAGGGCAAAATTCGAGGAAGAGAACCTAGGATTGAAGTTCGCTCACGATGGAATGCGAGTCGAATTGTGATGGACAGCCTGTGAAATCTTACGCTCGATTTTCATAATATGTATCGCAGCGCAATGACCTCTATATTTCGCGGAGGTTCTCGATTATTTGTGTACTCCATCGAAATTCTCACTATTAATGCAGACGCTGAAAAGGGCAAGACCCTGATCGGAACTATTGAGAGCGCAAAAGACTATTTTCCATCAGAAGCATGGGACGACATTCGACTGCTGGGCGAGCTTCAGCTGGATCATCATCTCACAATATCCTCGGGCACAGAGGATATGGGCGCTTTTCTTTTCCGAAAGCTCTTGAAGAAGATTAAGGAGATCAAGAAATCACAAGCACTGACAAATCTCGTTCTTGGCGTAACAGATGACCCCGTAATCGCCATGCACTATTACCTCCATGGAAAGAACTTCAAGAAAGCTGTATATGTTGTTCATGATTATGTCAACGAGAAGATAGGGCTGATCTCGTTTTTTCGCATTGAGGAGAGTTTCTCGAGCAAAGTGGTCGCTCATGGACTTGGGCATCACAAAAGGCTTCAGCATCATGTTGAGCCGATCGATCTAATGTATTCAGAGTTGCTGAAACCCGTCACTCTGCAAATCGAAGGCTTCTGCGACGCTTGCGTTAGGAAATTGACTGACACTCACAGCGTTATCAATTCAGATAGCCAAAAGAGGCCATGTGACTGATGTGTCAAAACTTATGTCTGGATTCTAAGTTCATTGAAGAGTGAGAGCGTTCTCAACAGCCAATTAACTCAACGATGAGGAACATGAGAATGGTGGATGAAGCGTCTTCTTGTCAAGAGAAAGGAGATAGAAAAGGAAGCGTTTGGAGGATTCTTGTAGTATGGACTTTGTGCACTTTTGTCCTAGCTTTCGTTGCCACTTCGAAATTAGCGGAAGGACAGAGGGAGATGTTCTTTTCTGCGTCGAGCATTTCAGCTGTGTTTGCGAAGGCGCTCTTTGTCTTTATTGTTCCTCCAATTGTGACAATCTGGGGAGTTGGAGTAATACTTGTGATATACAAGAGCAGGTTCATGTGTCCTCTTCCAACTGGGATGTTCCTGGTTTCCACGCTTGTTTCCGCCTTCTTCGATTTTCCACTAACATCTATCTTCACACTAGGAACTATAATGGTGTGCGGCGCTTGGATGAGCAACGTCTACTTCCAATTGGAGAAAAGAGTGGATACAGAGATTGGCGCAGTAGCGGATTCTAAGGAAGCTTCAACAGGTTCAACGCCGGCTTAATGTGGAAGTGCATCCCTAGGCCGTTTTCCGGTCATTCGGAAGGGCAGGAATTCTTTCTAGAGCCCATACAGTTGATCTGGGGCAAGAATGTCAGGAAAGCGCTTTCTAAGCTTCAAGCGAACTGAGTAACATAGATGACATTCATCGACGAATTCGTTGCGATCGTTAGCGTGGTAAACTCTGGCGAGTTCAGCAGGGCCTCCTTTGAGAATCGGTCCACATATTGGATGTTTTTCTGGATCGAAATTAGCGAATATTTCAGTTAGAGGAGTTTTCTTCATGTTCCCGATTGTGATGCCTTGGCAGACATGGACGTAGCCAAAAGGATCAATGTGAACGCGTCCTTGGCGTGAAAAGTCTTCGTCGTGGCACTTGCTGAACTCAGTCCAATGTCTAGTGGGTAAGCCTTCAACGAGCTTCTTGACAGCTCGACCCTTGAATTGGACTTTGCCACCTACAATTGGTCTACCTTCCCATTTGATTTCTTTGACATATTTCTTTGAATCCTCTATTGCGATCTCGCTGACAGGCAAACCAATATCCTCTGCTGCCTTTTGGGCGAATATTGCTAAGTTTTCCTCATTCTCTCCATAATGGTATGCGTCGTTGCTTATCGACAGATCACTAATGCCTATCTCTGAAATTGGAGCAAGCCACTCTTTCGCATCTTCAAAAGAGGTAGCCCAGTACGCATTTGTGACTATTGATCTCCTAAATCCGCAATCCTCAGCGATGTGCAATCCGCAAAGCAAGATCGGGTAATATAGGAAAGGTTCACCGCCTTCAAAGCATATCCCTTTTATGTTTCCAAGTTGTTGCGCTTCGCCCAAGATTCGACGGATGTCCGATATTTTCATTACACCTTTGGCTCCTGGTCTGCTGTAGACAAAACAATGGTCGCACTCGAAGTTGCATTGATAGGTTTGGAGAAGATGTAGGCTCGTTATTGCCATAGGGTATATTCAGGCACCAGGTCATTTAGTCTTTTCACAATCACCTGCCTGCGCTTGCTTAGGATGGACGGTAGTGATGATTAGGTGGAAATAGAAGCGGCCGATGGCTTTCAATAGGTCATTCTGCCAATTGCATCTTTTATGAAGGAAACAGAGTGTTCGAATTGTTTGCTGGTTTCGGGACTGAATTTCAACTCCAATATTTTCTCAACTCCATTCCGCCCGAGGATGACGGGCACTCCGATTGAGATGTCTGATTGCCCATACTCACCCTTCAGAAAGGTAGAAACACTCATGACACGGTTTCGACCTCTCAAAACAGCATCAACCATTATGGCAATGACTACTCCTGGAGCATGAATTGTCGATCCCTTCAGCTTTATCACATCGGCACCAGAGGTTCTCGTCAGCCGCACTATTCTTTCAATCTGTTCGGGCTGAAGTAAGTCCTTTATCGGTATCCCGGAAATAGAAGCATAGTCTAAGAGGGGAACCATTGAATCTCCGTGCTCACCCACAACAAGGGCGCGAACATCCTCTCTGGATACGCCAAACTCAACTGCAATATAAGATCTGAAGCGCATTGTGTCAAGGATGTTCCCCATTCCGAAGACTCGGTTCCTCTCAAACCCGGATTCTTTGTAAGCCACGTATGTCATTATGTCTACGGGATTAGTCACCATCATAAGCTTGCAGTCGGGGGCATACTTAGATACTTCCTTCGCTGCGGATCTAACTATCTTCGCGTTATGGTTCATGAGATCGATTCGAGTCATCCCTGGCTTCCGCCCCATACCTGCTGTCATAACCACAATCTCTGAGCCTTCGATGTCACGGAAATCGTGAGTTCCAATAACTCGACCATCAAATTCAATTGCGGGCGCAGCTTGCATCATATCGAGAGCCTCTCCTTGCGCGAGATTCTGAATGACATCTACGAGAACCACGTCGCTGATTCGGAATCTCAGAATATTGAATGCTGCAGCACTTCCCACCTTTCCAGCTCCTATTACAGAAATCAACCCTCTAATCACAATTTTCATTAAGAAGGCTGTTAAATAAAAAGCCTAGTACACTCCCGTTCCTCACGGTCTGATGAGAGAAAATACTGTTGAGACTACATGACTCGTAGGATTTCAAGAACGACTTGTGACACGATTGAGGAGACAAGAGAGTATCACACCCGCTATCTGAGGGCGGTGAACAATCCATTAAGAAGAAGAATCCTCAGAGCGCTTAGAGAAAATGGCGCAACAGTGGAAGATCTCCAAGACGAATTAGGAATGGATCCCCATTTCTTACGATGGCACCTAGACATACTGGAACGCGGTTTGTGTATTGAGAAGACGGTCAAAGGCAGGAAGACCGCTTACAGACTTACACAGGAGGGGCGTGTTGTTGATTGGCTGGAGTAGGTGTGAAGTCTTGACCTCTCTGCGCTCTGGCTCATCAAACATGTGCAAGCAGTCCGAGAGGACACGCGGAGAATTACGAGGGTAATCATTGATTCTGCAGCTAAGACAGCAACACAAAGAATTGCTCAGACAAGAGGCAAATAGAGTGCGGCCGATTGAGGCTTGTGGAATGCTTTTCGGGAAACCAAGCCGGATGAGAACCATCGTGGAGAAGATCATATTGACGCAGAATACGCTTAGCTCCAGCGAAAGGTTTGAGATAAATCCTGAGACTGCTGTCAAGGCAATCAGAGAATCAGAAGAGGATGATTTGGACTTAATTGGTTTGTTTCACTCTCATTCTGCTCCCGCAAATCCTTCCAAGACAGATCTCAAATTCATGAAGCTCTGGGGATCCGCGATTTGGCTGATACTGTCATTGACCGATGGTCAATTCGCAGCTTTTCAAGTCGAAAATGGCAAACTGGAGACAGTCGTGATAGAGGTTGAGTGAACACCACGGTCTCCAGTTCTCTCTAACCTTCACGCCACTTGATTGCAAATCAAGTGGTGTCTCGAATGGTGTTGCTGAGATCAATTCTCTCGAGTTAAGCTTGTGCTTGTTGCCCTGACTTGAGTAACAGATAATTGCACGAACGAAGAAAGATGCTCGACGGTTATGGGTGCGAAAATCAGGCGGGCAACTGCTTCAGACAAGCAAGATATTCTGGAGATATCTCGCCATGTCTGGGAAGGCCATGACTATCTCCCACTTGTAATTGATGATTGGTTTAAAGACTTGAATGCTCATGTTTTGGGCATTCAGGTTGATGATCATCTGGTTGCCGTGGCCAATCTTCGCCTGATCGAAAATGGTCAAACAGGGTGGATGGAAGGCTTAAGGGTGCATCCTGACTACAGAGGAAGGGGCTTTGCAAACGCCCTCACAGACCGGATAGTCAGAATGGCCAAGGATCTAGCTGTCAAACGACTTCGATACACAACTTCGAGCGAAAACGAAGCTTCATTGAAGGTTGCGGCTAAATTCAGATTCGCCAAGATTCTTGAAAAGAGTGTCTTTTGGCTTTCAGAGCTTGGAGATATAGACACCACTGTTGAGTATGCAAGAATAGAAGTGTCGACAACCAGCGTGACTTACAAGCTTCTGCAGGCAAATCCTCGTCTAATTCCTCATAAGGTTTTGGTATATGACTGGAAAGCTCTAGACGCTACACGCAGAAGCCTTGATACAATCGCGGAATCGCATGACTTCTACATCGCCCTGAAAAGAATGAAGATTGACTCACTATCCTTCGGCTATTCTAGAGGTAAACAGGAACCCTCGGTCTGGGCTTTCACGATTTACGCTACTGAGCCAAACGGCTTTCTCGCTCATCTTTTCCATAATGTGGGCGTAGCGTTGGAAAAGGATCTGAAAGCCCTTATGGGCACCCATGACACTATTTTTGAAAGCACTCTTCGTCGTTTGAAGTGGGTTCCTGATGATTATTGGAGTACACGCATGTTTCTGCTGGAAAAAGTGTTGCCTTGAGGTCGAGATGGTTGAATATGACTCTGAAGTGGCTACTTGTTTTCACACTTGGGCGTGAACTGGATCGATTGCAGGATTTGATCCCGCTATTTCCTTGTGTTTTGCGAATGCAATTGCGTATTTAGGGCTCTCTAACTGGACATTATGCTAGTTTGCTTGGAAAACCAATGCTCTTCCTCTTTTCCCAACTTTTCTTATTGTTCCCATCTTCTCCAGACAGTAGCTTATCTTTCTTGCCAGATTTAAGGAAACTTGGTTTGCGGTTCCCAAGTTTCGGTTGGTGAAAGTTTCCCCAAGGTTACTTGGAAGGAATCGGAGAAAGTGTTCCTTACTTCCAAAATGGAATCTTTCTTTGACATCAATTAATCTTCTGTCTCTGATGCTTAAGCCTCTTCTTCTCCAGCTTCCCTTGCCGTCATCGCACCTCACTTCTTCCTCATCAATCATCAGAACTTCCATGGAAAAATTGCTTTCGTTGAAGAGAGTTGGAATACTCACTAATTCATAGAACAAGTCAGCCAGTTTTCCTTTTCTAGGAGATCTTCTCCTGCGTACAATCTCGTTTGACTCTGTGATTGTGACTATCCATTTTGCTTCTGGAATTGGGTAGACCAGTCGGACTTGGTGATTTCTTATTAAACTTGCAAGTTTCAGCTTGATAGCGTAGAAATTCTTGGTTTGAATCTCAATCAGAAGATCGCCTCTTGCTATGTCGACTATGAAATTGCCTACTCTAGCCTCAAACCTGTCTCCAAGTCGTGAACACCAATTCTTGATTTCCGAATGAAGAGAATGTTCATTCATCGTCAGACATGTTCATTGCTATGCATAATAATATTGTCAACATGAGTGACTACATAGGCAGCTACTTCTTTGGTTGCAGCAGATCTGCAGTGTTGTGGCTTAGAAAATGAAGTGAAGCTGTAACCTTTCTCCATTTCTTCGCAAAGGCAAAGCCTTTAAAAGACCTCTGTCCTCGCGGACGCATTGGATTCGGAGAAGAGTTGACTAGAGGGCTTCTGTGAAAAAATCGGCGACTTCTTTGAGCAATATTTTCTGGTTTTTTGCTTTTACAATTCCATGGCCTTCATCTTTGAAGACTAGTTCATCATACTTGATCCCAAGCTCGTCGAGTTTCTTCTTCACGACTTCCATGTTTTTCGGTGTGACATTGGGATCTCTGGCTCCTTGCACTATCAAAAGTCTGCCTTTGATTTGCTGAACATAGTTTATCGGTGACCGTTCGCGGTATCGGTCTGGTACTTCCTTTGGGCTTCCACCAAGCATCTCTTCGGAATACGGACGTAGATCTGGGCGGGTCGATTCGTAGTCAACTATCAGATCAGTCATTCCGCAGATTGGAGCGGCAGCGGTGAACAGGTGTGGAGCCTTAGTGATAGCATACCAGCTGGAGTATCCGCCGTAACTGGTGCCGGTAACACCGATTTTTCCCTTCTCAGCTATGCCTTGTTCTATCAAGGCTTCTACTCCGGCAAAAACGTCACTCTGCTCGTCGGTTCCCCACCCGTTGACCCTGATCAGATCTTCGAATTCCACACCATAGCCAGTTGATCCACGGTAGTTTGGTGCAAGAACGTTGAATCCTCTAGAGACATAGTATTGAATTTGAGATAC
>CP070683.1:63608-82004 GCA_020352645.1 Candidatus Bathyarchaeota archaeon | reverse complement strand
GTTTCTGCTTCTCTTGTTTCTGCTTCTCTTGTTTCTGCTTCTCTTGTTTCTGCTTCTCTTGTTTCTGCTTCTCTTGTTTCTGCTTCTCTTGTTTCTGCTGTCTCTCTTCCTTTCCTTCTTCCTGTATGTCCGATTTATCTTCTGTTTGTATAGCCTTTTCTGGGCTCTTCGCGCGCTCTTTCTTCTTGGGTTTTTCGACGATTTTCATGTTCAGTTGGACAATGTCTTCAGTGACGACTTTCCCACGAACTGTCTTTCTTTTGCGTTCTCCCTTTGTGGTGGAGCGGAAGCCAACACCTTTTGTGATTATTACCTTGGCTTTTACCCCACCATGAATATCTGGGCGCATTGGAAAGCCATCCTTGTCTGAGCCTCCGGTGATTCTCAGTTTATGTCCCCCCAAGCCGACAGCTGAGCCGTCGATTGTCTCACCTATCTTTCTTCCTACAAGCGGGGCAGCGCGCGGGCCTTCAACTTCCACTGTTTGACATTGCCCTGTTTGAGGATCTGAGAGGATTACTTTGAGTTTTGCCATGATCTTTATTTCAATCCTTCAAGCAATTTCGAATATGGATTGTAAACAGTGTTTTTAAAGCTTCCTTTGAAGGAGGATTCTGAGCTGGAAAGGTCACATTAGAATGCGAAATGCTACTAGCGCTGGATGTCTAGCTTTGCTTGTCACGAAGCTTCGAGCCTCACTATGTGTAGCCAGTCGATTCAAAGTGGGTGCAAAAGCTTCTCAGTAGTCAGGTGGCGCGCCTTCTGTCAATTATGTCCGATACACCTGGTCCCGTGCCGATGAGTGTAACTGGGAGAGCGGTTGCTGTTTCGATTCTTGCTATGAAATCCTTCGCTTCTTCTGGAAGTTTGGTATAGGTAGTCGCATTTTTGCAGCTGGGGTATAGTATGTCAAGTTTCGTCACTGCGGTCTCGGTGGCGCCATGGATTGTTGCCACTTTTCTAGCCAGATCAAAGTTGAAGGGTGCGGACCTACGATCACGTCCAGTGCCAGCGGCAGTTTCGAACCAGCCTCGGCGCAAGGCTTCTTCTCTAGAAAGTTCCGAGGGTAGATCACCTGCACCTACACGTGTGATGAAGGCCTTGTAGACCACCAGGACTTTGTCAACTCTGGTGGGGCCGACGCCTGCTTCCGAGCAGATAGCTGAGGCGCTTGTATCACGGCTTGTCACGTAAGGATATGATCCATGAAAGAGCGACAGCATTAAGCCTTGAGTGCCCTCAAGGACAACTGTCTTTCCTTCATCAATCGCCTTGTTAGTTTCATATGAAGCATCTGCTAGAAACGGCTTCAGATCTGGTACATCTCTTGCCAGTTTGGCTGATCTTCTGGCTCTTTCCTGAACTGCAGGGCCTACGCCCCAACCTGTAGTACCGATGTCCTTGAAGTGGCTTTCGCTCTTGTCTGCATTCGAATGGCGGGGTTCGATAATGGACGCTTGTCTGTCTACACATATCCGATTTTCTACGCAAGTCTCCCTTATCTCTTTCAATAGTTGGGAAACGTGTATGTTAGCTCCTGGTGCGACAAAAAGGCGGCTTTTGTCATAGACAAAAGCAGATGGAACAGCATGTAACGCGTAGCGTGTACCACGAAGATAAACTGTGTGGGCAGCATTAACAGACCCAGTTCTAACGCAAACGTCGACCTTGTCTTTCACTGCTAGGTATGATATGATTTTCCCCTTGCCCTCATCTCCCCAGAAGGCTCCAGCCACGACAGTGCAAACCATGCTAGTATCCTCTCATTTTAGGCTTGCGAGAATGTATTTAACAATATTTGTCAACTTTGTGTAAAACGATTCCCTGTTTTACAAAGAAACATGTAAATATATTGAGGCAACACAATAGCCTTAAATGTGTGGAAGAAGACTCGCGGGGGGGAGCAAAGACTCTATGACATTAGAGGCTGTGGTTTTCGATCTCGGCGATACAATAGTGCTGACGGATCTGTGGGACTACGATACATGCTTGAAGAGCATGCTTGAAAGCTTTCGAAGAGATGGTGTGAGCTTATCGTCGAGCTTTGAGGAGTTCAAGTGTATCTACTTTGAGATTCGTGATCAGATGTATCATGATAGTGAAGAAATGCTGGAAGAAGTAGATTTTGTTCAACGAATTGGCTTCACTCTCAACAGACTCAACCACCCCTTCAACCATGATAGCCCAGTTCTGTTGCGAGCTGCATATTCTTTTCTCAACTCATTCATTCAACAAGCTAGAATGGAAACGTATACACTGGCCTTACTTCTCAAAGTCAAGAAGAAGTACAAACTAGGGCTAGTCTCAAACTTCGCCTTTGCACGAGGTTTCCCGAAGCTACTTGAGCACTTTCATTTGAGCAATTTGTTTGATGCTATCGTTGTCTCCGGTGAGTTCGGATTACGTAAACCTCATCCTCACATCTTTGAAGAGGTTTTGCAGGATCTGGATGTTGAAGCTGACCGAGCGGTTTTTGTCGGTGATTCATTGAAAGCAGACATCTACGGAGCAAAAAGACTCGGCTTCAAAACTATTCTAGTTGAAAATGCTGGACTTAGGAAAAACCCTTATGCAGTTGCCAGTGAACTAGATCCATTCCCGATTGAACCTGATGTCAGGATCCCCACTTTGAAAGAGCTTCCTCGAGCGTTGAGATCTTTTCAGTAACAAACGGCTTGAGCTGGAGCCGTTCTTTAGCCTCTAGGAGCCCCAACGCTTTTTGCTCATTCTGATTTGATGAACCCGCTACAATAGAGACGCTATGAGATTCGTGCACTGATAGTGATGCACGGAGTCACCTTTTCCATCCATTCTATTTCCCTCAGCCGGATTCTCAAAGGTGGTCTGCCATAGCGTGCTGTACAGTATACAGATGGTTTTCCACTGTCTTCTTCTCGTTTTGCGTCTGCCACAAGAACATTTACTATAACTGATCCATCTTTAAGATGTAGATTGACGTTGCGACCGACAAAGGAGCGTGCCTCGTTGAGATTGAAACGATCAATGCCCATCGTCGTCACCCCATTCTACTATCTCCGCTGACATTTCTTGCCAGCACTGTGTGCAAATAGGTAGTTGCTGCTTCTTGTGCACAATGTAGACCTTCACGTCCATGTTCATGCAATCCTTTTTCCACGGGTTACTGCATTTGCGTACAAAACTCGACAAACACACACCTCTTTCGACATTTCTCTCGACTTCTCTGATTAAAGCCGTCGCCTTAATCGACGGTTTTGAAAGGGGAGAGGCAGGCAAAAGTGAAAGCGTGAGAGCATGTGCACGAGAGAGTGAAGAATTTTGCTTTTCTCCTAATGGATCCAGTTACACGCCGTTTCCTTTGTGTTTATGATAATAAGTATGAAATTGTCACGCACTTTAATCGGCACTCTACGCCTCAAAACCTTGAGTCTAGAGCCTAATGATGTCTGGTTTGATCTCTTTCTTTGATATTTTGAGCAGTGCAACAGATGGTCTGGTCAGAAAGTGAGGAATGGGATTAGTTGGACTTCCGGGGTTGATGAGCAGCGTTTCATCTTTGTATTTCAGACTTGGGCGATGAGTGTGACCCGACACGAAGACGTGGACGCCTTGGTTCTCAATGATATTATTGAATCGCTTTCTTCTGAAAAAGAAGTTGAGGCTATGTGTTACTCCGATTTTCCAATCATATACGTCAAAGATGTTCATAGATGGCAACTTCTCTCTTACGCCTTTTGAATCCATGTTGCCCCGAACAGCAATGGTGGACGCCATCTGTTCCAGTTCCTCCAAAACGCTCAGCCTAGTTAGATCCCCCGCATGAACTATTAGGTAGGCATCTTGAAAAACCTTGAAGACTTCGCTTGGGAGGGTCTTTGCGCGAGCCGGGATGTGCGTGTCTGATATTAGTCCTACAAGTTTCAAAACTTGACGCCTCACCAATAGTCTATGTGGATCTCCCACAGTCACATTATGAAAGATAGATATTAAAAGTGTGCACGCAAAGAAAGCGGCTTGTCACAATTCGACTCCTGCCAACGAGTGTGATGATATAGACGAAGCATTCGTGACGGAAACTGGCGGGTAAGCGCGTAACGTTCCTGTCTGCAATCACGCACATGACGACAACGGGGTTCAATGAACAAGATCTTGCGCGTTAGAATAGTGCACGTTTCCTGAGATGGCTCGCAACGCCTAATGCCTTCATGCAAACCCAGGGATTGAGACTCGCACAAAAGCTATAAGATTGCAACCTTTACACTAAGCTTCCTGCTTTGGGGGAAAACTCCTTGGATATTGAAAGCCTGACAGAAAAGGTTGGATATGACTTATTGCGATTGGCGGTTACAGAACTGCCAAGAGACGTTAAAGAGGCCCTTCAGAAAGCGCATCGGGAGGAAACAAGTGAAGCTGGGAAAACGCAACTGAAGGCGATTCTTGAGAACATTCAATTGGCGGAGAGAACGCACACTCCCATGTGCCAGGATACTGGCACGATAATTTTTTACATAAGAGCTGGAGCTGAAGTTGGAAGGCTTGAGAAGGTTGAGAACGCTCTGATAGAAGCAACTAGGAGAGCGACGGTTGAGGTCCCCCTAAGACCGAATGCTGTTGATCCTTTCGTTGGCAAGAACACAGGAGACAACACAGGACGAAACATACCATTCGTGAACTGGGAAATCGTCCCTGGCAATTCGCTAGAAATCACGGTTTTGCCGAAAGGTGGTGGCTCTGAGAACGTATGCATGCTGGGCATGCTAGTGCCTGGGGAAGGCCTCCAGGGACTAAAGAAATTCGTAGTAGATGCGGTGATGAAAGCCGGAGCAAAGCCTTGCCCTCCAAACATCTTGGGAGTTGCAGTGGGAGGCGGGGCCGACGTTGCATTGAAACTCGCGAAAAAAGCGCTGCTCCGACCTATTGACCAACACAATTCAGACCCTGAAATATCCGAGCTGGAGAGGGAGCTTTTGGAAGCTGCAAATTTAACCGGCATAGGTCCGATGGGCTTAGGCGGTAGATTTACAGTTCTTGGGGTGAATGTCGACTACGCTGCAAGACATCCTGCATCATACCCTGCTGCCGTAGCGTTCAACTGCTGGGCTGCGAGAAGAGCTACTGCGCGCATACTCGAGAATGGTGAAGTTGAGCACATAACTCACAGAAACAGGTGACAAGAGTGACCGTCTATAGATTGACAACTCCAATCTCTGAGGATGAGACAAGAAAGCTGAAAGTCAACGACGAAATATACATAACAGGTACCATGGTAACTGCGCGGGATCAAGCTCACAAGCGAGCTCTAGAATTACATGCAGAAAACAAGAAACTGCCTCTTGACTTGGAAGGCCTCGCCGTTTTCCACTGTGGGCCAATAGTGAAGAAACACGGTGACAAATGGAGAATTGTTGCGGCAGGACCTACAACCAGCACTCGAATGGACATCTTCGAAGGTGACTTCATCAAGAATTTCAAAGTGCGAGTGATAATAGGCAAAGGAGGCATGGGACAGCGCACTACAGAAGCCATGCAGAGGTACGGAGCTGTCTATGGAGCCTTCACAGGCGGCGCTGCAGTTCTTGCCGCAAAGGCGATAGATGAGGTCAGAGCGGTGGAATGGTTTGACCTTGGTATGCCTGAAGCGTTGTGGATACTAGGAGCCAAGGAGTTTGGCCCGTTAACCGTTGCAATAGATTCTCATGGGAACAACCTCTTCGAAGATGTCAGAGACAGAGCTGAGGAAAATCGGAAAGCGATATACAGGAAACTTGGCATTCGATGAGCGCTGCGTGGCTAGTCTTCATGCTATGAAAACATCGTGCAGCAAGCATCATAGATCATGGGGGCGTGCCCTTAGACAAGCAAGACTACTGGGCTTGGGCAACTAGCTCTGCGATGTCTGCTACTTCGATCTTTCCTTCTAGACCAGCTGTTTTAACAGCATCTTCAAAGGTTAGCAAGCAGAAAGGGCAGGCGACTGCTAACACATCCGCTCCCGCTTCAGCAGCTTCCTTAACCCGACTCTCAGCAAGACGTTGGCCAGAAATATCTATCCACATTCTTCCTCCGCCGCCTTCGCAGCATACACTTCGTTCCTTCGAACGCGCGAACTCCACAAGTTTCACACCTGGGATGCCCTCTAACGTCTTCCTAGGTTCATCGTATATTCCGTTCTGCTTTCCCAGAAAGCATGGATCATGATAGATTACTGTCTTATTCAATTCCTTTGTTAAGGTGAGTTTCCCTCCACTGATTAGATCTGAAAGCATTTGTGAGTGATGCAGAATTCGAAAAGCCGTCTGATTATATTTGTTCTTGAAGGAGTGGTATGAATGAGGGCATGCTGTCACAATAGTGTTGACATTGTATTTGTTAAAGAGCTTCAGGTTCTCTTCCACTAGAAATTCGAACAAGCCCTTTTCCCCCATACCGTAGACCTCATTGCCACAGCAGTTTTCCTCGTCACCCAAGATCCCAAAGTCTACTGCTGACACTTCAAAACACTGTGCTAAGCTTTGCGCCACCTTCTGAACACGAGGGTCATAGGCTGGAGTACAGCCCACGAAATACAATATTTCAGCACCGTCTGATACATGCTTCAAATTCAAACCTTGAGCCCATTCAGATCTCTTACTTCTAATTCGCCCCCAAGGATTGCCATTCTTGAATGTATCTTCTAATGCATCTCGAAGTGTAGTGGCGATCTGTCCTCCTTCTACAGCCAGACTTCTAATATCGATCAGGAATTCATAAGGTGTCATCTCTTTGGGACAGCGAATTCCACATGTGGCACAAGTCGTACAGCTCCATAGCTCGTCTTGAGGATGGACCTCCAAAAGATGCCTTACCGCAACCTCTCTCATATATTTCCTAACGTTCAGACCAGCTTTTCTAGCGACGGGGCAGCTTCCAGTACATATGCCACAGTGAATACATTCAAGAAGCTTGTGTTTCTGTACTAATTCCTGAACATTCATCTTGCTTGTCTCGTTCTGGTATCTTGAAACACAAGCTTTTTTAAGCGTTTTCCTGTGTATGAATGAAAAATAAACCATTGAGCGAGAGAAGGCACATGGGTGAAAAGTCGGCGAGAATTGGGATTTATGTGTGCGAGTGTGGCGGCAACATCGGGGACGTTGTAGACATAAAAAAGGTTATAGAAGCAGCTAAGAGTTGGGAAGGAGTCGTTGAAGCCAGATACCAGAAATATCTCTGTTCAAAACCTTCCCAAGAAATGCTGGTTGAGGCGATTAAGAAGAAGAGCTTGGACCGAATTGTGATTGCCAGCTGCACGCCTCGTATGCATCTCGTCACATTTCAGAATGCTATGGAAAGAGCTGGCTTGAATCCATTCATGCTTGAATTCGTGAACATCAGGGAACAAGACTCCTGGGTCCATGGGCCACAGCCTTCGGAGGCTGCAACCAAAAAAGCAGTGAGTCTCATAAAGGGCGGTTATGAGCGAAGTCGTGAACTTGAACCTTTGGAGAGCGTAAGTGAAGAGAGCTCGAAAGAAATACTGATAGTGGGCGGAGGGATTGCGGGGATAACTGCAGCGTTGGAACTCGGCTATCTGGGACACAAAGTCCATGTAGTCGAAAGAAAGTCCACAATAGGTGGGCACATGGCGAAACTCACCAAGGTTTTTCCAACACTGGATTGTGCCCAATGCATCCTCACTCCAAGAATGGCTGAGATCGGACGAAATCCAAACGTGAACCTCCTTACTTACGCTGAGGTGGAAGAGATCAAAGGCCGTCCAGGCAATTATGATGTAAAGGTCTTCATGAAGCCCCGAGGAGTCGACATTGAAAATTGCCGAAGTTGTGGTGTTTGCGCCAAGGTCTGTCCCGTTGAGGCTTTGGATGATTTCAATGAGAACCTGTCAAAGCGAAAGGCAGCTTACATTTCCTTTCCTCAGGCTGTGCCGTCTGCTTACGTGGTCGACTTTGATGCGTGTACGAAATGCCTGAAATGTGAGCAACTTTGCCCTTCCAAAGCGATAAACCTAGATGACAAAGGGAAGACAATCGACTTGCGAGTAGGCGCGATAATAATGGCAACTGGATTTGAGCTTTATGATGCTACTCTTCTAAAGAGCTATGGTTATGGCGTCCACAAAGATGTTGTTACCATGATGGATTTGGAAAGAATCGTCTCTGCTTCTGGTCCAACGGAAGGATATGTGAGAACAGCAAGTGGCGCTGAAGTTAAGAAGATCGCGATCGTGCTTTGTGCTGGTTCTCGAGACATCAATCACATCCCATACTGCAGCCGAATATGTTGCATGTATTCCTTGAAACAAGCGTTCCTGCTTAAGAAAATGCTGGGAATTGACGTCCACATATATTATATCGACATCCGGGCGACTGGAAAAGGTTACGAGGAATTGTATTGGAGAGATGAAGAAGCGGGAGTTGTTTTCACCAAAGGACGAGTGGCTGAAGTATGGACAAAGAAAAACGGCAAACTGGTAGTGTTGGCTGAAGACACACTGATGGGAGAGGTTGTTGAAGAAGAATTCGACATGGTGGCTCTCGCGACCCCAATGATTTCCCCCACCCGGCTGAAAGAACTAGCTGGGAAGATGAGGCTATCTCTGGGGGAGAACGGCTTCATAACTGAAAAACACCCCAAACTGGATCCTGTTGACTCCCTACGAACAGGGGTCTTCGCATGTGGCTGTGCGCTCAGCCCGAAAGATGTTCGCGACACAGTCTCTGACGGTCTCGCCGCTGCCGCTAAGGTCTCCCTGTTCTTGAAAGGAGAAAGGATAACTACAAGCCCTGAGAAAGCATTTGTGATCACTGAGTTATGCAATGGTTGTCGAAACTGCGTTCCAGTTTGTCCTGTTGAAGCAATAGTAATGGAAAAAGATAGGGCTAACCTTAATCCATTCATCTGCATAGGCTGTGGGGCCTGCATTCCAGTTTGTCCAACGCAAGCAATCGACTTCAAGAACTCAACGAATCAGCAAGTATTGGCAACTCTGAGAGGTCTGCTCTCGGACAAGGATGAGGACGAAGTCAGGATTATTGTTTTTGTAGACAAAAGCGTAGGGTACACCGGTATAGACTTTCTAGGTCTTGATCGCGTTAACTATCCGGAAGCCATCCGAATAGTGGGAGTTCCTTCAACAGCCATAATAGGACTGCAACACCTGCTTCAAGCCTTTGCCTTCGGAGCAGATGGCGTGCTGGTCATTGAGGGCCAGGAGGAAATTGATGAGCGCTTCAGCAAGAAGCGAATGATCGAACTCGGCAGGGTTCTTGGAGAACATGGTGTCAAGAGCATGAGAGTTCGCTATAGCTATGTGCCCCTACCCGTGTACAAGAAAGCGGCTGATCTTTTCACTAGGTTCACAGAAAGAATTAAAAAATTCGGCCCACTTTCTACTGAAGAGCGCAACAAGCTGAAAAGCAAGCTAGCTCAACAGGAGTTACCTCAATGAATATCGTCGTCTGTGTTAAACATGTTCCTGAGACTGCTGAAGCAGAGATCAAAATCGACCCTTCAGAAAAATCCATAGAAAAAACTAGCTTAGTCTACGACATCAATGAATGGGACGACTACGCACTGGAAGAGGCAATTCAGATCAAAGAGAGACTCGGCGGAACTGTCACCGCCATAACAGTTGGTCCAAAAGAGGCAGACAGCACCCTCAGAAAGTGCTTAGCACGCGGGGCAGATGCCGCAGTGAGAATTACTGATCCTAAATTCGAAAACTCAGACTGCTTTGCAACCGCGAAAATCCTAAACAGAGCAATGAAAGATCTGGCTTTCCACTTGGTTCTCACTGGCGCACTTGCAGATGATGATGGCTGCACAGCAACAGGACCAATCCTGGCAGAACTCCTTGGAGTCAACCACGCTACCATGGTCCGAAAGATAGAGCTCAATGGTGATGTCGCGAAAGTCAATCGCGAATTGGAGGGTGGTTTGGAAGAAGTTGTCGAAGTCAATCTACCCGCTGTGCTTTCAGTCCAGACTGGAATTAATGAACCACGCTACGTTTCTATCATGGGAATACGGAAAGCGATGCAAAGAGAGATCAAAGTCCTCGGATCAGCTGAGATCGGCCTGGACGATGACGAAGTCGGTCAAGAAGGCTCCTGGGTAAGAATAGAGAAAATGTACCTCCCACCTGTGGAAAAACAAGCAGAATTCCTGAAAGGAACCCCTGAGGAGATCGCTGCGAAGATTGGTGAGATGCTGAAGACAAGGGGGCTGCTATAAATGACGGAGATTTTCGTTCTCGCTGAGCACAGACAAGGCCAGATCAGAGACTTGACTATGGAGATGCTGACTAAAGGCAGAGAACTTGCTGAGAAGGTCGAAGCCGATCTCATCGTGATACTTCTTGGCAAGGATATCAAAGACATGGCCCAGGTTCTCCGCGATCATGCGAAGAAAGTCATAATGGTTGAAGATCCCGGATTGGAAAATTTCAACTCAGATCTCTACCAAGAAGTGTTGGCAGGACTAATTGAAGAGCACAAGCCGCTGCTGACTTTGATAGGACACACGTCTTTCGGTGTGGATCTAGCTCCAAGCCTTGCTGCTTCTCTGAACACACCGTTGGCTACAGACTGCATCGATCTGAAATTCAAGGATGATGTCTTGATTGTGACCCGCCAGATGTATGGCGGCAAGGTAAATGCTGAAGCGTCGCTCCGGAAAGCGGAGAGCTACATAGTAACAGTTCGCCAAGCAACTTTTCCAGCTGAGAAAGAGGTCTCTATGGAAGGAGAGATAATCCAGATCAAGGGCCAACTTCCTGATAGAAAAATCGGGAAGCGCTTTGTTCAATATGTCCTTCCCCCACCAGGCGGGGTTGACATTACATCAGCTGACGTGATCGTAGCAATAGGTCGTGGAATAAAGGATTCTGAAGAGATTCCTCAAGTTGAGGACTTAGCCAATGCTCTCGGAGGAGTTCTGGCCTGCTCGCGTCCTATAGTCGACAAAGGGTGGCTTCCCGACGACCGACAAGTTGGCAGTTCAGGAAAGACAGTTAAGCCAAAACTCTACATAGCCCTTGGAATAAGCGGTGCTTTCCAACACATCCTTGGGATGAAGAATTCTGATCTCATCGTTGCCGTAAACAAAGATCCGAAAGCACCTATATTCGGCGTAGCTGATTATGGTGTTGTGGAAGATCTCTTCAAGCTGATCAAGCCTGTCGTGAACGAAATCAAAGAGATAAAAGGATAGAAGAACTACAACTACTTCTTAGGTAAAGGCAGCATTCTAGAGTTCTGTGTTGTTCAAGAAGAAAGACCTGAAGAGTTGACCTTAGGTATCTTCAGTTGCGTGAGCTGGAGTACGATTTAGCAAGACGCAAGATTTAATACAGAGTCAAGCTCTACAATTGTATAGGAGAACAACGTTGCAACAGTCGAACAAACTGTCTACCAGACTTAAAAATGCATTCAAGAAAATCAAGCTGCCAAAAGCCAGCAAGAAACGCTTGCAGACAGATGCCCCGAAAAAACAACCTAAGCCTGTGCCCAAAGGGTTCAAGATCGTTGAGAGATATCCCCTATACGAGCCGTTCGCTCACGTAGCTATAGTGCAGAACCCGAAAACAGGCGAGTGCAAGTACATTCTTGACGAACTGCAGTTAGATCTACTTGAACAGAACATTTACAATCGTGTCTTGGACATTCTTCTAGCCGAGATAGAATCACCAAAAAAGGAGATCATGGATCCTCGAAGATTTTTCGCCACAGAAGCGAGACAAATCGTCGACAAATATCGTATAAGTCTCGGATGGTTGCCAGATGTCTCTTGGTACAAGATACTATACCATGCCGAACGGGATCTTGTAGGTTTTGGAAGAATTGATCCCCTGATGAGGGATCCGAATATCGAAGACATATCATGCGACGGTATCAACAAGCCCGCTTATGTTTGGCATAGAAAGTTCGAGAGTATTGAAACGAACTTGGTTTTTCAAGAAGACGCAGAACTCGATAACATGGTTGTCAAACTAGTTCACATGGCTGGAAAACACGTTAGTTCCGCATTCCCAATTGTCGACGCTTCACTTCCAGGAAAGCACAGATTGGCAGTATGCTATCGACGTGAAATTACGCCTTTTGGAACAGCTTTCACAATTCGGAAATTCCGAGAGGATCCATACTCAATCATAGATCTAATCACGCTTGGAACTTTCTCCGAAGAGATGGCAGCATATTTCTGGCTTTGCCTCGAGAATAGAGCATCAATAATGGTTTTAGGAGGCACGGCAGCTGGAAAAACTACAGCTCTGAACGCTCTTGCTTGCCTGATAAAGCCAGGTAGCAAAATAATCACAATTGAAGAGACTGCCGAACTGAATCTCTCTCATGAAAACTGGATCTCACTGATTGCTCGGCGAAGCTACGGACTGGGCGAAAACCAAACAGGCGAAGTAACTCTGTTCGATCTCGTCAAAACTTCTATGAGACATAGGCCTGACGTACTATGTGTTGGGGAGATTAGAGGCAGCGAAGCATACGTGCTCTTCCAAGCAATGGCGACAGGCCACGGCGGAATGAGCACCATGCATGCAGAAGACATTGACTCTGCTGTCAAACGTCTAACTCAGAAACCAATGAACATAGCGCCAGCATACATACCACTCTTGAACATTGCACTGTCGGTGCAGCGAGTTCATCTCAAGATAGAAGGAGAAAGCAAAGCTTTTCGACGTGTTATTGACATAAATGAAGTTGCCAACTACGAAGACTACCGCAGGGTTTTCAAGTGGCAACCTGCAAAAGACAACTATTCAGCTGCTTTTGACGATAGCGTTTTGTTGCCCTACATAGGCGAGCGTACAGGCCAGACAAAAGCGGATCTGCAAAAGGAAATTGAGCAACGGAAAAATGTCTTGCGCTGGATGCGAGAACAAAACATTCGAAGTTACAAAGACGTAGCAGCGATAATCGCCGAATATTATGCCCGACCTACAGAGTTCTATGGAAAGATTTCAGTAGGAGAAATAGAAACAATTGCCACTTCTAGACAGTCTTGAGGCCCTTTCATTCCGCTTTTTCGGAAGGTTGGCACCAGCATTCCTCAGGAATGTCTTTGAATTCGAAAGCTACCTGAAAAGGGCGGACATGAGAATATATGCTGAAACCTATGTATCTATGATGTTTTTTGTTGCCTTTCTGACACTTCCTGTGAGCGTGGTCGCTGTCGTCTTATTGTACTTGTTTAATTTCTTTCCTTTGATAATTCTGGTTCCTTTTCCGTTGCTAGTGATGGTCGGTTTCATACTAATTCCAATGTCTAAGGCTAGTGAGCGATCTCAACGATTGGAACGAGAGATGCCCTTTGCTGCCACTTACGTAGCCGTAATGGCATCAGGCGGTATTCCTCCATACGCAAGTTTCAAGCGTCTTGGAGAGGCAAACTTGCTGCCTGCGATGAGTCAAGAAGCAAGAAACCTTATCAGAGATGTAGAGATATTCGGCGTTGACCCATTGAGTGCTATGCAGAAGTCTGCAAAGGGGAACCCCCTGGATATATACCGTGAGTTTGTAGGTGGGTATGCCTCCACAGTAATCATAGGCGGAGACATCACAAGTTTCCTCGAGACCAAAGCTGAAGAACTCTTCAAAACCAGAGCTGCCAGAGTGCGAGCAGCTGCAGAGCGACTTGGTATGCTTCTAGAATCGTTCATTATCATTATGGTCTTGATGTCACTATGCTTCTACATTCTCTTCAGCGTCGAATCAATCTATAGCACAGGAATGTCATCCGTCTCTGGAATAATCTTGTACACCTATGTCTTCACTCCGCTGCTGTCCTTTGTATTCATATACCTTGCCCACGGGATGCAGCCGAAATCTCCAATTACTGATTGGAGACCCTACAAAGCCTATGGAATCTGCGTGGCCGTCGCTGCAGTAGTGTTGATGCTACTCACAAACTTCATGGGAATGATTCAAATCCCTGGGCTTTCAGCGTTGGCAAGCATCGTAGATCTTCCCACTGCAGTCTCGATCGCTCTTGTGATTACAGCTGCGCCGCCAGCGATTATCCAAATGAAGGTTGCCTCGGAAAAAGCGAGCACAGAAAAAGGTGTAACACTCTTCCTTCAAGATCTCACGGAAACGAGGAAAACAGGCCTCGCACCGGAAAGATGCATTGAAACCTTGTCTAATCGAGAATATGGAAGTTTCAGCAAACACCTGAGAAAGATAACAGCTGAACTATCATGGGGAATCCCAATAAGAAAAGTCTTCATGGATTTTGTCAAACGGACAAAAAGCTGGGCAACACAGATTGTGATGTTCCTTCTGGTTGAAACAATTGACGTGGGCGGCGGCACCATCGCCATGATCGAGTCTCTGGCCAAATTCAGCTCAACTACACAACAGGTTGAAAGGGAAAAGAAAATGGCTGTCAAACCCTACATAATGATGCCTTACTTCGCAGCGCTGATGCTAGTAGCTACAACAGTAATGATGTTGACATTCACAACAAAAACAGTGAGCCTCGCAAGCCCTGACTCAACTGGCAATCTTCTCGAGCTCGATTCCCTATTGGTGATCTTTTCGACTTCAGTGATAATACACAGTTATTTGATAGGGCTTGTAGGTGGGAAAATAAGTGAAGAGTCAATTGCTGCAGGCTTCAAACACTCAGCATTGCTTACAATCATCGCAATAATCGCGGCTAAGGTTGCTCCATCACTAATCAGCATCTAGGAGGATGATCTTGTCATGAATGTTGACAAGCGCGGGGTCTCATACGCAATCTCTGCAGTCATAATGACTGCCACAATCGTTGTACTAGTGCTTGTCACCAGCGTCTACACTTATCAAGTCTTAGAGAATCAACGAGGGGCGTCGGAGTTTAGCGTTGCTCAGAAATCAATCCTGGCATTTGATGATGCCTTGGAGAACATTGCTTGGAAAGTCCATGGCTCCCGTTCCGCCAGATTCAACATTGAATACGGAATACTGGAGTTGATGCCGAACAAGCTCCTCACAGTAAACGCTACTGGATTCGAAGGTGCAGTTCGTTCCCTCAACACGAGCTACGTGAAGTACAGCATAGAAACGAGATACATTAGCCTTGGAGAGAACTATACTTCGTACATTTTAGGCGACAGCAAACTCGTCTCTAATGGAACAGGAACATATGGCAGAGCGCTAGTGGAGCAAAGATCTGGTTGGATCGCAGTGACACTGTCTTATGGCGTCAGAGCCATGGAAACCTCCACGATCGATGTCATTGATGGCAACACTACAACGCGAGTGACCTACGTCGACATCTGGATTATCGAAGTTGATGTAGACGAATGGTCAGCACACATATCTGATTTTGACTTGAAGGCCAGATGTCTTGAAGTGCAAACACATCCGACGTCAGTCTACCCTGTTGATGAAGAGAACAGGTTGATCAACATCACTGTGCAGCTTGACGGGGAATCTGATTCAACAATCATTCAACTTGACGATGACGCTGAAAGCGTCGTTTTCAACTTTGTCATTGCCACTGTCCAATTAACCATATAGGTGATTGTCAAATGGTAGCCCCTCTGATGAGTCACCTCATCTGCACTACAGCATTGATTGCCTTGATCGTGCTGATGCCGTTTTACTTTTTCTACATAACTAATTCGGTCACGAATGACATAACTAGAAGGGAACTTAAGGAGGTTTCAGACTACGTTTCAAACTCGCTTGCAAATCTGTATTTCTTGGCAAACTCTACAGATTTAGACGTTGTGTTGCGGAAAGATCTTGATTTGCCACGGGAAATTCATGGTAAATCCTACTACACTGAAATAGCGTATGATGAAAACAATGCTTCAGCGCTCTACGTGACGTCACGCTTGATGGATAACGATCAGATATATGGAAATTCATGGATTCTTCGAGGTTTAGATGCAAACTTAGACAATTGCGTTATTGACAGCAGCAGAGAAGCGGTTTTTGCGGAATGTGTGAGCAATGCTTCAGGATTCTGGATCGCTTTAAAAGAGGGGTAATAGGGAATCGTATGACACAAGATATATTAGGCAGATCACTCTTACATAAAGAGATGGAGTATTCCTAAGAAGGTTCCAGACATGCCAGGGGAACTA
Organism: Candidatus Bathyarchaeota archaeon; assembly: GCA_020352645.1. Taxonomy (GTDB): domain Archaea; phylum Thermoproteota; class Bathyarchaeia; order Bathyarchaeales; family SOJC01. Next base: position 65,938 of record CP070683.1, on the reverse strand, counting down.
TATGACTACATAGTGTCTATCTTGGCAGTGGGAATCATTTTTGTGTCAGGCGTGCTAGCCATTCCAGCCATAAACTTTATCAATATGCGCCAGGTCGACGAGCAACAACTTCGAAACACTGCTCTGAACGTGTTTAACGCAATACTCTTGGGAGCAGGATCACCAGCAGATTGGGGATCAGTCTTTCCCTTTGAGCCTGAATCAGTGGATTTTTTCGGATTGGCTTATGCAGGTCAGTCTTCACTGTATGTGCTTGACGCAGATAAACTTCAACGACTTGATGAACTCGGGCCATCGTTTATTACGTATGAAGAGGTGAAGGAGAAACTTGGCTTGGAAGAGTATGGCTTTAACCTTAAGATCTTCAGACCTTTCAGAGTTGATTGGGCTATAGAACTTGATCCAGACGATGAAAGTGTGTGGTTTGCAGTAAATGTTTCACGAAATGAAGATCAAAGACCTTTGCCAAACGCTGAGATAAAATCCACAATTTTAGCAACTGCACGGAACGTGAACCCGAAAGGCGATCCAATTTATCGGGTGACCTCTCCCAGCGTCTATTTCACGGATGCGTTGGGTTTCTGCGAAGCTAATGAGTCAATCGATGTTCCTTCCGACTACATACTGGATTCAGCGCTTGCGCTTTTGGAGGTTTCAGTTGCAGGAATGTCAACTATCGTGACCGCTCAAACGAGTCTTGAATATCAGAATCTGCTCAAGATCCACACCTTTGGGGACACGATTACCCTTACATTCCGCGAGGACAATGAAACTGATCCTGCTACATGGGAAAGAAGGGTGCTAGACATAAGTTCATACAACTATGATGAGATAACGCAGATATTCGACGGTAGAGAAGCCTTGCCACCCGACTTGAAGATTACTCAAGGCATTGGCTATGAAACGTGGAGTAGCGTATTTCCTGGCTTGGCAACAACCAATCCAATGCTGCTACTTTTCACTCTAAGAGTGAAGAACCCTAATAGGCTAATAATAATCCCCGGTCCATTTTCTCTTTGGGATGCTGCAACAGTTTTCGACTTTGGACCTGAATCAGGGCAAAAGGGATATGCTGCAGTCAAGCTGCGGCGTTATGTCGTCTTCTCAAGTATGACGTTTGTAGCAGAGCTAACCCTATGGAAAGAATGATGGTGTAAGCTTTGAAAGGAACACAAGGACAAATGCGGGTCGTTGAAACGCTACTGGCCTCATTCATTTTTATTTCAGCACTGACTTTTGTCAACACATTCTTTGTCCTGCCCTCAAGCCCCAAATACGAGGTTACCGACTTGGAAAAGATGGGTCACAACGCTCTTCATGATCTTGATGATCAAAGGATCTTGAGTGACTTTGTTTACAATGAGAAGTGGGATGATCTTCAACTTGCACTGATGACATTTCTCTCACCAGACATCTACTTTAACCTGACAATCTACGATTTGGACCACAACATAATCAACGGTGAAACACGGATAACCTACGGTACAGAGGATACATTCGAAACTTGGACGACTTCTATCATGTACACTCTGTCAGGATATCAGTCGCAATACGATCCAAGAATTTTGCTGTTGGAACTCGTGAGGAGCTGAAGATGAGGATCGTGAAAGACACTCGAGGGCAATTCATAATCATCGCCGTCATGCTCGTGTCAATCATGATGGTGTCCATAGCTGCCACGATGTACAATGTGGCGACGTACTACGAGTATGAGAATTGGGAAGAATACATAACTCTGGTTGATCACATAAAGCTTAACACCATTCGCTTAGTGGAAATAAGCTTGGCGAATTATACAGCCTCGGAACCAACTACCAGTGATATATTAGACGGGAATCTGATCAAATGGCAGATGGACTCCAGACAGGCATACATTGACAAAGGAGTAGCTCTGACTTACACGCTGCTTAATGGTTCATATACGATTAGCAATGTAACCGCCAACTTCAGCAAAGGTCTCGCTTCACAGTGGAACGAGACCTTTTCCTTTTCAGCAGCAAATTCTACTTGCTACCTTGACCTTGCCTCTATAGGATTAGAAGGGTACCAATTTGTGACTGAAGCATTCCTCAGCTTGAAAGTCCTGAACGTGACATCGGACGGTATCGCTGTATCAGTGAAGGCTGAAAATGGAATGCCTGTTACTAGCCTTGATGAATACAGCTTTGAAGTGAGCAATGCCAGCATAATCAGTGTCAGCAGCCATTATGATATTAATGAGTTGTTCGTCTATATCATCGAGTGCGATACAAACATAGCTCAAGGAACAACAATCGAAGTATGCGATAGCCGAGGCATAAGAGTAGTATCAAAGTATAGCTAGCCACGAT
>CP070683.1:43329-63508 GCA_020352645.1 Candidatus Bathyarchaeota archaeon | reverse complement strand
CATACGCACACACGCCCGCTAGAGTGTTGAAACTCTTTGCCTCACTGTAGAATTCAAAAGAGATCGTAACGTGAATTTGCGAGTCGCTCTCTGCTAGTATTTCTTTCTCTATCCAAATTGTACCATCATCCTGTCTTCCATCAATAAACAACTCCAGCGAATATTGTCCAGAAAAGGATAATGAATTCACTCTAGAAATATTCCAAGCCACAAAGTGCCCTGGGTTGTTTGGATCTAAAGGAAGATCAGCATCTTTCACCCAATCATCTAAGCCTTGCTCAAAGCCTTCATCATAAAGAGCCGGGTTAGCGGTAGGATAAAAGTACCACACACTCAGAATTCCAGCAAAAACTAATATTCCCATTATTGGGAGATACTTGAAACTAAGCCTCATTTTCCTCACCTAGTTTAAAGTTCTCTTCATCATAGATAATACCACGCTTTAGAACAGTCCATATAGACTTTGGAGCGTCTGAGTTCTTCAAATTCTTGAGAGCTAAGGGGGGACGCAGACTGACAAAACGCAATGTGTGATACCACCCCCCTAGGTATCCCCCCTCTAATTGGTGAATGCTTGTCTGTAGAGGGACGCCAATACGGTAGAGTCTAAGAACCAGCAAATACGAACTATCAAGACCAAACCATAACAAAACACGAAGACAAACAATAAGCATTGCGGTCATGGCTGTGGCAATGATGGCAAGTCGCAGAATTTCGCAAAAGGTATTGAAGAGTGTGCAGAAGCGTTTACTCGCAAATAACACGTACATTGCGAAGTCTCAAAAGTCATCCTGAGCTGTTTCTGGTCAATTGCTCTCAGCGTAAGCGCTCACGTCACTTCGTTCCGTTCGCACCTGGCACCCTTCTCTAGAGACACAGAAAAAGGAAGGGTGTTAAGGAGTCCCTTCGATTCTCCAGATGCGTACTCGCACGTAGTTCCAGTACGGATCATCCTCGCCCCTGTACAAAGTAATCGTGTTCTCCGTGGACGCTGTCCACGCCAAACCATACTCCACACAGACCAACGGTTCCTTGCCGGGTTCGTAGGCCCTGATAAGCCATACATCTTCGCCTCCAGCACCAAAGGAATCTGTGTACCCTGCTATGGCGTATCCGCCATCCAACGTCTGAACCACAGAATAACCACAATCTTCGCTTGTTCCTCCGTAGGTCTGGCTCCACGTGTGGTTTCCTCCCGCATCGGTTTTAACAAGCCAAACATCAATCCCTCCAGCACCAAAGGAGTATGTATGGCCAGCTATCGCATATCCGCCATCCATAGTCTGAACAACAGAAAGCCCTAATTCATTGTCTATTCCTCCGTAGGCTTGGCTCCACACGAGATTTCCTACCGCGTCGGTCTTAACAAGCCAAAAATCAGCTGCACCAGCACCAGAAGACTCCGTGTAGCCAGCTATCGCAAACCCACCATCCAAAGTCTGAACCATAGAATAACCCTCATCCCAGCTTGTTCCTCCATAGGTTTGATTCCACAAGTGATTCCCTAACGCGTCAACCCTGACAAGCCAAGCATCAGTGGCTCCAGCACCAAGAGAACCAGTCGTACCTGCTATAGCGTATCCTCCATCGTTGGTCTGAACCACAGACCAACCGGCTTCATAGCTTGTTCCTCCATAGGTTTGATTCCACTCGAGGTTTCCTCCCGCATCGGTTTTAACAAGCCAAACATCCGAGCTGGCACCAAGAGATTCCGTGACACCTACTACTGCAAATCCGCCATCCTCAGTTTGAACCACGGAAAGGGCATTGTCGTAGCCTGTTCCTCCATAGGTTTGATTCCACAAGTGATTTCCCAACGCGTCAACCCTGACAAGCCGAAAATCATAAGCAGTCTCAGAAAAGTATGTTCTACCTGCGATTATGTATCCTCCATCCAACGTCTGAACTATGGAGCAACCCCAGTCATGGCTTGTTCCTCCGTATGTCTGGTTCCACAAATGGTTTCCTGAAGCATCAGTCTTAACCAGCCAAAAATCACTGTCCGCAGCGCCAAAGGATTTCGCAGTGCCCGCTATTGCGAATCCGCCGTCCGAAGTCTGAACCACAGACCAACCCTCATCATCTCTTGCTCCTCCATATGTCTGATTCCATTCTGAAGCGGTTGTCACGTAGGTTGCAAGCCCATAATGATTCTGGTGCGATCCGTCATCAACGCTTACTCTCCCCGTTGTATCAACCATGAAATCTGTGCTGCTCAAGCCATGGCTAACCTCAAAAGCCTGTCCTCGCTTGTCAGTTATGTTGATCCAACCACTATCATATTCCAACGCAGCTTTCGCCTTAAGAGGCTCACCAGATGTACCGTAGCAGCTCGCTATCCGCGCAACGTCAAAGATGTCAATGTCACCATCACCATCCAAATCACACCACGGATCATACACGCTAGCACTCGACGTCAAACCCACAAACAAACAAGAAGCAAAAACAGTGGCAAGCATCACCTCTATCAAATGATTCGTCTTCATAAGTATCTCACCTCCTTCTTTCTCCCTACTACTTTCTCCCTACCATCAATAACAAACATATTTGATGCTGCCTTTAAGGCTTCAGAAAGAAACTTCTATTCTCCGACCAGAAAGAAAGCACTCATGGAAGTCGCCCATTAGGTCTGACGGAAATCGCTTTGATCGCTGAGGCTCTAGACTTCAAAGAAAAGAAAGAATGATCCTTAATCTTCCGCGCACAAATCTCAGTCGTGACTAAGATATCTGTTTCCTTCAACTCTTCAAATATGCATAAACTATCATATATAGAGGAATTAGAAAACCAAAAAGAAGCAGTACTACAAGTACGATTTGGTTCATTTCTATGAACTCGAATATAGCAAATATCCAAACCACTACTGTCAATATGAGGGTTCCCTTAGCAGTATCACCTAAGAAGCCCATTTTCCTCACGTGTATGATGACTGATATCCCTATGCCTATGAGACCTATCAGCAGTAGAGCTGATGCCAAAAACTGGCCTTCCAAAGGTATCTCTTGCCATGCGTTGAACATGCCTGAAACTGGAAGGTCTGACCTCAACAAAATTAGAGCTCGTCTATGTTGCTCTACCACTAGATCATAATGAGTGCAATCACGCACATAGGTGCCATTCACATAGAGCGCTACTGTGTTATTGGCTTGAAGAGACAAATGGAGTCTGGTATATGCTGACCAAGATATGTGATAAGTATAAGTTCCGTTCTGGGTTTTGCTGAGAGTGAATCTTTCTGTGCCACCATAGTGGGGCACAAGCTGAGGGAATACAACCTGCAAATAGAGAAAATAGGTTAATCCAGCAAAGAGAGGCAGAAGAGAAAGTATAAAAATCAGCAAGCCAGTGCTCAACTTCTTCATCCGAATGCCATCTCCTCACACTCATCTTGTAGAAAGAGCTTCTACTAAATCTTCTTCGACAAGTGGGAAAGGGCAAAAGCATCCTGTGCTCGATATCATACAGCCTGAGACAACTCAGGAAAAATCTCAGTCTAAGATGTTGCGCGAATATGTACGCTTTCTGAAGAAGTGTTTTGAGTTTGTCCAAATCGTTTTCTCCGAATAATGACAAATCCTAGCACCAAGATCGGAACAACGACCACTGTAACTGCAAGCATCAATCTATCGACGCTGAAAAGTGGGTCAGCGCCCTTTTCTAGCGAGGAAAAAACATATTGAACCAGCAAATCGTAATATGGCCAATGTGTTTCATCGAACGAAGTGAAGACAACCACCAGATCATATTGTGGAACAACAAAAATGAGCTGACCAGCATATCCTAATGCAAAATAAGCGTTTAGATCTGGTTTTCTCCACCAGCCGTGGCAGTAATCTGTAGTATCATCGAAGGTAGAGTAGCTTGAGGTTGATGAGATAATCCAATCTTTTGGTATAAGTTGCTGGTTGTCCCAGGAGCCATTATTCAGATAAAGAAACCCAAGCTTTGCCATTGAACGGGGCGATAATCTCAACCCACTTCCACCAAAATCGATCCCTTGGGGATCGGTCTGCCAGAAGGCATCGACGATACCGATGAGGGCGAAAAGGGAGTTAGTGGCAAAGTCTCTAGTTGGAAGGCCAGTAGCATTCTGTAGAAGGGCAGATAACAGATGAAAGTCCCCAGTGTTGTAGTTCCATATCTCTCCGGGATCTGCAACCATGGGTCTATCTAGAACATATTGAACCCAACTAGTGCTCGCCACAAGTTGGTGGTAACTGTTACTTGGATTATCATAGGAGATATCGAACTCATGCCAATCAAGCCCCGAGGTCATGGTCAAGAGATGTCTGATCTCGATGTTCCCTTTGCGGGGATCAGGATTTGCAAACGTTTGATTTGGGAAAAAGTTAAGAATCTTCTGGTCAACACTCTCAATATACCGTTTGTCAACCGCAATACCTGTGAGGGCTGAAAGTACGCTTTTTGTGCAGGAAAAGATGTGGTGGAGGTGGTTTTGATCATGTTCAGGGTTGAGATACTTTTCAAAGACAATGTACCCGTTTCGAACTATGAGGATGCTATCAATAGCAAATCCATCTTCCTCAACATGCTCAGACATTTCGTCTAATCGTGTTTTGCTCATATTTTGGGCAGCAGGGGTCGAGACTTGCCACCCTTCAGTGGGCCAATAGTCGCGTGTCAAATCACCATACGCAGTTAAACAAGGCTGGAATTGGAATCCAAGCCTATAACCAGTGGAGACTAAAAACGGATTACCTAATGCAAACAAGAATCCGAAGAGTATAAACATGAACTTAATTTCACTGGCTTTCAAACTGCGCGCACTCTCTCCTCTGGTCTAATTCGTGTTCGTGTGACGTGTGTAGCCAATAGAAGGTTCATTCCGCAAATGATAAACTTGCGCATTCGCATAACAAAGCGTTAAAGCTGGTTGTCCAATGAACAGGGTCATAGTTGACATAGACGACACGTTGATAGTTACCGGAAGAAGAATGCACAAGCTCTGGCAGCTCTTATTGGATCGTGAAGTACCTGAGGAAGCAATAGAAGCAATGAGCCTAGAGCAGATATTCATTAAGTTCGCTACTAAAGAACAGATATCAAGAGCTAAGGAGTTTCAGAAACGTTTTTGGGATTTACTGTTATGTCTCGAGGAGGCTGGAGTAGAGTCTCTCCGGCTCCATGAACCAATGCCTTGTGCCGCCGATATACTCCAAAGCTGGAGCGCGAAATCAGAGATAGTCTACCTGACAGGAAGAACTGAAAACATGCGCTCTGCAACACTAAATGAATTGAGGGAATTCGGCTTTCCAACAGCGAACGCCAAGCTAGTGATGTTCAAACCCGAAGACTACGATCGTCCAAAGGGAGAAGACGCTTCTGGGCCAACACTAGTCGACACAAAATCTAGGCTCTGCTCAGACATATGCAGGGATTCTAACGTTGTAAGAGCTATTGACGATTATCCAGGCTACTTCCCGATTTTCCAGCGACTAAGGATTCCAGATAGAATTGGCTATGCAAATCTCAAGAAATACAAGCCTCAGTACTATCTGGACAAGGGCGCTACCAGAGTGATTGAAAGTTGGAACGAACTCCGAGACGACCTCCCCTAGGTAATTTAGCAACCTATTCACCCCACCTATTCCTTCACAAGTCCTAAAACGGACAACCATTGTCTATGTTAATGTGGAACTAGTATCCGTCGTTCGCACGCATGGATTTCCAGACTGGCTCAAGAGGCCTGTTCCAATTGCTGATTCTTCATCCCTTGTGGAGAACATAGGGGAGCAATCTAATCAAGCCACGTCCCCGCTATTGGCGGCTTATTCCATGCATTGGCCTACAGTCCAGTGTAGGATTCAACACAAGTCTAAAGAGCTGAAGGCTGAAATCTTAGGCATGTGATATTGTCCTTCTGGCAAACTCCCTAGCTTTCTGCAAATCCTCAAGGCTTGGGTGCTTTCTTACTTCTTCAAAATATCCTTCCCAATCGGCAAGAGAATCTCCGAATACTTCGCTCTTAATGAATTCTTGTATTAAAGGAGCTGGTACACCCTGACAATTGTAGTAGCCTATGAAAGTGATCTTCTTCACTCTGCTTGCTTCTTGGAAAGACAATACACACTTAGAAGCCCATTTGTTGAACCCTCCTGAGGAGGTTGCATGAGTGAAGAATCCTGCAAGCTTAAACTTAGGTGAATCTGAAATAGCGTCCAAAACCTCTTTTACAGGAGTAGCTAGGTCCGAAGAATGGCATGCAGAACCCAGAAAGACTAGATCATATTCATTCAAGGTGTCTGCTGTGATATCCTCAATCTTTTCCAGATAGGCTTCATGATCTCTTGAAGCCTCTTCATAAATGGCTCTGGCGACCTTCTCAGTATTGCCAGTTTGGCTATAGTATGCAACCAGCGTTTTCATTTCAGCAGCTCCTAGCTCTACGTTTCACGCGATATTAGTTGCAGCTGCTCTGACATAAAGACTTCTGACATTCTTAGAAGCTAACCTCGTACGTGACAAGGCTTTGGGAAAAGAGATGTGATCCAGGCTTGGGTCATTCGCAAATTAGCGCTCGCATGCCAGAGCCTTTCAGGCTTGGTTAAGGATTAAATCTCGAATAACGAGGTGTGCAGAAAGCAAAATGTTTATACAATGGTTTTGAGACAGGGCGTGAAGAACACAGGAAAAGTGGAGAAATGAAGAACAAGCGAAAGTACAATCGAAATTCCAAAGTTGAACTTCCAAAAAGGTACAGGAAAAACAAGAAATAGTCAAGTGCATCTAGCAGCTCTTTTTCTCGCTTCTGTTTCTTACAGTGCACACTATTGATGCAAGCAAGAGCTTTTGCGGAAATCAGCCAAAAATTGGAATATCGCTGGGCATCTTCATGGACATTGGTTTGGCTCCTAACAGCTAATTCCCCTTTTGATTAAACACAGGTTCACCGACGTGAGTGACTCCAAGTCGTTCACTTGTATATGCAAAAGCGCAGCAGCCTTGCTAGAAAATTCACTGCTTTGAAGACCAGCCAGATGCAGATGCGAGCTTTCTCAGTGATTTGGCTAAGGGACTCCACGGCTTGGGGTGCTTGGGTCGTCATCGCATTTGTGATTAAGGCTCTCGAACCTATTCGATGACTTCGATGGCACCTTTTGGGCACTGCACTTCGCAAGCCCGGCAGACAATGCATTCATCATTGTTGACTACGACAGATTTTCCATCCTTTATCTCGAATACTTCAACAGGGCAAGTGTCAACGCACACTGCATCGCCATCGCACTTTTCTGGATCAACCTTTACTTCAACCATGTCGATTCCTTCCTGATAATGAACACGAAAGAGCCAACCGAGAATAAAAACCTTTTTGGCTGCATGACTGAGGGATATTTTGAGTATTCAAGCCGGTGCTGATTGCAACACTTACCATGTACCCAAGCCCACTTTGAGCGGTCTTCGTTCCCATGCTTGTAATTCTAGTGTTGTGATGTCTAGAGGTGTGCCTTGGCAGATGATATAGTAGAGCGTGATCCCAATGTTTACGTGCTCATCCAATATAGGCAGAAAGCAATAAACGCAGAGCAGAGCATGTCTGCTCATGCATTGTTCGCACTGCGGTCTATGTTGCGAGAAGACAGAAATGCTGCTTTCCAATGCAGACGTTGGACGTTTGGTGAGAGCTGGACATCGCAGACAGGAGTTCGTGTTCTACGACAAGCATGGTTATGCCAACCTGAGAAACAATCGTGGATTCTGCGTTTTCTACGACTCTATGAAAAGTCGCTGCAGAGTTTACGAAAAGAGACCATCAGGATGCAGAATCTATCCCGTAATTTACATCGAACAAGAAGGAACAACAGTGGATGATCTTTGCCCAGCAAAAGACACCATCTCAGAAAAAGAACTGAAAAGAAGAAGCAGAAAGATAAAGAAACTTCTGCAGGAAATGGAGAACGAAGCAACCCAACGTAAGTCATTCACTTGATATACAAAGGTTAATAAGTGGGCTAATGTAGCATGGAATTGACAGTTAGGCGCTTTCCGAAAAGGGTAGAACGGCTATAACAGTTTTACTTTTTTTCCAAGCAACTCTGGCTGGCAAATCAAACAAAGCAACGGAATATCACGTCAAAAAATCTGGAAGAAGGAGGTGTATGGCATGGCAAAAGACCCAAACACAATATATGTTGGAAACAAACCGCCGATGAACTACGTAATGGCTGTCATTACAGGGTTCAACATGAGCGACGCAGAAGAAGTCACGTTGAAGGCACGCGGTCGTGCAATAAGCACCGCTGTTGACGTCGCTGAGATCGTCCGCAACCGATTCTTCAAAGACGCAAAGGTACACAGCATCTCGATAGGCACCGAGGAGATCACTCCAAGGGAAGGCGGAAACCCTCGAAATGTCTCAACAATGGAGATCAATCTTAGAAAGTAGACAAGAGACACTATCCTCCTGCCTATGATCCTACTATTTTGTCATAAGTAGAAGCATCAATAGAAGCTTCTCTAGTGCTTGAGAGTATGTCGTTGCGTTTTGCGTCAACATAAAATCTGTCTAGCACTTGGCTGATGCATGCCACACTTCAAGCATGCCAAATGGTCACTTCGCGAGAGAAGAGATGCTTGGTAGCGAACCCTTGACGTGGCTAGATACGCATCAAAAGCGTTATAAGGAAACTCTGCAAAATGGCGTAGATGCACGGAGGCCTTGCGGTTTGGAGTTTGATCTAGTAAGCTTTCTCATAAACGTCATAATAAGCACAGTTGTGCTCTCGCCAGTTCTATGGTTATCCGGAAGAGCATTTGTCGGAAAAGAAAAGGCAAGGTTCACCGATGCTATATGGATAGTTCTCATCGGCACTGTTCTTGGAGCAATCTTTGGAGCTTTTAACCTGGGTCTGATCGGAGCAATCATCCAACTAATCCTCTGGCTTGGACTGATAAAGCACTTTTTCGACTGTGGCTGGCTAAAAGCGTTTGCAATCAGCATATTGGCAGTAATCATCTTCATAATAATCGGTGTGATACTCGCAATAATCGGAATTGCCGTCTTCATTCTCTGGTTCTAGCAAGCCCCCTATCTCCACTTCCAGACGGCAAAATAAGCCAGCGCCCATAGAGGCATTAATCAGAGAGTCTTCTCCTCAGCTGTTCAACCAGACACCTCGGGCACAGAGGAAGTGGTATCACAACCCACGATCCATCCTCATTCTTTATTTTCATCACATCTTCATCAGACAGGACACCACTGCAATTTGCACACTTTCTGTTCTTCACTAGTGAAGATCTCCAAATACAACGATTCGATATGTCACACATAAGAAGTTACGCACGCACACCGATCACTGTGCCAGCGAGATAGTGAACGAGGAGCGCATCCCGCAGCTTTAGAACAGGGAATTCTTTAATTGCAGAAGATTGCCCACGCTAGTTCGTTGCATAATACATAATTCGTTGTTTCCAGACATCTAAGAAAGGTGCTGTGATGACAGACGAAAAGCAGAGAGTTCCACCAAATCAGCGAATCACATCGACATTTCCTGTTCTTCATGTGGGTGACGTGCCAGAATTCGACCCTGAGAAGTGGGATTTCACTGTTGAAGGCCTGGTGAAACGTCCATTGAGATTAACGTACAATGATTTTCTGAAACTTCCAAAAGCCACTATAGTCGCGGATTTTCACTGCGTAACCGGGTGGAGCAAACTTAACAACAAATGGGAAGGAGTCTCATTCATGACAATCCTCAACTTGGCTAAACCTTTTGACAGCGTACGATATGCAACAATTGTTGCTGAAGGCGAATATACAACGAGCTTGCCACTAGAAGACTTGGTAGCTGATGATGTGCTGTTTGCCTATCGGCTTTACGGAGAAGCCTTGGAACCTCAACATGGAGGACCATTGCGTTTAATTGTGCCAAGAAAGTACGCTTACAAGAGTGCGAAATGGGTTAGAAAGGTGAAACTCACAGAAAACCAGGAACTCGGTTACTGGGAAAGAAGAGGATACAGCAATACAGCTGATCCATGGAAAGAGGAAAGATTCTCAACGGACAAGAGCTCATGAGCTTCGGATTCGCACTCATTGCAAGGCCACAGTCCGTGCTTCCATCTAGTTAGTATTGTACGTTGCTTGCAGGATAAGCATCTCTGAAGCAAAGGTGCTAAAGCTTATTTCCCCCCCATGGGCATGCTTCTCTGGAAGATGTAGCTGCATGCAGAACTCTGAAGAGATTCTTTGCAGGTCCTGCTTTGAGGTGAAGGCTGGCAAGGACGGCTTGTGCGATCACTGCCGATACGCGCGACTCTCGAGGAAGGTTGACGCAAAAGATTTTCCGGTATTCTACAGGATCTTTCTAAAGATCCCAGGTTTGAGTAGTATCGAGAACGGGTCAGGCGTGTTTTGGGTATTTGTGGTACCACTCCTTCTATCTCTTTTCATCCCGCTAGGCTTTGTTCTCTTTGTCAGTTTTTCATTTCCAATCAACCTAATTTTGACCGCCGCGATTCCAATTGTTGTGTTAGCTGTTCTAATCAGGCTCAGTCTTGAGCGATTCATCAATTTCTGGAATCTCATGGTCACGAAATCCAATCTGCAATGGGATGTCGTCAAGCTGATCGAAGAATATTCTGCCCTCTTAGAGGATCAGAAAAAAGACAAGAGCAAGGGAACATAGAGTATCTGCGTCATGCACGAGCTGCAGTGTAAAGGCAACGCGTAAGTGTCACGCGAAGACCTGTGTCTTAAAGTTTATATTTCGCAGAGAGTGTTGAATCTGGGAATTCATAAGAGGAAGCATGAATTTTGAGTCAACGTTGGATTCAAGTCTCAAAGAAAGTTCTGGATCAGCTGGAAAAGCTGGAAGCCGCCAAGAAGAAAGATCGCCTAGACTTGGTGAGGTCAATGCAGTTCGCGGTAAAGGCTCTGGAAATGAGTCTAGTTGGGTGGAAAGGATGGGTGAGCAACCCTGAGATAATGACTAGATTCACAAAAGAGGAACTGGTAAATATGAACAAGAAACTGTTTGAGTTTTCTCGATCATTCATACAATATGACATTGAAGCTACGGAGCTAGGTGCCCGAAAAGGCTTGAAACCCATCAAGAGACCAAAGAAAACTAGAGAACCAAAACCTCAAACGTCCTACGTTGCATGAACCCTCACATCTGACTTGGCAGATTCATGGAAACAGAGAGCGAATTAAGCTAACCGTAACGCTTAATTCGGATTCACTTGTTCATACCTAGACTCTTAGGAAGCATGGATCCTTGCCCAGAATCATAGTTTGCTTGAAACAAGCCCTTGATGTTAGTCAGCTCAAAGCCGATCCTTCTAGTCGCAAACTTGTCACAGCTGGTGTGCCGAGGAAGATCAGCGATTTCGACAAGAACGCATTGGAAGAGGCTGTGAGTTTAAAGGAAAAGCTGGGAGGTGAAGTGGTGACAATCACCTCGAGCGCTGAAGATGCCAAGACCTCGATTCGCGAAGCCTTGGCCATTGGAGCTGACAAAGGTTACTTCGTCAATGACGAGGGCTTACGGAACTCTTGCACGCTAGCCACATCACATGTACTAGCAGAAGCTATAAAGAAAATCGGCCAGTTTGATCTTGTTCTCTGCGGGGAAGCGTCAATCGACGGTTTTTCAGCACAGATCGGCCCGCGTGTCGCTGAAATCCTTGGCATTCCCGTACTCACATATGCGCGAAGCATTACCGTTCAAGGTGACACCGTTACCGCTGAGAGATCACTCGAAGATCGCTATGAGACTGTGAGAACTAAGATGCCTGCAGTAATAACGGTGACCAGGGAAATCAATGAACCACGAATTCCTTCACTCATGGCCATAATGAAAGCTTCAAAGAAGGAGATAGTGAGTTGGAGGCTGGCAGACATCAGCGTCCCACCTGAAAAAGCTGGCGAGCAAGGATCCGGAGTCAAGATTATGGATGTCTCTGCGCCAAAAGTTGAACGGAAGAAGGAAACAATACAAGGCGAAAGCCCCCGGGAGATCGCTGCGAACCTTGTGAAAGCTCTGATTCAAGATGGCGTGATAGGGAGGTAAGAAGCTTTGAATGATCACAAGGGCGTATGGGTTTTTTCCGAGAACTATGAATTAATGCTGGAGCTCTTGGCCGGGGGCCGACCGCTTGCGGCCAGTCTGAAGACAGAACTTGCAGCCATTTTGATGGGCAGCCAACTCAATGACCGAGCCACCGAACTAGTCAGACACGGAGCAGACAAGGTCTATTCAATGGACAATCCTGATCTCAAAGATTGCCATACGGAGAGATGCTTAAGCCTTCTGGCAAAGCTCGCCATTGAACACAAGCCTGAGATTATTCTGATCGGATCCACGAAGAGCGGAAAGGAGTTAGCATCACGTCTTGCCGCAAGGCTGGAAACAGGATGTACGCCAGACTGTGTTCAACTGGATATTAACGGGCAAGGCACCCTAACTACTAAGCGAGTAGTTTACAGCGGAAACGCAGTCGTTACCGCTACATATTTGAAGAAGCCTCAAATTGCTGCAGTGCTGCCAAGGGCTTTCGAGAAGCCAGAACCAACGGAGAGAAAAGGACATGTGGTGACCGTTGACGTTAAGATCGAGAAATCAGCGGTGGAAATTGTCGAGATAAACGAAATAAGAGCTGCAGAGGTAAAAATCGAAGAAGCCAAGATAGTGATCTGCGGAGGACGCGGAATCGATAAGAAAGAGGATTTTCAACCGCTTATCGAACTAGCGAATCTCCTTGGCGGTCAAGTCGGCAATACAAGACCGCTAGCTGAAGATCGAAAGTGGTTCACGGAATGGATAGGACTTTCAGGAAAGAAAATAAGACCGGCACTTTACATGGGCTGCGGAATCAGCGGAATGATTCAACATGTAGCAGGCATGCGCGACTCCCAAGTAGTTGTCGCAATAAACAAAGACCCTGAAGCTGCAATCTTTGAAGTCGCTGACTACGTTGTCGTCGGGAACCTCTACGAAATAGTTCCCGCAATTGCGGAGCAACTGAGGAAGCAATTAAGCTAGCCAGTCTAGATTGCCGGGAGTTGCTACTAGACCCGTCACATAACACTTATTTAACCAAGTGTTTTGCTGATTAGTCATATCTAGGTGGATTCATTGACATCAGAGGAATCGAAAGAAATCTTCAGAAGCGTTGCATCCCATGCAACAGATGCAGTTCCGGTTGAGTGCAAACCTCTAAGACCTAACGCTTATGCGGACAACGGGAAAAGCGTTGTATCCCTTGTGAAAGCCGAGAACAGAGTGGAGGGAATACACAAGGCAGTGGAGTTGATCGGAGGGCTACATGTTACACCGGCCAAAGATGATCGAGGATATGTCCTAGTTAAGCCAAACTGCAACAGCCATGATCCTTTTCCTGCAAGCACACATCCTCAAACCATACGGACAATTTTGAAGCTTCTGCTGCAGAGTGATTTCACCCCTTGCCAGATTGTTCTGGGTGACATGTCTGGCCCAGCATGGCTGCCTACTAGGACTACTATGGAAAGGAACGGCACGCTCAACGTTGCCGAAGAGTTCGGTGTCAGATTATCCTTCTTTGAGAATGAAGATTGGGTGTGGATCAGGCCTGAGAAAGCTGCTTCGTGGTCTGATGGATTTCGAATCGCCAAGACCGCCTATGAAGCAGCAAGCATAATATCGCTTCCCTGTTTGAAAACACACCAGTTCGGAGGAGTCTTCACCTTGAGTCTCAAGAACACTGTAGGTCTGATTAACCCAGCTGACAGAAGCCTACTTCACCAGAAGATGGGTGAACGAATAGCGGAAATCAATCTTGCTTATTCACCGGACATAGTGATTCTTGACGGGCTAGAATGTTTCGTGTCAGGCGGACCTGCACACGGCGTGAAGAAGGATTCAGGGGTAATAGTTGCGGGTGGAGATAGAGTTTCAGTCGACGCCGTTGGAGTATCAGTCCTGAAATGGTATGGGGCAGAAGGCATCGCTAACGTTAAACTGAGGGATCATGATCAACTTAGAAGAGCTGAAGAGATCAATATAGGATGCCTGAGGAAAGATTCGATTTCCCTGAAGCCCCGCAACATGACAGGTGACGAAGAGTTTGACCAGGTGGCTGATTTCGTGCAGGATCAACTATCCAACTGTGCCTAAAGAAGACTGAATTGCTTGTTTAGTCTGGTGAGTTGACAATATGCGAGAGCCTACTTCTTGTAGGCTACGTATTCCTTTCCCAGAAGCTCTCTTGCAATGACAACTCTCTGAATGTTTTTGGCTCCTTCAGCGCCGACACAGTAGGACATTATTCCCCGTAAGCCCATCTCTATTGGGCACTCTTTTGTGTATCCATATGCGCCAAACCATAACATGACATGCTTGAATACGTCGAATGCGAAATGGGGAGTCCTCAGTTTGCATGCAGAAATCATTTGTGCGACTTCGAGAGGTGTGAAACGTTTTTCTTGATATCTTTTGTCCATCATCCATGCTGTGCGGTAGACCAGTGATCGCAGGGCTTCGAGTTCAGCCCAGTCATCTGCTAGCTCGAAGTGTATTCCTTCAAACTTTCCGATCGGCTGCCCAAATGCCTTTCTTTCTTTAATGTATTCTGTTCCTAGTTCTAGAGCGCGTTTTGCAGCTCCCAGACATACTGCTCCTATTAGTATTCGAGCGGCGTCAAATCCTTCCATGCTAAGGTAAAAGCCTTTGTCCACTTCACCCAAGATGTGATTGTTTGGCAGCTCCACATCTTTCATCACGAAGCCGCCCGTTGATATAGCCATTCGACCCATGTCATCAAAACGTTGGTTGATTTCGACGCCGGGAGCGTTCATTGGCAGATAGAACCCGGTCATACCTCGATGGGATGCTCCAAGTGGTGCAGGGGAGGTTCTAGCGTTCACGAAGAATCCACCACCCCATTTTTTCGCTTCTTCAGTTCCGCTGATATACGTTTTCTCACCGTTGAGAGTCCACTTGTCTCCTTCCTTCTTGGCTCTAGACTTGAAGCTAGCGACATCTGAGCCGCCGCTTGCTTCAGTGGAAGCTATTCCGATGAAGGCGTCTCCTTTGATCGCTTTTCTGATGACTTTCTCTCTAACCTGTTCGCTACAGTGTTTGTCTACAACATATCCCCATGAAGATTCCACAAGCCACAATACGGGGATGGCGATGGATAGATCGGCGTAGCCTAATTCTTCGCCTGCAATGCAGGCTGTAATCCAGTCAGAGCCTGTTCCTCCATGATCTTCTGGAGCGGTCATTAATAGAAGGCCTAGATCTGCCATGCTTCTTACAAGGGATTGGGGGATTTCTCCTTTAGTGTCCATCTCTCGGATTTTTTCCAAGGGCAGATTCTTCTCACACCACTCTCTCAAAGCGTTGCGAAAGATGTTCTGCTCCTCTGTAAAGCTGAAATCTACCATATTTTTCCCACTTTGAAAGTGATAGTCTTTGCAGTTTGACATATAAGGATTACCGAATTGGCGCAGCTACCAGAACACATTGCTGATCCATCTCACAGCCACTCACAATGGTAGGCGTTCCGGGAACATTCAGATCTGCGGAGACAATTCACGTACTTCTTCTTGTGAATCTCTCAGGATCAAAGCTTTGGTTCAGATGGAGGCCTAGTTTGTCATGATCAATTCCGATTGCATGTCCCAGAAGCTGTGTGTAATATACAACTGATAGTGTTAGTTTGCTTCCTACAGTTGCCGCGGCCTCCTTCTGTCTTGCGTCATACATTGTGTGGCAGTAAGGGCATGTGTTGACAAACCCATCTGCTCCATAGGTCTGAACTGATCTTAGTTTGGTGCCAGCCAGGCTTAGAGCTGCATCTAAATGGGAGTACAGTAGAGCTGCACCACAGCAGTCTAGCTTCTCGGAATAGTCAATAGATTGAGCCCCTAGTGCTTCAACCAGTCTATCGAGTTTCCTAGGGTTTTCCGGATGGTCAACCCGCCCTATCTCGCTCGGGCGTATTATCTGGCACCCGGGATGTACTGCAAACTTCAAGCCTTCAAGAGGTTTCCTTACCTTGCCCCTGATTGTGTCTATATTGACGAAGTCATGTAGCAAGTCGATTGTGTGCCAAATCTTGATGTTAGATGGGTACTCCAACCCTTCTTCGTTAAGCAGTTCTTGAATCTTCGTTTGCATCTCGCTGTCGTTATCAAGGCGGTTTCTTGCTTCACTCAACATGAAGTGGCATTCATTGCAGGGGATCAGCAGATTGTCTAGTCCTGTTTGGCCCGCTATTGCCAGGTTTCTCACGGAAAGATATAACGCGGCTGAGGTGTTGACGCTTCTCACGGGCGTCCCGCAACAAGATACATTTTCCAAATCTACGAGTTCGATGTTGAATCGTGGAAGAACTTGTCTAGTTGACATTTCATAAGCATATTGTTCTGTCGGGATCTTGCATCCCCAGTAAACTGCGGCTTTCACTTTTCACCCTCCAAGGATCTTCATGAAAACAGTTTTAAACTTGTCATTTGCGTAGGGGAGTTTTGGCAGTCCAAGTTTTTCTCGGTTTTGCGGCTGCATGTCTCGAGTTGTGGCTGTCTGTTCCGGTTGGGTTAAGCCTGTTTCTAGAATCTGAGCTATCGCTTTCATGTATGCCTCGGGAATCTTTGCTTCTCGTTCAACTGCTAGGTTTCTCAGTTCTAAGATTGTGTTGTATGGTGAAGCATTCTGGGGGCACCTTTCGCGGCATTTCAAGCAGGAGGCGCATGTCCAAATGATGTCTGACGAGACCAGTTCTTGGATAAAGCCTGAGTTTACTAGAAGCACGATTTCGTGAGGTTTTAGCTCCAGGAGCTTCAATGAAGTGCATCCGCTCGTGCATCTCATGCATTGGAAGCATTCGTCAGGGTGGGCTCTCCAGAGTTTGGTGAATATTCTCTTTCGTAGCTCTTTGTCTGTCTTCGCCATGGTCATTAGATCAGTGAGGCTCATCTTATTTTCCTCCGGTGGCTGCTTTGATCTGAGCTAGAATCTGATCTCTTTTGTAGTGTTGACTGTCAATGGCGCCTGTTGGACATGAGACAGAGCATGCACCACATCCTTGGCATACAGCGTTCACCACTTTTGCTACCGGTGTCTCTCCATTGGTTCTAATCTGGGTTTCCATTTCAATGGCTTGGTATGGACAGATTGATTGGCAAATCTTGCAGCCGCTGCAAGAGTTGGGATCAACAGCAGCAACTAATGGTTCGATCTCTATTTCGCCTGTTGCCAGCAGCTCCGCTGCTTTCATTGCTGCAGCGCTTGCTTGTGAAGATGTGTCTGGTATGTCTTTTGGGCTTTGGCAAGTGCCTGCTAGGAAGATGCCACGAGTTGGTGTTTCCACGGGCCGGAGTTTGGGGTGGGTCTCTAAGAAGAAACCGTCGGGGCTTCTGGGGATGTGTAGGATATTCTGTAGTTTGGCTGCATCTGGGGAAGCTACCAGTCCAGAAGCTAGTACAGCTAGGTCAGCTTGGATTTCAAGAAGCTTGTTTGTGTTTGATTCGAAAACGTCAAGACGCAATGTGCTGTCTTTCTGAATATTTATCTCTGATGGCAGTCCTTTCAAGAATTTTATTCCCAGTCGCCGAGCTCTATTGTAGAATTCTTCATAGGATTTTCCGAAAGCCCTCATATCGTTATAGCACACATAGACTTCAACATTGTCTCCCATCTTTTCTTTGGCTAGAATCGCTTGCTTGAGGGTCACCATGCAGCCGATGCGACAGCAATACTCGCAGAATCGTATGTCTCTACTTCCCACACATTGGATGAAAACTATGCTTTTTGGCGGTTTTTCGGTTTCGGGACACACTATCTTTCCTTCAGTCGGCCCGGAGGCATTTGACAGTCTCTCAAACTCTAGGTTGCTCACAACGTTCTTGGTGAGGCCGTAGCCCAGCTCAGGCGTGAGAGACGCATTGAAAACCTCGGATCCAATTGCTACCACAATTGCCCCAACTTCAAGGGTAATCTGTGTTTCTTCTTGCTGATGATCAATCACGTTTTCCAGCTCGCAGACCTTTTCACACTCCAGACATTCTGAACATCCGCCGCAAGCGAGACATCTGGATGCCTCTTCTTGCACCATTTCTTCAGAGAATCCCAGTTCGACTTCTTCATCGTTAGTTCTTTTTTCCAGCGGAAGAACTGGCATTTGCTGCCTGGGCTTTTTCTCAAATCCATCTTTTGGAATCTCTTCAACTCTTGATTTTCTTTCTTCTCTGTCAGCGAACAGATCTTCATCATTTAGAAAGCGGTCAATGGAGACTGCAGCTCTCTTACCTTGAGCGATTGCATCAATTACCGTAGCCTCACCCTTGACAGCGTCTCCTCCCGCAAAAATCCCTGGGAGATTCGTCTGCAATGTAACTGGGTCAGCTTGAATAGTGCCATAGCGTGACAGTTTCAGCTTGTTGGGCATCAAGCTTATGTCCAACGATTGACCGATAGCTGGAATCACTGTGTCCGCTTCTACCATGAATTCAGAGCCTTCAATTGGTACGGGTCTTCTGCGGCCTGAATTATCTGGTTCTGAAAGACGCATTCGCACACATTCGAGCAAGCTAACTCGACCTTCTTTGCCCAATATTCGTGTTGGGGAGACTAGGAAGCGTAGCTTGACTCCTTCCTTCTCTGCTTCTTCCACCTCTGAGGAATATGCGGGCATCTCCTCTCTTGATCGTCGATAGAGCACTGTGACATTTCTCGAATAGCTTCGTATCAGTGTCCTTGCAGCGTCAATGGCAACGTTGCCTCCACCGATTATGACTACCTTTTCTCCAATCTCCACTCTTTCTCCGAGGTTTGTTTGTTTCAACAGCTTCAACGCGGGTATTACTCCTTCCAGTTCTTCTCCTTCAATAGCTAGTTCTCGACTCTTCTGAACGCCCACAGCAATGAACAAAGCTGAGTAACCTTGCTGCAAAAGCTTGTCAACTGTAATGTCTTTGCCAAATGTGACCCCAGTTCTAGTTGCAACTCCCATATCTTTGATCATCTGAATCTCTTGATCGAGGATGTTTTTTGGCAGGCGATATGGGGGTATGCCCACTTGCAGCATTCCGCCGAGTTTCGAGAGGGCTTCAAAAACAGTTACAGAGTATCCTTTTTTCGCTAGTTTGTATGCAGCCGTGAGCCCTGCTGGTCCTGATCCTATTATCGCAATCTTATCCGCACGTTTTCCAGGTACAGGAGTCGGATTCCTCTTCTCTTGTCTTAGGCCGTAATCGCCAATGAACCTCTTTATTGCGTTCACTGCCACAGGTTCATCAAGCTTCGCTCGTTCACACTCGCTTTCACATGGGTGGAAACACACTCTTCCACAAACTGAAGGGAAAGGAATGAATCTCTTGACAAGTTCGTAAGCCTCTTCATATTTCCCTTGGGCTGCTAGGGCGACATACCCTTGAACGTTGACTCCTGCAGGACACGTGGCTCTGCAGGGTGGGATTCCTCTCTTGTTGATGGTGAACACGTTCGGCACAGCCTGAGGGAAGGGTCTGTAAATTGCCTTTCTCTGGCTAAGGCCTACGTCAAACTCGTTGGACATTGAAATCGGACATACCTTCTCGCATTCACCGCAGCCTGTGCACTGATCTTTATCAACGTACCTTGGGTTTATGCGAATTCTGGCTTCATAGTTTCCAACGAAGCCCTTCACCTCATCAACCTCTGCGCACGTGATTAGGTCAATGTTGGAATGTCTGCCAGCCTCCGCCATCTTAGGGGTCAGTATACACGCGCTGCAGTCAAGGGTGGGAAATGTTTTGTCAAGTTGAGCCATTCTGCCGCCTATACTTGGCGATTTCTCGACTAGATGAACTTTAAATCCTGAATTAGCAAGGTCGAGTGACGTTTGGATTCCAGCGATACCACCGCCTATCACCAGTATACTCCTATTGGCTTTGACCTTGCTTCTATCGAGAGGCTCCAATTGAGTTGCTCTGGCAACCGCCATTGCAACAAGCTCTTCTGCTTTCTCGGTGGCCTTTTCTGGCTGCTTATTGTGCACCCAAGAATCTTGTTCCCGAATGTTGATCATTTCGAGAAGATAAGGATTCAATCCAGCTTCCTTTACGGCGTTCCTGAAGGTTTCTTCGTGCATTCTGGGGGAACAAGAAGCAACGACAACCCTTTCCAGATTGTGTTTCTTTATGTCGTCTTTAATCGCTTCTTGCCCTGAGTCTGAGCAGAGATAGGTTATGTCT
>CP070683.1:22032-43229 GCA_020352645.1 Candidatus Bathyarchaeota archaeon | reverse complement strand
ATCCCCCGAAAGAGCAACTTGTCTAACATCACGGTATATTTCTGAAGCTCGATATATGCTGAAACCCATTCCAAAGAGAAAACCTACGTATATCATACCAAACAGAAAGAGCTGAACTGTTGGGATAGCTGGATCAATGTGTTGAAGCAGTTCTATCAGTCCGATTATGCAAGTAAAAATCAATACTCCCCAAAACAATAATGTATCTCTATTGCTTGCGAGTATGAGTTTACTAGGTTCGTCGATTTTCTCAGGCATTTCAATTCACTTAGGGGGCTTATTCAACAAGCGCTTCTGACTTGTGTCACACTAAAGCTGAAACTCATGCGTACCTACATCAGCTACTTGAAGTTTGCAAACCGATTTGGTTTATTCCTCTGTCTTGGTGTCTCGAGTAAATGCTGGCTATTATTAGAGCTATGCTGGAAACAACAAGCAGAATTCCTATTCCTTGAAATGGTTGCTCTGTTGTCCTGTATGGCACTTGAAAGCCCAAGATGTCTCTATATCGAGTAACCTCTTGTGTAATTACAGTCAGGCTGAATCCGATTACGAGAAGAACTAAACCTAGAACAAATATCATATTGATGGTTGTGTGCCTCGATTCCTGAACCTTCAGTGCAAGCTGTGTGTTCCGTATTCGTCGTTTCTCTTTGAGAAAACCTTGCGGTCGAATGTTGAAATTCTTCGTTTCTTTCCACTCTCTGAGAAGAAGTACTGTTGACGCAAGGAGTAACGGAACACATGTTCCAGCGGGGATCATCCAAATTGGAAACGCTATTCCACCACTGTCCGCGTGAAGCCAGAGTACATAGGTACGACTGTCCCACCAAACCTCGAAACTAGCTCCATTTTGAATGATAAAGCCGGCAAGTAGGCTTAAACCCATTACAAATACTGCTGTTGGAATTGCAGTTACAATAAATAGTATAACTAGAAATGCGCTTTTTCTTTTCATACTAGGCAGGTAAATTGTTTTCGGCATAATTAGTTTGCTAATTTCGACTACGAATTCCTAATCAGTTTTTCATGCATACTGGAGATATACTCCGCAGATCTCTGTTTCTGCGTTAGTATTTTAGCTGAACATTAAGGATCGGACCCAGAACAGCAGTCGCGAAATGCTCAAGTCTTATCATTTCTTCAGAATCTTGAATTACAGCAAACTGGAAGCTGCAGTTTTCCAGGACGTAGTTGGTAATATCGCCCTCAGATTTTAGGGCGAGTTTTCGTCCCAGTGCCCGTCGGAACTGGCTTCCGTCAACATTCCCGTGTTTGTGATCACTTAGGAGACGCCTCTTGAGATTCCGAGTTCTCCCTATGTATACTATGCCCCTCAAATGCTTGTCATGGATTACGTAGACTCCGGGCTCTTTGGGAACAATATGTGAAGATGCTTTTTCGAAGTCGTACTTTCTTCGGCTCAGAAGTTTCTTCGTCTCTATAAGATAATTCGAGACAACGGCTTCGTACAAGGCTATAGCTCCTCTGCAATCTAACTCAGATGCGCCTTTCCTTTGTAGAGGTCGGCTGGATATTTCTTCTCATTCTGCTCAATCTTGTTGAGGACGACCTCTGATAGGTCGAGATCTAGAGTGTTTGCCATGCTTAGGCAATACACGACGACGTCAGCCAACTCGTGTTTTATTCGCTCAATGTTTGATGGGTCGCTCTTGATTCCTTCGCCATCTTTGGGTTTCCTCCACTGAAAAAGCTGGAGAAGTTCCGCCGCCTCGATGCATATCGATTCGGCGAGGTCTTTTGGATTGTGATATCTCTCCCAGTCTCTCTCATGTACGAATTTACTGACAGCGATTTTGAGATCTTCTATTGACGTTTCTTTGTCTTTCAATTACTTCACCTCTCTCAGCATCTCATGTAATACAGGATAAATCGAAGTTTGTGGGAACTGTTGTTGAGCTCTAAGCTTCTGCAATTCATGCCTAGCTTCACCTTTTCTTGGTGTACTGTTAAAGACTGCTTTATATTCAAAGATTCTCTGGGCTTTTCCATCAGATATCTCACTTATCAGAGTGTTCATATCGCCAACTCCGCTTGGAGCACTCTCGTCAAAGAACTGCTCTTCAGTACTGGGAACAACCACATACCACAGGCTTCTAGCGTTCCCCAGATCCGACGGAATCTCGACAAGCATTTCCTTCCAATATTGAACGTACTTCTCTGGTTCAAAGGTAGCTTCATGGAAACCCCCCTTCTTCCAGAGTCCTGTAGTGAGGCTGAACAACAGCCAACCTGGATTGCCGGTCAGAGCTTGGAGGTTAACGGCATAGTCATAGTTACGGTTATTCTTCTCAGCCTCAGTAAGCGCAGAGACTGACAACTCCCTTTTCAAAACTGGACTGTTATCGATTTGGCACTCTCTTGGATAGCTTTCACACATACTTTTTGGGAACTCTGTCCAAAGCAATTGCCACAGCATTCTGCCAAATCCTGCTTCTTGAACATACGCTTGATCGGTTTTGAACATTGCACTAATTGGTAGCCGAAATAATCTATGCTGCCCGCCACAGAGGCTGCAATAAACTGACAGATCGATCTTTATCTCAAATCTAATGTTCGCCATCTTCATGAAGCTTTGAAGAACATTCATTGTTTCTAATGGAGCGCTTACGTCAGTCCTTCTCACTTCCTCTTGGTAGATGTCCGGGAGTAAATCGCTTGGAATTAGATCGATAATGTGGTGTGGTCCGTGATCAACACGCTGATCCTGAATTTCTTTCCATGTATTTGGGTCTACGTGTCTTCTCCTAATTGGCTGAAAGTCGAAACGAACTGGCCTCTCAAAGCATTTTTGACCTGCCTTCAGCCGTCCGACTCTGTGAGGGCTGTCATCCATGGTTTCTCGATCACGGCATTCGTAGATTTTGTTCGGTTCTGTGCCTTCACGTAACAGTCTAATCAACGTAGAAAGGCAATCCAATATTTTCTCTTCAGTTTCGGGATCTTCTTCTAGGCTTGTGTAGTTTAGAATGCAGTTTTTGTAATTACCACACAAGTGACTGCAAGCCATACGAGTGCACCGCATTCCTGGAATGTTCTGACTGAAACTGTCTGTTCCCAAGCACTGCCTTATCTGTGGCGGCAGACCTCGCTGTTCCCAACGCCTGACACAAGTTACACAATATTTGAACCAGATAGATCTGAAATCAGCGACAAGAATTGGAATGAATAGATTCTGGTGAATGCGAGCCGCAATTAGCCCTCTCAAGGGAAGCTTTAGAAGCTTCTCAGAGCTCATCTTCTCAAGCAGATTTCCTTGATGATCCTTAAGCCGATCATAATATATCTCAAAATCTTCAGTAGGGCCTTTTGCTGCTTCATAATACGCCCTGACAAATTCCTTAAGCCCACCATAACCCCATCCATAGTTGATCAAAGGCTCTCCTCTTGCCACCTTTCCTTTTGACCCAAAGAATATCTCGTGGTCTCTTTCAAATCGCGTGTTAGGGGCAAGAACATATTTCACATACGGGATGAAACTCAACCTAAGCCCTCCCAGCGCTCAACAGAGACATTCTAGGCAGGAAACAGTGTTTCGTCATAAACATATTCGACTCTATTGTCAGTGACTTTGCGCTTAATCTTGAAAACCCTATTCTCTATGAAATAACCCTGTTTTTCCTCCTTGTTCCAGAGCTCAACAATTCTCTCGCTATAAGGATTGTATGATTCCTTCATTTCATTAAGGGTCACTCTTCCCTTTTCTTTCGCAATCCGAAACATCGTATGAACAGTGCAGGGAGATCTTTCCGCAAATCCATCGATACGATCGACTCCACAGCAGTTATTCGTGGAGTTGAGAAAGGTAGTTTCCTCATTTCCTGAGCCAAAACTCATGTTGGAATTGAATTCATTATTTGCCTCGGAAACAATCGCTGATATCTTCGTCATCGATCTACTGATCTGGCTTTTGGAGTAGAAGAGCCTGCCATCAGAAACGCGGTAGTCTCCAAATGACCTGTAGAATGTGTACAAGTCGTTGTTATGTTTCTTGAGAAACTCCCCAACACTGCCATTGTTTCGGCCATAGTTGTCCAATTCTAATTTCAGTCTTGCGCTCATTTTCTTCCCATGCACTAATGGGAACCACAAAAACTCAGCTATTACGTGGTTAACGCCGGCCTCGGCCAATGCAAAGATTAGATCCTTAATTCCACCCTCAGTGACTTGAGGAATAACTGGCTGGATTCGACACGTTGTGAATATTCCCTCATTAGACAGTTTCTTTAAGGTAGTATAGCGCGATCGAGCGGAAGGAGTCAGACCACTACCGCTAGACTCAATGGATTGCAGCAAATTATCATCTAAGGAAATTAGTGATATCTGCACCCCTACTTTTTTGGCTGACTTCAAAAGATTAACATAGGCTGCCGTCGCAACCAAGGGGCTTTTTGTGCAGACTACAAAAGGATAGTCATGCTGAATAAGCATCTCCAAGACTCGGTAGGTATCTCTATACTGCTTTTCCAATGGGACACCGAAAGGTTCCGAGACTGACCCTATTCTAAGAGGATGTCTGTGCTCAAGCGCTTTGGCAACGAATTCCTCTTGCTTTCTGCTGCAAGTACCCTTAACCATCCCACCTTCAAGCGCAGCCTCGATTTTCTCGAAATCTCTATCACAGTTGAACCTTCTTCTGAAGTTTCTAAATTTCGGAAAACTGTCCTCAAAACCTCCTCTGGCAGAAAAAGAAGGAGCATAGCAATACCAGCAACCGTGGGGGCACCCGACATATGTGTCTGCGACAAAATTCATTGGGCAAAAGACAATATGCCTATTGCTGTCTAGCAACCTGAAGAAATTGATCATTCTAAATACTCCCTAGTCGTTGACACTTTTCACATACTTCCATTGTGGAACTACTAGATAAAGCTGGAAGGAAATTTGAACATTGCCATCAATGGAGATATCCCCCGCAAAACGCGGTTTTATGCAAGTCGCGCGCGCGCAAGACTTGGGTGTGGAAAACTTAAATCCCAAACACGTCAGAAAACGCTTATTCTCATGCATGTATCAAGCTCTTCCAGAAGGGGAGATAAGACTCGGTTATCGAGAGAATTCCAAAGTGGGCCGGGAGAGATTTGAACTCTCGACCTTTCGGTTATCAGCCGAACGCTCCAGCCATGCTGAGCTACCGGCCCAACATCGTTTTCAACAGAAGTAGAATAAACTGCTGCTGATTATAAGCGTTTTTTTAGAACTTCATCTGTCTAGAACACCGTCAAGTTGAAGCTTCTTCAATTGTCCTATCCATTCAAGTTTTAAATGGATGAAAGGTGTAGTTTGGATTCGGGAGAGTAGTTCCTAACGGGGCATCGGATTTTTCAGACAGGTCTCCATGCAATCGCCCATGTAGGAATAAGTCTTTAATCATAAACAATCTATCTCTCTGTGGGTCCGTAGCCTAGTCAGGATCAAGGCGCTGGCCTTCGGAGCCGGAGAGCAGGGGTTCAAATCCCCTCGGACCCGTGATCTACTGCCACGCTTTCAAGTAGTGGCTAGCCATGAGCACTATGTCAAATATGTCTATCAAACCGTCTTGAATTAGATCAGCGCTGGGATTCCAATTACCGTCACCCGGTTCTGCACCATAAGCGTTCGCAGCTTCGACAATATCGAATATATTGACATCACCATCATTGTTCAAGTCGCAGAGATAGATCCAGATCAGCTCCTGTAAATTCAACTCCATCCCCTCCGTCTCGACAATTCGTTGGTAGGCGTCAAGATACGCCAGTTCATCGTAGAGTTGAAGCGTTTCATTGACCCCACCTTCCACCTTCGCAAACTCAGCGTCAATTACAGGCGTTGAGTCCTTGCGGCTGTAAAGGACAAGATCGCTATCAAGCTGCCCCCAAAGATCCAAAACTCTGTAATCAACAACAAGCCTTATGAAACAATCTTTCCGTAGCTGCGTGAAATGATATGAATAAGGGTAGTAACCCATAACGTCGAAGGCAAAATCTCCTGCATAACGAGCTCCATGAACAAATGTGTGAGGGAAACCAAGGTTGTGTCCCGCCTCATGGATGAAAACAACTCCAAGTCCAGATTTCGGTGAGATACCATCTTCCTTGAAATAGCGGCCCGCCTCTTTCATTACCAGTATCTGCCCTCCTCCGCCTAATCCCGTGTACTCCCCTCCACCATACACCATACTCATGTTTTTCTCAAAGAAAATGTAGCTGTTGATCACTACATCTGCGGCGCTGAGGTTGAAGTATGATCCTCTAAGACTGTACAGACCGTCCCATATGACGCCTCCATCATAGAAGGTCCAATCATCTGTTTTCGAAATCACAGCACCGTCAAAGATGGCTTCAAGCTGTGGATGTACTGAAAGATTCTCAAAACTCACTGTGACGGATACATCGATAAACGGGGCAAGGTCTTCTACTGCTTCTTCCACTATTGAAGCGTTGATCATCCAACTCATGAATTCATTAGTGTAGCCGAAATCTGACGCGTTATTTAGTATGAGCGTCTGAAGTGACAATGATTTCGCCCTGGAAAGATTAGTACTGGTCCACAGAGATGGTGCAAGCAAATTGCGCAATGCATCTTCTATCCACCCTGCCAAATACGCGGCTAAATCGGATTTCCCTTGAGCAGTTCCAACATCATGTGTCCTCAAGAATTCATCAAGATCTTCATAATAGTAATCGTACTTTGGGCCACCTACATAGAGCCCCCACCATATTCTGGCCCAGGAAAGATACCATTGAAAAGCAGATGGGTCAAGAAACATGACTCTGCTTTGAGATGTGAAGCACGCATAGGGGAATCTTACATCAGGATTCAGAGCGTTATCCCATTCAAGTCTCCAATAGTTACGTGAGCTGTTCGCTTCAAAGTCTATCTCTGACACATTATACCAGTGTTCCAACACATGATCTGGCGAGTCAAACTCAGTGAAGTTCATGATGTAAAACGAGTATGCGGAGCCGGAATCAGCTGTAAGGGGATTCATGACGAACCATTCCTCAATTGCTGTTGCATTTATGGCTCTTCCTGACTGAGGCTTGAAAATGGACATTTTTGTGCCGGTTGATTTCTGTATCTGCAGTGCAGTGGTGTTTAGAGCTGAAGTTGTTGCTGTTCCATTTACAGAATTAATCAATATGAAGGCCTTCAATGCTTCATAATACGAGGAGTTAGCAAAATCATAGCTAGTGTTAAAACTGTGGTTAACTGTGCGACCGTCCCCCAAATCCTGTAAATAGGTCTTTTGAACGTTAGAATCGATTAGGCTTATGTTGACGACGCTTTCTTGGAATCCAACGAAAACAACCCGTAATGGATGAACATGAGAGATACTGTGAATCAAAGCCTGATCATCACCAAATGTCTCGGTGCGAGAAACTCCAGATGCCATTGAAGCCAGCAATAGAGCAACCAAAGAAAAGTGCAATCTTTTCATATTCAACCATAAGAGAACAGGGGTCGCTAAATTATATTGGTTGCGGAGTGGTCAATACGCTGCCCGCTCTAGTTCTCGAGGGGAGGAAACAGCTTAAAACGTCTTTGTCCAATTCCTAGGTGGAGTGGGCCCTGATGAAAGTATACGTGGATTATGCCTCCTCAACTCCGGTAGACCCAAAGGTAGTCAAGGCTATGCAGCCGTTTTTTTCAACAGTCTATGGTAACGCATCCTCAATGAGCTCATTCGGCGTGGACGCCAAGAAAGCCTTGGAAGAATCAAGAGCAACAATTGCGAGATTCATGAATGCCGAAACGAATGAGCTGATATTCACGGGAAGTGCAACTGAAGCAAATAACCTGGCGCTCAAAGGCCACGCGTTTGAACAAGGCAGAACCAATTGCCACATTGCCATTTCCACCATAGAACACAGCTGCACACTAAACTCTGCAAAATGGCTTGAGAAACAAGGATTCAGGATAACATATCTGCCAGTGGACAAACATGGCCTTCTAGACATGAACATTCTTGAAGACATGTTAGAAGACAACGTTACACTGGTATCAGTCATCCATGGAAGCAATGAGATCGGCACAATTCAGCCTTTAGAAGAAATTGCCAAAATATGCTGCAAGCACAACGCTCTGCTTCACACTGATGCAGTTCAAAGCTTCGGCAGACTACCAATCGACGTCAAACACATCGGAATCGACCTTATGACAATCAACGCTCACAAACTATACGGCCCTAAAGGAGTTGGCGCCCTCTATATCACCAAGAACTGCAAGATACAACCGTTGATACATGGAGGAGGACATGAATTTGGCTTGCGATCAGGAACCGAGAACATACCAGGCGTTGTAGGATTCGCAAAAGCAGTGGAACTTCGAGAAGAAGAGATGGAGCATGAGGCTGAATGTCTCACTTTTCTCCGCGACAAACTTATGAGAGGAGTTCTGGAAATAGAAGAATCATATCTCACCGGTCATCCTACTAAGAGGCTGCCAAACAATGCCAGCTTCCGGTTTTCCTACATTGAGGGAGAAGCCGTGGTCTTGGATCTCGACATTGAAGGCATAGCTGCCTCTTCCGGATCAGCCTGCTCTTCGAAGACCGGAGAGCCAAGCCACGTCCTAATGGCCTTGGGGCTGAAGCCTGATGAGGCTCGCGGAAGCCTGAGACTTTCATTAGGCAAATACAACACGCTAGAGGAAATCGAGTATATCATTCAAACATTGCCGAAAGTGGTGAAAAGGCTCAGAGCACTGTCTCCAATTGAACCGAAACCCAAGATCAGACCTCAAACGGGAAAAATCAAAAGTGCTTGAGTGACAGCAAATGAACCTCAACATCAGAATCGTGAAGATCGAGTCAGTTGAAGACTGCAACATCATTCTGGGCACTTCGCACTTCATCAAGACCATCGAAGATCTCTATGAAACATTGACAGAATCTTCTCCGAACATAGAATTCGGCATAAGCTTCTGCGAAAGTTCAGGTCCATGTTTGGTAAGAAGTGAAGGAAACGACGAAGAGCTCAAGCAACTTGCCACTAAGAAAGCGTATGAGTTGAGTTGTGGTCACTGTTTCCTAGTTGTAATCAGAAAAGCCTTCCCAATCAATGTTCTAAACAGGATTAAACGGCTGTCAGAAGTTTGCACAATACATGCTGCAACAGCCAACCCCTTGGAGGTTGTGATTTTGGAAACCGAACAAGGTAGAGGGATCCTGGGCGTAGTTGATGGCTTCAAGAGCAAAGGAATCGAGACCGAACAAGATGTGAAGGACAGAAGAGAGCTTCTGCGGAAATTAAGATACAAACTCTAGCAAAATGTCCATACTAATAACATGCTGAAACACTGGACCAGACTGTCTCTTTATCGTCTTCACTCCCGATTGTTGAAGCGTGAAAAGATAAACCTAAGATCTTCCAGGATGGAGTACAACTTTGGCATTCCTCCATTGGTCCATCACTATCTCGAAATTACCTGCAATGTTCGCATGTAGCGAATAGAACATGTAGCACATGTAAGAGCATTTGGTGCATTTCTCATATGTCATTCTAAGTTTCTCGAATTCGCGGCTTCTCCATAAATCTGCGAGCTCAAATATCTCAGCAGCAGGTTCTTGAAGGTGGCACCCCGCTACTCTTCCATGAGGGTCTATCATGAAGAATGACTGCAAGGCTTTACACTCCCAGTTTCTCCGTCTTTCCAAATACAAATCTGCAAGGGTGTTGAGCATCTTTTTCGTAATTAGAATTCTTCCATGTCTTCTTTTCTTCTTTGCGAGTTCCTTACAGATTCTCGCGAGAGCTTCAGTGTCAACTATTTCGAGATCCTTTTCCACTTCTCCTATATGAAATAGAGGTTGCTTAACACTGTCATGCTGGTACAAACAGTAGAGAACAGGAACCCCTCTTTCGGTGAAGTACTGCGAGAAATCCAATATCTCATACATGTTGAGCTGCGAAATTGTTGGAGAGACCCCAACTGGAATTCCTTCACGTTTCAGTGTTTGAACGGCGTTCATAGCGTTCTTCCAAGCACCGTGAACCCCCTTTAGGTAGTCGTACTTATTTTCATCTAGCGTGTCAAGCGATATCGCAACAAAGTCGGCCCTGCGTAAAGCATCCATTTTCTTGACAGCTTGGCTTCCATTGTCATAAACCGTTGTGATAAAACTCCGAGACGCGTAGTCGATTATCTCTCCTATATCGTTCCTCAGTAGAGGATTCCCTCCAGACAGGACAATTTCCAACACTCCGAGTCGACGCAAGACGTCTAACCCCCTTTTCACTTCATCCGTCGAAAGCTCTCTCAATAAGCTTGGGCTTCTCCACACATCGCAGCTTCTGCAACGATAATTGCATCGACGAGTAACCATCCACTGTACATGATGAGGCTTGCTAAAGGCTACAGACCGCTTGAGCAAACCTAGAAGTTTGCCAATCGAAAGCCTCATCCAGAACGCTCCATCCAAAACTTCATTAGTTGTAAGTTCGGTCGCCTATTTGAGCCATAAATGTTATAAACGTTTTGTCAGTTGAAGGAACCTGTGGACGGTCAAGTGCAAACTGCTGAGATGCGTTCCATGAAAGTCGATGTTGTGGTCCTCACTAGAAACAGCGAAGAAACGCTGGAGAAATGCTTGAGCTCAGTCTACAAGAATGTTCCAGTCAATCGGCTGATCGTGGTTGACGGCTACTCAACAGACAAGACAATAGAGATAGTCAATCGGTTTAGTGGGAAACATCGAAATGTTGTTATTCTTCGTGAGAAAGGAACACGAGGAAAGGCAAGGCAGAGAGCAATTGACGCCGTCAAAACGAAGTGGTTTGTGTTTGTTGACAGTGATGTTACACTATGCAGTGGCTGGTTTGAACAGGCGAGAAGTCTAATAAGAGATGGGGTGGGCGCCATTTGGGGGATAGAGGTCTGGTCAGTGCTGAGAAACGTCACAGTTCAGAAATTATTCGAGAGAATCACAATGAAGATCTTTGGAAAGAGAGGTGGAACCCATGATCTGCTTGTGCGCCATGAGGCTGTAAAGAATATACAGATTCCGCCGCTTCTGCACGTGTACGAAGATGCTTACATCAAATCATGGATATTACAAAAGGGCTACAAAGTAATTTCAACTTATCAACCTTATTGCATCCATTATAGACCTGCAATTGTTTGGACCCTCAAACGAAGCATTTCCTTCGTTGCCAATGAACTGAAGTACGCAATTCGTTACCCTCAACTTCTATTGTCATATGCCTTCTACGCAGCTATTGTTCTGCATCAAAGCTTGCACCGTAACAGTAGGTCAATTGCTAGACGCTAGTTTCTAAAGCCACTTCAAGCCTTTCGGTAGAAGAATTGAGATGTCTGCTTCAATCGTGATAAGATGCGTCGGCCGTGAAAGACTGTTCAGCGGGGTCCTGCAAAACCTGTTACGTCAAACAGCAGCTCCTTCTGAAATACTCATTGTAATGGACTCTAAGAGTGCAGAAGAAACAAGATACGTACGTAGGCACTTGGAAAGATATCCGAAATGTAGACTTCTCACTTTCAGTCATGAAGATTTCTCCCATCCATATTCCGCGAACCTGGGTGTAGCCCATGCAGGAGAAGAATTGGTGTGCATGACTAATGGTCATTCTTTGCCAGTCTCCTATAATTGGCTCGAAAGAGGGTTGAAGCATTTTGATGATGAGAATGTGGCTGGAGTAAGCGGATTTTTCCTACCTTCAAGTGAGGGGCTAGGCAAGAACCTATTCTATCTAGTTGAAGGGCCAATGAAGCAGATAAATTGGATTTCAACAATTAACTGTGTCATCAGAAAGTCACGATGGAAAGAGTATCCCTTCGATGAGAATCTGCCGGGCATCATTCCAGAGACAAGAGAATATGGAGGTGAAGACTACGACTGGACCTTGGAAATGCTTTCAAGAGGATACAAGATCGTTATGGATGCAGAATTCAGCGTCATTCATTTTCACGAAAGCGATTTCATTTTCGAAATCATTAGAAATCTAAGAAACTACTTCACTTATAAGAGGTTGAGGGAAAAGATCAAAAACATTAAACGGCCCAGAAGATCCTTCAGACTCTTAACGGAGCCGCATACTAATACTGCGACTCATCTATCTCTCAAGACCGACCAAAGATGATCAGACAACGGCCTGTTCAACCTTTCAGTGCCGCCATCTTTAGCTACGATCACCCTCTTCTCTGGAGACGGCAGAAACTCGCCTATGACAGTGGCGTTGATCTTGTTCCTCATCAAGATTTGAACAACGCTTTGCGCATGACTATTCTCAACAGCAATTAGCAAACTACCAGAAGCAACGAGTTGAAGAGGGTCTATCTTGAAAATCTTGCAGATACTTCTTGTCTCTTCTGCAATTGATATTCTTTCTCTGTAGACTCTGAAGCCCAGATTTGAGGCGTCGGCTAGCTCATGTATCCCGCCAGCGACGCCGCATTCTGTTGGATCGTGCATCGCCGTTACGAAGCCAGTTTCGAAAGCCAACAGAGCTTCTTTCACCACGCTTATGCGATTGTAGAAGCTCTCAGCCTTTCTGAGAAGGTTTTCATCCAATTTCTGGGCGAGCTCTGCCCTCCTGTCTGCTGACAAGATAGCAGTGCCTTCGATTCCAGCTGTTTTTGTCATTACTAACTTGTTACCAGCTTTCGCCTGTTGAGACGTTACGTAGCGACCATTTTCGGCTAAGCCCATGCAACAGCCAATTACTATTTGAAAAGGCAGCTTGAGGGTGGTCTCTGCGTGTCCACCCACTACAGCCATATCTAGCTTCTTTGCACCAGAATCTATCTGTCTGCAGATGGTCTCCACCGCGCCCTCGGTTGAGTTTTCAGGTAGTAATATGCAAGAGGAGAAAAAGGCTGGCTTCACGCCGAAAGTTGCCACATCATTCGCATTTATGTTGACCGCCAGCCACCCTATTCTTTCCAAGGCCCCAGTTATTGGATCCATAGAAGTAACAAGATAAGAATCTCCAACTTGGATCACAGCACCGTCCAAGCCAAAGGAAGGGCCAACAACCACATCCTTACGCTTCGCTCCTAGATAGCTGAAAATTACCTCTTCGAGCACTTTCAGAGGAACCTTTCCATAGGGGAGCTTCATTTCATGCATCTCCGGTCCAATCGGACTGGGTCAGAGCTCATTATGAATCTTTTCAACGTGTCGTTGTAGCTAGAGGCCTAGCTCTTTGATGGAGGGTATGGAACGTCTTATTATTCTCGTTAGTGGGACTGCGATTACCATTCCTACTAACATCTGGGCAATGTTGAAGGGTATTTCGAAGAAAGCAGCTACGTCGAGGAAAAACTGCTGATAGAAGAAATATCCGGAAACCATTACTGCTCCTCCAACAAAGATTGAGAGCACCATCCAGCCAAGTCTTGGCTCAGAAATGACAGCCACAACTCCAGTTAGCAGGATAATCAATCCTGCGAGAACAATCCAGAATTCTACAGGAATAGTGAAGTCTAGGGTTGTCATTCCCCAAAATGGGAGTCCTAAGTCAAGCGTTATGGGGCCGCTGTAGTATGAAGCACCAACATATCCTAGTGCAGCTCCAGACAGGGTTCCCATTGCAAGCGTAAAGAACAGCCATCGAGCCTTTGAACCAGCTTCGGGTGTTTTCCCTGCTAAGAATCCCACAACGAAACCCTCACATGCCTTTATCACCAACGTAGCAGGGGCGTAGACCGAATAGCCTAGAATCAAATCCGCGAACATTGATCCTACACCTCCCGCAAAAGCTCCAATGATTGGCCCGAAAAGCAAAGCTGTGGTGTAAACCATTGTTTCGCCAATGTTGAAATATCCCCTCGTCTGTGGCACATATATTGAGAGTATTACTGTTGCCACACATACGAGGGCTGCGAATATCGCCGCAATTGCACTTCTTATTGTTGTCAACGCAGTTTTCTTTTCCACCATAGGGTTCACTCCAAGCTGTTCTGGTAATGAGCACGCAAGGTCTTGTTGTAAGTTAATCAATAAAAGAGTTACCGAATGACAGTATATCTTGTTCAATGAGCTGGTAATCAGTGCAACAGTTTTCACACAGAAAAGCTGCACGCCATAAATGAGCAATGGAAAATCGTTTTATGGCGGAAGCGTAGCTCTTTGCCCTACAGCTCAGAGCGGTCTCTGCGTTTAACAACCATCGATAGGATTGCTATAGCCGCCAGTTGGCTCCTTTCCATGGTTAGTTACTTCTTTCACTGATAGTCTTCCTACGGAAAATATCCGGGTGAGGGAAATATCTCGCTGCAATCCTTGGCTTTCATTCGGCATCTAACGGTAGTTTGTCAACCTTTTGTGGTGTTCGCGAAAATGTTACTCCTCGCTCGGTCTCTAAGTTTTCGGTGTATTGAATCTCACCAAGTATGTGACAGTGTGACTCCAAGCTTATTCTTTCTCCATAAAGATTTCTAGCTGTTGTCCCTCTCTCCAGAGTTATCGTCTTAGCGTATACATCCTCAACACGTGCTTTCTCGCCTATCACAACCTCACTAGCTCTTATGGATCCTCTGACTTCACCTCGTCTTCCAATCCGCACTTTTGGAGCTTGGACGCCGTCAACAGTTTCTATTGATCCACCTACTGAAACTCTTTCTTCAATCACAACTTTTCGTGCTTGCAGTCTGCCTCCAACATCAACTCTTCGAGCAGCCAATTCATAATCAACTTCAACTTTTCCTCCAACATCCATTGTACCAGAGAGCTTTAGATCGCCGCGAACTTGCACTGTTCCTCCAACGTCTAGATTATCACCTTCAGCTGATCCAGTAATGGACACAAGCCCTCCAACGTCTATATCGCCGAACTTCAGTGTTCCATCACATTTGCATGTGCCTCCTACGTCTATATTGCCGCCAACGCTTTTTTCAGCGAGCTTTACAGTTCCTCCAACGTCAATGTTTTCGAACTCCAGAGAACCATTAGACACAAAGCTTCCTCCAACGTCGACTCTACCTATTCTGCCGCCACGCACTTTCACCGCTCCTCCAACGTCAATGTCTTCCACGTCAACTTCTGACTCGACTTTCATAGATCCCCCTACATCTATGCACTCTGCTTTCACGTTACCTCTTGCTGTAAAGGCTCCACCTATATCGACTTTCCTTGCGTTGGTGTCGCCATTTACTTCGAGGCCACCTCCTACATCTACCTCATCAACCTCAAATCTCTTGTCAACTACTAATTTCCTGTCAACACGCACTCTTTTCGCGGTCATGTTTCCTGATATTCGTAACGAACCATCATCCACAGTTACTCTATTCTTGATTTCAAGATCACCGTTAATCTTCGCGTCTCCTTCTCCATCGAAATTCTCTGCGGAG
The DNA here is from genome assembly GCA_020352645.1 of Candidatus Bathyarchaeota archaeon. Classification (GTDB taxonomy): domain Archaea; phylum Thermoproteota; class Bathyarchaeia; order Bathyarchaeales; family SOJC01. The sequence goes on along the minus strand of CP070683.1, from coordinate 27,917 downwards.
AGGCTGCATTCAAAGACGCAATTGTCTTCTGCAAACACAGTGCCTGAGACTTCTACTCTCGGAGGGGTTCCTGCTCCCTCGACTACTGCCATTCTTCCGACTTGCAAGTCTCCCTCTACACTACCTAGTGTAGCCTTGGTTCTTGGAGGGACTATTCTCTCTGACATGCTTCCCACAACTTTAATCGTACACTCGAGTGTATAAAACGTAACGCACATCTAGTAGTCACAATATGTGACTATTGATTGCGATCATTATAGTAGAAACATTATGTGACTATTGATTGCGATCACATGTTGCTCATCTAAGAATCTTGCTGGAACATATTGCTCTGATAGAGCACAAGCTATAAATAGCCGCGAAAATTATCTAGGAAATCTGGTGAGAAACATTGTCAAGTAAGGTTGCTACTGGGATCCCTGGCTTAGATGAACTAGTTGATGGGGGCCTCCCTTCGGAAAGAGTGATTCTAATTGTTGGAGGCCCAGGCACTGGGAAAACAATATTGTGCGGCCAGTTCTTGTATAAAGGTATTTATGAGAATCAAGAAAATGGAGTTTTCGTAAGCCTCGATGAGAGCAGGGACCACTTTTTCACTGAGATGAAGAAGTTTGGATGGGATTTCAAGAAAGCTGAGGAAGATAGAAAATTCGCTTTCATAGATGCTACGCGGATGTCACGTGTCGCCATGCTGAAGGAAAAACTCTACAAGGAGGAATCACGAAGTCTACGCGGCAAACACCTGCCTGTTGATAGACTGATAGAAGATATTCAAGCAAAAATATCAGCGCTCAACGCAAAGAGAGTTGTGGTTGACACGCTAGCTGCACTCACACACCGCTTCTTGGAACCGGTGGAGAAAAGAAACGCGACTGTTGACCTGATAGAATCTTTAGCCGACCTAGGCGTCATCAGCCTTGTGACGACTGAGCTAGGTTATCTAGGTCTCGAACGACACGCTCTTGAGGAGGAATTCCTGGTTCACGGGGTCATAATGATGCAGACGCTGTTTTCAGGAGCGACGACGACAAGGGCTATACAAGTTGAGAAAATGAGAGAAGCGAAAGTCAATCCAAGCCTCGTGCCCTACTCAATTGGTCAGAATGGCATTGAGATCTTTCCAAACATGCCTCTATTTGGGAATAAATAGCTGATAGATGAATCGAACCGCTGACCTTCACGTGATTCTAATTATTCTCTCACTGTTTCTACATGCGCTCCTTGACTAATGACATTTCTCTTTCTTGGTATTTCTGATTGTACATCTTCTTGATTCTCAAGAATTTCCGAGGGCCTTTCCTGCTTTCTTTCTCATAGATACTAATCTCTCCTTCAAAAAGATCCAGAATCGCTTGGACCTCTTCCGTAGTGTGCATCTGAGGGTTGATCACCGATAAAACTGTGAAGCCTTTTGCCTTTAGTTCAGGGAGCAGTCCAGTTAACCATCTTCTAGTTTGAATAGCATGGTGCTGCAGTAGAACGTCTGACACTATATCCAGACATGCTCTTCTTGGGCCTGTAGGGGGCTCCTTAAGTTTTCGAAAGGCTGATGTCAAAGCAATGTTAATGTCTGTCAGATTGTCCACCCCTTTTAGTTTGACTACGTTTGGTAAGGCCCTAATGGTTTTGTCTGCTTGGGGGTTGCAGACTAGGACATAGAAGTTCGATTGGAAATCTTCGGCGAGCTTTTCTACCGCGCTGGCTTCAATTGTGGCGTAGAAAGTTGTATGTCCACTGCTTGCCCCTGTTTCGAGAAACCTTTCTACCAGCAAATCTCTTTCGTCACAAGATACTGATGTCAAGATAATTGCGTATTTTTCTGGAAAACCGCCTAAGAGCAACCTGTCAAGATCCTTATAGCCTGAACCTACACGTTGAGTGATTGAAGCCTTTAAAACCTCGACAAGGACAGGATCAGGCTCTAAGAGCTTTGTCACACTTGGCTTATCATCATAGATAATATCGTATACAACAACTGGCCTTATTGAAAACGACCCGCTCTTCGCTGGTCTCAGACTCAGTCTGAGGCTTTCTGCAGCGCTTGGGGCAAGTTCTGTGTTACTCATATTTATATCGAAACCTTCCGGAATCTGGTGATCAGACTGTGCAGTTGCACTGAAGTTTTCAGGTATAATATCTTTCAACCGGCTAAGCACAACATTCTCCTCACTCTCGTTGGTTAGTTCCACCTCCAGTTCTACGTATTCGCCAACTCTTGTCTTCTCTTGTTTCAGAATTAGGTTCGCTCGTAGGGGTGCTTCTAACTCTTCTCTATAAGGTTGCTTTAGGGTTCTCCTTTCAGCGAGAGTTTCCTCATCCAAAGCAGCGAAAAGTTTCCGCATGTGCTTGAAGGTTTCAAGATACTCCAATCCACGTTTCGTGATTCTATACACGGTTGAATCTTCGTAATCTTCTTCCCTCAGAAATCCTCTTGAAGCGAGAAAACTGAGGGATTTCTTAGCCCTGTCAACTGGTAAATTTGCCGCGTAGGAAGCTCTGGTGAGTCGGCATCTCCCCTTTCTCGCAACTATGTCTAGTAGTTCCGCGTATATTTCATACTTCGTTCTTCGTTTTGCCAAATATGCCACTACCAATCAGGTTTCTCAATCCAAGCCATTGGACTGCGACAAATCCAATAAAGAATCTGAGCCACACAGTTAAAATCCTTGTGAGTACTGTAGCAGCTGCACTGATGTTGGCTGGTATGGCGAAAAGAATAAACAACGTTGTCATCGCTATGTCAGCTAGGCCTACCTCTGCTGGTACACCTATTGGAATTGATTTCACAGCTATCATGAGTGTATTGATGATGGATATTTTGAGGAGTAGAGTTGGGATATTTGGCTGCAAATAGCCAATCGACATAAACACGAAGAAAACGGTTGAGATGCTAGCCAGCCAGGTTAGTATGTAGAACACAACCGGGCGTAATAATCTGGAAGGATGTGAACCAAAGGTCTTGAATGATTGATAGAACGATCTCAAACCGTCCATGATCCTGGCCTGAAATCTCTCAGGTTCAAATCGACCTCTTGAAACGTACTTTGCCAAATGCATCACTGCGCCGATTAATCTCTCTGTCCACTGCCTCTTGACACAGATTACTAGCAGGAAACAAAATGCGAGGGCACTCACCAGAATCACCGATAGAAGAATCTGAAGCATCAGTCCGGACATAGAGTAGTCAAGAGTAAGCAACGCAAGGAAACCTAAGAATAGAGTGAGTATAGTTGCTATAGTTCCTAGAATTCTTTGACTTACAAGCGAGGCGACGACTTTGCCTGTATTGGTTTCTGGCTCCTTGGACATTAGATAAGCTTTGACGACCTCTCCACTCACTGACTCAGCAGGAATGAGAAGATCAGCGAAGATGCCGATCCAAACATACATAAAAACTCTCTTTAATGGCACCTTCACAGATAGAGGTACCAGAAGATATTGCCAGGTTAGGGTGAAAAAAGTAGTTTCCAGAATCACTAGTGATGCTGCCAAGAAGTAGATCTGCAGATTGATCTCTCTGATTACTTGGATCATCTCGGAAATGTCTACAAAGACTGCCAAGTAAACAACGAAAACTATGAGACCTGCTATTAGAAATGGAGTTGTTCTCAGAAGTATCGTACGCCTTTCAATCATGTGATGTCCAACACGGGAAATAGAGGCAAGTAGCTTCTGTCCTATATATATGCAAGCGATTTCCTCTTCATAGTCATGCAGTTCGTAGATTGCTTTATATCTCTGCTTGGTTCTTTCCAAGTTTCTTGTCTAGACAAGCTTTGATAAAAGCATAATATTCCGGATCAGGTTTAGCTGGACGGCTTTTAAATTCTCCATGGAACTGAGACGCAAAGAAGAAGAATTTATCATTTAGCTCTAGAGTCTCCATTCTCTTGCCATCAACGCTTCTGCCGGAAAATACAAGACCGTGCTTCTCTAGCTCTGCCTTGTGCTTTGGATTAACTTCATACCTGTGACGATGGCGTTCATAGATTTCCTCTTTTTGGTAGAGTGAATAGGCTAAGGTGTCCTTGCTGACAAGGATCTTGTGGGCCCCAAGCCGCATGGTTGCCCCTTTCATCTTTATCCCATGTTGCTCAGGCATTAGGTCAATTACGGGATCTGGAGTGGTTGGATCGATTTCTGTGCTATTAGCATCATCGAGACCGCAAATATGTCGTGCGAATTCCACAACTGCAAGTTGAAAACCGTAGCATATTCCAAGGAATGGCGTGTCGCTTTCTCTCGCAAATCTTATGGCTTCGATTTTTCCTTCGGCGCCTCTAGGTCCGAAACCATAAGGGATGAATATGCCTTCATAATCCTTCAGTGTTGCTAGCTCATCCGGTCTTTTTTCGAATCGTTCAGCTTCCACATAGTCAACTAGCACTTTGGTCTGACATTTTGCACCAGCGTGTGTGAATGCTTCGTTCATGCTTACATAGCTATCCGCCAGACCTGCATATTTGCCTACAAGAGCAATTCTTACTTTGTGAGGTGGATTTGATAGTGCGTCTACAAATTCCTTCCATTTACCCCAGCTAGCCTTTTCCTTAGATAGACCGAGGCGGCTTTGTATGAAATCTCCCATTCCTTGTCTGTCGAGGATTAAAGGGACCTCATACACCGATTGGACATTGTAAGAGCAGAAGACGGCGTTTTCTGGAATTGTACCGAAGAGTGCGATTTTCCTTCGTGCGTCGATGTTGATCATTCTCGTTGATCTTGCGACAATTGTGTCTGGCTGTACGCCAATCCGCCTGAGTTCATTAACGCTGTGTTGCAGTGGTTTAGTTTTCATTTCTTTCGTCACGTCAAGTATGGGAACCAGCGCAACATGAATGTACAGAGTGTTTTCGAATCCTTCCTCCAGACGCATTTGTCTTATGGCTTCCAGAAAAGGTAATCCTTCAATGTCTCCTACGGTGCCACCGCATTCGGTCAACACTAAATCTGCCTGAGATCTCAAGGCTACGTCTCGAATTCGCCCCTTGATCTCATCCGTGATGTGAGGAACAATCTGAACACACCGCCCAAGATAGTCGCCTTGCCGCTCTTTTTCGATCACTGTCTTGTATACCATGCCAGTTGTGATGTTGTTGCTGATTTTGAGGTTCAGGTCCAAGAATCTTTCGTACCAACCTAGGTCAAGGTCAGTTTCGCCTCCGTCGTCCGTGACGTAGACTTCCCCATGCATATACGGATTCATGGTTCCTGCGTCAACATTCACATAAGGGTCAATCTTGATGGCTGTGACTTTGGCTCCTCTTGTTTGAAGCATTCTACCGACTGATGAAGTGATGATGCCTTTTCCAACTGAGGAAAGCACGCCGCCCGTGATAAAAAGGTACTTTGCCAATTCCCGCGGCCTCGCAATAACATGAGCATACGCTGCCTTGTTGATTTAAATTCTTTGCATCAGCTAATCTGGAACTTGCTGCCTAGCTAAGATCTCCAAAGCTTGTGGTTCAGGAGCAATTAGGTGACTAGGGAATTATGGCGATTTTAACCTCAGATCTAGTGGTTGCCAGTCTTTCAAATGCTTCGTGCAGTTGGCTTAATGGCATCTTCTTGGATATGACTGGCTCCATGTTCAACACACCTGAGGCAATCAGGTTCAATGCCTTCCTGAAATGTGTAGGAGTGGCGTGGAATGATCCTTTCACCGTTACTTCATTGTAATGCAGAAGCTCTGTGTCCATTTGAACTTTGGTTCCTGGTGGGCAACCACCAAACTCAAGCACAATGCCGCCTTTTCGAACCATTTTCATAGCTTGCTCCCACGTTGTGGGCAATCCTACGGCCTCGATGACTACATCTGCGCCACAACCATCTGTTAGCTGTTTCACTTTTGCAATAGTATTCTCTTCTCTGGCATTTACTATTTC
>CP070683.1:0-21932 GCA_020352645.1 Candidatus Bathyarchaeota archaeon | reverse complement strand
GAATACGGGCATAAACACACGGTTTCAGTAGCTCTTCTGTTTGGAATAATATTCGCTCTAATGGTTGATGCGCTTCTTAGCTGACTGTGAGCATGCAGAAGTCTAGCACAATCGCTCTTCTGTGAGTAATCGCTTTGTATAGCGCTCAAAGATACCTTGCATCCCTGAAGAAAAAAACCTGAACACAAGGTTGGAAACAGGCTTTGGGAAAAAGCGTCTAGTCAGAAATGAGAAGGCTGCGCGTACGGACGATAAAAAAAGGGGGGTTAGCTGCAAAGTGATATCAAGTCACTAATAGTGTACGAGTCAAGCGAGAAGACTCGAACTCCTTGACTAACTGCATTCCCTTTTCTGTCGTTTTATACAGCCTGCTATGCTTCTCAATTAGACCTCTGGAGGTTAAAAATCCAAGATATCTTTTGGACTGTTCATAACTCAAAGCAACTGAGCCAATTAAATGAGTCTTCAAAATCCCGCACTGAGCAGCTTTCAAAATTGCGATTGTTATGCTGAGAGATCCTCTCCTCCTCCTCTTCCAGGCAAATCCAGAATTCATGGTTTACCCGTATAATATATAGATGTATCTTCTAGAACATAAACCTATTTGCGCTTTTAATGGGCGCATCATTGATAATTCTGTCGAAGCTAGATCCGAATCGGAAATGTGTTCATTTATGTCGCTAGGTACGGTGAAGTTTTGGGGACGGACATTCTGTGTGGTCCTTTGCTTCATGCTGTGCGAAACACTTATTCCTGTAATGAGCGTTGCTGGTTCTCTATATCCAGTAATGGATTGTTGACAGTGTGTCGTTGCTTGATCCTGTAACAGCGTTTGCGCTTTCTTTTGCACTATTAGCTTTGATGATTTACAGGCGGGTAAGCATTGGTATCGCATTAGTTTCAGCTGCGGTTTTCATGGGTGTTCTGTCGATGGATTTGATGAGCGTTGCGAATGTTGTTTATATGACCACTCGGGATTCGACCACTGTTTCGCTTGTTCTTGTGACTTTCGGCATCATGCTGCTGACATTGCTCTACAGAGAGACTGAGGCACTGAAATACCTGAGTAGAAGTTTCAGAAGTTTGCTGAAGAATCCAAAACTTGTCGTAAGTGTTCTTCCTGCGATTGTTGGATTGTTACCAGTGCCAGGGGGAGCTTTGATGTCCGCTCCTCTTGTTGAGGTTGAAGCTGAGAAACTCGGTTTGCAGAAGGAGAGAAAAGCGTTTGTCAACATATGGTTTAGGCATATTATCTTTCCAATATACCCCATGAGCCAAGTGCTCATATTGGCAGCAGCTTTGACAGGTGTTCCTATAATCTCGTTGGTCATCAGTCAAGTTCCCATCGTTGTCGCAATGATTTTCTTAGGGTATTTTCTTGTCTTGAGAAACGCTGATGCTGCTAGCGGTGTGACTCAGTCAATCTCCTTTGGAAGCAGCCTCAAGGATCTCGCGGTTTTCTTCTCCCCAATTCTAGTTATGATTCTAGCTGTGGTTGTTCTGGGGACTGACGTTTCCGTAGCAGCTCTCATAGGCATTGTGCTTCTCCTTCTCATCACTAGACCTAGCAGGAAGCTTCTGCCTAGAGTGATTCTCAATCCGTCGGTTTACAAGATTGCTCTAGCAGCATATGGCGCTATGCTCTTGAGAAGTGTCACAGAGGAATCAGGCATCTCAGAAATTCTTGGGCAAGCAGTTACTGGAAGTAACATGAGTGAGATCCTCTTACTTCTAACCATTCCCGCTGCACTAGCATTCTTCTTAGGATCACCTACAGGAGGCATTGCGTTAAGTGTTCCAATAATCTCAAGCATAGTCACTTTCAACGTTCCTAGCGCGGGACTCCTCTTTACATCAGCATATCTTGGATATGTTGCCGCTCCAACTCATCTTTGCCTAGTGCTAACAGCTGACTATTTCAAATGCTCGTTGAGCAGAGTGTACAAGATACTAGCTCCATCAATTGCAGTGATCTTCGCAGTGGCTTTCTTGGTTTACTACGCTCTGCAATAGCCTGCACCGATTGGCGACTACACGGAATGTCATTGAGGGATGAGTTTCCCACTGCACTACGCACAGCTCCCGTTCAAGTGCAGAAACGGGCTTAGCTAAGGTGCTTCTGGTAGGCTTAAACTGCCGATTTCGTCAAGATTGTCCAGATCGTTCATCTTGATCATTTTGTCTGATATAGTGTAGAGAATGCTGTCAATGTAGAGTGATCGTTTTATGTGGTACGAATAGTTGCTGTTGTTTTCGAAGCTGAACCCATTATCTAGGTGGGTGATTCTGCCCTCCAACACAATTCCATCACGTGGAGTTACTTGAAGAACATATGCGCCCTGCCAAACGTATTCTCCATAAGCGTAAGGTGGAACACCGTCAGGGTATTGCGCTTCATCTATTTCGGCGAGTAGAATTGGAATCACAAGAAGGTTCTTTGATTTGGCGAAAAGCAGTGCTTTGTGATCATTCAAAACTGGCGAATCCGTGCCTCGATCCCCCACTTCATATTTCGCGATTTCCCTAGGATTTCCTACTTCGCTTACGTCGAACAATGACATTTTCACTCCTTGATACCAAGCAAAGTCCCCTTCCTCGGCCGCCACAGTTTCCTTCCCAATCCCGATCATGTGGTTCTCATCATATGGGTGTAGGTAATCTGAATAACCAGTGATTTTCAGCTCCCCTAGGACCCTGGGGCTACTAGGCTCGGTCAAGTCCACGACGAAAAAAGGATCAACTTTCTTGAAAGTCACCAGGTAGCATCTGTCATCAATGAACCTGGCTGAGTAGATTCTCTCCCCTGGTGCAAGTTCTTCAAGCTTCCCAACGATGCTGAGATCCATGTCAAGGACGTACACATTGTTTCGAGAGTCTCCTCCCCACAGGTTGCCTGTTGTGGTCGCTATCCTGAAGTGGCCTTCATGTTCATCCATCGAAAACTGATTCAGCAAGTAACCGGGGACTTCACCTGTTGCGGCACACGTTATTTCGCCCTCTCTGATGCGCACTCTGTATACAACAGTTCGCTCGAACTCACGAATGGCGATGTAAGCGTTGTTCAAGGACATGCACATTTCCCGAGTTGCGCCGACAAGCAAGGTTTTCTGCACAGGTTCTTCATCGCTAAGGATGTTGAGGGCAACGAAGGTCGTAAATGCGTAGGAATAATCTGGTGCATCGGAATAGTAGATCTCTGAAGCAGGAATCTCATGAACCTCATCGGCCTTGCGAATCGTCGGCAGATCCACCTCACCTTCACCATCCAGACAGGCCGGGTTGCTAATGATCGCATAGACATATTGTCCTATCATCCTTGAGTTGAGATAGCTACCGTCGAGAGACACGTTCATCCATGATTCCGGGTGGCTTCTGTCTGAGACATCATACACTCTAATATCAGTTCGAGACCCAGAATCTCCTATGACCACCAGTCTGTCTCCATTTACAAAAAGGCCTTGAGCGAATCCGCCTACATCGACATAGGATAGAATTTCTGCCTCTTCAGCTGGATACGCCTTCAAGATCACGATGCTGCTGCCAGAAAGCAAGTAGATGAATTCTCCATCATTCTTCACAATATCGGCTTCATCCACGCCCTGTACTTGAACATTTGTCGTCGAGAAATCAGGTGATGTAGCGCTCCAGAGGGCGGAAAACCCGTCGTCAACTCCAGAAGACGCAATGCTTGGGGTGAGTGTGCCCCACGCACCCCAGTTTCTGGACTCATAATAGTAAGGACTGACTTGCCGACTTGTGTTGATGAAATTTCTCAATTCCTCATAAGATCCAAACTGATTCAGTTCAGTTTGCAGAGAGTAGTATTGACCCGGCTTTATGTTAGATGGAACAGCTACCGCGAAAAATGCGGTGAAAAACATGATTAATACAAGGATTTTCCGCACATTCCCCACCTCAATCTCATGCGAACTACGATTTTCCTCCCTTGATTCTGTCGCCAATTGCCTCTATCAACACGGCTGTCTTGTACACAGTGTATGCAACTAACACAATTACGATAAAGACGCCGAAGTCTTGTAGTAGCCTCATCATTTCTGACAGTGTAGCTGCCATGGATAGTTCCCTCTGAATCTAGATCTCCACTAATTCACTTGTACAGCTCGATACTTAATGCCACGTTTCAGAACAGGCTGTACAGAATATAGAACAGCGAAAGAGCAAGAATCAGTCAACGTTGAGCTTGAGGGGCGAAACTATATTTCCCTCCTTTCCTGAGTGTTTCAGCAATTCAAGGAAGAAAGGACATGCGTCCTCTGAAGCTATACACGTCAAGCGTTGTAATACTCTCCCTCGCGTCCCTTGTGGAGAACCTTGCATATGCCCTGCCAATTTCCTACTTCCCTGAATATGTTCAGGTTCTCGGCGCATCTGTGGCTTACATCGGCCTCTTTACAGCAGCCTTCACCGCTGCCAATGCATCGTTATCACAAAGATTTGGAAGTCTGTCAGACAGAGTCGGCAGAAAAAGATTGATTCAAGCTGGGTTACTAACGGATGTAGTTTTGGGAACTTTAACCGGCCTCATCTGGAATTGGGCACCTCTGCTGATCATAAGATTGCTAAACGGTGTGGCAACTGCAGCCGTTGCTGCCCCTGCCGAAGCGTCGCTGGTAGATCAGGTTCCCAGGGAGAAAAGAGGCGAGGCTCTAGGCTTCTACTTAACCATGAGTATGGTTGGATTCAATCTCGGGCCAGTCTTCGGAGGAGTCATTCAATTCGTGAGCAGCGATATTCTTGGGTTTGGGCTTGAATGGAGTTACAGAATCCCATTCTTCATAGATTCAGTTTTGGCATTCATAGCTTTCCTGTTGGTATATTGGGGGGTCGAAGAGACAAGAGGAAAAGATGTACCCGCTCAGTCAACAAAGAACGATAGAGAGGTCAAGCTTTCCGGGAAAATGAGTTTTTCCCTCAAGATTCTGTACATTTCTTCACTTGCAACAGGATTCGCAGTGGGCTTCATCATCCCGATAAGCGTGCTGTACTTCGGGGATGTATTTTCAGCTAGTTCCCTTCAAATCGGAATAATACTCTCCATTTCGGGTTTTGTGGGGCTGTCCTGCAATCTGTATGCGGGGAAAATCTCTGATAGAATTGGCAGGAAACCGATAATTGCCCTAGGCGCACTTCCCTCACGGCTCGCGACAATAGCTCTTCCGTTCGCTCCCGATTTGACATCTGCTGCAGGAATCACTGTATTCAGAGCATTCGGCCACAATGTTGCAATGCCCGCGGCTCGAGCTTTGAATGCTGATATTGTTCCTGAAAAGGTCAGAGGCAAGCTTTTCGGCAGGCTAGCTGCCTTTTTCAGTCTTGGTGCAATCTTGGGGCCTGTCTTGTCAACATTAATCTATGACACCTACAGGTTTTCAACCTTTAACGTTTCATGGTTAGGTAACCTAGCTATTCGAGGTGTCGGCATACCATTCTTGATAAGCAGCGCAATTGGACTTTTCTCGTTGCTGTTACTCTTGGTGTTCGTTGAAGAGCCTAGACGAGCACGCAGCAGAAAAGCTGCTTAGGCACTTCCAACCTGATTCCGCAGAAGATTACGTCAGCCAGTATAAGGACTGGGAGAGCCAATACTTTAAAACGGAGGAACTCAAGAAAGATTTTGTCTCAACGTAATATGGAGTTGGAAGGGCAAGCATGCAGAAGATCAGAGTAACGCTTGTAACTGGAAGAACAATTGATCAAGGCGCCACAAAAGAGCATGGCAAGCTTTCAGATGACTACCTCAACAACGTGGCTGTATGTGAGCTGGATCCTGAGGATTTGAGCAGGGTGGGCATCAAAGAAGGGTCCACAATCAGAGTTTCAACCGGGCATGGAAAGGTCGTAGTGAAAGCGAGAAAGTCGAGAAGAACGCCCCATGTGGGAATCGCGTACATGCCATATGGGCTCTGGGTAAATCAGATCATAAATTCCCAGACACATGGAACTGGAATGCCGTCATTCAAAGGAATACAAGCGGAAATCGAAGCGGCACCTGAAGAGAAAGTCTTGAACATTCTCCAGCTTCTAAAGAAAAATTACAGGGAAAAAAGAAGATGAACGTGATTAGAAACGTAACATGCCCAATCTGCGGCACACTCTGTGATGATCTCGAAGTGACGGTGAAGGACAACGTCATAGTCGATGCCGCCAACACCTGTGCGATAAGCGATGCGAAATTTATGAACTACTCCAATCCCAAGCATCGAAACTTGACGCCTCTTGTAAGAAAAAACGGAGAACTGAGAGAAACCTCTCTGGAAGAGGCGATCAAGAAGAGTGCAGAAATCCTCGTTGACGCCTCCTACCCAATTCTTTATGGCTGGAGCTGCACAAGCTGCGAAGCTATCTCTGCAGGAGTAGAACTGGCGGAAGAAATCGGAGGCGTAATAGATAATACATCCACAGTATGCCACGGTCCATCAATACTCAGCATTCAAAACGTTGGAATACCCACGAGCACACTTGGCCAAATACGACACAGAGCTGATTTGATAATCTATTGGGCAAGTGATCCTTATAGTGCCCATCCCCGACACATGGAACGTTACACCGCTTTTTCGAACGGACGATTCCAAAAAAGTGAATGGGCGCACTACGTTGCTCGTTTAAGAGGCATACTCGGCAAGAAAAGACTCAGCAGAGCTTCCGAACTCGTGTTGATGAAGGAAGCAGAGCTGCCCGTCGTCTCAGGAGGTAAACTACCTCCCAAATTTGAGACTGACAAGCGAAAGCTGATAGTTGTGGATGTTCGAAAGACTCGATCTGCCGAGCTAGCTGACTTTTTCATTCAAGTTGAGCCAAACAAGGATTTCGAGCTCATCCAAGCTCTGCGATTATTGGTGAGAGACGAGGAAGTCGAAACAGATCAGGTTGCAGGCGTCCCTGTAAGCCTTCTTGAAGATGTAGCAGACACAATGATAGGATGCGATTTTGGAGTCCTGTTTTTTGGTGTGGGTTTAACTATGAGTTCAGGAAAACTTCAGAACATTGATGCAGCAATTGCATTGACGCGGGATCTAAATTACCGAACGAAATTCGTCATAATGCCAATGAGAGGGCACTTCAATGTTGCAGGGGCGAACATTGTCTCTACTTGGCAAACTGGCTACCCTTTCGCAGTGGATTTCTCTCAAGGTTACCCACGCTACAACCCCGGCGAAACTTCAGCTGTGGATATACTCAGCCGTGACGAAGCAGATGCGAGTCTCATAGTCGCTTCAGATCCTGTGTCAAACTTTCCACGAAGGGCTGTTGAAAACTTGGTGAAGAATCCGCTGATCGCCATTGATCCCGTTGTCTCTCCCACAACAGCCATGGCAGACGTTGTGCTTCCATCAGCATTTGTTGGAATCGAAGAAGGCGGAACTGCATATAGAATGGATCGAGTTCCCTTGCCGATGAAGAAACTCGTAGATCCGCCTCAGAACTGTCTGTCTGACAGGGAAATCTTGCAGAGAATTCTTCACCATGTTAAACGCCTGAGAGCCCAGAGGGGGATAGCATAACATGAAAGGACTTCTAGTCAAAGATGGCTTTGTTTTCGACCCGATGAACAATGTTGCAGGAGAGAAAATGGACATCGCCATATGTAACGGAAAGATCGTCGAGAAAATCGACAATTGCGGCGTGATTGACGCTTCTGGGATGACTGTGATGCCTGGTGGTGTGGATCTGCACTCCCACATTGCGGGTTCAAAAGTAAACTCAGGTAGGCTACTTCGACCCGAAGATCATTATAAAGACGTGGAGCGCAAGACTCCTGTAACACGTTCAGGCGTCGGATATTCGATTCCTTCAACATTCACAACTGGCTACAGATATGCCAGGATGGGCTGGACGACAGTGATGGATCCAGCCATGGCTCCGTTGAAAGCAAAACATACCCATGAAGAACTAAATGATACACCAATTCTGGACAAGGGATCCTATCCCCTTTTAGGAAGCAATTGGTTTGTGCTGGAGCATCTGAGAGCTAAAGAGTACAAAGACGCCGCAGCCTATGTGGCTTGGATCATGCGTGCAACCAAAGGATACGCAATCAAACTGGTGAACCCTGGAGGACTAGAAGCGTGGGGCTTCGGCAGAAACGTCCGCGACATCGATGATCCAGTGCCAAACTTCGACATAACTCCCCGCGAAATAATTCAAGGTCTGTGCAAGGTTAATCAGCTCCTCAGCATGCCCCACACAATTCACGTTCACACTAACAATCTTGGAAAGCCTGGCAACTACACTGCCACATTGGAAACGATGAAATCTGTGGAAAACTTGGCAAACAATGGAAAGCCCAACATACACTTAACCCATTGTCAATTCAGCGCTTTCGCAGGAGAGGATTGGCGATCTTTCCGATCTGGCTCAGAGGAAATCGCCAAATATGTCAATGATCACACCCATGTCACCCTAGACCTTGGCCAAATCGTTTTCACAAACACGACAACCATGACTGCTGATGGACCATTCCAATTCATCCTGTATCAGATGACTGGCAACAAGTGGGTAAATAACGACGTTGAAATTGAGACAAGCTCGGGAATCGTTCCTTTCCAATATAAGCGGAAAAACTACGTACACGCAATTCAATGGACAATTGGGTTGGAACTTGCGCTTCAAATAAGAGATCCATGGAAAGTGTTTATTACAACAGATCATCCTAACGCTGGACCTTTTACTGCGTATCCGCGGATTGTTGCTTGGCTCATGAGCCGAAAGGCGAGAGATGAAATCATGAAGAAGATCAACAAGAAAGCAAGAGCTAGAGCCCTTCTTCCCTCAATAGATAGAGAGTACACACTTGACGAAATCGCAATAGCGACACGAGCTGGCCAGGCTAAGATCCTTGGTCTGGAAAACAAAGGCCATCTAGGCATGGGAGCAGACGCAGATATCGCCATTTACAATATCAACCCGGAGAAGAAGGATTTGGCGAGCAATCCGAAAGCCATCAGACGAGCCTTCTCGAATGCTGCTTACACAATCAAAGCCGGAGAAATCGTGGTTAAGGATGGCGAAATAACGAAATCAGTAGTGGGAAGAACATATTGGACCAATGTCAAGGCTAGCCCCAGCCTGCTAGAGATTGAGCCAGAACTGCAAGAGGTCTTCGAGGAATACTACACGGTGAAGTTTGACAATTACATCGTGCCCAATCATCATCTGTCAGCCGCAAACCCAATTACAGTAGAGGGAAGAGTGTAGACATTGACCTTGATACTCAAACTGAAGAAAAAACTGAGTGCGCCAGTCAGTGCAGAATGCATCTCCCCCGACACTTTTGCTGGAAAGCAGGAAAGCGAAATCGCTGGGCTGACACTGTGGGAAGGGAACAGGAAACGCCAGTTGAGTGAAATCTTCGAGGTGGAAGGAATCAGCGGAAGTTCCCCTAGTGAAACAACGATCCACATCAAAGGAGATCTCTCCAAAACTAGAAGAATAGGTGCGGGAATGACTGAGGGCCGAATTGTGATTCAAGGCAACGGTGGAATGCACATCGGTGAAGAGATGAAAGGCGGAACAATACTCGTCGAAGGTAACGCGGGCTCTTGGCTAGGATCAGCTATGAAAGGCGGAGTAATTGAAGTGAAAAGGAACGCTGGTGACTACATCGGCGGAGCCCATCGAGGAAGCACGAAGGGTATGCGGGGAGGAGTCATAATTGTCCACGGAAATGCTGGAAGTGAAGCAGGGTCTCACATGAGAAAGGGTTTGATTAAGATTTTCGGCGATGCTGATCAGTTTGCAGGCATATACATGAAAGACGGAACAATTGTTGTTCATGGGAATTCAAGAGGACGGCTTGGAGCTTTCATGACAAGCGGGAAAATCGTGGTGTGCGGCAAAGCTGAATCGGTTCTGCCCACTTTCTCAATTGACAAGATCAACAGGAAAACTAAGATCCACGGCGATGAAATTGCCGGGCCGTTCTACGTGTTTGTCGGCGACCTTGCTGAGCATGGCAACGGAAAGCTATACCTGTCACAAACCGAGAATGAGCATTTGAAGAGCGTGGAACTCTTTCTCTAGGGAGTTTGCATATATGTGCTGTCGAGGAATGAGCAAAAGATGTTGAGCATAAATAGAAAAGCGTACAGACTGGTGCAAGACCTGTGTGGATCACCGGCCGAATACAATGTTAAAGTAGCGGAGACGAAACTCGGAACAACCCTAATTGACGCTGGAATAAAGGCAAAGGGAGGTTTCAATGCAGGAGGAGCAATCACAGAGATCTGCATGGGTGGCCTCGGTAAGACCCACATACGCCCAGAAAAGTACGGAGACACTGAATTTGCATCGATAACGGTCAACACTGATCACCCTGCTATCGCCACTCTTGGCTCTCAGTTCGCCGCTTGGCAAATAAAGAAAGACAACTTCTTCGCGATAGGATCTGGCCCCGCTCGAGCCCTAAGTATGAAGCCTCGTCAAATCTTCGAAGACATAGGATACAGCGACAAGTCAGACGTTGCAGTTTTAGTTCTCGAAACAACCAAGTCGCCACCTGAAGACATAATAGACCAGTTTTCATCTGAATGCCACGTTTCCCCCGATCAGCTGTACATAGTGCTGGTTCCCACGACAAGCGTTGCCGGATCCACTCAAATCTCAGGGAGAATTGTAGAAACTGGTGTGCACAAACTGTACAAATTTGGAATAGACCCACTATCTATTCAGAGTGCATGGGGATGTGCGCCTATCGCCCCGGTGTGCACCTCCTTCACCGAAGCAATGGGCAAAACAAATGACGTGATATTGTATGGAGGCGTCGTCTACTACACGCTCAAACACGCTGACGATGATGAACTGAAAGCAACGCTGGAGAAAGCCCCCTCGTCAAGCTCAAAGCAATATGGAAAACCCTTCAGTGAAATCTTCAAAGAAGCCAAATATGACTTCTACAAAATCGATCCAAACCTCTTCGCACCCGCCAAGTTTATTGTGAACAACACTGCGACTGGATCTGTCATGCAATCAGGCAGGATTGACATAGACATACTGATGAAATCGCTAGGGCTATCATAATCTCGATGAGTGTCCTCTCGAACACATCTTGCCAGCGTGCCTGAGAGCTCACTTAGACGGACATACGTTGTGATGAAACCTAAATCTTAAGCTTGGAATGTGCAAGCGAATATTGTTTATTGCTACAGAAGATTTAATACAGGTCTTCGTAGACACAAATAGAAAACAGGAGAGTCCATCATGCCCATAGCAATATCTAACAAGCCTCAACTCACTGGCGTCATTATCCTTTTCGTTGGAGTAGCTTTGCTGGTCTTCACATTCATCAACGCTTTTCTGTTCCTTCAAGAGCCATTCGGCTTGTTCGCAACAGGAGACTTGGCAAGAGTTTTCGGCGAAGCGCTGGCTCCACTGATTCAAGCATGCACACGTCTTATGTATCTCGGAATAATGGGATGGATAGGCTCCATGCTGACTGTAAGAGGAATTCCTCTGGTAACACACAAGCATGTTGCTATAGCCGAATCCATCCCTCCAGCCCAGCCTGAACAGGAGCCGCGAGCTACGAAGCAGCCTGCACCTACTCCGAAACCGCAACCGAAGCCTACACCTACTCCGAAACCTCAGCCGAAGCTTACACCAGTTTCTCCGCGAGCAACCCAACAACAGAAGCCTGCTCCAGCTCCTGAGTCTTCACAGGAACGCAAACCAGCGTCTCCTCCGAAACCGCAGCTCGCCCCGGAACAATCTACGCAGCGAGCATATCAACCTACACAGCGAACCAACCAGCCTGTGTCGCACTCGGTACAGCCGAAGCAACAGCCGCTCAGTTCCACGCCAACTGGTCAAACTTCACCTAGCCAGCCCACGCAGGCTGTGCATGAGCAACCGAAAGAGCCTAAAGCGATTTTGATTCCGCCAGAAGAGCAGAGGGAAGAGTAAGCCCAAATGAATGTGCCGTTACGTGCACTCAGCTGGGCTGTTCGCTTCTTTTGGATAATAGCGATTGCCTTTGCTGTGACATGCGTCTACTCCGCCACGCTTGTTAACGTGGATTTTGGGGAGCCCAGATCATCACATAGCGGAGACGATATTACGTTGACAGTGCCGATTGAATTCGAGAATGATGGATATTTCAACATAGCTGACCTGAACGTCACGACAGTGATCGAGGATTCAACTGGCAATCAAGTTTCAAAGGGCTCGTCGCACTGGCCTCAAATCTCTCACCAGCGTAATGTGACCATCCTGCACAACATGAGCTTCTGTTTCGATGACTTGCTGACTCAGGAAGAATATCTCTTCGACGATTCGGATCTGGCCCTTCGCAGTTCGATAAGCTTCAACTATGCTGATTTGATACCTTTCGGCTTTGAAACAAACACTTCTTTGCCGTGGGGGGCACCTCTCTCAGATTTCACTGTCAATACTCCAAGGTATGATAGTCATAATGTGACGCATTTGAGGATGACCGTGCCAATAAGCTTCCATAATCGATCACCTTACATCGACGTGACCGGTGAGATGCGAGTGGAGGTTTTTAGCAATAGATATGAAAGATTGGGACGAACAGTGCTCAGTTTAGACACTCCTTCTAATGGTTTCTACCTTGGGGAATTTGAGGCTCTCGTTGATCGGACATTGCTGACCAGTGGAGGAGTAATCAACGTCTACTTGGAAACTGAGAGCTTCACGTATGGCCCGAAGGTGATTAGGTTTGGGTAGGACAGCAATGGAGAAAGAAAGCTTCTTTAGCACAAGGTCGTTTGGCATAAGAATCGTCAAGGCATTGGTCAAAACGGGCGTTATCTACATTCTCTTTGTAATCTTCTCAAGGATTCTTCTTCCGTTAGAAAGCATTCTAAACATTCACGAGTCCCTAAATGCCTTTTTCTACTTGTTTCTAATCTTTGTTTTCGCCACTGAGTTTTTCAAGGATACTGTCCTTCAACATGTCTTCAGTGTGGCCAATTCCTTAGCTGTTGTGTTTTACTTCGCCTATGCATTAGACACTGGTGTACTGAGATTTTCCGTGCAGCAAACTTACCTGATGATCGATATCCGCTTCTTCTTTTCTCTTCTGATAATAAGCGGCATTCTGTCCTTTGCCAAAAGCTTGCTCCAATCTATCAATTGGGCTAGCAAAAGAGAGGAGAGGCTTCTGAACTATCCGATTAAGTCACTGTAAGATAGTTCTTCAAGATTTCGAGGATCGATACTTAGAAGTTCCTTAATTCTCTCTAGCTTGAGTATATCCTTCTTCTGCTGATCTTCATCTTCAGACGTTGCTTGTTCAAACTCTACGTAGTAGCCTAACTCACTGACGTCGTCTAGGTGAATTTGAACGCCTTCATACATGAATATTTCTCTAACTTTGCGTACTGTATTCCTAACTTCAACCATCTGAAACAGAATCTTCTTGAAGACCTCCGGTTGTGGGATGGGAACAATGGATACTGAGCTTCTCTTTGGCGTGGCAATGTCCTCTCTTTCATAATAGATAAGTTCAGCCTCTGTTTTGTCCTTCACTTCACGTAGTTTTAGTCTCCCTTTTGGCACATTGATGTAGGTATCTGTTTGGTGAAAGCGGCCGACATATTTGGCTCCCATCTGAAGTAGTTTGCTTCGTGCAGCTGAAGGGTTTTCCAGCTTGGCTTTCAACTCCAGCATCGCTTGCTGGACTCTCAATTTGCGAGGGGACAAAGATTGTTCACTCAGTCATTTAAGTTTCTTAGCCATGACATGTGCGTCTTCACCATCAGCATAGTACGCTTTTGCTTTGCGAACTGTCTTGAAATCCAGCTTGTCATACATTCTCACCGCTGCAGAGTTGGTGGTTCTCACTTCCAAGTAGCATTCCTTCGCTCCATACAAACGCATGCCATACATAGCTTTCCTCAAAAGATCGGTACCGATGCCTTTGCGCTGATATTCAGGTAACACGGCAACTGAGACAACATGCCCCTTCTTCGAAATCCCAAACAATCCGAAATGTGAGAAGCCCGTTTCAATGCGACACATGATATATCCCACGATTTCGTTTCCTATTTCAGCCACGATAAAAGTAGCAGGGTATCGTTCGTACAGATCCATGAAAAAATAGGCTGAGTAATTCTCAGGCAGACAGGTATGGTTGACACGAATGACGTCATCAAGGTCGTCCGGCTTGAACTGTCGCAGTGAAAATGTTGTCTGCAAGTCCCGCACCTTAATCAGAAGTGTACGCAATGTGCGGGGAAGTTAAATGTTTTGCCCTGCCTTGCGATCTCTATATATTTCCCCAAGGCATGAAATCAGGATGCAGAGTTCCGATGTGACATGAAAGCGTTAGCTCTACTGTCTGGGGGTCTAGACAGCATGATTGCAGTGAAGCTCATTCAGGAGCAAGGAATAGACGTGGTAGCCGTCAACTTTACCTCTCCGTTCTGCCTTTGCGCGAAGGGAGGGTGCGGAGCTGCGGAAGCTGGGAAACAACTCAAAGTGCCTCTCAAAATGGTGGCTCTGGGCAAAGAATATCTCACTATCCTGAGGCAGCCCAAGTACGGCTACGGAAAGAATATCAATCCATGCATCGACTGCAGGATTTTCATGTTGAAGAAGGCTAGGGAGCTGGCTACGGAAATCGGCGCAGCTTTTCTTTTCACAGGAGAGGTTCTGAATGAAAGACCCATGTCGCAAAATATCAAGGCCATGAGAACCATTGAAGAGGAAGCTGGGCTAAAAGGAAAAATCTTGAGGCCTTTGTCTGCCAAGCTTCTTCCTGAAACTGAGGCCGAAAGAAATGGGTGGGTGGATAGAGAGAAGTTGCTAGATATAAGAGGTAGATCGAGGAAGAAACAGATTGAGTTTGCTGGCGACTTCGGCATCAAGGATTATCCATGTCCAGCAGGCGGCTGCTTGCTAACCTATAAAGAGTTCGCTGCCAAACTCAGAGATCTCTTTTCCCACAAGAAGAGGATAAGCATGAGGGATATCAACCTGCTCAAAATAGGGAGACATTTCCGTTTCGGCAAGAACAAGATAATAGTTGGAAGAGACGAAACTGAGAACAGAAAACTGAGAAGCATGCAAGCAAGAACTGATTACATCTTTGAAGTCCCAGACTGCGGGAGTCCAATTACACTGCTGCAAGGCCCAAAGACGAAACCCGCAATAAGGAAAGCTGCAGGTTTGACGCTGCGCTACTCTGACAAGAAAGGCAATAGCGCATCAGTGAGATTCGGCAAGTCAAGAATGGACGAGGAGATCACCGTGTTGGCACTGAAGTCTGATGAGATTGAAAGCCTAAGAATCAAATGATATATTGTCAGCGCAGTAACCTGTATCTCTCAATCTTATGCTTCTAGCATTGGAAGTGTAACGTGGCCGTGAGGCATAGCCCAGATCTTCGCGTTTTTTCCAGTTATCTCAAAAGCT
This sequence comes from Candidatus Bathyarchaeota archaeon, assembly GCA_020352645.1. Taxonomy (GTDB): domain Archaea; phylum Thermoproteota; class Bathyarchaeia; order Bathyarchaeales; family SOJC01. The sequence goes on along the minus strand of CP070683.1, from coordinate 6,539 downwards.
TCTTTCAGGGCGTCGTTCACAGCTCTCGCAGTTCGAAGCCCGAAAACATTTACAGCGTAATAGTCAGGCATCGTGGAAACGAGGATTATCTTTGCCTTCTGCAAGGCCGTGAGCAAGCGGTATGCCTTGTAACCTCCAAGATCGAAATGCTTCCTGAGCTCTTTCTGAATGGTTTTCAGATCTTTTGATTCTCTCATCCATTCGAAGAAGACCTCGTTTCCATAACCCTCAGGACATTCAGCAGCCAAAACAATGACGCCTCCTCGCTTAACGCTTGCCAAAGCATTGTCAATTGCTTTGTAGGCTTGATAGAGATTGATGTCCGTAGGATGGCCTCCCGGGCTGACTACAACTATGTCACTCCGGCGGCTTATTGGGACTTTGCACATTTCAGTCACTGACTGGACACCTTGAGAGAAGGCCTGCTCTAGATCTCCAGCGAAAACTTCAGCAATCTCACCTTCGCGGTTTGTCACAACGTTCAGAATGAAATCAACATTAGCGATCTTTGCAGCTTCAGCCATGTCTTCGTGGACTGGATTTCCATCCAGAACCCCAGTTCTTGCATCAGGATGTAAGGTTAAGGCATGGTTATGCTGAATTGTATCAAAGCTACTGACAGCTGGCAAAACACTCTTCCTGCCACCACCATATCCCGCATAATAATGCAATTCCACGTCACCAGTCAGGATACGCGCATCCGCTTCTGCAAACGCTTTGTTGACATACACCTTGGTCCCATGCTTCTTTGTAGTTCCCAAGTATACATGATCTTCAGCGTGACAATCATGACTCAGCGTCCTAACCCGATCGGCGATATCCTCTCCAAGAAGTTCTCTACCCTCTTCAGGCTTAACAGCCCTATGCGTCCCGCAGCCGAAGATCACCATGATGTCTTCATCTGAAACTCCAAGTTGATTCAGTTTCTCTAGCAATGGAGAAATCATCATCTTGCTAGGAGTAGAACGCGTTACATCATCCACGACTATAGAGACTGTGCTTCCTTTTCCCACGAATTCGCTTAGAGACTTTCCACCAATCGGGTTGTCCAAAGCCCTCAATATCTCAGCTTTGACATCTGTGATAGCCTGTTTCTGCTTTGGCTCTATCATTCCTAGGAAATTCCGAGTGGGAATACGTGAGCATATCTCTGTTCTTCCATAGGGAAGCCACACATCTACCATTTAAAAAGGCACTCCAAATGAAGGAACAGTTGAGGACTTTCACCTTTTAAGTATATCGAAAACGTGGGGTGTCAGATATAGCTAATTGTGTAATTCTACTGTTATGTATGCTTGCTCAGTCTTCGTCCAGCGGGATTGAATCTGTGAAGATCTCCGCTTGGCTTTTTGCGTGAAGTGTAAATAATAGTCACACAGAATTATCATGAATAGGATACGTGAGACAATTCTTACCGCTAGAGTGTAGAAACTGCTCAGCCATAGATTTCGGGATACGCTTCGCATGCTTTTTCAGATCTACAATATTCACTTCCATTTTGCTCCCGACCTTGACATTGTACATTTACCACTGCTGGTTTTGAGGTGTTGACAAAAACCTCCTTTGAGGAGTTTCAATGCATGTTTTGCTATTTCCTCACTCTCTAAGTCGGCTATGTGGTCTCCATCCGTCTGATGGAAATAGCGCATGTGAGAACGAAGAACACAAATAACTGTGCAGTTGAATATTATATGGGTAGGAGAGTATTGTGATTAAGTCTTTGAGGGAGATTTTGTCGGAAGTCTTGTTAATTCTGCTTTTGGCCTCGTTGCTTTGTGGTTTCCGGGTATCTCCAGCTGGCAGCTCTGAAACTCATGACGTAGCGATCATTAATGTTGTTTCTTGGCCGCTCGTGAGTACACCAGCTGGCAACATTTACATTAATGTGACTGTTGAGAATCAGGGAGCCAGCAATGAAAGCTTCACGTTGTCCGTGTACCTAGGGAACATCACTGTCCGAGAAATGTCTGTTCACTTAATCCCTGGCCAGATCAAGACTGTAGAGCTCATGTATCAAATACCGGGTATAATGTGGGCGCTTGTTTTCCAGCCTCCGTTGTGGGACACGAATCCAATGATTGAAGACTTGACCGTTTGGGCTGAAGCGAGCGTGGTCGCTGGGGAAGTAGACACATCTGACAACGTCTACGTTGATGGGTCGGTGACAGTGATATGGTGGATAGGAGACGCAAATGGAGACGGACGATGCGACATCTTCGACATGGTTATCATAGCTGGGAGCTATGGTTCCGAGCCTGGAGACCCAGAATACCATCCTCTGGTAGACTTTAACCAAAACGGAGCAATCGACATATTCGACATAGTGGCTGCGGCTGGGTTCTACGGAACCATATTTCTGTAAACCTCTGCAAGCCAGAAGAAAGAAAGCAAGAGTACACGTACACTCAGTATTCTAATCGTTGGAGAAAAAGGGGTGATTGCGCTAAGCTGCTGTTCATGTTATTCGTCCCAGTAGTCCTGCCATGTTTTCCCATAGTTTGCATTGATCTCTTTAATTGAAGTAGCCCTTCACTCATTCACTTCTCGCACTAATGCTTCCGAAATCTTCTCCAGCAATTTCCTGTCCTCTCCAGCAACGCGGTATTTGCTTATTTCCTTCTGAATTTCCTTGGAGGACTCTTTAACAAAGCGAATAATGTCAGCTGGAATGTGGTCTAGAAGTGGGGTTCTATACCACGTATCCTATACTTTCAAGTTTCATAATCGAGGCATCTTGCATGTGCTTCAATCTTAGTTCTAGTTTGCTCGGAAAAGGTAACGTTAATGTTGCGTAAAGCTAAATAGCAAACAGGCTCATGAGTTATGCAAGGGTAGATTTGTATGACCAAAGTAATTTGTGAGCGAAGAGACTGCAAACACTGGGTAGATGGTGAATGTTCAGGAGAACGAATCGAAATCACGGAAAGGACTTTTCCCCCAGAAGAGGAAATTGCAGTATGTAAGACCTTCAAAATCGTCGCGGGCGTCTGCTGAAAGAATGCTGAGTCCCCTCGAATTCTCTGAGAAACATGAGCATAAGTTCTTTTAATCATGAGAACGATACGTTTCGTCAGTGATGTTTTATGTCAATTGAGACTGCGTCCCCAAAAGAGAATGAAGTTGCCTTCAAATGGTTTAACAACTATTCAGGAGTCACGCTGAAGACACCCAGCAAGACTCTGGTTGTGGACCCTGTTGACGTCAGCCCTAAATGCTTTGCCAAGATTGACGCCATTCTAATCACCCACGAGCATTATGATCATCTTGACGGGCTACTGGTGAAGAACTTGTATGAACGAACTGGCTGCCGCATAATCGCTGACCCCACTTCAACGAAGAAGCTGAGAAATTCAATTGCTGCTGAAGACTTGCAAGAGATGAAAGCAGGATCTGAAACAACCATAGAAGGTGTAACGGTACAGGCCGCAGCCTGCAACCATTCTCCTGCTAATAGTCCAGTAACATATCTGGTAACAAGCGAAGAGGGAGTGAAGATCTTTCACACGGCTGACAGCATGCCCTTTCCAGAGATGCTGGAAATAGGTAAGAAGCATAAACCTGATGTTGCCTTCTGCACAGTCGCAATTGCTCCTGGAACATCGCCGAAAACCGGGGCAGAAATCGTGAAGCTTGTCAAGCCAAAAGTAGCCGTTCCATATCATACCGCCTCTAAGAGCGATCTCAACAGCTTCTGCGAAATGCTCTCAAAAGAAGCACCAAAGGTGAAATGCCAAATAGCTGAAAAGGACAAAGTTTACATCGTTGGAAAGCAGCGAAAGAAATGAGAAATATGGAAACACTGAAACAACAACTCTGCAAGATACTATACAAAATTGGCGCTCTCAAATTCGGCACATTCAAGCTTACTAGCGGAAAGATAAGCCCTTACTACATCGATCTTCGCATCATACCCAGTTTTCCTGATGCATTCCACAAAATCTGCAGCCTCTATGCAGAACTCATAAGAGACGGCGTACGAGTTGAAAACTTCCAGAGAATCGCTGGAATCCCCACTGCAGGCCTGCCCTTCGCCTCCGTAGTCGCATACAACCTGAACAAACCATTTGTCTACACTAGGCCGACGCAGAGAAAACATGGAAGGGAAAGAAGAGTTGAAGGCTTACTTGTGTCAGGCGACGTAGTTCTTCCCCTAGACGATTTGATCACGTCAGGCAAATCACTGGTGAAAGCGATCAGCGCAATACGAGCAGAGGGTGGAATTGTCAATGACGCCGTCGTGCTGATCAACAGAGAAGAGGGTGGAAAGGAAAAGCTGGCGAAGGAAAACGTTGATCTGCACTACGTGCTCAACGCAAGCGAAGCTGCAAACACGCTGTATGATGCTGGTGCAATATCCAGAAATGAACTGAACACTATCTTAAAACAACGAAAAGAATAGTGGATCAAAGCCCGAAGTACAACTGTTGGGCATCCTTGAAAGAGGACGCCTTTCACATTTGACTTCAGACACTGATAGCAACGTGTCATCCCAAGCAATATGCGTCCTTTGGAAACATGGCTTTTAAAATCAGTCCAAGCTCTGAACCTAGTAGTGACCGGAGAGACTAGATTATGCGCATGGGATCGCGCTTGATCCGGGAGTTGGAGAAGCAATGTTCCGAAGCCTCAGACGCAGGATTTGGCACTGGAATCTTATGCGAAAAATACAGAAAGAACTGAGAAACAGCCGCAGGTGAGTCAGCCTAAAGAGAGAAGCTGTTTACCTCCGCATATAGCTGGAAATATGGAAATCGTAACACGCCGTGTTACACTCACGGATCTATTGTGTAGCAGAAAGACATAGTGCTATACCCCTGTGAGAAACCCCTCCTTTCCTACTGAATTCCCAAAACCTACACAAGCTAAAACTCTTAGCATCGCCGTTTGCTCCAACCTCTAATCTGCCCCATCTCCCACGGTTGGCAAAGCTTCTGCTATGATATTCCTGAAGAGGTCTCTCGAAAAGACTATAATGCTCTTCTGTGTGAAGACGATGCAGAGGATGTGTTAATATGAAGGGGGAAAAAGGTGGAATAACCCGTCTTTGGTTGACCATGATACGTGTGTCAGATATTGATGAAGCCTTGCGGTTTTACACTCGAGTCCTCGGTTTGCCGCTGGCTCTTGATGCTAAGGTTTTCAACCATGTAGAACTTGGTCCAGACGAGCCTCTAGCGAAGATTGGTTTGCACGCCACCGGGAAGAAATCTAAACGGAAAAGGAGAACAGGAATAGTTTTCGACACAGACGACATCTTCGCACTCTACGACAGACTCAGAAAGCAAGGAGTGAAATTCACCCTGAAACCTACGAAAATGCCATGGGGTGGAATAGTTGCTGACTTCCTAGATCCCGACAACAACGAGCTAGAGGTAGTACAAGATCCTGGACACTATTCTCGAACCTACGCTCATCAATAATGCTGCTGATACATGTCTTGGCACCTGCGCGCGTGCTCACGCCTAGGGGGGAGGGGGGGATCACTTTTCCCATACATTTTTCTTACCACCAAGAATTCACTACTTACATTGCGCCTCCTACAGTGTAGGTCGCGTTTTGAGCTAGTATTCTTCTCCGTAACTTGAGCATATCATGACAATGTCGAAAATATCTATGACACCGTAGGGTTCTGCTATGTCGCAGTGGGGGTTCCATTTCACGTCTGATGGAGTCGAGGAGTATGCTACACATGCTGTCACAACATCAAAAATGTCCACCTTCAAATCGTGGTTTATGTCCGCTGGATTCCAGTAGGGATTCATCAAAGGGTAGTTATCCTGATTGCTACCATCAATTATGTAGGGTGTATCTCCTATCCCATCCCCATTTGAGTCAGTCCCAACAAAGTCGCTCCAGAAGTTGCCTTCACAGCCATTATCCCATTTATTGTTGACGGAACTAGAGAGAAGAACCTGCTGGTTGTTAATGAAATTATTATTGTAAACAGTGTTGTCGTTGGAGGAAGAATAGAACCTCGAGCCGATCCCGTTGTCTGTTATGTTGTTACCTGAAATAGTGTTGCTGGAGGAAGAGTGGAGAAAAACTCCCTCAACATTGCCTGTTATGTCGTTATCAGTTATGGTTGTGCTATTTGTATTCCACAGTTGGGCCCCTACAGATGTATTGGATAGGGTGAGGTTTTCCACTCGGATGCGGCTGCAGTTGACAAGTATCACTTGTCCAGCATCTTCAACGACCAAGTCTGAAATATCCTCAAGGTAAACCAGAGGCTTGTCATTCACCAGGTTATCAACAACCGTATTTCCAAAAGAATGATAAACGACCAAGCCGTCGTTGACAAAACTGTTTCCTGAAACAGTGTTATTGTTGCAGGAATTGTGAAGATAGACGCCATACCAATCGTTGTTTGTTATGTTGTTTCCTGATACAGTGTTGTTAGAGGAAGAATAGAGATAGACGCCAGTGTCACTGTTTGTTATGTTGTTTCCTGATACAGTGTTGTCGGAGGAAGAATGGATGTAGATGCCGATACTGAACCTATTGATTTCTATGTTTCTGAGCGTGATGTTGCTTCTTCC